>SIHQ01000016.1 GCA_004762125.1 Oceanospirillales bacterium | reverse complement strand
GACGGGAGAGCCATTCATAAAAGCCGCTGCGGGAAACGGACATGACCCGACACATAGCTGAGAGATTGAACTCTTCCCGGTTATCACTAATGAATTTAAACTTCAGTGACACTCTTTGGCAAAGAAGACGGCCGCCTTTTTTAATATGGCCCGCTCTTCCTTCAGTTTTGCATTCTCTCTGCGCAAACGTTTTACTTCGTTGTATATATGTTCATCATTTTTCTGAGGCTTTTCAGAAGCGCCAGGATGCTGATATTTAACAATCCAGGTGTGCAGAGTGCTGATGTTCACCCCGAGCTTTCTTGCAGTTTGAGTCACCAGCTGATCAGATTCAACAGCGAGTTTTACTGCTGACTCCTTAAACTCAGACGTATAGCTTTTTAGCTTTTTTTCTGACATCTGGACACACCTCTATTAGTGTTTGGATATTACCCGTGTTTGTGTGTCCGGAGAACTATAACCACTTCACTCCTTTACTCGTATGAAAAAGAAACTGCGTTGTATGAACATGGTTTCTTTAGTTGTTTTTATGTAGATGAGAGCTTACTTATCTACTGCTGCGTAAGCGACCATTTCTACCAACATTTCATCACGCGCCAAACCAGAAATGACCAGAGCCGCACGATTAGGATAGGGCGGCTGAAAGTATTCAGCGTATACCTTGTTGACTGTGGCCAGGTATGACTTATCAGTCACATAGATGAGTACCTGAGTCAGGTTTCCCATATTAGCGCCGGCTTTCTCTATCGTGTGCTTGAGATTGTCCAAAGTCTGTCGTGCCTGAGCTTCAATACCGCCATCGACAACCTGGCCTTTGTTGTCGATAGGAATTTGCGCCGTGAATAGAATGCCATTACCAATAGTGGCCCATTCCAGAGGTGAAGGTGAGTTATATAGATCTGTTTTAACAGTCGTAATCACAAGATTTTCTCCGTTATTATTTATTGAACTTGTACGTTATTAGTGACATTTAACATTCATTGCCAGCTAGTTTTTTCTCGATCGCACTGACCGTTAAAAAACCAACTTTTCTGAAAGGTTCAGGGGGAATCCAGCTAGGACGGCCAAACAAAGATGGAATATTATGAGTTGCAATGCCATGGGCCAACTCCGCCAAAGTTTTACCGAGCAACCAGCCTTTAACGATACCAACGCCATTACAACCTACGGATGCAAATAAACCTGGCTTGAGTTGACCCCATAGAGGAGCTCCATTGGCAGTGAGCGATGTAGTCCCGCCCCACCATTGCTCAAGCTGCCGGGCACCCTGCAGTGATGGATAACGCTTGCTTAAGCTGCGCTGCAAAATATCGGGGACTTCGTTGCCACCCTCCGTTTCGTAATCGTACATACCACGAACCATTAACCGGCCGTCGTTGGTACTGCGGAAAGTAGTGCCCAATCGATGAGCGGGCAGAAGACCCCATTGGCCTTTGCTACTGGTTTGCTCACGCTCGCTGTCGTTCAATGGTGCAGTGATACCAGCGTAGGTATAAATAGTGACACTGCGCGACTGGCCGAAACCCAGTCCTTTGATAAAAGCATTATTGGCTAGAAAGACTTGTGGTGCTTTGAGCTGGCCTTCAGGCGTGCATACTGTCCAGCTTCTTTGATGTTGCTCTAATTCAATCGCTGGGCTCTGCTCATAAAGCGTAACATTGTCGGGTAGCTGACGGGCGATAGCAGTTACTAACTCAACTGGATTCACCAGTTGATTGCCCGACAAGCGAATACCGGCTCGGTAGTAGTTCGAACCTGTTAGCTCTTGCAACTGTTTCGCATCCATAGATTGCCATGGTTGCTTACTGGTCTGTAAAGATTTGCTGAGTTGTTGCAGCGCTTTCTCTCCCCGTGCTGTCGCAGCAGCTTTGAATATGGTCTGCCCAGAGCGATTAGTTGGCAGGGCTGCTTGTTTCATAAGCTCTTTGTGAGTTCGCTGATACAGTGCATGAATCTCATTAAAATGAGCGGTGTGTACTCCCCCCAGAACAGTTTCCAGTACAAAACCCGAGTTACGCCCTGGTGAACCTGCACCAATTTGTTCCGCTTCTAACAAGGCAATCCGGTATTCAGGGTGCAGCTGTGCTAATCGTTGAACAATGGCTAAACCGGTATAACCCGCGCCAATGACGACAGCATCGTATTCTTGATCGCCGCGCAGTGCTGGCGCTGCTTTTATCATGTCATCTGGACGTGACCAGCCACAATGGCGTTGATAGGACGGGTAGGGTGAAAATGA
This sequence comes from Oceanospirillales bacterium, assembly GCA_004762125.1. Lineage (GTDB taxonomy): Bacteria > Pseudomonadota > Gammaproteobacteria > Pseudomonadales > Endozoicomonadaceae > Endozoicomonas_A. The sequence continues at coordinate 121,011 of SIHQ01000016.1, read as the reverse complement.
CATAATTATAAGACCCTTCTTAAGGAGCATCTGCCTCGTTATAGAGATTATGTTGCAGCGATTTACGGTGCTGTTCAAGTCCATCACACAGTTCGTTGTGATAAGACTCCGTCATTTGAGTCCTTGGTAAACTGCAACTGATTGCAGCCACTGGAAGACTGTGGAAATCAAGAATAGGGCAGGCGAGCCCAGTAAAATCAGGGGGATTGCGACCTTCAACCCCTCCCGTAAAACCCAAGTGGCGACACATGGCCGAGGCTTGATCAATGTCACGACGGCTGATGCCGTAATCACGGTGTAGCCAGATTTGATTTTGTGCCAATACATCCTGGTATTCAGTGTCAGGAAGGTGGCTGAGAATAGCGATTGAGGCTTGACCTAAACCATGGCGAATACGACCACCGACATCATGGGCATAACTGCATGTAGGACTAGAGCTGTCCTGAATGTCCAGGCAAAGAACGTTATAACCATCTGGTACGAAGAGAAAAAAGCTACAATCGAATTGCACAGTCAATTTTTGCAGTGTGGGTCTGACAACACGCCGTATTTTCTGTGTTTGGCTGGCAGCATTACCCCAGGCAATCAATTGATAACCCAACAAATAAGGACCCCGATTACGAGGTTGCCGTAATAGACCCATCTGCCTTAGTGCCTGAACTAAGCGATATATTGTGGCGATCGATATTCCGGAATGTTCTTCCAGCTTTGCCGCTGTCATACCTTGCTCTCCAGCCTGAGCAATCAACTCAATGAGTAATGAGCTGCGATCCAGTGTTTGGATGCCACCAGTTGGTAAGTGTTTTGGTCGCAAGACTTTGTCCATGTCGCTGTATTTCCGGTTCCGCATCACTATAAGAGAAATCTTGGGTTTGATGCTTATTACAGAGTGAGAAGTTTGCATGAAAATGTCTTATATATTTATATGTAAATAAATTATTTGTATATAAATATATAAGACAATTTTATTGTTTTTATGCTCATAATTTTATGTTTATATGATGTCGGTATTTGACGTGAAAAATCGGTGTTAACCGAAACTGGCGTGAAATAATGCGCCATTAATACAATGAGGAAGTAATAATGAAAAAAACGATGAAGACACTTCTGATCTCTGCGGCAGTGGCTGTAAGCCTCAGCTCTGGTCTCGCACAAGCACAGGAACGTGTATTTTTTGGTATTGCCACTGGCGGTACAGGTGGCACTTACTACCCGTTGGGTGGAATGCTGGCGCAAGTAATCTCAAATAACAGTGAGCTGGCCGGTAAAAAATTGTCAGCAACCGCTGAAACCGGTAACGCTTCCGTAGCCAACGCAAGCCTCTTGGGTCGTGGTTCAATTGAATCTGCGTTTGTTGCTGCAGATGTATTGGATGCTGCTTACAACGGTAAGAATCAATTCAAAGGCAAGGCCATCAAAAGTTTGCGAGCACTGGGTGCTTTGTACCCAGAGACTGTTCAATTAGTGGCTCAGCCGGGTCTAAATAGTTTTTCTGATCTTAAAGGCCGTAGTATCAGCTCTGGTTCACCGGGCTCTGGTCAATGGCAACTATTGGGAGACCTTCTCAGTGCTCACGGCATGACTCGTGGTGATATCAAAGAAGATTACTCTTCCTTCTCCCAGTCTGCGGAGAAAGTTAAGGATGGCAATCTTGATGCCTCCTTAATCACTGCCGGTTCACCTACTGCGTCAATTGTTGAACTTTCCAATGGCCATAAAATCAGCATTATCCCATTAACGGGAGCACCGATTAAGAAGCTGCAGAAAACTCAGCCTTATTATGCGTCTACTGTATTGCCCGCAGGCACTTACAAAGGTTTGGATAAGGATATAGAAACTCTGGCCGTTCGCGCTATCTGGGCGACTCATGCTGGATTGTCTGACGATATCGCTTACGCGGTAACCAAGGCATTGTACGAAAACACAGACACCATGGCGAAAGTCCATGTAAAAGGCAAAGAGATCAATCTGGAAACTGCCCTGCAATCTGTATCTATTCCACTGCATCCAGGTGCAGAGCGCTATTATCGTGAAAAAGGCATCATTAAATAATTGGGTGATGTCGCTGGTTGTTGTCGTGTCAACGATAGCAACCAGTGCGCAGGCGATGTCACTGCGTATTAGTGATTCCCGGACAGATCAGCTGCTGGCCTGCGCAGCATTGTCCGAACCACAATTTGGATTGTCATTTATTCATTCTGTTTCACTCACACCGGTTTATGACCAGTACCAACTGCTTAGTACAGAAGAAGGCAGTCATCGTATATTACAAACACAAGAACGCTTTATTGCTCATGGACAGGGATTACCCTCCATGAACGGAGAACCAGATGCGGTTGCATTTGAACACAAAGACGGTGAGTTTATTCTGCATCTGAAGCGGCCAATCAATGATTTGATTGTGCGTACAGATAGCCGTTTCAGTAACCGGCTTCACACCGGAACTATAAAAATAAATCTGAACCAGTGGTCAGACGTAGGGCTGCGAATACAGCCAGTAGACCACTGTAAATAAGACAGAGCAGAACATATGAATACAAAAACGGCATCTGACTCTGGTCAGTCAATGAATGGGGTGCCTGAGATGCATCAGCAGGAGTTGGACCAGCTGATTAAAGAGCATGACAATGAAAGTAACTTTCGCGACCTTCAAGGCAGTTTAAAACTGTTTGTAACAGTGGTCTGTGTCGCACTGAGTATTTTCCATATTTATACTGCAGGCTTCGGGCTGCTCAATGAAATATCCCACCGCACGGTGCATATGACCTTTATTATGGGTCTGTTGTTTTTAGTTTTCCCTCGACGCGCAGCAAAACGACCAGCTACAGGTATTGTGTTGGGGTTAATGTACGGAACCTTCTACTTATTGGTTGCTCATCAATTAGTGGGGGCACTGGGTAATGATCTACCCATGTTGCTCAATGCAAGCATTTACGGTTTTGCCGGAATGATGGCGCTGTCCGCATTACCCTTATCTGCATTGGGTGGCCGTGGCGACAAGCCTGGTTGGCTGGATTGGCCTCTGGCGATTCTTGGTACTTTGTTTTCTGGATATTTGGTGTACTTCTTTGATGAAATATTCATCACAAACATTGGCTTTCCACAATCGCTGGATTACCTGATGGGTGGTGTGGCCATCATGCTGGTGATCGAAGGTGCTCGTCGTACAATGGGCGAATCACTGTCGGTCATTGGAGTATTAGCACTTCTCTACGCAATGTTCGGACCTCATCTTCCAGGAGTTCTCGCACACCGAGGCTATGACATTATTCGGTTGGTGGAGCACTTGTACTTAGGTACTGAAGGTATCTATGGCATTGCCATTGGTGTGGTTGCCACTTACGTATTCCACTTCGTGTTGTTTGGTGTGTTGGCTCAAGCATCAGGACTGGGTCAATTATTCATCGAACTGGCTACAATACTGGCAGGTCGTTACTCTGGTGGACCGGCTAAGGTGTCCGTGGTCTCATCCGGCTTCTTTGGAATGATTTCCGGCTCGCCCGTAGCCAATACAGTGACGACAGGGGCTTTCACTATTCCAATGATGCAGCGCTACGGTTTCAGTGGTCGTTTTGCTGCAGCGACTGAAGCGGCTGCATCCTGTGGTGGTCAAGTTACACCACCGATTATGGGTGCTTCTGCTTTCGTGATGTCGGAAATGCTGGGCATACCTTACAACGAATTGATTTTAGTCGCCGTAATTCCGGCAGCGTTTCATTATCTAGCTACCTTGTGCATGGTGCATTTTGAAGCTCGCCGTCTCGGTCTTAAGGGCATGCCCGCACAGGATATTCCACGACTGCGTAATGTAATGGCACGGCACTGGCATCAAACTATTCCGCTGATTGTGATGGTAAGTTTATTGTTGATGCAATTCACACCGTTCCTGGCCGCGTTTTGGGGGATCATCCTGACGGTTCTATGCTCCTATATTCCGTTACTGCTCAAACCCTTTGGTTTCAAACGGTTGGATAGCGATAGTGTATTAACCCCTCGAAGACTCGTTTTCAGTCTAGAAGAAGGTGCCAAGCAATCCATTGCAATCACTGCGGCCTGTGCTTGTGTTGGTTTCCTGTTAGGGGTAACTACCTTGACTGGACTGGGCTTTAAATTTTCTGGTGCCATTGTCGGGTTGGCAACTGATTTCGGTGCATGGTTAACCGTTCTTATACCATTCGAGCTGGTTGCTCAGGACGCTCTTACTCTTTTTGTAGCACTGCTATTAGTGGCTCTGGCCTGCATTCTTATGGGCGCGGGTATTCCAACCACGCCAACCTATATTATTCTTGCGTCCATTGTAGCTCCGGCACTGGATGATTTTGGTATCGCTTTATTGGCTTCACACTTCTTTATCTTTTATTACGGAGTGTTAGCTGATGTGACACCGCCCGTTGCCCTGGCGGCTTATGCCGGGGCAGGAATTTCCGGTTCAGATCCTATGCGTACAGGACTCACCGCGTTTCGTTTGTCTATGGGTAAAGCGCTGGTGCCGTTTATGTTTATCTATGCACCGAGCCTCTTGTTCCTCAATTTCAGCTGGGCAGAATTTGGTCTGGCGATGACGAGCGGTATTCTCTGTATTGTGGGGCTGTCGGCTGCTTACATAGGCTTCTTTTGTGCACCTATACAGAAAATCGAAAAAGTGATACTGACCATTGCCGGTTTAGTGCTAGTGGGTTCAAATCCGTGGGTTATTCTTCTGGCTGGTTCGACAGTGATTGCAGTATTGCTTCGTAACTACCGCCAAGGCAAGCCTGCTCAGCAACTCTGCGCTGGCTAGGTTTTGAAGTGAACAGAGCACTCAATATTCTAAGGTAATGAGTATAGAGTGCTCTTTCGATTTACAGTGGATATTGAGTGTCACAATGAGTACTACTGAAAAGAATTATACTGTTCCAGCCTTACAAAAGGGACTGCAGATTCTGGAGATGTTCGATAGTAATCAACGTCGTATATCTCAGGCTGATATGGCAACGAATTTAAATGTCAGTTCCAACTCGCTGTATCGAGTTGTGCAGACCTTGTCATCCATGGGTTACCTCAATAAAGTCGGAATCAATACTTATGAGCTTGGCTCCCAAGTTGTCTCTCGTGGCTTTAGCTATTTAGGTAGCCGTGAAATTGTTGAAGTGGCAGCTCCTTTTATTACTCAGCTCCGTGACAGTACGTCTCTGTCCAGCCATTTGGCGATTCGTGAAGGTAATGAAACGCTTTACGTTTTTCGAGCTTTGGCATTGCAGCGAATATCAGTAAATGTGCCTGTGGGTACTCGATTCCCTTGTCATACCACTGCTATGGGGCGTGCGTTATTGCTGGGCATGTCACCTGCAGAGTTAAGTATTTTGTATCAGGGGCAGCGTTTGGATGGGTATCCCGATCCAGCTCCACAGACATTGCCAGATCTGATCGTCATATGTGAAAAAGAACGTGCCCAAAGTTGGAGTCTTCATTATTCTGACCATTCTACCGCCATAGCGGTACCTATACGTAACTTCACCGGTGACGTAGTGGCAGCCATTAATGTATCCGGCCCGGATGTGATTATGCACAAAGAGGGCGTACAAGAACGTCTGATTAATGATCTGAAAGCTACTGCGGATATGATAATGAAAGAAGTTGGTGGTGGGTTAGGGGTGATCTGACTTTGACAAAATATGAAATAACAGTGAAGGAGTAGAAACGGTAATAATTGATACAGAATTGTAATGCTATCCATAGCCTCTTTTAATATGAACTGAACTGAACTGAACTGAACTTAAGCTTGCTACGAAATGGATTCGTCTCTTGTTCTCACTAAAGGACACAAGAAAATCCTTTACTATCGTTCTATCAAAAACGCATATCGGAAGAATTTCACAGACAATAGAATAAACGCCCACTTGATGACATTATAAATAGTTCGACTATATTTGTGGCATCTGCAATATACAAGCTGTCACTTTCTATTATGCTCAAGCTATCGTCTAAATGGATAATCTTATCTCTGATCGGGTTGATTTTTTTTCATATCGATGTATCTGCTTTCGAAGGACGTACTTTCACGACGTACCCCCATGGGACAATGGTAAATGAAGAAAAAGCGACACTATTTTGGCAAGATGCTGAGCAAGAAGCGCTGCTTTCCTATTACAGTTGGTCTGATTACTTACCAAATCGTTGGACTGTAGCTAGATTTGTCCCAACTCTTACCTGGTTGGTAGGGAACGCCATCAAAGGTCATCAGGATACTCTGGCCTACAGTTTAATGAGCAGTAGCGTCACCATAGAGACGTTTTTTAAAGCGGTAAGTTCACCCAATTTTGTCATGGGGTTGATTATTGCAGATCTTACTGGACTAGCGGTAACGGTTGGTCAATATGCCCAGCGTATTCATCAGTCTCCTACCGCAAGTTTATATCCCATATCATTTCCCGGAGCACCACTGACAGCAATGTTTGTACAGGAAGTATCGAACGTTGGAGCACAGCCCAAACTCACGACACTCTTAAGAATCATGCCCATTATTGAGTCAGGTGATGATTCTATTAATGTAAATAGTAGTGCCGATTCTGTGGTTCAACTCAGTGATTTTCTTAAAGAGAACAATGCATTTATTGACATGGTTCTTGATGAACAGTCAATCGGTTCATTTTCCGGTCAATGGCAACCTCTTTCTCGCAATATCACATTATTTCAGTCTAATAATGCGGACACTAGGTTGCATATTCGTGCAGTAAGAAATAATGAAGAAGCAATGACTGAGGAAGTTCTGAAAAATGGATATTTTGATATGAGCACGGCACCGCCTTTTATCGAAGGACTGTTGACAGGCAGTGATAAAAGCTTCTATCACAAAAATGACTATGTTTCTTTGTTGTCCAGTGAAATGCTGACTCACATTCATGCTTGGCTTAAAGTTCCTTCTCAATGGCACGATCGCACACCAATACGAGAAGATCTATTGATACCAAGCCCTGCATTTAATAAAGACCATCATGAAGCGTTTGTTAATCCCAAGCTGCAAGTAGACAAGCTCAATGGTTGCATGTCTTTGGATATCGGTGATCGAACCTATCGATTACCAGCCGATTTGGCTCTCTCTCATTCTGATACTCGATGCTTATTCATTGCATCCGATGAATTTGTGATGAAAGAGAACCCTGTCCAATTAATTAACTCACGCTGGAGCACCAGTTGGCTGTTTGCTGATCGCACGGGAAAAAGTACCGTCAGACGGCTTTCACCCTACTTAGTTCATGCCGGCTTAAAGATGACATTGTTTAAACCTTCTTTCAGAGAAGAGATTGTTCAAAGAGATGTTCTCCATAATCATGGGTCTCATGAAAATAGAATGACTAGCGTAGTTACTGATGCCTTTAAAAATAATGAACGCCATTATGTGAGATCAAATGAGGGTAGAAGAACCGTTGCGCTTCCTTTCATCACTAATAATAATGGAATTGATTTTCTTAGTGTTATTGGTATTGTTGAAGTGAGTAAACGTAGTACCATTGAGGAATCAGAGTGGAAACCTGTTTATTTCAATAGAAACAGTGGTCAAAGCAACAATACTATCGGGATAGTTGAAGCAGCTATTGGATATAGTGAAGGAGATAGCGGAGGAGAAGAAAGCAGCAGTTCTGATGAAAGTGATAATGAAGAAGATGACTCCCTAGTTAATCAATCTGCTGAATCAGAATTTTCTGAAGCCACACCTTCAACGATTAAAACTGAATCTGATATTTCTGATTCAAGTTCAAAAGACTTGCCAGAAGCAGAAGCTAGCAACAAGTTAACTGAGCAAAGTTCTGATGAGAGTGAAAGCATTCATCCCATTCTTATTCAATCATCTGAATTATCCCAATTTTCTGATTCAAAAAATAGTGATACATCAGGAGAAAAGGTCGTTGAAAAATTAACTGGAAGTGAAACGAAAGACACTACAGAAATTTCTGATGATGAACATATCGAACCAACACCTACTCAAGTACCCGTGACCGAATCAAAACACGAAGTTGTTTCAGATAGTGTTTCTGATGATTCAAATCCATATTTATATAATAATAAAATTCAGGTACTAGTCGAATCCGTTTCGGTGAGCAATATACAAGAAGAAATAAAACAGTCTAGCGGCGAAGGTAACGAGCCAGAATCAATTCAGTCTTTTGAATCTAAATCTGAATCTGAATTATTTCATGGCAATGATATCGAAAATGAAAAGGCATCAGACAGTAATTCTGAAGATTCTAGTATAAATGTCGAGAATTTGAAGACAGTAAAAGACAGTACCAAGCCAGCTGAAGATCATAAAAAGATTGATGCCATGGAAGTAGTTTCCAGCAAACAATATTTAGTGGGTGATGAAGAGCCTCAGGTTACCTCATTAAAAGGCTCTGTGTCTTCAGCAGTCGTAGAAGTGAACTCCGAGCCTATAAGAAGTACTGCTAACCAAGGTGAGTTTGAGACTTACGCAGAAATCGAATCACAATACGTCATAATTCGAGACAGTATTTCTGATGGATCAGACTTAATCAATAGAATTACGGTGTTGGGCAATACTGCGGCAGCTGAAGAGCATGAAAAGATTGGAGTTATGGAAGGAACAGTTTCCAGCGAACGAGTTTTAATGAGTGATGAACAACCTCAGGCTGCTGCTATAGAAGACTCTGTTGGAACAGTAAAAAAATTGAGCTCTGATCCTATAAGCAGTACTACTGGCCATGAAAAACCAGATAGTCTATCAAAAGTTTCAGTTGAGACTGGTGCAGAAAATAAATTGAGAACATTGTCTAGAAAACAAAAACAAAAACGAATTAGAGATCTTGGTGAATCAACGCGTTATATAAAAGATCATTTAGTCGGTATGAGTAGTGAAGATATTCTATCGACTTTGGCTCATTTTTTAAAAAGAAAATATCGAAGCAGAACGCTTTTTTTGAGAAATCCCGATACAGAATGGTATAAAAATGATGTGCCTCACAAAAAAATAAAAACGGGAAAAGATCATGACGACCAAGAGGTTTGTAAATTACAAAAATGTTTAAAACAAATAATTTTTCAAGAAGAAGATGACGATTGGAATGCATCTATGTCATCATTCTTCGATTCTATCTCGTTACATAGGAACGTTCCAAATGAGTTTATTGAAAATATTCTCGTAGTTCTTGCAGCGCATGGTGCTTTAGATCCACTAAGTAAAGATGATGGCTTCAAAACAACAAAATCAATTCGTCAATTATCAACAATCGATTTTAAGGTTGATGTCTCTAAAGAAACTCATGCTCTAGCTAAGTGGTTAGAAGATGAAATTGGTAAACTGGATGAAAATGAGTACGACATATATTCTAAATTAATTAACAAAATTAGTTTAAAAAAATCAAAAAGTAAAATAACTATTGAAGAGGGAAAATTCAGACGAACAAGATTGAACTCCATTATGTTTATGATTAAACATGTATCACCGTGGCTTGAAAAAGCTCATGAAATAAATTCTAAATACACAGAGAGCAAATTCCAAGCAGCAGGGAATGAATTTGAACGACTGAGCACGGATTTTAATTCTGCTTCTGATCTTCATAGACAGGCTGCTGACCATATTTCTTTATATGAAAGTGAAATAAAACCTCATTTAGAAAAGGAAATTGCTAAATCTGTTATCGAACTTATAGAGAATGAATTGAAAATACAAGAATCAATTATTAAGACGTATAATAATAAAATCAAGGAAATGGAAATTAAAGAAGAAGAAGATACCTATCTTTCTCTTCAAGAACATGATCTTAAAGAACAAAGTATAGAAAATCCATTTATATTCCTTAGGCTAGTTCAACAAACCGCTATTCAATATCCTGGCATTTTTGTAGGTTGGTTAATAACAGCGCAAGAAAATAAGTACGAAAACTGGACAGTAACCGAAATTGATAATAGCTATAAGGCATTGCAAGCATACTTTAGAAAAGGTGACGGACATTTAATTCTATCGGCTATTCCTGACGCGTATGAAGATATTGAAAACTTTTTACCCGATATTAGTTTTCAAAAACTAAATACTGAAAACTCCCTCAGTAGTTTGAAAGATTTTCTTATGACAATGGACCACGACGGTTTTACTCAATCTGACAAAGAACATCCATATTTACGTTACGACATGACCGTCGATTCGTCTGCAAAAAATGTCCAAGCCTTAAGACTAGTATCAGAAGCATCTATGATATTCTCAGCTTATAAGGTGACAAAGCAATCAGTAGTGCATGTGCATAACCATGATCAAGATCTATCATCTATTGATGCAATTGTTACTGATATATCTGAAGAAAATCAGGAGAAAAACAAAAAAGATCACGCTTTACTAATCAACATTGTTGGTGTCGGATCTGAGTTACTTAAGTGGATAGTGCCTGGTTTCGATACTGATCCAGATTCGTATCTGCCTGTTATAATGTGGAAAGGAGACATACAAAAGAGTACTTTGATTTTTAACTCAGATTTATTTCAGGTTAGAGGAGATCGACAATGGACGCCATCTACTCTTCCGCAGGGCTCAAAGATTGAACCGATAGTGTTGCCTACCGCTGCAGACAGAAAACCTATGCCTATTCCTATGTCAGCTCAAACGCCTCAGTGAGGCAAATGCTCAATAATTATTTAAGCGGGCGCGTTATTTCTTAGAGTCGCTACCATCCAGCTTCATGTGGACTCTTCCCAGCTCCCAATAGATAAGAACTGAGTGGCCAGGCCTGCTGTAAACCTGGCCGTTTTGTTTCAGAGGGAATGGGCGGCCCTTGAAGCTTGATCGTAAAGTCCGGATAAGGTTCTCATCATCGCAGCGACATCACTCAAACCGGAATCCAGCTGAAGCTGCTCCATAGAGCGCATCAAACACTGGTCACGAATTTTTCGATACTCCGCACAGAATTCAAGACCATTTTCAGTCAGCGAGTAATAGTTATCCTTACCTTTCTTAGTCGCTTGTAAGAGGCCTGCTTTTTGCAGCTTTCGCACTGAGTAAGAAACCGTATGAACATCCTCGATATTCAACGTAAAGGCAACATCAGCTATGCGCTTGGCACGCTCACGGTGATTGATATTATGAATGATCAAAATATCCAGAGGACTCAATTCATGTTGGTTCGCTGAATTACTGCAGCAGACCATCCAACGTTGAAAAGCGTTATTCACCATGGTCAGAGCGTATTCAAACTCACTCAACGGCAGGCTATTTTCATCGGCCAGATGAGAAGATGAGATGATAGAAACAGTTTGTCGATCACCCAACTCTGTGGAACTGTTTTTATCAGACGTTTTATTATTCAATTCCAGCTCCTGAGCTATGCAAACATAGCCCTATATATATTCTGAAGAGTCTTATCCTGCGGTCATTTTAGCAGGCAGCCAGGTCACCATTTCTGGCAGGGCAATAATCATTACAACAGCTAACATCAACAGGAAGAAGAAAGGCAGTGCGGCTTTGGCGACATAGAAAATATTACGCCCCGTCAGGGATTGAATCACAAACAGGTTAAAGCCCACGGGCGGTGTAATCTGAGACATTTCTACGACCAGTACGATATAGATACCAAACCAGAGTGGATCAATGCCCGCTTGCAGTACCATGGGCAGAACAACTGACGTTGTTAACACAACCACTGAAATACCATCCAGAAAGCAGCCCAGAACAATAAACATCAAGGTCAGTAGTAGTAGCAACATATGAATGGAAAGGTTCATATCGGAGATGGACTCAGCCAGCATTCGCGGAATGCCGATAAAGCCCATAGCTACCGTTAGAAAAGCTGCACCTGCCAGTATCAGAATGATCATGGAGGAAGTACGCATAGCACTCATCAAGCTGGCTTTGAAATTCAACCAGTCAAGTGCATTGGATCTCCATGCCAAAAACAGAGAGCCCAGCACACCGAAAGCTGCGGCTTCAGTGGGTGTAGTGACACCACTGTAGATAGATCCGAGTACAAACAGAATTAAGCTGGCCAGCGGGATGAGCCGTATAAGTGCTCTGCGTTTTGAGAGAGATTCTGAATAATCAGAATTAGGCATTTTATGTTTGTTGAGAATGGACCATATAGCGGTATAACCAACAAACAGTGCGATGAGAGTTAGACCCGGAATAACACCGGCAATAAAAAGACGACCGATAGAGACTTCAGCAGCAACACCGTAAACAATCAGAATAATTGATGGTGGAATCAGGAGGCCTAAAGTACCTGAACCTGCCAGAGTGCCGATGGCCATTTTGTCATCATAACCCTGACGTTTAAGCTCGGGTAAAGTCAGGCGGCCTATGGTCGCTGCGGTTGCGGCAGAAGAACCGGAAACCGCAGCAAACATGCCACAGCTGAGAATATTAACGTGAAGCAGTTGGCCAGGTAGGCGGCGTAGCCAAGGCGATAAGCCATCAAACAGATCCTGGGAGAGACGGGTACGAAACAGTATTTCTCCCATCCAGATAAACAACGGAAGAGCAGCCAGCGACCAATCTGAAACAGCTCCCCAGGTGGTTGTGGCATAGATAAGACCAAAATTGTCATTACCCAGTGCCACCATGCCGATGATGCCAACGGATAACAGAGAAAGAGCAACCCAGAAGCCGGAGGCCAGTAAAGCAAAAAGGGCAAACAATAACAGGATGCCAATCGTTATAACGCTCATTCATTCGCTCCAGCTGCCAGTTGCTCATCTTCGGAAAGCGGCAGGCGACGGCCTTTTAGAAAACTCTGTGCAGTCTGGTCCAGAATCGACAAACAGAACACGCACATACCAAGGGCCATAGGTAGCTGGACAATCCAGAGAGGCACAGCAATATATCCGGAAGAGAGCTCTTCATAGATCCTTGATTCCCAAACCATGTATACCAATTGCCAACTCAGATAGCTGATCAACACACAAGCCATGACCAGAGTCAGACGCTCAATCTGAAGGGCTAAACGATCACCGAATCTGGACACAAACAGACTGACACGAATATGGCCGCCTGTTTGAAAGGTATAAGCCAGGCCAAGAAAACTGGCAGCGGCGAGTAGAAAACCGGCAAAGTCATCACTGGAAGGGACGACCACTCCCATCAATCGACCCGATACACGAGCCAAAATTAACAGGCAGACCAGAACGATACACAGAGCCGCAGCGGCACCGGCCATTCTGTATACCCAATTGAGCAGTTTACGCATTTGAATACTCCTGGAAGCGCCAACGAATGCTGGCGCCTGATTCAGCTTTTACTGCTTGTAAGCACTGATTACCTGTTGGCCAGCTTTACCTGACTCTTTCAGCCACTCACTGGTCATGGTGGCACCCACCTGATTCAGCTGCTCCATCAGATGTTCGGTAGGCAAGGCAACACTGATGCCATTGGTGGTTAGCTCAGCGGTTTTCTGGACGGTTTCTTTGCGGGCTTTATCCCAACCACGCTGTTCAGCGTTTTTAGCCGCTTCCATGATGTTGTTCTGAATCTCTTTTGGTAAACGACGGAAGGCGCTCTTGTTTACAACCACCATATTCTTTGGCAACCAGGCCTGAACATCGGTGTAGTTGTTTACATAATCCCAAGCCTGGCTGCTAACACCCGTGCTTGGAGAAGTGATCATGGTATCGATAATGCCGGTTGAGAAAGCCTGTGGCACTTCAACAGTTTGAACAGTGGTCGGTGAAGCTCCAAGGAGAACAGCTAAGCGAGATGTTGTCGCACTGTAAGCACGCATCTTGGTGCTGTTTAGATCCTTGATATCAGAGATCTTGTCTTTGCTGTAGATACCCTGTGGCGGCCAAGGTACGGAGTAAAGAAGTTTCATTCCTTCTTTATCCAGAGCCTTCTCAACTTCTGGGCGTGAAGCCTTCCAGAGTTTCTCTGCCTGTTCAAAGCTGGTTGCCAGGAAAGGGAGGTTATCCAGTTTGAAAATCGGGTTTTGGTTACCCATGATGCCAATCAGCATTTCGCCAATCTGTACCTGACCGGAACGAACTGCTCTTGGAATCTCTTTGTGCTTAAACAGAGACCCACCAGAGTGAACATTAATGGTGAGTTCACCATCCGACGCAGTATTGATGTCTTTTACAAATTCACGAATATTCTGAGTGTGATGAATGCTGTCTACGTAAGGGGTAGGCATATCCCAGCGAATCTCGGCCTGTGCCGAAGCGGCAAGTATCGAACTGGTAACCGCTGTTGCAAGGGCAACTTTGCGAAAAAGGCGTCTCATGGTCTCTTCCTTATTATATTATTTATGACCAGTGACTCTGCTGACACAACGGGACTGGCTGACACAACGGGGCTGGCTGAAAGTCAGACAATTGTTATACGAGCACTGTTCTTTATAAAACTATACTTTTCTATAAGGCCTAGTCAATACTACGTATACGATTTGCATGCGTTACGTATATTAAACTATCATTTATCGTTATTGAACAGACTGATAAGCCGTAGTCGTATTACCTGCTACCTAAAATATTCTCCAGTAGTCATTTTCTGTAGACATCTTTTTCGCAAAAGTAGTTCGGTTAACGGATATGGCAGTACTATCAAAAATAAATAAGAGCTGACTCAATGATCGATAATAAACCCCGACTGTTGTTGAACTGTGACATGGGTGAAAGCTACGGACCTTGGCAAATGGGCTGTGACAGCGAAGTGATGGCCTGTGTCGATATGGCTAATATTGCCTGTGGCTTTCATGCGGCTGATCCCGACACCATGGCGGAGACTGTCAAACTGGCTGCTGACCGGAATGCCACTATAGGTGCCCATCCGGGATATGACGATAAAGTAGGTTTTGGTCGTCGCTCGATTCCACATACCCCCGAAGCTATTACTCATTTGGTTCAATATCAGGTGGGAGCACTGCAGGCTATCTGTCAGTTATATGGATCTGAAGTCAGTTATATCAAACCTCACGGTGCTCTCTATCACGATATGATGAATGACCAGCAGGTGTTTGAAGCGATCCTGAAAGTTGCAGCTACCTTTGATGGACACGTGAAGTTAATGATTCAGGCGACTGCGGATAACCAGAAGTATAACGTTCTGGCCAAAGCTTCAAAGGTAGAGTTGCTGTTTGAAGCCTTTGCAGATCGTGCCTATAACGATAAAGGGCAGTTATTGCCACGGACGGAATCTGGTGCCGTACATCATGATTCAAAAGTAATCTGTGAACAGGCACAACGGTTGGCAAAAGAAGGGATAGTGATAACCGATTCAGGACAGCGACTGTCTCTCAATGCCGACACTCTCTGTGTTCATGGTGATAACCCTGAGTCCATTGCAGTAGTTAAGAAAATTCGTGAGGCCCTTGCATGACGTTTGATGCCTCTCTGATACGGATTGAGTCTGTATCAGAAACCGGCCTTATGATTTATTTTGCCAATGAAATCAGTGAAGAAACGGCCATTCTTATTGGTAATAGTTGTGGTTATATTCGCTCACTGTCGTTCCAATGGCTGATAGAGATCATACCTTCTTATACGTCCATATATATTCAGTATGATGCTTTACAGCTCGACTACCTTGCGGTGAGTAAAACACTAAAATCCACATTGAACAAAATGCCCGATTCAGTCGCTTCTTCAGATGGGCCTGGCAAACTGATCGAGTTGCCAGCCTGTTATCATCCGGATGTTGCCCCTGATCTCGAGCCAGCAGCTGCGGCACTTAATCTTAGTGTTGATGAGGTGATCGAGATACACAGCGCCCGTGAATATCGGGTCTGCGCTATAGGATTTGCTCCCGGCTTTGCCTTCTTGGCATCCGTTGACTCGCGAATAACCTTACCCAGGCTGGCAACGCCACGAAAGAAAGTAATGAAAGGCAGTCTTGGTATCGCTGATCAACAGACTGCTGTTTACCCTCAGAATTCACCTGGCGGTTGGCAAATCATTGGCAACTGCACGACATCTTTGTTTGATTCCGAGAATGACCCAATGACACCATTCAACGTAGGTGATCGGGTGAAATTCAAACCAATGTCACTGGAAGAATATTTGAAGTCAGGAGGACTGCGCTGGAATGGCGACTGAAATACAAACCTTAGTAGTGGTTAATTCAGGCCTGCAATGTTTACTGCAAGATAAAGGCCGTCTGGGCGTTGGTGAGTCTGGACTTAGTCAGGGTGGCGCTGCAGATGAATACGCCAGCCATTGGGCCAACCGTTTACTGGGAAACAGCTGTGACTGTGTAGTGATTGAAATTGCTCTTGGGCTTGGCGAGTTCGAAGTACTTAAGCCGACAAGTCTTGCGATTACCGGTGCTGATGGACAGGCCATGGTCAATGGCCTGTCGGTCAGGAACTGGAGCAGTTTTCAGGCAAAGCAGGGGGATCGCATTAGCTTCAAAGGTTGCCAGCCTGGAAAGGGTCGGTTTTGTTATCTGGCAATAACAAGTGGTTTTCAGATCAAATCCGTTCTTGGCAGCGTTTCAACGGTTGTTCGAAATAACATGGGGGGCCTGAATGGCAGGGCATTGCAACAAGGTGACACTCTTTCAATACTGGAAATGAGTAAAACTGAGAGTTTCAATAGACGTGTACCGGCACAGTTTATCCCGAATTACGGCCTGCCTCTGGCATTAGAGTTGATTGAAGGTTATCAGCATAAACTCTTTTCCGAACAATCCATGAAAGATTTTTACTCTCAGGAGTTTCAGGTATCTGCTCGTTCAGATCGTATGGGGTTTCAGTTAGAGAAGAGCCAGCTTGAAAAAGGCCAGCTTCAATTACCGGGAGATCTGACTGGCATCATTTCAGAGGGCATTGCTCTTGGTGCTGTGCAGATACCAGCGGATGGGCAACCTATTATTCTGATGCAGGATCGCCAGACACTGGGAGGTTATCCTAAAATAGGCTGTATAAGTCGGCGCAGTATCAGCCAGCTTGCTCAGCGACAGCCTGGTGCCAGGATCAGTTTTAAGTCTGTTTCATTGCCACAGGCTCAGGCGGAATGGGTTATATTTAATCGGTTTTTCTCTGATTCCTGAGCCGATACGCCGAGGTTCGATTCCCCAGCGTCTCGGCTATCACCTCTGCTCCAGTCATCGGCAGACAGACATTGACGTACACTAATACTTGTTCGAAATTAAATCAGGTGTAATAATTTCTCCGCAAAATAATAATAACAATAGATAGGCTCAATGCTTTTCTGTCCGCCAGGTATGGCTGGAAGCAAGCTACACAGAGCTGTGAAGGAGTGAGAATGGATCTCCCCGAAGTTAATATCAATTCAATCCCGGAATCTCCCTTGGCTGCAGGCCACCTTAATCATAACGATCTACCCTGGGTCGATCAGGGAATGGGGATTGATTTCAAGATGTTACGTGTCTGTGACAAGACCGGTAGCTGGATCACTATGAATCGTTTCCCTCCAGGAACCTTACTTCCCAAACATCGTCACAGTGGTGCAGTGACCGCATTTACTCTGCAGGGAAGGTGGGGCTATCTGGAAAATGATTTTCTTGCGACATCCGGCTCTGTTATTCGTGAACCAGCCAATAGTGCTCATACACTAATGGTGCCGGAAACCAGTGAAGAGCCTGCCGTCGTATTCTTCTGCATTGAAGGTAGCCTGACCAATTTCAGTGATGAAGGTGCCATTTGGGGCATTGCGGATGGTCACAGTCAGTTGGCGGATTATCTTCGTCTGGCTGAAGAGCAGGAATTAACGGTTGATGCCAGTTTAATCCTGGCTTGAGGGTGTTTTGATGAAGCTTGAAGAGATTGATATCTATAACCCTGATCATTACATCGAAGGTGTTCCTCACCAGCAGTTTCAGCTGCTGCGAGAAAAAGCACCGGTATACTGGCATCCGCATCCTGATGGCGGTGGGTACTGGGTACTCAGCCGACACGAGGATGTACGCGCCGTTTCCAGAGATTTTAAAACTTTTTCCGCTGAGCGTGGTTATGTCCTTGTGGATGACTTGCCTGAAGATGTTTTGCCTATGGTTCAAGGGCAGCTTTTGGGTATGGATCCGCCTGATCACGGTCCCCTTCGCCGTGTTGTACTCAGTCGTTTCACCACCAGAATGCTGGCTGAGCTTGAACCAAAAATAAGAGACATCTGTCGAGAGATATTGCAGAAATGTGTTGATCAGCCGGAATGCAATTTTGTATACGACATTGCCGGACAACTGCCTAGCGCCGTAATAGGCTCCATGATGGGTGTTCCAGCCGACATGTGGTCAAAGCTTCGAGAATGGTCGGATCTGCAAACATCAGCCAGTGATCCTGATATAGGAGGTACACCGGAAGAAGTTAAGCAAGCCGCTATTGAGATGGGCCAGTACGGTTACAGCCTGGCGGCTGATCGCAAAGACAAGGGCGGTGATGACCTTATTTCTCTGCTGGTTAACGTAGAGGTCGATGGCCATAAGGTGAATGAGGCTGAATTTGCTTCCCTGTTTATCCAGATTACAGTGGCCGGCAACGAGACCACACGGGCCTTGATTGCAGGTGGCATGTACGAGCTGATAAAGCGGCCGGAACTTTATAAACAGCTTGAAGAAAATCCTGAATTACTCAATGCCGCGATTGAAGAGATGTTGCGCTGGACCTGTCCGCTGCATTATTTCCGTCGTACTGCGACAAAAGATACCGAAATAGCTGGGCAGTTTATTAAGGAAAACGACAAGGTTGTGATGCTTTACAGCTCAGCCAACTTTGACGAAAGGGAGTTTGAGCAGCCTCTGGAGTTCAGGATTGACCGTGAATCCAATAACCACATGGCGTTTGGTCATGGAGTTCACTTCTGTCTGGGGGCACATTTGGCTCGGCTGGAAACCCGGATATTCTTTGAAGAATTCTTCAAAATGTTTCAGGGAATAGAATTAGCGGCTGAACCTTTTCGTATTCGTTCCAATATGGTTAACGGTTTTAAGAAAATGCCTGTGAGAATGACGGCTCGCGACATCTGACTCAGAGTCAGAGCGCTTTTTTGACGTACAGTCCAGAGAGATGATTCGACCTTAACGATGCCCATAGAATCAGCCAATAAAGCAATAATGTTGGCCTGATTCTATGGATCGTTTTGATTCAACCCTACGATAATTACTGAGCTTCTTGCTGTTCCTGCTTCGCTCCGGATTTTTCACCCTGTTGGTCAACCGTTTTTTCCTGTTCGTTTTTCTTCTCGGTATCCTGTCCACCGCAAGCGCCACAACAACTCATCTTTATCACCTTGTATCGAAAGCTAAATATGTAACAGACGATAACCAAGTAAAAGAGTCGGGTAATTGATTGAGATCAAGAGAATGGACATCAAAAACAGGATAGGTGAATGTCTGGATAACACGCTTTGAGTTAAGTCCCTCTGCATAACCAATAGCGCTCAAACCAACCGTTTTGTCATATAAAACACCGTAGGAAAGCCATCATCTTCCAGTGTCATCTCTGTCTTATATCCGTGTTTACGATAAAAAGGTTCTGCCTGAAAGTCAGCTGTATCCAACATCGCTGAATGGCATCCATTTTCAATGGCGTGACCTTCAAGAGCTTGAAGAAGCCTTGAACCCAGACCCTGCTTTTTCAGGGATTCCTTAACCCAGAGATACTGAACCAGAAGCCAGTTGCCTCTTAAGCGGCCAACCACGCCAGCAATTTTTTCACCTTGTTGATCATTTATATAGAAGGCCACTTCTTTACTGCGGATGCCTTCCAGAAACGGTCGGTTAAATTCTCTCAAACTTTCCCTGATTTCACTTATATCCTGATCGCCAGGTTCTGTATTTCTAATGATGTCCATTTTCCAGTCGGTTCTTATAAATATTGAAAGCCGTGAGCGAGCAAAGATTATCTGTCGAACTCATGATGAAGCAAACCAAAGACAAGATCGTTCTGCCATTGCCCTGCAATTCTGTAGTTATCCCGGAGTCTCGCTTCCTGCTGAAAGCCGATATTTTTCAACAGCTGACAGCAAGCATCGTTACCCTCGGTGACAGTCGCTTTAAGTTTATGGAAACGACACTCTTCAAAGGCGTACCTTGCCAAGGCTAACAATGACTCTTTACCAAAGCCCTTATTCTGATAATCAGGCAGCAACATAAACCCAACCTCTGCCTGCCTGCAGGGTTCCCACTCTGGGTAGAAGCCGGTAATACCTATAGGTTTGCTTGAGCTTTTTTCAGTAATAATAAGACAAAGCCATTGAGAACCGGTTTTACTCCATAGAGGTAATCGTGACTCAAAACGTTGCTTGATGGAGCTGTTGTCTTTCAGGTCTGAAACGTATTTCTGAACAGAAGAATCTGTTTCCAGTCGATGAAAAAGCGACCAGTCAGCAGTAACCATCGGTCTCATTAATAGTCGGGGAGTTTCTATAATCAGTTGGTTTGTCATTATGAAGCTTCAACAGGCTCAATCTTCTTTTGCATATTCTGACTCACCGCTTGAAAACCTATGCTTTCATATAGGTTGATTGCTCCGGGATTGTTATTAAAAACATGCAGTCCCAAACTGCTGGCCCCCATCTCTGCAACAACAGATTCAATGCAACTCAGCGCTGCTTTGGCATAACCATTCCGGCGGTGCACTTTATAAATCTCGATATCATAAATAAAGGCTGATTTTGTATGAGTATGGTCTTCAATCTTAATCCAAATATGACCAACCGTTTCTTGTCTGCCACTGACAATTATGTTGAAAAGAGAGTTGTTCTTAGTTTCATGTCGCTGCGGCAACAAATCAGTATAAGACTGCTTCGAACGTTCCAGTGCGTCGGATGCTTCCCAACGTCCTGAACTGATATTATCATCAGCATAAGCGGGTATGGCTATTTCCAGATAGTGACAGAAAGCTTCATCATCCATTACTTTCAAAAACACGGGTATGGCATTGTTATTCATATTAAAAGACATCTTGTTCTTATATTAATGACAGGATGAATCAAACCGCATGCATAAGAAAATATCGAGATTCAATTACAGTCGTTTTGTGTAGGTATAGAGATCTTGAAACTGGCCAGCCACTTGAAGATAATCTGATATGATCCCTGTATGGATTGCTCCTGAACGCTCTGCTACAGCGATACTGGCCTGGTTCTCCTGAAGGCAATTTATTTTTAGGAAATGAATCCCTTCACTTTTAAGAATCGTGCAAACTTCAGAAATAATTCTGGACACGACTCCGTACCGCTGAGCACCTTGTGATAACCAGTAACCTATCTCAGCTTCAGATTGTTCACGACACAGTGATTTAACACCAAATATGCCGGATACCTTGTTCCTGAAGACGATTTTGTACCATCTTGCTTCAGGCAAGCCGCTGTTGATACGGGCATCAATATACTGCTCAGTGCTTTTTATATCGGTAACATCGTCTACCCAATACAGATACTGCTGCAACTGGTTCCGGTTATTTTCTACTAGATCGAATACAGCTTTTGCGTCTGACCTTGATAGCGTTTCCAGCACGATCTCTTCTGTGACGTGAATGCTCATGGATATACCAGATTCATCATTTTTATTGGCAACTTCGAAATCAGATTACCAGATAAAGGTGGGCTGGGGCATCATCTAGTGAAAAGAGCCTTGTTACTGGTATGATTACATAAAAACAAACCGGCAAACTTGTGTCTATTATTCCTAAACGAAAAACCTTCGTCGTATTTGCAGTGTCTGTACTGATTGCTTTCGTATTCGCCAGCTCGGCTCATAGTCAGTATGTTCTCAATGAGCTTGCTGCTCTTGGTATCAATATCAATCTGACAACACGCATCCATTCCACTCTGACCGATATGCTCGGCTTGCTCCCCGGCTATGGAAGCGTTATCGCTCTCGGACTGCTCCTTGCATTTGGAACAACACGATTCCTGGGCAAACTGAGTGGCACAATCAATCCTGCCTGGTACTGGTGGGCATTGGCTGGTGGACTAGCTCTTACTACGGCACTGTTACTAATGAAGCCATTACTGGATGTAACGCCTATTGCTGGCGCTCGAAGCTCTACGGGGCTGATCAGTCAGTCCCTTGCCGGCTTTCTGGGTGGTGCGGTTTATGGTCTTTTACGGACAGAGTCGAATGTCAGCAGGGAAAGTAAATAATGAAACGCTGTAAGTTCAGAACTGCCCTTTTTTCTATCGGTTGTTTAACGATTGCCAGTGCACTTGTTGCTCAAGGCGCTGTAGCAAAAGATGAAACTCCGGAACTGCGAGTATCTACGCTCATATCAGGACTGCAATCACCCTGGTCGATGGTAGAGTTACCTTCTGGAGAACTATTGGTTACCGAGCGTTCGGGGCAATTGAAACTCATCAATGAAGACATCACTCAATCTATTTCCGGCACTCCAGATGTTTATTTTGCCGGGCAGGGCGGCTTACTGGATATAAAACTGCACCCGAACTATAAAGAAAATGGTTGGGTCTATCTGAGTTACGCCTTTGGCACACGTGATAAGAATACCCTCAAACTGATGCGGGCAAAGATAAAAAACAACAAACTGGTTGAGCGACAACCGCTCTTTACTGCACAACCCTTCAAAGACACGCCGGTGCACTATGGGGGGCGAATGAGTTTCATGTCAGACAATACGCTGTTAGTGACTATTGGTGATGGCTTCGATTATCGGGAAAGCGCACAGAAAAAGGACTCTCTGCTGGGAAAGATAGTCAGACTCAATGATGATGGCCGCATTCCGGGTGATAATCCTTTCTCCTCTGATAAAAACGCTAACAAGGCCATTTTTTCTCTAGGACACAGGAACCCTCAAGGTCTGGTTTACGACAGTAAGCGTCAAGTTGTCTTCAGTAATGAACATGGCCCAGCTGGAGGTGATGAGATAAATACCATACAGGCCGGTAAGAACTACGGCTGGCCGGTGATCACTTACGGGCGAGATTATTCAGGGGCACAGATTACACCATTCAGGGAATACCCAGGGATGGAACAACCTCTGGTAGATTGGACACCGTCCATTGCACCTTCCTCTATGACGGTTTATTACGGAGAGATGTTTCCTGAATTTCAGGGAGACCTTCTGAATACAACGTTAAAGACCCGCGAGCTTCGATGGGTTGATATGGACAAAACTCAGCCTGTTAGAGAGGTTTCATTATTGAATCATCTTAATGAACGACTCAGACATGTTGAAGTAGCTAAAGATGGCAGCCTGTTTCTACTGACAGACAGCGGACAGGTATTGCGAATCGATAGGCCATAAATCTATAGAGTCAGACTAGAACCTTCAGTATCCGGTCTGGTTCCACACTTTATACGTTCATTTACCACATAAATAGAATGTTTCGTATGAGCGTAAACGCGATGACACTCCCCGTCTTATATCCCCGCCCGATTGGGCGAGGGTTTACGACGAATTCGCTAAAAATGACAAGATTTCTTTTTTATATCGGCTGTATCTCACTACATATTTCATTCTGATATAAAAAAATGCTATTTAGTTATTTTTACGTGAATTCAGAATTGTTTAGAGTCTGATACTGTAACCTGCATCCTCGATGCCTAAACACGTTTTTAACAGGATACCTATGACCCAGATCTTTCAAGATAACTCCCAGTCTATTGGCAATACGCCTTTGGTCAAACTGAATCGTCTTGCCGGCGGTCATAATATCTTCGTAAAGATGGAATCACGTAATCCGGCTAACAGTGTTAAGTGTCGTATTGGTGCCAGCATGATTTGGGATGCCGAGGCTTCTGGGAAACTGAAAAAGGGTGTTGAACTGATCGAGCCCACCAGCGGTAATACGGGTATTGCACTGGCTTTTGTTGCTGCATCCAAAGGTATTCCTCTGACACTGACCATGCCAGCCTCCATGAGCCTGGAACGTCGAAAAGTTCTAAAAGCGTTGGGCGCCAAGTTGATTTTGACTGAGCCGGCTAAAGGTATGCCGGGCGCCATTGCTAAAGCGAAAGAACTGGTTGAGACCGACCCCGAGAGATACCTGTTATTGCAACAGTTTGAAAACCCGGCCAACCCGAGAATTCACGAAGAAACCACTGGCCCGGAAATCTGGAATGCTCTGGAAGGTAAAGTTGATGTGTTTGTCGCAGGTGTCGGCACAGGTGGAACGATTACCGGTGTATCCCGTTATCTGAAAAAAATTCAGGGCAAAAAAATTACCTCTGTTGCCGTAGAGCCTGAAGCTTCACCCATCATCAGCCAAACCATCGCAGGCGAAGAAGTAAAACCAGCGCCACACAAGATTCAAGGCATTGGTGCCGGCTTTATTCCAGGAAACCTTGACCTAACTCTGGTGGATCAGGTTGAACAGGTTTCAAACGAAGATGCCATTGCTATGGCTCATAAATTGATGCGGCAGGAAGGCATTCTGGCGGGTATTTCCGGTGGTGCTGCAGTAGCCGCAGCGATTCGAGTAGCAGAGCAGCCAGCCAATCTGGGTAAAAATATTGTTGTCATTCTTCCGGACTCTGGAGAACGTTATCTGAGTACGCCTCTGTTTGATGGCGTGTTCAGTGATTCTGAAAACGTTCAGTAACCACAACTCGATGGTTCTCTAGTCTTTACAAAAAACGCTTGTTCTCTTTGAGTTCAGGCGTTTTTTTTACTGAGAAATATTTTCCAATACTCATGTCTGCTCATGTAGCTTGCCGTACTCACCGCTATGCTCGAGAATGTAGTTAATTTGAGAACTATAGGGATAGAGCATTATGGAACTGGATATTGTGTACTGGCACTGGGTGGTGTTCGGTATTTTCCTGATACTGATGGAAATCGTCCTTCCCAGCTTTGTCGCGCTTTGGTTTGGTGTTGCCGCAGTCATTGTGGGCGGAGTCCTTTTTCTTGCTCCGGATATCACGATTAGTACCCAGGTAATGCTTTGGACTATTTTATCCATTTTGACGACCTGGTTGTGGTTCCGTTACCTTAAACCACTCTCCATTGATAGAACAAAAGCCGGTCTATCCAGAGAGGCGATCATTGGAGAGGTAGGGCAGGTCTTGTCCGCTCCTAATGGTGAAAGAAAAGGAATCTTGCGTTTTCCTGCTCCTATTCTCGGATCCGATGAATGGCAGTTTATTTGTCTCGAGGAGGTTCTTTCCTCAGGTGACAGAGTCAGGGTTATTGATTTATCCGGTAATGCATTAGTCGTAACAAAAGTATAAATAAGGAGAATTATTATGAATGCAGGTCTGTATATTTCAGTTGCTGTTTTACTGCTCGTTGTTATTACCATCGCAAAAGGCGTGCGTCTGGTACCTCAAGGGTATAAATGGGTGGTTCAGCGCCTTGGCAAATACCAGACAACTCTTCAACCGGGACTGAATATTATTATTCCTTTCATTGATGATGTGTCATACAAAGTAACCACCAAAGACATTGTATTGGACATTCCTTCACAAGAGGTCATTACTCGGGATAACGCCGTTATTGTTGCCAATGCAGTGGCTTATATGAACATTATTTCCCCTGAAAAAGCGGTTTATGGCGTAGAGAATTACAATTTTGCCATTCAAACACTGGTTCAGACGACTTTAAGATCAATAATCGGTGAGATGTCTCTCGATGACGCGCTTTCCTCAAGGGAAATCATTAAGGCAAAATTGAAGTCTTCTATTTCTGATGATATCGCTGACTGGGGTATTGTCATGAAGTCAGTAGAAATTCAGGACATCAACCCATCTGGCACTATGCAGCACGCGATGGAAGAACAGGCGGCGGCAGAGAGAGCAAGAAGAGCTACGGTCACCCGAGCAGAAGGTGACAAGCAAGCAAAAATTCTTGAAGCAGAAGGGCATCTGGAAGCATCCCGTCGTGGTGCTGAAGCCGAGATTGTTCTAGCAGATGCCAGTAAGCAGGCTATCTCTATGGTGTCAGAAGCTGTGGGTGATAATATTTTACCAGTCACTTACTTGCTGGGTGAAAAATACGTAGGAACCCTGGAAAAACTGGCCAGTTCAGATAACAGCAAAATAGTCGTCTTGCCCGCAGATATACCTGCCGCTATCAAGGGCATGATGGGACAAAGTTTGAAATAGATGGTTATCAAAATTATTTCTTTGATAACATTATCCACGATAACAACTACAGGTTCTTTTTGAAGCCATGGTGGATCAGTTAAGAACAACCCTTCGTTATATTAATCGTCACCTGTTGAAGCTCAGCTGGCTGGCTTTAATTGTGCTGATTCTGGGTCTCTTTTCTATTAGCTGGAGCCTTATGTGGCTGTCCGGTGAGCAGGAGTTAATCAAACCAGACATTTGGTTTTACTACTTTATTACAACAGCGACAACGGTTGGTTATGGTGACCACAGCCCAGTAACGTCGGGTGGTCGATGGGCTGCATCATTACTGTTGATGCCTGGAGCTGTCGTTGTATTTGCAGGTATTCTGGGTAAGTTGTCGTCAGGACTGGTTGAGGTATGGAGAAAAAATATGCGTGGCAAAGGTGATTTTTCCGATCTGAGGCACCACATCGTTATTCTGGGCTGGCATCCGGAGCATACGCCACGAATGATTCGTCTTATTTATGGTGATGTCCGTCGGCAGGATAGAAAGGTTGTACTCTGCGCCAGTGAGGAAATGGAAAATCCGTTTCCGGATCAGGTGCTGTTTGTTCAGGGAGAAAACCTGACAGACAATGATGTGTTGCAACGAGCCAGTATTGCACACGCAGACAGGGTCATTATCTATCGATCTACAGACGATAAAACGTTAGCCAGCTGCCTCACTGTGGCAACAAACACTCGAAGTGCTCACATTGTCGCCTGGTTTGAACACGAACATATGGCTAAATTGCTAAAGAGCCATTGTCCGCAAGTAGAGTGTCACACCAGTATTTCCATGGAGCTTATGGTGAGATCAGCTCAGGATCCAGGTTCTTCACGCGTACAGGAACAACTGCTTTCCACCTTGATCGGCCCCACTCAATTTAGCGTTAAAGTGCCTGATGATTTTACCGGTACTCACTTCAACCATTTACTGGAAGTCATGAAGCATCACCATGAGGCACTCGCTCTTGGTATTGCAGACAGCATTACTGGAGACGACCTGGCTCTTAATCCGACAGGTTCTACACAAATTAAGGCCGGACAGCTGATTTACTACATGGCTGCAGAACGTATAAACAGTAATGAGATTGACTGGCAGAAGATGGCAGGTTAAACGCAATATTTTATGTATTCAGTCAGGATAGCTAAAGCTAGCTTCCTGACTGAATAACAATTCTAATCAGGCTTCCTGCCTGAAATCCACTTCACCTTTTCGAAAAACGATGTACTC
This sequence comes from Oceanospirillales bacterium, assembly GCA_004762125.1. GTDB lineage: Bacteria > Pseudomonadota > Gammaproteobacteria > Pseudomonadales > Endozoicomonadaceae > Endozoicomonas_A. Next base: position 93,841 of record SIHQ01000016.1, on the reverse strand, counting down.
ACCTGGCTGCATAACATGCCAGTCTTCATTGGTAGTCAGTGGGTCGGTAGCGATCACAGAAACAATATCTTTATCCGTTGTGACTTCCTTAAAATCTACCGTTACAGAGTCGTCTTTCAGAACGGCCTGATCAAAAGGTGCCTTGCGGGTTATCCAGCTCAGTTTTGTGCTGCAGTAACAGTAAAGATACTTTGAATCGGTCAACAGTAGATTAAATACGCCAAGCCCTTGCATCTCCTCTGCCAGATCGTAGATAAACCGTTGAACAGTCACTGGTCGGGCAGGAGGTTTGGGGAAACGTTCCCTGATCTTGCCCATCATCCAGCAGAAAGCGTATTCGCTGTCCGTGGTACCTACAGGCAAATAATGATTAAGAGGGTATTTTTTAATACCTTTTAACTGGCCATTATGGGCAAAAGTCCAGTTTCTTCCCCAGAGCTCTCTGGTAAAAGGATGGGTATTTTCAAGACAAACCCGACCGGCATTAGCCTGTCTGATGTGACTGATGACAATATCACTCTTAATCGGATAGTTCCTGACCAGTTTTGCAATTTCCGAGTTGTAACTTGGATAGGGATCCCTAAACTCGCGAAGTCCCGCACCTTCATAAAAGGCAATACCCCAGCCATCACTGTGGGGGCCTGTTTTACCGCCTCTCTGCATCAATCCACTAAAGCTGAAGCAGATATCAGTTGGCGTATTGGCACTCATGCCAAGCAATTCACACATGAAACACTTCCATGACTCATATCATGAGTTAATTATGTACCCAGACATACGAATTCAAAAGTCATCTTCCCACCTGAGACAGGAATATGACTGATTCGCTATTCGATTACGTGTGTTTATACACTTATACGGTGGGTTCTTTTCTGGTTCCGGTTGCTGGTTTCGGCCGGGGCTTCTTCCTGATGACAGCTTCAGGCTTCTTTTCGGGTTTGGGAGCTGTTTTTTTTACGGGTAAAACAATACCCGCAAACAGTGCGACACCGGAGGTAATCAACACGGGCAGGCCTGCTCTTGTGGCACTTTCTGGGCCATCGGATAAGAAATCACAGAATGACGTCAGCAATGCCGGAGTAAAAAGCGTTGAGCCTTGAATCAGAAACCATGGGGTATAGAGCAAGGCAGCGGTCATCATCCAAAGGCTGCGACGTATTCTGGGACCGAACTGCCTAGTAATAAGCATAAGGGCCAGTAGGCAGCCAGTAGCGCCAGCCAGATAAACAGCCCATCCCATCAAATATTGAGTACTTGTCATTAACTCTCCTGCCTTGAAGTTGCTTTGTTGCTCCAAAGCCTGTTAAAAAAATCATACGTTTGAAAACATGCATTTGAAAAAAATCGCACTGCTGTTGCTGTAGCGCAGGAAACTGCATAGTCTGAGCTAGAGGCCGCTTATATCCTCAGCAGCATCTTTGGCAACGTAAATTAGCCTTTGTTTTAGCCGACATTGGATGCTAATGATAATAAAGGGGGCAGGGCTTGTCATTTATAATCCATCTCGCCAGATATCAGACACATAGGGAATTGTTTAAAAATGAATGAATTGACGAGTGTGGTTTCATGGCTTGACTGGCTGGCATTATTGACATTGATTGTACTCTGGCTCGGATATACCACCTTTTCTTATTATGCAGGAAAGACCCGTCCATGCCTGGCTGGGAGCCTGGCACTGTACCGCAGGGACTGGATGTATCGCTTGCTTGGACGGGATAATCGGGTTGCTGACGCGAGCCTTATTTTCAGCCTCAGAGCTTCTGTCAGTTTTTTTGCCTCTACCAGCATACTGGTTATGGCCGGCCTGATTACAGGCATTGCAGCATCGGAAGAAGCGGTCGGTGTGTTATCCACGATGCCTTTTGTCAGTACGAATACCCGTGAATTGTGGGAGTTAAAGGTATTGGTGATGTTGGTTATTTTTGTCTATACCTTCTTTGAGTTCACATGGAGCCTCAGGCTTTATAACTTTACCTGCGTGCTAATAGGCAGTGCGCCCCTGATGCAGGATGTCCGCGGTAAAAAGAATGAACAGAAAGCGTTTGCCGATAAATCCGGCCATATCATGACTCTTGCCGCTAACCACTTTAACTATGGGCTGAGAGGGTATTATTTCTCCCTAGCAACTCTGGCCTGGTTTATTCATCCTGCTCTCTTCATGGTCAGTACCATGGCCGTTGTTTTAGTACTGTATAGGCGTGAATTCCACTCATCAGTACTTCATGCTCTGGAAGAAAGTGAGAAGCATGTAAACGGATAGTTTCACACTGGAATTCACCGCCACTTTTGTTGGATCAGGAACATACCCAAGGCTATAGCTTCCAATGCCTTGCGCTGATCTTGGTTTCACCCGTTCAGCGTTAATTCCTGAACTACTACCTCTACTGGCAGACACCATTACAACATACGGATCTTCTTCCTTATCCTGTTGTGGAGGGGCCAGTGTGTACCAAATATGGGTATTTCCTGGATATTGCTGATGAAATAATAAGGTCTGATCCTGATATTGCCCTTCGGTACCAACCGCTATCTCAGCCTGTAAGACATAACCATTCGATGATGATGAATAAAATTGGTAAATCTGCGCATGAGTCTCCCCCCACAAATTAGGTGCTGTCTCTATGGGAACTACCCCTTCAGTAATTGAATAATAAATAGAGTCAGTCACACAGCGAGGAGGCGCTAAAAAGAAAGAAATTCCTATTCTGTCCGACCTTTTTGGAATGAGAAGGCTATTCAATTCTGCAGCCTCCCTGTTAACCAGATACCGTCTTAAAAAGGGGGTGATCACGTCACGGGGCTGCATTAAAAGTAACTGAAGTGGAAATAAATCTAAATCCTGGCGTCGATGATAGTTACTTCCATATACGTATCGAGTACGACGTATCAAAGACTCTCCAACATTGTGTCTTGGTGTTTCAAATCTTTGTGATTCGGGAATAACCATATTCTGCTTTGTTCCCGAAACTGAAGCTGGCCATGTATGAATATAACTCCCGACAGCTGTAGAGTCTGAAAGAGTGATTACAGCCGTTTCACTGTTTGCATTGCGACGACTATCTCTGTCATGAAAAATCTCCAGAACGGAATCATCATTTGTCAGTGACAACAGAAATACTGCTTCACCAAGATGTTCCCATTCTGGGTCATGACAACCGCTATCAAGAATCGAACGGGCGTGAGTTACAGGAACCAAACCTTAAATGTGGCTTCAACAGCAAAGGACATGTCAGAAAAGAACAAAAATAAAACGAAAACAAAAGGCTGAGATATCCTGCAACCAAAACGATCTTGCCTATGACTCATAGGGGCTCCGACATGTATTCGGAAATCGAGTATAGACCATAAAGATAAAAAAAAGGTGTTGCCCCTTGAAAGCCATTTCACCAACCCCATATTCATTGTCATAGGCAATTAACCGCTAATTGAAAGAATGAGGGTCCAATGACTGTCGAAGCCAAGAAAGAAACCATGGGTTTTCAGACAGAAGTAAAGCAGCTTCTGAACCTGATGATTCACTCCCTGTACTCTAACCGTGAAATTTTTCTGCGCGAGCTGGTTTCAAATGCATCAGACGCCGCTGACAAGCTGCGTTTCGAAGCTCTGCATAACGATAGCCTGCTGCAAACCGATCCAGATTTAGATATTCGTATCAGTTTTGATAAAGAAGATAAGACCATCACCATCGCTGATAACGGCATTGGTATGAGTCGCGAAGATGTCATTGCTCATCTGGGTACCATCGCTAAATCCGGTACCGCTGATTTTCTGAGCAACCTGAGCGGTGATGAAAAGAAAGATTCTCACTTGATTGGTCAGTTTGGTGTTGGCTTCTATTCAGCCTTTATCATTTCTGACAATGTTACCGTTGATACGCGTAAAGCCGGCTCTAATGCTGAAGACGCTGTACGTTGGGTGTCCGATGGTTCCGGCGAATTCACCATTGAGAACATCGAAAAAGAAAGTCGTGGAACCAGTATTACCCTGCACCTGAAAGAAGATGCTATGGAATACGCTGACGGCTGGCGTCTACGTAACATTATTCGCAAATACTCTGACCATATCTCTATGCCCATTCTGATGCTTAAGGAACTCTCGGACGAGATGCCTTCTGCAGATGAAGAAGGGGAGAAAAAAGAAGAGAAAGCACCTGAGTGGGAAACCGTGAACACCGCTAAAGCGCTGTGGACCCGTTCCCGTTCTGAAATCTCTGAAGAAGAGTACATCGAATTCTATAAACACATCAGCCACGATTTCACTGACCCAATGAAGTGGAGTCATAATCGTGTGGAAGGAAAGCTCGAATACAACAGCTTGCTGTTTATTCCTGCCAAGGCACCTTTCGATCTTTATAATCGTGACATGCAGAAAGGCCTGAAGCTCTACGTTCAACGCGTTTACATCATGGACCAGGCTGAAGAGTTCCTGCCTATGTACTTGCGTTTTATTAAGGGTGTAGTGGATTCCAACGATCTGTCCCTAAACGTTTCCCGTGAGATCCTTCAGAAGGACCCTGCTGTTGATAGTATGAAAGCTGCACTGACCAAGCGTGCGCTGGATATGCTGGAAAAAATGGCCAAGAAGGAAGCAGATAAGTACACCGAGTTTTGGAAAGAGTTTGGTCAGGTACTGAAGGAAGGTCCTGCCGAAGATTTCGCTAACCGTGAGAAGGTTGCCAAACTGCTGCGCTTTGCCACCACTGAAAATAACACTGTGGAACAGAGTCAGACACTGGAAAGCTACGTTTCTCGTATGAAGGAAGGTCAGGAAAAAATCTTCTACATCACGGCTGAAACCTTTAACGCTGCCGCCAATAGCCCTCACCTGGAAGTCTTCAGAAAGAAAGGTGTTGAAGTTCTACTGCTGTCCGACAGAGTCGATGAATGGCTGATGTCACACCTGAACGAATTCGACGGCAAGCAGTTTGCCGACATCGCTCGTGGTGACCTGGACATGGGTAAGCTGGACGATGACGAAGACAAGAAGGCCTTGGAAGAGAGTGCTAAAGAGAAAGAAGATCTCCTGAAGCGCATCCAGAATGTCCTCAGTGCAGAAGTCGATGAAGTACGTGTCACTCATCGTCTAACCGAATCTCCAGCCTGCGTGGTTGTCGGTGAACATGACATGGGCGCACAGATGCGGAAGATCATGGAAGCGGCGGGGCAGGCCATGCCAGAAGCCAAGCCGATTTTCGAGATCAACCCTGAGCATCCTTTAGTGGCTCGTCTTGATAAAGAAGCGGACGAAGAGCGTTTTGCCGATCTAACCCGTGTGGTATTCGATCAAGCTAACCTCGCCGCTGGTGGACAGCTGGACGATCCGGCTTCCTATGTTCAGCGTCTGAACAAGTTACTGCTGGAAATGGCGGGTTAATCTAACCTGACCTAAACCAAAAAAGTCCCCGAATGGGGACTTTTTTGTATCTATACCCGTTACCATTGAAGATGTGGGTAGGCGGCAAACGAATGAAGCCCCATGCGCCTACGTGTGTGACCGGATCAACTCAATGCCTTTGGTAAAGACTTCGGTTTTATCAGCGAAGCAGTTTCGCCAGATATTCACAGCCTGTGGAATACCCACCACATCTGTGGCAAAAGCCTCAATGACCACCCAGCCATCGTAGTTTATATCTTTCAACCCACGGAAATTGCTCTCCCAATCCACCAGCCCGGTTCCCGGCGTACCGCGATGACTTTCACTGACATGGAAGTGATTGATACGAGAACCTAATAAAGTTACAGCGTCGTAGATATCTCTTTCCTCAATGTGGGCATGATGTGTATCGTACAGATAGCCAACGTTAGACAGGTCTATTGTGTCAATCAACCGCTTACCCTGCTCTGTGGTGTTGAGAAAATAGCATTCGAAACGGTTTAGCCCTTCTATCGACAGTTTAACATTGGCTTGTCGGGCTATAGGCCCTACTGCTCTGAAGAATTCCACACAGCGCTCAAACTCCTCTTCATTAGGTCCGCGGCCGGGAAACACCTTGTGTGCAGAGTGTATGGGGCCAACCAGAGTTTCAGCACCCAGTGATTCAGCTACGGCAATATCGACATTCAGTTTCTCCAGAGCAGCTTTCCTCAGTTTGAGGTCCTCTGCGATGGGATCATTTTCAGCAGTCAGCAGAGTAGCAACAGTACAAACCAGCCCATTGCTATCCAATGCTGACCGAATTATTTTTAGTTCGTTTGCACTGTAGTCAGAGCTAGGGATTTCAACTCCATCAAATCCTGCCTTTTTTAAAACTGGCAGCAGAGCAAAGTGTTTCGGTTCGAAACGATTCGTCCACAAAAAAAGATTCATGCCTAGTTTCATAAAAATTCTCTATAGAGCTGCGATCAATCATTCTTGTAGCCCCATGCACGTCTCGATCACAGGGCTAAGAGCATTACGGAGGCAGAAAGCCTATAGGAGATCAGGCTTTTGCAGGTTGCTTAGCCTTGCTCAAGCCAAACAGCCACAAGGCTCCGAATACGGGCAACAGCAGCAGCGGCAGTATCGCAACAGACTGGAAGGATTCGACTGAAGCGAAGCGGACCACTTCTGTCATAGCCTGTGGGCTTAAAGTAGCCAGATTAGCCACACCGCCGGCAGCTTCGGCCTTAGCACTGTCAAATATTGCCCCCATCTGTGGCAATACGAATTGAATCGACATACCACCGGCAAAACCCATTAGCCCCATGGCCATTGCACCACCGCGGGGGAAGTATTCGGACACAATCGCCAGCATGGTTGGCCACATATAACACACGCCAATACCCCAGACGGTTGCTGCGGCGAAGGCGGATACTGGGCCAGTGGCCTGACTTAGGAGATAGAGGCCAACAGCTGCAAACAGGCAGCTCAAAAACATCAATCCCATTGATGAAGTGCGTTCAACAATAGGGCCGGCAAAGTGGCGCATGACGAACATAAGTCCGCTGACGTACACGAGCAACAGAATGCCTTGCATGCCAACGATGTTAGACAGTGTGATATTGACCCATTGCCCAGGAGCCAATTCTGAGGCAGCTGTGACAAACATACAGCCCCAGAATAACCAGAACAGTGGCCGCTTGAGTAACTCAACAAACATATCTTTGTAGCTCACGCCTGAAGCTACTCTTTCGGTAACTGGGAATGCAGCACTCCATACCATCCAAGCAAGCACTATGGCCGGAATCATCAACACCATCATGTTCAATTCCCAGGGCAGGCCAAGTGTGGTAATCATTACTCCCAGTAAACCGCCTATTACAATTCCCGCTGGCCACCAGGCATGCAAAATATTCAGGCGGTGCGTTTTTTCTTCAGGATACAGTGCTGCCACCATAGGGTTGGAAGCTGCCTCCACAGCACCCCAACCAAGCCCGGTCAGTAACAGACTGCTCAGAATAACAGTTTCTGCCAGGTCGACAGGCAAGGTTGTTGCAAACAACAGCCCTAATGCGCCAGCCACATAACCTAGTGCAGACAACAGCAACATGCGTTTCATGCCAATGATATCCAGCAATGCACTGCCAAACAGCAAAGTCAGAGCAAAGCCGGTGAATGTTGCTCCTAGTGCCTCTCCCACCATTGCAGCAGAATTAGCCAGATCAATCTTGTCATATACTTCAGCTTGCAGATTCGGCGCAATATTGGCACGTACAGCGAACCCCAACCCGATCGTGAAAATCGACAGATTTCCAATATAATATAAACGACGTCTATTTATTGATTTATCACTCATAGTGTTTTCCTGCTTTATTTTTTTTATTACAGATACTGCTTCAGGAAGCAGTATTGGATCGCACAACATACTGAACGGTTAATTCAGCCCCAAAATGATTCTGTTTCTTGCCTCATTCATTTCACTGCCTGCAAAGTCATCAAAGGCCTTCTCGGTGGTTCGGATAATATGTCGTTCAATAAATGGAGCACCTTCGGCAGCACCATCCTCCGGATGCTTGAGACAGCACTCCCACTCCAGCACCGGCCAGCCTTCAAAGCCGTATTTCGCGAAACGACTGAAGATGCCATTAAAATCTATCTGACCGTCACCTAGCGAGCGGAATCGACCTGGGCGATCAACCCAAGACTGGTAGCCTCCGTAAACGCCGGATCTTCCATTAGGGATAAACTCAGCATCCTTGACGTGAAACATCTTTATTCGTTCATGGTAAATATCGATAAACTGTAAATAGTCCAGCTGTTGCAGAACAAAATGGCTGGGATCGTACAGAATGTGACAGCGTGGGTGATTACCCGTTGCTTCAAGGAAGCGTTCAAACGTTATGCCATCGTGCAGGTCTTCACCCGGATGGATTTCATAACACAGGTCAACACCAGCATCGTCAAAAGCATTGAGGATAGGCGTCCAGCGGATTGCCAGTTCCTTAAAACCTGTTTCCACCAAACCTTCTGGCCGTTGGGGCCAAGGGTAAACTGTGTGCCACAAAAGGGCTCCCGAAAAAGTGACATGAGCAGTAAGTCCAAGGTTTTTACTGGCCCTGGCTGCAAGTAACAATTGATTGACAGCCCATGTCTGCCTCGCCTGAGCATTACCATGGACTTCCAGCGGAGCAAAACCGTCAAACAGAGTATCGTAAGCGGGATGTACTGCTACTAATTGCCCTTGCAGGTGAGTCGACAATTCAGTGATTTCAACGCCATTTTCCGCACAGATACCCTTGAGTTCATCACAGTAAGCCAGACTCTCTGCGGCTTTTTTTAGATCGATCAGACGGCTGTCCCAGGACGGAATCTGCACACCTTTATAGCCGAGGTTTCCTGCCCAATGGGTGATAGCAGGTAAGGAATCAAACGGTGCCTGGTCACCGGCAAACTGGGCCAGAAAAATAGCAGGGCCTTTCATTCTTGACATGGCAAGAGCCTCTTATTGTTTAAACACACAAGGAGTGATTCGTTGAAAAATGACTAGCAATGGGTCTGAATATCACATCAGTGCTGATCAAATTTATGCCACTTGATATCACTGGCGCTGGCAGTGACTGCCAATTCAATAAAAGTCATTCCTCGCACGGCCTCGACGATACCCGGACAGTCCATAGCCCGTTCATTCGCTTCAGCTCCGTAGGCTCTTGCCCTAATCTGGCCGGCAAAAGCCATGTAGATATTGGCAAAAGCTTCTAGGTAACCTTCCGGGTGCCCCTTGGGCATACGGGTGTTGGCGCTAGCCAGACTTCCAAGATAATCGGCGCCGGTACGCAACATTTCCGTAGGCCGGTCATTCCATTTCAGCCACAAGGTATTGGGTTCCTGTTGATGCCACTCAAGTCCGCCCTTTTCCCCATAAATACGGATTCGGATGGCATTTTCTTCACCGACACTGACCTGGCTGGCCAAGAGAACTCCTTTTGCTCCTTCCTCAAAGCGCAACAGGATAGAACCGTCATCATCCAGTTCACGACCATCAACAAAGGCGGTCAGATCAGCACAGATTTCGGTAATCCGGAGACCCGTAATGTATTCAGCCAGATTAGCGGCATGTACACCGATGTCCCCCATACAGCCACTGATACCCGCCTGATTCGGATCCAATCTCCAGGAAGCCTGCTTGTTATCGCTGTCCTCTTCACGATGAGCCAGCCACCCTTGAGGATACTCGACGACGATTTTGCGAATTTTTCCTAGCTCTCCAGATTTGATCCTGACACGGGCTTCTTTCACCAGAGGATATCCAGTGTAGGTGTGGCTAAGGCCATACAGCTGGTCGGTACGCTCAATAATGGTACGGAGTTCAAGCGCTTCGTTAAGATTGAAAGTGGCAGGCTTGTCCGACAGAACGTGGAAGCCTGATTCCAACGCTAACTTTGCTACAGGGAAGTGCATATGATTGGGGGTGACGATACCCACGAACTGCATACGTTCGTCTGCAGGCAGTTCGGCTTCTCGGGAAAACATCTCCCCATAGGAGCCATACACCCGGCTCTCTGGCAAGTGCAGTGCCGCCCCGGAACGCAACGAGCGTTCTCTATCGGAGCTGAAAGCGCCACAGACCAGTTCTATTTCACCGTCGATTGACGCAGCTATCCGGTGAACAGCACCAATAAATGCTCCTTCTCCACCGCCAATCATGCCCATTCTTATTTTTGTCATAAACATTCTCTCATCTTGACCAGGCTCTTTCCCGATCTACAAGTATTGATTGACCCGTCTTTCAAAACACTCCTGCTTGCTGCTCACTCTTGTTACTTGCAGCCGTCTGCTCATATCCGTTCCAATCTAATTCGATTCGGGATTTACTTTCTAGTAGAACGCATTCAGTGCTTAACAAGCTTTTAAAAAATCGTTTAATATTTGTAAAAAATCAGCGTTTGGGGGATTTCTAATGACTAGAATAGAGTTCAAAGCTATTAATGATGTCTGCGACAGTTTTCAGTTATTAGAGGTTTACCCTGACATCCATGCTTGGGTAAAAGATCGGGAAGGCCGGTTTGTTCATGCCAACACTCTTTTCCTGCAGCGTTTTGGTTTCAATCATATCGAGCAATTACAGGGCAAAAACGATTTCGACCTAGCGCCGAAGCAAATGGCAATCGAATATGTGAAAGACGACCATAAGATTCTGGAAGGACAAATCATCACCGATCGACTGGAAATTATCAGAAAGCATAACGAGGCTGGCGGCTGGTTTCTGACCTCTAAGTGGCCGGTTTATGATCAAAATAACAATATTATTGGCACATACGGTAGCAGCCGCCACCTCAACAAAACTGACGTTGCTGCAACCCCTTTCCGTGATCTTAACGGTTCGACAGAGTACATTCAGCGCCATTTTTCCGGTCCAATCACTGTCGAGGAAGTAGCAAAGGCTGTTCACCTTTCTGTCAGTGCCCTAGAACGTCGATTCAAGAAACATCTATCAAAAACACCACGGCAATACATAATGGAATTACGTCTGGATCACGCCCAAAAGCTACTCTTCGAATCCGGCAAGAGCCTCGCCTGTATCGCTCTGGAAAGCGGATTTAGTGACCACAGTCACTTTACCCGAGCTTTTGTTAAACGCTTCATGCTGTCCCCCAGTGAGTTCAGGTTCAATGTAAAACAGGAATCAATGACAGGTTAATCTGACCTAAACCAAAAAAGTCCCCGAATGGGGACTTTTTTGTATCTACCGAATGCTATAGAAGTAAAGTGTCTTACATCAGATCGGACTTCACCAGTAGACCACCGTCGACAACCAGATTATGACCAGTGATGAAGCTGGATTCGTCAGAGCTCAGATAGAGAATGGCATCAGCCACTTCATCCGGTTGACCCATGCGATTCATAGCATGAATGGCACTCATAGTATTTTTCGTTTCAGGCTGCATTTCAAACAAACGCTTGATGCCATCGGTAGCAATACCGCCTGGAGCAATCACATTGGCGCGAATGCCTGAAGTGGCTAGTTCGGCAGCAGCTGTTTCAGTCAGGTTAATAACACCCGCTTTCGCTGCACCGTAAGGCGAAAGAAGAGGGGCGCCGTGCAAAGCCGCTACAGAGGCAATGTTAACAATAGTACCTACACCTTGTTCCAGCATAACCGGAACTTCAGCTTTCATACTGAGCCATACACCACGCAATGTAATGGACAGTACACGGTCAAACACTTCTGTGGTTGTGTCATTCAGAGGAGTTGGAACACTAGGACCGGAAGCATTGTTAACCGCATGATGTAATGCACCATAGGTTTCAACGGTTGTTTTTACCATTGCCTCAACAGCTTCAGGACTTGCGACATCACAGGAAATAGCAGTCGCTGTGCCTCCTGCCATTTTTATCATTTCAACGGTTTCAAGGGCTGCCTCAAGATTAAGATCAGCAACGGCAACCTTGGCACCTTCTGCGGCAAATTTAACGGCAGCAGCACGACCAATACCAGCACCGGCACCGGTAATCAGGACAACTCTGTTTTCAAAGCGCATTATTATTTTCTCCGCATATATTGCAAATAATATAAGTCAGTCGTCTGACATAAACAAATCCTATCATTCGGAGAAAATCACTTTATGGAGAATCTACCTAACCAGGTAGGGGGATTTGCCTAATTATTAGAATCAAGGAAGATTACTTACTGCCTATTAAATAGAGGCTGTTGAGGCCAGACATTAAATTCAAGGCATTTTTGTGATCTGAAATCATAATAAGCCGCAAAATTAAGATTGGTCGGTAACAGTTCGCAAAACGAGGTACTGTCCAGACCCCATACTCTAAATAACCAGCCCCGAAATCGATTTTTCGAGAAAACATCATAGTCTGGAAGGCTATCGGTGCTGTTAAATGGTGCATTAAAAAATGAAGCACTCCATTCCATATTGACAGTACTAGGCACTTCTTGCAGGTTAAAAATATAAGGTCCGGCAAAAAAATTCACGAGTGCTAAATCAGGATTAACCTTATCGAGCTCGATGTTATAACTGGACATGTTATATGAGAACAATGAAGTCAGTTTATCTACAACAAAACTACCACCGTTAAGAACAACGACAACCTTTCCTCTTAACTCATGAGCCGTAGGCCAATTAATGTAGGCAGGTGTAACCTGATTACCAAGGTTAAATGCTGTTAATTCTCTGGGTCCATAAATTTTGCTCCCAAATACTTTGCGAAGCATTGAGTACAGATGTCTTGGTGTACGCCCCTGTTTCTGAGAGCTCCACTTCTGCTTTTTATCAAGGAAAATGGTGATGGGAAAGTGTTCAGAGTGCAATTCACTCCACATATTGATATCCGACAGACACTCTTCCAGTGATCCATCACCATCAGTGGAGCAGTTATTATCATTATTACCAGTAGCTGGCGAGTGACGAACATACCAATATCCAGGGTTTCCTGATCCAACTATAAAATAGTCGCTATCCCAGATATCCAGTTCTATCGCTTTCACATGTTCCAGTGCATCAGCCAAAGTTGGAGAATGAACTTTCTCATAACAGTTATGACAAGCGACCTGAATTATTTTATTAAAAGGAGTATTCCACGCCGATCCATGGATGTTGTTATCAGAAGCACCAATGGGGACCAGCTGAAAGTTCACGTCTTGATCTGATTCAGCCATCAGCAGGATAGTTTGAGACCAAAGAATGCTGGAAACCAGCACGTTCCTTAGTAAGCGATTCAATTTGTCCATAAAGTAGCAGAATTCCAGACTGTATATTTATCAGTCTAGGCAAAAACGGTTTTTTGTATCAACTCCGTCCCTGGAGTATCTATTAATCCTAATTTTTATCAGCCACGCAAAACTCAATGATATAAAATTCTGACTCGTCCGGATAAATATCCCTGATGACCTGCCTTAGTTCACTCAGTGACATATTCTCCTGTTTTCCATGAATTTCGGAAAGATCACTCAACTGAACAGGCGTAACGGCAATAACATCCAACTCAGCAATAAACTCATTCTCAGGGTTTGTGTAAGCTTTCAGCCGTTCTCTGGAGTAATAGTCACTTTCAGATTTGTCACGAATAGTAATCGTCTTCAGTCCAGCTCTGATATCGTGGCTAAACCAGCTATAAAAAGTAATAACTCTACTCATACCAACATCTCTTAAATCAAAAATCATGGATATCATGCCGAAACTTTACATTTATAGCTTTAGGTATGAGTACGAGTTAGAAGCATCAAGATTACGCGATCGCGGAATACTGCTGTCTATGCTCAACCTTTTCAGGTTCCAGTCTTTTACCGTGATCATCAAATAAGTGGCTATGTTTGTAGTCAAGTTTGACCGATAACAGAGCTCCTTCACTCAGAGATGTTTTTTTAGGCAGTCGGACAGTCAGTTTTTGGGCTGAGTTTTCCACTGTGCCAATAGCCAGTGTCTCTGAACCAAGCTCTTCAATCATGTTGATTCGTAGCCTGAAATCTTCCTGACCTACCGGAACGATATGTAGGTCCTCCGGTCGAATGGCCAAGCTCGCTTTACCTGAGTATGGGAACTTTCTGCGATCAAGTTTGTGACCCGACTCCGCCTCAAAGCCCGATTTCCCCAAGGAACCTTCCAGAACATTAATGGTTGGGCTACCTAGAAAACCTGCAACAAAAAGTGAAGCCGGCTTATTGTAGAGTTCTGAAGGCGTGCCAATCTGCTCCGCTTTTCCCTGATTCATAACAATAAGACGGTCTCCCAGAGTCATAGCTTCTACTTGATCATGGGTGACATAGACTGCCGTCGTAGCTAAATTTCGTTGTAGCTGCTTGATTTCAATACGCATTTGGCCACGAAGACGAGCATCCAGATTAGAAAGCGGTTCATCAAACAGAAAAAGCTTTGGTTTACGAACGATTGCCCTACCCATTGCTACTCTTTGACGCTGGCCACCAGACAGTTGAGACGGCTTTCGATCAAGCAGTTGATCCAGTTCGAGGATTTTAGCGGCTTCTATCACTCTTTGTTCAATCTCGGTTTTAGGAACTTTACGATTTTTCAGACCATACGCCATGTTATTAAACACAGACATGTGTGGGTACAAGGCATAGTTTTGGAAAACCATGGCAATATCACGTTCAGCAGGTTCCAGATGATTTATAATTTGGCCGTCCAGCATCAAGTTTCCTGATGAAACCGTTTCAAGCCCGGCAATCATCCGCAGCAGAGTAGATTTACCACAACCGGAAGGGCCAACAATGACTATAAGCTCCTTGTCTGCTACCTGAAGGTCCACTCCCTTTATCGCTTCAACACCATTAGCGTAGGATTTTCGTACGTTGTGCAGTTCAATATTCGCCATTTCAATATTTCCGTAATCTATAACAAAATTTATTTTTCTGATTCCACCAGCCCTTTGATAAACATTCTCTGAAATATCACCACAACCAGTACGGGTGGTAAGGTTGCGAGAATGGTCAGGGCAAAGGCGAGGTTAAACTGAGGCAAATCACCACCTTGGGACATAACCTGAAACATTTGTCGTATTCCTACGACCACGGTGTAGTAGTCCGGATCGGTCGTCATTAGTAGTGGCCAGAGATATTGGTTCCAACCCACAACAAACATTATGATGAAAATCGCGGCAATCATGGTTCGAGACAACGGCAGCAGAATATCAATGAAGAATCTCAGAGGCCCTGCATTATCGATTCGTGCAGCTTCAAGCAACTCGTCAGGAATAGAGCGGAAATACTGACGAAAGAAAAAGGTACCTGTGGCCGACGCGATAAGCGGAACAATCAAACCTGTATAGCTGTTCAATAACCCGAGATCAGCAACCACCTTGTAGGAGGGGATGATCCTTACTTCCAACGGTAGAAGTAATGTTGAGAAAATAATCCAAAACAGCGGTGTTGCTAAAGGGAATCGAAAATAGACCAAACCATAGGCTGCAAGCATGGAAATAATAACTTTACCAATGGCAAATCCAAGCCCGAGGGCCAGGCTGTTAAGCAGCATAATTGCAGCAGATGTTGATAACTGACCACTGGAAATGGTGAACAGTTCGGCATAAGTCTCTCTTCCATAGTCACCCGGTAGAAACTGAAGTCCCGACTGAAACAGTGTTTCTGGTGTATGGGTTGAAGACATTAAGGCTACCCATATCGGTGTAATCAGAAACAGGACACCAAGGATCAATATTCCATGCTGCATCAGTAGTCTGAGCAGTTTCATAACTTGAACACCTGACCGAGAGCCAGTGGGTGTGTTAATGGCTAGTGTCGGCATCAGTAATGCACCTTCTTTTCAATGAACCGGAACTGAAAGACCGTTAAAGCCAGTACAAGGAACATCAATATTACCGACTGTGCAGAGCTGCTTCCCAAGTCTGCACCTAGAAAACCGTCTTTGTATACCTTGTAAATCAACGTATTGGTTGATGCCCCTGGGCCCCCACGGGTGGTCACATCAATGATTCCAAATGTATCGAAAAAGGCATACGTGGTATTAATGACTAAAAGGAAAAAGGTAGTAGGTGCTAGCAGTGGGAAGGTAATAGTCCAGAATCGTTTGATCGTGCTGGGGCAATCAATTCTCGCCGCCTCAGTGACTGAATTTGAAATACCCTGCAGTCCTGACAGGAAAAAGATGAAATTGATGCTAATTTGCTTCCAGACAGCGATCAAAACAATAACAAAGATGGCATCAGAGCCATTCTGGTGATGATTAAAATCAATCCCTGAAGCGTTAATCAGTGCATAGAAGTCACCAATGAGTGGACTAAACATCAGATTCCCCATCAAACCGGCTGCCGGTGGAGCAATGGCATAAGCCCACATTAACAAGGTCTTATAACTGCCTGCTCCACGAATAACACTGTTGGCCTGTACAGCCAACAAGAGAGCAATGGTCAATGAAAAAAAGGTGACTGTCGCGGCAAACAGAAGAGTAAAGACGGCAGTATCCAGATATTCCGGATCTGAAAAAATATCCCTATAATTCAAAAAACCCACAAACTCACTGTGTAGACCAAAAGCGTCTTCCAATAAAAACGACTGGTAGATCGCCTGACCGGCAGGCCAGATAAAAAACACCAGTATGATAAGCACCTGAGGTGCCACAAATAAGTAGGGACTAACCCCTTGATGAAACTGAGCCTTTTGCACTGATTGATTCTTCTGGTTAAGTCAGTAAACAGGCAGCAGTTTTCACCGCTGCCCAGATAGCAGCATTATTGATAGGTTTTATTAAATCGTGCCAAGAGCTTGTTTGATTCACGTTCAATCGAATTGAAAGCGCTATCTACGCTGACATCACCGGAAAGGATTTGTTCGTAATTTTTGTACAGACTTTCTCGAATTTGGACGTAGTACCCGAGACGATAACCTTTAGACCAGTCACCAGTTTCCTGACTCAGTTGCAGAATACCTATTTCAGCATCAGGCGCCTCTTTGTAGTAACCCGTCTTTTTTGCCAGATCATAAGCAGCATTGGTGATAGGTACATAACCGGTTTCTTTATGCCATAGCAGCTGAATTTCAGGCTTGGTCAGAAATTTATAAAATTCGGCTGCACCTTTGTACCGATCCTTAGAGTGACCAGAAAAACTGAACAGAGCTCCTCCGCCAATAAAGGTACTTTTTGGAGAAGAAGTGATGCTCTGCCAGTAGGGCAGATAAGTTGTGCCAAAATCAAAGTCAGCTGTTTTTCTCAGGTTACCGAAAGAGCCTGAAGAGCCAAGCCACATAGCAACTTTCTTCTGCACAAAAGCATCTTGGTTGTCTCCCCATGCACGACCGTAATAACCGTAATATTTGTTATCCAGCCACTGTTTTACTTTTGACCAGTGCATTTTTAACTGATCGTTGTTGTAGAGGATTTTTACATCGGTACTGTCAAAGCCATTATTATCTGTGGCCATTGGCAGATTGTGACGTGAGTGAAAATTTTCGGTAAAAATCCATGCACTGTGAGATTGAGCCATAGCCGTATAACCCGCGGATTTTAGCTTGGGAGCCATGATTTCAAATTCTTCCCAGGTTTTGGGTGGCTGGGTGATACCCGCTGCCTTCATCGCTTCTTTGTTGTAATAGAGTAGGGGAGTTGAACTATTGAAAGGCAGACCAATCATTTTTCCCTGAGAGTCTGCATAGAAGTTTCTAACACCCGGAATATAATCCTCACTATCAAAAACAATATCATTGTCTTCCATGAGGCTCTGAACCGGATAAACAGCACCTTTGGCGTTGATAATGGTGGCTGATCCAGCATCAAAGATCTGAATGATATCCGGCGCCTGTTTTGCACGAAATGCTGCAATACCTGCAGTCATGGTATCTTCATAGCCACCCTTGTTAAGGGTTTTCAGCTGATATTGATCTTGACTTTTATTAAAACGGTCAGCTATTTCACTCACCATTTCACCGTTTCTGCCACTCATAGCATGCCAGAGAGTAATCTCTGTTGCTGCATATGCACCACTCACTAATGTGCTAACCATTATGGCTGTGGCCATGGCGCTCTTTGTTATTTTTCCCAGCATTGAAATCTCCTGCGTTGGTTTAATAGCAGTGCTCATAATGGAATGAACATATGACAATCAGGCAACACACTAATTACAGTGATATGACAGAAACATGACTATACGAAGACTGGTTGACCACAAAAACTAAAACGTCAATTTCACTACCGGTGACCGATGAATGTCTAAAACGACGTCAGTTAATGTAATGGAGATGTTTTATGGATGGTTATGGCAGATGCCAGAATGATTATGCACCTCAGTCTGATGCAACCAGAGGACTTGAAGGAGCATCCGTAAGCCTTCTAGATAAGCTAAGAGGTGGCAGCAGTTGAGTAAGGGAGAGGGCCTAGGATTTCAAAAAGAAGCCCAACATTAAGGCGAGCCTTATAGATATTACTGGACAGAAAAAACCCCGGATTAACCGGGGTTTTTTTAAAGGCTAATAGATCGATCTATTAGCTTTCGTAAGCTTGCAGTACCAGACAGGCGTTAGTACCACCAAAACCGAAGCTGTTAGACATAACACGGGTCAGTTTTTGTTCACGAGCCTTACCTACCAGAATCGGCAGACCTTCAGCTTGCTCATCCAACTGACCGACGTTAGCAGATGCAGTAATAAATTCATGCTTCATCATCAGCAGGCAGTAAATAGCTTCTTGAACGCCAGCAGCTCCCAAAGAGTGGCCGGACAACGACTTGGTAGAACTGACGGTTGGCATTTCGCCACCAAACACTTCTTTCAGTGCTTTCAGTTCGGCAACATCACCAACCGGTGTACTGGTACCGTGGGTATTGATGTAATCAACCGGGCCATCCAGATCTTCCATTGCCAAGCGCATGCAGCGAGCAGCGCCTTCACCGGAAGGAGCAACCATGTCATAACCGTCAGACGTTGCACCATAGCCAACAATCTCGGCATAAATCTTGGCGCCACGGGCTTTAGCGTGCTCCAGCTCTTCAACCACAACCATGCCGCCACCGCCGGCAATAACAAAACCGTCACGATCAGCGTCATAAGCACGAGAAGCTTGTTCAGGCGTGTCGTTGTATTTGGTGCTCAGGGCACCCATGGCATCAAACAGGCCAGTTTGTGACCAGTGTTCTTCTTCACCACCACCAGCAAATACAACGTCCTGCTTACCTAACTGAATCTGTTCTACCGCGTTACCGATACAGTGTGCACTAGTGGCACAAGCTGAGGTAATGGAGTAGTTGACACCCTTAATCTTGAAGGGAGTTGCCAGACAGGCGGAAACAGTGCTGCCCATAGTACGGGTAACACGGTAAGGGCCGACACGTTTAACGCCTTTTTCGCGCATGATGTCAGCAGCTTCAACGATATTTTCTGAAGAAGCACCGCCAGAAGCAGCAATAAGACCGGTACGCGGGTTAGACACCTGGTCTTCCGTCAAACCTGAGTCTTCAATAGCCTGTTTCATGGAAATATAAGCGTAAGAAGCCGCCAGTCCCATAAAACGCAGGGTTTTACGATCAATGTGCTCGGTTAAGTCAATGTCTACAGTACCGGAGACATGACTGCGAAACCCTTTCTCGGCATAGCTTTCGTTGAAGCGAATACCTGAGCGTCCATTTTTCAGACTGTCAGCGACCTCGTCCTGAGTGATACCCAGACAAGATGTGATGCCGATCCCTGTAATAACAACGCGTTTCATGTGTCTAAACCCAAATTATCCAAATAAATCAAAAAGCGTCTGTGCTCTGGAACAGCCCGACACGGAGCCCTTCAGCGGTATAGATTTCACGTCCATCTACGCTGACGCTGCCATCAGCAATACCAAGTACCAGTTTACGACTGATAACGCGCTTGATATTGATTTTGTAGGTCACTTTCTTGGCTGTTGGCAGAATCTGGCCAGTGAATTTCACCGCACCACTACCCAGTGCACGGCCCTTGCCAGGATTGCCGACCCAGCCGAGATAGAAGCCAACCAGCTGCCACATGGCGTCCAGTCCCAGACAACCAGGCATTACCGGATCACCAGGGAAGTGACAGTCGAAAAACCAGAGATCCGGAGTAATATCCAGCTCTGCAATAATTTCTCCCTTGCCGTAAGTCCCGCCTTCGTTGCAGATCTTAACAATGCGATCCATCATCAGCATGTTGGGTGCTGGTAACTGTGCATTGCCCGGACCAAACAGTTCACCTTGTGAACAGCGGAGCAGGTCTTCTTTATCAAAGGATTCTTGCTTCATTCGTTCTTTATTCCTGGATCAGACCGTGACCGAAATATGGCTGTTTTGCCATGTACTGATATGCCAAACAGACCGTTATCTGACGGGTCACTGGCCACGGAAATTCATTACTTTCGTACCGATGCTGCACTATACCACTGCCAACTACCAGCAATCAGCGGCTGGACGTTGAATTTAACAAAAAAACAACAGTTGAACGTCTTTCAGTGACATTTGGTACTTAAATCCCGTCTTTTCTGTACATTTAGAGGTCTTTTAGTATCCAGATAATCTTAGTGATTTCCAATGAACTCTGAAATATGAAAATAGCAGCTATTAATCTGGCCATTATATCAAAAGCGTTTAAATAGCTCTGGAAGCCATCGGAATTTATCACTCACTCATGCCATATAAGTCATGAGTATTGTATGATTTTACCGATATCAATCTGGAATCCAGTCCGGATTCCAGAGACTTACAGCCGGAATTGATTGTAATGACGCCAAATGAAGGTAGCCAGCAGTATACCATAGCCATTTTGGGCGGTGGCAGCTTTGGTACCGCCCTGTCGGACATCTCCGCCCATAAGGGTCACAAGGTCAACCTGTGGATGCGAAATGAAAAACAGGTACAAGGCATTAATGAAGACCATGTCAATCACAGATACCTGCCCGATTTCAAAATTCACCCAGCCGTCACTGCATCCACTGATATTAATGAAGTAGTGACCAATGCAGATATTGTGCTGATCGCCATCCCCAGCAAGTCCTTCAGAGAAGTTGTCAGAAAAGCCGCACCCGCTCTTTCAGGAAAAATTGTAGTCAGCACTACGAAAGGCATTGAGCCGATCACTTTTGACTTGATGAGCGAAATTCTCAAAGAAGAGATCCCCGATGCTCGTATAGGTGTTCTAAGTGGCCCTAACCTGGCTAAAGAGGTCGTCGCCAAGGCTATCACTGCAACCGTTATTGCTAGTAAGGATGATGATCTTTGCGAAACTGTTCAGCAAGTGCTGCATTGCGATTACTTCAGGGTTTACTCCAACCATGACACTTATGGTGTTGAGCTGGCTGGAGCACTAAAAAATATCTATGCCATCGTTTCAGGTATGGGCGCCGCGATGGGAATGGGTGAGAATACCAAGAGTATGATGATCACTCGTAGCTTGGCTGAGATGAGCCGTTTTGCAGTCACTCTGGGAGCCAATCCATTGACCTTCCTTGGTCTGGCTGGTGTCGGCGATTTGGTCGCTACTTGTACATCCAACCTGAGTCGAAACTACCGAGTAGGTTACGCACTAGGGCAGGGTAAAAGCCTCAGTGAAGCCGAAGAGTCACTGGGCCAAGTAGCTGAAGGTATCAACACCTTAAGCCAGGTTAAACAAAAGGCAGAAGAACTTGATGTCTACATGCCCATTGTTGAAGGCCTTCACAAGGTTATTTTTGAAGGTTTCAAAGTGAGTGACCTAGTAAAAAATATGATGCTTCGTGAACAGAAAACTGATGTTGAGTTTATGGTTCGCTGACAGTCTTGTTAAACACTCAACCGGTTTTGCGAACAAAAAGGAAAAACAAATGGATAGCAAGCTTAAGGAAAACCTCATCTCCGAATCACGCTGGCTGCGCCTTGTTTTCATGGCACTGTTCTATGTTGTGGTATCGATTCTTGCGCCGGTCGTTATTTTGATTGCTTTTGTACAAGTGCTTTTCGGCTTTATTTCTGGCAACACCAATGATCGACTGTTGTCTCTCAGTGCATCGATAAATAAATATATATTTCATATTATTCAATACATTACATTCAACACTGAATGTAAACCCTACCCATTTTCTGACTGGCCTTCTGACTCTCAAGAGAAGGGCCAGCAAGATAAAGAACAGGAACAAGAGAACATCTAATGTTACTGGCAATTGTGAGACACGGTGAGGCGGGCTATGCTGCCAGGGATCACTTAAGATCTCTGACGGATCATGGTCGGCAACAGCTTGAACAAACGGCTGAAAGACTGAAGCTTTATGGTTTCAATCAGATCCTTACCAGCAGTTATCTTAGAGCTCGAGAGTCAGGTGATATTCTGGCCAGGAATCTTGATTTGCCAATCAGAATACTGGATGGCATTACCCCGGATGATTCCCCGTTGGACGCGGTATTCGCTCTTCCGGGTCAGGGTAATATCATTATCGTCAGTCACATGCCTCTAGTGTCATCGCTGACAGCATTGCTCTGTCATGGCTCCGATATGGCGGGCCCATTTTTTAATACCGGTGCAGCCGCTGTTATGGAAATGGAGTTGCCCGGTCCGGGTTTAGCCACACTGAAAACTTTTTCAGTGTGACTGTCTGAAAAATATTTATTTATATTCCTTTCAGCCATGAACTTTTTCATGGCTACCCTAATCTATATCAGCCTTTGATACATTCTTTTCGAGATGCTTTTCGAGCGTCATTTCGAGCAAACAACCTTACGAACTACTTCAACTTGACGCAGTCCAGGTACTGCTGTCGCTGTTAGAAAGGGTCTAAAATTGCAACGATTGTTATACGTACGGGGAGCCGTTGCCTGTGGTATTGCGACTCTCTTTTGTGCTTATCAATTTATGATGCAGAGTGCACCGTCTGTGATGGTGTTTGACCTCTCACAGGATCTGTCACTCACTTTGACTCAAGTCGGGTTCACTGGCAGCGCTTTTCTCTACGTCTATCTTTTTTGCCAAATCCCGGCAGGTATTCTTGCTGATCGTTTACATCCAGGCAAGCTGCTAGCTGTAGGCTGTCTGTTGATGGTGGTAGCTATCTACTGGTTTGCCCACTCCGAATCTTACTGGCAAGCCCTTATGAGTCGAGGGCTTATGGGTATAGCGACTTCACCGGCCGTTGTTGTTGGTCTATCACTGATTGCACGCTGGTTTCCAGAAAGGATGTTTCCTTTTCTCAGTGGTCTCTTGGAATCAGTCGCCATGCTGGGGGGAGCTCTCGGACCTTTAACTCTTCCTGCAATGATTGAACAGATAGGTTGGCGATCATGCATGTTATGGCTAGCTGTAGCTGGCATTGTTTTGAGCTTGCTACTGATTCTCTGTATCAAGAACCCTGAGGGCTATCGCAACACGACTGAGGCGAATGAGCACTATGACTGGGGGAGTTTGCTAGCCAATAGTAACTTCTGGCTTTGCTGCATCTATGGTTTTGGACTGTTTGTCCTGATAAACAGTTTCGCTGGTTTATGGGGGATCCCCTTTATGGAAAACCGGTTCACGGGTGAACCAGCGCAGGCAAAATACGCTGTCTCGTTAATTTATATCGGAGCTGCCTTTGGTGCGCCGATAGTTGGTTTTCTTTCTTCACTGCTTGGCAGAACAATACTGATCATGCAGATAAGTGCGATCCTTTTAATTCTGTGTAGCTGTTATATTTTCTTTTCGAACTGTGATTCACACTCAATGTGCTTCTGCTGCTTCTTCACCGGATTTATTTCGGGTGGGTATTTATTGGTATTTGCCGAAGTGCGCAAGCTGGTTCCTATCGCCATGGAAGGTGTTGCTATAGCCGCAGCCAATGCAGTCACTCTGATGGGGGGACCTCTTATTCAACCTTTGATTGGCTGGCTGCTTGAGCAGAACAAGGGAGAAGAACTGACTGTATCGAATTATTCCAACGCTATGGTCATTTTTATCCTCTGCCAACTGCTCTCTTTCGTCTGCATTACTATTTACAGATACAGGAGAGGCTGACTAATACGATCATCCGACTGTTCACAGGGAACCGATAGCGGTATTCTGGCTGCCATTTTACAGTGACAAGGTTAGGCTTTAAAGGCAATGCCGCTACTTAGATTTGACAATATCAGTCTCGCATTCGGTGATCGTCCATTGATGGATCAAGCCGAGTTTCAGATTCGCAAAGGTGAACGGGTTTGTCTGCTAGGACGAAACGGGGCTGGAAAGTCCACCATGATGAAACTGGTGTCCGGCAGGATAGTCTCCGATGACGGCACCATCTGGCGTAAGCCAGGCCTGAAAATCGGTATTCTTAATCAGGACTTGCCGGATCAGGATGACAAAAAGGTTTACGATGTCGTTGCTTCTGGCTTGGAAGAGGTGGGTGAGTGGATCAGCCAGTTCCACGAACTGATTCAGAACATCGAAACCGACGCTGACATGAAACGACTTGAGCAGGTTCAGCAAAAGCTCGAAGCTGCGGATGGTTGGCGTCTTCAGCAAAAAGTCGACACGATGATCCAAAAACTTGGATTACCTGAAGAAAAGAAGATGAAAGAGCTGTCCGGTGGCTGGCGTAGAAGGGTGGAACTGGCCCGAGCGCTGGTTTGTGATCCGGATCTTCTGCTTCTTGATGAGCCCACCAACCACTTGGATATCGTTGCTATCGATTGGTTGGAAAAACAGCTGCTGGATTTCAGAGGCGCTCTGCTGTTTATCACCCACGACCGCTCCTTCCTGCAATCGTTGGCCACTCGAATCATTGAGCTGGACCGTGGCAAACTCAGCAGCTGGGAATGTGATTACCTTACTTACCTTGAGCGCAAAGCCCACGCTCTCGAAGTAGAATCAGAACATAACGCATTGTTTGATAAAAAACTGGCGTTAGAAGAGACCTGGGTTCGCCAGGGTATCAAGGCTCGAAGAACCCGTAACGAAGGTCGTGTTCGCGCACTGGAAGCTCTTCGTGAAGAACGTATGGCCCGTAGGAACGTGCAAGGTAAAGCCACCTTTGGTTTGGAAACAGGCAGCAGTTCTGGCAAGCTGGTACTGGAAGCAAAGAGTGTTTCTAAAGCCTTTGAAGGCAATATCATTGTTAAAGATCTCGATCTGCGCGTTATGCGTGGAGACAAGATCGGTTTGATCGGTGCTAACGGTGCCGGCAAGTCTACGTTGCTGAGTATTTTGCTCGAAAAACTCCAGCCAGATACAGGTTCTATCAAATCTGGCACCAAGCTGGAAGTCGCTTATTTCGACCAGCTTCGTAACCAGCTGGATCTCGAAAAAACCGTTATTGATAACGTGGCTGAAGGCCGTGAAAGCATCACAATCAATGGCGCCGATCGTCATATCATCAGCTATCTGGGTGACTTCCTGTTTCCGGCCGCTCGTTGTCGGGTTCCGGTGAAAGCTCTGTCTGGTGGTGAGCGTAATCGATTGTTACTGGCTCGCCTGTTCAGTAAGCCTGCCAACTTACTGGTAATGGACGAACCAACCAACGACCTCGATGTAGAAACACTGGAGTTACTGGAATCACTGCTGGTTGATTTCAAGGGAACGATGCTTCTGGTCAGTCACGATCGTGCCTTCCTCGACAATGTAGTTTCCAGTACGTTGGTATTCGAGCCGGGCGGTGTTATTCAGGAATACGTTGGAGGCTTTGATGACTGGCTACATCAAGGCGGTAAGATTTCTCAGTTGGTCGCTGAACCAGAAAATGCGAAATCTCAGAAAAAATCTGAAGACAAGCCTATTGAAAACGCAGTGACACCTGAGCCTAAAAAACAAAAGCTCAGTTACAAGCTGCAACGCGAACTTGAGTCTCTTCCTGCAGAACTTGAAAAGCTCGAAGAAGCGTTAAAAACGTTAGAGTCATCAATGGCTGACCCTTCTTTTTACGCGGGTGATAAGGACGAAGTACAGTCAGCGCTGGACCGTGTAGAAGCTCTGAATAAGGAAATTGAAGTAAAAATGGAACGTTGGGAAGAACTGGAAAACATGTGACTATTTCCGCTTTTTAACCTGCGTTAGGATCATATCCTTTCAAATTCAGAGACAAAGCAAAGTGACAAATCATAGTCAACTATGGCGAGGAGCTTCAACGTAGGATCCGAGCTTGAAAGGGTAGCTTAATAGAAGCGTTAGAATGGAGAAATATTGTAGGTTCTGAAATACGAAAAACCCAGGGCGACTCATCGCCCTGGTCATCAAAAATCACTTTTCTTTCTTACCGACTCTCACCGCCAGAACATCACAGCAAGCGCCATGAAGAATACTGGTTGAAGTAGAACCAAGAATCAGTGCCAATCCATGTCGGCCATGACTCCCTACCACGATCAGATCCACGTCTGATTCTTCAGCAATACGGTGCACTTCACGTTCCGGGCGACCGTAGACCACATGCTGCTCGCCCTTATCGATATGAATACTCTCAGCCAGTCTGGAGATTCGCTCTCGAGCCTGTTGCGTAATTTCATCCTGCAGGGTAGTCAGATCCAGTGGAATATCACTGCCATAAGCAACACTGAGTGGTTCAACAACATGTACCAGGGTCAGCTGGGCACTATAAGTCTCAGCCAGTGATTTAGCTTTATCCAGGACATCATCAGCTTCATCGGACAGATCTATCGCGACGAGAATATGTTTATATTGGCTCATAGACTGTTTCTCTTTTTTCAGTTGTTGACTGTTATTGAATCAATGCCAAGAGTCCACATTTGTACGCTCAAACAACAAACAAAACAGCGTACTGATATGTATGCGCAGTAGGATCATAGACCAGACAGTACGTTTTTTTTCTGCGCTAGGTCATTATTCATCGAAATTAGAGGTATTGACAGCAAAAATATAGGTAGAAACAACTAGCACGATACCGCAATCGCTTGACATTAATAGTCTTTTAAAAGAAGGTAGGCAGAATTCAAACAAACGTATGAATCGATCTTTTTCGCTGTCTAATTCGAACACGATAATAAAACGACAGTAAAAAATATCATCAACATCATACATAACATCTTCAATCCGCTCGGAGAGAAATCAATGATCTATCAGGGGAAGGCATTCAAGGTTTTAGCTCTTGAAGACGGCATCGTGGAACTCAGGTTTGATCTGGAAGGCGAATCTGTCAATAAATTCAACCAGCTGGCCATTGAAGACCTAAATACTGCGATAGAAGCAATTAGGGCTGACAGCAGTGTGAAAGGTGTCGTCCTTACCAGTGGCAAGGAAGGCGTATTTATTGTTGGCGCTGACATCATGGAGTTTACCCAGACGTTTAAGCAGCCTGATGAAGAGCTGATGGCTATGGTCCTGGCTGTCAACAAGGTGTTCAGCAGTTTCGAAGATCTGGATATGCCAACTGTTGCTGCTATTAACGGCAGCGCTCTGGGTGGTGGTTTTGAAATCTGTCTGGCTGCAGATTACCGTGTAATGTCTACCAAGGGTGGCGTAGGCCTACCTGAAGTTAAATTGGGTATCTATCCGGGTTGGGGTGGTACGGTTCGTCTGCCACGTCTGATCGGTGCTGACAACGCTGTTGAGTGGATTGCCGGTGGTCGTGAACAGAAACCAGCCGCTGCTTTGAAAGTAGGTGCTGTTGATGCTGTTGTTGCTCCTGAGAAGCTGCTCGACTCAGCTTTAACTCTGGTTAAGGACGCACTGGCAGGTGACCTGGATTTCCGTGCCCGCAAAGAGGAAAAGAAAGCCCCTCTGAAATTGCCGATGCTGGAATCCCTGATGGTATTCGAAACCTGTATGGCACTGGTTAAGCAGCAAGCAGGTCGAAACATTCCTGCTCCGGTTGCTGCCGTTAAAACCATCCAGAAGCATGCAGAACTGACAAGAGATGAAGCTATTGAGGTCGAAGCCAAGGGCTTTGTGAAACTGGCCAAAACACCTGAAGCGGATGTCTTTGTCGGCTTGTTCCTCAATGATCAGATGCTGAAGAAGAAAACCAAAGGCATGGCAAAGATTGCCGGCAAGGTTGAGAAAGCAGCTGTTCTGGGAGCTGGTATTATGGGTGGTGGTATTGCTTACCAGTCTGCCTACAAAGGCACTCCCATCATGATGAAGGATATTGCTCAGGAAGGTCTGGATCTCGGACTTGCCGAAGCGACCAAATTGCTGTCAAAGCGTGTTGCTCGTGGCCGTATGGATCCTGCAAAAATGGGACAGGTGCTGAACAACATTGTTCCAACCCTTTCTTACAGCGAATTCAACAACGTAGATGTGGTTGTTGAAGCAGTTGTTGAGAACCCTAAGATCAAAAAAGCAGTACTGGCCGACGTAGAAAACCATGTCAGCGCTGACACTGTTCTGGCTTCCAACACATCAACCATTTCTATCACAGAATTGGCTAAAGACCTGAAACGACCTGAAAATTTCTGCGGAATGCACTTCTTTAACCCAGTACATGCTATGCCACTGGTTGAAGTTATTCGTGGTGAAAAAACCAGTGACAAAACCATTGCTACTGTCGTTGCTTATGCCCAAAAAATGGGTAAAACAGCCATCGTCGTAAATGATTGCCCAGGCTTCCTGGTTAACCGAGTACTGTTTCCATACTTTGGCGGCTTTGCTTCTCTGCTTAAAGACGGAGCCGATTTCCACAAGGTGGATAAGGTGATGGAACGCTTTGGCTGGCCAATGGGTCCTGCTTATCTGCTGGACGTTGTCGGTATCGACACCGGCTTCCATGCTGAAAAGGTTATGGCTGAAGGTTTCCCGGAACGCATGAGTCGAGACTGGAAGAGTGCCATGGACGTAATGTACGAAGAAGGTCGCTACGGTCAAAAGACCGGCTCCGGTTTCTACAAGTACGAAATGGACAAGAAGGGTAAGCCAAAGAAATTGGCTGATGAAGCCGTACCTCAGTTGATCTCTAGTGTCGTGGGCGAGGCAAAAGAATTTGAAGATCAGGACATTATCGATCGTATGATGGTGCCTCTGTGCATGGAAACTGTTCGTGCTTATGAAGACGATATTGTTGATTCTCCTGCAGAAGCTGACTTGGCACTACTCAACGGTATCGGCTTCCCGATCTTCCGTGGTGGTGCTTTGAAGTACATTGACGCCATGGGTGTCGATAAATTTGTAGAGCTGGCTGACAAGTACGCACACATCAGCCCGCTTTATGCTCCAACTGAAAAACTGCGGGAAATGGCCCGCTCCGGCAAGACGTTCTACGGCGTCTGAATAACTCGGCTAATCGCTGTTTTATACAGCTTGATGAAAGAATAAAGAGAGAAAAACTATGAGCCTGAATCCGAGAGATGCCGTTATTGTTGATTTTGGTCGTACCCCCATGGGTCGATCAAAGGGTGGCATGTACCGCAATGTCCGTGCCGATGACATATCCGGTGAGTTGATCACCGGTCTGCTGGCCCGCAACCCAAAGGTTGATCCGGCAGAAGTTGAAGATGTGATCTGGGGCTGTGTTAACCAGACTCTGGAGCAGGGCTGGAACATCGCCCGCATGGCTTCCTTGCTGACACCAATTCCACATACAGCGTCTGCACAGACAGTAAGCCGTCTCTGTGGTTCTTCCATGAGCGCACTGCACACAGCTGCACAGGCAATTCAAACCGGCAACGGTGACGTTTTTGTGATCGGTGGTGTTGAGCATATGGGTCATGTTGGCATGATGCATGGTATTGATCCAAACCCACGTCTATCCAAGCACATTTCCAAAGCGGCTGGCATGATGGGCCTCACTGCAGAAATGCTGGGTCTGATGCATGGCATCACCCGTGAGCAGCAGGACGAATTTGCAGTTCGCTCTCATCAGCGCGCATGGGCAGCCACTGAGTCAGGTCGTTTCAAAAATGAAATCATTGCCATGAAAGGCCATGACGCTGATGGTAGCCTGAAACTGTTCCGTCAGGACGAAACCATTCGCCGTGATGCCAACCTGGAAAGTCTGGGCAAGCTCAAACCTGCCTTTAACCCGAAAGGTACGGTTACTGCCGGTACGTCTTCCCAGATTACCGATGGCGCTTCCTGCATGATCGTGATGTCTGCACAGCGTGCACAGGATTTAGGTATTCAGCCAATGGCTGTCATCCGCTCCATGGCGACCGCTGGTGTTGATCCATGCATCATGGGTTACGGCCCTGTGCCAAGCACTAAGAAAGCGCTCAAGCGTGCAGGGCTGACCATGGACGATATTGACCACATTGAGCTGAACGAAGCGTTTGCTGCTCAAGCCTTGCCCGTCCTGAAAGACCTGAAAGTTCTCGATAAGATGGATGATATGGTCAACTTGAATGGTGGAGCTATTGCTTTGGGTCACCCGTTCGGTTGTTCAGGTGCTCGAATTTCAGGCACACTGCTAAATGTAATGGAACAAAATAACGGCACCATTGGTATCGCTACCATGTGTATCGGTTTGGGGCAGGGAATTACGACAGTCTTTGAACGTCTGTAACTGATCAAAATAGTTGTATTTTTTTCGGTTAAAGCTGCGTCGCATTAGTGCCGCAGTTTTTTTTTATTTTCACTTTTAGTGAGTAACCTGCTGAAATAGTGGAAATATTCCTTTCAGCAGGTCTGGATTAATATTCTTTGCTGTGAAACGATAAATAAGGATGGTCGTTCAAGAAAAAAAAGGTTTGATTTGATAGTTTTCCTTGACCGATGTTTTTCTTGACCTTATATATTGAAACAATTTTTCAATTACCGACCTTTCTTGTTTCAGCAGATAGAACCCGACCAAAGGATAAACTACCTGTAGTGGCGTGGCTGAAACAACGGAGCTGATTACAGGACGTGTAAGGTAGCATGGGCAAATCTCTAGTTATCGTCGAATCGCCAGCCAAGGCGAAGACTATAAACAAATACCTGGGCAAGGATTTTGTGGTGAAATCCAGTGTCGGTCACATCCGTGACCTGCCCACAGCAGGTGGTGCCAAAAAGCCGGTTGATACTAAAGCCAGAGCTAGGGCTGCTGCTGAAACACGAAAATTATCTCCTGAACAAAAAGTAATTCATAAGAAAAAGAAAGGCCGTGAGCAACTGATCGAGCGTATGGGGATCAACCCAGAGAAAAACTGGGAAGCCCGATACGAGATCCTGCCTGGCAAGGAGAAAGTGGTAGACGATCTACGTCGTCTTGCAGAAAATGCCGACATTATCTATCTCGCAACCGATTTGGACCGTGAGGGGGAAGCCATTGCCTGGCACCTTCAACAGGCCATTGGTGGTGATCCCAGTCGTTATCGTCGTGTGGTGTTCAACGAAATCACCAAGACCGCTATTCAGGAGGCTTTTAAAGAGCCTGGCCAGCTGAACATTGACAGAGTTAACGCTCAGCAAGCCCGTCGTTTTCTCGATCGTGTCGTGGGCTATATGGTTTCACCGCTACTCTGGAGCAAAATTGCCCGTGGCTTGTCTGCTGGCCGGGTTCAGTCTGTGGCCGTGAAGCTTGTCGTTGAGCGAGAGCGGGAAGTTCGCAAGTTTGTTCCCGAAGAGTATTGGGAAATCTTTGCTGATATCACCAGCAATGATGGCACTGAGATTCGTTTTCAGGTGACCAAAGAAAACAGTAAGAATTTCCGTCCTGTAAACAAGGCTTCTGTTGATGTTGTGCTTGATAAGCTGAAGCGAGCTAATTATCAGCTGACCAATCGTGAAGACAAACCAACCAGAAGCAAACCTTCTGCACCGTTTATTACTTCAACACTGCAACAGGCTGCCAGTACTCGGCTGGGCTTCAGTGTAAAGAAAACCATGATGATGGCTCAGCGCTTGTATGAAGCAGGTCATATCACTTACATGCGTACAGACTCCACCAACCTGAGTAAGGAAGCCGTGGAGAATGCTCGTGTCTATATCGACGATAGATTCGGTGGGCAGTACCTGCCTGAGTCACCCAATATTTATTCCAGCAAGGACGGCGCTCAGGAAGCACACGAAGCGATTCGTCCTTCCAGCGTAAAAGCAGAGCCAGGTTCCCTCTCCGGCCTTGAGAAGGACGCTGAGAGGCTGTACGAGCTAATCTGGAAGCAGTTTGTTGCTTGTCAGATGACTCCAGCCGAATATCTAAGCACTACTTTGACCATCGCCATTGATAATTTTGACCTGAAGGCCAGAGGTCGTACTCTCAAATTTGACGGTTACACACGAGTACAAACTGCCGTAAGCCGTAAAGGGGAAGATCTGATTCTTCCAGCTATGGAGAAAGGTGAGAAGCTCAACCTGAAAGAACTGGATCCACGGCAACTGTTCACTAAACCTCCTGCACGTTTCAGCGAAGCCGCACTGGTAAAAGAGCTTGAGAAAAAGGGGATTGGTCGTCCATCCACTTACGCCTCTATTATTTCGACTATTCAGGATCGTGGTTACGTATCCCTTAAAGCCCGTCGTTTTTATTCGGAAAAGATGGGCGATATTGTTACCGATCGCCTGAATGAGAATTTCGGTGAACTGATGGACTTCAATTTCACCGCCCATATGGAAGGTGATCTTGATTCGGTGGCACAAGGGCAACAGGATTGGAAAAACCTGTTGAACTCTTTCTATGGTGATTTCAGCAAAAAGCTGGAACACGCCGAAGACGTTGAAGAAGGTATGCGGGTCAACGACCCGACCCCAACTGATATTCAATGCCCCGAATGTAGCCGGGACATGATGATTCGCACAGCCAGCACCGGTGTTTTCCTGGGCTGTTCCGGTTACTCTCTGCCACCCAAAGAACGCTGCAAGAGCACTATCAATCTTGTGCCGGGTGACGACGCAGAAGAAGCTGATGATGAAAATGCAGAAGTTAACGCTCTGCGAGCGATGCATCGTTGTTCAAAATGCTCAACGGCCATGGAAAGTTACCTGATTGATGAGCAACGAAAGCTGCACGTCTGTGGTAACAACCCTGACTGTTCAGGCTTTGAAGTAGAAAACGGTCAGTTCAAAATCAAGGGCTACGACGGACCTGTCATCGAATGCGACAAGTGTGGTTCGGAGATGCAGCTTAGGACAGGACGTTTTGGTAAATACTTCGGTTGCACTAACTCAGAATGTAAAAACACTCGTAAACTTCTGAAAAGTGGTGAAGCGGCTCCACCTAAAATGGATCCGGTTCCTATGCCTGAACTGAAATGCCTGAAGGTCGATGACCATTATATTCTCCGTGATGGTGCTTCCGGGTTGTTCCTGGCAGCCAGTCAATTTCCGAAAAACAGGGAAACTCGTGCACCACAGGTGAGTGAGTTAATTCCCCATCAGGCAGAGATTGATTCTAAATACGGCTATCTGTTTGATGCACCCAGACAGGATCCTGAAGGCAGTCCTGCCATTATCCGCTACAGCCGAAAAACCAAAACTCAGTACGTTATGAGTGAGGAAGAGGGTAAAGCTACTGGATGGAGTGCGACATTCGACAGTGGTGAGTGGATAGAGAAATCTGCAAAGAAGCGTAAAAAAACCTAATGCGTTTCCTATGAAATCTGACCTTGTCATCCATAGGTGATAGGGCAGTATTTTTTCCGCACATGGTTGTTTATACAAAATGCCCTGATAATACAGGGCATTTTTTTAGCGATAGAAGTGAGGTTGTAATGTCGAACTCCTGGCAGTCCATTACCAATAAAAAACTGCATTATGCCCGTTTACAACTGGATGCCTGGGATAGTGCGGATGCTATGAACAAGCAGGCTTTTCGTGAAGGCTTTCTGTTTCAATGTAAACTGGCTTATCAATCATTGCTGTCAGAGTTGATGAGCAGCTATGGTATTGATACAGCTGTTGGCAGCCTCCAGGAAGCCGCTGAGCTGATCAAAGGAAAAGATACCGCGTCATCAGAGCTTGTACAATTGCAACAACTAGAGTCCACCGAGAGTTGGTTAAGCACTTTACTGAGTGAAATAGGTAAACTTGAAAGGCTATCTTTTTCAGAATCACAAGCAGCTCAGTATGATCCGTCACTTCTTGCCAGTGATGCTGTAACACGATCTGAAATCAGCAATGTTGAACAGGCAAAAATCTCATTTCAGGAAATGAGAGCGCTTGTTGCCCACTTTCGAAATTTCAATCTTGAATGGTAAGCCAGAGAATCAGGCGTACGTATTTTTCGAAAAGGCCAGATTGATCATATTTAGAAATTACCTGATAATAGCATTCAACAATTACAGGCAGCTTCCTGCTGTTAATCTGCATAGGTGTGGTTAGTATTATGGATCAGGACAGAGCTGCTTCTTTTCTTGAAATCATCGAATTACCGAATGGTGACATTGTTTTACGTCGTAGTGATGACGAAGGTAGTGAAGAACCTCTACTGACTATGAAGTTTTCTGAAGAAGCGAAAGTATACCTCGACGGTGAATATCTTCAGGTGGCCAAAGCCATGTTCGATGCAGGTATGAAGGAAGTGGCTGAACTAACTCAGCCTCAATCTTCCGATGAAGAAACCAATGAAAACAGGGTGCTTCACTGAGTTCTTCAGGCAGCCCTTTTTCTACTGCGAATAGCCAGAACTTGGCAATGACCATTTCTGGCCGCAGATTCCAACAAATCAAGATGTTTGCTGTCAACTTCATTGAGCCAGCTGATTACCGTGTGGCTGGTACCTGAAGCAAGCGCCTTTCGTGTTAGCTCTAAAAGATCAGTCTTTCCTTTTGGGTTGATCACTTGCACCCTGGCATGCCTAATGCCAGCTTCCTTTAGCCAGTTCCTGGTTTTTTCTGAAGCATCATCACTCAATACCAGGGTCAGCCAACGCTGTTCATTAGAGCCTGCTAACTGGTTAAGAATAGGGGTGAGAATAAAGTCTGATTGCCAGGGAGCATCTGAAAGAATTAGCTCATTTACCGATCCCTGTTTGCTGTTCCCTGTCTGCTCGGTTCTTTCTCGAATTAAGTCATTCTTAGGTATCCGCTTAGTAGCAGATGACCTATAGAGAAAAGAATCTGATGAATAGAGCATGCTAACTTCCTCCTGACAAAAAGCACTTATTTAGTTTCTTATTACGCCTACGCTTAAGCCTTCTATGGCAAAACTGCTTTCGCTCAGATCAACAACTATAGTGTCGAAATCTTCATTTTCCGGGTGGAGCAACACTTGATTACCATTTTGCTCAAATCGTTTAACCGTTACTTCATCTTCGATTCGGGCAACGACTACCTGACCATTTCTTACCTCAGTAGTTTTATGAACGGCCAGCAGATCGCCATCGAGAATACCAATGTTTTTCATGCTCATACCTTTGACTCTCAAAAGAAAGTCAGCTTGAGGCGCAAAAAAACCAGGGTTCAGATTCAGGTGATCCTCAATATGCTCTTGGGCAAGAATAGGGTTACCTGCAGCTACCTGACCAATAATGGGGAGACCTTCTGGCTGAGAGTAAGGAACTCGAATTCCTCTGGATGCTCCGGGAGTGATTTCAATAGCTCCCTTTCTGGCCAGAGCTCGTAGGTGTTCTTCAGCAGCATTAGGTGAACGAAAGCCGAAGGTTTTGGCAATTTCAGCGCGAGTAGGAGGAAAACCGGTCTCTTCTATATGTAACTTGATGAGATCAAGAATTTCGCTTTGCCGTTTGGTGAGCTTGATCATGTTTAAGCCTGTTGTTATATACAGTATCTGTAATTATATACAGTATTTTTACTGTATCAAGCATTCTTGATTACAATTATTTCAATTGCGCGTTTTCTTTTGATAGAAGAATCCGATTCGGAAATGATTCTTAACCATCTGTAACAGCGATCATCATGTGATTCGACCGAGCCTGTGATAAGTTCATTTATGTACTACTAAACACTATGGTTTATAGCCTTTTCTTGACAGTCATGATTTTCAAACGTAGGTTTGAAACACCTGTTTACTAATTGATGTTTTCCTATGTCGCGACCTTCTACAGTAGAACGCATACTCGACTCTGCAGAGATTCTCTTTGCTGAACACGGGTTTGCAGAAACCTCCCTTAGAGCAATTACCAGCGATGCCAAGGTTAACCTTGCCGCTGTGAACTATCACTTTGGTTCCAAAAAAGAGTTAATTCAGGCTGTCTTCGGTCGTTTTCTCGATCCGTTTATGGCTGGACTCGACCAGTCACTTGAAGATCTGCTCAACAATAATAAAAAGATGGGAGTGGAAGAGGTTCTTGAACTTCTTGTTAACCATATCCTTACTTCCAAACCACGTCAGCCAAATGATATAGCAATTTTCATGAAACTTATGGGGCTTGCTTACACACAGAATCAAGGGCACTTGAAGCGCTTCCTGACAGAAAGTTATGGTGCAACACTGGATCGATATTTTGAAATGCTCTATGGATCCTGCCCCGGATTACCTGTTTCAGATATGTTCTGGAGAAGTTACTTTATTCTGGGCTCTGCCATTTTTTCCATGTCAGGATCTGAAGCGCTACTGGCTATCGCCAAACGTGATCATGGCATTGATGACGATATAGAAGCTATTATGCGAAGAATGATACCTTTTATGGCGGCTGGTCTTCGTGCTCATGCAACCTATGATGAAGATCCGTCCTGATTTGACCGATTGATAGTGAGGCTGGGCTCAAGAGTGCATATCAATGTTTTTGTAGACGACCAAACTCTGGAACTGACGGACGATTCCGGAAATCTGCACAGTTACTCGGTATCTACTGCCAGTAAAGGAACAGGTCAACAGGAAGGCAGTTGGCAGACACCGCTGGGAAAACACATCATCCGAGCAAAAATAGGTGACGGCTGCCCACTACACACTGTATTTCTCTCTAGACGACCAACGGGTGAAATCTTTTCTTCCGAGCTTCAGGCCGGTTATCCTGAAAGACGAGACTGGATACTGACCCGAATCCTCTGGCTAAGTGGAACTGAGCCCGGATTCAATCGTCTTGGCAATGTCGATACTATGCGTCGCTATGTTTATATTCATGGATCAGCCGACCACGCCATCATGGGAACGCCTGGATCCAGAGGCTGTATTCGTATGCACGGAAACGATCTGATCGATCTTTTTGACAAAATCAAACCAGGCACCCCCGTTAATATTGTCATCAGCAGGAAAGATATTCTGTGACAACCCCTACTGTTACAACCCAAAGTTACTCCAGCACGGAGAATTGCGGTGCGCTACTGATTGATCTGGCAAGTACAGAGCTTAGCCAGGAAGATAAAGAGATCCTTTCAGAGCCTCAGATTGCCGGCGTACTTCTGTTTGCACGGAACTTTAATAACAAAGACCAATTACAACAGCTAGTTAGCAGTATTCGTGCAGTCAGAAAGAATCTATTGATCACTGTTGATCAGGAAGGAGGCTTGGTACAGCGTTTTAAAACAGAGTTCACCCGCCTTCCGCCAGCAGCAAGCTATGCCCGCTATTATCAATGTGATCCAGAGAGTGCACTGACACTGACTAAAAATGCCGGTTGGTTGATGGCATCGGAGCTTTTAGCCTGTGACGTCGACCTCAGCCTAGCGCCTGTTCTTGACCTTGATTTGGGCTTGAATAGCGTCATAGGGACCAGAGCCTTTGGCCACGATTCCAAAACCGTCATTGAGCTAACCAGTGCTTGGCAAGACGGTGTTAGGCAAGCCGGAATGGCCAACGTCGGTAAGCATTTTCCCGGTCATGGCAGTGTTGATCTTGATTCTCACCACGACTTGCCTGTTGATTTGAGATCATGGTCGGATATTCTGGAAAGAGATCTACAGCCTTTTATCGCAGCTATAGATTCAGGCATTGAAGCGCTGATGCCGGCTCATATTGTATTTAAACAGATTGACCAACAGCCAACCGGATTCTCCAGGAAATGGTTGCAAGACATACTGCGTAATCAACTTGGTTTTCAGGGCGTTGTCATGAGTGACTGCCTGACCATGGCCGGTGCGGCTTCCGCAGGCAGTTATGCCGACAGGGTCAGAAATGCCTTGTCAGCAGGATGTAACCTTCTATTGGTCAGTGACCGAGAAGGGGTGAAACAGATTCTGACCGAAGTTTCTGACTGTCAGTCAGAGCCTGAAATAATCCAATCCCTGATGAAGAAAAAAACGGTTGATGGTCATGCATTACGCAGCAGTGAAAGATATCAGAACTGTCGCGATAAAATCGACCACCTTATTCAACGCTACACTGACTGAGTTTCTGCTTTGATGGATGAGTTAACTGCTTACGTATTTGGAAACAATTTGCCTGGTGGAGTAGGCCAGATACTAATTGTTTTATGTCTGGCTATCTTCGGTCATCTGTTCTTCAACCGTCTCTTTCGTTTGCTGACGACACAGGCTGAAAAGACTAAAATCCTCTGGGATGACGCACTGGTTAAGTCAGCCAGAAAGCCTGTTTTATCATTGATCTGGTTAATTGCATTTGGCTGGTCAATCGACATCATTCAAACGGAAGCTCAGCTGGAAGTACTGAAAGGCATCAGAAAACTGTCGGATGTCTCGTTCGTTGTTATTGCTGGCTGGTGCTTTCACCGTTTTATTCGCCGTTTGGAAAAAGGTTACCTCAATCAGGATGCCGTTGATGCAAAAAGAGACCCTACTTCCGTAGTCGCCATTGGTCGACTGTTTCGATTTATCGTTGCTATCCTCTCTTTTCTTATTAGTTTACAAGTGCTTGGCTACAGTATTTCAGGCATTTTGGCATTTGGCGGAGTAGGTGGTCTGGCTATTGGTTTTGCCGCCAAAGATATGCTCGCCAATTTTTTTGGTGGCCTGATGATTTACCTCGATAAGCCTTTTAGAGTCGGCGACTGGATTCGCTCTCCCGACAAGAATATTGAAGGCACTGTTGAATATATTGGTTGGCGCCAGACTCGCATTAGAACCTTTGATAAGCGTCCGCTGTATGTGCCTAATGCCACCTTTACCAACATCTCCGTTGAAAACCCTTCCCGTATGGAAAACCGACGGATAAAGGAAACCATTGGTTTACGTTATCAGGATGCTAAACAGGTTGAAGCAATTCTGACATCGATTAAACACTACCTGCAGCAGAATACTGACATTGCCACTGAAAAAACCCTGATGGTCAATTTTGATCGCTTTGGAGAGTCATCACTGGACTGCTTTATTTACTGTTTCACTCGTACCACCGACTGGGTTGAATTCCATCGAATCAAACAGGAAGTACTATTAGAAATCATGGGTATTATTCATCAGCACAAGGCTGACATTGCCTTTCCTACCCGTACTATTGACCGTTCTCAGATCAATCTGCTTTCTACCCCTAAAGCCGACCCCGCCGAGGCCGCTGTTTAACAGAATGGCAGCGGCATGATGAAGGAATGATTCACGGCCGCCTTTTATTAAGCTGATGATCAATGGAGTGATTATGAGTTTAACGGCTTGGTTAGACAGCCAATCTCTATTAATTGCGTCATCTCTGATTTCAGCATTACTCTTTTGCTGGTTGACTCACATAACCCTGAGTCGCTGGCAGAGGGCTGATTCACATCAGCTTCG
The DNA here is from genome assembly GCA_004762125.1 of Oceanospirillales bacterium. Taxonomy (GTDB): domain Bacteria; phylum Pseudomonadota; class Gammaproteobacteria; order Pseudomonadales; family Endozoicomonadaceae; genus Endozoicomonas_A. The sequence goes on along the minus strand of SIHQ01000016.1, from coordinate 54,670 downwards.
TAAACTCCTGGTTTCAACAGTGCGCTACCCACTACTGTTGTTGCCGTGGATTATCTGCCTCTTCTATCTGTTGCATCTGGTTGACCTTCATGAAGGCGATCTCTGGCATGACTGGCTTCGAATTCTAGAGATAGCCTGCTCGGTGCTCTTCCCACTCTGGTTGCTGATACGTGTTGTCCGATCCCTTCCTGAGCTTTCTAAGCAAGGCCATATAAAAACAGTCAGTTACGATCTGGCTTCGAGTATTTCACGCATTGTTCAGATCTTTCTGGTTATCTTCGCTGTTTTGGCCCTGGTACAGAAACTTGGTTATTCACTGTCAGCACTGCTGACCTTCGGTGGCGTTGGCGGTATTGTTCTTGGTCTCGCTGCCAAGGACTGGCTGGCTAATTTCTTTGGCGGTTTGATGCTAATGGTTGATAGACCCTTTAAGGAAGGAGATTGGATCAAATCACCGGATCGAAAAATTGAAGGTCACGTTGAACATATCGGTTGGCGTTTAACTCGAATTCGTACTTTTGACCGCAGACCTATCTACGTTCCTAACTCGCTGTTTACCAACATTATCATTGAAACACCTTCAAGAATGTTCAATCGACGGATCGTTGATAATTTTAGTCTCCGCTATGAGGACCTGGACAAGGTTGAAGCAGTAATGACCAATATCTGTAAAGCTTTCGAAGAACACCCTGAACTGAACTGCAAAGAGCCATACTATGCACGCTTTCTTCAGTACGGTGATTCTTCTCTGGATTGCCAGATCAGGGTTCATGTCATTCCTATACGACGAGTGGATTTTGTGCGGGTTCAAGAGCAGGTAATGATGCTGATTGCCCATGCGGTTAAAGCCGCAGGTGCTGATTTTGCTTATCCTGTAGTCCGCTATATCAAAGAGTCATGATCTCCACGGTGATGCCGACAACAGCACCATGAATATACTGATTGTTGAAGATGCCAGAGATCAGCGCATGCTGTTGTCGGTAGTGCTTCGAAAGAAAGGTCACACTGTACTGGAAGCCGAAGACGGCATGCAGGCCTTTGCCATGCTGCAATCACAGCCAGATATACGAATTGTGATCAGCGACTGGATGATGCCTGGTATGGACGGCATCGAACTGTTACAGCAGGTTCGCAAAGCGTCCGGCGAACGTTACACCTACTTTATTCTTCTCACAGGAAAATCTGACCGTCAGGCCGTTGTCGAAGGCATGAATAATGGTGCGGACGATTTCCTGGTCAAACCAGTCAATTTTGAAGAACTCGATGCCAGATTGAATGCAGGCATACGGATTATCGAGTTGGAACAGCAACTGGAACAGCAAAATCAGCAGCTGTCAGAAGCCATTCATACTATTGAAGTCGATTTGGAGTCTGCAGCTCGAACTCAGGAATCACTGCTTGCAAAGCCAGCCACTATTCAAAAAGTTGATTTCGACTGGTTTTTTAAACCCAGCAAGATACTGGGCGGTGACATGTTCGGTTATCACCCGATTGATAGCGAACACATTGCTTTTTATCAACTAGATGTTGCTGGTCATGGTATTCCTTCAGCTCTCTTCTCATTCACGCTGAACAACGTTCTCTCAGATACATCTGATTCCGATGCTTTAGCAAGCAAACCTTCAGAAGTACTGGCGACGCTAAACAACCGATTTCAGACAACACCGGAATCCATGCTCTACTTTACGATGGCTTATGGGGCTATTAACAGTAGAACCGGCTCGGTAACTCTTTCTCAGGCTGGCCATCCGCCACCGTTGTGGGTCAGCCCAATCAATCATCAGGTGAAACCCATCAATGGGGAAGGTGTGCCGGTTGGCATGATGCCTGACATGACATATCAGAGTCAGACCATACAACTGCAACCCGGCGACAGATTGTTTCTTTATTCTGATGGCATCACAGAATGTGAAAATCCCGATGGCGAACAATTTGGCGATGACCGCCTACTTGATTGCCTCAAGCACTGCCTCACTCTCAATATTTCCGAGACTATTCGTTATGTTGAAAATGAAATAAGGCAGTGGAGAAGTGAAGACGGTTTTGATGATGATGTAACTTATTTATTACTGGAATGGAATCCATAGGAGCGAGATATGTCTTTTGATCAACGTCAGGAAGGCGAATTCACCGTTATTGAAATAGTAGAGGCAAGGCTCGATGCCTCCATTGCCGAGTCCTTCAAAACGTTTGCTTTTAACTTGATTGATAACGACCAGCATCATCTGGTGGTTAACCTGTCCCAGGTTCGGTTTATGGACAGCAGCGGCCTTGGTGCTCTTGTTGCCGCTTTCAAGAAATTGGCAGGAAATGGATCTTTCAGTCTTGCTGCCGCTCAGCCAGCCGTTAGAGATCTGTTCGATTTAACGTCCATGGATAAGCTTTTTACCGTTCATGATTCGGTGGCCGAGGCAGTCAAAGGAAACTGAGCATGCTGGCAACGCTATCTCTTGAAATTGACAGCAAACTGAGTAATACCACGTTAATGGCGATGGCTGTTCGCGGTGTCTGCGCCATGACAACACTGTCTCCAGTGGAAACTAATCGGCTTGAGTTGTGTCTGGTCGAGATAGTAAATAACGCTATTGAACATGCCTATGAGAATCAGGCTGGAAATAGCGTTCACGTCCAATTGGAACTGGATGATGCTGTGATTCGTCTCATCGTCAGCGATTATGGCAAGAGTATTCCTCAGGACTCTCTACAAAAAGATGCAGAATCTGAACTTAACCCGGAGCAATCTGATACTTGGCTTTGCAGTGGCAGGGGACTTCATATCGTCAACAAGCTGATGGATGCCGTTTCTTACCAACGCATCGGTGAGAAGAACAGCTTTATTATGGAGAAGAGACTCCGGTAACGGTGGCAGCTTTAATTACCGGAGTCTGTTCAGCTTGAAGGGTGTTCAATTCACAACCTAATCTTCAGGCAAAAGTTCAAGAAGATTTTTGTCATCAGGATGCTTATAAGGTGTAAGTTTGAACAAAGCACCGATCACAGGAGTATCCAAGTACTGTGTTTGTTCAGTCCGTTGAATTTTCCGACTTTGCTTTAGTGGGAAATTTCTGGTCACCTTCATTGGTTTTCCATTAGGGCTGTACAGTAGCTGATCTTTACCGATGACATCTTGCACTGGCTTTACAACTTCAAGCTCTTCAGTCTGACCTTCACTTGTCTCAACCAGATCCATTGAATCTACTTCTGCCTGTTGAGCGTTACTGTTTAATATCTCTTGCGCAAGTTCTCGATACCAAAGATCAAGATCAACATGAAGAAAGCGCCCTGAACTTACAGAAACGGTGCCTTGCAATTGAAAAGGGTGCTGTGATTCTGTTTCAGTCTGACGAACTACCACGGCCGGCGTTTCTTCACCTTCACGAACAGAGAGCAGCCAGGATTGTCTTTTCAAAACCCTGTAACCCTTGCTACGTTCAAGGGAATTACCCTGCTTTTGCAGTAATTGCTTCTGGAAAGGCAGTTCAACATAAGCTTCACGGGTAATATCGGGAGCCTCGGTCACTTGGGCTTCTGTATTCAGCCAATCCTGAACCGGTTCCACTTGAGCACTAATGTCGAAGGATTTAAGCTCAACAATGTTTCCGGGCAACAGTTGAGTAGTTATTTCAGGCCATTTTTCCGAGCCATTCATACTGCTTTCATTGAGAAAGACTACCAAGTCAGCCTGATACCACTGTTCTTTCTTTTCTTCAATGCCGCTGACATCATTTACCTGTGCTTTCGCCTGCAGGCAACCCAGTGTGCCAATCAGCAAAAAAGGTAATAGTTTCTTCATTAAAATTAATTCCGGTTCTACCTGCAATCAGTAGCCAGCGCTTCAGGGAAGAGCTGGCTTATTGTGCAGCTTTCAACTGGCCAGTCTATCCAGCAAGCCTTCTAGTAGCTGAAAACGCTGTTCAGCCTTGTCCATCGAGCCACTGTACTTGAGAATGCTGCTGCCTTCCAGTCGATATGACATAGGCTCTGACTGAATCAGTTTAATAATGGCGACTGGATTAATGTCCGGCTGACTGTTGAATTCCAGTTTGGCGCTACCTGCTCCTGCATCAATTTTGATGATTCCCATCTTCTCAGCTTTCAGTCTCAAACGAGTCTGACGGAATAGGTTCTTGGCCTGCTCCGGTAACAAACCAAAACGGTCAATCAGCTCCACCTGCAAAGATTTCAGGCCATCATTATTGCGAGCTGCAGCAATGCGTTTGTACAGCACAAGTCGAGTATGAACATCGTGAATATAGTCTTCCGGCAGAAGAGCAGGGAGTCTCAAGTTAACATCAGTGCCTAACTGCAGTGGTTTATCAAGATCTGGAACTTCACCCTTATTGATTGCTTCAACCGCCTTTTCCAGCATCTCTGTGTAGAGAGTAAAACCGACATTTTGAATCTGTCCGCTTTGGTCATCACCCAGCAGTTCACCGGCACCACGTATTTCAAGGTCGTTAGAGGCCAGCATAAAACCAGCACCCAAGTCCTGCGCTTCTACAATGGCATCAAGACGCTTTAGAGCATCCTTCGTCATGGCCTTCTGGTTTGGAGTCATCAGGTAAGCATAAGCCTGATGGTGCGAGCGACCGACACGGCCACGCAGTTGGTGCAACTGAGCCAGACCAAACTTATCCGCTCGATGAATAACAATCGTATTGGCACTTGGAATATCGATACCAGTTTCGATGATAGTGGTGCACATCAGTACATTGAAACGTTTGTGATAGAAATCCGACATCACCTGCTCCAATTCCCGCTCTCTCATCTGACCATGACCAATACCGATTCGAACTTCCGGAATCAGTTCAGCCAGATCAGCGGCCGCTTTTTCTATGGTTGATACTTCATTGTGTAAATAATAAACCTGACCACCACGCAGCAGTTCCCGAAGAATGGCTTCTTTAACCAGATGTTTGTCATGTTGACGGACAAAGGTTTTGACTGACAGGCGACGAGCTGGTGGCGTAGCGATAATCGACAGGTCACGAATACCGGACATGGCCATATTCAGGGTTCTCGGAATAGGCGTCGCTGTCAGGGTTAGAATATCCACTTCTGAACGCATGGACTTCAGCATTTCTTTGTGACGAACACCAAAACGATGTTCTTCATCAATAATCAGCAAGCCAATATTTTTGAATTTGAAGTCACCCTGAATCAGCTTATGAGTGCCGATAATAATATCCAGTCGTCCTTCAACGGCTTTATCTTTCAAGACCTGAACCTGCTTCGCAGTCTTGAAGCGAGAAGCAACATCTATTTCCACCGGCCACTCGGCGAATCGATCCCGAAAACTTTCATAGTGTTGTTGAGCCAATAGTGTTGTAGGCACCAGAATAGCGACCTGTTTTCCACTCTGGACAGCCAGAAAAGCAGCCCGCATAGCGACTTCAGTTTTACCGAAGCCCACATCACCACAGACCAGACGGTCCATAGGCTGAATGGCCGTCATATCACCGATGACATGGTCAATGGCTTGCTGTTGATCTGGTGTTTCCTCGAACGGAAAACCGGCGCTGAAAGCGTGGTACTGCTGATCTGGAGAATCAAAAGAGAAACCTTTTCGAGCTTCTCTGCGAGCATAAATATCCAGCAGTTCAGCGGCTGCATCATGAGCTTTTTCTGCCGCTTTGCGCCGAGCTTTTGTCCATTGCTCACTGCCCAGACGATGCAAGGGTGCCATATCGTCATCGGTGCCGGTATAGCGCGCTATAAGATGCAGAGACGCTACTGGAATGTAGAGCTTGGCTTCACTGGCGTATTCAAGGGTTACAAACTCGGTCTGCTGATTGTCTATTGAAAGTGTCTCTAATCCACGATAACGGCCTACGCCATGATCAATATGAACAACTGGAGCACCTTCTCTGAGTTCAGTCAGGTTTCGAATAGTCTGATCGGTTTCAACTTCTACTGCGCCTTTTCTACGGCGCTTCTGCATCACTCGCTGCCCCAGCAGCAGTGACTCGGGAACAATAGCCAGTTCAGGTGAATCCAGGTAGATACCTGAGTAAAGGCCTCCGATAGTAATCCCCAGTGGCTCAGTACGGCTTAAGAAAGTGCTGAGACTGTTGAAATTGACCGGTTTAATATTGGATTCAGCTAATAGCTCAAGCAACACTTCACGACGGCCAGCGGTTTCTGCAACCAGCAGTATTCTCTGGGGAGCATCAATAAACGCCTGCAACGGAGCCAATGGTTGATCGGCTCGGGCGTTAAGCGTTAATTCGGGTAGAGGGCGGTGATGAAAATTGAGGTACCCCTGAGATTCCTTCACAGATTCATTGTTAAGAAAAACTCTGGGATAAGCCTTTAATTTCTGATTCAACTCTTCAACGGGTAATAATACTTCAGAAGGAGGCAATAAAGGACGAAGAGGGTCAACCTTTCGATTTTCATAACGATCACTCACATCACGCCAGAATTGCCCCATGGCATCCTGTACGCCTTCACACTGGATGACACATGTCTGTTCAGAAAGGTGATCAAACAGGCTCGCTGTCTCATCGAAAAACAATGGCAGGTAGTATTCAATACCCGGGCTCGCCATACCCTGACCGATATCCTGATAGAGCGGACAATCCCGGTGATCAACATCGAATCTCTCTCTGAAAGCGGCACGAAACTTATCTCTGGACGCTTTATCCAATGGAAATTCATGGCCCGGAAGAAGCTCTATATGATCAACCTGATCAATAGAACGTTGATTTTCAGGGTCAAAGGTTCTCAGAGTGTCGATTTCATCATCGAACAAATCAATTCGATAGGGCAAGGATGACCCCATCGGGAAGATATCCATCATCGCGCCACGAATCGCAAACTCACCATGCTCGTAGACAGTATCAACACAGCGGTAACCGGCCTGTTCTAACAGCTTGCGTTTATCTTCCAGTACAAAACGTTCATTTCGTTTCAGAACCAGACAATTAGCTTCCAGATAACTTCTCGGACAAAGTCTGTGAATCAGAGTAGTGATGGAGATAATCAGTATCGACTGTTTAACACTCCGCAAACGATACAGCGTATCAAGCCGCTGGGAAATAATATCCTGATGAGGCGAAAAGGCATCGTAGGGCAGAATTTCCCAATCCGGAAAGTGAAAAATTTCCGCATGTTTTCGATCCTGAAGAAAGAAACCGAGTTCCTCTTCCAGTCGAATGGCCTCGCTGGAGTCTGCTGTTACCACCAGCATGGGTTGCCGGCTTTCTTCAAAGGCTCTGGCTATAGCCAGAGTACTGGCAGAATTGGACAGATTGCCCCAGAAATTCTTTTCTCCGGGTTTACCGGGTAAGGGGAAAGATGGAAGAGTTGTGCTTGCCTGAGACATGTAATCCGTATTCGTCCTGCAAAATTCAATAGCATGATCAGGCAGGATGAACTCTGCCTGTAGGGCGTTAGCATTGTAGCTCTTAGCCTGTTCAGATACCAAGCACTGAGGAATTCCAGGCGATCAATAGAAATCAGTTGTTATTCTATGTTCATCTTTGTTGCCAAATACCGTTGTTGTCTGGATAATAGCCGGCATTGAAGTACTGAAGTCCAGTATTGACATCAGTACGGTCTATTCGGAAGTGCTGTCTCTTCAGAAGTACAATAATTAGCAGGATTGCAACCGTGCCAAAAGAATATCTTCAGGATTGGAAAGAACGAGAAGCTATAGCCGAATCCATGATACCTCTGGTTGGCCATCTCTATCGCGAGAATAATGTCGTTACTTCCATTTATGGCCGTTCCATCATCAATCGTACCGTGGTTGATATCATTAAGGCTCATAAATACGTTCGTCAGGTAGAAGGCACAGCTCTTTCCGTAAGAGAAACCTGGCCAATTCTCGACATCCTCAGTCGTCTTGAGTTGGGCCCTGCACGCATTGATATTGGCAAGATAGCCACAGGATACAAGAACAACAGCGAAGCTGTTGAGCTTGAAGATTACGTTCGTGGTCAGGTATCCGAACTGATTAATGCCAAGAACGGTAAAGACAGAGAAGAGCAAGATGTTGTTCTGTACGGTTTTGGTCGTATAGGTCGTCTGATGACTCGTATCCTTATTCAACGTGCTGGCGGTTCCGGCATGAACCTGAGAGCTATCGTGGTCCGTAAAGGCCAGGCTGAAAATGATCTGCAGAAGCGGGCCAGTCTGCTGCGCCGCGATTCTGTTCACGGTCCGTTCAACGGTACGATCTCTGTAGACGAAGAGAAAAACGTTATCTACGCTAACGGCGTTGCTATTCAAGTAATCTACGCTAACTCACCGGGTTCTATTGATTACACTGAATACGGAATCAACAATGCCATCATTGTCGACAACACCGGTGTATGGCGAGATGCTGAAGGCCTGAGTCAGCATTTGGAATGCAAAGGCACTTCAAAAGTTATTTTGACGGCACCGGGTAAAGGCGACCTGAAAAACGTAGTCTTTGGTGTTAACCACAATATTATTGAAGACAGTGACAATATTGTCTCTGCCGCTTCCTGTACCACTAACGCCATCACCCCCATACTCAAAGCCATTTGCGATAAGTTCGGTGTTGAAAACGGCCACGTGGAAACAGTTCACTCCTACACCAACGACCAGAACCTGATTGATAACTACCACAAAGGCTCTCGCCGTGGTCGTTCTGCCGCTCTGAACATGGTTATCACTGAGACCGGTGCTGCAAAAGCTGTTTCCAAGGCACTGCCACAGCTGGAAGGCAAGCTAACCGGCAACGCCATTCGAGTTCCGACACCGAATGTTTCCATGGCTATTCTGAATCTGAATCTGTCCACGGATACGGACGTTGAGGAGATGAATAACTATCTTCGAGAAATGGCTCTGTATTCAGATCTAAATAAACAGATCGATTACACAAATTCTTATGAAGTAGTTTCCAGTGATTTCGTTGGTAACCGTAATGCGGGCATTGTCGACAGTCGCGCGACTATCGTAGCCGGAAATCGTTGTGTACTTTACGTTTGGTACGATAACGAGTTTGGCTACAGCTGCCAGGTAAACCGTATCCTGCAGCATATGTCCGGCAATATGCACAAAACAATCCCTGCTTGATCCAAGTTCTGACTAAATAAGGCTCTTTCTTATGAGAGAGCCTTATCCTCACCTTCCTTACTGATTTTCTCTAATGATTATAATCTTCAAACGCTGCGCTCAATAACTCTCTGGTATAGTCGCTTTTTGGCTGATGAAAAATCTGCTCTGTGGAACCCTGTTCAACAATCCCACCATCTTTCATCACCATTATTCGATGACTCATTGCCTTTACCACGGCGAGATCGTGACTGATAAAGAGGTAACTGAGATTATATCTGGCCTGCAAACTCCTTAACAGGTCAATAACCTGAGACTGAACAGTTCTGTCCAACGCCGAAGTAGGCTCGTCCAGAATAATCAGTTTTGGTTTCAGTATCAGAGCCCTGGCAATAGCAACACGTTGTCTTTGACCACCTGAAAATTCATGGGGATAACGATGTCTCCAGTCCGGATTCAAGCCAACTTCATCCATGACCTTCACTATCTGTTGTTCTCGCTCAGATACGCTGGCCAGATTATGAATATCAAGACCTTCACCAATGATATCAGCGATAGTCATTCGAGGGCTCAGACTGCCAAACGGATCTTGAAAGACGACCTGCATCTCTCGACGAAAAGGGCGAAAATCTTTTTGGCTCAATGAATCGATGGTTTGTCCCGAGAAGCTGATACTTCCCGTTGAATTCTGTAGCCTCAGTAATGCCATACCCAGAGTCGTTTTACCTGAGCCAGATTCACCCACAATCCCAAGAGTTTCTCCACGGCCAAGGGTTACAGAAACATCGGTAACAGCTTTGATATGATCTACTGTCCGACGAAAAATACCGGCCTTAATGGGAAACCAGACCCGTAACTGGTTAGCTTCCAATAATTTGTATTCAGTATCTGCCTGAATCTCAGGTGAGCCCTCTGGCTCCGCATTCAATAATTCGATGGTGTAAGGATGAGTAGGGTTATTAAAAACATCTTCGGTCTTTCCCTGCTCCACGAACTCTCCGCCTTTCATCACACAGATATTATGGGATACGTGACGTATGAGGTTCAGGTCATGGCTGATAAACAGAATCGCCATACCCATCTTTTGTTGTAATTCAGCCAACAGTGACAGTATCTGCCTCTGCACAGTTACATCCAGTGCGGTTGTCGGCTCATCGGCTATTAAAATGTCTGGCTCACAAGCTAATGCCATGGCAATCATGGCCCTTTGACGCTGGCCACCTGAAAGTTCATGAGGAAAAGCAGACAGTTTGGTTTCCGGTTTCTGAATGCCCACAAGCTTGAGCAGTTCCAGTGTTCGCTCTCGTGCTTGGTGCTGTCTCATCCCCAGATGCAGAATAAGCACCTCGCATATCTGCCGCTCAATAGAATGAAGAGGGTTGAGAGCCGTCATGGGCTCCTGAAAGATCATGCCAATACGATGACCACGAACCTGGCGAATTTCATCGTCAGATAAACCCAGTAAATTACGACCTTCAAAGTCTATAGAGCCTGAGCAAGTAGCATTATCAGGCAACAGATTGAGAATACTCAGTGCCGAGATGGATTTACCAGAACCGGACTCACCTACCAGCCCCAGAGTTCTTCCGGCATGAAGATCAAAGCTGATATTTGTGACAGCCTCTGTATTGCCAGCACCTTGATTAAAGCTGACCCCAAGATTTCGTACTGAAAGCACTTTATTGTTCATATTCAATCCCTAGCCCTGCTGTCCAGTGTATTTTCGTGGATCCAGGGCATCCCGGGTCGCCTCTCCAATAAAGACCAGCAACGTCAACATGATCGACATGACCAGAAAAGCAGTAATCCCTAACCAGGGAGCCTGTAGGTTGTTCTTTCCCTGAGCGATCAACTCACCCAGTGAAGGCGAACCTGCAGGAAGACCGAAACCGAGAAAATCCAGCGAGGTGAGGGTAGTGATGGCACCAGTAAGAATAAACGGCATAAACGTAACAGTGGCAATCATGGCATTGGGTAATATATGAACAAACATCAAACGACTGTTGCTCATTCCAAGCGCTCTGGCTGCTCGTACATATTCCAGATTCCGACTACGAAGAAATTCAGCCCTGACTACATCTACCAGTGCCATCCAGGAAAACATCAGCATAATCCCCAACAACCACCAGAAACCGGGTTCCACAAAACTGGAAAGAATAATCAGAAGATAGAGGCTGGGCATACCCGACCAAATCTCGATAAAGCGCTGGCCGAATAAGTCCAGCTTACCTCCATAGAAACCTTGCATAGCACCCACTAGCACACCCACCAGCGAACTCACCAAGGTTAGAGCTAGGCCAAACAAAACCGAAATACGAAAACCGTAGATAACTCTCGCCAGAACATCTCGACCTTGATCATCGGTTCCGAGAACATTATCCAGTGTTGGTTTTGCAGGGGCCACACGGGCGTAATTAATAGTGTCGTAGCTGTATTGAATAGGCGGCCACAGCATCCAACCGTGAGGATCAATCAACTCTCGAGCGTATTCCTGACGATAATCCATCTCCAGTTCAAACTCGCCATCAAACACGGTTTCCGAATAGACATGGAGGGTAGGGGTGTAGAGTTCCCCCTTGAAATAAATCAGCAAGGGTTTGTCATTAGCAATCAGCTCAGCAACAAGGGTCGTAAAAAACAGTACGCTGAAAATAATCAGCGAATAATAACCACGACGGTTACTTTTAAAATTGGCCCAGCGTCGTTGATTAAGAGGACTGAGTTCCATACTAACCCCTCGCCTCAAAGTCGATACGTGGATCAACCAGCATATAGGTCAGATCACCCAGTAGTTTTACCCCCATGCCTATTACGGTAAAGATAAACAGTGATCCAAATACCACTGGGTAGTCCCGATTAATGGCTGCTTCGTAGCCCAACAGTCCCAGACCATCCAACGAGAAAATAATCTCTATTAACAACGAATTAGTAAACAGAATACCGATCAGTGCTGCTGGAAAACCGGAAATCACTAATAACATAGCGTTCCTGAAAATATGTCCGTACAGAACCTGGATATCGTTCAGTCCTTTGGCTCTGGCAGTCTGGACATATTGTCGGTGAATTTCATCCAGAAAGGAGTTTTTAGTGAGCATGGTCAGTGTGGCAAAACCACCAATCACCATGCAGACAATAGGTAACAGTAGATGCCAGGCATAGTCAGCTATCTGTCCAAAAATACCGAGTTGGTCAAAGTTATCGGACGTCAGCCCACGGAGAGGAAATATGTTCCAGTAACTGCCTCCTGCAAACAAAACAATGAGCAGAATGGCCAGAAGAAAGCTGGGAATGGCATAACCGGTCGTAATAATGGCACTGGTCCAGACGTCAAATTGACTGCCGTGCTTAAGAGCTTTTCGAATCCCCATGGGAATGGAGATCAGATAGATCAACAGAGTACTCCAGAGTCCAAGAGAAATGGAAACCGGTAGCTTTTCCTTGATCAGATCAATAACACTGGCATCACGAAAAAAAGAATCTCCAAAATCCAGTTTCAGATAGTTGGACACCATCATATAGAAGCGTTCCGTCGCTGGTTTATCAAAACCGTAGAGCTTCTCGATATCCTTGACTAGCTCGGGATCCAGCCCTCTTCGTCCACGATACTCACCGCTTTCATCCATGCTGAACTGCTGGACTTCAGCATTACCACCACCACTGATTCGGCTGGTGGCACTGACATCAAAACCTTCCAGCTTGGCAATCATCTGTTCAACAGGACCGCCTGGAGCCGCCTGGACTATGACAAAGTTAAGTAACATGATGCCAAACAGAGTCGGAATCATCAGTAACAGGCGCCGAAGAATATAACTGGTCATAAAAACTGGGAACCTGTCTGATATTTAGATGATTGCTATCTTGTTTGGATTCATGAGCAGCAGGCTACTTTCACGACCTGCTCTCACGGTTTGTTTTTACGATCTGTTTCACCGTTTTCTCTATACGGCTTGTTTTCAAACTAGTGTGATCGACAGTTTCTTCCGTCTGACCCACCAGCCAACGATCAGGATCAGTACAAATAAACCGCCCAACCAGAAAAGAGTGACTGAACCTTTGCCCGATGCCTCCGGTGGTTTAGACAATGAGTCAGCAGTATTAACCGGATCTCTCCACCACGTCTGCAAATCAAATCGATAAAGCGGATCCTGATTTGGCTTCAGAATCGGATGACGGATTGGTTTCCAGTAAGCCACGCGGTGATAAGGGAAATACCACTGAGGAATCATGTAGTTCCCCCAAAGCAATACCCGGTCAAGTGCTCTCGCTGCGATCACAAGATCTTCCCGATCCTTGGCTTGAACGACTTTATCGATCAGATCATCCACTACCGGACTCTTGATACCGATATAATTACGGCTGCCTGGCTGATCTGCAGAATAACTACCCCAATATTCCCGTTGTTCGTTACCGGGAGTGCTGGACTGACCGTATCGAGCTACGACCATATCGTAGTCAAAGGATCTCAGCCTGTTGATGTACTGTGAAAGATCAACAACCCGAATGATCGCCGTAACACCCATGGTTTCAAGGTTCTTTTTAAAGGGCAGAGCTACTTTTTCCATAGAACTGTTAAAGAGCAGTATTTCAAACTCAAAAGGTTGGCCTTCTTTCTGCAACTTTCCTGATTCCAGAGACCAGCCCGCTTTATTCATCAAATCAATAGCCTGACTCAACTGATTTCTTATACGACCACTGCCATCTGTTTGAGGCTGAGTGTATCGCTCACTGAATAATTCTGCAGGTAGCTTGCTGCGCCAGGGTTCAAGAAGATCAAGCTCTTTGCCTTCAGGCAGTCCCGTTGCTTTCATGTCTGAATTTTCAAAGTAACTGAGGGTTCTGAGATAGCTTCCATAAAAAAGGTTTTTATTGAGCCACTCAAAATCCATGGCATACCCCAGTGCTCGACGAACATTGATATCCTGAAACTTATCTTTCCGGAGATTGTAAACAAATCCTTGCATACCTTCCGGTGATTTTGACGGAATGGTTTCCATGACCAGCAAACCGTCTTCTACAGCCGGAATTTTATAAGCCGTCGCCCAATTTCTGGCAATGTATTCGAGGCGGAGATCGTAACCTTCTGCCTTAAGAGCCTGAAGCGAAACATTGGCATCACGGTAGTAATCGTATTTGAGCAGATCAAAATTATGCCGCCCACGGTTCACGGGAAGATCTTTCGCCCAGTAGTCCTTCACTCGCTCATAGACAATTTCACGACCGGCCTCTGCTGACAAAACTCGGTAGGGGCCACTGCCCAGTGGAACAGTAAGATTACCCGTATCAAAGTTATTCTCGGGCCTTTGCCAATAGTTTTCTGGCAGAACCGGTAGTTGAGAAATAATCAGCGGCAATTCCGGATTATCTGTTCGGGAAAAAACAAATCGAACGCTTAGTTTTGATAGAGCTTCAACCACCTTTACGTCTTTATAATAGGCTCGATAAAAAGGTGAGCCTTTGTCTATCAGGACATTAAACGTAAACACCACGTCCTGAGCGGTAATCTGTGAACCATCATGAAAACGTGCTTTGGGGTTTAGGTGGAAGGTGATCTCACTGTTATCTTCAGCCGGCTCTGCAAACTGGGCAATCAAGGGATACATAGAGAACGGTTCATCAGCACTGTTCATCATAAGTGTGTCGTATAAGAGATCAAGACCTTCAGCAGAGGTCCCTTTCTCAATATAAGGGTTCAAACTGTCAAAAGTACCGACACTGGCTTGCTTGAGTGTTCCACCTTTTGGAGCGGTGGGGTTGACGTAATCAAAATGCTTGAAATTATCAGGGTATTTACTTTCACCGTGCAGAGACAAAGAAGCCTGTCGCAACTCAGTTGGCAGCCTGTCAGCCAGGGAAACAACTGAAGTTGTTAGCAGCGAGAGTGCCAATAGGTGAAGGGAGAGTGTCATAGACACAGGCCTCCATAGCGCCATTCTGAAAAGTGTTTTTATCATAATGTGTGAAATTACATCCATTCAGGGAATGTCTAATATAGCCAAAATAGTCCTTACTTCAGCTTTACTCTTATTATTCAGCCCACCACGCAGAAAAGTCCAGCGCATAAGGAGCTGGATGATCAGGGTATCGCAGGTTGTTGCGATGAATAATGACCCATTTCGGTAGATATCGAAGGGGCAGGGAGTAATGCCCCCACAACAATACACGGTCTAGCGCATGGATCATCGAGATAAGCTCAGCTCTTGTGGCGGCTTCCGGAATTCGGCGAACCAGACCATCCACTACTTCCGATTGCACTCCTGCGATGTTCTTGCTTCCTTTTTGGTTGGCGTAAGCAGAGCCCCATAAATTCACCTGCTCTGTGCCTGGTGACAAGGTGTGATGCTGGGAACTTAAAATGATGTCGAAGTCGAACGCCTTGATTCGTTCGATAAGCTGCAGAGGGTCAACTCTCTGGACAATCAGTGTAACGCCCAAATATTTCAACCCTTGTTTGAAAGCAAGCATAAGCTTTTCATGATCAAGGGTTGTGACCACGGCTTTGAGCTCCAGACTTTCATTCTGTCTGTTGACCTGCTGGTTATTTTTAATATGCCAGCCTGCTTGTTTCAATAGTTTCAGCGCTTTGCCACGTTTGATACGATCACCAACCCGACTGCCAGGTACAACAAATATTTCATTGAACAGTATCGCAGGCAATTCATTTTGCCATGGCGCCAACCACCTCAATTCCTCAGCATCTGGCAACCCACTGGCAGCTAACTCAGTACCCGAAAAATAACTATGGGCACGCTCATACATACCACGGTAGAACGTTTTATTAACAAAATCGAAGTCCATGGCATAGCCCAGACTTTCTCTGACTAAGGGGTTTGTCAGAAAGCGGGAACGATTATTGAAAGTAATGTTGAGGGACTGAGGGTTACCATTGATAAACAGGGATTGCTTGAGACCGTATTTCAAGAGCTTCTCTGGCTCCAGTCGAGTACTCCATATTGACGGATCGGTAATCACTTTGATGTCATACTGATTATCAAACAGAGCTTCCATAGCAATAGCTGCATCTTTGTAATATTCGAAGGCAAATCGGTTGAAGTTGTACCGCCCCCTATTGACCGACAGATCCTTAGCCCAGTAATCATCCAGTCGTTCATAGTGTATGGACCGTCCGGGAACGATTTTCCCAATCGTGTAAGGTCCACTGCCGATAAGATTTTCTACTCCCGGCGTATCAAAGTTTTTCCCTTTCTTGATTTTTTGCGAAAATACCGGCATCTGTCCAAGAATCAAAGCCAATTCGCTGTTTTTATTAGTATTAAACTTGAAGAGTATTCTTAGTGGTGCCGTGACTTCAACGGAGTCTATATCCCGATAGAAGTGCTTGTAGAAAGCAGAACCTTTTTCGCGCAAGGTATCAAAACTGAACTTTACATCCTTAGCGGTTATTTGGCTTTGATCATGGAAGCGGGCTTTGGCATTGATATGGAACGCAACCCAGTTATTTTCAGGATCCAACTCAATCTTCTCGGCAATCAAGCCATATTTAGTCAAGGGCTCGTCCCAGGATCGCTGCAACAGGGTGTCAAAACGATATCGACTTCCAGCCGCTGGCAGTCCGCGATCAATATAAGGATTGGTAGAGTCAAATTCTCCAATGACAGCCTGCCGGAAAACCCCTCCCTTTGGAGCGTTTGGATTCACATAGTCAAAATGCTCGAAGCCTTCCTTGTATTTAGGTGATCCATATCGACTCATACCATGGACCAGCTCTACGGCACTGGACACTCCGGGAACAACACTGATTATCAAAAAGGTAAGTAAACCAAGTACAGACTGTTTCATTATTGTGTCCTTTGCCACCAAAGGCTGAAATCAACCGAACCATAGAGCGCCCTAATTTTAGGGTGGTTGAACTGCTTACGATATGCAACTCGCCAATAGGGGGCATACAACTGAGGAATCGTGAAGTATTCCCACAACAACACTCTGTCGAGAGCCCGTAGGGCTATTACTAGTTGCTGATAATTTTCCGCTTTGGAAAGATTATCCAAGACAGCATCGACAGCCGAACTTTTAACCCCTGCAAGATTGTGACTGCCATGACTGTCAGCATTGGAACTGTGCCAATATTCCTTCTGCTCCAGCCCCGGAATTGCAGGATGAACCAGTGATCTCAGTAGCATGTCATAATCCTTTTCACGAACTCTCTGTACATACTGGGAGATATCGACCGCTGTAATACGCATGTTGATACCCAGCTGTTGTAAATTCCTTTGAAACGGAATGGCCACACGCTCTTGCTCAGGTACGGCCAATAAGAGTTCGAAATCCAATGATTTACCTGTTTTGTTTAATCGTTGCCGCCCGGATTTCATCCAGCCCGCTTTATTCAATAGTCTCTCTGCCTTGCTGAGTGCTTTTCGTATATTGCCGGAACCGTTGGAAATCATCCCATGCCAGGGTTCTTTGAATAACGATTCAGGTAATTGAGATCGAAAAGGGGCTAACAGTGCTACTTCCGCTTCCGAAGGTAATCCTCTCTGCCCGTAATCAGATAGTGCAAAAAGGCTTTCAGGCTGTTTATAGCCATCATAGAGAAGGTTTTTATTGATCCAGCTACCATCATATCCCTGACTTATGGCTTCCCGAACCTCTCTTTGACTGAATTTTTCACGTCGAGTATTGAAAACAAATGCCTGAACCTGGAATGTTTTTCGTGGGTGGTTCAACTTGATGATACGCCCTGAATCAAGCTCAGATCCTTCATAACCGAACTGCCAGTTTTTGGCCAGATTCTCTACTCTCAGATCATATTCATTGGCCAAAAATGCCTGCAACGAAACCGTTGAATTACGGTAATAGACCTGCTTTATTGACTTGAAGTTGTGTCGACCGACATTCACCGGTAGTTTTTCAGCCCAGTAGTCAGGCAGCCTTTCCAGCCAGATCGTCTTTCCTGCGTCAAATTTTTTTATGACATAAGGGCCAGAACTAACAGGGATATCGAGGTCAGCGCTGTTCAAATTCAAATCCTGCCAGTAGTGGCGGGGCAGTATGGGCAGTGTGGCAATACTAAAGGGTAACTCTCTGGTTGAATCATTGTTAAAGTCGAATCGAACCGAGTCACCTTTTACAACCGATACTTTTTCAATCCCCACAAGCTTGTGCTGATAACTTGATAAATCTGAAGAGCGGTACTGCTGAAAGGTATAGGCAATATCATCAGCAGTAATAGAGGTACCATCACTGAATCGGGCTTTGGGGTTGATGCGAAATTTTACCCAGCTGTTATCTTCCGGGTATTCAATGGAACTAGCGATGAGAGGGTAAATGCTGGTGGGCTCATCTTTACTGCGAACCATCAGACTGTCATAGAGAAAACCGCCCACCGTGGCAGGGATTCCCTTGCTAGAAAAGATATTGAAGGTGTCAAAACTCCCCAGCACAGCCAACCTGACCATTCCATCTCTGGGCGCTTCAGGATTAACATAATTGAAATGCTGAAAATCTTGTTTGTAGAAAGGTTGATCGTAAAGCGATCTGGCATGGGTCTCTAAGGCACTGCTACTTCCAGCATGAAGCGACATGAAGAAGGCGGTGGCGAAGGAAAGACAATTGAAATAACGAGCCATAGAGTACTGCCACAATTTATAGGTCAGATTCTATTTATCGTAATCCAAACTCGAACGCTTTAACGATAATTATTATTGATTAGTACTTTGATATGATTATAAGAACAGCAAATACACACTGGTACTTTACTGTGATATCGTCCAATTACTGACGTATATAACGGATGTGACGAGGTGCATGGAAAGCGCACCTTCAGATACAAAACAAGGAAGATGTTTTAAACATGGAATTATTGAACATTACCAATCTGAAATCCCTGATAACCTTCAGCCATCTTGCTGGGCTGGCCTTTGGACTTGGAGGCGCCTGGATACTGGATCTCTTTATTGTGCGTTACTTTCGCTCGGAAGCCGTCACTATGGAGCGATATCAGTTTCTTGAATTTGTGTCCAAGTTAGTTCTAGCTGGTTTAGTGATGCTCTGGATATCAGGTTTGCTATTCGTACTTTATTATTACTTTTACACACCCGAATATCTTTACAATCAGAAAGTTTGGGCCAAAACCTTCATCGTCATAGTACTCTCTCTCAATGGCGTTCTGGTTCATCGTAAGCTAATGCCTGTGATCAAACGCAGCATTGGCAGTAATCTGCTTACCAGCTTGAGCCCAAAAGAGATGCGTTCGATGCTGTCTATAGGCACGGTATCGGTTATTTCCTGGCTATTTCCTATAGTACTTGGTGTCGCTAAAACTCTGAATTTTACAGTCTCTGCTTTTGTTATTGCCGGCAGTTATATGACTGTTTTAGCCATAGCCCTGTTACTGGCGCATACGGTTTTTAGTATGATCA
The DNA here is from genome assembly GCA_004762125.1 of Oceanospirillales bacterium. Classification (GTDB taxonomy): domain Bacteria; phylum Pseudomonadota; class Gammaproteobacteria; order Pseudomonadales; family Endozoicomonadaceae; genus Endozoicomonas_A. The sequence continues at coordinate 35,264 of SIHQ01000016.1, read as the reverse complement.
GTCAGGAATCAAAACAGTTACAGCTGGACTGATTTTTGGATTAAGCTTTATCAAAATGACTCTACCAAAAAAATGCCCGGTATTAACCGGGCATTTTTTTATTTACTGGATCGGGTGACATCCACAAAAAGTGTGATCATTTGTCCGGGATGAATGTACTTGCTATCGAAGGTATTCCAGACCTTAATTTGTCCGACGTTAACGTTGAACTTGCTCGCAATTCGGGCAAGAGAGTCACCGTCACGAACCTTATAACGAACCTTTCGAACAACGCTGTCCTTGGTAGCAGCCGTTTTAGTCCAGACCACCAGATCCTGACCAATTTTCAGCATATCTCGAGGTGACAAGTTGTTCCATCTCGCTAGCTCATTTACACCAGTGTTGTGCTTACGAGCAATAGTCCAAAAGCTGTCGCCAGACTTCACCTCATACTTAACCCGGTTACGGCCACTGACCTTTCGGCTCTGTCTCGTCAAACGCCTCTGGTTACTGGTCAGTGAGTATTCTTCTCGATTTTGGGCTGGTACAGGAATCAGCAGGTTCTGACCTATACGAATGATATTGCTGTCTAACTTGTTTACTTCCTTAATCAGCTTCACCTGGGTACGAAAATTCTTGGCAATTCTCAACAGGCTGTCACCGGAGGTCACCGAATAACGGCGCCACTGCAAACGCTTTTCCGTAGGCAACTCTGCTAGCTCGGACCGGAAACCCTGAGCTTTATTGATTGGAACCAATAGGTAATGAGGGCCTGACGGAGGTGTTGACCAGCGATTGATACCAGGATTTAACTTGTAGAGCTTATCAAGAGGAACGTTCGACAATCTTGCGGCTTTCGCCATATCTAGCTGACCGTCAGTTTTCACTTTGGCGAAGAAAGGCTTGTTTGCTACTGGTTTCAGTTTTACCCCAAATTTTTCAGGGTTTCTAACAATCTTGCCAAGGGCTACCAGCTTGGGAACGTACAGTGTCGTTTCCCTTGGCAAATCCAGTGACCAGAAGTCCGTTGGTTTCTTGGCTTTTCTATTTTTCTTAACAGCACCCATAACTCGACCAGGACCGGAGTTAAAAGCAGCCAGGGCCAGTTCCCAATCATTGAACATCTTATTCAGATTAACCAGATAGTCGAGAGCAGCACGGGTAGCTGCGACGACATCCCGACGTCCGTCGTACCACCAGTTCTGTTTCAGACCATAGTGCTCACCAGTGGCTGGCATGAACTGCCAAAGACCGGAAGCGCCAGCATGAGAGTATGCAAAGGGGTCATAGGTGCTCTCAACAACCGGCAATAAAGCCAGCTCTAGGGGAACACCTCTTTTCTCCGCTTCCTGAATGATGAAATACAGGTAAGGTGAAGCTCGTTCGGTAACACGATCGAAAAAAGTCTGGTTGTTTCTATACCAGCGCAGTTCGGTCAAAATTCTTTGGTCATTATTATCAAGATTGAGTCCAAGCCCTTGTCGAGCTCTCACCCAAAGATCAGTAACAGGTGCATCTTGTTCTGGCTCTTCTATTTTTTCTCGAACAATCTTGCTTGAGTCAACGGTTTCGGCAGGAATAGCCTTTTCGGTGACAGTTTCAGATATTGGCTTTTGGTTGTCTTGTACGGAAAGATTTTGGCAACCGGAAAGGGCTAATGCCATGGTGGCAACACCGATCATTCTGGTCAACAGCTTGGTATTCACTGTCAGGCTACCAGGTTGAGTAGGCATATTATGGTCAACTGCTTCAGACATAGGCTGCTTTCTGGTTATTCGCTGGGACGGACATTCTACCATTACTGAAAATTATCCTTCCATTGGCGAATTACCCTTAAAACATCGGTGCTAGTATACTCAGCTTCGCCATTTTTCCTGACAACGGCCTCTATTACACTGTCCACATCCGTCCTTAGGAAAGGGTTTATTTGTAGTTGTTGGTCCATCAATACGGGTAAAGTAGGCTTACCACTGGCTCTTATCGCTTTCACTTCATCAGCATACTGAATCAGAACCTGATTTTTGGGTTCTACTGCCAGAGCAAAACGTATATTTGCCTCTGTATATTCGTGAGTACAGAATATTCTGGTCTTCGCTGTCAGCTGCTTCAATTGGTTCAGCGACTGAAACATTTGTTCAGGTGTTCCCTCAAACAGTCTGCCGCAACCGGCAGAAAATAGAGTGTCACCGCAAAAAAGCAAAGGAGATTCACCATCCGACTCTGCAATATAGCAGACGTGATCCAGAGTGTGGCCCGGCGTAGAAATGATCTTAAACTCTGTTTCCAGTAAATGAATTCGATCTCCTCCACTGACACGATGAGAGATCTGTTTTATATCATTATTATCAGGACCATAGACAGGTACGTTAAAGTGCTGCAACAGCTCGTCTATACCATTGGTATGGTCCCAATGGTGATGGGTGACCAGAATGCCTTTGAGCGTCAATTTATTCTTTTTTAAAACATCGAGTACAACGCTGGCATCACCTGGATCAACAACTAGACAATCAGTACCTGAACTTCCCTGAAGGCACCAAATATAGTTATCTTCAAAAGCAGGGATAGGAATAACATTAATCATATTCAGCTTTTAATTCCTTATTCACTCTGTGACGTGAGTGTACCTTTTTAGCTCTGACAACACATTGGCTTTGCTGTAAAGAGTAATAAAAACGAAATTAGACTGGTTGCAAAACAACCCCGGCGATACTATGTAAAAGGGTTGGGCACGCTTGACGTTATACTGTGTCTTTATTGGAAATAAAGGTTTGTTGGGTTTATGGAAAAGCACAATGTTTGGGTTGAATAAAACCTCTCGACCAAATATGAGTAAACGTTTGCTAAATATTTCAGACTGGCTGACTACCGGTGCGGGTCAGTATCTTCTTGAATCTGAACGCCAGTTTATTGCGCAAGAGCTGAACTATATTTTTGGCTATCATGGCGTTGAGCTTTCAGTGTGCCCTGAGTCTGACTTATTAGCAGAATCTCAGGTCAGTAAACATTTCCGATTTTCTCCCTGCCTGACAAACAGTAAGTCGAGCGATCTTATTCTCGACGGTTACCAATGGCCTGTAAAACCGGCCAGCCTGGATTTAGTGTTACTCCATCACCTTATTGAAACATCAGATAGGCCCCATCGCCTTTTAAGTGAAGCAAGCAACACCATTATTCCTGGCGGAAAAATGATTGTTGTTGGATTTAATCCCTGGAGCTTATATCAACTTTCCAGAGTTTTCTCAGTCAAGGCCAGGCGACGCTTTCATGGGACTCACCATATCAGCAGTCGACGCATGAAAGACTGGCTGACCCTACTTGGCTTTAGAGTGGAAAAGGTTCACCAGGGTGCGTACCTATTTCCTTTCAACCGATTGCTGAAAAAGAAACGTACCGAAGCGCTGGAAGAGCGGTGCAACCGCTGGTGTCTTCCTTTTGGCAGCTTCTATATTATGGTGGCCACCCGGGAGACGCCGGGGATGATCCCTATCAAACCTTCCTGGAAAACACTGAATCAGCCTATGATTCATCAACCTATTCCGGGATCAAGCAGAGTGAGAGAAGACCATTGAGCAAGCTCGTTGAGCTTTTTACAGACGGCGCCTGCAAAGGAAACCCGGGGCCTGGTGGCTGGGGTGTAGTACTGCGTTTTGGTACCGCTGAAAAGGGCCTTTTTGGTGGTGAAGATAACACCACCAATAATCGCATGGAGCTTATGGCTGCCATCGTTGGTCTGGAAACTCTGACACGTGACTGTCAGGTCAGGCTGACGACCGATTCTCAGTATGTAAGGAAAGGCATTACTGAGTGGATTTCCGGCTGGAAACGCAAACAATGGAAAACCTCTGCCGGTAAGCCTGTTAAAAATCAGGATCTGTGGCAGCGGCTGGACGAACAGAATCAGCGGCATCAGGTCGAATGGTGCTGGGTCAAAGGTCATGCCGGCCATCGTGAAAACGAGATGGCGGATGAATTGGCCGGCAAAGGTGCCGAGGAAATCATAAAGGGGAAAACTGAATGAGTCGTCAGATCATAATGGATACCGAAACAACCGGTATCAACCCTTCCCTGGGGCACAGAATTGTAGAAATTGGCTGCGTTGAGTTAATTGATCGTAAGTACACCGGAAATACCTTCCATGTTTACATCAATCCGGAACGTACCATGGATGAAGAGGTTATCCGGATACACGGGATCACCAACGAATTCGTCCAGGACAAACCACTTTTCGCGACGGTAGCCCGTGATTTTCTGGAGTTTGTTAAAGGTTCGGAGATGATTGCTCATAACTCCACTTTCGACATCAACTTCCTGGATCATGAACTCAAATGGATGAATGCAGGTCTCGGCCAGGTAGAAGACTACTGTTCTGTAACGGATTCACTGGCCATTGCCAGAAAGAAGCACCCGGGGCAAAAGAACAACCTGGACGCTCTCTGCAAGCGTTACTTTATTGATAATTCATCCCGAACTTTCCACGGCGCTCTGCTCGATGCTCAAATTCTAGCCGATGTTTATCTGTCTATGACGGGCGGGCAAACAGCACTGTCACTTGGAGCATTGGGGAACGGACAGGAGGGTGACATTTCAGGCATACGTAGACTGGCTACAGACAGGCCGGCTTTACCTATATTGAAAGCTTCTGAGGATGAGTTAAAACTTCACCGGGAAAAGCTGGAAAAAATAGGTCAGGAACTCTGGTAACTTCATAATTCATTGTAAGCACTGCCTTTATAGAATCAAAAAGGGAGCCAGTATCGGCTCCCTTTTTGATTTCAGCTCTTACTAACTATTCAGCTCTTACTAACTATTCAGCTAGATAGTACTCAGTTAAATAGTATTCACCGCAAGATATCCGACAACACTCAGGACTATGGTATATGGCAGAGCCATAATCACCATTCGACCATAAGAGAGTCTTATTAACGGAGCCAGTGTAGACGTCAGCAGAAACAGGAAAGCCGCCTGACCATTCGGCGTTGCAATACTGGGTAGGTTAGTACCGGTATTAATAGCAACAGCCAGCTTCTCAAAATGTTCTCGGGTAATTTGCCCCGCATCCAATGCTGCTTTCACTTCATTGATATAAATAGTGGCAACAAAAACGTTATCACTGATCATGGACAGCACGCCGTTGGCAATAAAGAACATACCTATCTGCGACTGTTCTTCCATGGACAGAACAAAAGTAATAATCGGAGTGAATAGATGCTGATCATGAATGACAGCGACAATACCAAAGAACACAATCAGTAATGCAGTGAATGGCATAGCTTCTTCAAAAGCTTTACCTAACTGATGCTCTTCAATGATGCCTGTAAAAGAGGTGATCAGTATGATGACCATCAAACCGATAAAGCCTACTTCAGCCAAGTGCAGGGACAATGAAGCAATAAGAATCAGAGCAACTGCTAACTGCACTCCCAGAGCTGCACGTTCTTTGTCAGTTCTGTGCTTGTCTTCGTGTTCACTGAACTCTTTCAGAACATTACGGACCCGGTCAGGGAGCAGGGCGCCGTAACCAAGAATTTTCAGTTTCTCTAACAGCACGCAGGTCATCAAACCAGCGACCAGAACCGGCATGGTAACCGGAGCCATTTGCATGAAGAACTCATTAAACTGCCAGCCTGCACGTTCAGCGATCAGCAAATTCTGCGGTTCACCTACGAGAGTACAAACACCACCCAGAGCAGTACCAACGGCACTGTGCATCAGCAGACTACGTAGGAAAGCTCGAAAATCCTCCAGCTCCTCACTGTGTTGTTCGTTAACCTGCTGATCACCATGATGGTCATGCCCCTGATGATCCAGTTTCTGACCTGAAGCAAAGCGGTGATAGACCGAGTAAAAGCCGACACAGACACTGATCAATACAGCCGTCACCGTCAAAGCATCAAGGAATGCCGACAATACAGCAGAAACAATACAGAAGAGCAGGGAAAGGATTGTTTTGGAGCGCACATTAATAAGAAGACGAGTGAACGTGTAGAGCAGCAAGCCTTTCATGAAATAGATGCCCGCCACCATAAACATCAGCAGCAGTATCACCGGAAAGTTGTTATATACCTCAACTTTCAAGCTCTCTACATCGGTTAAACCAAGAGCAATCGCTTCGATAACCAGTAAACCACCGGGTTGAAGCGGATAGCATTTCAGTGCCATAGCTAGCGTGAAGATGAACTCGGCCACCAGTACCCAGCTTGTAACAACAGGTCCGGCAAGCCAGATCAAAACAGGGTTAATCACCAGGAAAAACAGTATTGCCTGTTTATACCAACTTGAGGTGTTGCCCAGGAAGTTTTTTCCCAGAGCTGTCAGGTATGTTGAAGCCATTGTGTTTATAATCAAATCCTTAGGGAGATGCCATTATATGTATCTAAGTTGTAAACACCAGTTTATCCATTGGGTATGTGTGATACTGTGAAGACCTGTACTTACACTTAGAATTTCTACTTTTTATTGACCTATGGAACAGTATCAAGCCTATACCGGCCGACAATCTATGCCGGAAAATACAGACTATTGTCGTTTTTTTCTACTCAATAACTCGAAAGTGGTACCTGCAGCTGAAGCACTTCTGTGGACCAGCTCTGACTTACCTGAATTAACAGAAATTCTTTTTCCCGTAGGAGAACTACGGGGGAAGGTTATTATTCTTGCTCAAGTCAACGATTCATACGACGGTGAAATACAGGAACCCAGAGAATTTCTGGCACAAAACAGTGAGGCCGAAGCCGCCCTATATAGTCATGCAACCCAATTGCTTCGAGCTGAAAAAGATCACGCTTTTTGTGGACGTTGTGGCTCCGCCACGACAAAACTGGCAGCGGAATGGGCAATGCACTGTACCTCTTGTGAGGCCAGCTATTACCCCAGAATATCTCCCTGCATTATTGTTCTGGTAAAAAAAGGTGATGAACTATTACTGGTTCAACACCAAAAACATCTTCGCCATAATCCTGTTTATACGACTATTGCCGGATTCATGGAGCCAGGCGAAACGGCAGAAGAGGCGGTGTACCGTGAAGTTTTGGAAGAGTCCGGTATTAAGGTAAAGAATATTCAGTATCATTTCAGCCAAAGCTGGCCATTCCCCCATTCGCTGATGCTAGGATTTCATGCGGACTATGAATCGGGAGAGATTGTTCTGGAAGAAAAAGAGCTGTCTGCGGGTGATTGGTTTAGAACGGACAAGCTGCCAGAAATTCCGCCTTCTTTTACTATTGCCCGTCGTTTGATTGATCTGGCTATTTGAAAGCAGACTCAGAAATCCTGAGTCTGTTCACTTACTGCAGGAATTAATCAGTCACATCGCAATCAATATGGTTCACGTTTTTGAACAAAACATTATCATCACCGTTATTACTGTGATCCGCATAATTCCCAAGCATATAATGTCCGTCTTTATCCTTGGAACCAAACATAAACCCTTGCTCAATCATCGCTTTTTGAACCTTGTTACCATGATGTGAACCGGACAGCTTTCCTAATCGAGTCTTATCCAACGCTTTAGTTTTACAAGCCCACCCTGGTACAGACCTTATCTCAGGTGTATTTACGAATTGGTAGGTCACACCAAATACATCGGAGCAAACCAACTCGTCACCGGCATCTTTTAACAAACCAACTCTGTACTTCTCTTTTCTCAATGATTTTTGTGCTTTACAAACAATACCGCTTTCGGAGAATAAACCTTCTGTTGATTCAGGAAACACATCTGGATTTTTGGATTTTATTCCAGGACAGTAGGGAACTGTATTTACAAAATCATTCTGGCTGTGGCTTGCGGGGAATCTTTCCAACCCCACTTTATCTGCTCTTAACCACCAAAACGTATTTTTAGATTTCCCGCTCTGGTAAGCAATACACGTCTTACTTTCCTGATCAACGTAACCCAAATAAGTACGCTTATCACCGTCCGGATCTTCGGTATTAAATCTGCACAAACTCCGATAGGACGCTTTATTGCTCTGCATGTCCCAGCAGAGCGTATCTGCTAGAGCTGCCTGAACAGTCAGCCCTATGAAAGCACTCACAATTGTCTTAACGATTGTTATTTTTCTCATACCGAGCCTCCTGTCATCAAAATCAGAACCCGCTTGATATAAATAGACCTTATTCTTAATAAATCAATGTTTGCTCTAATACAGAAGTACCAATAAAGAGGTAATATTGATCGCTATCAATACAGCAAAATGAGTAAGGCGATAATCTTTTAACAACAACAATAAAAACAACCAAACCGTCATGGAGGAAAGCATGGGGATAGTTGCAAAACATTCACCCGAGAGCCGCGCTGAAAAAAAGGACAAGGGTGCTAGGAAACTGATCAAGTCCACCGGACTTCCGAAGCTTAAACGCGATGAGTACGAAGCTGAAAAACGGCTGTTGCAGATAGAGCTGGTAAAAATGCAGAACTGGGTCAAAGAGAAAGGCAAGAAAGTTGTCATCATCTTTGAAGGCCGGGATGCAGCAGGTAAGGGTGGCACCATCAAGCGAATGACCGAACACCTGAACCCTCGAGGAGCCAGAGTGGTTGCTCTTGAGAAACCCTCAGACAGAGAACTGGGGCAATGGTATTTTCAACGATATGTTCAGCATCTTCCTACGTCAGGAGAAATCGTTCTTTTTGATCGATCATGGTACAACCGTGCTGGAGTCGAAAAAGTCATGAGGTACTGTACCAAGAAGCAGTACATGAGCTTTATGAGAGAAGTGGCAGACTTTGAACGTATGCTTGTTCACAGCGGCGTCAAGCTCTACAAACTCTGGTTCTCTGTCAGCAGGGAGGAACAGCTTAATCGTTTCGAACGCAGAAGAACCGATCCCCTTAAACAATGGAAGCTGTCCCCCGTAGACAAAGCTTCTATTGATAAGTGGGATGACTATACCCAGGCTAAGGAACAGATGTTCCATTATACCGATACCCGTGATGCACCCTGGACTGTGGTCCGCTCAGATGACAAGAAGCGAGCCAGATTGAATGCCATGCAATTTATTCTCAATGATCTGAGGTACGACGGAAAAGATAATGAAATCGTCATGACGCCGAATTCAGCAGTAGTTGGCAGTGCAGAGAAAGATATCGAGTAACGTTCAAACTTTGGGCCAGGATGCTGTAGGCCCTTACCCCTGCCTTAAAATCAGGTATCCTTAGCCTCAACTCTTACTATTTTTACTCAATCTGGAGGTTAACTTTGGAGTACTTGGCGGAATATGGCCTATTTCTGGCGAAAGCAGTGACCTTTGTGGTTGCCTTGCTTATTTGCCTGGCCGTTGCAGCATCATTTGGTCAAAAATCAAAGCAGTCAGCCAAAGGTCATCTGGAGATCAAAAAGCTTAATGAGCATTATGAACTCCTGAAAACCGACCTTAAGCACAGTCTGCTTGATAAAGACGCAATAAAGAAGCTGCATAAAGAAGAGAAAAAACAGGAAAAAGCCAATAAGAAAAAGCCAAAGGAACAAAAACCAAGGCTCTTTGTTATTGATTTCCATGGCGATATGAAAGCCAGTGCGACAAAATCACTCCGTGAAGAAGTCACCGCTGTTCTGTCCGTTGCCGAAACCACCGATGAAGTCCTTGTTCGCCTCGAAAGTGCTGGTGGCCTGGTACACTCATATGGTTTTGCTGCTTCTCAGCTGCAACGTATTCGCGACACTGGCATCAAGTTCACTATTGCCGTCGACAAGGTTGCAGCCAGTGGCGGTTACATGATGGCTTGTACCGCCAATAAAATTATTGCGGCCCCCTTTGCCGTAATTGGTTCGATTGGTGTTATGGCACAAGTGCCTAATATTAATAAGCTGTTGAAAAAGCACGATGTTGATATCGAGCTTCATACCGCCGGCGAATACAAGCGCACTCTGACCATGCTGGGTGAAAACACCGATAAGGGTCGTGAAAAGTTCAAGCAGGATATTCAGGACACCCACGAACTGTTCAAGAATTTTATCAAGCAGGAACGCAAGCAAGTTGAAATCGAAGAGGTGGCTACCGGTGAAATCTGGTATGGCCAACAAGCATTAGAGCAAAAGCTTGTTGACAAAATCATGACCAGTGACGAGTACATCTACAGTCAGGTTGATAAGCTGGATATCGTTCAGGTGACATACACCACCAAAAAAGGATTGCCTGAAAAACTAGGCCTAGCTGCGGAGTCTTCTGCCGAAAGGGCTCTCACCAGAGTCTGGGAAAAACTCTCTGAAACCCGTTTTTTTAGTTAATTCTTTTAATGAGCACGTTTCATTAGTACTTAGAGCAGGTTGGGTTAGAACTTTGTTTTTAATCCAACCTGCAATTAATATGTATTTGTCATGTTACGTTTTGCTAGCCCAGCCTAAGTACTGGTAGTACCACTATCTTACGAGTTAATCCCTTCTTAACTTTTCCGAAACAGCAATCGGTGACTCAAAATTAAAGACAACGATATACGATGAAAATATCAGAGTAAGAATCGCAGTCGCCTGAATCACATGAGCAGCAACACTGCCTATCAATAGCTGGCTCGTAGCCAGCACTGAAATAAGAATCGAAAACTCACTGGTCTGTCCCAACCGAAAGCCAACCTCCCACGCCGTTGATTTACTTTCATTTCGTTTAAGCAATAAACCAAAAGTCGCTGGTTTGATCAGCATGCAAACAGCCGTCAACACCAGTGATGGAATCCAGACCTGGTTCCAGAGCGCGAGATTGAAACTGGCACCAATGGAGAAGAAGAACAACACCAAAAAGAAGTCACGCAGGGGTTTCAAATTTATGGCTATGTACTGGGAAATAGGACTGGTAGCTAAACTGACACCGGCAATAAAAGCGCCTATTTCATAGGAAAGATTGAGAGAGTGGGCCAGTTCGGCAAAACCAAGACACCAACCAATAGCCAGTAGAAACATATACTCATGAAAGCGATCAAAGCGAGCCATTAACGGAAGAAGAACGAATCGAACGGCACAGTACGCGGCCATAATCAGTAGTGGCAAAGCGGCGAGGGCCATCAAAATATCCGACTGACTGTTGGCAAAACCACCCTCAAGGTTGTAGAGCAATAGCAGCACAAGAATCGCTAACAAATCCTGAAGTAGCAGAAGGCTGACCAGGACTTCGCCGGTATGCTTATGATGCAGAACCGTTGTTGGCAGTAGCTTGATACCAATGATGGTACTGGAAAACATCATGGTAGCGCCGGTGATCAACGCTTCCTGCTGAGTGAACCCAAAAGCTAGACCGATGCCATACCCTGTCAAAGCAAATATCATCGAACTTAACAAACCGACCGTAGCGGTTCTTTTCAGTAATGTTCCCAGATGAGAGGGCTGCATATCCAGCCCCAGCAAAAACAGAAGAAAAATGATGCCCACATGGGCAATATCATTCAGCAGACTTGTATCAGTAACCAGCGCCATACCATAAGGACCAAGAATGGCTCCCAGCACGATATAGGCGACTAATAAAGGTTGACGGGTAAAGAGCGCCACTGAAGCAAGTACAGCCGCGCCGCTGAAAATCAGGAAAAACGAAAATAAAAGAGAACCACTTTCCATTAAGACCGCCAAGAATTATGAGGTTTGATCACTGGCTCATTGATTGATAAGTGTCAGTGATTCAGGCGAATAGCGCAAGAATCTCATCAAACAGAACAAGTATATACCCAAAGGATTTGAAGAGGAGGGTAGGCAGTAAACGAACATAACCGTGCCGGTCGCTCCTGATAGCCAGCTGATCAACCGTTACACGGGTGCCATACTTTTCCCGCAACAACTCAGGCACCGCAATGGATACAGCGAAGTCATCATCGACAGTCTTCATCTGGCAATTACTGTTCCCCAAGACCTCGTCATGGGAACCAACCAACATCCATCGTATCTTTATCTGTTAGAGTAGCTGAATAAATGATGTGATTATCACCGACACCAAGGTGCATTTTACGCCAGCTTCGCTTACTCGATACCTTGTGTTTTTCTTGATGCCATTCATCTCGGCCTTATCGTTTGAGCCCTGTAGAGTCAATGGCAACACTATCGTCTGACGTTGAGTTCGACTTACTGTAACGAGGTGCCTTGATGTCAAGATCACTGAGTCGTTTACTGAGCAGAGAATAATCCGGGCATTTAAGTTCCGGTCCAAAGTGATCAAATAACGAATCAATAAATCCTTGCAATACTTCTTGGCGGATGGATGAAACCTGCATCAAGGTTAAGACCGAGTAGATACACCTATACAGCTCTTCAGGGGTAACTGTAGATTCGTTTCATACTGGAAAAGATTCAACCTCCTTAATTCAACTACTCTATAATATCCAGCACATTCACCTAAACTAAGACAGTAACAAATGGGAGAAAGAAAGTGCTTAAGTATATTGCAACAGCACTGTCGCTTACTCTGTGCTTAATACAGGGCGCGAAGGCAGGGAGCTATGCCCCGATTCCAGCGAACTTTACAGTAGCACCTAGTGATCAGATTATCGCTTTAGGAGAGCGTGCCGTGTACCCATGTGTGTATTCTCCTCTGAGCACCACTGCCACTGTCACCTATGATTGGAGCATCAATAACAGGCTAATAACGACTGATAAACCTGGTTTAAGAGCACGCCCTCGTTATCAGCTGTCAGATCCGGCTGTATTTGGTCCGGCTGCATTGATAATTAATACCAAAGTCAATGACTATTTTTACGATAATTCGGAAATGATTTGTTTGGCTGTAGTTCGGGAGGGTACTCTGATCTCAGGCCTTTTTATAACTAATACAGTAAAACTGCTGATTCAAGAGCCATTGAAGGCAGTGCAAGATTTAAAGCTTGTTAAGTTTACAGAGTCTAGTTTTCAAATCTCGTGGCAGCCACCCTTTAGCCTTGATCTAACTAACGCAGAGCCTGATATTATTTTTATCGTCACCCTTGTGGAAGTCAACGGCGAGTCGCTGAACCAGACAACTACGCAAGTAAATTTGCCTGATAAAGAATATCAACAATATACGGTGAATTACGCGGAGCCTATTCAGAGTTTGACCTTAATTGTGATCCCACGAAGTAATGTGGACAATATAAATGTGATAAATGGTGATAGTTCTGTGGTGACGATGGCAGTTAGGGGTGACACCACAGCCGTGACGCTGAATATTATCAAAGCAACCAGAATAATGAACGATATCAGTACAACCGATACAGTGGTCGATACCAGTATCATCGCGACTGTTTCTAATCCAGATGAAGAATTTACACTAGCCCCTATACGGCCTCCCATTATATACGTTGATGTAAACGCTGGAAGTAGTGTTTCACATGTGAAATATGAGCAGTTGCGTACAACTGTACCGACGGAAGCCAGTGATCAGCAATCTTCGGCCTTGGCTCCACTTTCAAACTGGGGAAGATCTTTTACTGTACTATCACTTATCAGTCTCATGTTTGCATATTATTAAAAACAGAGATAACGGCTTAAGCCTTCAGCTCTTATACGCAACCGTTGACAAGCTGGTTGTCATTATTGCGTTCGGCGCTGTTTCATTAAAAAGAGAAGCTTTAGATCAACAGAAAAAATTACTGATGCATAATCCATGTAACAATTTGGTATCCTCTGGATTTTCACCTTCATATAGAAAAATCACAGTTCTTTTGGAAAACGATAAACATCTTTTCAGCTATAGAGAGTTGATAGTGTTCTGGCGTGAAGAACTGAAAAAACGTAACTTGTAATCTACGGTGATGTTTCAAATACGTTGATCAAGGCATACAGACTGCTACCATTCTTTTATGAATAGAGTACCTTTTCCCGCTTTTTTTTGGATTGTCATGGCGACAGTGGAAATACCCTGCGCGTATTGTTCAAAAACAGAAGCCGTTGTAAACAATGGCAAGGTTCCATCTAAATTTCAACGTTTCTTCTGCAAACTGTGTAAGCGTTCTTTTCAGACGGGTTTCATCTACCTCGAAAATTATCCTGATATTCCAGCTAACTCAACGATGATTTTTCAAGTTGAATTAGTGAAAATTAACCGAAAAATTTCAGAGCAATTCAGGTTGGATTGAAAAGTTTCAGTTGAGCAGCTAACCACTCCTATCGAATAAAGATAGATTGCGGCTGGGCATAATCTATCCTTATGCGTATATACCTATACTGCGTGTTGAATAAAGTATTATTGGGAAGAAAAAAGATGAGTTTCAAGTGCTTTTTATTACTTTTGATATGTTTTTTTAGCTTTCAAATAATTGCAGGAGATATCGATTCAATTCATAAAGTAGAATGTACATTTAAATTACCGCCAACATACTTACTTAGACATGGGGATGATATTTCTATCATTAATCATCATGTCGAATATTTTTTCTCTGCGTTTAGCGAGTGTAATGTATTATCAAAATCCACGATAGAACAAGCAAAGATATCCAGCATTCTTCTAGAAAATATCGGAAAACAACTTCGTCCAGTGTTTAAAGATGTTATTTTACGACATGCAAAAAAAAACCCAGAATTTCCATATGAATTGCTTAATTCTATAGTCAATAGAGTTACTGAAAAATATATAAATCTTTATGTATGGAACTCTCTATCTGAATAGGCATAATCGGGATAGGAAGAGAGGTACTTCACGATACCCGTTCTTCAGCTTCTCATAGAAACATTGACTTCTATTTGCTTACACAAATTCTCAATAACAGCATCATCCATCGTATCCTTATCCGTTAGAATAGCTGAATAAATGATGTGATTATCACTTACCAGCCAGCAGCCAATACCACAAAAAAATCAGAGACGCATTAATTGCGAAGGCAGAAACGAACGACCTTCAATTATTGGGTTGGGATCCTGCTATTAATGCTGTTCAGGTTGAAGTGGCATTACCGCTTGATTTAATTCAACCAACCGCTACATTGAGCACGGGGATTACTCAGGTAGATCAAACACCAGCACTGGTTTATTTCTCCATGTCATTCATGAAATGGATCGCCGAAACTATCATCTGAATTATTTATGAATCTTCCTCTGCTTTCGATATTATTAGCCCTGACTGTTCAGTGCCAAGTCGCTTCAGCCCAAATATTTGGCGAGCTTTCCGGGCCGCTGGTGCTAGAGGGTGAGATTGGTGATATAGCCGTCAAGGCTTATGGTCATCATGCTGTTTTTGAAACAAAAGCGGGTAACCAGCCAGCGATACACAACCCGGATTGCCACCCTGATTTATCCTGCGTCATGATGAAAAACCAGATTTCAAATGTGGTGCGTACGTCTCATTCTCTCAGTATCACTTACCAGCCAGCAGCCAATATCACAAAAAAAATCAGAGACGCATTAATTGCGAAGGCAGAAACGAACGATCCTCAATTATCGGCTTGGGATCCTGCTATTAATGCTGTTCAGGTTGAAGTGGCATTACCGCTTGATTTAATTCAACCGACCGCTACATTGAGCACGGGGATTACTCAGGTAGATCAAACACCAGCACTGGTTTATTTCTCCATGCCAGTCATGAAATGGATCGCCGAAACCATCATCTGGGTCAGCCAGAGTATTGGCTCCACTTCGGCTCAGGTAGATCACCTGCTAACGCCTGAATTTATAACGCCGTCCACCTATAAAGGCGCACCTACCCTGAGCACCAGGATTGATACTCAGTTGCTGGAAAGTTCCACTGCAACTCCAATACTGCAGACGCCTACGCCGATGCCTACTGGGATCATTAATCGACAATGGATTGATGGTTCTGTCATTTTGGAATTAGATACTGATATTTTAACGATCAAACCCAGTCCCGCTTCGGTTAGCAGCACCCAAGGTGGAACTATTACCTGGCAGCCAAAGCAAGTAACCCATACTGATACTTCCTCGCGAGTGGTCAGTGAGTCTCATTATTCAACAACCAAAGGAACAGAGGCTTCTGCATCGGTATCAATGGCAGTCGTTTCAACGGTTTCGACGCAAGCTGAAAGTTCAGTAAGAAACCGCTTGGCTTCACAGAGACCGTCAGGTAATCAGAAGCTCGAAGTGACATCAATAGAAACGGCTGAACCTGCTGATGCTGAACGAAGCTGCTTTAAGGAAGCTTGTAGAGCCATAGGGAAAATATGCACTTGGATCGTAACTGCTCAAAATTCACATATAAAAAATGAGCAGTTACCTTGGATCTCAACCGCCTTCGAAAGGACGCCTCATATATTGGACCTAACCGATGAGGTGCTGGAACGCATTGCTCAAAATTCACATATAAAAAATGAGCAGTTACCTTGGATCTCAACCGCCTTCGAAAGGACGCCTCATATATTGGACCTAACCGATGAGGTGCTGGGACGCATTTTTTCATACTGTTGTCCGAAACGCCTCTGTGCTTTGCGCAGAACCTGTAGTCGGTTTAATCGAGCCATCACTTCAGATGTTTGGAAGTCATCGCTATCGGCATGGGGCAGGAAAGAAATCAAACAATTTCAGCCTTTGGAGCGAGACAAAATTGGAGAATGTCGGACAGTATTCCTCAGGCAAATACTCCCTACTTCGAATGTAATTCCCGCAGATTTGGGGAGCCTACCTGTAAATATGGGGTGTATACGATTACTGCGTAAGGCTGTCAAATCACCTCGGCGTTGTAAAAGGAACTTCCCTCTTTCCTTATTGCAAGAGTGGCGGCTGGAGGAACTTTGTTCTTTCTATTGTATGCTGCGACATGTATGTTTTGATTATCGCTATAACACTCTTCTCCTCAATATAGTGAGAACTGTTGATAAAGTCTGGCAACAAGAGGAGAGAGATTTTGATGATACCTGTTTTATTCTGAATTCTATATTGAATATGTTATTAACTCATCACTTCTTTGCCTACCCGAAGTGCGATCAGTTAGTAACGACACACATGGAGTACTTGTTTGATTTGGTCAGGAATAATTTGTCCGAAGCCCAAGTATGTTCACTGATTGGCATTTACAAATTTTACAATGAAAGTTCGTATCGAACATTTTATGATATTTCAAAATTAGTGAATTTGGAGACAGTAATAGGCAAGCAAACACTGTCTTTAGAAAGGAGTTCGTGGTCTCCAAAATATCTTTGTTGCATCATGGGTTTTTTTAATGATCACTATCTTAACGTAAATGCTGTTAAGATTGCAGAACAGATTGCTGGAGTGATTTCGTCTTCAGACCTAAATCAATGGCGACTTGATGAACTTAAGACGATGTTTAGATATCTAGATTGTCCTGCTTTTCTTGAAGCAGCTTCAACGGATAACTTTCTGAGAGTCAAAGGTGCGTTGAAATTATTGAATGAGGCGATCCAATCAAACCCCGAAACGCAATTAGATGATAGATGATAGATGATAGATGATAGATGATAGATGATAGATGATAGGTAAGCGCCAATTAAACCCACGTAGTTGCTCCACCTTCCTTATTCAGTTACTTTTGAAAGCACCCCGGTCGCCTTCACTGCCCAAGGTAGGAGTTGTTCCAACTTCTCTACGGTGTCAGCGTAAGGCAGTGCTTTCAAAATACGACTCAGGTAGTCGAAGGGCTCCAGACCGTTGGCTTTCGCGCTTTCGATCAGGCTGTAATACATGGCGCTGGCTTTTGCTCCTTTGGGCGTATCGGCAAAGAGCCAGTTCTTTCGGCCAATGGTTAATCCCCAAACGCTTCCGTCGATCTCGGGATTACGGATTTCTACACAGCAATGCAAAGAAGCGACTGTTTTTGGTGCAGTTGCTTCTCAACGTCATTATTAGCCCAATAAAAGCCATCATTCGACCGGTATTCAAATGCAGGGCGTGTGGTGAATCCATGAAGCACATAGCATTCCGTGTTATGAAACCGACCTGAGTTAACAACCAGAAATACTCATCGCCATTCACAAGAACGGAGGAAATAAAAAGTCGTCCTACAGAATGATAAAGCGTCAGACTACTATTAAGCAGTGGTCGGCTAGCTTACATCTTGAATAAAGAGCGTTCAGAAAAAACGCTCTGATTTAATACCCGTAAGAAAAGATATCTTCAATAGACCACCTTCACCATAAATCAACCCGGGCTTGCGCAACAACCGGATAAGATTGCGGCTGGGCGCAATCTATCCTTATTCGTTAAGTTTCTTTGCACTGAGCTACAAAGTTATTGTAATAATCCATGGCTTTATCTTCTGGTCCAAGAGCTATATCTATGAGCATTTGAAGGCTCCAAACAGGCCCTGGAGTAACTTGATCAAGGTCAAAATCTGGTGGATAAGAATCTGGATCTATTGCCATTTCGAGGTTTTCGAACCACCAGATTTCAACCTTTCTTAGAAGAGTAACCATTTCAGTAAATAAAATATCAACATCAGGCTCGATACCTTCTGCTGTAATCTTTAACATTTCGTGTGTAAGCGAGTTCCTACATTTTTTAATTTTTTCAAACTTATCTAAGTCATCCTGTACAATGGCGTCCATGTTTTTTAGCCATTGAAGAGAAGCATATAAAGGACTCCGATTTAAGGAAAGCACTTTCTCTTTATATTCAGAGCTAACAATTAAACCATTTTCATCAAAACCATTAGTGAAAAATCCTTCAATTTTTTCGATAATACTTGTTTTGAGCATTTCAAAAGCCATCGAAAAAATCGACGCTGTTATTATATTTATCTTCAGGGACTCAGGATTTAGAAACCTTTCCCAAGATTCTTTAACGTTTTCTTGCATGTTGATCCTGATTGAAACTTAATGCCCGCATTTGCGGCTGGATTGGAGCGCAGCGGAAAACCAGTCCGATAACATGCGCTTGTTAAATTTTGGCTGCTCCTGACTAGAAGTACTTAACATTATCTCGATCCAGCCTATCGTCTAACTCTGCGTCTTTTGCTTTAGGGTGAGTTTGAAGATTTTTTCTTAAGCTACCTATTGATATGTAACACGCTTCAACAATTTTCTTTTGTTTATCAATAAACTTAGGATCATAATCATTTTCAATGACTTTATGAGCCGGTTTTTGTCGCTCTCTTCTCACATTCTTTAAAGGCTCCAACATTTTTTTGGGGAAAGAGTCATCTGGAAATCTAAAAGACTGATTCACCCATTCCTCTAGGAGTCTTAGCGTTCCTTTTTGGACTCTTTCCACCATATTGTCGCCAATGGGTTTTAGCTCTTCTAGCTCTAGCGAACTCTCAAAAAATGACTTGTTAATATTCTCTGATAGATATTTATCAAGAAGGTTAATGAAGTCGTAATAATTTTTGGACGTAGGCGAAAAGAAAAATGTGAAGTTCTTAGGGCGGTGCTCACCATCTAGCTCTTTATGAAAGAGCGGTACACCAAAAATTGACTCAGTAATTTTGTAGATAGCATTGATTTCATCAATCAATGCAGTGAACACAGATTTTGATGTTATCCACTGCCCTAAAATTAAGTTATTATAATAATCATCTAGTACCTTACATTCTGTGCCGGGTATTTCTTTAGCTCCCCAAGCAACTTGATGTTCAGAAGAAAGCTTGCCCAAATCACAAAGCATAACAGCTACAACCCTAGCGTCTGACGAATCAAACCCTAGGCCAAATGATTTTAAAAATATTTGATCTTCTTCTCTAAGTATTGGATTGCCTTCATCATCATATTTACATGATATTTGACCACTAAAATCTTTAAACTCAAAATCAAATCGAGGTTCATTCGAGTAACGCTCTAGAATGTCTGTTTCAAAAAACCTAAAATTCATTTGAGGTTCAGATAGAGCCAAATCAATACTATATTTTGCGTACCCATACTTATCAATATCTCGATTTTCTTTTGCATATTCCGGAGTTGGGTATAAGCAAATAGGGTATTCGGTTGTCTCTACTGCTAGTTCGAAGTTACCGAATGATTGTTTCTCCACTTTAATTGATTTTGCGTGTTCTAGTATCTCTAATTGAGATTGAACTGAATGATGCTGAAAACCAATAATGTGAGGATTGGTGCTAGATTGAATTGAAACAATTCCAGATTTTACAAGCTCTTTTATGTGGTCAATTGACTCTTCATATTCTAAGTTCAAGTCTTGTGAAACCTGTCGCAAAGGAATTCCATTAAAATCTGAAGAGTCACAGAAAAAGGAAAAGACCAGTTTTTCAATATTTTTTAAGTCACTCACACTCGAATCCATCCACGTACTCTTGAGAAATTTAACGCTTAGTTCAGCTGCCCGTATGATGCCCTCAAAGTATGCTCAGGATTAAGGCAGAACACTGGGAAGGTAATCGGGTCGGCTGGAACGACTTGTTGTGCGTGCCCTTGCACGGACTCGCGACTATGGATCTAACTGTGTTCGACTCTCGTCGTTTATAACAGATATTCTCTGTAAGCTGCTCGATCCGGTGTTTTTTTTATGATCTTTAAGGTCATTTATTTCGATCTATCGTTCAGTTTACTGCTCGTTTTCATCGATTAGACAAATGCTGGCTACTGATTCAAGCGACCAGATTCAATTTCTCTACGTTGTTCAAAATATAATACCATGACGTGCTCGGGTCTCTTCCCCTGAACAGTCTTTCTTTCGGTATCAGCAGCTTCTGGCAGGTTGAACAGCGTATGTGTTCACCACCCCCTTGTTGTTCCAGGTAACTTTGCCAGTCAAATTCCGGTAATTTTGTTTCGGCAGGCGCCTGTTTATGGAGCGCTCTGGCCTGATTAAGGGCCTTACGCTTTCCGCTGGTGTAGAGTCCGTAAAACCGAAGGGTCCGTTTTCCTTTATCGGGAACATGGATCAGCAGTTGTGTGATAAACCCCTTGCGGCTGTAACTGTGAAGCTCCTGTCGTTGCGTTCGGTGACTCTGGTATTTCAGAATGACCTTGTCATGTACTTCATGGAGCTGCCCGTTGTTGATCGGACCACCTTTTACATAGCGTGCCAGATAATTGATGACACCCTCGCCATGTTCGTAAGGCTCCATGATCTCGACGTGCCAGTCTTTGCGTCCCAGCTGATTGAGCAGATTCCTGTAACCGGTTGAACTCATCGTTTGAGGTCGGCGAATATCAGCGTGTGCTTTGAGGGCTGCGCAGAGCTTGCCCCGGAACACTCTCATGATGACTCGGTACGGTAGGAAGCATTTTTTTACCGGCAGCTTCCATTCCCCATCGTGGGTCAACCCGCCTTCTGTAATCAGGCAGTGAAGGTGTAGATGCAAGCTGAGGTTACGCCCCCAAGTATGCAGGTTCAGAATAAAACCGGTGTCAGCGCCAAGATACTTTTTATCGTTGAAGAGTTCCTTGAGCGTTTCACTGGCAGCCTTGAAAAGAAGATCTGTCATCAGGCTGCTGTTCATCAACCAGAGTTCGTTCAATTCGTGGGGCATGGTAAAGACAAGGTGCCGATGTGCAGTATCAATCAGTTTCCGTTTCTGGGTATCGAGCCAGCGTTCAACCTGAATTTTATTGCACTGTGGGCAATTGCGATGCCGGCAGGAGTTGTACCAGATTTTTTCCACATGCCCGTCAGGACAGGCTTGTATGTGCCCCCCCATGGCCGCAGTGCGGCAGCCCATAAAATCATTGGCCGCTTTGTAGTGATGGAGTGGCAATTTTTTGCATTGGGTATAGTCTTGGAAGGACTGTTTGAAAATGCTTTGAACCGTAGTGTTCATTGCAGGCCATCAGTGGGTCAGAAACACTCTAAGGTAGACTATTTTCTCTCCTTCAGCTTCCCCCAGCGGTAGCTGGGCTCGTACAACAGCTGCTTACACGACTTCAGTTCGCATAAGATGCTGTAGATTTATTATGTGAGCATATCCTACGCCTTGTCTTGCAAGACTTTCAATATGTTCTCGACTGAACCTGCCTTATTACAGGGTTCGTATTTCGGTCTTTGTATATTTTTCGCTAAAGTAAAGAGTCGTTTCTCTACTTAGCTTTTTCCTGCTTTTTCATAGCCTTACAGACTTCTTGAAAATCTGTTTATACGAACTACTTTTACTGTATTAATATACAGTTGTTGATCCAATGAGACTTCAAGAAAAATTCCGAATTGTTATCCGCAGTGCAAACTACTCTCTGGCCACAGAGCGTTCGTATTGGGCCTGGATAAAAAAATTTATTCAGTTTCACAACATGAAGCACCTAGATGCTCTGACAGGAGAGGATGTCGCAAACTTTCTGACTTATCTAGTGATGAAAAGGCATGTTGCTGTTAGCACTCAACAACAAGCACTCAGTGCCCTTGTCTTTTTATATAAGCAAGTACTTGGGCGTGAAAATGTCACTATCAGTGACTGGCTCAATGCCAGACGTCCAAAAAAGTTACCCGTCGTATTATCCATTGACGAGACTCACTCCATCATGGTTCATCTGACTGGCACTTCATTGCTCGTTGCTCGTTGCTCAGTTAATGTATGGGGCTGGCTTACGGATTAAAGAAGCGGTTCGTTTGCGAGTAAAAGATGTCGATTTTGGTCGTAAAGAAATTACTGTTCGCCACGGCAAGAGTGGAAAAGACAGGATGACTCTTTTACCCAATGTTGCTGTGGCAGGACTTAAACAGCACATAGAGCAATCTCGTCTACTGCATGAAAAGGCTCTGTCTGAAGGTGTCACTTTCGTTCATCTTCCCAATGCACTCGCCAGAAAATGCCCCAATGCCGGTCGTGAATTAGCATGGCAGTATGTTTTTTCAAGTTCGCAACTCACAACAGATCCTCGAACTGGAAAAACAGGGCGCCACCACTTAAACGAAAGAAACATTCAAATATACGTCAAAATTGCTGTAAAAAAAGCCGGTGTCAACAAACACGCCAGCTGCCATACCTTTAGGCACAGTTTTGCCACTCATCTTCTAGAAAGTGGTTATGACATCAGAACAATTCAGGAATTGTTAGAGCATGCAAATGTGAATACTACGATGATTGACACCCATGCGCTTAACCGGGGTGGCAGAGCGGTGCTTAGCCCGGCTGATCGTTGAGCACGCTACCGCACGAGGATTTCAACCATTTACACTGGCTGGAAGCAGGGTTCCCTGTAGCTTTTGTTGATTCCTTTCAGGCATTACGCCATTTTTTAATGATATTACAGACGACGCTGTTCAAATAATAGCAGTAATTAATAATCTGTAATCACTGCCTGTAATAGGAAGTGATTACAGAAACAAGTCAAACCAAACATAGCGGGTTTCAGCTGATTTAAATGATCAATTATTACACTGCTTGGAAGCAGTTCCTCTGATATTGGTGTGTTTATGTCTACTCCTGATTTTCAAGGACTACAGGTATAACAATGGAGGGGAGGGAATGTAGGGGCTTGGCAGGAAAGTCAGAACAACTTTCCTGTCAGGCAAACTCAGGTTCTTTTTCGATAAAGCGGCTGAAGGTCGTCACTGCTGCCTTGATACCTAAGGGTAAAGGTATCCAGAGCTTTCAAGGCATCTTCCTGCTTCTGATCATCTCGCAGAAGAAAACTGTCAAAACCACAACGTTTCATAGCAAACAGTTGATCAATAAGAACATCACCCGACGCTCTGATCTCGCCTTCAAATTTATAGTAGTCTCTCAGTTCACGAGCGGTAGAGTAGCCACGACCGTCCATGAAACCGGGAAAGTTCACAACGATCAACTCAAAATTATTGAGATCGTTTGCAACAGACTCTGGTACATCATCAGCCTCAAACAGCAAACCAACCATTTGACTCAAATTTTTATATTGCTCTGAGTCAACCAGCCAGAGTTTAACGGGGACCAGAAGAGCACCCTGTACAGAACTCAAATCTGTTTCAGCGGTCACAACAATGACAGAGTCCTCATAGAACTCATTATTTTTAAGCAGCCTTGGCATACACTCTCTCCTTGAATGGCTGGAGACCGATACGCTGGCAAGTATCAATAAAACGTTCGTCTTCATGACGTTGTTCTACATAAACATCCAGAATTTTCTCGAGGATATCGGGAACATCTTCACGCTTAAATGAAGGCCCAATGATTTTCCCCAGAGTTGCTTCTTTGGAAGCAGAACCACCCAGCTGAATCTGGAAGTACTCTTCACCTTTACGGTCAACACCGAGAACACCAATGTGTCCTACATGGTGATGGGCACAGGCATTCATGCAGCCGGAAATATTCAGGTCGATTTCGCCAATATCATGAAGATAATCGATGTCCTCAAATTTACGTTGAATCGCTTCTGACAATGGAATAGAGCGCGCATTTGCCAGAGCGCAGAAATCGCCGCCCGGGCAGCAAATAACATCAGTCAATAACCCTCGGTTGGGTGTAGCCAAGTCAAATTGACCCAGTTTTTGCCAGAGTTCAACCAGCTGATTTTGTTGCACATCAGACAGAATCAGATTTTGCTCATGACTGACTCTTATTTCACCCAAACTGTATTGGTCTGCAAGATCAGCCACCACATCCAGCTTTTCTGCAGAAATATCTCCAGGAGCATCACCTGTTGCTTTGAGCGTCAATGTCACAGCAGCGTATCCTGATTTTTTATGTCGGAATACGTTCTGCTTCAACCAGCTTTGAAAACTGGACGGAGCACTGAGAGAAAGATCATTCCAATCCAGATTATCCAAAGCCTGATAATCCGGAGCAGTGAAATGCTGGCTGACACGGTTAATTTCATGGGCAGGCAGAGATGAAGATCTTTCTTTCATGATCTGCCATTCAGCTTCAACTTTCTCTGCAAAAACTGCAGGAGTCACAGCTTTCACCAATATCTTAATTCGAGCCTTGTACTTGTTGTCTCTGCGCCCATAACGGTTATAAACACGAAGAATTGACTCAAGATATGTCAGCAAATGCTCAGGTTCCAGAGACTCTCGAATGACACTGGCCGTCATAGGCGTACGACCCAGGCCGCCACCGACAAGAATCTTGAAACGAACTTCGTTATTGGCGTTCTTGAACGTATGCACGCCAATATCATGTACTAGCGTCGCTGCCCGGTCTTCTTCTGCGCCACAGACTGCAATCTTGAATTTTCGCGGCAGGAAGGTAAATTCCGGATGAAATGTTGACCACTGACGGATCACTTCACACCAGAGACGTGGATCCACTATTTCATCATGGGCAACACCGGCAAACTGATCTGAAGTAGTATTACGAATACAGGCACCACTGGTTTGCACCGCGTGCATTTCCACTTCTGCCAGATCGGCCAGAATATCAGGGACCTCTTCCAGAAGAGGCCAGTTCAGTTGAACATTTTGACGGGTTGTGAAATGCACATAACCTTTATCGTATTTACGGGAAATCTCTGCCAGACGACGAACCTGTTTCGAACTTAACAGGCCGTAAGGCACAGCAACTCGCATCATGGGCGCGAAACGCTGGATATAGAGACCATTGTGAAGTCGAAGAGGGAGAAAGTCATTCTCGGCGATTTCACCGGCGAGATAACGGCGAGTCTGATCCCGAAACTGACTCACTCTCTCGTCGACGATGCGCTGATCGTATTCGTCGTATTTATACATGAGGTTTTATTCTATTTTTTACAGGCTAAGGCACCGACTGCCGTGACCATGAAAGATACCACCAAACAAACAAATAGTAATAAAAGATATTTTTATATAACTAGATAAAAAAGGTATATCGCCGGTTTTTAAAGAGGAGGGTGAACGTTCATTAGCAGTTGTCGAATTAAACCAGATCCGCTAGCTTGGTAGGACTACTTCAATCAATATTCGAGAGGGTTGTACCTATGACAAAAGATAAATCCATGTCTGATAGCAGCGCTGACGCAATGGCTGCAGTCAGCATTATCCTTCTGGCTGTGGTAACCGCCATTTACTGGGTCAGTCATCAATAAACGGCTTTTCAGCTGACCTAACTCAGTACCAGTTTCACAATTAATGCCAAACAAAAAATAAAGAAAGCCGTTGCGATCAGTCCGGCGATTATGAAGTGCGCCGGTCTACCTTCATTAAAATCCCGTTGTCTGTTCTTTTGGCTTTGAACACCGAAGGCCGCTGCCAGAGTGCTCTGAATAACGGCAAAAAATCCCGTTCCCTTTTTCATCTTGCTGCTCCAGTAGCCATTCATTCAATAGTAACTGGCATTTAACAATTAAGTAAATCAGGAATTCACTGATCAATATAAAGCCCACTGAAGAGTGAAATACAACAAAAAGGGCAGGCTGGCTGCATAGGTATTACTGAAACCGGTTCTGAAGTTAGGATCAAGAGCCACAAGGTATTCGGAACTCAGGCTTGCTACTAGCCCGATACACGTTAAACAGAGCGAGTCTATCACTGTATCCTTGAAGCCAAGATTTGCAAGGTACTGGCCAATGCTATTCATCAAAGCGTAGGAAGTTCCTTTAAATACATGCCCCGCTGAAGTCATGACAAAGATGAGGGCAACCGATTTTCCTGATACTTTCTTAAGAACAATAATCACTGGAATTGATACGCCAGCATGAAGTCCTGCAGAGATTAGGTGAGCCAAAACGGCATTGTTGCCAGTCTGGTCCTTACCAAGTAAGGAATTGATACCGATATAGGTCGTTTTTCCCGTATTACTGAATGCGCATGAAAGACAATGGCCTGCAGGGATTGTCAGTAAATATGTATCTTTATATTTTCCTGCTCTTAATACTTCAACTACTAGATAACCTGCAGCCCAGGTAGTACTGGTTGTCAACTGTCCATACATTGTCTGATAAACTTTGTCATATTCTGAATACAGTTGACTAAAAAACCGATTTCCGACCTTGGTCATCATATTCGCTGGCACTTTGCTGAGCATCATCAGAAAGGTCTTACTGTGTGTTGCGTGATTTTTATCTATTGAAAAATCACCTTTAGCGAGGCAGACAGAGAGCAGTACGCCACTGCAAATAATAGCAGTGTCCAGTTCGGTATCAGATGTTATCGTCGCATTCTGTTCAGCAAGTGTCGCGTTGATAACTGAACCCCCATATAGGACTTCCGACAGAGTACCCGTTTGGATGTAGTGCCCCATATAACCAAATTTCAGATCTATTCGACCTTCATTACCCATGCTGTATAGAAAGCTATTGAAACCATATTCCAAAACCAGCGGAATTAATCTGGAAAAGAAATCGGGTACTGCTTTTTCGTCACCGATCTGGCTGATATTCTCAGATGATTGACTCACTTCTTTTGCCATACTGGACATTTCATCCATGGCAGACTTAAAGCCAATATACTTAAGCTGAGCATCAGATGAAGGATCCTCTTCCACCGTTGAACGGAGCTGTATAATCTTGTTCATCTCAGTGCTAAAGCCAACAATATCAATCTGGTTGTGATCAAAATGATTGATAGACGGATCAACCACCGTACTATCAATGGCTTCGTCCCTACTGCTTAGGTAACCATCTTCAGTCAAACAAGCCAAGCCTTTGGTTGGCTCACCTGGAACAACCAGAAAAATATTTGTAATAACATCCAGAGTGTCAGCATTCCCATGAAGCATCCTGGATCTAAAGCTCTGGCCATCACCATCAGAATACTCAGTAAAGCCTTGACGCCCATCGTCTTGCTGAGTAGCCGCAACGCTCATGCTTATTGACATCAACAAACTGATTACGAGAAAAAATTGAGTGGCAACCCTGTGCATTATATATTTGCTCCAGATGGATCAGGCTCATTGCTACGTTGTCCTGTGGGAGTAAGACCGAGAGACCGTCAAACTCATTATTCAGATGAACAGTAGAAAGTGCCTTCTTCTGTATCTTTTCTTTCCCGTCCACCCATGAACTCAGGTCGAAGGGCATAAGCATGGGTCAGAACTGAACGGGTTCCCTCCAGAATCATGATTAAACCAGCACCATGGACAGCATTGGTTGTGAAAGCCGTACCTTTGAGCAGCATATCAATCCCAACCATAGAGAGGGTGTAACCCGCCCCAAAAGAGAGTCCAAACAAATCACTGTATAACGGGTCATCACTGAAGGTACGACCATAACTGACCAGGGCATCGGTAATGGTCAGAGAACTGGCTTCAACGTAATTTTCCAGAAAAACCTTTTTGAAGGATGGTTCAGTAAATTTGAGCAAACCAGCATTTGCAAGTAGTGCGAAAACAGTAGATGTTGAAAACTGACACAGCCTTTTCTTTTCATCATCACTAATCTGGGTATTGGGATACATACTGTTGAACGTTGCAATACAGGTATTTTCAACGCTGGACTGCAGAGAGTAAGCAGCGGTTACACTCAAGGCCTCTGGCAGCTTATCGGCACCATAGCCAGTTATGATTTTCGACAATGACTCACCCGTTGCAGACCCCATTTCCATCACCCCCAGATACGCTCCTAGAGAAACAATCCCGCTATAAGCAGCAAATGAACTGAACGCTGCCAGGGCTTGAGCTTTGGCATCATCAAGACCATGCTGATTTTGAAAATGATTTTTGGCAGCCAGAGTCAGTTGAGATTCGACACCACTGGTCAATGCAATGGATTTGAACCCTATGCTTGCAACCCCGGGCACAGTTAGACCTGTGGTGGATTTATGGGTAAAGCCCAGTTCCAGCAGCATGTTCAATCCGAAATTGACTCCACCTACCGCGCCCGCTGTTAGCAAGGGCGTAATGACCGGCTTATATGATTCACAATCAATAACAAGGCAGGTGTCAGGATGAGAGCTGATGTTCCAGTTAGAGTCGGGCTCTGACAAACCGCGATCACTTTGCTGACTGCTTAATGGACAGCTGGCATCAGGAATAAAGCTGACTTCATAAGGGGCCAGTTTAGGCGTCATCACACCGATTTCGAGTTGCCTGAAGGTAAATATGGCACTAAAAAGCGTAAGAAATGTCATCTTCCCCCAACCATGCTGATCAGGGTTAATGCCACCTCCCATTACACCAGCACCGCCGATTACGGCAAGTAAGGGAAAAGCAAAATTTGAAATCTGGACAGGATTGTTTTGTTTGGCTTCATTGTATACAGCCCGGTAGGGTACACATGTCTTACCATCGATTATTTTATAATCGGACTTGTTAAATAAAGCACCTATTCCATCGGCGTATAACAGGGAGGGAATTAAGAGAGATATCGTAATTATCGCCGCAGAAAACAACTTCATATTTTCTCCTTATCAGCTCCATCTGCTTTATTGATTTAAAAGAGTTCTGAATTATAGGAGCTTTGACATAAAGGATTAAAAAAGGTCTCTATGTCATTAGAATAAAAGGGAATATAAGGAGAGAGGAATATCTACTAATTCGAAGAACTAGCTCTCTTGTACTGTTATTCAAGAACAAGAGAGCAAGGGGCTATTGAGGAAATTTTTTTTTAAATAAGGTTTTTCTCAGACTGCTGAAGCGCTCCTAGTGAACCAGATAAAATCAGAATGTCCCCGGCCTGAATTTCACCACACTGTTCATTAGATAGAACCTGCTCTTTACGTTTTACCTCTACAACCGTGGCCCCCTCTTCAATAGGCAGACGATCAATTGACTGCCCTACTGAATCACATTGAGCCGGAATAGTAACGGCATGTCGCAAAGCATTCTGACCCTGTTCAATCAGCAGGTCTTCATAACCTGGATAAAAACCACTTAGGATATCGTAGTGCTGTTCTCTGGCCGCAGTAATTTTATCTCTTACCTGCTGTCGATCCATTCCCAGCATGATCAGCACATGTTTAACAATCATCAGGCTGGATTCCAGAACCTCCGGAATCACCGCAGTGGTTCCTGCCGCTTTCAATTCATTACTTAGGCTGTCATCTCTGGTTCTGACCAGAATAGGTACATCCGGATATTTGCTGCGAATTGTTTGAACAATCACCAGAGCGCTAGCGCTGTTATCAATGCAAACAATCACTTGCCTGGCTCTGGCAACGCCCAATGATTCCAGAAGTTCAAGCCTGCGGCAGTCCCCATAAAATACCGGTTCACCCGCCAGCCCAGCCTCATGAACGTGCAGAGGATCATCATCCAGTGCAACAAAAGGTATTTTTTCCTGTGACAAAAAGCGACTGATCGTTTGACCAACACGTCCATACCCGCAAATAAGAGTATGACTGTTGAGATGTTCGACTTGTTGTGTCGCCCGCACAACATTGTCATCAATCCGGGCTTTTTGCTGTTCCCGATAAAGCAGATTACTGAGCCTGTCACTGTTTCGAATCAACAACGGAGCCACCATCATCGACAGAATGGTTACGGCCAGCACGATAGAAGCTTTCTCTCCACCGGTTTGACCATACTGAGTCGCCAGAGCTATCAGAGCAAAACAGAATTCCCCTCCCTGACTGAGCGACAGTGCAGTCTTGAAAGAGGTTGGCTTTTTCTCATCCATCAACCTTGCCAGCATGGTAATTACACCCAGCTTAAACAGGATCAGGGAAAGAGTACCCAGTAACACGGCCGGCCAATAACGAGCCAAAATATCGAGATCCAACATCAGGCCAACAGAGACAAAGAACAGCCCCAGGAGAATGTCCCGGAAAGGACGTATGTCCGCTTCCACCTGGTGTTTATAGTTACTTTCTCCCAACATCATGCCTGCTACAAAACCACCCAGAGCCATGGAAAGCCCCAGAATATGAGTGAGCCAGGCGGCCATCAAAGCAATCATCAACGCAGTCAGAACAAACAGTTCTTCCGAGCGAACTCTCGCTACTTCATTGAAAATGGCAGGCATAAACCATTTACCTACGGCAGTCATCACCAGAACGAAGATCAAACCCTTGGTAAGTGCCATACCAATGGTAGTCACCATCGAGTTGCCTTCGGATCCCGCCAGGGCAGGTACCAGAATAAGGAACAGAACCGCTGCAATATCCTGAAACAGCAGTACTCCAATGGCCAGTTGCCCCTGACGACTCCGAATCTTGTTGCTCTGGGTCAATTCCTTGGAAACAATAGCGGTAGAGGACAATGCCAAGGCCGCTGCCACAATAAGGGCTTCCTTGGTCGGACTTTGCAAAATCATCAGAGCAAAAAAGATACCTGCACCGCAAAGCAGCACTTGGGTTCCACCCAGACCAAATACTTCCCGCTTCATGGACTTAATGCGTTTGAAAGAGAATTCCAGCCCGAGAGTAAACAGCAGGAAGACCACACCTATTTCAGCCAGTAGTGTGATATCGAAGCTACTGTCGATAAACCCACTGGCCGTTGGGCCAAGAACAATACCAACGGTCAGATAACCAAGGCTTTCCGGAAGATTCAGCCGGTGAAAGAGAGCGATCGTGGCCACTGACATGGCCAAAATCATCATTAACTGATTGAAAAAACTAAAATCCATATTATGACCTGATTATCTTTATTCGAAGAACTCAGCTCACCAGACCCATTTATGATGATCCAGCCGCTTATGTCCTGATACAATTGTACCTAATTTCACTGTGTCATTGTTCAGGTTAACTGTGATTTCTCTTTTCTTTTATACCACATCCGGATGTCATCTTTGTGATGATGCCGAAGCTCTATTGAAGGTTCTCGGCCAACACCCGCAACTGGCCAATGAGTTTCAATATCAATCGGTAGAGATCAGTGACAGCGACCAGCTCATTGAATTATACGGTACTCGTATCCCTGTACTGGCCACTCATACTGACAGAGAGCTTGGCTGGCCATTCTCCCAGGAAGAGCTCGGACAATGGTTGCTAGACCGGATTGATGAGCACTAATGTACAAGCGCACCTTGCTCAATACTTCTCCCTTCTAATAAAGTAGTGGAAAGGATCTCACTCATAAAGGCGGGAATTAATGCCTCATCGACAAACGCTTGACCAAACCAGCCATGAACGGCTGATGAAACTGGCTTCACGGGCTTCTGTTGTTACCGCTGCGACGCTCATTGTCGTGAAGCTGGTGGCCTGGTTTATGACAGACTCTCTCAGTGTTTTTGCAACCCTGCTGGATTCGGTTATGGATGTTATCGCTTCGGTGATCACTCTCGTTGCCGTCAAAATCGCACTGGAACCCGCTGATGCCGAGCATCGTTTTGGCCATGGTAAGGCTGAATATCTTGCCGTTTTGGCACAATCGATGTTTATCTGCGGGTCAGCCATCATTCTGTTTCTGAATGCAATTGATCAACTACTGGCAGGAGAAAACCATATAAGCAACGAAGAGGTGGGGATCTATGTCATGCTGTTTTCCATTGTTGCCACGCTCATTTTGCTGGTTATTCAATCCTATGTTGTGAAAAGAACCGGTTCAGCGGCTATTGCTGCTGACTCCATGCACTATCGGGTTGATTTGCTCACAAATGTGACTGTGATGGGCGCTCTTATTGGAGCCAGTTATGGGTATTTCTACATGGATGCCGGATTTGCCCTGATTATTTCAATCTATATGTTGGCCAGTGTCGGTAAAATGGCCTGGGATGCGACCCAACAGTTGATGGACCATTCTCTACCTGAGGAACAGGTCAGGGAAATCGAACAGATTGTTATGGCCGTTGAAGGTATTCAGGGTATTCATGAAATGAGAACCCGAATTTCAGGCCGGGTTCCCTTTATTCAAATGCACCTGGATCTCAATGGTAATTTACCTCTGAGAACAGCTCATGATCTGGGGCAGGTGGCTGAGGACAGAATCCTCACTTACATGCCAACGGCCGATATTATTATTCACCTGGATCCAGATTGAAGAATTTCATGGCCGTGCGGGAAGTTTCTTCAGCTATCTGAGTTTCTGTTTTACCGGTGTGTTCTGCAATGGTTTTAACCACCCACGGCAGAAAGGCCGGTTCATTCCTTCTCTTCTTAGGCTTTGGTGCCATAGTTCTAGGTAATAACCAAGGCGCATCAGTCTCAATCATAAGCCGATCGGCCGGAATATCTTTTAACAACGGATGTAAGTGTGAGCCTCTTCGCTCATCACACACCCAGCCGGTTATGCCAATATGCAGATCAAGATCCAGATAGCGATACAACGCTTTTTTATCTGCGGTGAAGCAGTGAACCACTGCATTTGAAAGACGGTCCCGAAACTCTTTCATGATATCTGCAAAGCGTTCTGAGGCATCTCTCTCATGGCAAAAAGCGGGTAAACCTGAAGCTAAAGCCAACTCAAGCTGTTGCTCAAAAACCTTCTCTTGATCAGAACGGGGTGAAAAATCCCGATTGAAATCCAGACCCATTTCACCCGCAGAGACTACTTGAGGTAGTGCCATCAACTCTTTGATAGTTCTATAATCTTCTTCCCTTACATTCTTTGCGTTATGGGGGTGAATGCCCGCCGTCGCATAACAATGGGGCGTGAATTTTTCAGCCAGTTCAGCGGCCTCAATAGATTCTTCACAGCTGGTACCGGTCAGAATCATTGTGCCGACACCGGCCTCTACTGCTCGCTCGACGACAGCTTCTTTATCATTGGCAAACTGTTTGTCGGTCAAATTGACGCCAATATCAATCAGTGTGTGCTTCATGAATCTCCACTGAGTAAACAATTAAAATCTGGTACATTCTCTCATCGACTTAATCGACGGGTAAACCCGACAGTGACTTATAAATTCAACAACATGGAATGCTTTCTGATATGCCTGATAGCCAGTTGACCGTTAGTGACCTGTTCATTTATCCAATCAAATCTGTACAAGCCATAGGCCTGGAAAAAGCTGAAGTTGAACAACGGGGTTTTACCCATGATCGACGTTGGATGCTGATCGATGAAAACGGGCTGTTTCTCAGTCAACGTAAACATCCTGCAATGGCTCTGATTCACTGCCAACTCTCCGATTCTTCAGTAAACGACAATAAAATCACTGTTTCAGCACCTGGCTGCCAACCACTGTTTATCAACACTCCGAACGCCTCGGCACCTCAGGTGACCGGAAGTGTCTGGGGAGATGACTGTCTGGCTTTGGATGCAGGAGAGCAGGCGTCTGACTGGTTCAGTCATTACATAGGTATCAAATGTCGGCTGATCTATATGCCAGAATCAACTCAACGACAGGTTGATCGTCGCTTTTCCCAACAGGGCGATATCACCGGCTTTGCTGATGGTTTCCCCTTTCTTCTGACCACAGAAGCTTCTCTCAATGAATTAAACAACCGACTGGATCAATCCGTTAGCATGCTTAATTTCCGCCCTAACATCGTCATCAGAGGGGCAGAAGCGTACGCCGAAGACCAGTGGCGACGAATCAGAGTAGGGGAGGTGACATTCAAGGTAGCCAAGCCCTGCAGTCGCTGTGTTATGACGACGGTTGACCCTCAGACAGGTAGAAAGATGGGTAAAGATCCTTTGGCAACGCTGGCTCAATACCGTAAAACAGAGCATGGCGTCATTTTTGGTCAGAATCTGATTCAGGAAAACAACGGCTTTATTCAATTGGGTGACAAGGTAGAGATTCTGGAATAGCAGCGTATAAGAGGCAGTACTTTACGAACGTGTACTGCCTGTCATTTCGAAGGCCGTGAATCAGTAATCAAACTCAACCCATAGTGGCGCATGGTCTGAAGGCTTTTCCATGGATCGAATATCATAATCGATCCCGGTTGCCTTACAGGTTTGATTGAGCATATCGGTTGCTATCACACCATCAATTCGAAGACCACGTTTGGGCTCACGATCAAAAGCACGGCTGCGGTAGTCAAACCAGCTATAGAGTTCTTCAGTATCACCCGCTATTTTTTCGCGGTAGCAATCACTGAATCCCCAAGCGAGCAGTCGGTCAAACCACTCTCTCTCTTCAGGCAGAAAACTGCACTTGCCACTGCGTAGCCAACGTTTAGCATTATCAGGGCCAATACCAATATCGGTATCCGTATGGGAAATATTAAAATCCCCCATGACCAGTACTGGTTGATCCGGTTTATAGTCCTGATCCAGAGTGGTCATCAGGTCTTCATAAAAGGCTTTTTTAGCAGGAAACTTAGTGGGATGATCCCGACTTTCTCCTTGGGGAAAGTATCCATTTAACACGGTATAGGGTTGTCCCTGTTCAGAAACATAGGACCCTATAATCATCCGTCTTTGGGCATCTTTCGGAGCAGAAACAAAGCCTTTTTGAATAGAAACCGGTTTGTTTTTACTCATCAGGGCCACACCGTAGTGCGTTTTCTGACCAAAAAATTCAATGTGATAGCCCAGTTCACTGATGGCATCGATTGGAAAATCTTCGTCGGTGACCTTAATTTCCTGAAGACCAATCACTTCCGGCTGGTGCTTTTCGATCAGTGCTTTCAACTGATGCATTCGAACCCGAACACCATTGACGTTAAATGTAATAACTTTCATAGCCTTATGATCACAATCCCTGAGACAGTCTTAAAATGATACGCCCAGTTTAGCTTCGATGACGTCGGGAGTGAACTTTTACCTTGTTAAGTGTTTAAGTAATATGTTTCTCGCGCCGTTGACGTCTCGATCAACAGTGAATCCATCGCCTTTAATTATCTTTGATGAACCTAGTTTTTTATCAATAGAGCCATCCCAAGTTCGAG
>SIHQ01000167.1 GCA_004762125.1 Oceanospirillales bacterium | reverse complement strand
TCAGGCTGCCATCCTCTGCCTTGGTCATCCCACAAATCTGGCAGCCGTTAGACTCATCTTTACTGCCTACAACAAGGAACTGGGAACTTCTGGCACTTCTCCAGTCGCCCAGCCAGTCGGCGTGAGTCCGATAATTATTCGCTTCAAGATGATGCTGCTTATTAAACAGAACCTTACTCCCAAAGCACAGTTCAGGGTCGTCTTTTTTAATGCGCTCCTTTAGCTTCGCATGTCTTGAAACTAGGCGCTCCAGCCTTTGTTTTGACTGCCTCAAGCCCATGCCTAATTCACTCCGTTCTTTCGAACAGGTTGCTTTGGCCTGCTTACTTTGCGATTTTTTTATTTTCTTGATTTGAGACTGAATGCGGGATGAATAAGCAGAATCGGTATTTTTCAGTTGCGACTTAATCGCCTCTATCTTCCCCTCAAGACTGGACTTTATGGAATTAAAGTAACGAGCCGGTATCTGGTATTTGGCCACGGTCTCGTTTTTCATCGAGACCAGCGTTCGTCCTGAGCGATGCTGCGAATAAAGGCTGCGTTCGATAGAAGACGTCAGGCAAGCAATATCCGACAAGGCGCTTTCTGTCTGGTCAGACAGAGTCAATCTTGTTTGATAAGTGAGGGATAGTTTATCCGTCAGGTACTTACTGAATGCCACAAATATTTCCACTACTCACTGTTTATACGCACAGTTACGAAGCATAGGCAAGCCAAACGACTGTGACAATATAAATTAGGCGGCAGCTTTTAGACTTTTCCTGTTTTTGTGACTTCTTTTTCCGTACAGCCTCGCACTGAATACGGTCATTAACTCGATAACATCATGACAGAGCCTGTTCTCAAAAGTTTCATCGACCTCTTCCAGAATAATCACTTCCGTACCGAAGTAAGCGCAAAGCTGGAAAATAATCTCACTGCCAAAACGCAAAAGTCGGTCTTTATGAATAAGAACCAGCTTATCTATTTTGGACTGGCAGACCATCTGAATCAGTCGACGAAGCC
>SIHQ01000166.1 GCA_004762125.1 Oceanospirillales bacterium | reverse complement strand
GTGTTTCTGTGTTTATACACATAACAGTAAATCCTAGAAACTCCACAGCCCTTACGCCTCTAAGCTCACAGCCATATCTTGATTACTTCTGAAATTCAATGGCATCTGAAAACTTGACGATTCGTTGTGCTCGCCTACCTTTGTACTGTATATAAAAACAGTATCAAAGAGAGAGCCACCTCTAATGTCAGATCGTTTTATGGACAAAGTAAGAGAGAAGATCCGGCTTAAACAGTACAGTTACAGAACGGAGGAATCATATTGCCACTGGATTAAAACTTTCATTCGGTTTCACCGTTATCGTCACCCTGAAGAAATGGGTTCCAGTGAGGTCACCGAATTTCTCACTTGGCTAGCGGTTCAACGACAAGTGGCGGCTAATACTCAGAATCTGGCTTTTTCATCCGTGCTTTTTTTGTACAAAGAAGTCCTGAATCGACCCTTGAAGGATATTAAAGCCGTTCGTGCAAAAGCGCCTCAGAAACTACCGGTAGTGTTCTCCCGCGATGAAGTTCGCAGCATCATAAATGGTTTGCAACCTCCTGCTCTTCTGATGGTGCAATTACTGTACGGCTCAGGTCTTCGATTAATGGAAGTTCTGCGTTTGCGTATCAAGGATGTGGATTTTGAACATTGCTGTATCATTGTTCGGGATGGGAAAGGTAAAAAAGACAGAGTCACTATTTTACCTGACTGTTCCATTCCTGCTTTAAAGCATCAAATCAATGAAGTCAGACACTATTATCAGATAGATAAAGAGAACAATGAACACGAGGTTTGGATGCCTAATGCTCTGGCCAAAAAGTACCCTTCAGAAGCGGTCAGTTTTCATTGGCAATACTTATTCCCTTCCATTAAGACAGCTCTTGATCCACGTTCTGGAAAACGTCGTCAGCATCATTACAGTGAAACCGCCTTACACAAACACGTTAAACATGCCATCAAATCGGCTTCGATAGAGAAACAGGCTTCCTGCCATACGTTCAGACACAGTTTCGCAACTCACCTTCT
>SIHQ01000165.1 GCA_004762125.1 Oceanospirillales bacterium | reverse complement strand
GGATAAAATACAAAACAATCGTCTTATAACCACCTGTAACATTCTGGTAGGAAGCCATCGCGTGTCAGCAGGGATAGAGAATACAGGTAGATGTTATGCAGCCACAGAAGAGTCTCAACTTCGAAATGCTCCGCTCTCAATGGCCAGAACTGGCTAATCTTGGGGCTTTAGCCGAGCAGTATGTTCATACTGACCCTGAAAGCAGTCTGGTTAAGCTTCGTAATTATCTTGAATTGATTGTCCGTTGGTTATACCGCACCGAACGTCTAGAAAAAGGCTATCGATCCAGCATTCATGACCTGATTACCGACGACACCTTTCAGAGTATTATTCCTAAACCCGTTACCATGAAGATGGATGCTGTTCGTATCCATGGCAACCGTGCCGCTCATGGCGACACGATCAAACCCGCTGATGCGCAGTGGATATTGAAAGAAGCTCATATTATGGGTGCCTGGATGTATCTGAAATACGCAGGCGGTCATGCTGATGACTTTCCGAAATTTCAGTTACCGGAAGCACCCAAAGCTGCTGTAAATACAGCTTCAAAAGAGTTCAGTCCAAAGGAACTGAAGAAGAAACAAGAACAGTTAGCCAAAGCAACGAAAGAACTGGAGGAAGCCCAGCAGCGGGAAATATCCATTCTTCGTGACCTTCAGATTGCCAAAGAAAAGTCTGATGAACTGGAAGCACGACTGGATCTGAGTCGACAGCAAGGTGAACAGGCCGCCAGTGTTCTGGACATGGATGAGGCTGAAACCCGCCGTCGTCTGATTGATTCCAAGCTAACACTGGCCGGTTGGGATGTTGCTGATGATGTGCAGAACACCATGCAGGTTACTCAGGAGCATCCAGTTAAGGAACAGCCTACCAAAACAGGTAATGGCTACGCTGACTATGTGCTCTGGGATGATAAAGGCCAGCCCGTAGCGGTCATCGAAGCCAAGAGAACCAAGGTGGATGCAGAGAAAGGCCGTAAGCAGGCTCAGTTATACGCTAACTGGCTAGAGAAAGAGTTCGGCCA
>SIHQ01000164.1 GCA_004762125.1 Oceanospirillales bacterium | reverse complement strand
CTCGATTCCCTCGTTGGCAACACGTCTTCCAAAGCTCTCGTTAAGGATTTCAATGCAGCCTCAGGATCATCTGATGCGATCACTTCTTTGATCGTATCAACCAGTGCTTCAGCTTTGAGGCGTTCGATCAGACAACCTGCGGGCAACCCGGATTGTTTGTTTTTGAGCCGGGCTGATTGCTCTGGATGCAGTAACAACAAATGATCGCACAGCAGGCTCAGGATCAAGCCACGCTCAGACCCTTCTTTACCTTGCTGTTTGCTCAGTCGGTTCCAGCCGCCATACGCTTTCCAGTCCTGAATAAAAACCTCGACCAACCACCTCAGCGAATACAGCCTGGCTATATCAGCGTGGTGCCATGACAGTTCGGAAGCAACCAGATAACGGTACTCTTCTTCATCTTCATACTTTAGAGCCACTACAAAACGACGTTTGTTGTGTGCTTTGACGTAGAGGCGGGCTCCGAGCATGGTTACTCGCGTCGCTTTTCCTCCACGAATAATGAGCTGCGTTTCAACGCCTTTCTGTCGTGCAAAATAATCGCTAAGTGTGGCTTCTGAATTTCTGCTGGCCACTTTCTTCGCCAGGCTGATAGCTGAGGGTCGGGAGTGTAAAACCGGAAACCTACAGGAAAAGTGGCAATATTTGTGACCAGAACCATAAAGATCAGTTCCTGGCCATTGATATAGCCACCTGTTGGTTTATCTCTGATTTTATGAGTGCCTTCGATCCGAGTCGTTCTCTTTGATCTTTGTTTGGCAGAATCATCAATGGTCAGAGTCCCTTCAGTAATATCGTAATGAGACAGGATGTTGCGAACACTGGCCTGCAGCATCCGATGCCATGCAATCTTTGCTGAATAGAAAATCCAGCACAAGCGAGTTGGTTTGAACTTCCCAAGGCTTCTTCGTTCAAAGGCGGCCCAGTTGAGTGTTTCAGTGACAACAATCCCCATAATCAGAGCGGTCAGGACTGTTTTTTGGATCGTTGTGAGTTGAGCAGAGGGAGTAATGCTTTTCAGTGAATCGCT
>SIHQ01000163.1 GCA_004762125.1 Oceanospirillales bacterium | reverse complement strand
ACATGTACTCTTATATTGTGTAGTTGTATGTGTATATCTTGTTTTATCGGTTTTTTTAAATGATTGGAGTAGATACCTATTAACCGATATTACGATCTATTTTCTACCAATTATATTTTATGTTTTATTTAAGAATTATAAATTAGTTGATTTTATTTTTATTTGTAATGTTGTGTTTTTAGCTCGTTTAATAGTTACTTATATCTTTTATTCAACTGGGTATACGCTAGTACCGATGGCATCCCATATTGTTGATTATACTATTGATAATAATGATGAGTTTTATGTAATTTATATAATTATTTCTGTTTATTCATTAATATTTATTCCATCTCAAAGAGTTTTGTCGATTTGTTCTATGATTTTAATGCTTTCTGGTATTGGATTATGGGGTATCAATGTTGTTGGTTTAGGTTCTCAGACAATCATACAAATATTGTTTTTTCTGATTTTAGTTTTTATTTATTTTTTATCGAACTTATTGAGATTTAAAATAAATTTCATGTTGTTCTTTGTAATTCTAGGGGTTTTATTTTTATCTCCGTTGTTGTATTTTTCGTCATCAGAGTATCTTATTTATAAAGTAAATAATATTTTAGGATCTCTTGATAACATTGACTTAGAAAGCATTGGTTTTCTTCCTTACTCTGTTAAAGTTCGAGTTATTGAGACAATAAATATATTATCATATTCTAATTTCAATATTCTCTTTGGACATGGGTTGGGAAGTTATTTTGAAGATAATTATTACTCTTTTGGTTATTTAGGAACTGATGCTTTTTCAAAATACGAAATAGCAAGTGGTATATACTATTTTCCTCATAATTTTAATTATCAGTTTCTCAAAACTGGAGTTGTGCTTGTTTTTTTCTATATAGTTCTATTCTGTAATTTATTACGAAAATCTTATTATTGCAAATTGTTGAATTTACTTGTCCCACTCATCTTCTGTTCGTTTTTTAACTTCGGTTATGGCTATAAATATTCACTGCTTTTAGGAATGATTTTTATTTTTATTTCAGATAAAAAATATCAAAATCATAT
>SIHQ01000162.1 GCA_004762125.1 Oceanospirillales bacterium | reverse complement strand
GGGGCAGTAATGAATAATATCGATGGACGAAAAATTTCGGATCAAGTCAGGGAACAAATACGATTCGAAGCCATCAAGGACTGGCAAACAGGTATGAACCCTTCCAGCCTTGCTCGTAAATACGGAACGTCAAGAAAGATCGTCTATGAATGGATTGATCGTTATGAAACTGGTGGGTGGGATGGCTTGAAAACCCGAACAGGCAAGACCGGTCCCAAACCAAAGTTATCTCCCGAACAACAGAAGCAGCTCCGCCTTTTACTCAGAACTAAAACCCCGATGGACTATGGCTATCAAACACCTCTGTGGACCTGTCAGATAATCGCAGAGCTGATTAATCAGACTTTTCAGATCAAGTATGTGCCAGCCTCTGTTGCTAACCTGCTTAAGCGAATGGGTTTTAGTTCTCAGAAACCTTGCTGGGGAGCTTGGCAGCAAGATCAAAAAAAATTGATGACTGGTTGAATGTCCGCTATCCGGAAATACTCAAACAAGCAAAAGAACAAGGTGCCATTATTTTCTTTCTGGATGAATGTACGGCAAAGTCAGAGTGTCATCGCGGCCGGACATGGGGTATCAGAGGGCTGACTCCGATAGTGAAAGCTACTGGCTCAAGGCACAGGCTCAATCTTATTTCAGTCGTGAGCTCTGAGGGGGTTTTGAGATACAGAACCTTTACAGGGAGTATGAATCGCTTTGCCTTTGTAAATTTCCTGAAGTACCTGATTCGAAGCGTTGATAAACCAGTGATCGTGATTACTGATGGACACCCTGCACATAGAGCAAAATATACTCAGGATTATGTAAAAAAGGAGTCAAAGCTGTTGGGTCTGCATCTATTACCTGGCTATTCACCGGAACTGAATCCGGATGAGCAAGCTTGGAACCACCTGAAGGAAAAGCTGGGAAAGGTTGCTTTGAAGACAAAAGATGACTTTATAAAGTTCGTTCGAGGAAGAATGAGAAGCCTTCAACAAACGCCTGAAGCGGTGAAAGGGTTCTTCAGGCTACATCACACCCAGTATGCTTGCAGACAGTGTTACGTATAATAAATAAGAATCAATA
>SIHQ01000161.1 GCA_004762125.1 Oceanospirillales bacterium | reverse complement strand
GCAGGATCGTACGATTCAGGTTCGGAGTAGAAATCATCTGTGGGCATGATATTGCTCTCCTAGTTGTGCTCTCTGCTGCATAAGTTCTCCAACCAGGCATCGAATTT
Source organism: Oceanospirillales bacterium (assembly GCA_004762125.1). Taxonomy (GTDB): domain Bacteria; phylum Pseudomonadota; class Gammaproteobacteria; order Pseudomonadales; family Endozoicomonadaceae; genus Endozoicomonas_A. Next base: position 996 of record SIHQ01000161.1, on the reverse strand, counting down.
CATCGTCCCCATGACCTGCTGCAGTTGCAGCGATCACGGCTTCTGTTTCATGAGCGAGCCAACCCACAGCTCGTGCCCCTAAGTTTATGGGAGGAGGGTAGAGTCCTTGTTGGATTCGGGTTCGCAGGGTGGTGATACAAATACCCATTTGGGCAATGACTTCAGTTTTTCGTTGAATTCTGAGTGTTGTGTGTGGGTGCATATTAATTCTCCAGTAATTCAGAGCGGGCTAATATTGCTGTTTTGTCAGAAGGTTTAGCTTTGGATGTGCCAATGTAAGCATTCAATACATCAGGACGGCTATGACCCAGTTCACAGGCAATTGTCTCTCTTGCTTTTTTATCAGCGTCTTTGGATAACTGACGACCACCGGCCACTACCGGTGCAGGCAATCCGGTCAGTTTCTGATAGCGGTCACAGGCGTAAGCTGCGCGGAGTTCATGGCGGTTTTTGATTCCATACTGTTGAAGAACAGGTCGAGTGTGTCGGCGGATATTCGCCATAAAATCAACCAGCTTGCTACCTTCAGGAATCAAGTTGTCACGCCGACCCTGTAATTTCGCTGCGATAGTGAGTGCTGAGATCACATGATTTGTCACAGGAATCAGTCGTTCCACTCTGGAAGGAGAAGTGAGTGTCGATTTGCTTCGACCACCCTTTGTTCCACGTACAATACTCACTTCTCCACGGGCAGCTGCCTGATCTAAGGCCTGCCAACAATCAAGCAAAGCGGCTTCGCGTACTCTCAAACCCAATTCACGACAGAGGCTCAGCATTGCGGCGATACGGTTTTGTCCTTTATCACTGAGTTCACTTTGAGCATTTGCTAATGCCCGACGACATAGCTGAGGCGGTTCGGTTCTTACGGTGTGACGTTGAGCTTCAAGGGCTATAGCGGGTCGAATACGAATATCACGGTTACCACGAAGGTATTTTAAAACCACATTGCAGGTGGATAAGCGATTTTGTGCAGTGGCTACCGCCAATGTTTTGCCA
>SIHQ01000160.1 GCA_004762125.1 Oceanospirillales bacterium | reverse complement strand
CCGGTGCTATTCTGCACCACCATGAAACCCTAATCGAAACGCTTCATGGGCAACTCAGATTGCCCAATGAACTGCAGCCTTTGTTCAACGAAACACTGGATCGACTGGCAACTTGGCTGCACCTGTTGCCAGCGCATCCCCAGCATCATTGCGAACCGGCAGGTGCACTTCGTCACTGTTTGGAAACGGCTCTTTGGTCAGTAGCGGCGACCGAACAGATTCACTTTGATAACGATCTCTACCCCGATCAACAACGGGCACGACAACCACTTTGGCGATTAATAGCGGCAGTGGCAGGATTACTGTATGACAGCGGTCGTATTGTGAGCTGCATGACTGTGAACCATCCGGACGGTGGTCAATGGTCTGCTCTTCAATACGGGTTAGGGGATTGGTTGCAGAGACATCGAGTCCACTACTACACACCACATTGGCAACACTGTGACCAGCACCCTGAGCAACCACTGTCTTCTGAATACACTTGGATCAATCTGGTATTGCTGAATCATCTGATGTCCGATGCGCTGAGAGATGCTCTGAAACCCGACCATGACAAAGGCGTTCTCTGGCAAACCTTTATCAGTGGATTAATCGGACAGAAAAGTCCTCTGGCCGTAGATAAGCTGGTCATTGCCATCGAACAATCCCGAAAGAAAAGTATCCAGCAACACGCCATGAAAGGTGAAGCGCTGACTCAACCAGTGGGCTTGCCGACGCCACAAGTCGAACAGGAAAGCTCATCACAAGAGAGCAATACACTGGATGACCTCCAAGCAGTCGTCGCTCAACTGGAACCGGAACAAGTCAAATGGGTAAAAGACTGCTTGGTGTTGAAATGGCCGGACGATTTAGAAACTGAGACTATGACAGCAGAACAACGGCTAGCCCGATGGCGTCAGCAAAGCTGGATCAAGTCTTCCGGCAACAACCTGATTGTTTGTCGTAATGGGCAACAGTATGTTTTTTTGAAACCAACCATTTCCGAGCAATGTAAGCAGTGGCTACCTGCGGCTGAATCCCAATGATTCGTGACAAGCCTTACCTTCAGAACTGGCGACCTAATTACGAAGGCGCTTCTGCCCTGCTTTGGTTTATCACTTTGGGGATTAGTTTGGTGATGTC
>SIHQ01000159.1 GCA_004762125.1 Oceanospirillales bacterium | reverse complement strand
GGATTCACCATAGCGCTGCTGGAATGCATGACTGGTCGCCTGACTAAAAGCCATTCCTGCTGATTTTCGGGCTGAATCTTTGGAGGCAACCAGACTGGAAAGCTGATTACTGGCGGAAAGGGCAGGAACCACCTGATCAATCTGTCCTCGTGTTGCTCCTTGCTGAGGGCCTATATTCCATCCGGCTTGTTGGTTAATGCCAGAGCCGGGCATCATAATGTCCGGAGCGCTGATTTTTTCGTTAACAAAATCCCCGCTTTGCATTCTGCCTGCCAGGTGTGTGGCTGTAATCGCACTGCCGTATAGCAGCATGAGTACCAATGCAGGAGTAGAAGCAGCCATCAGTCCACCGACGCCTAACCAATATTCCAGAATGGGGCCGGATTCTATAATGCCGGTAAAACTGGTAATAGGTGCAGACAGACTGGCCATTGCGCCTTTGGATACCAGGGTTATATAGAGGTTGTTGATGGACAGTACTGGCATCCAAAGTTGAATCCATAACAGCAACATCAAGTATTTAAACGCCAGCCGTACACCAAACAATCCCACACAAACCAGTAAGCCCATAAGTGGAGTAACGGCAAATACAAAGCCTTCGATGTACGCCATCATGGCGCGCATACTGCTCAAAAAAAGATGTTGTTCACCAGCCCATTGAGTATTCCGTTGCAGAATGGCCTGTTGGGTCATAATGGCGGCTTGGGGTTGTTGCATATCCTGCAGTTTTTCAATAGTGGCATCGTGATACACCGGCAATAGAGCCGAAGCCATCATAAAGTTTCGGCTGGATTCTGCACTAGAACTTAGTGCCTGCAGTGCAGAACCTAATGTCAGACTTCTTTGCAGTGATGCATTGTCTTTCAGAAGCTGCTGATCAAACCAGGCGGTGAGTTGTGGCTTTAACCAGGTAAACGCTTCTGTGCAAGTCAGAGAAACTGGCTGACCTTTCCGATAGATCAAAGTACCGAACACTTCGGATGGGAATTCCAGAGCCGTCATTACGTCCGCCGTATTGAACACGTCGTTGACAGTTTTGAATTTCAGATCAATACCAATCAAAGTGCATTCCTTGATGTAGTTTCGCCACGATTGAACCAAAGGCGGATTGTTTTGAAACTGTTTCAT
>SIHQ01000015.1 GCA_004762125.1 Oceanospirillales bacterium | reverse complement strand
TTTTTGAGACGCAGGCATTGTGGCAACTTGAGCATAAAACTCGTTAAAACATTACGAGAGTAAATAATAGCAGTTGCTCTACATCGCTTGCGGCATCAGGTTAAAAATCAACGTTGGGGAATTGCTGTAACCGCATAAGGACCTATTTGAACTGGTTCAGGTTCGGGTTCAGGGCTTTTTACTGAAGGCTTCATATAAGTGGTAGCGTACCGCTCAGCCGCATCACGTACCCCTTGAATTTGAACAGGGTACTGAACAAAATCATAGTTTCGGGATAACTTACCCTGAACAATGACATCAAACGCTTCTTGATCCAGATGTTGTGGGTCTAGCTTGCCTGTTTGCGCTTTTTCTCTAAGATAACGAGTAGCGAATAATGTTCCTGTTCGGCCGACACCTGCATGGCAGTTCACAAGCAGTTTGGCGTGCTCATCTCCTGTTGCTTTTTGCTGTCGATCGATAAGCGAATGCAGTTCATCCAGCATTTCTGGTGAAGGCATTCCTCCATCCGGCCAATCGTGGACTGCAACTTGTCGTATAGGTTTTACAGTACCGTCCGGTTGTGTGATATCGAACTCTCGAAGGGTGACTTTAACAGGTACCTGAACACCAGATTTCATAACTGTTACTTTCAGCTCCAGCACCTGCTTTTTTGTTCTGGATATTTTGTACTCGCCAAATTGCTTACCTGGTTCTTCCGGAATAACCTTCCAGTCAAAGATCGGCGATTTCAAGCTGTACTTTTCTCTATCACGATCAGAAACTAGATCCACCATGACAGGCGTATTTTCTCTGCAAATCATTTCTAGAGTGTTAGCTATTCGCAGTTCATTATCTTTTTCAGGAAGACTGTTCATGGCGATACCCATCGCCTGATCGTTATAAGCAATTTTACTCGCTGATAAAGGAACAGATTCTCCATCAGCTCTTGGCAATTTCACCTGAGAATGTTTCAGTGGCATCATTGGAGCTGCAGCAATATCAACGTCGTATACTTTCTCTATCAGTGCGTTATCAAAGCCAGTTGCAAAGATACCTTCCAAGGTTTTCTCTTCCATTGAACCCTGCAGCTTTTCCTTATAAAGTTTGCGCAGTTGGCCCAACAAGTAAAAAGGCATACCCTTCAATTTAGGTGCTTCCTGAAAAAACGTTTTAGTTGCTTCTTCAGAAAAAGGCTCTAGCTCAAAAGGACCTATCTGCTTTACTTCACTGATATAATGATATTCTGAAGAAACAGGCTGCTGGTAAATAGACGGTATTGAGCTGGTATTACTTTTAAAATCCTCTGCCTTAATCGAATTCAGCCGTGAAATATCATTCTGAGACAAACTTCTCAGAGAACCCTCTGAAGTAGCCCCATCGCACTCTACTGTTTCACCTCGAGCAAAAGTTGAAGCCCTTGTATTGTATTCTTGTTCAGCTTTTCGATAGTTGTCAGATTTGCTGAGTTCATTCAGAGCATCTTGATTGGCATCAATAGCATTAGAAACTGAATCGGCCCATTTTCCATCAGATACGATTTCTTTAAGTTTACCCATAGTGTGATGGTAATAAGAGGCTTGCCAAAACAGATCTGCACTTGGCTCCATTGATTTCATAGCTGTAATTTGCTTTTTTATTGTTTCCAATTCTTTAAGAACGTTTTCAAAAACAGTTTCAATTTTTGACACAGACTTTTTACTTTTATTACTCCTTGGTTTCACCATCTCGTATCTATTTATATGTTCCTTTGTTGAAGACAATACACTTTCTATATCCTTTGTTTGTGCAGCTAACTGTTTAGCTGTTCTTTCTGTGCATTGAATACTACTGACCAAACTCAGTTTGTTATGTAACTTTCCCCTAAGATCTCTAAGCTTTTTAAGCTCTTCGCATTCACTTGTTGGTGCATATGTAGTGAGAGTGCTTGCTTTAGACTCAAGGTCACTAAGAACGGTATTAAGAAGTTGCACATAGTTTCTTAGATCTTGCCAAGAGAGTCTCTCGCCAACAACAGAAATACTAATTAGATCAGTGATCAATGCATCTGCTTTTTCCAGAAAACCAGACATAGTCTTCATATAATCTGCAGTCTCTAGATAGAGCTCTAGATCTTCAATGTCACTGATCAGCCCCTGCCAAAGTTCAGCTTGCGGCTGAATTTGATCTGTTTTTGCCAAATGAACGACATCTCGATCCTCAACAAGAAGACTGCTGGAAGAAGTTTCGCCGCTCTGGGCTCCTGAAGTGTTTCCATTTAAATAAGTCTGTAAATTCGTGTGGACATCCACTCGCTTATTAACAAACTCACCGTTTTGGGGTTCGTTAACTGGCCGACTAATTTTTGAACTGACACTTCCAGGTCTCTGCGGCCCATCTATACCTGTTGACATATCAAGACCTCAGTGATTATGAAGAGTTTGTTCTTCTTGATGAGCAGTAAAAAGCTCTTGGAGAAGAATGTTTATCTGAAACTGTTCTTGCTGAATCAGTAGCGTATACCGGCTGATAACGACGGCCTTTTGTTCAGACACTGTTTCTGGCCTCATATTCTGAGACATTGCCGCAGTGTCATTACCAATATGTTCAATGGCTTCTGTCAATCCGCGCAACTCAGCATTGGTTTTTATTGTATGGCTCTCTTTAGCTGTGTTTTTCTGAGCCCAGCGTCCCTTCTTTTGATTGCCCGAATCGCTCTTAGCCTTTGGTGCTTCTATATTATTCTCGTAACCAAGGGCTTTAATCTTTCTTCCTGTTTTCTTCTGAGCATTTCCTATTTCAACCGTTTTCAGCTCTTTGTCCATCTTCTTTTGGAGTGCTTTGATTCGTTTCTGCCGAAGAGAAAGTCGGTGTTCGATTTTACGAACTTTTGCTCTGGCATCGAGTCCCTTTAACGCATTCATGTCCATGGGTTTTAGTGGAGCAGAAAGCTCTTTCAGAATAACTTCTGTAGCAGAGGAGTCGCAGGGAGTTTCAGAGAATTCTGTCGTGCCATTTTTCTGGCATTTGTATACACTTTTTGCCTGAGTATTGAGCCCCACCAACAAAAAAGTGACGAAGAGAAAAGAGTTTATCAGTTTCATTACCGTGTCCCTGTATCCAGCTTTTTACCCAATATAGTCAGATGGGCAAAAGACATGAGGGAAACAGAGATTCAGCGACTGCCAGCCGGTAGAATAGTCCGCTAAAGCTATAGTCAGCTCTTTACTAACCACTCCAAAGCGGCTTCTTTTTCATCCAGATCAAACGTTTTGGCTTCTATTCCGGGGAAAAGCATGTCGGCCCATTCAACAGCATGAGTAACCCAGGCTTTGTCGGTCACAACCGCTTTCTTACTGATCGCCTTCAAGTGAGGCAGGCCAAATTTAAGATCTTCCCATAGTGCTGAAAGGGAGATTCCTTCCCAGGCAGGCATTTCAATGTAAACAGCCAGTTTCTTATGTTGATCAAATTTTGGCTTTATAGCTTTGATTACCGGAACAATGTCATCCTTTTCGATTTTTCCTTCTACCCTCATACCAATAATATGGTCTGCTGGCATTTCCAGTATTTCGATCATTGTCTGCCCCCTTGGAAATCTACTCGAACAGGGCTTCCTGAATATTTGTTACATATTCAAGATCAGCTAGCTTGTTCAGTATGTTACGAAAATCTCTCTGCCCAGTATGACCCATTGCGAGATACTGTTTGTCATCACATTGTACCCGCCCGGATGAGTGCTTATACACGACCAAAGTCGGATCAATCGCCATAACCTGATCAACAGAGTCAATGTTATCCGGAATACAAAACTCATAGGACAGAGTAGTTAAACCATCCAATTGTCCACGCAAACCATCACTGTTTAACAGATTCAGATCAAAATGTATTTTGTCAGGCTGATCGTTAAACCAGCGGCTGGCATTCCATTGACTGGATGCGCATCCCTGAAGAAAAATTACAAACAAGATAGTCAGGATTGTACGAGCCAGCATTTTTTCACCACCAATATATTTTTATCGTCGTTTAAGTAATCGTTTACCTAACAACAACTGCATTATATATAACACTTATCCAGATCACTGCAGCCAGTACGAGTGCAAAAAACACAGCCGCTGACCCCATATCTTTCGCTCTGCCACTGAGTTCATGGTGCTCATCACCGATACGATCAATCGCTGCTTCAACCGCAGAATTCAGTAGTTCAACAATAATAAGCAGAATTAAACTGCCAATAAGCGCTGCCTGCTCCAGAATAGAAACGGGAAGAAAGCAGGAGATGAGCACACCGGCAAGTAGAAGAAGTGATTCCTGACGAAATGCCGCTTCATTTTTCCAGGCTGCCTGAATCCCTTTCCAACTGTATCCGGTGGCATCAATAATTCGCTGGATGCCTGACTTGCCTGGTTTCATTCAAATAGCTCGATAAAAGTAAAAACTCATTGTAATCATCAATGGATCACATCAACAGTCAATACAATACCTTAGTACTTAAACACTCAATCTACGAAAATACCCCTAATACAGTTTTACTTACTCAACAGGAACCAACTAACCTGTACGTCTTGCTCCTGTATAGTTAACTTTTAAACGATTCTATGAACAACTCTATAAAAAAATATCGATTAGGCTTGGATGTAGCCTTTCTGGCAGGCTGCTTCCTTATATTGATGCTCCTCAGTTCTCTCGCCAGAGCTATTCTTCTATTCTGGAACTTTGAATTAGCTCGAGATATCCCGACTCCCGACATGTTGAATGCCTTTATTGTAGGCATGAGATTCGACATGATCATCTGTTCGGTCTTTATTCTGCCCCTCGTTCTGGGTTTGCTGCTTCCGTCCGGTCTTAGACAACGGAAAACCTGGGTGATATGGCTGATTGTCATGAGTTCTGTCATTACCTTTACAGCCCTTACTGAACCAACATTTTACTATGAATTCCACACACGCCTAAGCAGTATTGCTTTTGAGTATCTGAACGAAGATCCAGCTACAGTCATCAGCATGATTGTTAACGGAACACCTGCGTTCACGTTATTGTTTGCCTGGGCTCTATCCATTCTTGTTATTGTCTGGCTGTTCAAGGCTCTAAACAAAGCCACCAGTCCTCAGGGAAAGAGTAATTTCAAAGGCTGGCTAATCCGCATTCCTGTTTTCCTTATGGTTGCCATCATTCTTACGGTTACTTTCCGTGGAGGCACTATTCGCAAAGGAGCTCCTTTACGCTGGGGAGATGCAGTACACAGTCAATTCAGTTTTGCTAACCACCTGGCACTGAACGGGTTGTACACACTGACCAAAGCGCTAGAAAGACGGGCTGATAAAAAAGAAGCCAATACTCGCTGGCTTAGCGCTATGGATAACCAGAAGGCTCTGGATATTACTCGTCAGATGGTCGTTCAACCGCAGGACAAACTGCTGAACCCCAAGGAGTTGGCTCTTTTCCGAGAGACGTCTCCTGAAGGTCGTAAACTGCCTGATAACGTTAAAAACGTTGTCATCATTCTGATGGAGAGTTTCTCTGCTCGCTATACCGGATACACAGGAAACACTGATCAGGTAACGCCTTACTTTGATCAGCTCAGAAACGAAGGTCTTCTATTCAACAGAGCTTTCTCAAACGGCACCCATACCCACCAGGGCATGTTTGCTACCTTTGCCTGTTTCCCGAATACCCCGGGTAACGAGTACCTGATGCAGAAAGAAGAAGGCGATACTCACTTCAGCGGTTACCCCGATGTAATGCGTAATCTGGGTTATGAAAACAATGCTTATGTCTACAACGGAGCCTTTAACTGGGATAACCAGGAAGGCTTCTTCCGTAAGCAGGGTATTACCAACTTCATTGGTCGTGATCAGATGGTGAATCCAAAGTTCATCGATCCAACCTGGGGAGTTTCTGATGAGGACACGTTTGACCGTTCACTGGTAGAGCTGGATGAAATGTCCCAAACGGGCAAACCCTTTTTTGCCATGCTGCAAACTCTCTCCAACCACTTACCTTACACTCTGCCAAAACCACTGCCTGTTGAGCCTGTTACCAACAAAGATGGTTCCGTCAATGAACGCCTGACGGTAATGCGCTATGCAGACTGGGCATTAGGGCAGTTCTTTGAGCAAGCCAAAAAGAAAGGCTGGTACAAAGACACACTATTTGTACTGTTGGGCGATCATGGTTTTGGAACCAGTAACCTGATCACTACCATGGATCTTATGCGCTACCATGTTCCTGTTCTGATGATTGCACCAGAGATCAGGGAAACAGCAGGAACGACCAGCTCCAAGACCATGTCACAGATTGACGTTGTCCCAACCGCTATCAGCTTGTTGGGCAAATCTTTCCCTCAACACTGCTGGGGAAGAAATATTCTGGCATTGCCTGATAATGATCCTGGTTTTGCGATTATCAAACCATCCGGTAATGACCCTCTGGTCGCCATGATTGAAGGCGACAAGGTGCTGATCAAGGAACCAGGCTTGAAGCCTATGTTGTTCAAGAACCTCGAACTAGGTAACCAACCTTCTGTGACAAAGGAAGACAAGTCAGCGGATCCTGAAACCTACAACTCCATGAAAGAAAGAATGTCTGCCTTTATTCAGACCGCGCTTCGCAGTTTGATTAACAAAGCCGTAGGTGACAAACCCGGTCTAATACCCATAGAGGATTAAGCTTCAAGCATAAAAAAAGCCGGTTCAATTGACCGGCTTTTTCTTTTTATCGTGAAGGTTTCTCATGCAAAAGGACTGATACCCACTTTCTTACGAATTTCTTTCAAGAACGGAGCGGCTTCGGCTCTGGCTTTTTCTGCACCTTTTCTCAGCTCAGCTTCAATAAAGGCCGGATCTTCCATCAACGCGTTATAACGCTCACGAGGTTCTTTCAGTACATTATTGATGTACTCAAACAACTCATTCTTGAGATCGCCCCAACCAACACCTTCCGCATACTGTTGACGCTTTGCCGCTACTTCATCTTCCTTGGCAAAGGCTGAGAAGATCTGGAACAGAGTGCAAGTGTCCGGATTTTTCGGTTCACCGGGCTCGAGAGAATTGGTTTTGATTTTACGGATCAGTTTAAGAAGCTTCTTCTCGCCTACAAAAAGCGGAATGGTATTGTCGTAACTCTTACTCATCTTACGACCATCAAGACCATTCAATAAAGCCGTGTTCTCACCCACTACCGCTTCAGGCATTACAAACTTTGTTTTGTAGTGATGATTCATTCGACCAGCAATATCACGGGTCATTTCAATGTGCTGAATCTGGTCACGCCCAACAGGTACACGGTTTGCGTTAAACATCAGAATGTCAGCTGCCATCAAGATCGGATAGTTGAACAACCCCATCAGGATGCCTTTGTCCAGGTCCGCTTCACCGGCATCCTGATTCGCTTGAACTGATGCTTTATAAGCATGAGCACGGTTCATTAAACCTTTGGCTGTCATACAGCCCACAATCCAGTTCAATTCCATTATTTCAGGAACGTCAGACTGACGGTAGAAAGTAACTCTATCGGTATCAAGACCCAAAGCCAGCCAGGTAGCCGCAATTTCCAGTCCAGACTGATGTATGCGTTTGGGGTCACGTCCCTTGATCAGAGCATGATAATCCGCCAGAAACAGGTAGGACTCAATATTATCGCTTTGGCTTTCTTCAATGGCCGGCTTGATAGCACCCACATAATTACCCAGATGAGGCGTTCCGGTCGTAGTAATACCTGTTAATACTTTGATCTTAATCATGGTCAACTCATGGGCGTTCGGGTATTCAGTGCAAATACCCTTAAAAACTGGAAGCAGGCATTATAGAAGAGGCAGTCCCACAAGCTCAACCAGCGACTGCTCGCCTCACTTCCCCTTATTAGACCTTGGTCGATACCCTGAAACTTTCACCGCCATAACCAGTCTGAATACTTAACGGATCTGCGAAGGATTGCGGATTTGCCAATACACATTCAGGGAGGAATGAATAATGGAACCTACAACAACAGCAGTAGCGGTTTATGGTGCCGTAGCAACTTCAAACACAGGCTTTAGTGCTACGTGCCCAGTCTGGATTGGAAGTTTAATCAAGGTAGTATGTGATGTGGCTTCACAAATTCCATCGCCTCAGGATTGTATAAACGCAACCAATTCAACCCTAGCCGAATTCTTCCCAGGTCTAGCTGAAGATGCCGTTACAAAAACCAATATCTTAGGTTTCAATACCACTTTTGGCACTCTGGGAGCTTACTCTATATCAGCAGTCGCAATTGCATGGCCCATCTTATACGAAGCTGCCTGCTTCGTTGGCAGTACATGCCAGGACTGGTCTGTCAGCCGAAAAGTAACAAAGATGGCCAGTAGACTGGTCAATCTTAAAGTTAAGGATCAAGCGAGTACTCTCACTGAAGCTGACAGCCTGATAAAAGACATTAAAAGCAGAATTGCAAAGCATGATAAAAATGCCAAAACACAGTCCTTCTTCAGCCCAGAAACTCTTTTCTCTGTCGCTATACCAGCAATTGCATTGGTTCTAACCGGAGCAGGTATAGGGCTTGGGGTTGGTTTTCTGGCAGCGGCTGGTGTAGCCGGCGCCACTCTTGCTACCAGGACGGTAAGCCATGTTGCCTATAAGTTCAGACATGCAGGCATGGCACACTTGCAAGAAGGTTATCTAAAGCAAATAGAACAGGCTAAAGAGACAGCAAAAACTACTATAAAAGCTCAGGTGTAACACCTGAATAAAAACAGAGAAGCCGGCAATTACTGCCGGCTTCTCTGTTTTCAGGATGCCATCTGTACAGAAGCAACCTTACTCTCGGTCATCAAAATCCTGCTACTCAGACTCTTCAGCCTCAGTGTCAGGAATACTGCAGAAATAGTCAGAGCAACCACCAAACCGATCCACAAACCGTGAGGGCCCATAGGTTCAGTAATCAAGTTGGTCAGTCCCAGTGTATAGCCCAGTGGCAAAGCGATACCCCAACAAGCGATAAAGATAATCACCATAGGAACCTTGGTATCCTTATAACCTCTCAAAGCGCCATTGGCAGCAACCTGAACACCATCCGCATATTGGAATACAGCGGCAAAAAACAGCAACTCCGCAGCCAGAGCTAATACCGTTGGTTCTCTGGTATAAACAGACGCAATTTCTTCAGCAAACAGCAACATGCCTGTCGCAGAAATAGTTGCGGTCAATAATGTTGTAGCAATACCTGCAAAGCTGGAAAAACGTGCCGCCTTCATATCGCCGGCACCGATGGCCTGCCCAACACGAATGGTTATGCCAATAGAAAGACTGAGTGGCACCATGAAGGCCATGCTGGCAAAGTTCAGAGCAATCTGGTGACCCGCAACAATCACAGCCCCAAGTTTACCAATCACCAGAGCGACAGCAGAAAAGATACTGGCTTCAAAAAAGATACCCAATCCCATGGGAATACCAAGCTTAAGCAGGTCTTTGATGATCTCCAGATTTGGCAGTTCCAATGTTTTAAACATGCCAATAGCTTTATGGCGATCGTCAAAATGGACGTAGGCAAACATCATTAGAGTCATGGCAACAAAGCAGATAGCCGTCGCATAACCACAACCGACTCCTCCTAACTCCGGGAAACCAAACTTTCCGTAAATCAGTACGTAATTGAGAGGGATGTTAATGAGCAACCCAACAAAACTGATTAACATTGCCGGCTTGGTGATAGATCGACCCTCACAGTAACTAGTAAGTACGTTATACAAGCAGTAAGCAGGTATGCCCCAACTCACGGCTTTAAGATACTCGGCAGTAATACCTGATATAGCTGGATCCAGCTCAAGAAAGTTCATCAGAGGTTCAGGGGTCAGCATAAATGCCACAATAGCCACGCTGAGTAGTAGCGACATCCACATAGCTTGTCTGACAGGTGATGCTATCTCGTCTACTTTACGGGCACCAAATAGCTGAGCGACGGTTGGTGTAATCGCCATCAATGCACCCTTCACCAACAGATAGGCAGGAATCCAGATACTGCTTCCCAGAGCTACGGCGGCAAGATCTATAGCTGAATATTGTCCTGACATACTGGTATCAATAAAGCCCATACCAGTACTGGCTAACTGTGCGCCAAGAATAGGACCAGCCAAATAAATAAGTTCTTTGAATTCCTTAATAAAACGCGAACCCAGAGAGGGATCCAGGGATGAATTTATTGTCATTTTTTCTCACAGGTGAATGCGCTTCCTGCCATACAGAGTTGGAGCAGAAGAAGCAGCCACTATTTTAACCCTTCATTCATAGGATTTGATATATAATCAAGGTCGTTATTATTCGAAAAAGTACATAGTATTTTTACCTACATCATGCCTTTTTATGACAAGTTTGCTAGTGTTGCTTCATGCCTGAATTACCCGAAGTAGAAACCACCTGCCGTGGTATAAAACCCCACATTATCGGCCAGACTGTTTCAAAAACAGTGGTTCGAAATTCAAAATTACGTTGGCCAGTCCCCGATAATTTGAACCAGTTGCTTAACCAACAAACGGTTCGCTCCGTTCAGCGCAGAGCCAAGTACCTTCTCATTCATACCGATGCGGGAACACTAATTATTCATCTGGGCATGTCAGGTAGTTTGAGGGTACTTAAACAGCCTCAGACACCACAAAAGCATGATCATGTTGATATCATTTTTAAAAGTGGTGTATCCCTGAGATACACTGACCCAAGACGTTTTGGCGCCGTTATCTGGAGCAGCGGTGATATCTATCAGCATGATCTATTGAGAAAGCTGGGACCTGAACCTTTGGAAGAACAATTTACAACTGAACGACTGTTCCAATTATCACGGAACAAAATGCAGCCTGTAAAAACCTTTATCATGGACAACCATGTCGTAGTTGGCGTAGGTAATATCTATGCTAATGAAGCCTTATTTAAAGCAGGTATTCACCCAGATCGAGCTTGTGGCAAAATATCAAAAGAGCGATATGAGCGACTGACTATTGCAATCAAGGATGTTCTTGCCAGAGCCATTGAACAAGGCGGAACCACCTTGAAAGACTTTGTGGGCGGCGACGGTAAACCCGGTTACTTCGAACAGGAGTTAACTGTCTATGGCAGAAAAGGTGAACCCTGTGTTAAATGCAAAACTCTGATTGTCGAAATTCGAATCGGTAATCGTAGTACCTGCTACTGTAAAAAGTGTCAAAGATAGACACAATAAGCCGCTTTATTCGGGAGGATTTCCGTCTGCAGCCTTCATCAAAAGTGAACCTATCCCTGAGGGGATGTTCCGACAACACTAGCGTCTAGTAGTAATGACTCAAAAGCACTTTCACAAAAATTTTGTCCCTAAAAACCGTTTTAAAGAATCCCTTGGCCGATTCGTTTTCTGGCTGATGGGCGGTTGGAAACTGGTCGGCGAAATCCCCAAAGTCAATAAATGTGTGATCATCGCTGCACATCATACGTCCAACTGGGATTTCATTATTGGTATCGCTACCAAACTGATTTTACGACTCAATGTTCGTTACTTTGCTAAAGACTCTCTGTTCATTCCGCCTCTTGGCTGGCTGGTGAAAGGCCTTGGTGGTATTGCCATTAAACGTAATAAATCCATTAACCGAGTTGACCAGCAGGCCCAGACTATTCGAGATGCAGACAATTTTTTGCTTGCCATTGCTCCTGAAGGTACTCGGTCAAAAGTTGATCGCTGGAAAACCGGTTTTTATCATATCGCACGTAAAGCGGATGTACCTATCGTTCTCTGTGCGTTTGATTTTGAAAACAAGCAGGTTGTCTTTGGAAAGGCAATGATCATGTCCGGTGATCAGGAAAAGGATTTTGAAGATATGCACCGCTTCTTTCTGCCCTATAAGCCAAAGCATCCTGAACTGAGCTGTAACGGTCCTTTTGCACGCAAAAAAGGTGCCTTATGATCTGGCGCTTCATGCTGTTAGTTGCAGCGTATCTACCTCTGTCCGCTCACTTCCTCAGGGATGGAAACTGGGCTGTAGCTGTTTTGCTGGCACTCTTGCCCTTACTGTCACTGACTCGCACATCGATAGTCCTTAAACTTCTTCAAGCAGGGCTCGTTTCTGGTGCACTTCTGGTCTGGTTTCCTACTGCCTATGAAATTGGGCAAATGAGAATGGCAACCGGACAACCCTGGTTAAGGATGGCTCTGATCCTGTCCGGAGTTATGCTGTTCAGCCTTGCTGCGGCATGGTTTACAGGAGGGATGAAAAAAACCACATCATTAGACATGGAACGGCAAACCACATAAACTCGTTGCGTTGGTTGGGGTGTCTGTACGAGTTGACTTACGGACTGAGAAATACCCATTGAACCTGAACCAGATCATACTGGCGTAGGAAACTAACGGTAAAACGGCTCTCTTCTCTTTCCTCTTCATTTCGGAAAAACCGTTTACCAGAAGCTTCACCTACGTCAGTTCGGCAGGAGTACACCGAACTATGACGACCCTATCCCATTCGGAACAAGGCAGTATCAATACACCTATAGCCCTTACTATTGCTGGCTCAGACAGTGGTGGCGGTGCAGGTATACAAGCTGATCTGAAAGCTTTTTCTGCTCTAAATACATACGGTTGCAGCGTCATTACCGCTCTGACCGCTCAGAATACTCTTGGCGTACAAGGCATTCTGGATGTAGATCCCGCCTTTATTGAGAAACAACTGGACTCTGTTTTTTCTGATCTTGATATTAAAGCCGTCAAGATTGGTATGCTATCTCAGCCAGAAGTCATTCGTACTGTAGTCAGAGCTATAGATAAGTATGATGTAAAGCGCCTCATAGTTGACCCTGTAATGGTCGCCACCAGCGGCGATGTTTTGCTTCAAAAAGCCGCAATAGAAACACTGAAAGATGAGCTGTTTCCCAAAGCCTGCCTCATCACTCCTAACCTCCATGAAGCAGCCGTACTACTTGATACCGACGTGCCTGAGTCAATTGACCAAATGCTGGATCTGGTCGTTCCATTACTGCAGTTCGGTTCCAAAGGCGTTCTATTAAAAGGTGGACACCTTGTCGGGGATAAAGCTGTAGATTTTTATCACGATGGTGAATCCCTGCACCGCCTTGAATCTCCATGGATTAAAACCAAAAACACCCACGGCACTGGTTGTACTTTGTCGTCTGCTATCACAGCTCTGTTGGCTTGTGGCTTTACTATTTCTGAAGCTATTCCTGAAGCCAAGAAATACATCACCGGAGCTATTACCCATTCTAATAAGTTAAATATTGGTCAGGGTAATGGACCTGTTCATCACTTCTTCAGGCACTGGTGATCCATGTTTGATGTGATTCTGAAGAATGCAGCCCTTTCTTATAACAACCGAGTCGTATTCAAAGACTTGAACCTGACTCTTGAAGGTGGGCAGTGGACCTGCCTGCTCGGCGGAAGCGGTGTTGGTAAAACCAGCCTGCTGCGTTTTATTGCCGGTTTATCTACCGCCAAGGGACTGAAAACATCAGGCACGGTTTTTTGTGAAGATCATAAAGTTCTGGAAGACCGCTTTGCCTGGATGTCTCAACAGGACTCGCTTCTACCCTGGTTCAATGTACTGGAAAACGTCACTCTTGGCAGCCGTTTACGAAACAGTATTTTCAAAAGAAACAAACTGTCGCCTGAAGATAGAAGCCGTGCAGAGAACATCATTTCCAAGGTAGGTCTAGCAAACAAGGCCAATGAACTGCCCCAAAATCTCTCTGGTGGTCAGCGTCAAAGAGTGGCCCTGGCCCGAACACTGATGGAAGATAAACCATTAGTCTTAATGGACGAACCTTTTGGGGCTCTGGATGCCATTACACGACTGAACCTTCAGGATCTGGCCTGTGAGTTACTGCAAAACAGAACTGTTATGCTGATCACCCATGATCCGCTGGAAGCTTTACGTCTTGGACATCACATTTACCACCTGCAGGGAAATCCGGCGACACTGACAGAGGCCATTATACCTCCCGGTAATACACCAAGATCTCTGGAAGACCGTGAGCTGATGACACTTCAGGGTGAATTATTGGAGCGTCTTCGTCAGGAAGAGGTGTGCGCATGAACAAAGCTTACATGAAACCGTTAAAACCCTTTCTCGTTGTCATTGTTCTGCTGCTGTTCTGGGAGTCCATGGTCATACTGCTGGAGATGCCTGATTATATTCTGCCAGGCCCTGCTGCAGTCTTTCTGAGCATGTATGAGAACGCAGGCATGCTTTGGGACAACACGCTCATTACCATGGCGGAGATGTTACTGGGTCTCGTCCTCGGTGTATTAGCTGGCGTTCTGCTTGCAGCGATACTGGTTTACTTTGTAGCGCTGCGTCCCTGGTTATTGCCGCTTTTGCTGGTGACTCAGGCCATTCCTGTTTTTGCTCTGGCACCCATTTTAATGCTCTGGTTTGGTTATGGTTTGGCCTCCAAGGTGGTAATGACCGTGCTCGTGATCTTTTTCCCTGTGGCCACTTGCTGTTATGACGGTTTACGACACACCCACCAAGATTGGCTGGACATGGCACACACTATGGGTGGGAATCGCTTTACCATTCTTCGTCATATTCGCTGGCCTGCCGCATTGCCTGTACTGGCATCAGGTTTGAGGGTTGCCGTAGTGGTTGCACCTATTGGTGCAGTTGTTGGTGAGTGGGTCGGTTCTAGTGCCGGACTGGGTTATATGATGTTGCAAGCCAATGCTCGGCTCTGGGTGGATCAGATGTTTGCTGCCTTGGCTGTTCTGGCTTTCTGCTCTGTGGGTCTTTATTTCGTTACCGATATCGCCCTGAAAAAGCTGATTCCGTGGCAACCAGCTACCTGATTTTATTGATCGCGTTTTCGGACTTCAGAGTTACCTTCTTGATCGCTCTCAGGCCTTCCATGGCCTTTGAAAATAGCTCTTGAAAAATAACCCTGAAGCCATCCTTAAATAACAACATAGTTATTCATTACATAAATACATTGGAGGAGTACATTTTGTTGAAAAGGTTTGTTTGCCTGATAGCACTGATTTGTATGCCATTCTTTGCTCAGGCAAAAGAAAGCACCAAAGAACTTAGTCTGATGCTGGAGTGGTTCATTAACCCGGATCACGGCCCGATCATTATTGCTCAGGAGAATGGTTACTTTAAGGATCAGGGACTGGATGTTCTCATTCAGGAACCTGCTGATCCAAACCTACCACCAAAGCTCGTTGCTGCAGGTGATATTGATCTGGCCGTTTACTATCAGCCAAGTCTGACCCACGGTGTAGCTGCAGGTCTGCCATTAGCATGGGCTGGAACTCTGGTAGCAACACCACTGGACGGCATTATTGTCCTTGATGAAAGCCCAATCAAATCCCTAAAGGATTTGAAAGGTAAAACCATTGGAACCAATATCAATGGCACCGAATCAGCTGTTCTCGATACCCTGTTCAAGCCTTACGGTTTCAGTTCTAAAGATATAAAGCTGGTGAATGTTGGCTGGAATATGTCGTCTTCGCTAATGGCAGGTCGTGTGGATGCCACTATGGGTGCTTACCGTAATTTTGAGCTAAATCAGCTAGCCCTCGAAGACCATAAAGCTCGTATGTTTTTCTATGAAGAAAATGGCATTCCTCCTTACGACGAGTTAATTTTTATTGCCAACAAAAAGAAGCATGATAAAAAAGCCATTCGTAAGTTTCTGCGCGCTATTGAATTAGGCACACAGTTTATTGTTAATAATCCTCAAAAGGCCTGGGAGATTTTCCGTGACTCTTCTCCGGAGAAACTGGATAACGAACTGAATAAGCTCGCTTGGTTTGATACCGTTTCCCGCTTTGCACTGCGCCCAGCAGCCAAAGACACTGGTCGCTATAATCGCTACGCCGAGTTTCTTAAGAACGCTGGTCAGCTAAAGAAAGTACCTAGCGCTAAATCCTATATGCTGGATTTATAACGCAATTTTTTTGTGGACTCAGGAGTTCAGCCACTTTGGTGGCTTTCTTCTGGTCCAGTTAGCAAAAGACATTTTCTCACCGAGATAAAAGTTTCGATACGCAGCTACCGCATCATCAGGCACCTTAAACTCATCCGGCATAGCCTGAGGGAATTCTGTTAACCCTTTTGATTCAAATGTGTATTCAACAATCTGCTCCAGAGCCGCCATGGATTTATGATCATCTTCTTTCTTATACCGGTATTTGTATTCCTCGTTCAGCGCTCGAGTCAATTTCACCAGCCAAAGAAAATTGTCATAAGATTCTTCTACCCATAAAACACAAGGGTGTTTCATGTGGGTGGATTTATAAGGAGTTTTAAACCCTTTATTGTTTAGAGCAGTACAGAGCAACTGAACACTTTCCAGAATCATTTTCACCACATGCTTATCGCAATGGTAGCGAGCACACTTATTAATATCCCTGTCGAGAATGAAGATATTCATAGGTTATCCATTTCCTATACGACCCTCATAAAGAACAGTCGCTTATCTCCCAGATTGCAAGCCGTAACGTTTATAGGCATTTCGGATCATAGTAAAGCAGACATTAATGAAGGATAATGACGGGTAGCAGCTGATTCAGGCAACGAGGAATATATGGCGCTGGACATGGTTAAAGAGCGTGTTTCATCAATGATGAGCAGTATTTCCAATACCGTTGGTGGCAAGACCATTGCGGTGGCGGTCGGGGTCGTAGTGATCGGCCTATCTGCCCTGGGAATGTACTGGAGCAATGAGCCTGAACTTTTTTCGGTCAGGACGAATGCCGATAAACTGGCTCAGGCCAATGGTCAGGAGCTGGTAACAGGTTATACAACCACAGCGGCTCTCTATCGTCTTGCCGACACTTTACTGCACAAGCCTGGTGGCTATATTCGCAATGATATGGCCCCTCCTGGCCTGTTCATGGACAACATGTCAAATTGGGAACTCGGGGTGCTGGTACAAATTCGAGACATGGCCCGCTCCCTTCGCAAGGAGATGAGCCGTTCCCAATCTCAATCCAAAGAAGACAGTGCTCTGGCAATCGCTGAGCCCCAGTTCAACTTTGACTCCAAAAGCTGGATTCTGCCTTCCAGCGAAAAAGAATATCAACGTGGCATCGATAAACTTGAAAACTACATACTGCGATTGCCGAACAAAGACAATCAGGCTCAATTTTATGCTCGGGCCGACAACCTGACCCGCTGGCTAAATGAAGTTGAGACTCGTCTTGGTAGTCTTTCCCAGCGCCTGAGTGCCAGTGTTGGAAAAACTCGATTGAACACCGATCTGGCTGGCGATGCTGAAGCCACCCAATCCACCGAGTCTGATAACCTGGTGGAAGTTAAAACTCCTTGGCTGAAAATTGATGATGTTTTCTACGAAGCCCGAGGATCTTCCTGGGCACTGATTCATCTTATGAAAGCCATCGAAGTGGATTTTTCTGACGTACTGGAAAAAAAGAATGCCAGAGTCAGCTTAAGGCAAATCATTCGTGAACTGGAATCCACACAGGACGCGGTCTGGAGCCCAATCATTCTCAATGGCAGTGGTTTTGGTCTGCTGGCTAACCACTCTCTGGTCATGGCCAATTACATCTCCAGAGCCAATGCAGCCATTATCGATCTGCGCCGTTTGCTGGAACAAGGTTAACTCTTATTGATCGGAGTAGTTCGCATTTTAAAAGAACGGGCTACTCCTCCTGTCTCAATGTTCAATGGTTTTACCTTTCAGACCGCAAATAGCGGGTCTGTAATCTGGGTAGTAAGTGCAACCATTCTCTAGAAATACCTCTCCAACCCAAAACCTTCGACACCTGTCAATAGAAGAGATACCCGTAATACAATTCGTATTTATATCCGCATTAGTATCTATGTCATCCTGAGCATTTGTAAGCTGGTTGATTACTCCATTCTCAGTTATTTCTCCAAAACTCCATAACTGATCAGTTCTTGCCAGGCGATTGAAATTGCTATCATAAACAAAAGAACAATCTTGTATACTTAGCCTGTTTCTATAGTCGGAAGGGTAAAATTCGAATAATTCACTACTGCCTTTCGTAAGGCATCGCGGTAAAGAACTTTCTTTCGCACTGAAATCATACACACTAATCCAGCCATATCGTCCCCACTGGGAATGCCAGCTCTCAAAACGAAAAACTTGCTGTGGGCAGGACAGTCCGGACGCATTACAAGGCAAGGTTGAAAAATCTAGTGCTAACACTCTGCTGGTATTATCCGCGGCAGCATCTTCCTCACTTTGGGCAAAAGCACTGCACAAGGAAAGTGCAATGGACAGTGACGCAATCACCGTTCCGAATTTATTGGTCGTTACAGAACTTGCTGCCAGAGCAGTCAGCAGCAAAGTATTACTGAGAGCGAGAGTTGATCCTGCATTCGGATCTCCACAGGTAGGTCTGGTCTCAAATGAAAGACAGTCGCCTTGAGGAGGGAACTCCCCATTTAACTGCTCTTTTAGTGTAAAAGGTGAAGAACTTTGAAATTCTAAACTGGAAAACGGCAGGGTTTCAGGAAAAGGAAATCTGCTCTCAACACTTCCCGGATCGGTTACATCTGTAGAGTTATCAAAAGCTATCCCAAAACTGGTAAAAAACACACAACAATTCAAGACTACTAAAAGTATCAACCACCTAAATGTCCCATTTATTCTTGTACTAGCAGTATCCATAATTGACCTCCTCCCAACTAGCTTTTGTATTAAGTACAAAGAACCTAGCAAGCAGGTAGAGCAATATATGATCAATTCGAAATATTGACTACAGTTAATCCTTCAAAAACAAATCGAATACAAAAAAATAGCTATAACGGTTATCTTTTACTTTCATTAACAATTCTCCATCTCATAGGTAGAATGACTCACTATTCGATTAGGATAGAGTACACCATTGTGTTGATGAAGCAGCTCGACTTTATTCTGGAGCTCGACAAGCTAAAAGCTATTCAGCGTAAAGCCAGAATCAAGTCAGACAGTAACCGCTATGAGAACAGTGCCGAACACAGCTGGCATATCGCCCTGACTGCTCAGGTACTGATCGATTATGCTGAAGAACCTGTAAACATTCAGCGTGTCACGACCATGCTTCTTATCCATGATGTGGTTGAAATTGATGCGGGTGATACCTTCGCCTTCGATACTGTTGGTCTTGCCGAACAGGAAGAGAAAGAGCAGCTGGCAGCAAACCGCTTGTTTGGTCTGCTACCTGAAGAGCAATCACTCCAATACCGCTCGCTATGGCAAGAGTTTGAGGATGCCAAAACAGCTGATGGTCGTTTCGCCAAATCCATAGACCGTATTCTTCCTCTACTTCAGAACATGAGAAACAACGGTGGTAGCTGGGCAGAGCATCAGGTGTCCAGAACTCAGGTCATCAACCGTAATAAATACCTTGAAGGCTTGGCACCACAATTGTGGACGTTTGCCGTTGAACAAATTGACCTGGCAACAAAGAACGGTTGGTTGAAGGACTGAAAGAATGAGCAACAGTAAACTCGTTTATTCAACCGACGTGGGTCGAATAAAAGAAGACGTAAAAGAAGAAACATTAGGTGACGGTAACGTCAGAGTTCGTCCGGAAAAAAAAGGCCGGGGTGGAAAGGTGGTTACTGTCATTAGCGGCTTGCCTCTAGCGGGTAATGATTTGAAAGCTTACGCCAAAAAACTGAAGAAGCGTTGTGGTGGCGGTGGTGCTGTGAAAGATGGCACGATTGAACTGCAGGGCGATCATGTTGATGTCATGGTGGAAGCTCTGAAGAAAGATGGTCACGATGCCAAACGCTCAGGAGGCTGAAAAACATTATGACAATATGGGTTGATGCTGATTCATGTCCGGTAGTGATCAAGGACATCCTATTTCGAGCCGCTGAGCGAGCACACATCGAACTGACTCTTGTGGCCAACCATCACGTTCGCGTACCTGGCTCCAAATACATTCGATCTATTCAGGTTCAATCTGGCTTTGATGTTGCGGATGATGAGATTGTTCGACGGTGTGAAGACGGCGACCTCGTCATCACGGGTGATATTCCACTGGCGGCAGAAGTTATTGAGAAAGGTTGCATGGTTCTCAATAGCCGAGGCGAAAAGCTGACTGCCAATAATATACGTGCAAAGTTGAACATGCGTGATTTCATGGACACGATGAGAGCCAGTGGTGTCGAATCAGGTGGTGGACCTGCCGCTCTCAATCAAGGTGACCGGCAGGAATTTGCCAACCAACTGGACAGTTGGCTGGCGAAGAACAAAAAGCCTTAAGTCGCTTTTTTATGGCTGGCCAATAAGACAGAAATAACCGATGGATCTGCCAGAGTGGTGATATCACCCAGGTCCTCGGTTTCACCCTGAGCCAGTTTTCGCAGGATACGCCGCATGATCTTTCCAGATCTTGTTTTGGGAAGAGCTGTAGCAAAGTGAATGGTTTCCGGTCTGGCAATAGGCCCTATTTCATTGGCCACAAAACTGGCCAACTCTTTCTTTAGGGCTTCAGTAACGTCAATCCCATCCATTGGTGTAACAAAAGCATATATGCTTTCACCTTTAACCAAATGCGGTACACCGACAACGGCTGCTTCTGCGATAGCTTTATGAAGTACCAGTGCACTTTCAATTTCTGCCGTTCCTAACCGGTGACCCGAAACACTGAGAACGTCGTCTACTCGACCAGTAATCCAGTAATTACCGTTTTCATCCCTGCGAGCACCATCACCCGTGCTGTAATAACCTGGAAACTGAGTGAAGTAGGTATCCAGCATTCGCTGGTGATCACCATAAACCGTTCGAATCTGGCTAGGCCATGAACCAGCAATCACAAGATTACCAGCACCTTCTCCAATAATTTCATTACCATTGTTATCCAGTAGAGCGGGTCTGATTCCAAGGAAGGGCTTGGTAGCAGAACCAGGATGCAGCTCAGTGGCACCTGGACATGCAGTAATCATCATGCCGCCCGTTTCCGTCTGCCACCAGGTGTCAACGACCGGGCAACGACCTTCGCCCACTGTCTGGTGATACCACTGCCAGGCTTCAGGGTTTATGGGTTCGCCTACCGTTCCAAGAATACGCAGACTCTTTCTAGAACTGCTTTCAACATACTCTTTACCTTTAGCCATCAAGGCACGAATAGCGGTAGGTGCTGTGTAGAGTATGCTGACTTTATGCCTGTCCACTATCTGCCAGATACGGGAAGCATCCGGCCAGAATGGGAGTCCCCCGTACATCAGCTGGGTCGCACCATTAGACAGTGGCCCGTAGACAATATAAGAGTGGCCGGTGATCCAGCCCACATCGGCTGCACACCAATAGATATCAGACTCTCGATAATCGAACACATAATGAAAAGTTACTGTCGTATAAAGCAGGTAGCCGCCAGTGGTATGAAGCACTCCTTTAGGTTTACCGGTAGAGCCTGATGTATAGAGGATGAACAATGGATCTTCAGCATCCATGATCTCAGGTTCACAGTCTGCTGACTGGCTCTCGGTCAATTCTCGATAACTTATATCTCTTTCTTTTTCCCAATGAACTTTACTACCCGTGTGCTCAACAACGATGACCGAAGTAACATCGGGACACTCGTTCAAGGCTTCATCGGTGTTCAGCTTCAGAGGAATGGTTTTACCACCACGAACACCTTCATCTGCGGTAATAACGGTTCGACAATCGCAATCCAGTATTCGATCTCGAAGCGAGTGAGGAGCAAAGCCACCAAACACTACAGAATGAACCGCTCCTATTCGAGCGCAAGCCAACATGGCAACAACCGCTTCAGGAATCATGGGCATGTAGATACAGACCCTATCACCCTTATTAACACCTCTGGCTTTTAAGCCATTAGCCAGACGACAAACCAGCTCATGGAGCTGTTGGTAGGTAATACTTCTTTGCTGTTCTGGTGCATCACCTTCCCAAAAAATAGCGACTTTATCCGCTTTGTCCGGCAAGTGACGATCGATACAGTTATGACTCGCATTCAACTGCCCACCCTTGAACCAGCGGACATCACCTTGACTGAAATCACCTTCATAAACGGTGTCCCAACGACGAAACCAGTCCAGATACCGTTCAGCCTTATTCGCCCAGAAGGTTTCTGGTGCCTCCAGCGAATGACGGTAGAGCTTCTGGTACTTTTGCTCTGTCATCCAGGCATCTTTAAAAGATTCAGGAATCGGGTAACGGCTGGGACTCGACATACTCTACTACCTGCCTTATCAAGAGATGATGCTTTGGGAGTCATGCAGTATAGAAGCTTGGTGAAATAGTCCAGTTTCACCGAACCCAGCTCTTCAAGCGTATATGAAAGGCTCACCTTAAAAAAAGGAACGAATTTAAGTTCCGGTAGTCAAAATCAGCATCATGAAAAAACTTAAACAATTGTTTCAACTTCTGCTGAAGTTAGTTGGGCTCTCTCTTTTGCCTGCTCATATTATTTTTGCCGCAGATAGCTGGGATGATATGCACCTTTCTCTCAGGCAAAAAGAAATTCTCTTTCAAACAGCGGTTCATTCAGCCGTTGTAGTCAGCGTTGACACAAGCAAGTGCTCAGACCGATCAGATGGTGCTCTGATTACTTTCAGTAATGGAATCAAAGCTTGTGCAAAGAAAAGCTCCCTATATCCTGACCAAGGTCTAATTTCTGAATTTTACAGCTACCAACTACAGCGATTTTTAGGGATTAATAGAGTACCCATTACAGTCATCAGTCAGATGCCAGCCAATAGTGAAAACTGGCAAGTAGGTCAAACTCTCAGTTTCGCCTTGTTTGTTGACGACTTACATCCCGAAAACATGCCTAACGGGCTGATTGAATCCCTTAACAGTGGAACTCTCTGGTACCTTTTTAAAGAGAATCCTGAACAGCTGGTACAGGCTGAAGAGTGGTCAAAACTCATTATCTTTGATTATTTGACGGGGCAATGGGATAGGCTGATATTGAAAGGTTTAGCAACACGATTTGAACCAAAAGTCATCTATGAGCCAATACATAATCTTTATAAAGATTCTGATGGCAAGCTGGTGATAATCGATCATGACTTAACTTTTGATACTGGCTATTTCGAGCTAGGAGATCCAGAAGATAGGTATGATTTAGTTAGGTTACATACCTTGGAAGTCCGATATCTGTGCCATTTCAATTCTGACCTGCTGAGTAAACTGGAGGAACTCAATGAAGAGCTAGATCCACTATGGATACTTGTTCAGTACGCAGAGAAAAACGATCCCTTGTCTTTTGCTGATACAGATTTGTTGAGTAGAAAATTCAGAAAAGTGTTCAAAAAGAGAATTCAATATATCCTCCATCAGGTTGAGCGCTGTCGTTTGTACAAAAGCTGATGTCATATTGAATCATTCTGGAATACCATTATTTTCAGAGTGTGCCTCAAGAGCAACAACAAGTAATGAGATTAATACGGCTACTAAAAAACGATCTGGCCAGAGAATCTTCCGAATGGGTTCAACAAGGGCTAATTTCACAGAATCAGGCAGAGAAAATCTGTGACAGCTATGACGTGGATTTTCATCAGGCTCAAAACAGTTCCCTTGGATATAATGTACTCATAGGATTAGGATGTCTGTTTATTGGCTTATCCCTGATTATTCTTATTGGGGCCAACTGGGAAGAAATCCCCAGAGCCATACGTATGTTAGGCCTGATTGCTTTAACTCTATCAACTCAGTGTTACGGAATTTATAGATGGAGGCAGGGACACTCTTCTTCCAGCTATTCTTCTTCCAGTTATTCTTCTGCCACCGGAATCTTCTTTCTAGGTAATCTCTTTTACGGCGCAGCCATTATTCTTATCGCCCAGATATATCACCTTGGCGAACATATGCCGGACGGCGTGTATTGGTGGGCATTGGGCTGTTTGCCTTTTGCCTTATTAACCCGAAGCCCTCTCTTAATGGAACAAGGTCTTAGCCTTGCTCTGGTCTGGCTATTCCTTCAGGCTGACGAAGGTTATCTGACCACGGCCTTTTTACCCTTTGTCACGGCATCTCTCTGGGTACTCTATCGAGGCAAAAGCAGCCTGTCGCTATTGATAGCGACCACTTTCAGTATTGGGCTCTGGATCGAGTTCCTGTTGGCTTACCTCTGGAGTGATAAACATCGTATGGAATGGCATCCCGAACTGTTTCTGGTTGCCGTTCTGTTATTCCTGCTGATTTGGCTGATCGGACACTGGCTGGCACTGCAAAATTCTGTCAAAGCCAAAGACTATGGCGCAACACTGGTGGCCTGGAGTCTCCGTTTCACGCTTGTCAGTTTATTGGTCATGAGCTTTAGTGAACTCTGGCATGAACTGGCCAAAGAGCATTGGGCCAATTTAAATTCAGCTTTTCTGCTTACCGCTCTACTGTTTATTCCTACTCTATGGCTTGCTTTTAAAGTTAAACGACTGCCGTTTACACTGGCGATCATTGCCACCCTGTCACTGGCTTTATTCACTGTTATCAATGGCAATGAAATACAAGTCGCCTGGCTTCAGGTAGCCGACAATATTTTACTGATTGCTTTTGGCGCCGGGCTTATTCTTCGAGGAATAAAACATGGCTACTCCCACTATTTCTATCTCGGTATTACCTCTATCCTGCTGACCGCTTTTCTGCGCTACATTGATTTGATTGGCGATTATGTCGGGGGTTCTTTACTGTTTCTAACCTTTGCAGGGCTCCTTCTAGGAGCAGCAAAGTACTGGAAGCACCACCAACTGATGCACTCCACAGATAGAACCAGCAAGGGAGATAAGTCATGAGCCGTCGTACCAGCAAATGGCTTATCGTTGCGGTTCTTTTTCAAGGGGCTGTACTGGGAGGTATGTGGGTAAAATCAGCTCTACCACTGTGGACAGGGACTGAAGTCAGTATCGTGACTCGCCCTGTAGATCCCAGATCACTGTTCCGGGGTAACTATGTCCGTCTTTCCTATGGGATCAATGATATTGAAAACCAGCAAGCTCTGAATACTCATCAGCTTCGTCAGGGAGAAGTCGTTTATCAAGTATTAATAAAAGGCGATGGCGGTATTTATCAGAAAGGCCCTCAGGTTCTCAATAAACCGGAAGAAGGGATTTTCATAAAAGGCAGGTTGGATAAATCCCGTTCAAAACACCAGATAAAATATGGCATTGACGCTTTCTTTGCTCCCAAAGAGAAAACATTGGCTCTGGAGAAACAACTCAGGTCCGGTGCAGTTGCCGTTTTGAAGGTAACAGATTCCGGTCAAGCCGGAATCCTTCGAGTTGAAGAAAAACCTTAACCATATTCAAAAAAAGCCCCATCACGAGGCTTTATTCTTTCAGTTAAGTACCCAGATATACCAATTCATATACTATTTTCCCGCCTACGGCGGGAAAATAGTTAGTTAGATATTCGATTACATGTATCTACACACTTAATTACGAAAGCCATCCCAAAACGGTTGGAATAACAATCGGTGCCAACAATGCGCTGATGCTCGCCGACAATACCAGTGCCAATGCACTGTAAGCGCCTTCCTGCAGCGAGCTCTGGGTAATCCGAGCTGTGCCAATAGCGTGGGATGCTGCACCCATGGCGATACCCCTAGCTTTTGGGCTGGTAATTCTCATCAGTGACAACAAGGGAATACCAAAAACAGCGCCCATAATCCCTGTAAAAATAACGGCTATGGCTGACAAGGCTGGAATACCATTCAGACTACTGGTGATCATTACCGCAATGGGTGTTGTTACCGATTTTGGCGCAAGGGAAAGCGCTACCTCACTGCTGGCACCTGCCAAAGTCGCCAGAAAAATAGTATTCGACAGAGCGAAACAACTGGAGATAGTGATAATCAAAAACACTCCAGGCAGTTCACGACGAATGTCTTTTGATTGTTGATAAAGCGGCACACCCAGTGCAACCACCGCAATGCCCAGCAAATCCGTTAAATAGTCGCCCCCTTCCTGATACTCATGATAAGGAATTTCCATACTCACCAACATTCCACAGATGGCAAGAATACTGATCAAAACGGGATTCAATAGAGGGTGTTTGAAACGTTTCTGCAGTAAGTGGCTCACCGAGAAAACAACGACCGTCAGAACAATATAAATAAGGGCCTGAATAGACATCATGACTTTCTCTCCAGCCACTGAAACAGCCATCCGGCGAGAGCCATAATCATGGTTGTACCAACAATACAGGTGATAACAATGGCAAACAGGTTATCTGCCAGTAAATCCAGGTGATCGAGTACGCCAACGCCTACTGGGACAAACAGCAAAGACATCCACCGCACCAGGAAGCCAGCTCCGGCCTCCACCCAGGATAAACGAACCAAACCGCTGGCTAGCAAACCTGCCAGTAACAACATTCCAAGGATGCTTCCCGGTAATAAATGATTCAACAAAACGCTGAAAAATTCGCCAGCCCAGAGACAGGCCATTAAAATGAATGCACTACTGAGCCAGGCTGCCACCCGTTGGCACACAAAGGCTATTTTCAAACTGAGCTCCGGTTAAATCTATTAACGGTCGTTTGGTTGCTGTATGAAAAAGGTTGCAACAAGAAAATATCATGAAAATTTGTTTGTTTAGTGCAAAAAAATACGACCGAGAGTATTTCAACCAGTGCAATGACCACTATGGCTTTGAACTGGAGTACTTCGACATACATCTGGATAAAAAAACAGCACACCTGGCAAGAGGAGCCGATGCTGTCTGTGCTTTTGTGAATGATGAGCTCAGTCAGTCGGTACTGGAGGTGTTCGCTGAACATAATATCAAACTTTTATTAATGCGATGTGCTGGATTTAACAATGTAGACCTTGAAACAGCGGGTCGCCTTGGAATTACAGTCGCAAGGGTTCCCGCCTATTCTCCTGAAGCCGTGGCTGAACACGCTATTGCTCTGATCATGACCCTGAACCGTCGCATTCATAAAGCTTACCAGCGAACCCGTGACGCTAACTTTTCTCTGGAAGGTTTAACCGGCTTTAATCTGCACAATCGTGTTGCAGGTGTAGTCGGTACAGGCAAAATCGGTATTGCATCAGCAAGAATTCTGAAAGGTTTTGGCTGTGAACT
This sequence comes from Oceanospirillales bacterium, assembly GCA_004762125.1. Taxonomy (GTDB): domain Bacteria; phylum Pseudomonadota; class Gammaproteobacteria; order Pseudomonadales; family Endozoicomonadaceae; genus Endozoicomonas_A. The sequence goes on along the minus strand of SIHQ01000015.1, from coordinate 98,572 downwards.
TTTGGGTTATGACCCTTACCCTAATCCGGAGTTTGAAAAGCTTGGAGGCAAATACGTTTCCATGGATGAGTTACTGGGTAAAAGTAAAGTCATCACACTGCACTGCCCTCTGACTGAAGATAATGTGTACATGATCAATTCTGCTGCTTTTCAACGTATGCAGAAAGGCTCTGTTTTGGTGAACACCAGCCGAGGACAACTGCTGGACTCTGCCGCAGCTATTGATGCACTTAAAAGTGGAACGTTGGGAGGATTAGCTCTGGATGTTTATGAGAATGAACAGGAACTGTTCTTCGAAGATCTGTCCGACGAAGTGATTCAAGATGACGTGTTTCGTCGACTGTCAGCCTGCCATAACGTGATATTCACCGGTCACCAGGCTTTTCTCACAGAAGAGGCATTAACCGCAATCGCAACCACCAGTTTGAACAGTGCTAAAGCGTTCAGTGAAGGCACAACCAGCAGTAATGAAATTATTACTGAAGTACCTGATCATCATTAGAATAGCCAATATCAGGCTTTCTTATTGAAAGCCTGATATTACATAAGTTATTACTGACGTTTAGCCACTTCTGCTTTTAACTCGTCTTTTTCTTTCTGGCTCAGGAAAGACATTTTCAAACCATTTTCCTGACACCGACGGATCTGTTCCTGAGACAAACCTGCTGCAGGGGCAGCCACCTCATACTCATGGGGAAGCTCAATACCTTCTACGGCAGGGTCATCGGTATTTAATGACGCCATTACACCATGGTTCAGAAAGGTTTTAAGCGGATGATTATCCAGACCAGCAATAGTACTGGTCTGGATATTGGAGGTCAGACAAGATTCAATGCCAATGCCATGTTCCACCAGATAATCCATCAACTTTGGATCATCAATAGCTTTTACCCCATGACCAATTCGAGTAGCACCCAGATCATTAATTGCCTGCCACATACTCTCAGCGCCGGCCGCTTCACCAGCGTGCACGGTAACATTCAAACCGGCATCACGAACCTGTTTAAAGTGGCCGACAAACAAGTCACCGGGTTTGCCCAGCTCATCACCAGCTAGGTCCATACCAACCAATTTATCCCTGAATGCCAGACAAGCGTTCAATTCTTTCTGACAGGCGTCAGGCCCGTATGAACGGCTCATAATTCCGATAAGGTTGGTTTTGACACCAAAGTCACGACTCCCCGCTGCCACACCGTCAATAATCGCTTCAACCACACCTTCAATTTTCAGGTTGTGAGTCATGGCCATATAACCAGGGCTGAAACGCAGCTCGGCATAATCAATTAATGCATTTTTAGCATCTTCAACATTTTCATAGGCCACACGGCGAACAGCATCATAATCAGCCAGCACCTTTACACCCCAGTCCAATTTGGCCAGAAAGCTAACTAGGTCGGGCTCAAGCTGGGTAATTTGCACATGAGGTATGAGTGCTTCAAGGGTTCTGGCGGGCAAGTCAATATTATGACTCAAACCAAGATCCAGAATAGTCCGAGGCCGAATATTGCCATCCAGATGACGGTGAACATCCGTAAGGGGGAGGGATTTATCGATCATCTTTCAGCCCACTGATTTACATGCATCAATACTACAACAATTCTTTTGATACGACCTGACTCTGATCATAAAACCACCGCTTGCTAATCTCTTCAGTAGTTACTCCCCCTCTGTTTTCTAACGACTTAGAGCAGCGGGCTCACTACTATTTCAGAGAAAAGGAAGTCAGGTATGTACACGGGAGCGGACGGACCAAGTAGACATCGTCATACTCAAACAGATAGAGGAAGAAGTGAGGTTGACAGGTCAGGTGTAAGGAAGTCCAAATCCACTCTGGCCGCAGTCCAATTTGCAGGGAAAGTAGCTGAAGCCAACGCAGAGGAAATCTCAAAGATTCTAGAACAATACAGAGCTTATAGAGAAGGTAGCGCAGAAGACATATTAAAACGAGAAGTTCGTGAAGTTACCCAAGGCTCGTATTTCTCGTTTGCTGGATGGACAGGAGCCGAGACCCTTAAAGAACAGCTCGATATGGCTAATGATCAAATTAAAGCCTTGTCAGGAGACCTCAATGGCAGGGTACGAACCATTCAGACTTTGCTTTCCCGTTTTGATGAGCTTCACGACAGTCAAAAACAGGATATTCGTCTCTATGACGAATTATTGGCTGATCAAGCAGCATCTGACTTGCAAAAATCCAACTATCTTGGGGAGCTGAAAGTAACAAATAAAGATCTATATGACCGGTTAATGGCTACCAGCCAAAGCGATACTGACTACATCAATGTTATGAAAGGCCATGCGGAGGAGTTACAACGTCGGATTGCCAAAAAAAATGAAGAATTAGCTCATCTTCAAGGCTCACTCAGAGATGCTTCAGGAAACATCAACAGGTTACAGCATCAGATAACCCAACTTCAGGAAAAAAATAAAACCCTCATTGGACATAATAGTGATTGGCAATCAGCACATGGTGAACTTAAGGCTAAGAATGATCAGCTAAGTTCTCAGCTTAGTGACGCTGAACAGCGTTCAGATACAAACTATAGAGCTTATGGACAGGTAGACACCGAATTAAAAAGTACCAAGCACCAGGTCACTGAACTGACCCGTCAAATTCGAGAGTCCAGTACTCATCTGAGAGATCAAGAGGCTCTTCAATCTGAACTCTCTACAAAGAGGCAAGAAGCTGAACAATATTCCCATCTCTATAGTGATCAGGTTGCCAAGGTCAGCGATCTGACAGAAATTAATCAGGGATGGAGTAATGACTACGTTGCTTTGCAAGAAAGTTCTAAAATAAAAGAACAAGAATTAACTAGCCAGTTATACGAACAACGTCTTGAGCTTCAGAGAGCAGAAAGTAATATTTCAAAACTCCAAGATCAGATGGAATATCTGCAAACTAAAAAAGATGAACTAGAAGAAAGCGTTGCTAAACATAAAAATTATGTGAGATCACAACAACAGTTTGCTAGAGCAGTTACTGATACCAAAAAAATCAATGAAGAAGAAATCACCGTATTAAACAGTAAATTGCATGAAGCTGAACGACAAATTGCTGCCTTTTCAGAACGGCAGCTAAAACTCCAGAACGAAAAAGATATGTCACAAACTCGTTTGGCAAAACTTGAATCTGATTTGGGTAGTAAACTGAAATACATGGGACAAGAAAAGCTCACGATGTCTGAAGCTAATGCTCTTCTAAGAAACCAATTGGAGAAAGAGAAAAGCGATCTAGCCAGACTGAAATCTGAACTTGAGACTACCCAAGAGCTGGCTAAAAATGCCAAAACGATGAAAGACGAACTTATTAAAACTCAGAAGAATTCGCACTCTTTGGTAAGCAGAAATATCCGCCTGCAGGCTCAACTCAAAACCTCGAATGAAGAGCTTAAAAACGCACAAGCACAACAAGCTGAATCCCAAGGACTGTACGAAAAACTTAAAGTATCTGAACCAAAATTGAAGCGAGAACTTAAGCAGGCAAAGAGCGATCTTTCCGCTACCCGAGAGAAAGTAAAAACACTAGAAGCTGTACAGCAGCAGAATGCTGACCAGAGAGCTGAATTAAAACAGTTAGAAAAGGATAAAGTTCAGGCAAACGCTCAAATCAAAAACCTCACTGAACAAAGAGAATTGGCAGAGCGAGGACTAAAAAAAGAAAAGAGTGAGGTCGATGGACAAAAGATTAAGTTCCAGGTCCAGCAAAAAAGTATAAGCAGCCTAAGATCAAAAATAAAAGAATTTGAAGGTAAAGAACGATCTCTTACTACAGAGTTGAATACAGCAAACAGTTCACTTCACACAGCCAGAGAAAATAAAAATCAATTAGTTCGTAATTATGCTGAACTTCAGAGCCGCCTTGACACTCAACTTGCCCGTATGAGTGAACAACCAACTACTGATATTGCAGCTAAAGACACTGAAGTCGAAACCCTAAAGTCTAAAATTGCCGTTCTAGTGGAGGAAGTCAGTCAAGCTGAAGCGTCCCTTGAACGCGCAACCCAAAAGCATACTGAGGTGACATCCAGTCTTAAAGCAGAACTGGTTACCCTGACAACAGATAAGAACCAGCTTCGGAGCAGTCTTGATCAAGCTCAAGATAAACAGAAACAGACAGAAAGAAAATTAGAGGCTGCAAATTCAGCACGTAGCACCTCGGAAAAAAAATTCATAGAACTTCAAAACGAACTTGGGTCTGCAGAGAATAAAGTTGCAAGGCTGGAAACAACTCGTAATCACCTCAGTACCGAAAACGCCAGGTTGGCCAACGAAGTCACACGTCTTCGAGATGAAACTCTTGGTATGGAAGACATCAAGGGTGAAAATCAATCACTTCGTACCGCTAATGACAAATCCAAAGCACAATATAAAGAGCTAGAAACAAAAAGAGATTCCGCTCAGAAAGAACTCTCCGAAGTCACCCAAGAACTTCAAACTCTAGAGCAAAGTACAAGCCAGCATAATTCAAAGCTGTTAGAAAAAAATCTAGAAATACAGCAGTTGCGCTCTGAGTTAGCAACCATCCAAGAAAGATATGATGCACTTGACAAACAGTTGGTTACTGCAATCAGTGGCATGGATGGACCCAGTGGGGCTATGCCATCACTACCAGCCTACAGAACTACTGTAGATTACAATGAAGAGGACGAGGGAGAGTTTAGCTTGAGCACTCACCCAAATGAACGTTCAGAACTAACCTATGAACCTGTAGACAGCAACCAACGGTATTCCGTCAGCCCACTGGCGTCTCTGATCACTGCTAGAACAGACACTGTCAGTCAAGAAGACTACGATGATTTATTTCAGGAAAAAGAGATAGCACTTCGAGAGCGAGATGAACTGATAGACCAGAAATGGGATGTTCAGGAGAGCAAGGACAATCTGGATAGAGCTGAACAGAAGGTTACAAAGCTGGAACTGGAAAAACAAACTCTAAAAAGTAAGAACTTATCACAAGAGAATGAAATCGATAGGCTGGATACTGTAGAAAGGCAGCAACAAAATGAAATCACTAAGCTGAAAGCAGAGCTTGCGAGAATGGCCGCTGAACGTCAAACAAACGTGAATGTATACAATGACGACATCGAGGAGGTTTCCTCTAAACATCTTAATGAAATGACCAGAGCTAATTTAGCGGAAAGTAAACTTCACGAAATCGAAAAACAGAGCCAACTCGACAGAGATGAGTTAGTACAACTATCAACGATGAACCAAGGCTTACAAGCATTTGTTGGGGACTTTACCGAACAGCTTAAAAAATACATTACTGATGAAAATTCACAGAAGTACATTGATCAAGTCTGGCTTGAAGCTATTAAGCACCATACGGGCGGAGGGTATGATCACCAGCCTGAAGGAGATTATATAGAAGAGGACTAAGAACTGTACAGAGTGAAGAGCAACAACGCATATTGCTGCTCTCCAACCAACTTAACTATTAAACTGCTTGAATCGATTCACCAGCCCATTAGTGGAATTGTCCTGATCTGAAGTCTCACCTTCAAACTTCAGGCATGCATAGACCTGATTACCCAAAACCTTGCCCAGCTCAACGCCCCATTGATCAAAAGAGTTCACACCCCACAGAGTTCCCTGTACATAGACCTTCTGCTCATACAGGGCAAACAAGGCTCCAGCGACTTCCGGTGTGATCTTTTCAGGAACAATCATATTGTTCGGACGGTTACCCGGAATCACCTTATGAGGCGCCAAGGAGTCTACCTCTTCAGCAGATTTGCCAGCAGCAGCTAACTCTTCACGAACTTCTTCTTCTGTCTTGCCTTGCATCATTGCCTGGCTCTGAGCCAGTGCATTGGCAAACAGCCATGGGTGCTGTTCACCCAACGGATTATGGCTGGTAGCTGGAGCAATAAAATCAACAGGAATGTTTCGGGTACCTTGATGCAATAGCTGATGATACGCATGTTGATCATTGGTACCTGTTCCGCCCCAGATGACGGCACCTGTCTTGTAGTCCACGGTACTGCCATCTTGTCGAGTGCGCTTTCCGTTGGACTCCATATCCATCTGCTGTAGATGAGCCGGGAAATCACGGAGGAAGTAATCGTAAGAGATTACCGCGTGGGACTCGGCATCAAAATAGTTCTGATACCAGATACCCAACATACCGAGAATGACTGGCATGTTCTTTTCCAGAGGCGCTTCAGCAAAGTGCTTGTCCATCTCACCAGCACCTTTGAGCAGACGCTCAAAGTTATCGAAACCAACCACGAGGCTGGTCATTAACCCAATGGTTGACCAAAGCGAGTAACGACCACCCACCCAGTCCCAAAGCGGCAGAGTGTTTTCCTGAGCAATACCAAACTGGTCAATGGCGCTCAGGTTGGTAGAAATGGCCACAAAGTGTTTGCGAATATCTGATTCGTCACAGCCCTTTTCCAGCATCCAGCCGCGTGCAGCCTGAGCGTTCTGGAGGGTTTCCAATGTATTGAATGACTTGGAAGCAACGATGAACAGAGTCGTTTCCGGATCGATTTTCTTGAAGACTTCAGAGATTTCGTTCGGATCAATGTTGGCTACGTAATGATGCTCAAGACCTTCAACATGATAAGGCGTCAAAGCATTGATAGCGGTCTTCAGTCCCAGATAGGAACCACCAATACCAATATTTACGATGTGCTTAACAGGCTTGCCTGTGTGACCTTTCCAGTTACCGCTATGAACCTGCTCGGTGATCTCACGCATGCGCTTATGAGTATCACGGATCTTTGGCATAACGTCTTCGCCGTCAACCATAACCGGCTTATCGCCAAAGTAACGCAAAGCGGTGTGGAGAACGGCACGATTTTCGGTGTAGTTAATCTTCTCGCCGCTGAACATAGCCTTGATAGCTTTTGGCAGCTCGGCCTCTTCGGCCATTTTGATCAAAGATGACATAACATCGTCGTTGATCCGGTTCTTGGAGTAATCCAGAAACAGGCCAGCGGCTTCCATGGTGTATTTATCAAAACGGCCAGTGTCTTCTGCAAACAGATCTCGCAGGTGCTTATCTGCCATCTGTTCCTTCAGCTCAACCAATTTACTGGAGGTAGATAGGTGATTAAGAGGGGTCATGGTGCGTCAAAACCTCATGATTGGAGATAGGGAAGGGGAGAAGCAGTGACAGATTCTCTTGGGAAGATCTGCGGAAATGAGTATCTGTCACTGGGAAACATAGTCAGTACTTTCTTACTGGTAACCGCTCAGAGGTCGACAGTGATATTGTCAATCAGGCGGGCTTTACCCAGATAACCTGCAGCTAAAATCACGAGAGATTGATCATCAACGGCGGCAGTTAGCAAGGTTTTAGTAGAGCAAATATTAAAATAGTCAGGTTTGAAACCGACCTGAGCCATTTTGGCAAAGGCATCACGGCGCAGCAGATCAAAGTCACTCTCACCATTGAGCATGGCTTTTCTGGCAGAGGTTAGACACTGGTACAGAGCGGGAGCAATCTCTGTGCGCTCTTTCGTGGTCAGGTATCCATTACGTGAACTCATGGCCAAACCTGTTTCTTCTCGGGCAATAGCTGCACCGATGACCTCAACAGGCATGCACATGTCACGAACCATCTTGCGAATAATGGTCAGCTGCTGAAAGTCCTTCTCGCCAAAGATAGCGACATCGGGACGTACAATGTTAAACAGCTTGGTTACAACCGTCGCTATGCCTGTGAAGAAGCCAGGACGACTTTTGCCACAGTGCATTCCGTCCAGTACCTCCACACTGATGTGTGTGTGGTGTTCACTGCCTTCAGGGTAGATTTCAGTGGTCTGTGCAGTAAACAGCAGATCAACACCGTGAGCAATCAGCAGTTCCTGATCCTGTTCCATTGTGCGGGGATAGGAGTCGTAATCTTCGTTAGGGCCAAACTGCAGCGGGTTAACGTAAATACTAACGACAACGACATCACAGATTTCTTTGGCTTTCTTAACCAGCGTTAGGTGGCCACCGTGAAGGTTACCCATGGTGGGTACAAAGCCAACTTTTTTTCCTTCTGCTTTGCAGGCAGCAACAGCAGATTGGATTTCAGCAATAGAGTGGTGGGTTTTCATATTGACAGACTTCAATCCTGTTACTGGAAAATATGCGCTTCAGCAGGGAACTGCCCTGCTTTTACTTCAGCCACATAGTTGGCCACGGCCTGCTGTGGGGTCTCACCATTTGTTATGTAGTTTTTAACAAACTTTGGTTTGCGACCCACAGTCAGATTCAGCATGTCATAAACAACCAGAACCTGTGCATCAGTATCGACACCCGCTCCAATACCAATGACAGGAATTGAAACCGCTCTGGTGATTTCTCTGGCAAGATTTGCAGGTACACATTCCAGCAGCAACATAGCCGCTCCTGCTTCCTGCAGTTCCATGGCAGCACGGATCAAAGTATTGGCTTTTTCTTCTTCACGCCCCTGTACCCGATAACCTCCCAGAACGTTTACGAACTGCGGAGTCAGCCCCATGTGAACACAAACAGGTATTCCCTGTTGCTTGAGACGGGTAACAATAGGAGGAAGCCAGCCTTCACCTTCAATTTTGACAATCTCTGCCCCAGCACGCATCAGCTGGGCTGCGCTCATCAAAGCTTGTTCTTCTGTTGCATAAGAAGCGAAGGGCATATCAGCCATCACCATGGAGTCCCCTGCTGCACTGGCAACGCAACGAGTGTGGTAACACATATCTTCAACAGTCACCGGAACAGTACTGCTATGACCCTGAACTACATTACCGAGCGAGTCACCAACCAGAATAACTTCAACGCCATTAGTGCTGAGAAGGTTGGAGAAAGTGGAATCGTAGGCGGTCAGGCTGGTGAATTTCTCGCCCGATTGCTTCATATCGGAGAGGGTTTTCAGGGTGACTTTTGCCATCGAATTAGACCTTGATAGTCATTGAAAGAAGCACAGCATTCATACAGCCTCGACTTTAAACAGGCTAAGAAAAATTATGAACACTATAAGTTCTTGATTATGTCGCAGCGGATTATACGCAAACCGGAACAAACTGTCAGCGCAATGACTTAGCAGCTGGCAGGTGCAGGTCTAGGTCTAGGGCTCAACAATCAGAGCCATGGGTATTGCTCAGCGAGTATTTCAATACCGTCGCTGCCCAGTTCATTTTTGAACTGAACCAACGCTTTTCCTGATGGCAATAGTAGATCGGGATTGATATCAAATATAGGAAGCACAACAAAGTTTCGAACGTGCATTTGGTAATGAGGTACTACCAATCGCTCGGATTCAATGACCTGATCGCCATAAAGAATCATATCGAGATCCAGAGTTCTGGCTCCCCAGCGAATGGTTCGTACACGTCCGTGGTTATTCTCAATCTCTTGTAGAGCATCTAACAGAGAAAGAGCTTCCAAACTGGTCTGAATCTCTACTGCGGCATTGCAATAATCCGGCTGATCCTGAGGACCAACCGGTTTACTGACATAAAGCTTTGAGACACCGGTAACGTTTACACCTGGCACTGAGTCCAGATCGTCCACAGCCCGCTGTAGTTGCAGGCCAGGATTTTCAAGATTACTGCCCAGTGCGATATAAGCGGTAATCATCGTTCAGCTCTGTCCTGAATTCTGATTCATCTTTGGTTGAGATGGCTTCTTGCGTGGGCGACGACGTTTGCGGCGTTGACCAGCCCCCGGTTTGGCTCGTAAGTCACGAATCATGGCATTACGATCCTGCTCAGCGGTGTCCTGAATGTCAGTCCACCACTGTCCGGCCTCGTTTAGCTGTTCGCCAGATTCTTCCCGGATAATCAGAAAATCATAACCCGCACGGAACTTCGGATGAGCCATGATCGTATCAATGGATTTGGGCTGACGGCGTTCCAGACGATACTGCATTTCCCAGATATCACGAACCACCATGGTGAAACGTTTTGGGATGGCGGTATGAGTGCACTGATTATCCAGTACTGTCATAGCCGCCTGCTGCATGGCGGGGATAGGAGGAACACCTTGCTCACGGAGGTCTCGTGCCATTCGATGCATAGGTGACCAAAGCATGGCAGCAAACAGGAAAGCGGGTGTAACCGGCTTGCCTTGAGCGATACGTTTATCGGTACTTCTCAGTGCACTGTTAATCAGCTTTTCAGCGAACTCATCCTGATCTTCAATACAATGATGTGTAGCCGGTAACAGGTATTGTAAAAGGCCGTACTCACGCATCAACTCAAACGTTCTTACGCCATAACCTGACTGCAACAGCTTGAGTATTTCATCAAAGAGTCTGGCAGAGGGAATGTCTTTCAGAAGGTAAGCAAGATCGTACATTGGTTCTGCCGTGGCAGGATCAATTTTGAAATCAAGCTTCGCGACAAAACGCAGTGCGCGCATCATCCGAACCGGATCTTCATGATAACGGGTAACCGGATCACCGATCAGCCGCAGCGTTTGCTGTTCGATATCACGAACGCCACCACAGTAATCAATGATTGAGAAATCACGGACATCGTAATAAAGCGCGTTGACGGTAAAGTCACGGCGAATGGCGTCATCTTCCATGGTTCCGTAAACATTATCCCTGAGGATACGTCCGGAATCAGAGTGCTGTGATTTATCCCTGTTATGGCTCGCTTCTTCCTGATCATGGCTGGCTCTGAACGTAGCCACCTCAATCATTTCCCGGCCGAAGAGGATATGAACCAGTTTAAAGCGCCGACCTATCACTCTCGAGTTACGGAACAGCTTGCGAACCTGTTCAGGAGTAGCGTTGGTGGCCACATCAAAATCTTTTGGGTGTAGATCGAAATAAAGGTCACGAATACAGCCCCCAACAAGATAAGCATCAAAGCCATTGCTGTTCAGGCGATGCAGTACCTTCAGAGCGTTTTCGCTCATATCACGTCGGGAAACTGGGTGTTGTTCTCTTGAAATCACAGTCTGGCTACTGCTCGTCAATTCTGACTGTTTGCTCACGGGCGGCTGGTCCTGAGATTCTGTCTCAGAATTCAAAAAATCTTGCTGAGTTTGTTCCCTGGCTGGATTGCTTCTGTCGCGATGCTCTGCATGTCGAGAGCTATTTGAGCGCTTTAAGAAGTACACTGCCGGGATAATCAGGGCCAGCACCACTAAAACGATAATAACGGTGCCTGTCATGGTGTGTTCTGCATGAAATCTTGCTGGTTGCTCGGTTAGTCCTGCGACTCTGGGTTGCTACGCTGGTTGCTGCGTCAGTGAACCTGAACATGCATCCTGCGGACAACAACTATCTAGCGTACATCATAGCATTCAGGACTGTACTGATAACACTGCTTTGGAAGGAAAAAAACGGAAAGAAAAACAGAAAAAAAAACGGAGGAATCAGATTCCTCCGTTATATAGTGTATCAGTAGCGATATTATTATTTTTATTACTCACCGCTGACTCGTTGATAAATGTATGATTTTGATGACTGTCACGTTCTATGCATGACTTCCAGCAAAATGATCCACTTACTAACTCCCCATTATTATTTTTATTGTTGTGTGTTTTCACACACTGGGGTTAATTTTACTTTTTATTATTATTGTTGTTTCCAAGTATATAGCACTTCACGTGCCAACTTCTATAAGTTGCTGATTTTTATCGCAAAATATTATTTTAATCCTTTTCGACTAACTTAATCGTTCATAAAACTGTTACCTGTTTCGTTGTTAAGTACTAGTACGTAACACTCAAGGTAACACCGAAGTAACACTTGTTACCTTGGTGTCAGAATTAACTGCGAACGATCCTGATCAATCTGAAAATGGAACTGTCGTAAAGCATTCATCCCCAGTAATCCATCAGCCTGCTGCAGGCCAGAATCCATACCCGCTACTTCTAGGTTCTTCAGTACAAACTGCCCTAGTGTCAGCTCTTTCACCAGGTAAATGGGAGCGAAAACCGTACCACTCGCTGTTCTGATATTGGCATGACTGATTCTTTGGGCCATTTTTCTGCCTTTGAGATTCAGTAGTAATTCAGTGGGAAGCGTTGTCAGGGTGGCACCCGTATCCACAAGAAGCTGCGCTGAAGTGTTATCCTGGAGGCCTACAGTAGCGATATAATGCCGCCCTATATGTTTCAGAAACACGCCTGCCGTCTGTTTCTCTTCTGAGTTTTCAATGAGCGGAGGCAGTAAAACTGCCAGCATATCAGTGGCTTTCTTTTCATACTCTGGATCGAGTCGCAGTATCTCAAGTTCGGAAATTGCACTACTCAGGTCATTTACAGCAAGATAAGACTCAGTCAACGCATAGCGGTAAAAACCCTGCTCCGGTTCCAGCATGGTGAGTTTTTGGAACAACAACAGGCTTGCCTCAAGGGTCTGTTTTGCTGAATTCTCCTGATAGATCCGTTTCGAGAGATTGAATACTTCACTGGTGATCTGCTCGTAATCCTTTCCTTCCACCAAAAAGGAACGGGCACTTAACAAAGTTTCCAGGCTCTTTGTGTATTCTTTTTCATTGAGATAGAGCTTTGCCAACTCTGACAGCAGTATCTGATCCTGATAGTAATGTTGAGTGAATCGTTCCAGTGTATTGATGGCTTTATCTTCTTGCTTATCAGCAGCCCAACTCTTAACTTTTTTCATCAACAGGCTTTCAAGCTGGACGGTGTTATCACTTCTTTCCTGCTGCTGATAAAGAACCAAAGCATCATCAAGCCTCTGTTCTGCCAAAGCGGATTCAAAACTCTGGTCAGATTTATCAATCTCAGCTTTTGAAGACCATACTTCCTCTGCCGTCATAGCAGGCTGCCATTCCAGCTGAAATCCTGATAGATCCTCTACCTGCTCTGCAGGCAGAGGAATACGCTGGTGAAGCCACCAGCCAGAGATGAAACCACAGCTGAACGTCATTAATATAATGACAAGCCAGCGAGCAATAATCAGCTTTTTCAATCGAGCAAGAGTTCCATTATTGTCCTTCTACTGAACAGGTGTATTTACAAAGGATAAGTCTAGCTCGACGAAAGCCCTATCTGGACAGTAATCTGTCTGTAGACGATATTTCCCTCTGGATTACAGGAGACTCGTAATGAGTAAAAAAGTTGCAGTAATTCTTGCCGGTTCCGGTGTTTATGATGGTAGCGAACTCCACGAAGCGGTGATCACCCTGCTCAACCTCGATCGACAAGGTGCCGAGTACCAGTGCTTTGCACCTGATATAGACCAACACCATGTGATTAATCACCGTACCGGTGAAGAGATGGATGAGCGCCGTAATGTACTGATTGAGTCTGCCCGTATTGCCCGTGGTGATATCAAGCCAGTGAGAGAACTAAAAGCGGCCGACTATGACGCTCTTATTTTACCCGGGGGTTTTGGTGCTGCGAAAAATCTGTCTGACTTTGCCATCAATGGCAGTGAACTTAGGGTTCAGATTGGTGTTAGCAATGCGGCCAAAGACTTCAGGGATGCAGGCAAACCTGTTGGCCTTATGTGTATTGCTCCTGCCATGGCTGGAAGGATCTTCGGAGAAGGTGTCAGAGCGACCATCGGCACTGATCAGGAAACAGCCTCATTATTGGAAGCCACCGGAGTTCGCCATGTAAATTGTGAGGTCAGCGACATTGTTATTGATGAGGCAAACCGACTGGTGACCACTCCTGCCTATATGACGGCACAGAGAATCAGTGAAGCTGCGGATGGCATTGAAAAGCTGGTCGCTAAAGTGCTGGAAATGGCATAAATAAAAATGGCTGGAGTCATGTTTATATTAAAGAAGCAGACACCAGCCTTTTATATAAGGCTGCACTCACATAGAAAACATCAAGCGCCTGATGTTACCGCCGGCATACCCGCAACAATCTTGGCAACTTCCTGATCAATAAAGTAGAGCCCTTTTCCTTCAAATCCGATCATATCAATCTTGTCCAATACGCCCTTGAACAGTTTCTCTTCTTCATGCTGTTCAGCCACGTACCATTGCAGGAAATTAAAGGTACTAAAATCTTTCTCTTCAAAGGCTGTATTGGCTAATTCATTAATGCAGCGGGTGATTTCACACTCATGTTCGTAAGTACGTAGAAAAACATCACGAACTGATTCGAAATTATGAGGTGGCGCATCAATTGCGCCCAGGATTGCCATAGCACCCGTTTCATTAACATAGTTAAAAAGCTTCTGCATATGCTCCATCTCTTCTTGAGCATGGTGCCGCAAAAATCCATTACAGCCATCCAATCCCTGTGCTTCACACCAGGAAGCCATTTGCAGGTAAAGGTTGGAAGAGTAAAACTCCAGATTGATCTGTTCGTTTAGCTTGTCGACCATTTTCTGAGTTAGCATGACATCACCCTGTCGTCTAGAAAAAATGGAATCATTATAGCGGTAAGTCATGATGCTTGGCTCATTTATAATTTTTATTCATTTGGCAAATATTGATCAAACAACCATGAGTGAAAATACAGCTTCCCCAGAAATATCAGAATGGTGCAGAGCCTGACAGAGCTGTATTTTTATAATAAAAAAATCGAGACAGCAATCACTTTGAAATCCATAAACAGCAGAATTTTCAAAATAAACTATATTCATCCCCCATTGTCATTCCTTCTTCTCTCGCCTATATCCTGAGGTGTCCTCGTGGATTACAAACGTGTCTTCACACTTCCACGACCGCGATATTACCGCTTGATTTTCGTCGATAAGCTGCTTGGAAAGTTTGTGCTGAAAGTCATTTTGTGCAAAAACTACACGCTCATGTGCCTTTGCTAGGAGTAGTCTTGCGTTTGCTCTGTCCTTTGAGCTTTAACGACAGTGTGACAAAACGGGTCGTTCATTGGGTGTTCACTATAAAGTGTCGAAAAAGGTTATTTGATGGTTATATGATTCAACAGTTAAAGACCTTAAACACGTACCCTATGACGCAGAGTAAGTAAGTCAGATTATGATCACGTTCTTGCCTTGCTTGCAGTACAGGAGGCGCAACTATTGAAATTCTGAAGGGATATGTGAATAGTCAGAGTACGCCTGACTGACTGCATACAAACACTCAACCGGAATGCTCGCCGCATTCCCGTCTTATATCCCCGCCCGATTGGGCGAGGGTTTACGACGATTTTGCTAAGTGAAATAAGCAATGTCTGACACTCTCAAAGTATTTAACAATCCTGACTCTCTGTACTTCAAAATGAAGCAGGCCTCTGCCACTGAATGGCACGATTACTGTCACCACTCGTTTGTTGCTGGCATTCAGGATGGAACCCTTCCTCTGGAGTGCTTCAAACATTATCTGCAACAGGATTATCTGTTTCTGATTCACTTTGCCCGAGCTTATGCTCTGGCTGTTTATAAGTCGGATAATATCGCTGACATGCGAACAGCCTCTGGCTCTGTTTCCGGCATCCTTGCAGAAATGAATCTGCATCTGGATTACTGTGAAGAGTGGGGTTTAAGCGAAGAGGAAGTGGTCAGCAAGCCAGAGTCACAAGCTACCATGGCCTATACTCGCTACGTTCTTGAGCGCGGAATGGCCGGCGATATTCTTGACCTACACGTTGCACTGTCTCCTTGTGCCGTTGGTTATGCAGAAATCGGCTTGCGACTGATCAACGACCCAGCCACCCAACGAGAAGGCAATCCATACTGGCAGTGGATTCAAACCTATGGTGGTGAAGAGTTCGTTTCAGGCTCTATTCGTCAGGTAGAAACTCTGGATCATTTGGCTGAAAGCCGTTTCAATGATGGCCGCATGGAATCACTGTGCCGTACATTTAAAGAAGCCACACGTTTGGAGATTGGTTTCTGGGATATGGGCTGGAATAAAAGCTTCTAAATATCAGGCTTATGGCTACCTGAGCACACAGAGTGCTCAGGCATATTGATTCAGGACTCGGCTGCCTGAATAAGCTGTTCCTGTATCTCAGACGGCACAGCATCATAGTGACTGAAACTCATACTGTACTCACCTTCACCAGACGTTATGGATTTCAGGTGGTTACTGTATTCCGTCATACTCACCAGAGGCACTTTAGCTGTTATTTCCACCAGCCCATTATCCAGTGCTGCAGATCCGGTAATCATGGCTCTTTCTGAAGACAGCTGACCGGTAATATCACCCGTACATTGACTAGGTGCTGTTATTTTTGTTTCTGCATAAGGCTCGAGAACAACCGGCCTAGCGGCTTGAACAGCGTGAATAAATGCCTTCTTGCCTGCTGTCGAAAAAGCGATTTCCTTGGAATCCACACTGTGATGTTTACCGTCGTATACAACCACCCGTATATCTTGCATGGGGTAACCGGCAACAGCTCCTGATTCCATCACTTCCCTGACACCCTTCTCTACCGCAGGTATAAACTGCCCGGGAATAGCACCACCCACCACTTCACTGGTGAACTCAAAACCCTGCCCAGGAGCCAAAGGTTCTATTTTCAGAAACACTTCACCGAACTGACCTGAGCCGCCACTCTGCTTTTTATGGCGATGATGCCCTTCTGCTTTTATCTGAATAGTTTCCCGATAAGGAATGCTCGGTGTCGCAGAATGAATTTCAAGGTTATACACTGACTGCATCTTTTCCAGAACAGCATTCAGGTGTAATTCTCCCAGACCACAGAGAACCGTTTCATTCTGTCGCTCACGATGTTCAACCAAAAGACTGGGATCTTCTTCCACTATTCGATGAAGAATGTCAGACAATTTCTGCTCATCACCGTGTTTTACCGGACTGATTGCAACACTTGCCATAGAAGCCGGAAATGCCAGAGCTTTCAGATGATAGTGATCTTCATCATGGGAGTCGTGAATCACTGCATCAAAGTGCAACTCATCCACTTTTGCTACCGCACAGATTTCTCCCGGACCAGCGTGAGATACCTCCCATAGTTCATCCCCCAGCAACTTGAACAGATGATTCACCTTGAACGGCTTACGACCATCGCCAATAAACATCTGGCTGCCGGTTTTAATCGTTCCCTGATGAATACGGAACACTGCAAGCTTACCTTTGAAAGGGTCAATCGCCACTTTAAACACATGGGCTATTGCGTGCTGACTGGCATCAGAAGTCACCAGTACAGGTTTAGCCGCCTCACCTTTTCCCTTCAGAAACAGTGGAGGATTACCCTCTTTCGGCAGTGGCATCTGTTCAGCAATGATATCAAGCAGCAGCTCCAGACCCGCTCCGGTTTCCGCTGAAGTGAAACAGACAGGAATCAAATGGCCGTCGCGTAACGCCTGCTCAAAAGGATCGTGGAGCTGTGGTGGCTCAATACTCTGTTCCTGCTCCAGATAGAGTTCCATTAACTGCTCATCAACCTCTATCACCTGTTCTACCAGACGATCATGGGCTTCTGTTACAGAACTCAACGCTGTAGCTGCTTCATAATCTGGATGAAAGTAACAATCCACGACGCCCTGTTTATCAGACGATGGTAAGTTAATTGGCAAACAGTGACCTCCAAACGTCTGCTGTATCTCAGCAAGAACCTTTGCCGGATCAGCGTCAGCGGCATCAATCTGATTGATAACAATCATGCCGCACTTGTTACGTTCCAACATCTGTTCATAAGCTTTTCGGGTGACCGGCTCTATGCCATGACGGGCATTTATAACCAGAGCAATAGATTCCACTGCGGGTAAAACAGCCATCGCCCGACCAAAGAGGTCAGAGTATCCGGGTGTATCGAGAAGGTTGATGCGGGTTAAGTGATGTTCGAGGTGGAGAATCGAGGATTCAATGGAATGGCTGGCTTGCTGTTCATTGCCGCCAACACTGCTACCCGCCCTGCCACGGTGATCTCCATCAGCTATGGCTCCGGCTTTTATCAGTAAAGCCTCAGCCAGTGAAGACTTGCCGCTACCGGCGTGCCCCATAAGTGCCAGATTGCGAATATGGTCACTATCAAAACCAGCCATACATCACCTCCCGTGATGAGCATTTTTATTATTTCATCTTCGAGTATATGGAGGCTGGAAGGAGGCTATCTTGTCGAAGGTCAATAAACCTTCCGGAGTTTCTTTAGCTTTGAGCTACCTTAGGTACAGAAAGGTGGCCATGGAAACTATTTATGAGACGTCTTTGCTGTTACCTACTGGTTTTAGCAAACCAATGTCTTGGTTCACTGTATCTCGATACAGAATCAGAGCCATACCCGCTTTTTTTGAAAGAGCAAATGATTACTATTGAATATAACGACACATTTGCTCTGGATAACGAGGTACAGATCACTCCCGGTTTCATAGCCGTCAGCATACCTGACGAAATGCCGTTGATACTTGTCACTGCTCTTACAAAGAGCTCAATGAAGCCAAAAATCACCTCAACATCGACAAGAAAACCATCTTCAGAGGCGAGTAAAGGAGCTGATCAGAGCCAGAACATTTGCGAAGCATTGCAACGAGAGTCCACTAGACAAAACAGTGTTCCTGTTTTGCCTCCTATATCCATATCTCTGCTCAATATGCTCGACCCAGAACAGCCAAAATCAGAGGGATATGATTTGAGGATGAACCCCTCGAAATACCTGGACCGTCTTAGCCGGTTCAGCGAGGTTTCTGCGGTATTGACAGATGATTCAAAACCTCTGGCAGATGACCTTGCCGGTAGTGCTACCCTGATGAATCCTCAACACGCATCTAAAGAATTTTTCCCGCTTCATGAAGCGAAGGATTCAGTTGCTTTCAACCAGGCAGCCAGCCTGATTGGCAGAGCTTATACTTCTAAACTCCCTCTTTTAAATCAGTCAAAAAAGTCAGCCAAACAACAAAGAGATGCTTACCTGACTCTCTCTCATTTTCCTGATGCATCAAAATCAGTACCACTTGAGTTCTCTATGGAAATTCGGTTTGCCCTGGAAGGACACTTCAAAAGGGCAGGAGCCTATGCAGGAAGATTTGATTCAGACTTTCGTACAGAAGAAGGGGTAATAACTATTCAGGAAGGAGAAGAAAAATATGCTTTCACTGCCAGCGAACAGTTTTTTAATTATTTACTGAGACAGCTAGACAGTAACAATAGTATCCACCCGGAAATTATAGATGACCAGATTAGTTTAATGGCGTTAATAGAGCAGCTTAATCATCTCTATAATCTTTCACCTCACCACCTCAGTTTTTTCAATGCCGTGGTAAAGGAAGATAAGTATTGGATTCCAATGATCCCCAGTCTGAATAATATGGAGTTTCTCTATCACCTTCTTCATGCTTATTTTCTGGATCAAATATACCTGACTAAGAAAGAATCAGGCAGTATCAATATCAATGACCTTCTCGCCAGACATTTTATTCCAATATTCAGATTACTTTCCCCCTGGAACGCCTGTAACGAAACGACTCTGTTTCACACTATATGTTTCTATCAGGCAGCATTTTCCACGAAAAACATTCTTTCGCCGGCACACCTGCCAAAGCTGCTGGCAACTCTTGATCCAGAAAAAATCATTTCTTACTTAAGCCTCCCATCACAGCAAGATCTCAGAAATCAATTTCAAATAAAAATCCTACATAGGGAACGAACTGAATCAGAGAGCAGTGCAAACTATATAAACTTGTCTGATGTAGATCCTAACGCCGAATCTTTGGAACCCTGTTCTGATCAACCAAAGCTGCCAGAAAACAGCAACTGAACAGAAGGCAATGAACAATATCTGCAGGAGTAAAAAGAAGAGATTTTTCACTGAGAATAGAATCATGGGTGAGCCAGAAAACTGACTGACTCACCTAGTTTCACTCTTAAGCAGCAACAGGAGCTTGTTGATCCGCTGTGATCTGACGAACAATCGCCAGAACCATTTCTGCTGAGTGCGTGGCTGCAGTTTCAAGGAATTGTTCAAAGCTGACGTTGGATTCCTTACCTGCAATATCAGACAAGGAACGAATAACCAGAAAAGGTACGTCCAACTGGTGACAAACCTGTGCAATTGCAGCCGCTTCCATTTCGACTGCCTTTGACGTTGGGAAACGTTCACGAGTCTGGGCAACACGGTCAGCACACTGCATGAAAGAATCCCCAGTGATGATCAGGCCACGATCAATCTTGTAGTCACCTTCAGACTTGGCTTTCAACTGCTCCAGCGCACTAACGGCTTGCTGCGCCAGTACTTCACAAGGCATGAATGCAGCAGGCAGCTGTGGCACCTGTCCATACTCATAACCAAAAGCAGTCACGTCTACATCGTGGTGACGTACTTCAGTAGAGATCACCACGTCACCTACATTCAGCGCCGCATCAAAGCCACCAGCAGAACCGGTGTTAATAATAGCTGAAGGCTTGAAACGATCGACCAGAATAGTGGTACCGATGGCTGCATTTACCTTACCAATGCCGCATTTCTGCAGAACAACAGGAGTACCGTCCAGCTCTCCTTTATAAAACTCAATTCCACCCAAAGTCAGTACTTCTGTGCAATTAAGTTTCTCACGCAGCAGGGCCACTTCCTGATCCATTGCGCCAATAATTCCGATAGGTTGCTGCTGACTGCTCACTGGTAAAGACCATCCTGATGTTTAAAAATCGGGATAATCGTACCAGAGTGCTTATCACCTACCTAGTACGGACAACCCAATTACTTATCAGGAGAAGCTCTATTGCGGCCTGCGGTTCCAGTGGCTAACGCTCATCTGCTATGAAGATTCTGTTGTTAACTCTGTCGTCTGCGTATAATTCCCGCCTTTCAACCTATTAAGCTGCTTAAAAGTGGAGCCCTAACATGCCGTTGCTAGATAGTTTCCGTGTTGACCACACACGCATGCAGGCACCTGCCGTACGCGTAGCCAAAACCATGCAAACGCCAAGTGGCGACACCATCACTGTGTTTGACCTGCGTTTTACCATTCCAAACAAAGACATGCTGTCCGAGCGTGGCATTCATACTCTGGAGCACTTGTTTGCCGGTTTTATGCGCGACCATCTGAACGGCAACGGTGTAGAGATTATCGATATCTCACCAATGGGGTGTCGCACCGGTTTCTATATGAGTCTGATCGGAACACCAGACGAAAGTCGTGTAGCTGCTGCCTGGAAAGCTTCTATGGAAGACGTACTGAAAGTGGCAGGTGTAAATGATATTCCCGAGTTGAATGAATATCAGTGTGGGACCTACGAAATGCATTCCCTGAACGAAGCCAAAGAAATTGCCGACAAGGTTCTGTCTATTGGTATTGGTGTTAATTCCAATGAAGAGCTGGATCTGAGTGACGAGTTTTTGAAGGGACAGTGATAATACTGTTATTCAACAATCAAGGCCTGGAGAGTTCCTAGGCCTTGATTCAAATAAATCAATAACGGGTGACCATTGCACTTAAGTTATCAAATGAATAACCATGCAATGCACTTTCCACCGCTCTGGTGGCCGCCATGGCAGGAGTATCCCCATTCTGTAAGCCTTTATGAACAAGCTGGCCTATTTCACCCGTTGTTCCCACGTCAGGTAGTCCATCACAAACCTGAATCAAGGTCTGGCCGGGCTCTATTTTCACTTTAGTAATGTTTGGCCTAGCGCTTATCGCTCCCAAATGTACGTGCTCCCCCAATGAGCGAGCGACTGCAGTAAAGCCATTGACTCTACCTTTTTCTGACACTGTCCCGCCTCGCTTTTCAACGGACTCTTTGTATTTTTCATCTTTCGGTTTAGCATCTGTACTCAGTTGAGTAACACCGCCATCTTTACCCAATAAGATGGCTCTGCTATCCCCCGAATTGGCTACCCAAAGGTCATTCCCTATTTTAATTGCTATGTTGGCAGTCGTTCCAGAATCCTTATCTTTTTCAGTGTGAGTAATTGAGTGACTGGCATCGACAAAAGCAATTTTAAGCGCATTCCATACCGCTAAATCAGTCACACCATCCTTACAAAACTCTTCAAGTCTCTTCTGGATGTGCTCTGCCAGAATATCCTTTGCCTGAATGGCCGCGCCTTCACCACCATGACCATCAAGGATACCAGTTACATCAACACTGATTTCTTTCTCGCCGACAGTGATCAAGAAACTGCTGCTTATGTGCCGATCTTCCATCTTGTTATTTCTTCCCTGAGCATGGCATACCGCTGATTCGGCATCACCTCCCAGAGTTTCATAATGAAGTTTAAATTCTTTAGTCACACTATCTTCAGGGTAATGTTTGATATTGATAGTTCGAATGCCATCTTCTCTATCTCCATCAAACTTACTGTAGTCAACCTCCACCTTGGTAAGCCCCTGGTCGGCCTGACGAAGTTTTTTACCTATTTCTTCATTCTGTTGTTTTTTGGCACTGTTCAGCGCATTGTCCAATTTTTTGTTTATTGCTTCTGGGTTGGATTCCAGTTTGTACTCATATTCCTCTGTCAGCTTCATCTGTTCTGAAGAAGGTTTCGAAGAAGCTCTCCACTCTTTCTGATAATGAGAATCAGTGTCTTGATAGGGAGCTTTGACCCTACTACCTTCGGGTACAACTTCGAACTTAGAGCGATCAACGGCCAATACCGCCGTTTTCAGTGAAAGCCTGGAGCCTGTCTTCATTTCGTCTGTGGTGAGGGCTCTGACAGATCTCAGTTTTTTGACGGCACCCGCTTCTTGCTCTTTTTGCTGATCAGCAATAGTCGACAAATGATTGGCAGCAACCTTACCAAGCGGCCTGATCACTTGACCAATAACTCTGGCAACTTTCCAACCCCATACTGTTTTTTTACTCTTTGCCCCTAATTTAAACTGACCATCCTCAAGCCGGAGAACTTTCGTTTCTGCTCCTTTCTTCTTTTCAAGTTGATGCAGCTCATCAGCCACATGCTGCTTCTGTACACTGGTGCTGCGCTCAATTCCATCCATAGATAGACCACTATTCCTTGTTTGCATTACTTTTAATCTAGACGGCTCTTGATAAGGCTGAAGTACTGGAGTAGCAGAAAATTTAGTGGCAAGATATTCAGCTCAGCTGAAAGACTGATTCTTCACGTGACAAAGCGTAACTAACAGCATTTACACTATAGGGACATAGTATGAATAACGAAGCCCCCGTTGAGGCTACTTCTGGCGTTGGCCAGGACTCTAAAAATCTCGCCATTCTAAATTGGGTAGGCACCCTGTTTCTGGGATTTATCCCGGGACTGGTTCTTTATTTAATCAAAACCGATGACGCTTATGTCAGAGAACAGTCAAAAGAAGCTCTGAACTGGTCAATCACCAGCTTTCTGGCCACTCTGGTTGCTTCAGCTCTGACGTTTATTGCCATCGGCGTTTTCCTTTTCCCGATTATTGGTATCTGCCATCTGATTTTTTGCATTCTCGGAGCCATTGGCACTTCCAAAGGTGACAACTTCAGAGTGCCTTGGGCGATCAGACTGATTAAGTAATATTCACGGGTATTTGCTTCAGGTGAATCGGGTACCCGTTTAATGCTGTAGAGATTCAATGCTCAGACCTCTTTTTCTGTTGCTGCTTCTAGTTTTTTCTCTTTCTGTAAGAGCAGCCTACTTTCCTCTGCAATCTCAATGTGATGGTTTAAAGCAGCTCCCTGTAGGCACTATGACTGGTTCCTGTCTTGGTCTGCTTGCGGACAACAGCATGGAAATAAACTTCAGGAAACCGAGAAAAGCGCTTGAGTTGAAGGGTACTGCTCAAATTCTGGTGACCGATATGGGTGGCTGGTCTCCCTATCGAGGAATTCTTTGGCTGTTGAGCTTCGAGTCCACAAATTACAGCAAACTACTTTCAGCCAAACCACTACTGGAAAGGCTCAACCTTCCCCACGATATCAAGTTGGGCAACGATGGTTTTATCTATCTTGGCGAAGCTCACCAGATACAGCGTTTCAAACTCAGTAAAAGCCATATTACTGAGCAACAGACCATTATTAATGATTTGCCCTTTACCGCTGAAGGTTACCGTCACCCTCTCACTAACTTTGTCTTCCTGAAGAATAACGACCTGCTGATTAATGTGGGTTCAGCGTCTGATAACTGTGACCTGTCTTCTAAAAAGAGTGAGTGTAAAGAAGCCAGCTGGGTTGGCCTCAGGCGTTATCATTACAACAAAGCCACCAATCTCTGGTCGCCTGAGTTTGATCAGTTTGCTACCGGCCTGAGAAACTCAATAGCCCTCACCGTTCACGACAGTGGCACCATTCTTCAGGCAGAAAACAGTTCTGACCTCAAAGACGCTGATGAACCATACGAAGAGATTAATATCGTTAAAGAAGGTGGCTTTTACGGCTGGCCTTACTGCCTGAACCGACGGTTTAACCCTGAATTCAGGGAAGATGGCTGCAGCCATCCCAACTATCAGGAACCCTGGAGTTTGATGCCGCCGCATACTGCGCCGCTGGATATGATTTATTACAACAGTGATTATTTTCCAGCTTTAAAAGGGCAACTGCTGATCAGCTGGCATGGTTATCGAGTCGTGGGAAACCGGCTGGTGTCTTATAAAGTAGATGAGCAGGGTTTGCCATTGTTGACTGAGAAACCGACTTTTAATCGTGATCCCATACCTCCTGCCACTCAGTTCACTCAACATGAATTCAACCCGAAAGGTGGTTCGTCTTCTGACGCTCAACATCAGGAAGTGATCTCTCACTGGAATCATGTAAAAGGTTTAAGACCGGAAGGTGCGCCTGTTGGCTTATTGCAACTAAGCGACGGATCACTATTAATTGTCGATGATAAAAACAAAGCCCTGCTAAGACTGGCAAAAGGCGAAGCCTATAAAAGTCGTTCAGAAAAGCATGAAGTCAGAAAAATCAGCGGCTTCAATTATTCAGGCCAAAGCAAAGAGCTGCTACTGCAACAATGCTCTGCCTGCCATACAGAACTGGTCAGTGCTCCAGGCGTATTACTGAATCCTGAAAATGGCTGGCTGAGAAAGGAAAACGGAATAACTGTTCTGGAACGTCAGCTGACTTTCGGAGTCATGCCTCCCACAGGCAAGCTGAAGGAGGAGGGCATCTCAATTATTCTGAAAGCCGTAAAATAAGCTTTTCAGAATTTTTCAGAAAGGCTTTTTACAAGAGCCTCAGACATCCAGAGTGATTTCATCACCACTCTGTTCGGACAAGCAACGATTGAGCATGACAAACAGCTCTTCGCCATTGCTTTCACACACCCACTTCTCAGCTTCTTCATCGTATTCAAGATGGAAGCCACCACTTTTGGCAGCCACCCAAAGCTGCAGCATGGCTGTCTGACGACTCAGAATTACTTGAGTACCGTTTTCACAAGTCAGGGTCAGAATACCGTTGGCTGTTTCATAATCAATGTCCAGCTCATTGTCTTCAATGGCATCTTCAATGGCGTACATCAGCTCATCAAGCTGCTCATTGTATTCGCTTTCGTTCATAGTCGGGCCAGCACTCTCTAATCCGGTTGGGGCTATCGAAGCCAATGGATGCAGATTATACTCAGCTATTCACCATTACCGAAATAAAGGAGCCTGCCATGAGAGCTGTGTTCGCCCTCATGTTTACCACTCTTCTGCTCGCGGGATGCGGACAGAAAGGGGATCTGTACCTGCCTCAGGATGGCAGCCAGCAGCAGTTGACCCAGCAGCCCTGATTACAGGCTGCGATGTTAAGCAGGCTTTTAAATCCGGGAATGCTGTTATTCAGTTGGTACAGAGTCGTCTTAGCGACTGTTAAACAAGCACTGATAACGATCCACCAAATAAGAATCCAACAAGAGAAAGAACAGACAGATGGAGTGGTTTTCCCGCAGTAACGGAGAGCTCTTTGCAGAGCAGGTGTCCGTAGCAAATATTGCCGAGCGGTTCGGCACACCTACCTATATTTATTCCCGTGCAGGCTTTGAAGCAGGCTATAAAGCCTATGAAGAAGCCCTGTCCGGCCACCCTCATCTGATCTGTTACGCCGTCAAAGCCAACAGTAATCTGGCTGTGCTCAATGTGCTAGCGAAACTGGGTGCCGGTTTTGATCTGGTTTCTGTCGGCGAGCTGGAACGTGTTCTGGCTGCAGGCGGTGACCCTGCCAAAGTAGTGTTCTCCGGTGTAGGCAAACAACGACATGAAATTCGTCGTGCACTGGAAGTCGGCATTCACTGTTTTAACGTCGAGTCCGAAGTCGAACTGGAACGCATTCAGGAAGAAGCGGCGGCCATGAACAAGGTTGCTTCCATCTCCATGCGCGTAAATCCGGATGTGGATGCCCAGACTCACCCCTACATTTCTACCGGTCTGAAAGACAACAAGTTCGGTATTGATATCAGCCGTGCGCCAGAGGTGTATCAGCGTGCTGCCGAGCTGCCTAATATCGACATCGTGGGTGTTGATTGCCATATCGGTTCCCAGTTGACCACTAAAGAACCTTTTATTGATGCTCTGGATCGTTTGCTGTTACTGATTGATCAGCTGGCTGAACGAGGCATTAAGCTGAAGCATCTTGATATCGGTGGTGGCCTGGGAATTTCCTACGACGGTGAGGTGCCTCCTACTCCGACCGAGTACCTGTCTGAGGTTCGTAGCCATCTTATGGCTCAAGCGAAATACCGGCATTTAGCCATTGTCGTAGAACCAGGTCGTTCTATTGCTGGTCAGGCCGGATTACTGACGACAGAAGTTGAACTGATCAAAAAGTCCGACCACAAGAATTTTGTAGTAGTGGACGCTGCTATGAACGACCTGCTGCGACCTGCTATTTACAGTGCTTACCATGGCATTGAGCCCGTGCAGCTGGATGATTCTAAAAAAAGCATGCACTGTGATGTAGTAGGACCTATTTGTGAAACCGGTGATTTCCTTGGCAAGGACCGGGATATCAAAGTAACAGAAGGCGATCTACTGGCAATTATGTCTGCCGGTGCTTACGGCTTTGGTATGAGTTCCAACTACAACAGCCGAAACAGAATTGCGGAAGTCATGGTGGACGGTGACAAGGTCCATCAGGTTCGTAGAAGGGAAACTATACAAGAGCAGTTTGCAACAGAAACACTGCTCCCAGAGGATTAAACAGACATTATGTTGTTGCACTTTACCAAGATGCACGGACTGGGTAATGACTTTATGGTCGTCGATATGGTGACCCAGTCTGTTAGACTGACTTCGGATAAGATCCGTAGTTTAGCCGACCGAAATTTCGGTATTGGTTTCGACCAGCTTTTGATGGTTGAACCACCTTCAGATCCGGATATGGATTTTAAGTACCGTATATTCAACGCTGATGGCAGTGAAGTAGAACAATGTGGCAACGGTGCCCGTTGTTTTGCCAAATTTGTCTACGAAAAGAAACTGATTGGCCGTGAAGTAATTCGGGTTCAAACGGCTGGCGGCAATATCGAACTGCGCATCGAAGACAACGGCGATGTCACTGTGGATATGGGTGTTCCTGTTCTTGAACCCAAACAGATCCCTTTCAAAGCAACGGATACCTATACCACTTATGACCTCAATATCGACGGTGAAAAATTCAGCATTGGTGCAGTATCCATGGGCAATCCCCATGCGGTTATGCAGGTTGATGATGTGAACCGTGCTCCTATTGAAAGACTGGGTCCATTGGTGGAAGGTCACCATCGTTTCCCAAAACGCTGTAATGCCGGCTTTATGCAAATACTGGATCACGAAGAGATCAACCTCCGGGTTTTCGAACGGGGTGTTGGTGAAACGCTAGCCTGTGGTACCGGCGCGTGTGCTGCCGTGGTATCCGGACGTCTTCAAGGATTGCTAAGCGAAGAGGTGAGAGTCAACCTCACAGGTGGAAGCCTTCAGATTCGTTGGCCCGGAGAGGGTCACTCGGTTATGATGACAGGAAGTGCGACAAGAGTCTTTGAAGGACAAACTCGTATATGACTGATTCAGCCACACCTTCGACAGATGCCACTGTGTCAGTAAACACTGCCGTAGTAGCACGCTCAACAGAGTTAGCCGAAGAGCAAGTGGCTGAGTATCTCAAAGCTCATCCAGATTTTTTTGCCAACAAAGATGAACTTCTCCTCGATCTAAATGTTCCTCATCAACGCGGTGATACCATCTCACTGGTCGAGCGTCAGTTAATTCTGCTTCGAGATCATAACCTTGAACTGCGACGTAGATTGGGCAAACTGGTCGATGTTGCCAGAGACAATGACCGGTTGTTTGAGCAGACCCGTAAACTGATTTTAGGATTGTTGGAAAGTCAAGATCTGGAACAGGCTGTTGAAACTCTGAAAGATGGCCTGGAACAAGATTTTAAAGTCGAGTTCCACTCCCTGATTCTGTTTACCGATAATCCAGCCAACCTTCCTATTCGTGAAGAAAATCCCGACAGTGCAGACAAGATTCTTGGTGATCTGATGGCTGGATTCAAGGATAAGAATGGCTCTAGCCAGAAAGTCATTTGTGGCTGTATGAAGTCCGTCGAACTTAAGTTTCTGTTTCCTGATCAATACGAACAGATAGGTTCAGTTGCTCTCGCACCGCTTAACTTTCCTGACAATGTAGGTGTGTTGGCTCTTGCCAGCAGTGATGAAAATCATTTCCGTGCCACTATGGGGAGTATATTCCTGGGCTATCTCAGCGATGTCACCAGCCGGGTATTCAGTAGACTGCTATGAATGCGCTCTTGTGGATGAGCTTTTGTGAATAGACTCTAATGAATAAACTCTTATGAATGGATTCCCGTGAGTAGAGAAAGTGGCTGACCTACAAAAAGACATAAACGCCTTTCTTGATTATCTGAAGTTTGAAAAGAACAGTTCTGTTCACACCCTTTCTGCTTATCAGCGTGACCTGAAAAAACTTTTACTTCTGCTTAATGCTGAACAGATTTCTAACTGGCAACGGTTAAAAGAAGTTCATTTAAGACGTTGGCTGGCTGAACTCCATGGCAACGGTCTTGGCCAGAAAAGTCTCCATAGATTGTTATCATCCGTTAGAAGTTTGTTTCGTTATCTCAATCGTCAGGGCATTGTTGAAGACAATCCAGCCTCATTAGTTGCTGCTCCAAAAGTTCCGCGCAAACTGCCTTCGACATTAGATGCCGATCAACTCAATTCAATACTGAGCCACCAGAACGATGATCCTCTGGTTCTCCGTGACCTCGCTATGCTTGAACTCTTTTATTCATCGGGTCTGCGTCTCTCGGAACTGGTTAACCTTAATCTCGATAGTTTTGAAGATAACTTCCAGCAAGTTCGTGTGCTTGGTAAAGGCAGGAAAGAACGTTTGCTACCCGTTGGCAGAAAAGCCAGAGAAGCCATCAGAAAATGGTTGAAGGTTAAGAGTGTTTTTTCTATAAATGATGAACGAGCACTGTTCATTACAAAAAACGGTAATCGTATCGGTCCTCGCCAAGTCCAGAACAGAGTAAAAAAACTGGCCGTTGAAAGTGGTCTGCCAACACACCTTCATCCGCACATGCTGCGACATTCTTTTGCTTCGCATTTACTGGAGTCTAGTGGTGATTTGAGAGCTGTTCAGGAACTGCTCGGGCACAGTGATATTGCTACAACCCAGATCTATACACATCTTGATTTTCAGCATTTGGCCGATGTTTATGATAGAGCACATCCTAGAGCGCGAAGAAAAGGGAGCGAAAAAGAATAATGATAAAGCTGATTACTTTCGATCTGGACGACACGCTTTGGGACAACATGCCAGTTCTGATTCGGGCTGAACAAAAAGCTTGGCAAAGGTTGAATGATTACTGGCCTGAAACTCACAAACGCCTCGATCCAAATTCGGTGTTTGAGTATCGTTTGAAAGTTCGGGATGAACGTCCCGAACTAAAATATCGCATCACTGAATTAAGACACTATTCGATCAAAAAAATTCTTCAGGTTTGTGATTGTCCCGAAAGCAGAGCCGAACAAATTGCCAGTGACTTGATGAAGGAATTTTTAACCTGGCGCCATGAAGTAAAATGTTTTCCTGAAGTTCAGCCGGTGCTTTCCTATCTTTCCAGTAAATATCGAATTGGTGCTGTCACCAATGGCAACGTTGATATTTCCCGACTAAATGTGAGTGAGTATTTTGATTTTTCACTGAGAGGTGAAGACTTCGACAGCATTAAACCTGAACCCACTCTGTTTTTAAAAGCCATGGAGCTTGCCGGTGTTCGTCCAGAAGAGACCCTGCATGTGGGGGATTGTCTAAAAGCTGATGTTGCTGGCGCTGGTGCATTAGGCATCAGAACGGCCTGGTTCAACCCGGGGGACAAAGCACTTCCTGAAGGCGCAAAACCAGATCATGTGATTCGATCGCTGACCGGAATTCTGCGCATATTGAACTCAAAAGAAGAAGACTCATTGCCCGAAAGCTCTTGAAGCGTAAGCCTACCTCAGGCAAACAGTAATACCCCTGCTATCTTGAATAGCCTTACTTTGGTGGAAAACACGGACAGGCCAATATTCAAGAATGATTTGTAGAAAGAGAGAAGATAGGTCGTTCTGACAGCTACAACTTTAAACTTATATCGTCCGGCTATTTTTGAGTAAGTAGCCGGACTGACTATCAGTTCACCAGAATAGCATCTACGAGGAAATACCCCATCAGTGAGACTAAAACAATCCCGACAATGTTCAGCACAAAGCCAGCTTTAACCATATCCCTTATTTCCAGCTTGCCTGAACCAAACACCACTGCGTTTGGTGGTGTAGCTACCGGCATCATAAAGGCACAGCTTGCTGCCAGTGCAGCAGGTGCAGCCAACATCACTGGATCAATTCCCAGAGTAACACCCAGTGCACCCATTAGCGGCAGGAATGCAGCAGCCGTTGCTGTGTTACTGGTTAGCTCAGTCAGAAAAATAATGATGGTTACCACGAAGGCCACTACCAGCAAAATTGGCATACCACCGATAATGCTCATGGCATCAGCGATCCAGGTAGCCAGCCCTGTACTTTTAATCAGGGAAGCCAGAGTTAAGCCACCACCGAACAGCATCAGTACACCCCATGGTATCTCTCGGGCTTTTTCCCAGGACATGACATAGAGTTTTTCTTTCTGGTTTACCGGAACAACAAATAAACTGATGGTTGCTGCAATAGCAATGATGGTGTCGTTCAGACCAGGTATGTAACCTTTAAGCAGTGGACGAAAGATCCAGGCCAAAGCAGTCAATACAAAAATGATGGCTACTGTTTTTTCACCGCGAGACATTGATCCCAACTCTGCCAACTGACTTTTGAACAGCTCAGCTGCTTTCGGGTTGTCCTTGTTGTCTAGCTTGAATCCAAACTTCGTCAGCCATACCCAGGTAATGGCCAACATGGCAACCGCAATGGGCAGTCCCACCATCATCCATTGAGCAAAGCCGATTTCCATGTCGTAGGTTTCAGACAGAAATGCAGCCAGCAAAGCATTAGGCGGAGTACCAATCAAAGTCGCCAGGCCACCGATACTGGCACTGTAAGCAATACCCAGCAGCAAAGCCTTGGTAAAGTTCTCGTTGGCTTCAGAGTTATTGCCTGCCGTCATGGAGGCTACAGACATACCAATGGGTAGCATCATTACACTGGTCGCTGTATTGGATACCCACATACTCAAGAAAGCCGTGGCCAACATAAATCCTGCAATAATACGGCTCGCTCTTACTCCCGTCTGCAGCATAATTTTCAAAGCGATCCGCTTGTGCAGATTCCAGCGCTCCATCGCCATACCCAGCATGAAGCCACCAAAGAACAGGTAGATCATTGGATG
Source organism: Oceanospirillales bacterium (assembly GCA_004762125.1). Taxonomy (GTDB): domain Bacteria; phylum Pseudomonadota; class Gammaproteobacteria; order Pseudomonadales; family Endozoicomonadaceae; genus Endozoicomonas_A. The sequence continues at coordinate 67,056 of SIHQ01000015.1, read as the reverse complement.
AGCAAAAGGCGCAGCAACCTCTTTGATGCTGGCAATTCCCAGCAGTGGTACCAGTAGCATTGGTAACAGGGAGGTGATGGGAATCGGTACTACTTCAGATACCCACCAGATCGCCATAAGGCCTGCAACACCGACCATATACCAGCCGTGCTGGCTCATACCTTCCGGCGGTGCGGTGAGGAGCGTCATTAGAAAGAGCAGGGGACCTGCGAAAAGAGAAATCCAGTAGCCTGGACCAGGCGCTTCCCGAGGGAAGGTCTGGTTAGATGTCATGATTGTCATAGTTAACCACTTAATAACTTATTATCACGTGCAGTCTCTATCCCGGATGACTTTTATGGATTGATGCACGTCAGCTTTCATGTGAATTTTAAGGAATATTCGCTGAACTTATTAACTTATTTCTTCACTTTTTAGTGAATTGTTTTTTGTTTTACCGGCTTTTACCGGTGTTATCTTTTGTTAGACCGCATTTGGTTTAAAGCCTTTCAGGTCTGCCCAGATAAAACCCTTGGCCACCCTGAACACCGAGTTCCTGTAACTGCTGCCAGTCAGCTTCGTCTTCGACACTTTGGGCCAGCAAACTTACATCCTGACTTTCTGCCAGCATGGCCAATGTTCGAATATAAAACTGGTTACCCTGATTACCTGCAATACCACGAACGTAACTGCCATCAACCTTGATGTAATCCAGCGGTAAGGTCTGAAGACAACTTAAACAACGGCTGGCTATACCAAAGTGATCAACAGACACTTTGCAACCTGTCGCCTGAAGTTCTCGAATAATACCGGCCAGCTTATCGCCTGCCACCAAGAGAGTTCTCTCTGGAATTTCCAAAATCACTCGACGAGCCACATCAGGCTTAGCCTTGAGCTGTGATAGCAACCACTCTCTGAACTCTTTATTAAGCAAAGACCTTGGCGAGACGTTCATACAAAAACTGTCGCTACTGTTGTTCTGAACCATTTTGTCGGCCAGTACACCAAAGACCACCTTGTCGAATTCTGAATGCAGATCAAAGCGTTCAACCATTGGCAGGAAAGCTTCTGCAGCAGTAAGCTCTCCCAGTAAACGTAATCGGGTGAATACTTCCTGAAACATTAACTGACCACTGCTGGAATATATTGGCTGTACAAACAATTCCAGTTCTCTACCTGCAAGAATCTGCTTAAGGGATGTCTGCCAGTGCTCATCATTCCAATGTCGATAAGGCTGCTCTTCACTGGTTTCAACTTCCTGAACCAACCAGCAATTAGCTCCCTGATGCTGAGCTGCTCTTAAAACATGATCCACCTGACCGATCAGTTCATCTTTGCTGATGTGCCCCCCGAGAACAGCGACGCCAATGTGCAGTTTATCGCGACCTTCATCACTGGCGAAGAAACTCATCGCTGAAGTCGCGGTGAAGCAGAATTCTGCAACCAATTCAGCTTGATTTTTATCACTGGCAGGAATGAATACTGCAAATTCAGAGCCACTGCGTCGACCAACCATGGCCTCTTGCCAAGCCTGAACGGACTCACTCATTTCTTTTGATACCGACGTCAGCAGTTGATCTGCCGCCTTACGCCCATGAGCGCGATTGTATTGTTCCAGTCCACTGACCTGTAACACCAGCAGAGCACCACCAGCAGCACTGTTATCTTCACTGAGGGCAGCGGCCATTCTGTCGTCAAAGGTTCTTTGATTCAAAATACCGGTCAACGGGTCTTTTACCGACTGCTTGCGCAAATCTTCAGTCAGCACAACCTTTTCATTAAACAGATGCTCGAGCTTTGTGACCATGCGATTCATCGCTTCGACCACACGCCGAATGTCCTTGGTTTTGGGCAGGGTCTCCTGAACTTCAAAGCGCTTTTGGCAAATGGCATCAGCTTGTTTCTCAAGCCGACCAAGAGGACGAAGTACAATACTCAGCATCACATTCAAACCAATGATGGCTAACAGTAAGGTTCCACCAAATAGCCAGATAGCGTTCTGTGTTTTTGACCAGAGACTTCTGTAAGCAACACCGGGGTGACTGGAAACGTAAAGGGTACCGGCTTTGACCCAACCATGATTGATCTCTGTGGAAACTTCCGGGGCGGACAGATTGGCCATATCAACAAACCAATCGGGAATGCCCTCCAGTTCCAAATCGTTTTCGCTGAGCACCAGAGTATTACCCTCAGGTCCTTCGAATCGAATGGTCTGATAATAACCACGATCAAAAACGGCATCAATCATGGAATCAATCACCACAACGTTATCCGGCTCCGTGGCAGCAATAGCGACTCCGAGAGAAGTTGCTGTATCCTGGGCATGCGACTCCAGCTGGGCCTGAACATAGCTTCTTGCATCATTGATGTTGACCAGCAGGCTGCTGCCAAACAACAAACAGAGCAATATGGTCAGATAAACAGCCAGCTCCCTGAGTAATGTCATTGTGCTATCCCTTTCCTGTTCCCTTTGGCCGCCAAGATTTCGGCCATTGCTTCTGTTATTGCTTTACCCATAACCACTACCTAGTGGACGCCTTTCCTGACTCCACTGACGCCTTGAATCGTTTTCTCAAATCTACCCAGAGAGTCAGTCGATCAGCTTTACCAACCCTGACCCCTTTACCTCTCTGTTTCGCCACCCAGAGACCATCACCATTGAAGTTATACACCGGCTTCAGATCCTTTCTCTGCTTGGCAGGGAGAATTTCACCTTTAAGATTATCCAAAATCAATGGTTCACTGTTTGGACGACTGTAGTAACTTAGCACCATGTGAGCCTGATTCAGCTCCAGTGCCTCCACATACGTAATTCGAAGTTTACGGTCAGGAATGCCCAACTCTCTCAAGGTGTAGTACTTGGCAATGGAAAAATCTTCACAGTCACCACCACCACTGGCTAAAAATTCTACTGGTGTTGCCCAAAAATCTTCCATTCCCCAATGTTTAATATCGCTGATGAACTCAAGTTGATTGAAAAAGCGATTAACCTTCTCCATCTTCTGCTGATCGGAAAGCCCTTTGCTATTGAGCATAATGTCCTGCCAGGCTAGGACTCGCTTCCCAGCCTGTTCCCCGTACATTTTTTTGACATCATTCAGCAGAGCCTTACTGATATAGAGCTCTCCAGCCACAGCCAGAGCGAGACAACCAATGATGAAGAAAGGGACAAAAAAGCGAGAAAGCATGAAGATTTTATCCACAGATGATCAAAGCTAATTTCGGCCATCGGGGAAAAATCCATAGAATGCGGAACGGAAAAAAATTTGTTGAAATCAGATACTTGGCTAGAGCCCCCTTATATGCTTATAATTCATCTCCGCTGGGGGCCTATAGCTCAGCTGGTTAGAGCAGTGGACTCATAATCCATTGGTCGCAGGTTCGAGTCCTGCTGGGCCCACCACGAATACCAAAGCCTGTAGCGTTAATAAGCACTACAGGCTTTTTTGTAACTATCGTTTTAGTTCAGGTATTGGTGCAGGTAGCTTGCTCTATATCTCAATAAGCCATTCAATTTCGATCCTACTTTCCTTCCTTTTTACGTTCGCTCAAAAAAAACTGTCAAAAATTTTTTTCAGAACTGTTTCCAAAAGTTGCTCCGGATCGGATGCAATGTCTGACAGGCCAGTCTGGTTTTATTTTATTTCCCTAGGAAGAGATCAGACCCGAAACTGTGCGTGAGCAACCCTATGTATAGATATCACTATTCGACTACCCCCTGTCCAACCGGTAGGGATTCATGTCTGTAAACCGTCTACGGCTTCAATGAAAACCATGTTGGCTGCATGTCACTTATAGGCAGTAATCTGTTTTGATCAGACATTCTGACCTGTTTAAATTGGAATCTACTCGTTGTCGAAGATTCACAGGCCTGTAGAATGGGCTCCACGTTACAAGTGTGTTTGATTCTTTATGGTTAGATTGATTGTTCTGGGTGTAGTAGCCCGTCATGTTCTTCATAAATTATAAAAAGACTTCTAGCTTTACCGCCTTCATTGTTGAAAGACAGGACAGGGCAACTTTGATTTTCAACTCTTTTTTAAAAGAACAGGATATGATTATGTCTACTACTACCGGTACTGTTAAGTGGTTCAACGAAGAGAAAGGTTTTGGTTTCATCGCTCAGGAAAACGGTCCTGACGTGTTTGCCCATTTCCGTCAGATCGTTGGCGACGGCTTTAAGACTCTGGCTGAAGGCCAGCAGGTTGAGTTCACAGTAACTCAGGGCCAGAAAGGTCCTCAGGCTGAAGATATTCGTCCTCTGTAAGGACTGAGCTGTATCACTACAGCTTAATTACTTCGCTTAGCGTGAAGTGTGAAAAGGCAGTGCTTTCGGGTACTGCCTTTTTTGTGTTCTATGGGAATCTAAGCTCACTCTTCACTGTAAGTGTCGTTGTAGATATCTCTGAGTAGTTTGCCTTGGTACGTCCAGTGTGGCGATGGCTGAACAGAATAGTCTAAGCCCATCAATTCTCTGGTTACGGCTGTAAGGCTGACCTCGTTCTCATTAAACAGAACCTTCTTGTCACTGGCGACGGTGATAATCGTGCAGCCATCTTTGTAAAGCAGCTCTGAACCAATAGGGATCCCCATTTCAGAGAAATTTAGATTTGGGCGTTTATTCAGTTTCTTACCTGAATCTTTCTCAGCCTGAGATAAGGAATCAGTCAGCTCTTTATTAAACTCAGGAGTTACTTCTCGTTTACCAATCAGCTTAAGAATGGCAATGGCCTGTTCCTCAGGCTTACTTTCAACAACCTGCTTGTTTTGGCTCTTTTGTTGTATATTCTCTTCCTTGTATTTTCGTACTATGCCGTCAAGCACCTGTCTTCCCTGTTTCAGTTTTTCTTTCCGAAGATCAAGCTTTTCCTGACGTAGCTGCATTCTTGCTTGCTCACTCTCCTACTTTATAAGCTTTAGCTTTTTCTGCTCACGGGTTAACTCCTGCTTTACTTGGTCAAGTTCTTGTCTGGCGTGATTATCAGAACTCTGGATATCGCTACCAGGTGCAGATTTCTCTTTAGTAGTCAGCTTATCTACAGCTCTGCTCGCTCGTACGGAGTAATGTTCAAACCGGATCTATATTGATCAGTAGTATGAAACTGGCTGGCGAGTAATGAATAAAGGTCACTGGATTTATATTTCAGTGACCTTGTATAAGAAGAACTGCTGGTATGAGCCCAATATAGCGGCGAAGTACCAATATGATTTACGTTAATTTACTACTGTCTTGAGGGCATGACAAAATGCCTGATAAATTAATCATATGTTCCGCAAGGGTCTTCATTTTTCAAAAGAGCCATTTATTTTTAGAGAATAGTTACTTCTGTTTAATCGTTGGGTAAAAATTGTTTATCTTTTTGAGCCATTCACTTAAATGACGAAGTCTTTCACCGGGCATATCTCCAAGTCCAGGCGCTTGTACCCATAAATCATAATGTGGATCTTCAGCTTTAGCATCTGGGTTCAGTTCCATGCCGTTAATAAAAGTATTGAATCCCATATAGCCAGCGGCACAATCTCCATGGTCATTATCACAACTAAGATAGGCTTTTTGAAGAGTAGCTTTCGCTACGTGTGAAGTTGCATACAAAAGTGAATGAACTGAATATCTGTTGCCAAATAGCCTGGTAGACTTAGGAGGGGATGCATGCATCCTATACAATGCGGTTTGGTCATGGTCTCTCAATGGCTTCCATCCATCGTAGTTTCTTTTGTGCAAGCAGCTGGAATAATCTAAGCTATCTTCGACATTGCTGTTGCATGAGTTGAGGGGACAATAAAGCTCTGATTTGTCATAACAGTCATTGAAACAGGAGTTATGGTCTTGATAGTGAAGCCCTGTCTTGGCACAGTAATAAGGAGTGCCTTGCTTGGCAAATACGCTGGGGTGAATATCATCAATGCGAGTTTCCCACCAGTGCTCAATGTAGTCTCTTCCTTCTTTTGAATTTCTGACAAATAATATGCCTGTGTTTAAACTTGTATTTGGATCTTGGGTTAAGATAATTGAGGGAGATTTCGCATCTTGCGGTTTGACCATAAAGTCGATTATATCATCCGTTACTGGGACTGCCTGTCTGAAATCCGAAGTTATAACATCGTCATCGATCCACATCATCCATTCATCCGCTTCGATTTGAGGAAGGTAGTACCTCAGGGCAGCAACTTTAAGCCAGTGTGGCGAAAGGTGTTTGAGCTCTTCTTCAAATGAATCAGTATTTAAAAATCGGTATGCAGGTACGCCACGACTGTAAGCGTAAGCGAGGTGGTTGAGACACACTAATTTCTGGATTTTAGAATATGTTCCATTAACACCTGAACTACTTCCAGAAATAATCAATGATATTTTTTTTGATTTTGGTAAAAAATTCTGCTTTATATTTCCAGGCAGAGGAACCTTAACGAGTAAATCTTGGTCGTAAAGTGGTTCGGAAATATACTCGTAAAGGAGAGTATCTCCCTTGAAAAAAGGACAGCCGGAAATGAGGCTATTAACTAGGTCATCTCTATCATCGCCATATGAGAACTTTAAATCTTCGTATTTTATTTTTTTATGACTGATAGAGTTGTTTGTTGTACTGTCACTCATAGTTAGTTGTTCTGAAAATGCTAATTCTGAAAATGCAAATAGTAAAAAGCATACTGCTAACTGACTTAATTGAATCATGATTAATTTCCGTAGCTCTCACCAAATTAAGAAAATCATTTTAGTTGAGTAAAATGTGAAATTCTATTTATTAAAAATAAGAATATAGATTCTTATTAGATTCAAGTGCAGTTGTTGAATGTTTTTTGATAAGTGACATTAGCTATTTTTTAAAATAGTTAATAAGCTGGTCATTTGTTATAATTGGATAAATGCTGTTTATTGTTCTGAGCCATTCATTTAAACGTGTACTTCTTTCCTTGACATCACTTCCAAGTCCAGGTGCTTGAACCCATAAATCATCGTACGGACTGAAAGCTTTAGCCTTAAGCGCTAACTCCCTGCAGTTAATAAAAGTATTAAACCCTCTGTACGAACCGCAACTCATACTCATTTTTTGTTGGATAGAGCGTAGTACATGTGACTTTTCATACAAAAGCGCATTAATTGCAAACCTGTTGCCATATAGTCTTGGAGAGGAAGGGAGAGAAAGATGCATCCTGTACAATGAAGTTTGATCATGATCACTTAATGGCTTCCATCCACTATAGTTACTCTCGTATAAGCAGCTGGAATAATCTAAACTATTTGCGACATCGTCATTATCGCTTGAAATTAAGGGGTGGTAAGTTTCTGTTTCTATATGACAGACATTGGAACAGGAGTTATAGTTTTTATAATGAAGTCCGGTCTTAGCGCAGTAATAAGGAGTGCCCTGAGCGTCAAATACTTTAGGGTGAATATCGTCAATACGAGTTTCCCACCAGTGCTCTATGTAGTCTCTTCCTTCTTTTGAATTTCGGACTAATAAAATGCCCGTATTTATTCCTGTATTTGGATCAGTGGTCAAGATAATCGAAGGGGATTTGGTATCTTGTGGCTTGACCATGAAGTTAATTATTTCATCGGTTAATGGGAGGCTCGACGTAAAGTCAGAAGTGACAACGTCATCATCGACCCACATAACCCATTGATCTGCTTTGATTTGAGGAAGGTAGTACTTTAAAGCAGCAACCTTAAGCCAATGAGGAGGTAGGTGTTCGAGTTCTTCTGAAAATGAAAGAGTGTTTAAAAATCGGTATGCAGGGATACCACGACTGTAAGCGTAAGCAAGGTGATTGAGGCACACTAATTTCTGCGTTTTAGAATATTTCCCTTCAGGATTTGGACTGCTTCCAGAGATAATCAATGATATTTTTTTTGATTTTGGTAAAAGATTTTGATCAATATTTCCAGGTCGTGGAATTGTGACATCTAAACTTTGATAGTGAAGTGACTCATAAATGTGCTCATGATGATCAGTGTCTCCTTTGAAAAAAGGACAAGCAGAAATGAGGCTGTTAAACAGATCATCTCTATGATCGCTATAGGAGAACTCTAAGTCTTCGTATTTTATTTTTTTATGATTAGTGAAATCGTTGATTGCTGTCCCATCAGCCTCGCTGAGCTTTTCTGCTAGTGATAACGCTGAAAATACAAATAAGAAAAAACAGATGACAATTTTATTAATATGAATCATGATTTATTTCTTGATTGTTATTTAGATAAAAATATTTAATGGCAGAAAAGGATCGATACCTGCGAATAACAAAGCTGCTTCATCGATGGAATATTTTTCTTGTCCTAACCAGTGCTTCAGTTCTTCATTCACCTCTAACTGTTCCTCAGCGATCCCTACTGTAAATCAGTCAGACAGAGCCGCTTCATAACGGTTGTCTTGGGTAGCTTGCGAAGTTCTTTCAGGGCTGAACGCTTCCAGCGTAATTCGTAACGGCTCATAGCTTGCCGTCTGCCTTCAGCTCCTTGATAACCTCGTTATGAGATAGTGTCTCTTCGTCCTTGCGTTCTGCGACAGTGGCAGGGTCTTCAAGGTCAAGAACGACAGATACTCTGTTGCCCTGATCATCGGTCATGTATTGCGGCTTTGATTGCGCTGCTGGCATATTGTTCTCTCCGTCAATGCTTCTTACTGTTGGCTTGCCGGTACTCTTCCAAGTCCACCAGCTTTGTCTCTTCACCTTTGAGTATTTTGTCGAGGAAAGCATCGTACTGTTTCAATGCCTCCCTTTTCTCTAACAAACGGTCAGAGTGATCATAGTGCTTATTCTCAATGCTGCCATCTTCCCGATTCTGGATCAGGAATCTTTGCTCACGAGGTGCACGGCTTTCGATAAGCAAGCTGGTTGCTGCTCTACGTATATCCTTCGGGATGAAACTTTCAGCAGACTGTTGCCCCTTGGTTTTGGCTTCAACGTCCAAAAAAGCACAGAACTCCTGTACCCGGTTAGCAAGGCTGGAAACTTTTAAGGGTGCTTTCCCTTCGAAGGTTCACCAGCTCCTGGGCTTTCTCTCTACATTCAGCCAGGGTGTAGCCGTGACCTGTCCGAGTGACTTTGTACTGCCCAATCTTTACTGATGTCTCTTTCCCTTGCTCTCAATAGCGATAGTAAGCGTCGATGCTGTTTTCTCTTCGACGGCAGAACAATAGTACGCCATCGTCACGAGCACCCACGCTTTCGCTGATCTTTCCTTTGACCTTGAGATTTCGCACTTGAAGGTCTGTCAGTCGCTTAGCCATAAGAGCCCGGCTTACAGGAGCTGATTGAACCCGTCAGGCTGGCAATGGGAGCTGATCCCAGAATTGGTTATCAATTATCTACCCGGATCTGGGGTATGGTGGCTCCTGCTTCCCCAAAGATGTTAAAGCATTGGCCTCCATAGCCAGAGAGTACAGTATTGAACCCGGGTTACTTGAAGCAACTGACCGGAGAAACGGACAACAGCTTTCCAACTTCTTTGAAAAAATATCAGACTATTTTCATCATTAACTGGCTGGCCGAAGTTTCACCATATGGGGACTGTCGTTTAAGCCAGGTACCAGCGATATGAGAGAAGCGCCTTCTGGCTACCTGATAGAGAAACTCTTGAAAGCAGGAGCAAGAGTACAAGGCCACGACCCTCATGCTTTGAATGAATATCGTCGTTTGCGAGGGTACCCGAGCGTAACCCACATTAATTCTGTTCTGCTTTATTTGGTCAGGATGAGTAATGCCCAGCACTTGAGAGACACTGTATCGACGATGACCACCGACAGATCGACACTGAGGAACTGATTTCTTGGAAGAGTGCCATCGACGTAGAGTAGAAACGGCGACACCCATCATGGCTGCGGCCTCCCCGACACTTAAAAACTGTTTCATTGTTATTATTTTTACAGCTAAAACTATCAATATATCAACAAACAGCAGGTAAATGAGTAGGTTTGGTCAGAAATCAGACCTACTGCTCTCTACCCTTCTCTTGAGGACTTTTTATGACCAGATAAACACCCGATACAGCGACTAGCATCCCAAAAATGGCCCAAAAACCGAGTTGTTCATTAAATAGCAGCCATGACTCTATTGCTGTTACTGGTGGCACCAAATAGAAATACCCTGCCACTTCTGAGGCAGCGCCTTGACGAATCATCAGCATCAACAGCAGAATCGCAGTAACCGATAATCCGAATACCAACCAGGTAAGCGATAGAATCAATTGCGGTTGCCAATCAATGGTCTGATTTTCAAACACGTATGTCAGAACCCCCATCCATACTGCTGTAGCCAGATACTGAAACCAGGCCCCGGTCATCAGGTCAATCCCTTGCCCAAAACGCTTTTGATAGAGTGTTCCCGCTGAAATCCCAATCAGTGCAACGATGGCAGCAATAACTGCAGGAAGTGTTAGTGAAAAAGTTCCTAACTCCTGCCCTCTAAGCAAAACCATACAAACACCCACCAGCCCCAGCATCAAACCAAGCCACTGTCGTTTTCGAAGACGGTCTCCAATAACTGTCCAGGCCAGTAAGCCGGTAAGCAAAGGTTGAAGTCCTACCAGCAGCGAGGTAATACCAGCGGGCATTTGCCATTTAATAGCAGCAAACACACCACCAAGGTAAGCACCATGAATCAGTGAACCAACAACCATCTGATGACAAGCCTGACCAAAATTGGGCCAGGGTGACTTGAGATAAACAATTAAACCGGAAAACACCGCTAGCGTAATCAGCATGCGCACAAACAGCAGATTGAATGGCTCAATAAAGGGCAGGGCATACTTGGCACCAATAAAACCGGTGCTCCAGAGCAAAACAAAAATCATCGGAACCCACTGGGCGAACCCCGATTCAGATTCAGTAGCAGTCATTCTATCCTCCACTTGGGAACTTATTATTCGTTCACTGATCAAGATGAAATTCGTTTGGCCACTCAACAGCAACTGGAATCCCACGGACTTTTCCGATCAGGTGATGTCATTTTAATAAAAGACGACAAGAGTCTTTCTGATCAAGATATTCCAGCTTGCAGTAAAAGAGAACGTTTCTCGGCTATTGAGAGGGAACAGGTTATTCCCGGGCGTAACCATATTCTTCAGTATGTGGGAGACGATCCAGCTGATCTTGATTTATCAGCGGAGCCATTTCATTCACCTACAACTATTGAATGGCCTGATCATTGTAATGAAATAGGCAGCCGACGAATTCTTATTCCTAACCCTATTTTCCACAGAGGCTGGAATGCCGCTCTCGCCAATCACTGGTTTCCTGGGAAGAAGCCTACTGAATGCGGGCTCTGGGCACGAAACATAGTTGAGCTGACCAGTTGGCAACCAGCTTCTGAGCTGAAAGAGAAAACGTCTCGTTTTCTGGATGAAGGTTTCAACGATCTTTTTGATTCATCTCGACGGGCAGAGCCTTGAGACGGGATATTCCTGTCAACACACACACAGCCATAACGGTGAGCATCACTTTGACAGCAATAATAGGAGCAAAATAAATACTCACTGCAAAACTAACAGTGGTAAAAACAAGAGCACGTTTTTTGTGTTTTGCTTCCATGCCTCGGTGCTTCTCCCAGTTACTTAACACTCGGCCAAAATGGGGGTGATTCAGTAACCATCGATGAAGTTTTTCACTGGATCGGGCGAAACAGAAAGCAGATAACAGCAGAAAGGGAGTGGTGGGTAGCAGCGGCAGGACGATACCAATTACACCTGCCACTAAAGACAATATTCCTGCACAAATCAGAAATATTTTCAGCATTCACAACCCCTGTATTGGATCCGGATATTTAAAAGAGTAGCTCAGACGCTTTTTCAGTTTGTCACAGTTCACTATTCGATAGGGCACCGGCTCATCAATAAACAGCGGCAGAGCCATTCCCGCCACTGTACAGGCTTTGGTATAAAAGTCACGCTTGCACGGATGCTCATCAGCAGAGGCATTAAAAGCTTCTCCCCAGACCTGTTGATCGATAATCTCAGCCATAATAGATACACAATCGTCCACATGAATCATGTTGATCGGTTGGTTTACACCTTTTAACTCTCTACCGGAAAAATAGACACCGGCACTGATTCCGCCACCCATAAGGCCGGAGAAACGAACAACCGTTGTTTCAAACTCACTGCGCAGACTAAACAGCTCTTCTATCTTCAGCCAATCGGTCCCAAAAAACGGGCTGGCCTGATGAGTAGCATCTTCCTCACGAACAACATCACCGGTTTGCTTGTAAACCGATGTGGCACTGATCAGTAGCACTTTCTTAACGCATGACTGGGCTGCAGCTTTCGCTAGATTAGCCATAATCGTTTCGAACGATCCTTCAGCTTTTGCAGAAGGAGGAATCGTAACGATCAGAATGTCTGTCGTCAGCGCCTTATCAAGATCACCATTGGCTTCAGGAGTGAATGTCAAAACATCCGTGATCAGTCCTTCAGCATTCAACGACTGACACTTTTCCTCGCTGGTTACCGTGCCATAGACATCATAGCCTCTCGTCTTTAGTTCACGACCCAGAGGCAAACCTACACGGCCATAGCCAACAACACTGATACGTTCTTTTTTGTTCATCAATCCATCAATCCAATAATTGGTTAAGGCAATAGACTCATAATATTAGACAAAAAACACTTTTTGTATAATTATTCACATCAACACTGCCACGACTTTGTTAACAAAAAGAATAAAAAGGTTATAAATATGTCTTCTGATGCAGTTACCCGTATTCGTGAATTACGCTCCCTGATTGAAGCCGAAGCTGAAAACACTGAATCTGGCCGTACTCTTTCTCCAAAGGTAGCTGATGCTTTCGCAGCTGCCGGTCTCTTTCACCTGATGGTGCCTGCTGAAATCGGCGGTTTGGAAGCAGACTGTGACACTATTATCAATGTTCTGGCAGAAGCGTCTTACGCTGACGGTGCTTCCGGCTGGAGTCTGATGGCCAACGTTAACTCAACGGCTTATGTCGCTTATATTCACCCTGAAGCTGCCAGAGAAGTTGTTGCAACTAAAGCGGGCTGTGCTGCCGGTATGTTTGCACCTGTTGGCATGGCCGCTAAAGTCGAAGGCGGTTTTAATGTTCAGGGTCAATACCAGTTCGGTTCAGGCTCAGGCCACTCTACCTATATTGGTTGCGGCGCTATTGTTCTTGAAAATGGCCAACCTCTGCCTCCCCATGCCAGCGGTATGCCTCAAACCCGTTGCTCTTTCATTCCCAAAGATAAAGCCATCATGATGGACGGTTGGGATGTTGTTGGACTAACTGGAACCGGCAGTTCCGACTATGCCGTTCCTGAACAGTTTGTTGATGAAAAATTCGGTTTTGACCTGTTCGATGCCACTCCTACAACAGGCGGCACTCTTTTTCATCTTGGCCCTATCGTTCTCGCAGCTATCTGCCACACTGGCTGGGTTCTGGGTGTTGGTCGTCGTGCAATGGCTGAAATCCGTGACACGATGAATTCAGGGCGTGCTCGTACCGGACAAGTTCCAGCCAAAGAGCAACAGTTTTTCCAGCGTCCTTTTGCCAAACACTCTCTGGCGATTGAGGCGGCTGAAGAGCTGAACCGTAAGCTTTACCGTGAAATAATGGCAACCATCGAAAGTGGCCAGCCTATGACACACACCATGTTTGAACGAACTCGAGCAGCTTCCACTTATATCACTGAAGTCTGTGAAGAAGCTGTTATCTGGGCTTACCGCAATGCTGGTTCCAAAGCATTCCGTAACCCAAGCGTACTTCAGCGTTGCATGCGTGACATATCAGTGGGCGGTCGTCATATGTTTGTGGATGCCAAAAACTATGAAGATCTTGCGAAGCCTTTGATGGCTGAAGCTGAAGGTTAAACGTTCCAGTTTTACTACCGGACTCTGTGTTGTTGGGTTACGAGCCTATGGTTCTAACCCAACCTGCCGTTTTATTCAGCCTCTGACCTACTCACTCGTTTTTTTTGGCAAAGGAGGCAGTGCTCGCCTTGCATGCAGCCAGCGTCTTCAATGCTTCAAATTTTTCCAGCTGCTCAGCAACAAAGCTCTTATCTTTGTTACGACGAATATAAAGTTTGAATACCGTTTTACCATGATGACTGAAGAACTGCACAGATCGGGTTTCTATGGTTTGATATGGCAAACCAGATATAAGATCTACTACAACGGCCAACTGGTCCGTTGCTATCAATTTTTCCAACCGATTCATCAGAAAAACCTGATCATCAATGCAGCTCATTTTTCTTCGAATGAAGGTATCGAACGTTTGAACACCTAAAGATATACGGTTAAATCCAGCGCCAATGACAGCGATTATTTTTTCATCCGTCAACCCGCTGAACCGTGACTCAAAGATTATTTCGCAGTCATTTGCCACTGGTAACTGCTTGTGGATAACAGGTACACACAAAGGCTTATTGGATGTTTACAAAGAGCAGACTCACGCTTGCTGTAATGGCAATTTCTTCCGGACTGATTTATGCAGAACAGCCCGCTGATGAAAATGTTACTTTGCTGGACCAGATTACTGTTTCTGCATCACGCACAGCCAAGAAGGTTGATGAAGTCTCCAGTAGCGTGTCTGTTATCAATGCAGAAACCATTGAAGAAGAACTGGTATCCAATATTAAAGACTTGGTTCGCTACGAGCCCGGTGTTGTTGTTCCCGGTCTGGGGCGAGCTGGCTCTCAAGGGTTCAACATTCGAGGCATGGGAAAGAACCAGGTCAAGATTACTCTTGACGGTGTGAGTCAGGCTCAGGAGTTTTTTACGGGTGGTGATTACTTGAGATCCCAACGTAATTTTGTAGATACCGAAACTCTGAAGGCCGTTGAAATTGTTAAGGGCCCTGCTTCCAGCCTTTATGGCAGTGAAACCATTGGTGGTCTTGTTGCCTTTGAAACCAAAGACCCATCCGATCTGCTGAGAAGAGAATCCGGTGATGATAATTACGGCTCTGTAAAATCAGCATACGACAGTGAAAACGAAGCTTTCACTGAGACACTCTCTTTGGCTAACAGAACCGGCGACCTTGAAAGCCTGCTGATCTATACCCGTCGCGACCATAAAGAAACCGAAACTTATGAGGGTTCGGATACAGAAGGCTCGGCTCGTGGTAAAGCCAACCCTATGGATAAAGGCCTGAACAATATTCTGGCCAAAACTCAGTATCAACTTGATGAAAATAACCGTATTGGCTTAACCGCTGAATACCAAAAATCAAACACAAAATCTGATCTCAAGTCGATCAAGGATGCGAGCGCAAGAATTTATCTGACCGGTGACGACTCCAAGCAACGTCAGCGTCTGGGCATTTTTCATGACTGGCAGGCAAACGTTTCTCTCTTTGACCACCTGAAGTGGCAGCTGGATTGGCAGAGGAGTGAAACAGAAATGAACACTTTCCGTCCGGGTTACACTCTATTTCCAGGGAATGACTACAACGATCGTCTGCTTAAGTATGATTACTCTGAGACCAGCCTTTCTCTTTCTACCCAGTTTGATAAAACTCTGGTCGCTTCAGGCCAGACCCATAACCTTATTTATGGATTCAGTGCTTCTAACACTGATGTTAGAAACAAAAACACGTCTGACGACCTGAAGAGAAATATCAGCACCGATGTATCCTATATCCCAACCATAGATGTAAAAAAATACGGTGTCTTTATTCAGGATGACATCAAAATTAGTGAACGCCTGTCTGTTATTCCTGGCATTCGCTACGACCGCTTTGAGTACAAGCCGGAAGGTAAAGCAGCCAACACCAAAGACGACAAAGTTACTGGCAAACTGGGTGCAGTATTCAGTCTAAGCGATGACTTCTCCATCTTTACTCAGGTCAGTCAGGGCTTCAAGGCTCCTGGTTTCTCCGAGATGTATTACACCCGTGTAGGCCACGGTTACTCAAACATTGCCAACCCGGATCTGAAACCCGAAGAAAGCTTGTCTTACGAAATTGGTCTGAGAGGCAATGGCAATCTGGGCAGTTTCGAGCTGACAGCATTTGATAATCGATACAAAAACTTTATCGATAGTGTGACCATTGATGCCTCACAAGGCATCAGCCAAAACAAGAACATTGATAAAGCTCGTATTAAGGGCGTAGAACTGAAAAGTCAGTTCTGGTTGGATGAAGCCATTGGCGCGCCTGAAGGCATGACTCTAAAAGCTTCTATCGCTTATGCCAAAGGTGAGAACAAGGAGAGTGACCAGCCTCTGAACAGTGTTGCACCTTTGACCGTTGTTCTGGGCCTTGCCTATACCAGCCCATCTGATATCTGGGGTAATGAAGTCATACTGACTCTGGTTCAAGGTAAGAAAAACACAGATATCTCTCAGGAAGAAGCAACGTCCAATAGAGGCACTAGCCAGTTTGCACCTGCCGGTTATGGTTTGGTTGACCTGACTGCATGGTACAAGCCAGTAAACGACCTGACTCTACGTGCAGGACTGTTTAATCTGACTGACAAGAAGTACTGGATCTGGAACGAAGTGCGTGGAGTGAGCAGTGACTATGCTGGAACTGATCGCTACAGCCAATCAGGCCGTAATGTCTCTGTCAGCGCCAAATATGAATTCTGATCACCAGTGAGTTCATAAATATAGATGGTAGTCTTTTGCTCGGAGGCTTAGGTCCAAGAACGGGTGAAACCGTACTCCGACTGGCCAAAGCCTTTTATAAAACTGACTCCTGATAGATCATAGAACTTTACGGGATGCCTGAATAAATGCACCCCTGATTCAATTACCTGACTAGAGACCATTAATGACGTTTTCCTGCATGAGCACAAGTCGTAAGTCCGCTCTGCTGTTAACCGGTCTGGCTATTCTTCTGCCAACTGTGATGCTGCTTTCCATAGGTACCGGACCTGTATCCATTTCTCCGGCTGAAATTCTATTGATTCTTATTGATAGAATGGGTCTAACTGATGGCGATATTGCTATTCAAACACAACTGATTGTTGAATCCATCAGAATACCCAGAACACTACTGGGCGCTATTATCGGCAGCTCTCTGGCTGTGTCAGGCGCCGCCATGCAGGGGTTGTTCAGAAACCCGCTGGCTGATCCCGGTATCATTGGTGTTTCAAGCGGTGCTGCATTAGGTGCAGGTGTTGGCATTGTTCTGGGTAGCTTTATCTTCTCCGAACTGACTCACCCTTTAATCGTTAATTATGGCGTATCACTACTGGCCTTTGTTGGCGGTGTCATTACGACCTGGATCGTTTATAAAGTCGGCACCACCCCTAATGGCACCTCTGTTGCCACTATGCTGCTGGCCGGCGTAGCCATTGGAGCATTGACCGGAGCCGGCCTTGGTATTCTGACGTATATTGCCGACGACACCACTCTGAGAAGTTTAACCTTCTGGCAAATGGGTAGCCTCGGTGGCGCCAACTGGAACTCGGTTATTTTGGCCTTCTCTATTCTTGGTCCAGTGACCGCACTCCTTTGTCGTTATGGTCAGGTTTTGAATGCTATGTTGCTGGGTGAATCTGAAGCTCGTCACCTTGGCATCAATGTTCAAACCACCAAGCTTAAACTGATTCTTGTTACTGCTCTTGCCGTAGGCGTGTCCGTCTCCGTTGCCGGTATTATTGGCTTTGTCGGCCTGGTAGTACCTCACCTGATTCGCCTGATGGTCGGGCCTGATCACAGAACCTTGCTACCAGCCTCAGCCATGCTGGGAGCGGTACTGCTACTGACGGCTGACATGATTTCCCGCACGATTGTCTCTCCGGCTGAACTACCCATTGGTATTGTTACTTCCCTGATGGGAGCACCTTTCTTTATGTCCCTGCTGTGGCAACAACGCAAGAGGATTGCCTGATGTCAGTAAGCAACCAATCGAAGACCAACTCTTCAAAAAACAGCCAGTTAGAAGTACGCAACACGAATGTACGTATCGGTGAAAAAACACTGTTGGATGATGTCAGTATTCTTGTCAAACCTGGTGAAGTCGTCACTGTGCTTGGACCTAACGGTGCAGGTAAAAGTACACTGCTAAAAGTCATTAGTGGCGAGATAGAGCCAACATCTGGCGATGTTCTGCTGAATGGTAGAAATGATTGGCCTCTTTCCCAGCAGGCTTTAATGATGGGCGTTCTTCCACAGTCGTCTTCATTGAGTTTTCCATTCATGGTTGAAGAGGTTGTACTGCTAGGGCGAATTCCCTGTACATCCGATCATCAGGAAAACTTGAGCATTGTCGCTCAGGCTCTGGAAGAGGTAGACGGCTTACACTTGAAAGACCGTCAGTACACCACTCTTTCTGGTGGTGAAAAGCAGAGAGTTCATATGGCACGAGTACTCACCCAGATCTGGACTGAATCAGAACTGGGTAAACGCTACTTATTGCTGGATGAGCCTACATCTGCGCTGGATCCAGCCCACCAGCAGCTAACTCTTAAGATGGCCAGAAAACAGGCTGATCAAGGTGTGGGAGTATTGGTTATTCTTCACGACCTTAATCTTGCTGCACGCTACTCGGATCGGTTGGTGATTCTTAAAGAGGGAGCTATTGCTGCTCAGGGAACGCCAGCGGAAGCGCTGACCAGAGAGACTGTTCGTTCAATCTTTGACATCGATGTCACCATCTCTAAACACCCTCTATACGAGTGCCCTTTGGTCATCAATAACTGAATACGAAGTGCTTCAGAATGAAGCACTTCGGTGTAGAAATGTCGGATTAGGTATCCAGACAGTTGATCGGGTACTTATGCAAAATCGTACTTATGAAAAACCGAAAACCTGCGCGCCAATAACAATAACGCTAGAAAGCACAAACAGCAGCACAATCAACCGCCAGCAGAACTTTGCCCAATCACCCCAATCAATACGACACACACCCAATGTTGCCATCAGGGATGCTGAGGTTGGAACCAGAATATTGGTAAAGCCATCACCCAACTGGAAAGCCAGTACTGCAACCTGACGAATCACACCGGCGATATCCGCCAGAGGAGCCATCAAAGGCATTGTCAGTGCTGCCTGACCTGAACCAGACGTTACGAAGAAGTTGAACACTGACTGAAACAAATACATAAACCAGGCTGAAGCTACTTCGGGCATGCCACTGATAGCACCACCTACACTGTCCAGCAGTGTGTTCAATACGCTTGGATCACCTGACTTTCCGCCACCGAGAATCAGCAATACCAATGTGTCTGGCATTTGCCAGCGATTGGTTTGTTCTTCCTGATAAACTTCAGCAGTTGTTGAACTTATGAACACTACTTACCAAGACTAAATATTTCGCATAAAAATACTAGATTACTGAATAAAAAGTTAGAGGTAGTTACCGAAATAGCCATCAATTCTTTGCTGTTTAATAGACTCATGTAAAATGAATCTGTTTGCCGACAGCTGACGTATTTATTACATCAACGATATTTTTCATCTGACAAAAATTTGAGGTATGAGCATGTCTTTAACTGAGAAGCAGGTACAGCTGGTTACCGAATCCTGGAGCAAAGTAACACCTATTGCGCAACAGGCCGCCGAGCTTTTCTACAATCGTCTTTTTGAACTGGATCCAAAACTGCGTCCATTGTTCAAAGGAAATATCAGTGAGCAGGGTGCAAAATTGATGCAAGCTCTGTCTATAGCTGTGGCTTCTCTAACTAAGCTAGAAGCTCTGGTACCTACTCTACAAACCATGGGTAAAAAACACGAAGAATACGGTGTTCAATCCGAACACTATCAGACTGTAGCTACAGCACTGCTTTGGACTCTTGAGCAGGGTTTAGGCGATGCATTTACTGTGGAAGTGAAAGAAGCTTGGACAGCTGTTTATACTGTCGTAGCTGACACTATGCTCAGCGGTTGTGAAGTTGCTTGATATGAAGAAGAAATAAAATGTGAATGTAGGTTGGTGCTGAACTTGATGAAGCCCAACCTGCGGACTAAGTCTTTTCAATTCACTTTTTCTTATCGATCACAATATGCGTCAAAGTAGCATTATCATTGATAGTAAATGCTTTACCAAATCCCACCGTGTACTGACCATTAAACGGTGTCAGTCTAAACAGGTGAAAATCCGACATACTTTTTAGTAGCTCAACGGTGTTACCGAAGGTCTCCTGAAATCGATCCAACCTGCTATTAAATTCACCACAGCCTCTTTCTACTTCTTCTGTCGTGCAGTTAAAGAAGACTCTTTCTCGGGCAAACAGATTTTTGGTTTCAGACTCAAGAGCAGCAAAGAGAATGGACGCCTTTGAGTTCAACAACAGGTTAGAGGTGTGATGAGCCAGCTCACTGATAAAAATGTAAAAATCGCCTACATCGCCACGAATAAAAGGGGTGTAGCTGATTTCTGGATGATCATTTTTGGATAGAGTCGACAGTGATAATGTCTTATGTGAATTAATCAGCTTCTGACATTTTTCTGCGTAATTATTCAGCTGATCCTGATCCATTCTTTTAACCATTTAGTGAGTTAATGTTAATACATCTCATTTACATCATACCCCAGCAACCATTCCATGTCTCACTGCCAGCCCACTTTTAACCTCGGATACAACCCTCTGAAACTGTTCTTTTTGCATTCCGGGATAAATCGGCAGTGAGAGGCAATTTTTAGAGGCTACTTCTGCGCAATAAAGATCATCGACACTGCGATATATGGACTTGTTTTTAAATGTAGGCTGATGATGAACTGGCCTTGGATAGTGTATCGCTGAAGCTATTCCGGCCTCAGTCAAGTGACGCTGTAAACGTTCCCGATGATCTACCTGAATCGTGTATTGGTGAAATACATGCCCGTTTCCCACTGGCAGAAAAACCTCACAACCAGCCAACTCTTCACTGTAATAACAAGCAATATCCAAACGCTGTCGGTTGTATTCATCAATATGTTTCAACTTGATTTTAAGTAGTGCTACCTGCAACTCATCCCGCCGACTGTTGTAACCAACCACTTTATGCTGGTACTTTTCTGTACTGCCATGCTTTCGAAGCTGTAACAGTTTTTCTCTATATTTTGAGTCTTTCGTAATAACCAGACCGCCGCCGCCATAACCTTCCTGATTTTCACTGGGAGGGAAACTGAAGCAACCAAAATCACCAAAGCAGCCGGTTTTTATCTTATTAATCTCTGCACCAAATGATTGAGCGCAATCTTCTATCAACACCAAATCATTTATTCGACAGAAATCTTTTATTTCTAGAATTCTGGCCGGCAGGCCAAATAAATGCACAGCCAGAACTGCTCTGGTTTTATTAGAAAGAGCCTCGTTTAAACAACAAGGATTAAGATTAAAAGTTTCTGATTCAATATCCACAAATACCGGAGTAGCCCCAACTCGGAGAACAGCTTCAGTGGAAGCGAAAAACGTAAAAGGAGTCGTGATGACTTCATCACCAGGGCCAATATCTGCTGCAGTGAGGGCTAGAACAAGAGCATCAGTGCCGTTCGCACAAGAAATCGCATAAGAACAACCTAGGTAATCGGAAGCGTCCTGTTCAAACTGGTTCGCTTCCTGCCCCAGAACATAACTTCCGGATCTCAATACTTTCACTGCAGCCAGCTCCAGCTCTTTCTGAATCGAGGCATGCCAAATCAATGGATTCACCATTGGTCTCGAATTCATTATGTTTGACCCACTCACGGCAGTTACCCTGAGCACTAAACCGTCCGGCATTGTTGTACGAACAACCCGTTAGGGAAAAGCTCAAGATAGACTTGTCTCGGAAAATTGCCTTAATGACAAGCCGCTGTTGTGTGTATACCCGAAGGCAACGGGTATAAATCTCTTTTAAGTGTTATTTCAAATCAATACAGGCAGAACCCGCTCAAGGCTAATAGATTCAGTGGATATGTCCGCACCCATAGCAATCACTTCCACTCCGGCCTTTACAGCCTGCCGCAGGGCTTCAGCGTATACAGGGTCAATTTCTTCCGCAGCAGCTACTCTATCGATTCCGGTATGCTGAACACAGAAGAGAAGCACGGCTCTACCACCGTTTTCCACAATGGCGGTCAGCTCTCTAAGATGCTTAGTTCCACGGCTTGTCACCGAATCAGGAAACAACCCAAGACCCTCTCCCATGGCCAGAGTGACGCTTTTCACTTCTACATAGCAATCAGGCAAATTTTCCTGCTGGAGTAAAAAATCAACACGGCTATTTTCTTCACCATATTTCACTTCCCGACGGATTTCCGAATACTCAGATAGGCTTTCAACTCTTTTTTCTCTCAGAGCTTCTTCGACAAGTTTGTTGGCTCTTCCGGTATTGAGGCCAGCAAGAGTATTTTTTTCTACTCCATCGAAAATCACCGGAATTTCGGCTAACTCCCAAGTACAGGAATATTTCCGCTTAGGGTTTTCAGAGTCCAGAAACCAAACCTTTCTACCAGAAAATAGGCAGTTTTTCATCGAGCCGGTATTGGGGCAGTGAATAGTGATCTGGCTCCCATCTTCCAACTCAACATCAGCCATAAATCGTTTGTAGCGCAAAATAAATTTGCCAGATTGCAGATTTTTTTCAAAGTTCATTCTATATTTTCATTAAATCAGTTGTTGATATTCTAATTTTGCATTCTATGATAGCGGCACAACGATTACCCAGAGTGTCACAATATTGTGACTCGTCAATACTGGATAATCATTTGCCGTCAGTTGCGGAAAACATTTTTTTATGGCGCAGAGCCATCTGTTTTGGTAGTTTCTCCGCGTCTGTGAGGAAGGCAAGAGGCATAGGGTTAGGACAGCCGTTGTAATTGACGTAGCTACTTGACCCATAAGTGTTGACCTCAGCTTTCAGGGAGGCCGGCAATTCCGGCATCGGATGGAAAGCCATGTTGTGCTGTAAGCCATGGCTATGAACGAGAAGGTGATGGGGCTGTAATCATGTCAGCACAGAAACAAGCCGATCAAAGCAATCTGCTTCGCTCATTTACTCCATACGTGGAGAAAGATGGCGAAGAATATATGAACGACGACCATGTCGTGCACTTCACCAACATCCTCAAGCAGTGGAAGCAAGAGTTGATGGAGGAGGTCGATCGCACCGTAAACCATATGCAGGATGAAGCTGCAAACTTCCCGGACCCGGCTGATCGAGCCAGCCAGGAAGAAGAGTTCAGTCTGGAATTGCGGACCCGTGACCGTGAACGCAAGTTAATTAGAAAAATCGACAAGACTCTGACTCGCATTGAGGAAGATGATTACGGTTTTTGTGATTCTTGTGGTGTTGAAATCGGTATTCGTCGTCTGGAAGCTCGTCCGACTGCAACTCTTTGCATCGACTGCAAGACTCTGGCCGAAATCAAGGAAAGGCAGCTGGGCAGCTAGTTATAGCTGATCCTTTTGCTAGAGGCCTGCGACAAAAGCCGCGACATTTTTATGTGCGCGGCTTTGTTGTTTCTGGAGATTAAATGCCTGACACTCCTATCTACATCGGACGTTTTGCTCCTTCTCCATCAGGGCCTCTGCACTTTGGTTCTCTCGTTGCTGCTTTGGCCAGTTATCTGGATGCTCGGACTAACGGTGGAAAATGG
Organism: Oceanospirillales bacterium; assembly: GCA_004762125.1. GTDB lineage: Bacteria > Pseudomonadota > Gammaproteobacteria > Pseudomonadales > Endozoicomonadaceae > Endozoicomonas_A. The sequence goes on along the minus strand of SIHQ01000015.1, from coordinate 43,620 downwards.
TTGGTTCGAATGGAAGATATTGACCCTCCTAGAGAACAACCGGGCGCAGCAGCGTTAATTCTGAAAGCATTGGAAGTACATGGTCTGCACTGGGATGACAGTGTTCTCTATCAAAGCACTCGTTCTGATGCTTATGACCAGGCAATCGAAGAATTGCGAGCAGTGGGAGCTGTTTACTGCTGTACCTGCACCCGTAAAGAACTTCGTGGCACTAACGGCGTTTACCCAGGTACTTGTCGTGGGCAACATCGAATATCAGAAAAAACTCATTCGTTGAGAATTCACTGCCCTGATTCAACTGTTTCTTTTGATGATCTTATTCAAAAAAAAGTTTCATCCGACCTAATTGACCTTGGTGACTTCATCATCAAACGCAAAGACGGTCTATACGCATACCAACTTGCGGTCTGTGTTGATGATGCCTACCAAGGCATTACCCATGTAATCCGTGGTTCAGATCTTCTTTATGCCACGCCTTGGCAGCTTTGTTTACAATCCGTGTTGGAGATCAGTTCTCCGGCCTATGGCCATTTCCCAGTCATTACTCATGATGATGGTGGCAAGCTCAGCAAACAGAATCATGCACCTGCTGTATCACTGGATAATCCGGCTGAAGCTTTGCTAAAAGCGCTTACCGCTCTTGGCCAAAATCCCGAGCCGTGCCTGGTTGGCAGCTCGGTCAGCGAAATTATTAAATGGGGTGTGAAACATTGGCAACTAGGAGCTATTGCTTCACAGATGTCTGTGCCATTAACGTCTCTGCCATAACTCTGCCGCTTTATCCTAAACAGCGAGAGTGTTATACATAGAGTATTAGCTTGACGAGATCGATGTTTCCAGGGAGTGGACATGTCAGTTTTCAGCAAAGTTGTACCTGCCTTCAAATTTTTTCTGACGCTGGTTCTTGTCGTTTATGGACAGAACACTCTGGCGATCACACCTGATAGAGTCAGTCCTATGCCTGATGCGGCTATCGATATCACTGACTCTGAATTCTGCCAGAAATCTCGTTTTGAGCGAGAAACCGCTGTTAGCAAAGAACCCGATCTGAAGAAAATTGATGCGGTAAATTCACAAGATTCAGCACTTTGTTTCACTCCTGATGAAAATCTCTATTTTGTCGCCAATCAGGAAGCTCAGGAAATTCTTGGCCCCCATGCCCCCTGGTATGTGCAAATCAGCCAGGAGTTTCGAACACGAGTAAAAGAGGCCTGCAAGATCATGGGTTACAAAAACGATGAGATCAGCCGTGCCTATGACCACTGCATCGAAAATCGTTATGAAGAACTGATGGGTCCTTACGAAGACAAGTATCGTCGTGAAGCGGGAAATTACGTCAGCAAGCGCAAGCAAGTAGCAGAGAGTCTTGTTGTTCGCTGTGATGCCGCACTCAGCATCAAGAGAAAGCGTTTACCCAAAGACATTAGATTTCCTCTCGCTTACTACGACAGTCGAATCAACGCGTTGCCCAGCTGGTTTTTGAATGAAAAACTGGACGATCCGAAATGGATCAAAAAAATGGGTACACTCAAAGCAAATGAGTTAATGAACGAAATTCTTGGTGAAGATTGCCCCGGCAATATGGTGTTCTGGGTGACTTACAGCCCACCCGGAATATAAAACCAAACATCCCTGCCAAAATAGAGACTAATACCGTCAACTTTGCGGTTTATTGCTACAGCCGGTAACATAGCAGCCCAGCATCAAATTAGTACTGACGTTGCATGTACATCTACCGCCTGGTTCTCTTACTGATCATCAGCATTTATCTTTTTTCTCCAGCTATTATGGGATGGTGGATTACCACCGGAGATAACTGGTATCAGCCTTGGATTCTCTGGCTTATCGTGATTGCCGCGGGGTTTGTTCTTCAGCCCAGGAGCGAATCCGATGAACTTTGATCTGCAAGACCTGCTGCTGGTCAGTATTTCTTATCTCTTGGTGCTGTTTTTGTGTGCCTGGGCCACAGAGAAAGGCTGGGTTCCCCAAAGAGTGGTTCGTCATCCAGCCGTCTATGTTCTATCCCTTGGTGTCTACGCCAGTAGCTGGGCCTATTTTGGTAGCCTGGGAATTGCCAGCGAACACGGTTACGTTTTTCTTGCTTATTACTTTGGCATCAGCGGAGCCTTCCTACTTGCACCGGTATTACTCAGCCCCATATTAAGAATTACTCGGACGTATCAGCTCAGTTCTCTGGCCGATGTTTTTGCCTTTCGTTTCCGAAGTTCGCTGGCAGGCACCCTTGCCACTGTTCTGATGTTAACCGTCAGCATGCCTCTATTATCACTACAGATTCAGGCCGTATCAGACAGTATTCACCTGATCAGTAATGAGTACTCACCTAAAACACTCGCCATTGTTTTCTGCTTGATGGTGACCCTGTTTGCCATCCTGTTTGGTACCCGACATATTTCTGCTCGTGATCAACACCAAGGGCTTGTAGTGGCTATGGCCGTTGAGTCCGTCGTCAAATTACTGGTCATGATGACGCTGGGTGGTGTGATTATCTTCAAGGTATTTAATGGCTTTGAAGGTGTTGATACCTGGCTCGCCGAAAACAGCGAAACTCTGGCTGGTATGCAGACTCCTGTTGAAGACGGTCCCTGGCGAACTATGTTACTGATGTTTTTTGCTTCAGCCATCGTGATGCCCCATATGTTTCATATGGTTTTTGCCGAGAACCGTGGCAAACAATCATTGAATGTTGCCAGTTGGGGCATGCCTCTATTCCTGCTGGTTCTCAGTCTGCCAACCCTTCTGATTCTCTGGGCCGGGATCAAACTCGATAGTCCGGTAACCGCTGATTATTTCACCCTGATGATTGGCCATTCTCTGGGCATGCCCTGGTTAACCATTGTCTCCTATGTAGGGGGGCTGGCGGCAGCCAGTGGTTTGACCATTGTCACTACACTGGCTTTGTCTTCGATGATTCTGAATCATCTGGTACTGCCTTATTACCCGGCCCCTGTTCAAATGGAAGTGAATATCTATCGTTGGCTGTCGTGGGTAAAACGGTTGCTGATAGCAACATTGATTTTGGCTTCTTATGGTTTCTACCGGCTCTGGGAGTCTCAACACGCTCTTTATAACCTCGGTGTCATAGCGTATGTCGGAGCCTTGCAACTGTTACCAGGCGCTCTCTGTGTGCTGTACTGGCCAAAAGCCAACCGTAAGGGTTTCATTTCCGGTCTGATTGCCGGCACCAGTATCTGGCTGGTGACCATGATGCTACCCCAAATGATCGATGTGGGTCGTTACGGCCAGTGGTTTACCGAGATGTCATCTTACCTTTACCAGCAGTGGCATCTGTTTGGCATGATCTCTCTGGCCGTCAATGCAACGCTTATCTATGCCATATCTTCCCTAACCAAAATGAGCTCTGAAGAGCGTGCTGCGGCCTCTGCCTGTCAGGTAGAGAACCCTGATGGTCGTGAACACAAGATTCCTGTCGCCAAATCCGCCTATGACTTCCATGAAATGCTCAGCAAACCTCTTGGTAGTCTGGTCGCTCGACAAGAAGTCAGCCGTGCGCTGAAGGACCTTGGACTCAAGGAAGATGAAAGCCGCGCTCACGCTCTTGTACGTCTGCGTGAAATGATTGAGAAAAACCTGTCTGGTTTGATGGGGCCAACGGTTGCCCATGAGATAGTGGAGAACTTCCTACCGTGGGATAAAGACAAAGGTTATGTGCCTCAGGATATCCATTTTATGGAATCCCGACTGGAGGCATACCACACCCAACTCAGCGGCCTTGCTGGTGAACTGGACAGCCTTCGTCGCTACCACAGAGATACTCTGAACAACCTGCCCATGGCTTTATGCTCGGTTGATGGTAATGGTGATGTGATGCTCTGGAACCATGCCATGAAAGATCTGACCGGCATAACAGCTGAGGATGTTTTGGGTGGACCGCTGCTCCAGATTCAGTCGCCATGGAATAAAATTCTAGGACATTTTTCAACCATCAAAGATCAGCATCTGCTCAAACACAGTGTCGAAATAGAAGATAGAAATCGCTATTTTAACCTCCATAAAGCCAGCATCGTAGCGCCTGTTTCAGGCACCAGTGGTAATACAGTCATGCTGATTGAAGATCATACTGAAAATCAGGTAATGGAAGATCAGCTGTTTCACAGTGAGCGACTGGCTTCCATCGGCCAACTAGCTGCAGGTGTTGCCCATGAAATTGGCAACCCGGTCACCGCTATTGACTGTCTTGCACAGGAACTGAAGGCCCTTTCGGATGAAGCGGAAACCCGAGAAGTCGCCGGACAAGTACTGGAGCAAACCAAGCGCGTCACACGTATCGTACATATGCTGGTCAGCTACGCCCACAACGGCCAAAACCGAAAAGACAATGCCTTGCTGGAAGCGGTTAATATCGAGTCCTGTGTCCAGGAATCCATCAGCCTGTTGCAACTTGGCAGAAAGAGCAGCAATATCAGGTTTCTAAATCTATGTGACGCAGACCACAGAGTGGTGGGCGATCAACAGAAACTTCAGCAGGTCTTTATCAACCTCCTGACTAATGCAGTGGATGCCTCGTCTGACAGCTCTGAATTATCAAAGAGCAGCACAATAACAATAAGAACCTCAGCAACTCCGCATACGGTCAGCATTGAAGTTGAAGACCAGGGGCACGGCATACCTGCCGCAATCCAGGAACGCCTGTTTGAACCATTTTTCACTACCAAGGAAGCCGGTAAAGGCACCGGCCTCGGGCTGGCGTTGACCTGGAATATTGTCGAGGAACACTTCGGCTCCATTCAGATCGTCAGTCCAGTGGATAAAGTGCTTGAAAGAGGCACACGATTTATCATTTCCCTGCCGCGTCATGAGCCGAACAGCCTTGAGCAAGAAGAAGCTGGATCGGAAAATATCAGGCAGCGGCAAGGTTATATGACTTACGACTCCCATGACCAGTGGGAGCAGGAGGGGGAAACCGTATGAGCCGTGGCAATATACTGATCGTCGAAGATGAGGAGATTATCCGTGCCTCTCTTCGACGGTTGCTGACACGCAGCGAATACACTGTCAGCGAGGCCGGCTCCGTTCACGAGGCAGAGCTGTCCTACAACCTGAAAGATTACGACATGATCATCAGTGACTTACGCCTACCAGGCTCACCAGGTACTGAACTGATCAACCTTGCTGAAGGTATACCGGTGTTGATCATGACCAGCTACGCCAGTATGAATTCAGCAGTAGACACTATGAAAATGGGGGCTGTCGACTATATCGCCAAACCCTTTGATCATACTGAAATGCTGGAGCGGGTCAGTACGATCATGTCTCGCAGGCCTGCAGCACCAGGCAAAGCCAGCACTATTGAAGAGTGTCCGGAAAGTGGTTTCAGTGGCATTCTCGGTCAGTGTGATGCCATGCGACTACTGTTCAAACGAATTAAAAAAGTAGCGCCCACCCATGCCACTGTTCTGATTCAAGGGGAATCCGGTACCGGTAAAGAATTGGTTGCCAAATCCCTTCATGAAAACAGTCGTCGAGCTAACGGCCCGATGATCTCTGTGAACTGTGCAGCTATTCCTGAATCTCTGATTGAATCTGAATTATTTGGTCACGAGAAAGGTTCCTTCACCGGTGCAACAGCCGCTCGAACCGGCCTGATTGAAGCTGCTAACGGTGGCACTCTGTTTCTTGATGAAATTGGCGAACTGCCACTGGAAGCACAAGCCCGCTTGCTTCGTGTACTTCAGGAAGGAGAAATTCGTCGTGTAGGCGCAGTACATTCCCAAAAAGTGGATGTCCGCCTGATCGCAGCCACTCACAGAAACCTTAGAAAACTCTCTTCTACTGGCGATTTTCGTGAGGACCTTTACTACCGACTGAAAGTTGTTGAGCTGAGAATTCCCGCACTCCGAGAACGCGGCAATGATGTGCTGATGCTGGCCGAAAGGTTACTGGAGCGTATCTGTGCAAAGATGGAGCTGGAAGTTTACTCCTACTCACCAGAATCCATGGCGGCTATCTGCCAGCACCAGTGGCCGGGCAATGTTCGTGAACTTGAACATGCTATTGAACGCGCAGTTATCCTCAGTGATGACAATATCATCATGCCTGAATTGATGGATCTTGATGTTCAAATCAAGAGCACCATGTTTCGCGCCTCGCCGACTCTTGAAACTGTGGGCAGTAGTGCTCCTGTGATAGAGAATAAGGACGGCTTGTCTCTGGAAGACTACTTCCAGCGTTTTGTTCTCGAGCACCAGGATCAGATGACAGAAACCGAACTTGCTCAAAAACTGGGAATCAGTCGAAAAACTCTATGGGAACGTCGCCAACGTCTGGGAATTCCACGAAAGAAAGCGTCTGCCTGACAGTTTTCCTTAAGAGCTCTATGTGATACAAACAGGTGCAAATAATAAAAATACTGTGGTTTTGGCCACGAATGGAACGCACCTGTGGATTACATCGTTTTTGCCATACCCGTTTTTCTGGTGATGATTATTGCAGAGATCACGACTACGATTCTGCGAAAGAAAGACTATTACCGTGTGAATGATTCGATCAATAGTCTGAGTATGGGCATGCTGAGTATTTCCAGCGGTATCCTTACCAAAATTATCGAAGTCTCAATCTATACCGGCATTTTTTCAGCAGTAGCTGTCTTCAATTTAAATATTGGTGACTGGTGGGTATGGTTACTCGCCTGGTTTGCTTATGATTTCTGTTATTACTGGGGCCATAGAAAAGGTCATGAGATTAATATTCTCTGGGCGGCCCATGCGATTCATCACCAAAGCGAAGAATACAACCTGACAACAGCCTTAAGACAAAGTAGTAGCAAATTTTTGTTGAGCTGGGTTTTCTTTATCCCATTAGCCGTCGCCGGTGTTCCACCCATTGTCTTCTTTACCATCAGCCTGCTTAACCTTCTCTACCAATTTTGGGTGCATACAAGGCATGTACCAAAACTGGGTTGGTTTGAGAATTTTTTTGTCACGCCCTCGAATCACCGAGTTCATCACGCTAAAAACAAAAAGTATTTGGATAAAAACTATGGTGGCGTATTTATTATATGGGACCGTATTTTCAGTACATTCAAGGAAGAAGACGACAACTACGAAGCCATTCGCTACGGTACTCTCAAACCACTGAGAAGCTGGAATCCCGTCTGGGCCAACTTGCAGGTTTATTCAGGTCTTTGGAACGATGCCTCAGCGACGAAGAACTGGAAGGACAAGTTTACTCTCTGGTTTCGTAAAACCGGATATCGTCCAGCCGATGTTGCGAAACCTATGAAATTCCCAGACATTCATGGCTACGAAAACTACAACCCGTCTATGAACAAGGGCTTGCAGTTTTATAGCGGAATTCAGTTCATTTTCCTGATGGGCGCAACGACTGGTTTAATGGCAATCTATCGTCTGACACCTTCATGGTTTGATGTTCTATGGATAGCGGTTATTGCCTGTAACCTGCTGCTTTCAGGTTGGGTTCTCGAAAAACCTGATAAATTATTCAAACTTGAAACCATTCGTTTCGCTACGACACTGCTTGCACTGGGATTCACCAGTCAGCAAATGCAGATAAGCCCTGCCTGGCTTACAGCTGCATCTCTTTTCACCCTAGTTTCATTGCTGGTTATTCAACTAACCGGCCTGCAGAAAGAGCCTGAAAAAAGTCCGCTGGAAGCATCGTAAGGCATACGCTGGAAGTCAGTATTTTTCATTGAACTTCCGGCGGTTCACTTTAATAGCTGATGCATCTAATCGATAAAAGGTTTCTGTAGCGGGAACGGAATACTTACCCACATTCATTATTCCAGTGATCCGATACCGGACTCGGGTAGTTTGGTTCAGCTTCATTCCAGGTTTGAATTCCACTAGCAGCACCTGATTCGGTTTCAGTTTTTGATCAGTGTGAGTCCAGCTGGAAATTTTCTTGACCAAGATAAAACGGTTACTCGTACCGTCTTCATAAACATTCTGAGGCAGCAGATAACCGGTAAGAGATACTTCCTTTCCAGCCAGCTCCGGTCGGGGAGTGTTATAAAACGAGTCCATATAAACTCTCAAATCTGACTGAGAAAGCTTGCCGGCACGATACTTCCCGTACACTTTCGGATCTAGCTCTGGCGTCAGGCTAGTCCAGTCAATAATCTGCACTACCGACTCAACAGGTTCCGTTGTGACACTCGCATGTACAGGAACAGCCAGACTTATTACAACCGCCAAAAAACCAAGGTTTAATAATTTTCGAATCACGCTAGCAGCACTCATTTGTCTTCACTATAAAAACAAACAGCCGCCAAAAGGCAGCTGTTTGTTATCTCAAATCACTGATTTGATTCTATCAGTTCTTTGAAACGATCTTCTTCAGAACTGCACCTACTTCAGGGTGAGTCATGATTCCGTCAAACTTACGCTTGGCGGATTTTGGACCGTAAATAAACACACCAACCGGTGTATCAGTGTGAGTACCTGTACCCCAAACCGTGTGCTGCTGTTCACTCAGTACACGACCAATCAGGTCAGCACGGTTTTCTTCACCGTAAACGTAGAAAGATTTGAAATCATCGATCTTCGGCCAAGTTTCAGCACTCAGATAGCTGTGGTTCTCTTTGAAGAATTCGTTAGCTTCAGTTTTCATGATGACTGAAGCCATTTCAGCTGTCACTTTGAACTCATTGCTTTCGTTCAGCATTTCAGCCAGACGGTCGGAAGTCTGCTCTTCAGCTGGAAGAGCAGAAAATTCGTAGTAAAGAGCAGAGTGAGCTTTGGTTTGGCCAGCCAGTTTGTCCAGAATAGACAGATCGCCGAAGTTCCACTGAGGTGTGTAACCCAGACCTTCGAAAGCAGTACCGGATTTGCTGAAATCAGTCTCAGGCACATCTACAGCATTATATGAGAATCCGAAGCCACCGGTTTCGTGGTCAGCTGTTACTACAACCAAAGTATCGTCACGCTGTGCAGCCCATTCATATACGTAGTTGATGGTTTCATCAAACTTCAGCAATTCGTGCAGCATGGTTCCAGTGTCGTTTTCATGACCAGCCCAGTCAATCAAACCACCTTCAACCATCAGGAAGAAGCCTTTGTCATTCTGAGACAAAATGTCCAGAGCTTTCATGGTCATTTCTTTCAAGGTTGGCTGAGTACGCTCTTGTGGCGTGTCTTTGGTCGCTTCCCACTTGATACCGTTATACATGGCTGAATTAGCGAACAGACCGAGAATCTTACCTTCTTCGATGTTTCTCAGTTTTTTCCAGTCGTACGCCAACTGATAACCTGCTCTATCCGCTTCTTTCAGCAAGTCACGATCGTCTTTACGCTTGGACTTGATAGAGAAAGCACCACCGGTACGCTTAACGTAGCGGTCATACCATACGCCTTTTTCGTTAACGGACTTAGGCAGGAAGTGACGAGCACCACCGGACAACAGAACATCAACATCAGCTTCCAGCATTTGCTCGGCGATTGTGTTTTCCATGCTGCGATGAGCAACGTGAGCTGCGAAAGAGGCAGGAGTAGCATGAGTTAGGCGAGTGTCGGATACCAGACCGGTAGACTTACCCATGCTCTCAGCCAGTTCCAGAACGGTCTGCTTACGATTACCTTCAGCATCGATACCGATAACTTCAGACAAAGTTGGTTCACCGATAGCCAGCTGGGTAGCGGAGCAAGCAGAGTCTACAACCAGAGTATCGATAGGATTTGTGCGGGATAGTACGATTTTACCGGCTTTAGCCAGTTTAGCCAAACCTGTTGGTTCACCGTTGTAAGGAGAGCTTGCTGCGCGGTTAGCGTAGGTTTCCAGCAGACCTACCTGCTGAACACCCATGCCGTCACCAATCATCATGATGACGTTTTTTACTGCGGCCTGTACGGACATTGGCATGGCCAGTGATGCGGACATCACTCCTGCACAAATCAGGCCTTTAGTCGTTTTAATTTTCATAGTGCCTTGTACAAAATTTATTCATTATTGATATTTGAGGCGCAATACTACATGCAGTCTGTCGTCTTTTAAAGACGATAGATGTCGTTTTATTTGCTTTGTATCAATGCCTTGCAAGTAAGCGGAAAAGAGTTTTCAAAAGTGTGAGCGATACCCACTTGTGACAAGAAAAAATAGAATAGTAAGTTGAATTTTTAACCTCTATTAAAACTTCGGGAATTTTGAGTAAGGCGCTGTTTCTCACGGGCTACTGCTTTTGGGTATTCGGCTTCAATTTCATTTTTGGACAGCCCATACATAGTATGTTCAATCAACTCTGGAGTTAGGTGTTGGAACTTTACCGGGTCTTTCATTGCACCAAGCAGAGCCGCACTGAGGAAACCCCGTAACTTAGTTTTATCTCCAAGACCCAGTTTTGCTGCATTAATATCAGCAAGTACCTGTTTATACTCTTTGACAGTCCTCACAGACTTCATCGATTTATCGATAGCCGAAAAACTCAATTTTTGGGATGGCTTGATGTCCGCTACATAGCGTGCAACATTTGCTTTACTCGGCTGCAAAGGTTGAAGAGCGGTTTTCTGAGAAGCTGTTGTCCCCCTTTTTACTGGCTCAGAAGAAGGTGTTACCGTCGGTTTACGCGTAGGAGTTGGTGTGGCTGCCAGTTTTACTCGTTCCTGCTTTGATGATCCAGAGGTGTGTGACCTTGCTTCAGATTTATCAAACTCTCGATTCATTTTTTTATGAGCTTGATTAAGTTCTTTCTGCTCAGACTTATCAGCTCTTCTATCTTTTTTTTCCTGAGTTTGGGCAGCCTTTTTCTTCGTTTTGAGAGCAACCACCTCAGCTTTTAACTTCACAATTTCGCTACCAGCCGTTTCTCTCGATTGTCTTGCCTGTGTTCTAAGAGAATCTATATTAAAGCCATGTTTTCCGGCTTCCCTTTCCATACCTCTCAGAAGTTTATTCCCCGACGATCGAGCTGATTTTGCTTTTTTTAGAGCGGATTCCACAGAGGCGAGCTCTTTACCAACGGCTCGACTGGAGGTATTTGTCGCTTTGTGGATATCAGCTCTGATCGACGATACCGCCTTCTTAAAAACATTCGTTTTCGTTTCCAGTTTTTCTTCTGCTGCTCGAGCTTTCCGGCCTGTTTTAGCTTTTTGCTTTAATTCGCTTTTCAGAGAACTTAATTCACTTTTAGCCTGTCTCAGCTCTTCTTTTCTCTGCTTAAGCAATCCTGTGGCGGCCATTATGGCGGATTCTGCTTGCTTACCTGCGACAGTCAGTCTCCCAGCGCCAAGACCAGAATCTCTCATATTCATACTCAAAGTGGCGTCTTTATCCAGACCACAAGCTTGCTTCAGCATGCTTTCCGCTACTTTTACACTGTCTCTGGCCTGACTGATCCGTACCTTAAAGGTCTCTTCACTTCGAACCTGAGGCTCATAACCGCCTTTTCTCAGCTCAGTGTTAATTCGTCCAATCACACGACTGGCCCTGCCGAACATTATGTTTTCTTTTGGGGACAATTCTGCAGGCACAGGAGGTAGAGTCATCTTTGCTTTAACATCAGAAGCCGCTAACGGAGATACTCCATATTCAGACAAAGCTTTGCTTTCAAGGGATGGATAGAGCTGAGACGTTTTCAACTGAGTGGTCGGAGGGAGCTTTGTAATGGAATGTCTATTCACACGTCCCGGATTATCAGCTCCAGAGTGTTTTACTGATGACTTCTCATTTCCGGGCTGTTGAACGGCATTTACCGATCCGGTTGATTGAACTGACCCTACACCCATGCCTAGACCTTCCCTGATATTCGCCCGCTAAAAGAAAAATCTCGCTTACCCACCGTCTTTAAAGATAATTATTTGGGTAAAAAAGCTTCTCATTTAAATCTAGCAGTGCAGGAGAATCAGCCGTGAAACCTTCATCACTCAGTTCAACAGCTCTTTGAGGGCATACCGTTTCTTCCGTTCACCGGTACAGATTATTTTGCATCATATTATTTCGATAACGACTCGCTACAAACAAAATCAGGGCTATATTGTAATTTTTGACTTCGCAAGTTGAGAGCTGTGTTCAGAGTCATTAGATTACTTCATCTAAAATCACTCACTATTGCTGTAAGCCTTCTGGCAGGCTCCAGTTCAGCAGCTTATCCCATAGAGCAACCCAGTGGTTCTATCGAGTTTCAAAACCAACAGCCGGTGTTCTGGGAGCAGACCAAAAGCGAAGATATCGATTACTATCGTAACTATTATGAGTACCTGCCATCACCTACATCACTCTTTTGGCTAACACCAGATTTGATGCTGCTGATCGGATTTAGTCTTTTCCACAAGTATTCTGCAGTCGGTAGTTCCCTTATTACCTTCGGCTCAGCTCTCCAGACCAGCTCCAACACAGTGACACATATTCTGTCTCCCGCTTTATACGTCGCCCTTTACCTAGAGCTGATAAATGATTTTTATATCTATCTGGGTCACCTATCAGCTCCCAGCAAAGCCAAGCTGTACCCAATATCTTTTCTTAACGCACCACTGTCGGCGATGATTATTGAGGAGGAAATCGAGATCCAGGGTGAAATAACGAAAGTGACGACTCTCAGAATAACCTCGCTTCTTAACGATGCTAATGTTGACTATCACGATGAAGATATGGCTGTAGCCGAGAGGCTGGCTCGAACCTTGAAACAGAAAAACCTCTTTCTGGACATCACTCTTGGTTATCAGCTATTTAACGATACGGCAGACTTTGATATCACAACAAAAGTAGACAATGAATCAACTCCCTTGCTTCAAGAATGGCCCTACCAACACAATACTCTCTCCGTTTCTGTTACTTCTATGTCTATTGATGGTGAACAGCCAAAGCAGCCCCGTGAATCCGCTGAGTTCGATATAACAAAAGAATTTTCATTTATTGAAAACGTGCTCATTCATAACCATAAGGATGCCTTTCCTCCTCCATATACATCCTTATTATCGGATGCTGTTCTTGGCCACCTCTATCACTGGTTGGAAAACACAACTCATTGGCAAAACTTGGTTTCGAGCTATCCCTCTGCCTCTAAAAATACAGTTCTACCAGGGCCAGATATGAGTACCGTAAGCCAGACAGAGTTACATAAAGATCCTGACACTGGCTGCCTGAGCTTTGCATTGGAAAATAGTGCATTCCTTTTACCAAAAGATTTATCCTTGCCCGAACAAAGCTCTCAATGCCTCGTTATCCAATCCGAAAATAGTCATGAGAACATCTCTAAACCTATGCTATTTCTGGATCCATTTTGGAGCAACACTTGGCTTTTTGCAGACAAAATCAGTAAACGAATTACTCGATCATTACCTTTGTTGCTTTCCCATTGGTATCTGCAGAAAAAAATTCTGAGTTTTATGGCTCCACCAGCAGATGTAGAACCACCGCATATCAATGCCGGCTTGATACAGCCGGTAGACACATCAATCTACGTTTCTCAGTCAGTACCCTCTGGACTGAACGAAGACGAATCGCCAATTACCTCCCTGATACTAAGGGAAAACTCTTTTGATCAAACCCCAGCACTAACAGGCGCTTTTCAACTTACACCTGCTAGTTCCACTGATTCACGCCAAGGCGTATGGCTAATCCTCGAGCACCTGTCACCTGTTCAACGACTGTCAGATTATCAATGGTCTTTAGAACAGAACAAGATTCTGAACCCAATATTTCTATTCTTAATTTTTGAACGAGGAAGAACAGTCTTTGACCTGGTGTTAAGTAAAAAACCTTTTGATCTAGCCTTGGTGCCAACAGGCATTTTTCAACCTACACCTGTTGAACCTGTTGAACCTGCTGCACTACTTCCAAGTTATAGTGCTAGTGAGAGTAAGTACTCTATATCAACAGCCGCTACAGCTTCTGAACCGACGATATATGCTCTGCCAAAGTATCACGAAATATATATAGAGGGCGATCGCGCCCCGTCTTCAACAACCGGTCAACGACAGGAACTTGAGCCAGAACCAATAGAGGACAGGTTCGCTAACTTCACACCGCCCAAAAGGACTTCCGAACTATCACCAGCAGCTTCGTACATCCATAATAGCTTGAAAAGAAATAGCCATGAGGAATGGTCTGTTGCTCTCAAAAAACCACTCACTCGACTTTTCAGAGCATGGGTCTTCGGAGGACTTAGGCCTGATTTGCAATGGTATAAAAATGAAGTGCCCCATAAGAAAATACAGGGCAAAAAGAAGAATATAGACGAGGTAAAGCAGGCGACGAAAGAGTTGCTCGCACGGGTAACTCTGGATGAATCATCTCCCGAAAGCATGCTCGCTCTTATGGACCGTGTCAGTCTGAGTAAAAATGTTTACAAAGAATTCTCCATGAATATTATTATGCCCCTTGCTGCAAAGGATTCTGAGATTAATGAGCAACTTGGAATTACTTCATACGAAGATTTTAACCTGAAAGAGTCAGGCCTCCATCCAGTTGCAGCCTGGATGACTGAAACTATTCATAGTCTGAGAAAAACTGAATATATAACTTATTTAAAACTATTGGATGATTTAGAAAGGGAAACAATTAAAAAACACCCCGAATCTGGTATCACCCATTTACTGGATTCCAAAGAACCTATTTGGAACATAACTAAAAGCGAGTATGGAACCGGTGTTTTCAGTCTATATCGATACCATGGGTTCAAGTTTATGCTGAGATCAGTGCTGCCTTGGATAACTGACAGCAATCTAACTACTTCACGATACTCCAAACAGTTTTGTCAGGAAACTGGTGATAACTACGAGACATTAGAATTAGGATTGATGGTAGTAGATTCGCTGGATGCAGCATCATCAAAGTTACTTATGGAACACGATAATACCATTAAACCCCTAGAATTTCTTTTGCCCCCTGGGGTTAGCACCCTTGTAAGTAAAGAATTGGATGTTCTCAATAAAATTCAGAAAAAGGTTCGTCACATAAAAAAATTACCTTTTTTCGAGATACAGACCCGATTCTTTCAAGATCAAGAGTTAAAGAAAAATCCTTTCCTGTCTTCCTATCTGGTAAAGCGGGTCGCTAAAGAAAATCCCGAGTTCTTCATGTCCTTGTTATTGGAGTATCAAAATTCAAACTTCAAAGATTGGACTGTTGATGATATAGCCACTAGTTATCAAGGATTTAAAGCCTATTTTGAAGAGGGTAACGGCCAATCATTACTGGCTCGCCTATTTGATGAAGATGGAAAAGATTTTTTCCCTGATATTGATTTTTCAATCTTCAAAGAAGAAAACTCAAACGATAGGCTTCAGCAGTTTTTAGGCAATAACTATGTCAGCCTTTCATCAACTAAAATCATGGAGGTATGCAATATTGGTAACGCACCGCTCGATGATGCAAGTATCCAGTTACTTAGAATACTCAGTCTTACTCACAATATCGTTGCAGCGGCCTCTCACGAGATTGCCAACCGTGCCTCCAGCGACGATTCAAATGAGCAAACAACGATGATCCAAAATGCTCTAAAAAATTTGGCTTATGCAGGCCAACAGTTGCTTATGCGGATTGTTCCACAGTTTAGA
Source organism: Oceanospirillales bacterium (assembly GCA_004762125.1). Classification (GTDB taxonomy): domain Bacteria; phylum Pseudomonadota; class Gammaproteobacteria; order Pseudomonadales; family Endozoicomonadaceae; genus Endozoicomonas_A. Next base: position 28,132 of record SIHQ01000015.1, on the reverse strand, counting down.
GAAAATACTGGAAGGAACTATTTCCCAGTTGTGCTCTGGCAGGATGAACCCGGTAAAAGTAATCTGCTCTTTAATTCCGATCAGTTCAGTCTAATAGGCGGTAGCCCTGTTCCTTACCGGACAACACTGAACGACCTTTCTTTGCCAGAACTGCCTGTAGTTAAACCAGACAGCACTCCCTGACAAATACGTGTCATGCAAATTTCAGAATCTATCCGGCACGGGCTGTTCCTGTGATCCGGTTTAGTATGCAAGGTAGAGTTCAGCCTCGCATCCAGCCATGAAACTTCTTCACCCAGTTCAGTACTCCTTCCGGCGCATGAGCTTTCTTCCACTCACCCGCCGCAAATTTGTTAGCTTCACTCAGAGTAGGGTAGATGTGGATTGTGCTAAGAATCTTGTTCATGCCCAAGCCATGCTTCATGGCGCTGATGTACTCTGTGATCAGCTCACCGGCATGGTAACCAACAATCGTACAACCCAGAATTTTGTCAGAGCCTGGTTTGGTCAATACTTTAACGAAGCCTCTCGCTTCTTCATCAGCAATGGCCCGGTCCAGATCATCAATACCGTATTTGGTGACTTCGTAGGGAATACCTTGTTCTTTCGCTTCAGTTTCATTCAAACCTACGCGACCCACTTCAGGATCGGTGAAGGTCGCCCAGGGCATGACCGAGTAATCCACCTTGAACTTTTTGAACTTACCGAACAGCGCATTCACTGCGGCGTACCATGCCTGATGAGCAGCGGCGTGGGTAAATTGATAAGGCCCGGCAACATCACCACAGGCATAGATATTAGGGAATTTTGTCTGCAGATAGTCGTTAACGGCCAAGGTTCCGCGTTCAGTGACTTCAATGCCTAACTCTTCTAGCCCCATATTGCTGGTATTGGCTCTACGACCGGTGGCAAACAGTACCGCATCAAAGTCAATCTCAACATCTTGACCTTCATGAGCGGCTTTCAGGTATTGACGACCATTGTCGTTGTGAAAAGATTTAGGTTCATGCTTAAGTCGAAGATCAACGCCGTCTTTCAAGAACTGTTGCTTAACCAGCTCAGACACATCTTCATCTTCTCGATGCAATAATCGTGAACCGTGATCCAGCTGAGTGACATTAACACCAAGACGTGTAAAAGCCTGGGTCAGTTCACTACCAATAGGGCCTGCACCAATAACCAGTAACTTTTCCGGCTTCTCGCGAAGATCCCAAATCGTATCCGAGGTGTGATACGTAATGTCATTCAGACCCGGTAGGAAAGGAACAAAAGGGCGACCGCCACTGGCAATAATAATGTTCTTGCTAGTGATACGTTTGCCATCAACTTCCACTTCCCAAGGGCTGACCAATTTGGCGGCACCCGTTACACACTCAACACCGAGGCTGGAATAACGTTCAATGGAGTCATGGGGTTCAACTTGTTTTACAACCGACTGAATGCGCTCCATTACCTTGGTAAAGTTCACATCTGCCTGCACATTTTCCAGACCGAATTCTTCAGCTCTGTGCATATAGTGAGCGATTTTAGCGGAACGAATCAGCGCCTTACTGGGAACACAACCAGTGTTAAGACAATCACCACCCATTTTGTGCTTTTCAATCAGAGTGACTTTGGCTTTGACCGCTGAAGCAATATAACTACTGACCAAACCGGCAGAGCCAGCGCCAACCACTAGTAAGTTATTGTCAAATTTAGCTGGCTTCTTGAAGCCTTTGTAAACAGGATTACCGAACAGCATGTGAGTTACTCCCCTTTGTTCTTTTTAACAAGAGAAAGGCCTTTACGGGCCAACCATGGGAAGACTCCCAACAAAACAAACGAACCAATCAATTCCGGAGTAAGAATGCCGCTGGCAGACAACTCCTCAACCTGTCCCAGTTGCGCGCCAGCGTTCACAAATACCGCTGTCCCTGGGAGCATGCCTAACTGGCTCACCCAGTAAAAGCTTCTGGCTTTCATGGGAGTCAGGCCCATGACCAGATTAATCACAAAGAATGGCACAGCCGGAATCAATCGTAAGGTCAGCAAATAAAACAGGCCGTCTTTCTCTACGCCAGCATTGATCGATTCCATATAATTGGAAAATTTCTTCTGAACCCAATCACCCAGCAGCGTTCTGGAGAACAAAAATGCCAGTGTTGCACCGATAGAGCTGGCGAAGGAAACAATCAGTAATCCTGTACCAAGGCCAAAAATAGCACCGGCCACCAGCGTCAGAATCGCTGCGCCCGGTAAAGACAGTGCGGCAACAGCCACATAGATCAAAAAGAAGATAGCGATGGTTTGTGTCGGATTAGAACTGTAAAGAGATTCGAAGTAGTCCCTAGTCAGGTATTGTTGACCATCCAGCAGGTAAAATGCTGCTATGGCCCCGATAAAAACGAGAAGAAGAGCTATTTTGCTTTTGTTCATTGAACAATCCTGAATGGGTCTGACTACTTAGTAGAGTTCTTTGTATAATGCCTGTCACTCTTTACGTTAACCATTCACTTTTGGTTTCAGCGAGTTAACAGAAACATGATTCAAAGACCCTTTCCTTCCAGTCGACCAAGACGCATGAGGTTTAATGACTTCTCACGTCGTTTAATGAAAGAGAACATCCTGACAACGGATGATCTGATTTATCCCATGTTTGTATTGGAGGGGGAGAATCAACGCGAAGCCATTCCTTCCATGCCGGGTGTCGAGCGCATAAGCGTAGATCTGCTCCTCGAAGAAGCAAAGGAACTGGTTGAACTCGGCATTCCCGCTATAGCACTGTTTCCGGTTGTTTCTTCGGACAGGAAATCAGACCTGGCTGAAGAAGCTTACAACCCCGATGGTTTGGTTCAGCGAACTGTTCGTGCTTTGAAAGCAGCTGTACCTGAGCTCGGTGTAATCACCGACGTAGCTCTGGACCCGTTTACCAGCCATGGTCAGGATGGCCTGACTGATAACACCGGCTATGTAATGAACGACGAAACCACCAAAGTATTGGTGAAGCAGGCGCTCTCTCACGCCGAAGCTGGCGCAGATATTGTCGCACCGTCGGATATGATGGATGGCCGTATTGGTGCCATTCGCAAAGCACTGGAAAAAGCCGGATACATCAACACTCGTATTCTGGCTTACTCGGCCAAGTATGCTTCCAGTTACTATGGCCCTTTCCGTGATGCGGTAGGTTCATCGGGCAATCTGGGTAAGAGCAACAAAAAGAACTATCAAATGGACATTGGTAATCTGGATGAAGCAGTACATGAAGCTGCTGCTGACCTGAATGAAGGCGCAGATATGATCATGGTGAAGCCGGGCATGCCTTATCTGGATGTCGTTCGCCGTGTGAAAGATGAGCTGAAAGCACCGACTTTTGTTTATCAGGTAAGTGGTGAATATGCCATGCATCAAGCTGCCATACAGAATGGTTGGCTGGATCGTGATGCCATCATTATGGAGTCACTGCTCTGCTTTAAGCGTGCAGGTGCCGATGCCATTCTGACTTACTATGCGAAAGAAGCGGCTAGGTTGTTGCAAAAATAATTGAGAGCGATCATAAGATCGTTGTGCTTTACAGCCTAACCTACAAATTTTGATAGGTTAGGCTTAGCTTTAAAAAACTCGGTAATACGCCATTTACCTCGCAAGACTATCAACCGCCTTAATCACCTCAGTGCTCAGAAACATCCAGTACAGTCACTTAAGTTGTTTTCCCGAGCTCACACCTGATTTCGCCCAAAGTCAGAGTATTTATTGATTGTTTTTCAACATGTTACGGAGAATAGCCATATTGGGATAGCGCTCTGGTTTCAAAGGTTCAATGGCATGAAATAGAATAATACCCACACACTGCCTGCATTCAGGATATCTGTCATCCAGATGTTGTCAGACTCTGGTAGAGTAGAAGAGAAATAAGCATTTTATACGCTCTGCAGGATTAATGATGCAGTGAGAGGTCACATGGATAATTCACAAAATCGGGAGCTACCCGAAGTTCAGGAGACTCAAAGCGACAGCCCGGCGACTCTTCCAGTACCGGCAGTGCCTCGTATTACTGACCTGAACAACCCTGAGTACTATATAAACCGTGAACTCAGCCACCTCGAATTCAACACCCGAGTACTTGAGCAGTCCCTGAATGAAGAGCACCCTTTGCTCGAGCGCCTGCGTTTTCTGCTGATTTACAGCTCCAATATCGATGAGTTTTTTGAAATCCGTGTTGCTGGTTTGATGCAGCAGATCGAATTTGCTCGCGCCCAGATTGGTCTGGACGGTATGGGGCCACAGCATGTGCTGAAAGAAATCAGCTCCAGAGCCAAGGAAAACGTAAGTCGTCAGTATGAAATACTGAATAATGTTCTGTTGCCTGAAATGGCCAAGAAAAACATTAACTTTATTCGCCGTAAGGATCTGACTGAAAAACAGAGTGCCTGGATTAAGCGTTTCTTCTATAACGAAGTGATGCCTATTATCAGCCCGATTGGGCTCGACCCGGCGCACCCGTTTCCTAGATTAGCCAATAAACTGCTCTGCTTTATCGTTTCAATGGAAGGAAAAGATGCCTTCGGTCGTGAAACCGGTATGGCCATTATTCCAGCGCCGCGTTCACTGCCACGGGTTATAAAGCTACCCAATGATGTGTGCGAAGATGGTGGCATCAATTACATATTTCTGTCGTCTATTATTCACCTGCATATGCAGGATCTCTTTCCGGGCATGACCATCAAGGGCTGCTACCAGTTTCGACTGACCCGTAACAGTGACCTCGACCTGGAAGACGAAGTAGAAGATCTTGCAAAAGCACTACAAGGTGAGCTCCTTTCCCGCCGTTATGGTGAGACAGTGCGGCTGGAAGTCGCGGATAACTGCCCACAGCCTCTGGTGGATTTCCTGCTAGACGAGTTTGGCCTTACCAACGATGAACTCTATCGTGTTGATGGCCCGGTAAACCTGACCCGTATGATGTCTGTCTGCGATGCTGATGGCATTGAGGATATGAACTTCCCTCCTTTCACACCGGGCTATCCAAAGGCCATGAAAGGGCGTCGCAAGAAAGCGGCTAATGTTCTGGATGTCGTGAAAGAATCCGACATTCTGCTCCATCATCCTTTTGAATCCTTTACGCCAGTGATCGATATGCTGCGTCAGGCAGCCATTGATTCGAATGTACTGGCTATCAGACAAACCCTGTATCGAACAGGCGCTCGCTCTGAACTGGTAGATGCTTTGGTAGAAGCCGCTCGTAACGGTAAAGAAGTCACGGTTGTGGTAGAAATCCGTGCCCGTTTCGACGAAGAAGAAAATCTGGCTCTGGCACGGCGTCTACAAGAAGCAGGTGCCGTTGTTGTATACGGTGTGGTCGGCTACAAAACACACTCCAAGATGATGCTGATTGTCCGTCGTGAGGGTCGTAGTATCCAGCGATACGCTCACCTTGGTACCGGTAACTATCATGCCGGCAATGCACGACTCTACACCGACTACAGCCTACTCACCTGTGATAAAGACATCACCAACGATGTTCGTAAGATATTCCAGCAGCTAACCGGCATGGGTAAAACCGTCCGTGTTCGCAAGATTTTCCATGCGCCGTTTACCCTGAAGAAAAACCTGATCGAACTGATCAACCGGGAGGCGACCAACGCCAGAGAAGGTAAGCCTGCCCGCATCATCATGAAGATGAACGCTCTGACCGAGAGTCAGATCATCAAGGCATTCTACAAAGCTTCTCAGGCGGGAGTAGAGATTGATTTGGTGGTTCGTGGCATTTGCAGTCTTCGCCCGGGAATTCCGGGATTGTCAGACAACATCAAAGTTCGTTCGGTGATTGGTCGATTCCTTGAGCACACCCGAGTTTTCTACTTCGAAAATACGGGTGAGTTCCAGGTGTACTGCTCCAGTGCAGACTGCATGAACCGAAATCTGGATACTCGAGTAGAAACCTGCTTCCCGATAGAGGCCCCAAAGCACTCGGCTCGTATCAAGAAGGAGCTGGAGTATTACCTCTCCGATAATACCCGCAGCTGGCAGCTTGAGACTGACGGTAGTTACACTCAAAATAAACCGACTCGAGGTCAGAGGCGTCGCAATGCTCAACGCCGGTTATTAGAGAATCTGGCAACCTTTACTCAGTGACAATGCCGGAATAGCGGTCAGTAAGGTTTTACAACCTTGCTGGCTCCAGCCTTCTCTATACTGTAGAAAAGAGTCTGACAGGTACGTCACTATGCCCTCTACAGTTGGCCCGAATCCCCCCCCATCTCATCTTGATACAGCCAAAAACGAGAATCCCAGGAAGGAGTCTATAAAAAGAAGACTTAAAGGCTGGTTCATCAAGCAAACTTCAAGCGCAGAGAAGCAAATACCCCCTCCAAACAAAAAGTCGCCCTCTGTATCAAGCAAAATGACAAAGTTCTCACTCCTCAGAGGTGCGGGCAGAGCTAATTCCTGGACTAAAAAACAACAGCTTGTTCATCCAATTCCTGTAATGGAAATTTTTGTTCCATCAGTGGCTGAAAAAGGATTAACACCTGCTCAAACCAACTCTTATCTGGTGAGCGATGAAAAACTTGCCAGCTTGACCGGTGCGACAGGCTCTAAAATACTCAAAGAGCCAGATCGTCTTCTTTTTGCTACGTCAGGCCCTGTTCCAGAAGACATTCGACAAGCCGACAGCCGTTCCACCTGCCATTTGCTGTCAACTCTGGCATCTTACGCAGCCTCCCCAACAGGGAAAAAATTGCTGCAAAAAACGGTTCATATGTCTCCCACCAATCAGGCCACTGTGCGATTCTCCGCCAATGATATTGATGATCAGGAAGTGACTGTTTCAACAGACAGACTGCTTAATAAAAATCGGCAGGACGTGTTTTCATTTGGTAACAAGAGTCAGGCTCTTTGGCCTGGTGCTATTGAAAAAGCATTTTTAGGAATGCGTGCAGAGTTAAAGACAAATCTTCAAACAGAAATTAATATTCTTGAAAAAGATGGCCCTTCTGAGGCTGCCGCAAATCTAATGGCAACCAGAGACAGATATACATCATCTACAGGAAGCACAGCTGCAGACCATTCCGAGTTATTCAGTGCCATTCAGTTTCTTCCCCCTTTCCCCCAATGTGCACCACAAGAAGGGCTAAAACAGAACTTCAATTCACCCATTACGTTCGATACAGAAGATCTACAGAATCCTAAACAACAGGCACTACTGAGAAGAAATGTTGAAATGGGTATTCCGGTCGTTCTGGGAACCCATGGTAGCGCTAAAGGCTTTTTTAAAGCGGCTAAAACAGGCACTCCGAGTAATCATGCTGTTGCTGTTATAGGGCCTGCAGAAATTAGAAACGACGACGGAAACATCGCCGGAGTCATTATTTATGATCCTTACGGTGAGTCTTTAGGTGGTGATAGATCACGCACAGGCTCCAGAGAGAATTCGATTGATGAAGATACACTTTTAAGTTCTCCTGAAAGCTCTATCACGTCAACGTCTCTAACTAAAGAAGGCGGCATTCTCGAAGGTTACGAAATTGTTAGTGACGATTCAGAGTATGACATTGTTTTTGAAGATGAAGCCCAGATACCTGACAACTTTTCTGCACCGACCTATCTCAAGACATCTGGCAGTGCCACCCGGTTTTATTCCTACGAAGAACTTTCTGACTACTTTCGAAACGCTGCCACGGCTAAAGGAGGCCTGACTTATGATTCCTGAGAAATGGGAACTTTTCATGGAATCTCCTGTCTTATGATAAAGACATCATTTTCAGGATGTATTCACTCATGGATGTACAGGATACTGGTACCGGCTCGCCTATTTCAGGCAAACCTTTCTCAAGAGATGAGCAGGATAAAGCAGAAAAAAAATTTCTCAGTAAAACTGTCAAACCTGATAACACCACAGGTGCATCACTGACTTCAACTTCCGCACAACGACCTTTCGCTGAATCTTCTAAATCAAAAAAACTATCTAAGAGAAAAACTGTGCGTGCCTCTTCATCAAGGACGAATTCGGGTCGAATAAAAAAAAGGCCATCTAACGAGATATACCTGAATGCAGTCCCTTCCAAAGAGCAGATAAACGCATTAAGGCGAACGGATTTATTAGCGGATAGGCGCCTTACAGTCTTGCCATCACAACGTTTACCAAAACTAAGAGCAATTTTACCAAAGCCAAGACCAATTTCACCAAAAACAACTCTACCGGAACCAAGATCAATTCCACCAAAAACAGCTCGATCAAAACCAAGAAAAATTCTACCCAAACCAATTCAAGCCAAAGCGATACCAAATAAGCATAACTCTGATAGCTCGGTAGACCCTAAAATCATGGCAGCCATGGCGACGCTACAAACAGAGCTTGATAAGAAGTTCCTTCCCCACAACAGCTAAGCATTAAAAACTTTATGAGAAAAACACGGAATCTGACGTCTAACTTCTTGGATACGACCTAGATCAAGATCTTCCACTAATAACACAGGTTCCTCTCCAGCCTCAGCCAGAACTTCCCCCCAAGGTGAAATAATCATACTGTGCCCCCAGGTTTCCCGCTTGTTCGAATGCACTCCACCCTGATTAGCAGCAACTACATAGCATTGGGTTTCAATGGCTCTTGCTCGAAGCAGTGACTCCCAGTGAGCCTTTCCTGTTACTTTTGTAAAAGCAGAAGGCACCGTAATAATGCCTGCACCCTTATGTCTCAACTGCTGATAAAGCTCGGGAAAACGGACGTCGTAGCAGATACTCAATCCTGTTCTGGCGAAACCCATATCGACAACCTCGATCTGTTTCCCTGCAGAGTAATCATCAGACTCCCGGTAACGATTTGTGTTGTCAGAAACGTCTACATCAAACAGGTGAATCTTGTCATAGCGGTTAACCTCTTCACCTTCAGGAGAGAAAACAAAACAGGATGCTCTCGGGTTTTCACCGAACTTGGCTGTATAGGGAATCGACCCAGCCACTATCCAGGCAGATTCTTGTTTGGCAATGTTTGAAAGCCACGCTCTAACTTCTTCGGTATGCCCGCCAAGAGCAGACATATCACCCCCGAACTGGGCAAAACATTCCGGTAAAACGAGCAGTTCAGCAGAGCCATCAAGCCCACTTAACAATGCTTCAACCTGTCGAAGATTACTTGCGACTTCAGAGCCCGAACACATCTGGACGACTGCAGCAGTGATTTTATTACTCACTCTTATTAGCCTCTGCTATATCTGAAAAAATAATTCTAATCTTAAAACAGTTCAAAGGCAGTCACTTATTCTTATAAGAAAAACATACGCACCTGCTTATTCAAATCACGCCTAAATGGTAGAATCCGTTAAATTATTGAGTATTCGAATAAATAAAATGTGTCTGATTTCATTTTCCTGGCAACCTGAAGCCAAATATCCTTTGGTACTGGTTGCTAACCGTGACGAGTTTTATGCCCGCCCTACAGACAAGGTTAACTACTGGAAAGATAACCCTGACATTCTCGGTGGCCGCGACCTTCAAGCTAATGGCAGCTGGCTGGCTATCAACAAAAAAGGACGCTTTGCTGCTGTAACCAATTACCGTGAAATACCCATCATTCAGGGCGAACTTTCTCGCGGTAACCTTGTTCGGGATTTTCTGGAAACAGAACAGTCACCAGAAGAATATCTGAGCATTATCCATAATCAGGCAAACAAGTACTCAGGCTTTAATTTGCTGATCGGGGATAAGAGTGGCCTTTTCTACTATTCCAACCGGATGAATCAGATTGTCAGCCTGAAACCGGGCGTACATGCCTTGTGCAATCATCTGCTGGACACTCCTTGGCCAAAGCTCGCCGCTGCCAAACAGAAATTAAGCACGGCTTTAGACTGCGACAATCATTGTCAGCCTGAAGCTCTGATCAAGATGATGAACAATGCCAGCCAAGCTTCTGATGACAGTTTGCCTCGTACTGGAATAGCTATAGATCGAGAAAAAATGCTGTCCAGCCGTTTTATTGCCAGCAACGATTACGGCACTCGCAACACCAGTGTATTGATACTCGATGATCAGGGAACACTCTCCTGGTCAGAGCAAAACTACTCCGAGCATGGAGTAGCAGGAGAGCAGCTGGAGTTTGTTTTGGACTTTCCCATACTGGCTAAGTAACCAACGCTCTATGAGTCGAAATCCTCTATGAATCAGAGTTCTCTCGGCTCAATAAGCGCTTAAAGTGGTCAGCAAAATCGTTACCGGATTTCTGGCCCGTTTCTTCCAGATCATCAGCTTCTTCAAGAACAAGTAATCGTGAAACCTGTTGGTTAGTGACTCCAAGCAACACATCTTTGCCTCTAATTCTTACCAGACAGACTCTCGCCTGGCTGGATAAAGGCGTGTTGGCGAGAACCTGAACGCCTTTACCTATAGCGGGCGAGCCTGGATGCAATCTTTTAACCAGCCAGGCAAGGGCAAAGATAAGCCCGATCACCATAATCAGGGGCAATAGCACCTGCATAAGACTGATTTCCGGAGTTTCTATACTCTCGGCAATAACGGAAGAAGAACTGCTGACTCCGAACAAAAATATCAGATTTCGATTCATAGTCCTGCGGCCTTGGAGGGTTGGAAAGACATCAGCGATTCTTCGACTATAAAGTTGGATCAATTATTAAACAACCTAGAGGGCTAATAATCAGTCAATAGAAAGCGATAACTTCTACGAGGAACAAAAAATTAAAAAAGGGAGCGCATACAATGAATTCAGGTATTCCGTCAGTACTGAAAAAAATTGAACTGACACTACTCGCTGAAGACTGGAACAGTATTACCGAGATTGATCAGGATGTTAAAGCCATTCTTGATTCGTACAGCAAGCGGAACAATGCATTATCCAACCAGGAGATGGAGCAGTTTGACCTGTTAGGAAACAGCTATCAGTTACTCATCGCCAGCTGCCAGCAAGAACAAGAGAAAATAGCCTCTAGACTCAGGGTTAATCAAAAATTGAATCAAACGCTGAATGATTTGAAAGGAAGGTTGGATCCTTAAAACCCTCAGGACTGTACCCCTGCAATTGTGGCCGTTCTGCTTTCAGTCATGGTGATCTTTCTAACCGATTTTCTCTGTGTGTCCTGCCCCAGAATTGACAACATTTGCCGCAAACCGTTTTTCTCAGCATTCAGTTGGCTTATCAAATCTTCGTAAACACGGTTAGATTGACTGACGCACTCTTGCTCTTTTGCAATCATCTCCTGTAATAACAACAGATAGTCGGCTGACTGAGCCTCCACTCTTTCATTAAGATAAGTCTGACTGTCTGTATCAAGACTAAGCAAATATTCGAGCTGATCACGATGGTGTTTCAACTGTTTTCTTACGGCCAGAACCTGGCCAAGAGTCTCGTCGACTCGTTTCTGCTGCCCTTGGAGACAGTTTTTTAGCAGATCGTATGAAGAAGTAGTCATAAGGCTTGCCAGCAATATTTCCAGGAATGTTTGCTCATCAAACCTTATATCGGCAATTTCAGATATTCACTCAGTCCGTCTTTGCCACCCAACTTTCAATTTCAGAATCCAGATAGACGTGCTCCATTATTTCTGCTGCCCACGGGAATTTTTCTGACATTTGTCGCAGGATACGAACCGACATGACTTGTGCTGCTGGTAAGGTGCCCCAGATTGTTTTACCCAGACAACGCCAGTGGTCAGCCTGCATATGCTTGGGTTTCTTTTCAAAGTGAGTCAGCTGCTCCCTGCAGGTATCACACGTCATCAGGCAATGTTCAATTTCAGGATCAGAAGGCACAGGGGCAACTTCATAAATCTTCAGAGACACACCGGAGGCTTCACAAAGCTCACATTTTGAAGAAGCTCTACGGGTCAAATCTTTGCCCAGCAGGTTCAGTGCATTCTGACGTTCCTGATGCTTTAGTAAGCCTTTAGCCATGTTCATCTCCAGTAAAATTGGGGCAATGATACACCCTAAGGCTCTTACTGGTTCATCGAGGGAGATCAAGAGAAGAAGAAGAAGAAAAAAAGCTGCGAAACCAGAGAGCGGAATCGCAGCTAAATGTGAGAGAAATCGTTGGGGGCGACATCTTTCTCACCCAGAGTTTGTTACAACACTGGTGGAGTAGGGATCAAACTATTATTCAGTACCGATAACGTTATCCACAGATAGTTTTCCTGGACCAAAAGCGACAACGCCAAGTAAAAGCACACCCCAGAGATAATGTAGGGTAAGAGCGGCCGGAGCTATTTCAGAGAGACTCACCACCGCAACAATATTTACAGCGGTAAGACCCAGAGCGCCTAAACGTCCAAATAGCCCGAAGACCAACAATACCGGTAAGATCAGCTCTCCAGCAGTGCCTAACCAGGCGGCAAGAGCAGGTGAAATAAACGGCACCGCGTATTCAAGCTCGAAAAGAAACAGGGTTGTGTCCCAATCATCAATCTTGGTTAAACCTGAAGCAAAGAACACCCAGGCTACATACACCCTTGCTGCCAACAACAATAATGGCTGTAAAAAATTCAGCCATTCAGAAAAGCTCTTATGAACTCTGAAGAGTGCCGGGCGGTTCGTATTCATTGCGGTATCCCTGAAAGTTGTGATTCTTGTTCAAAGCCAATAATGAGATGGCTCTCAATAGCCCCTGGCAGCCATGCTTCAAAAGCAAAATGATGTTTTGGTAATGTCTGTTCAAGACAATCCAGAGACTGCTCCAGTGACCATTTTTTTGACAATGATTTTAGCCAGAGATGCTCTTCTGAACTAATGGCTCGAACCTGGACTTGCCAGTGTTGACGCCAGAGTAAAATGGTTTGTCCTTGCCTGCTCTCAAGCTTTGTTCTTGCCGTCTCTAAAAATTCAGGTCGATCTTTTTCCGGCAAATTATGAGCTAACCAGATATCCACAATGGGATAATCCGATTTAAAAATCTGAACAGTAGGGTTTACTGAAAAAGTACCCAACGCAGCATCTTCATTGACGAGTAACTGATAGGACTCTGTATTCAGATGATAATCTTCAGCTCTTTCAGCCTGATGGTGCAACCAATCAAGTTTTGCGCAGTCACTGATATAAGGCAGTTCAATACTGATTTCATGATTTTCTAACCAAATAGGGAATTGCTCTCCCCATTCACCCCAATCTCCGGTTTCCGGGAGGGAAACAGCTATGAATTCTCTACAAAACTGTCTGAACGGTTCTTCTCCCAGCAATTGTGTAATAACAGGAAAACTGATTTCAAGCGCTCTAATGGCATTAGCCTTGAAGTTTCTCTGGTAGGCTTCCAAACCCTTTTGTTCAAACTCGGATGCAGGGCCACGATTCGTAATGGCGGCCAACAGGTTGTTCTGTTCTTCGCTATTGCTTATGTTCACAGGCTCCCCTCTTTCTTTCGGGAAACTCTGGCAGCAATAGCTCTGGCTTTTTCAGCCTCAGTTAGCAGTACCGACCACTCAGGTAAATCTGTATCCCACTCAATCAAAGTGGGTGTTGCGCCAAAGTGAGAAAGCGCCTGTTCATATACGTTCCAGACGATATCTGAAACCATCTTGCTGTGGTCATCCACCATAATTTCGTCAGTCGCAACAGGTGTGCAGCCTGCCAAGTGAATTTCACCGACGATGCTGGATGGAATGTTGTATATCCACTGAGCCATATCTCCGGCAATATCTGCCGAATGATTGTTAATAGCGTTCACAGCAAGGTTATTAATATCAATCAGAAGACGACAATCTGTTCGCCTCGCTAACTCAGTAAGAAATTCTGTTTCGGTAAACGTGCTGCTCTTTGGCTCAAGATACGCCGATAGGTTTTCAACCAGTATTGTACGTTGCAAACTTTCCTGAACACGATTGATGTTGTCAATCATCGTCTGCAATGATTGCTCATTAAACGCGATAGGTAATAAGTCTCCTGCATGATGCAGTTGATCACCTATTTGTCCCCAGGCATAAGCCGCATGATCAGACACCAAAATGGGGGATATTTTACTGACCAGCTGTTGCAAGGATTTCAGATGCCGTTCTGAAATACCTGCTGATGAACCCAGACCCAGTGATGTGCCATGAAGGCTGACCGGATAGAGTTCTGACACCTCTTTCAATAAGGCGGGCAGAGCACCGCCTCTGGCAAAGAAGTTCTCGGAATGCACTTCAATGAAATCAAGGTCAGCGGGATTTTCCAAGGCTTCCTGATAGTGAACATGCCTTAGGCCTACACCAACAGGGGTTCGCTTCTCTGTTTCAATCCTTGAGTTCATCTCAATCACTCCAGCTCACTCTTTGTTCCAATCAGGCTTTCTTTTCTTTCCAAAGTTTCTTGGCTTCAGCTTTGCTGTAACCACCCAATTCCTTACACGTACCTTTCTTTACTGCTTTCCATTCACCAATAGCATCATCATTTTTGGCTTGACCAGCACAGGAATGAGTACCAGCCAGATTAGCGCAGTCATTCTGACCAGCTTTGGCGATGCCATAACACTTTTCTTTGGAAGCTGCCTGGGCAGAAGAAACCGCACCTATGGACAGGGCTGCAGCAAAACCGGCACAAATAAGGGCTTTTTTGTTCATGGTCACAATCCTTTTGGTTGGTAATTGTTTTTTTTAAGAGATAACGGTCAGATGTTTATCTAACCACTTATTAAGGGCCTGCTCAGGCTGTGCTCCGGATATCTGGTCAACAGGCTTGCCGTTGTGCAGCAAAACCAGAGTTGGAATACCTCTGATGCCAAACTGACTTGCTAGCTGCTGCAGTTCATCAACATTGGCTTTGGTTGTGGTCAGCTGCTTCTGATAATCAACGGCTACTTTTTCCAGTACCGGTGTCATCATCTTGCAAGGTCCACACCAGGGCGCCCAGAAATCCACCAGCGTCCACTCTGACTCATTACTAATCTGTGCAAAGTGATTGCTGTCTTTTATATCCAGAACACTCATCTCGTTCTCTCTTCACTCATATACTGATGAACGGGCAGTATGGATTCACACCGCCACCATTTTTTTTAGTCTTTACCGTTCACTTAATTCTTTGACAGTAATTTGACTGATTTCTGGCCATAGTGTGTTCGCAGATTCGATGTATCCCGGAACATCACTCAACCATCTTTTCTGAACGTTCTTGTTGAGGTTCAAATAAAGTTTTCCGTCGACTACTTTCCAGGCACTTGGATCACCATCAAATTTCTTTTCTACCGTTGTACCAAAGGCACAGTACCCACCGTATTGGGGTGCATAGTGATCAGGATCAGCGCGGAATTTGTTACGATTTTCAGCCGATGAGAATTTGAAAATGGCATTCTTGTAAGTGGCCGTGTATTCAAAAGAACCTTCTGTTGGCTTTCCTACAGTAAAGTAACTGACAGCGTCATATCCGTGTAGCGCAACATCGTTCTTGTCTGCATTTATATCGATGTCTGCGGCAAACAGAGATCCGGAAATAGCTAAAGCCGAAGCAGCTACCAACGTTTTCAGAGATGTCTTCAAAAGGTTCATTTTTCTCTCCATGCTTTCTTAAAGTAAGCTCAGGAGCCTGTCGTTTGCCCCTGCTTAGGAAGAAATATATAGGCATCTGTGAGATGATTTGGCTTAATCCGTCCTGAATTTGGATCAATTCGTCCCATGGATCAACTTTCTTCGGTATTGAACCGTTTTTCTATATCCGCTGGAGTCTTTTACTCCGGCCAGCTTTGTGGCCTTTCATCCTTTGAAGAGCCTGATGCTCAGACAGGTCATATCCACCTTTTAAGAAAGGGGAAACTGACCATTCAGATCCACGGAAAAAGTGATCTGACCTTTGATGAACCGACGCTATTGTTTTACCCCAGACCAACCCAGCACCGAATCATGGCCGAAGACGCCGATCAGACCGAGATCGTTTGTGCCGAAGTTCACTACGGTTCCGGGTCTACAAATCCACTAGCCAGCTCCATACCCGATGTTGTTTGTATTCCTCTGGCCAAGGCCGGGCGACTTCAGGCAACCATTGACTGGTTGTTTGAAGAAGCTTATTCAACACAGAGTGCTCGACAAATTATTATGGATCGCCTGTGTGAGGTGATGATCATTCAGTTATTACGTCACCTGTTGTCTTCCGGTGATATCAATGGCGGATTACTGGCAGGACTGTCCGACCCAAAATTGGCTAACGCTCTGGAAGTGATACACAACCAACCGGAGCAGAACTGGTCTCTGGTAGAGCTGTCGGAAAAAGCGATGATGTCACGTTCACGGTTTGCCGAGCACTTTAAAAAGACCATTGGCATCACGCCCAACGATTATCTGTCCAGCTGGAGAATCGAAATAGCCAAGGGTTTACTGAAGCAGAATAAGCCTGTCGGCTGGGTAGCAAATGAGGTAGGTTATGAGAATGCTTCTGCTCTGGCTCGAGTCTTTCGAAGCCGGACCGGAATGTCACCGAAAGAGTGGTTAAAAACCATTGATCTGACATGACTCTCAACATCATTCAACGCCTCAGCCCTAATTGTGACCACCAACAAATCCCTGTGGAATTTCTGGTGCTTCACTACACCGCGGTTGATCTTCAGGAAACTCTGCGAATCTTCTCAGCCGAAGACGGCGTTTCTGCACATCTGGTTATTGATCTGGATGGCGCTGTTTATGAAATAGTGAACTGCCTGAATGGTAAAGCTCACAGGGCTTGGCATGCCGGTGTCAGTCGCTGGCATGGCAAAGAAGCATTTAACGATTTTGCCATTGGCATTGAGCTGATTAATTACAACGGCAATATCTTTCCCTATACCGAAGAACAGTACCAGACACTGTTTGAAGTGGTTCAGCAGTTACAGGCTCTTTATCCAAAGCTGAATGACCCTGATCGTATTCTTGGTCATGAGCATATCGCTGGTTTTCGCGGCAAGGCTGATCCGGGAATCTGTTTTGATTGGCACAAGTTCTATCAACATACCTGCCCAGGACAAATGTATCCCGCAAGAAAGGGTATCTGTTCCAGTGAGTTAAGAGAGCAATTGCTCAAACAGGCTGGCAAAGAGCCTGAATCAGAAGCAGAAAGATCCTCATTCTGGAAAAAACTCAGTCAGTTTACGGAAGAAAAAACCAAGGGTTAGTAACCATCTATCCCAAGTAATTTCCTGCCTAGCTCTGAGAGTTTAAGGCTGGATCTATATCTGAGTTTGTCACTTTGCTTGAACAACTCGGGAACACAACAGAAGGCACCCTGATTTTCCTTGGTGTCTGTTAAATAAATAATTCCCTGTAATCTTTGGCCAGTCACCTTTTCCACTTGAAAATCCAGATGGATATTTTGGTCGACGGGAACGACTTCCTGAGTTTTGGTTGCTCAGTGAAGCAATTCTCTTTCATCAGCCTCTTCAAGGCCGTCGATCACAGCTTCCAGTACAATTCTTAATGTGTCCACATCCCGGTTTAATTCATAATGACGAATCATCGACACCATCGCCTGAGCCAGTGGATAGCAACGCAGATAATCTTTCAAATCGTCGGGTTTAATAGACTCGCTTGTAACTTCGATAAAATGATTAGCGCCAGTGGCTGTTCCCTTATTTGCAGCTCCAACCAGTTCTTTCAACTGATCTATATCCTCGAGGTTGTGAAAGCCAAATAACATTTCTGCCAGATTGTCCTGAAGATGTGTTGTCATTACTCTCGCCTCATTTATTGATGGAGAGCAGGGTAATGGTATGCTCGTTCTGCGACTATTCGTAGCGAACACCCAAATATTGGTAGTTCTGGTGCCTCAAGGTTGATTAATCCGATTTTGAGGACGAAAACTGGCAAACTGTTGTCGACCTGTCTGTGCAAAACACTGGATTTACAGATTTACACACTAAATAACGATTTCTTTATGGTGAAATTTACAGGTATTATTCTCTAGTCCCTGTATATCTGTTAGCCGATCACGAAACAATTTGCTGGTATTTCATAATATCTAATACGGCAAATTCGTAGTAAAAAGACAGTTAATAAACAAGCCCACACAGTTCCGCAGATAATGAATCCTCTTTCATCTATCTGGGTTTACTGTATTCCATAGAAAACAACATGGAGGAACTCACTTTTTATCATTGATCCGTGATGAGGAGAGTTTCTTAAAGAATGCAAATACCGCCAAAGTAATCAATTTTAAGTATGGCCGTATTTCAATAAAGAAAAAGAGTAGGTAGTAGTATGATTATTCGAAAAGCGCGTGAAATTGATATGGGAGCTGTTGCAATACTTTGCCGAGAGTCCTTGTTAAAAGCCTACGATAGTATGATTGATCCTGATCGCGTTATGCCTTGGTCTGAAGGTGACGATGTTGAAAAGTATGTGCGCGGCAATTGGCCCTGCATGCTGGTCGCCTGGCAGGACGAAAAACTGGCTGGTTTGGTTGCAAAAACAAAAAACCACATCGACGTGATCTGGGTAAACGAAGAGTTCCGAAAAAAGGGTACAGGCAATGAACTGCTGGTAGAAGCTGAACGCCGTTTGGCTAAGCGCTACCCGGAACTTACGGTAGAATGTATTGATGAAGAAACCATTAACTTCTTCAAAAAACGTGGCTATGAAATGCAACGTGAATTCATTGATGGCATGACCGGTGTTAACAAAGTTATTATGGTTCGCGCTCTGACTCAGGAAGACGCTCAAAAACCAATGTTAGACAAGATTGCCTGAGACTCTCTGTGATAGCGGGGCAGCTTTCTCACATAACAGCCTCGCTAAAGCTGGTTCATTACCTTTCGTAAAACTATAATCCGCCGCCAGCAACTCATTCTTCATACATTATCTTTCTTCGGACACTATCTTTCTTCAGGCGCTATTTATCTTCGGATGGCTAGATCTCCTGAAAGAACGGGACACGATTCCTATGACATTAAAAACCTTACGCCTGAACAAGCGCGCTGACCGACGTATAAAGGCTGGCCACCTGTGGATCTACAGCAATGAAGTGGATACCCAAACCTCACCTTTGAAATCTTTTGAAATCGGTGAACTGATCCAGATTGAAAGCGCTGAAGGCAAGCCATTAGGTAGCGGTTATATTAATCCGAACAGTTTGATCTGCGCTCGACTGGTAAGTCGTGACAGTAAATATGTTCTGGACAAGTCATTATTGGTTCATCGTATCAAGGTGGCACTCAGCCTTCGTGAAAAGTTGTTTGACTCAAAGTGCTACCGCCTGGTGTTTGGCGACAGTGATGGTCTACCCGGTCTTGTTGTAGATCGCTTCAATGATGTACTGGTCGTACAGATGTCCACTGCCGGTATGGAAGCCGTCAAAGATGATATCGTCGAAGCTTTGGTTAAAGTCTTCAGTCCGAAAGGCATTCTTCTTAAAAACGATGGCAACGGCCGCAAGTTGGAGAGTCTCTCTGAGTACGTTGAAGTAGCCTATGGCGAAGTGCCTGAGAGAGTTGAACTCGAAGAGAATGGCGTAAAATTCCTGGCTCCGGTTTTGAAAGGTCAGAAGACCGGCTGGTTCTATGATCACCGCCTGAATCGTGACCGTCTGCGTCACTATGTTAAAGGAAAGCGGGTTCTGGATGTCTTCAGTTATATCGGTGGCTGGGGTGTTCAATGTGCCGTATTCGGAGCCAACGAGGTTATCTGTGTCGATGCCTCAGAGCAAGCGACTGAATGGGTTCACGACAACGCAGAACTAAATGGCGTTGCTGACAAGGTCGGCACTCTTCATGGTGATGCTTTTGCAGCCCTCAAAGGTCTTCGTGATGAAGGTGAGAAGTTTGACGTGGTAATCGTCGACCCACCTGCCTTTATCAAGAAGCGTAAAGACACCAAAGCTGGTGAACAGGCTTACCGCCGTATTAACGAGCTGGCTATGCGCCTGCTAGAAAAGGACGGTATTCTGGTGTCCTGCTCCTGTTCCATGCATCTGCAAAAAGAAGTGCTGTTCGACGCCCTTCGGGCAGGCAGCCGACATATTGATCGCAACCTGCAGATCATTGAGCAGGGTCATCAGGGACCAGATCACCCCATTCATCCAGCCATTCCCGAGACTGAATACATCAAGGCAATTATTGCCCGGGTTACTCGCGTATAACTGTTGTCATCAGGGGGAATAACTTTCCCCCGTGTCTCTTTCCTTCAGCGCAGACTCATTACCGGCCAACTCTGTTCTTTCGCAAAGCGGGTCAGTTCAGGGTCAGCATCTACGGCAAAAGCATGATCGGCTTCTTTCAACAGAGGAATGTCATTTCTGGAATCGCTGTAGAAATAACTGCCATTCATTGAGTGCTCAGGATTTTCCACAAGCCATTCTTTCAGTCGAATGACCTTACCGTCCTGATAGGTTGGAGTCCCCACCACCTTGCCGGTATATCGCCCCTCTTCTATTTCCAGCTCGACGGCCAACATAGAGTTAACTCCCAACGCTTTTGCAATAGGCTCAGTCACGAAACGATTAGTGGCCGTGATGATCATCAGGTAATCACCCTGATCACGATGTTTTTTTAGAAGTGCTTTGGCTTTGTCTAACATGATGGGATCGATCACGTCGGCCATAAACTTACGATGCTTCTCAGTCAGCTCGGTAAGAGTGTATTGAGTCAGTGGCTCCAGACAGAAGTCCAAATACTCGGACAGCACCATTGTTCCTGCTTCGTACTGTTGATAAAAGCGATCGTTTCCTTCACGGAAAAGATCGACATCCACCATGCCTTCATCAACCATGAATTGTCCCCACAGATAATCACTGTCACCTGCGATCAGGGTGTTGTCGAGATCGAAAATTGCCAGGGCCACGAAACCTACTCCAAACTGTCGAACAAAAATTATTGGATTTATCAGGCCGCCATTCTAGACAGATTGAAAATGAGTTTGAACATAAATTCTAGTGAATAGGTGAATCTGTTTCAGCCGCACCGAGTACTTTTATGCCGAACTTATTACCTCTCTAGAGTGTCGATTAAAGTCCCTCTTATAACCTATCTATAAAAAATGCCTTCCAAATCAACAAAAGTGGCATCTTGTTTGCTGTGCTGTTGCCGTTTATGAAACAATGCAAACAAGAATTAATTTAAGGTAGCCGCAGGCGTGATTGATACAGATGGATTCAGACCCAATGTGGGCATAATCCTCGCTAATCAACACGGACAGGTTCTCTGGGCGCGGCGCATCAGACAGGAGTCATGGCAATTTCCACAGGGCGGCATTAATGACGATGAAACCCCCGAAGAAGCCATGTATCGCGAGCTGTATGAGGAGATCGGACTCCAGCCGGAAGATGTGAACATTCTGGCATGCACCCGTGGCTGGTTGCGTTATCGTTTACCCAGAAGGCTGGTTCGGAAAGATCAGTACCCTCTCTGCATCGGTCAGAAACAGAAGTGGTTTCTACTGGAACTGATGAGTGAGGATGATCGGGTTAGTGTGGACCATACCGGATCGCCAGAGTTTGATGGCTGGCGGTGGGTTAGTTACTGGTACCCTCTGGGCCAGGTGGTGTCATTTAAAAGAGAAGTCTACCGTAGGGCACTGCGTGAACTGGCACCAAGAATTGGTCGCCTACAGGCAGAAAATCCGTAAAATAGTTATGAGTGTTTAACAGCCAGTTAGCTGACAGATAACAGCTACTGGCAAAGCCGGAATTGATTCAACCATGTTGAATACACTACGAACAATAGTTCAGGAAGTCAGTGCCGCCTCTGATTTGCAGGCGGCTCTGGATATTATTGTTCAAAGAGTCAGGGAAGCCATGGAAACTGAGGTTTGCTCGGTTTATCTGTTCGATTCTGACAATTCCAGCTACACGCTCATGGCAACCGAAGGCCTGAACAAGTCAGCTATAGGCCTTGCCAAACTTTCTCAAAGCGAAGGCCTTATTGGCCAGGTGGGTCAACGAGAAGAGCCCATCAATCTCGAAGAAGCCTCGTCCCACCCCAAATTCCACTACATTCCCGAAACCGGTGAAGAGAAGTTTCACGCCTTCCTCGGTGTACCGATTATTCATCATCGAATGATTCTGGGCGTGCTGGTCGTACAGCAGCAGAAACGCCGTCGCTTTGATGAACACGAAGAAGCCTTTCTTGTCACCATGTCTGCACAGCTGGCCGGTGTCATTGCTCATGCTGAAGCCACTGGCTCTCTTCATGTCTCCAGCGTTAATACGAATTCCATCGCCAAGACGGCTCGTTTTCAAGGCTCGCCGGGAGCTTCAGGTGTTTCCATTGGTGAGGCCGTTGTTTTAGCGCCGGCGGCAGATCTCAGCGTTGTTCCTGATCGTGATCACACGGATATAAATAAAGAACTGGCTGCGTTAGACAAAGCCCTTGAGGCTGTTCGTAACGAGATGCGAAACACTGCAGCCAAACTCTCCGGTCGCCTTCCGGAAGAAGAGCGAGCTCTGTTCGATGTTTATATACGCATGCTGGATGACAACGCTCTTGGTAAAGAGATCCGAAACCGTATTCATGAGGGTAACTGGGCGGCCGGAGCACTGCGTCAGGTTATTCAGGAGCATGTTCAGAATTTTGAACTGATGGACGATGCCTACCTCCGTGAAAGAGCCGTTGATGTTAAAGACCTTGGCCGCAGAGTACTGGCCAGCCTTCAACAGGATGAGCAGAAAAATATTGAGTATCCGGACAACATCATACTGATCAGCGAAGAACTGACCGCCAGCATGTTGGCTGATGTACCTCACAACAAACTGGCAGGTCTGGTCTCAGTCAGAGGATCCAGTAACTCCCACGCCGCCATTCTTGCCAGAGCTTTAGGCATTCCCACTGTCATGGGTGTGGTGGAATTGCCTTATCACAAACTGACCGGCAAACCCATGATCGTCGATGGCAATCTGGGCATCGCTTATGTTTCACCTTCTAGAGAATTGCTTGAACATTATCAAGTGGTTGTCGAGGAAGAGCGGGAGTTTACCAAGGGGCTGGAAGCAATCAGCGACCTAGCCTGTGTGACACCTGACCACTTTCGAGTACCGCTCTGGGTAAATACCGGACTGATGACGGATACTGTTCGTTCTCTGGATCGAGGCGCGGAAGGGGTAGGGCTCTATAGAACCGAAGTTCCTTTTATGCTTAGGGAACGTTTTCCCAGTGAGTCGGAACAGGAAAAAATCTATCGTCAGCAGCTGGAAGCTTTTGCTCCCAGACCTGTCACCATGCGAACCCTTGATATAGGCGGCGACAAATCCCTGAGTTATTTCCCTATCAAAGAAGATAACCCTTTCCTTGGCTGGCGGGGCATTCGAGTGACTCTAGACCACCCTGAAATTTTCCTTGTTCAGGTCAGAGCCATGCTGAAGGCCAGTGTCGGGCTGGATAACCTTCGTATCATGCTTCCAATGATCACCAATGTATTTGAAGTGGAAGAAGCCTTACACCTGATTCACAGGGCTCATGCCGAGGTGTTATCGGAAGGTTTACCGGTGATGATGCCACCTGTGGGCGTAATGATCGAAGTACCTGCGGCTGTCTATCAGGTTCGGGAGCTGGCAAGGCGTGTCGACTTTCTATCCATTGGATCCAACGATCTGACCCAGTACCTTCTGGCAGTCGATCGGAACAATCCTCGTGTCGCTGGTCTGTATAACTCTTTTCATCCTGCTGTTCTGCAGGCACTTCAGAAAGTCGTTGAAGACAGCCATCGCGAAGGTAAAACCATCGGGATTTGCGGAGAGATGGCAGGAGACCCAGTTGCTGCAGTACTTTTGATGGCCATGGGCTTTGATATGTTGTCCATGAGTGCCACCAACTTGTTGAAGGTGAAATGGGCTTTACGCAAGATCACTATGAAAAGAGCAAAAGAGATCCTTGCTGAAGTCACAAAGCTGGATAACGCCATGGTTATTCGCAGTTCTCTTGAACTGGCTCTCTGCCGTGATGGGCTTGGAAAGGTTCTTGGCATCAAGAGCAAACGTTTCAAAAGCAACGAAGAAACCAGCAAGTAGCTTTCTTCAAGACTCAGAATATTCTTCTAGCCGCTCTTTACCCACAGCCATAATAACAACTCCTTGAGCCAACGGTGCTTTAAACATAATGACAATTTTTTTGATTGAACGACGATGATCTGGAATTATAAGTTCTCTTGTCATCATTCCATTCTTTATAACTTTCTGAATACCGGATTTAACAACATGACCATCACTCATGTATATTTTTACTTCCCTGACTTTCAAACTACCGTCAGCTACCTTCAAACGAATCTTTCTGAATACTTTGTCTTTTAGTTCTGAGTTTAACTTGATCGTCACAGATTCACTGGTAGAAATAACGTTTGTGCTACCTAAAACCAACCATTCTGGCTGATACATAGTGCTAGTTACTTCTGCAAAAGATGCGAAGGCAAACAGTAAACTCCCAAAAAACAGAGCATTATTTAAAATTTTCTTACTACTCATATTCAAACTCCAATTTAACTTTTCTCTATCAAATTCATTTGTTTGAACAGATTAGCTACTCATTTCCTTTCGTGCCTGAAAAGAGAATGTGGACAATAGTCCTTTTAATAATGGTAAAGACTTCATACTTTATGATTAAATTGTGAAGCAGTTCTCAGGACGAGACACTACTACTAAATAGATCGGTTACGTTTGCAAGGAGCACGTTATGGAACCGTTAAAAAAAATATTTCTGCTCTGTGAGCAGAAAACTGTGCAAAACACTGCACTTGTGTCTCTTCTTTCTGAATTCTTTAATATTCAGCAGACGACACTTTCTTCCTTTTCTCGTATTAGTGATTATCAGAACGCCGTCATTCTTCTGGATTCACCAGAATTAACAGACAGACTTCATGCACTTCTGATCTCAACAAATGGGAAAACAGCAGCTCCGGTTATTGCTCTACTAAACGTTTCAATACTTCCCGGAAGAAATATATTTCTCGAACAACCCCGTCTTAAAGGGCTTTTTCAAGATACCGACAGTGTTGAAACGCTGGTTAGAGGGATTAATGCCCTGATTGCAGGTGACTATTACCTGCCAACGGCTTTAGTAGAAAATCTGATCAGTAGCAGCCCAGAGACGTCTGATTCAACAACCCAAGTGAGCAACAGTGGATTAAAATTGACTCGCCGTGAAAAGCAGATTTTATCTCTGGCAAAAACAGGTGCAACAAACCATGAGATCGCTGATCAGCTTCATCTCAGTGAGAACACGATAAAAACGCATCTTTATAACCTTTACCGAAAACTGAACGTACGAAACAGAATAGAGGCTATTGAGTGGGCCAGAAGACATCTTGCAGAAGCGGCCATTGAGCCAGCGTGAGCGACTGTGAATATACATATTCAGAAAGGACAGAGGTCAGAGTTGTTATGGGTTTTATGAGTAGATCTTTGTTTCTGTGCCTGACTCTTATTATAAGCGTGAGTGTAAGCGCTATTTGCTCTGCAAAAAATTACGTTAGCTCAGCAACAACTTACGACAGTAATGAAATAAAGATCAGTGGTCTTCTTCTTGATCAAACACTAACGCCTCAAGGGCGACGGTTTTTTAAGTCTTTTAGTTCGTCATGGAGACTTCTCGAACCCAGAGATGAATTCAACCTTGCTGTGAAAGAGTACCCTGACCCAGCCAAGAGCAGCCGCATTCAGATTACCTGGAACCGTAAGCTTCTTTTTTCAACGCTGCTAGGGCCCACCAGAAACCAACTTAAACAGAAAGCAGAACAAGCAGCCAGTGTCGTCAATAACAGGTTGCAGTTCATACGCATTATTGAAGCTACGCAATATGATCCTGATATGGACGAGGATGAGATATGACAAAACCATGGTCAGTAATTTTTCTAGTAACCTTGATGTTCCCACGCCCCACGTGGGAACTTTCACCCTTCAATCTCACCTTTTAAAAGCTCCCTATAGTCACCTTCCGCCATACCATTATCCAACCGAATCTCTCCCATACTCTCCCGATGCAACCCCACTACCGGATTCCTGAATCGCCCAAACATTCTCTTGATCTGATGATATCGACCTTCATAAATCGTCAGTCTCGCTTGATGGCTGTTCAGCTGTTCCAACTCTGCTGGACTTGTGGTGATGTTTTCGTAAGGGAAATGGATACCCTCAGCGAAGAGTCTGGCTGTATCAGAGTCAATAGGATTGCCTGTAGTGACAAGATAGGTTTTTGGTTTCTTTAACTCAGGGTCTGTCATTCTACGAGACCACTGACCATCGTTCGTCAAAAGCATCAGCCCGGAACTGGCTCGATCAAGACGACCCGCAATATGTAATTGTGAAGCTAAATCCTCCGGTAGCAGCTCCATCACCGTTTTATGGACAAGGTCAGATGTTGCACTGAGAATGCCCACAGGTTTGTTCAGCATCATATAGAGCGCTTGCTGGCCAGGCTGAATCAGTTGGTCATCAACCTCTACTCGTCTGAACAAAGACACATCCGTATTTCCGTCATATTCTGTTAACCCATCAACGCGTACTTTTCCCTGAGCCAACAAAGTCAAAGAAGTACGTCTATTCCACATTGGTTGCAGGCATAATAATCTGTCTAATCTCATGGCATAATTATCTCAAGCTCCTCGACACCAACGAAGGAACTTTGTAGGTGATATTTTCTCAAACGGTCATAAATTAGGAAGGGTTGCATTTAATGCCTGACTTTTTTCCGTGACTAATGTACAAGGACGCGATGAAAACCCCTAAACGCATTCAACCTCTTGTAGAAGCAGGATTGGTTGACGAAGTCCTCCGCCGATTAATGAGCGGAAAAGAAGCCGATGTCTTTGTGGTACGTTGCGGTGACGAAATCCGCTGCGCCAAAGTATATAAGGAAGCGGCCAAACGCAGCTTCAAGAAAGCAGCACTCTATCAGGAAGGCCGTAAAAGCCGTAACAGCCGCCGAGCCAGAGCCATGGAGAAAGGCTCTAAATTCGGGCGAAAGCAGCAGGAAGAGACCTGGCAAAATGCCGAGGTGGATGCTCTGTTTAAGCTGGCCAACGCTGGTGTGCGTGTTCCTAAGCCGCACATTTGCCTTGAGGGCGTGCTGCTGATGGAGCTGGTCTCTGATGAAGATGGCGATGTAGCATCACGACTCGCTGATGTGTCCATGTCAGAAGAGCAAGCTCTTGAAGATCATGCTGTGGTCATGCATTACGTAAAGCTGATGCTCTGCGCTGGTGTAGTACACGGTGATTTGTCCGAATTTAATGTTCTGGTCAATCAGGATGGTCCGGTCATCATTGACCTGCCTCAAGCCGTGGATGCTGCAGCCAACAATAATGCCCGCAGCATGTTCGAACGTGACATCGAAAACATGAATGTCTACTACGGCCAGTTTGCTCCTGAATTGCTGAATGCCCGTTACGCCGCCGAAATGTGGCAACTGTTTGAAGCCGGTAAACTCACACCTGAAACCGAGCTGACCGGGAAATTCGAAGTAGAAGAGGTGGCTGCAGACCTTGATTCCATTATGGAAGAAATAAAAGCCGCCATGGAAGAAGAGCAAGAACGCCAAGAACGTATCAAGGATGCGGACGAACCCGAATAACTTTTTACTATGAAAATGCCGCTATTCCAGATTCTGTAGCCATTTTCATCATTCGAGGTGAGCTGCATTTCCCGCTCACGGCTGTTTTATTTCCCGCTCATGGCTGTTTGTGCAGGCTCCATTTGGCTGACCTGCACACTCTTACTACCACCGTTTCCAACTGTTTTTGGTAACCGCTTTTATGAACCTACGCAAACCTACTCATTTGCCAGTTCAACCCCACAGTAAAGGGTTAGAGGAGGACGACGTAGCGCCCTCCATCGGACTAGGAAGCTAAGCTTCGCCTTTGCGTTCCAGCTGTCAGAGCGACAGCCTCCCCAAAGCGCATACCAGTGCCGATCTCTCGCAAGAGTCGCCTTTTCCAACTAAAAAATTCACGGTAGTAAGGCATTGCCGATCCGGTTTTCCTTGCAGGTGCCGGATGGGATACCACTCCCTTTTTCTCAGTCTGGTAGTAATTTCTTAAAGGCCTATCCCAGAAGCCCAAGCCTCTTCGCGCAATCACCAATGCCGCAGCATGGTGCGTGGACAGACCGTATTTCTCTTTGTATTTCAACGCCCCGATCTGCGAGGAGTACGCCGGATTGACCGTGATGCACTCCAAACCTCGCTTGGCGCAGTTCACTTCAATCAGGGATTTGATTTTTTCATAGGCCAGCGACGAGAGCATTCGGGCGTACACCGGATTCTCTTTGTGCAACTGCCTCTTTTTCTGCTTAAAATCCAGCTTCTCAATGA
>SIHQ01000158.1 GCA_004762125.1 Oceanospirillales bacterium | reverse complement strand
GGTTGACGTTGAGGTTGAGGTTGACGTCGTCGTTTCTGTTGGACTTTCCATTGTTGCTCGTCAGATTTTTCCGGGCGATCAGCTGCCTTGCGCACTTTCCAGTATTGCCACTGATGCCAACCTCCCCCGGCAGGGAAGGAGGGGGCAAAATACTCAGGGTACAGAAACTCCAGCAAGCTTTGAAAATACATAGAAAGCCGCCGATTGAACTCCCATTCGCTGATGGTATGAAGGTGACCGTTCTGGTCATACCATTGGTAAATGATGTGACCATTTTGATCGACGGTTTTAACCATCTCCCAGCCTGTTCGGGGTTCTGTCTCAGTGGTTTCAAATTCTCCGGATAGAGTGACCTCTGAAAGGTCTAGCACTCTCACTTGCCCTTCATAATTCCAGGCGACACAGGCTTCCTGCTCACAGGTAAGTGTCATGACGCCAGTATCCTCATCGCTCTCTGGAAAGGCTGTCTTTATTGGATTGACAGGCAGAAACATGACCGTTTGATGAGGGATTGAGTCACCATCATCAACAGAGATAAACACACTTTCGAAGCCTTTTGGCAAGGGTAGGCAGCCAGTAAAATCGGCGCCTGATGAGAGTTCTGGCCCATGGGGCTCAATGCACAACGACGTACTAACCTGGTCGTTTTTTGAATGCAGGCCAAAATCAGGCAAGTTGCCAGAGAACTGAAAGAGAGGGATAGTGGGTTCGCTTATTTTGACACCCAAATGATCACGGGGTAGAGAGAATACGTTATCGGGACTTGAACGGGGGGAAAACAGAGGCAGTTCCAGCATGCCTGCCGACAAGCGCAAAGAGCTTGATGCTATGACCAGCACCAGTATTTGCTTGCACAATCTCTGAAAAGCACGGGTGTCGCGACTTTGCCGTCCAGCATCGCTTCGCGTACCGTCCCTGATTATTCGTCGTTTGACCTCATTACGTATCTGGCTTTCACTCAGATTGTTGTGCAATGGTAGGATTGAGTCATTCAGCACAAGAAGTCACTCTTTTTTTGTCATTGCAAGACCTGATAGAGTTTTGATAGTTCTCTCTCTCTCGGCTTTTGCTGTTTGTGGTGGCTCAGCAGGCGAACAACTCGTTAAAGTTAAGGAAAACGCTGCAAGAATAATCATGGTTTGGAAGGATAGACTTAAGATTGATGCTTAGCTTGAAATCGGAACTACTTGAGAACATACGCGTATTTCT
>SIHQ01000157.1 GCA_004762125.1 Oceanospirillales bacterium | reverse complement strand
TAACTCTCGGCATAGACCTTGCCAAGAATATTTTCAGTCTTCATGGTGTCGATCAACACGACAAAGTGATTATTCGTAAAACGGTTAAACGTCACCGTCTACTGCCCGAAGTTGCTAAGCTTGCACCGGCCTTGATCGGCATGGAAGCCTGTTCTGGTGCACACCACTGGGCTCGTGAATTTATAAAACTTGGCCACGATGCTCGCATTATGGCACCCAAGTTCGTCGCGCCTTATCGTAAAGGCGGTAAAAACGACAGCAATGATGCAGAGGCTATCTGTGAAGCTGTCGCTCGTCCTACTATGAAATTCGTCACCATTAAAAACAAAGACCAGCAAGCCGAGCTTTGCTTACACCGAATTCGACAAGGCTTCATTCACGCTCGTACTGCCACAATCAATCAAATGAGAGGATTACTTTCTGAGTTTGGTATTGTTATGAAGCAAGGCCGTTCTACTGTTCAGAATGAAATACGTTACATACTGGAGGATGCTGAAAACGGTTTACCACATCGCGTTCGCATATTAATTGATGACCTGTTTCAAAAAATACTGCAATTCAATGAAGATATTCTAGGCTACGACCGACAGATAAAGCGCAGCGCTCGCGAGTCTACTGACGCACAGCGAATCATGAATATTCCCGGCATCGGTGCCCAGACAGCAACAGCAATTATTGCCACTGTTGCCGATATGAAACAGTTCAAATCAGGCCGTCAACTCAGTGCCTGGATAGGGTTAACACCCCGACAATACAGTACGGGGGGAGTCAGTCGCCTTGGGCGAATCACAAAGCGGGGAGATAAATACCTCAGAACACTTCTTGTACACGGGGCCAGAGCCGTTGTTGCTCGAGCGAAAGAAAAAACAGACTCTTTAAGTCTCTGGGTTAATGGTCTCATTGAACGCAGAGGTTTCAGGCGAGCCATAGTAGCAGTGGCGTCTAAAAATGCCCGAACCATTTGGGCATTACTGGCACGCGATACAGAGTACAAGGCAGCTGTCTAATGAAAGTGTAAATCTAATACTGAAACCAGATAGCTGTTCACACCGCGTCAAAGCGAAGGCAATTGATGACATTACGGCCAGACCGTAGACACAGAAGCTCGTTGATTTGGCAGGTATTCAATACCGACTAACGAATGGAGCCTGTGTCGCAGCGCATATCTTCATGGTCAGGGATAGCTTCCCACTCGAGACCGTATATAGAGCTGACGTCTAC
>SIHQ01000156.1 GCA_004762125.1 Oceanospirillales bacterium | reverse complement strand
CAGGGAAAAAGCATGAAACCCCACGTCACCACTGGGCTCAGGATATATCTGACAAAAGCGGAACACCTGTTAGAATCGTATCCATATATTCAATACTCAAAGCTGCACGTTTCATTTTACGTTTGATACCACCTTTGAATGTCTTTTCATTTTTTAGCAGATTCAGAGCAATATGCCGGAAGCCCGCTAAAACTTCTGCTCCGTCATCACGTCGTATCCTGCAGGCATCTTCATTCATCGCGACATCCAGGACATAATGCAGGCTGTTTTCTATCGCCCAATGACTTCGAGCACCTGTTGCCAGTTGTTTTGCTGTTAGTTCTGCCGAGCTAATGTAGTAACGGACAGTGACATTTTCCAGTTCCTGAAGCGTGTCGCCAACCTGCCGGAAAGCAATGACAGCACCCAGTGTTTTCATACCCTTCCAGTCAAAGGAAAAATTAACAAATTCATCAAAGACGTCACTAACAACATGAATCCGGTGTTCTTCACGTCCACGATTTTTCTCTTTCGTTTCGAACACAGAATCAAACGAACCGGATAAAATATTACCCATTGAAAAGTGTTCTTCAAAAGCTGCATGGAGCTTCGGCTGATTGCCTTTTACAGCCAACGAATAATCAGCATCCTTTCTGACTATTTTGTCTGCAATCGCTCTTTGACACCCCATAGCATCAATAGTGACAAGGCAGCCCTTGATTTCCAACAGGTTTAAAAGTTCTGGAATAGCTGTTATTTCATTACTCTTAGTATCTGTTTTGACTTGCCCCAAGACCACATTATTAGCAGTACAAAATGCGCTAACCATATGAATAGGATCTCGGTCCCGGCTTTTGTCGTAAGAGCTTCTAGCCACTTTTCCGTCAATAGCAACCACCGCTCCCTCAGTTGCGGTGTGGCACCCCTTCATCCAGTCAGCAAAGCAATTCTGGAACACCTTGGGGTTCACAGAGCTAACAACACGGGCAATGGTGTCTTGAGAAGGAATGCCTTTTTCAAACTCACCCAATGTTTTTAACCAGTCTTCACGAGCATTACCGAAATCTTCAATTTCTTCCCAACTCTCTGCTCCGGCAATCACGGCACAGATCATAAGCAGGAGGATATCTGTGAGTTTATGATCGACTTTCCAGGGCTGGCGGAGGTCCGTAAGTAGAGAAAGATGTTCAATCAAACTGGCTGCATTCACTGTAATAGAGCTCATATACTTCTTTTGGAATATGAAACCACAGTCGTATGGATAAAGAA
>SIHQ01000155.1 GCA_004762125.1 Oceanospirillales bacterium | reverse complement strand
GGTTTTGGTTGTTCGTTTTTAGTTGGACGTTTTAAGTTTTTAGTTCATATTTCTGAGGTTAGCTTGCAAATGTCAACTTTCTACGGCCAACTGCAAACTGCCAACTGCCAACTGCCAACTGCCAACTGCCAACTGCCAACTGCCAACTGCCAACTGCCAACTGCCAACTATTGCACATCCTTCTTGAAAAAGTGCATGCTTAACATAAGACCTGTAAGTGAACAAAATAGTGAACAAACAATGGCGATAGACACAACCTTCTTCCAACGCTGCATAAAAACACTGGATCGAGCAAACGGTCTGGTATTGGAAAGTGATGAAAGCAGTATCGAATACGATATGTACCGTTCAGCCTGCGTGAAAGAGTTTGAGATTATTCTTGAACAGTCAGGCAAATTGTTAAGGAAGTGTCTAAAGGATTTTGTTCACAGCCCCAAAGCCGTTGACCGCCTCACGTTCAAAGAAGTGTTCAGACAAGCAGCCCATCATGGCTTGTTAGAACTGGAGCAGGTAGATCGATGGTTTTTATATCGAGACAACCGAAACAATACAGCCCATGACTACGGTATAAAGTTTGCTGAAGTGACACTGGTGCTGATTCCTGCATTTATAAAAGACGCAACAACCCTGATGACCGCTGTGGATGCTCATAGTCAAAAGGTCAGCAATGATTGACCTTCGTGAGCAAGACTATAATGCCATCAACACTATTGCCAAAAATATCTTTTCCAAAGGCACCGAGATCTGGGCATACGGCAGCCGGGTAAAAGGCACCAATCACGATACCAGCGATCTGGACTTGGTTGTTCGTTTTCCATGCTTATCAGATGACGCGCTATTAGATAAAATGCAATCGCTGACGCAGTTAGACGATTTTATAGAAGCCCTGAAAGAATCCAACGTACCTATCATCGTTCAGGCGTTAGCCTGGAACAGTATTCCTGACCGTTTCAGAACAACTATTTCAGAACGGTATGAGGTTTTTTTGTGCGTTTAGTTTTTTTAGTTTTTAGTAATCAGTTTTAAGTTTTCAGTGGTCAGTGAGGAGAAACGAGCTACGCTCGCAACTGCCAACTGCCAACTGCCAACTGCCAACTGCCAACTGCCAACTGCCAACTGCCAACTGCCAACTGCCAACTGCCAACTGCCAACTTCCAACATCTAACACCCAACTCCTCCCTTATATGGTACTCCCTTTCTTAACTTCATTTTTACTTCTTATTCTTTAATTATCACTTCTTACATACCTATAACTTTTTTTGTAATACATATGCATATT
>SIHQ01000154.1 GCA_004762125.1 Oceanospirillales bacterium | reverse complement strand
AAATCAAGAGCCACACATTAAATCGGTATTCGGATTATTTGCGGGCAAGATTACAAGGACAGGGCAAACCGTTGGCTGTTTCTACCGCACAAAACCGACTTTCTACGTGTAACACTGTATTAAAAGCCTTGAGGGGCAACAGTGATATCAGCATTAAACCCGCAGAAGCACTGCAGGCACAACGGCACCATAGCCGAACCCAACCACCGGAAGTAAGCAGGGAAAAACTGGCAGTGGTTCAGCAGATTTTATGTCATCAAGGCCATGAACGAATTGCAGCGGTATTGGGCTTGTGTCGTGAGTTAGGGCTTCGCAGTCGGGAAGCGGCTTTGCTGGACTGCAATCACGCTCTTGACCAAGCCAGAACATTAGGTAAGGTCGATATAGTACGCGGCACGAAAGGCGGTCGAGGCAAAAGCACAGTCACCAGCCCCAGTCGTGTTGAGCGGTGGATTCCCATCAGCGAGTCCACTATAAAAGCGCTTAAAACCGCAGTCGCACTGCAAAAAAACAACGATAACCTGGTACCAGAAGGTAAGCGCCTGCCAGACTTTCTGTGTTCAGTACGTCATTACAGTGGTTCGGTTTTGAAACAACAGGGCTTAACCCATCGCCATGATTTACGAGCCGCTTATGCCTGTGAACGGTATCAGCAGATCACTGGATACGAAGCTCCGGTTTTTACAAAAAAAACACGGTGCTCCAAAGAAATGGATCAATACGCTCGATCTGTTGTGGCCCAAGAGCTGGGGCATAATAGAGTGGATGTGATGGCCAGTTACGTCAGTCAATATAAGACAGAAGTCTGATTTAGGTTATTGCTTTTGTATCGGAAAATACGTAGTCTGAGCTCATTCCAGAACGAAGTTACCAGAAGGTAGCGATCTGATGCCAAAATAAGAATAACAATATATTATCGGCATGATAGCGACGCTGAATAGAATAATGGCAACAGTGTTCAGTCGGTTCCGGAATGAAAAAAACCTCACCTCGTTATCCTGCGAGGTTTTTTGTTATCTGCGTATTTATGGTGTTCTCAGAAAGTGCTGGAGTTGTTCGAAGCATCGTCTGCTAGCTCTGGCCATTCTTCGCCGTATCGTACTCTGACCCACTAGAATTATCTGTTGATTACTTCTCAGCCCTCTGGAAAATGTCACGAAGCTTTCCTAGCAATTGCTCCATTTTTGCTTCGTCCCATACATCTGATACAGGCACTTCAACTACTGTGTAGTTAAGCTTTCTGTAAGTGCTGAGTTTTAAGACAGTGCTCCCATTGCTGCGTTTTTTTTCTTTGTCTATGTAGTGGTATGGGCC
>SIHQ01000153.1 GCA_004762125.1 Oceanospirillales bacterium | reverse complement strand
CGACATGCAGTCCTTACACAACGTGTGTTTTCTGTAAAGAAAATATCAAAGCTGAACTGCTCGAAGAGCATTTTAAAACGTGCATTCAGAGCAGTGTTGATGGAAACACCACACCGCAGCAATTAATGGGGCAAAAACTCGCGTATATATCAATTCAATATCAGGCCATCACCTGCAAGCTGAACCGTATGGAACGGCTCGTCCAAAAAAAACCTCAAAGCATTGAATCACTTCCAGGCGAGCCAGCTTATGAAGCTGAAGATAAAAGCTACATCCGCCTGGGCGACAATATATTTTACTTATCTCCCACGATACAAACGTCTCATTCTACCGGCCATTGTTTTATACCATCCAAAGCCTTCGGCACAATACGCGAAGAGAGCTCCATTGTTCGCATAGAGGTTCCACATCCTATCTCAGAGAATAACTATTCTCCCCCCTTCATACACAAAGGCTATGGGTTTGTTTTTCAATTGCAATACAGTTTCATGCGGGGTAAATTTGGCCTGTTTTATATTATGGTTAGAAGCTCATGTGATGATGAAGTTAGATGGCCTTTTAACAAAACAGTTAGAATTTCGATCCTGTCCCCTGAGGCGAATATTGTGGACACAATTATAATTAAGCCACCAGATAAAACCTCCATTAACGCCCAAAGACGCGAAGCGAGTGAGTCAAGAGATAGTGGTCGTGCGGGATGGGGACTGCATGGCGCAATGGATTTCTCAACATTTCTTTCCTCAAGGGTTAATAATCAATATCTGCACTTTTGTGTTGACTTTGCTGAGGACTGACAAGAAACTCTGACACAAGACATGTTTTGTAATATATAAAGTAGCCCTTCACATGAAAACCGATATTCTGACTCATTGGCCAAAATATCGGTTTCGTAGTACCAGCAGTGCATGCATTCAACCCCGATGACAATATTGCCAATATAGGGTTTTACCAGTTTCATTAACTCATCCGGGTCGGCATTGATTTTTTTGTAGGTAACGGTTTCACCCTTGTCATCGAGAATACAGACGTAGAGCATTCTGGCGTGTAAATCGATGCCACAGTAATAAGGATGTGAATGGGTGTAGAATCGCATTGAGTCTTCTCCGTTTTGGTTTGGTCGCCTTCCAGCCTATCGATTTATCGGTAAGCTGGGGAGAAGGCTCAATAAGACTACAATCAGTCACTGAAAAACCGGGGGCGTATCGATGTGTGGATCAGTGATGATGTTGAATCATGGTGGACTTATAACGACAGGATCTTTGATGGCACCGGTTCAACGAAACACTACACTGACAAAGCTATTCTGATCTGTCATGACTGATCTAGTACGAGATAGACTCTGTTTTCAAACGGCCTTTAAGACAAACTGAAGGATTTATTGAT
>SIHQ01000152.1 GCA_004762125.1 Oceanospirillales bacterium | reverse complement strand
AAAGTATCCTGACGCAGAATTTATCAGTGACATTGCCAGTGCTTTCAACTTTAAACGAAAAGGACTGCAAACCATTCTGGAATCAGCAGTGTGTGGAAATCCAACCTATGTTGTGGTTACCACAAAAGATCGCCTTGCCAGATCAGGATTCGAACTTATCAAATGGCTCGTCGAATTATCGGGAGGACAGGTCGAAATTCTGGATGACCCGGATGGTTCCAGTACAGCCTTTGATACCCAAGAGCTTATCGGTTTCATTACCTCATTCTGCAATAGCCACTACGGAAAGCGTTCCGCTCAAAGGCGCAAAAATAATAGCGTCAAAGAAGATTAGATTTTTCCCGGAAAACGAATCAGCCTACCGAGACGCACTTGCCCTTTATCGACGGTCATACAATATAGCTGTAGAGCGTTTTCGTAACGACAATTACAGAGATCAAAAGGGTAAGCTCCTCAACATGCGCCCTGCTATTAAAGCTCAGGTAGAAGAGGAACAAAGGGAAAGCGGGCGAGCTTATAACTCCCTAATCTCTGATAATGGAACGCTGGCCGCAGGAGTAACCTTTAAAGCTGTGTGCAGCAAAAACAAAAAACTGAAAGGTGAGAAAACAGGGTTTTCTGAAATCGGGTTTAAAAGCCGCAAAGGAAGCAGGCATTCGTTCTCAATTGACCGACTACCTAAGGGTCTGAACCCCTGCGTAAATGCCTTAGGTAAAATACATCTGACGGAAGAAGTGCCTGAAGAAGCCATCGGCAAGTCTTGTGTGACTACTTGCGACAAAGGTCGTTGGTTTATTCAGGTTCAGCAACACATCGAAATCAATACCGAAATCCAAGGTAGCGTGAGATGTGTTGGAATTGATCCGGGAGTGAGAACCTTTGCTACCTGCTTTAGCGATAAGGACGCCCTGATCGCTGGCGACAACCTTGCTAAAGAAAAGCTGTTTCCACTGATGAAGCAGGTTGACAAGTTGATAGGGCAAAAACAAACGATCATTAACACTCAAAAAGGTGTGCAATTCATTGATATGCCTCAGTGGGCGCGGGATCGAATTATTCATTTTGACCGTAAAATAAATCGACTGAAATGCCAGAAAGATGACATTGTTCTGGACCTACACAACCGACTGGCATTCGAACTGGTAACCCAATATGACGTAATTTTTTTGCCAACCTTTGAGACAAAGGGAATGGTCACAAGGAAAGACAAGAAAGTACGTACAATCAGGCGTAACACTTGTCGTCAGATGCTAGACCTTAACCACTATGGATTTAAGGTTCGTCTGAAATGGTACGCTAGAAAGTACGGAAAGCATGTAGTTGACTGTAATGAAGCGTACACATCAAAAACGCGGACGTGGGATGGCACGATTAATAATCGGCTTGGCTCATCTAAAA
>SIHQ01000151.1 GCA_004762125.1 Oceanospirillales bacterium | reverse complement strand
ATTAATTGCTGCGGTGTGGTGTTTCCATCAACACTGCTCTGAATGCACGTTTTAAAATGCTCTTCGAGCAGTTCAGCTTTGATATTTTCTTTACAGAAAACACACGTTGTGTAAGGACTGCATGTCGATAAATGGTCTTCGAATATTTGTCGGATTGATGCTTCGTGACCACAACCGTTGGGGCAGAATACTACCTCCATTAGGAATTCGTTTTTTAACCGGCTTTCCTTCTTGAAGGTACCCTTGATATTGCATTGGGTGCATTCGTATTTGTTGTCGGGATCTGCAGTGTTGAACTTTCGAAATTGTGCTGCACATGAGCCGCAATATATATGCGGTGCCACGCAACCTTCTATTGATTCCGGATCGTCATCAATAGCAAGCTCCATGCAGACTAGGCATTGGTACTTATTTAGTGGTCTGTCTCCAGAAGACTTTAGCGCTCTCTCCTTGTATGTGACGGTGTCAGGATAATGTAATATTCCAGGGCAAGGCGAACCTTCCGCTTCTGATGTTGGATCAGGGGAGGTGTTGATACATGTAAATTCTTCGACAGGAATATTACAAGCCTCCTTTTCCGGTATTTGGTTAAAGGCGGATTGTATGTCGGTATGTCCATGGGTGGGCCACCAGGCGCCGTTTTCGTCATAAGTCAGAGTGTTCGCATATTCCCAGTAACGTTCTCTTAGATGCCAGATAAGCGAAGAAATAGTGCAAAAGGTAGTTTCGATTTCTTCTTCTGCTTCGTCTGGCAACCATTCATCAGATGGGTAACGCCAGTTTTGTATTGCTTTATGTGACGCAAGAAGTAGTAATCCACCGGCTGAATTGAAGCTGAGACTGGTTTGCGCAAAGGCGTTCCAGCAAACGATTAATAGTAAGGGGATAGTTAGCATTTTTCTGAATATCTTTAATACAACTGCGCAAGGCATTTCGCTCACTTTTGTTGAGATGGTTTAGGTTACATGCCAGCCAAAACGAGAGATTTTGTGTTCGCGTTACGACAGTCTCTGATTTGATGTAATGACCGAGCTTGTTGAAATTGCATACTGAAATGTTTAGTTGGTGTTGCTTTAAAACGCCAGAAAAATAAGTACTGTTGTGAAAGCAGAAACGTTATTTACGTGACCAGTAATATGAAAATAAATGAAAATGCCCTGGAATTGTCCAGCATGTACCACGGCTTTGTTGCAATGCTAGACCATCCAGTCTTTTGATACCCTTTAGCCGGTTCTGTAGCTGTTGGGCATGCCAAGCCCTGTGAAGCGGTTCAAAACACCACAAGCAATGATCATTTCCTGCTTCTGATATTCCATGCTACGGGCATGCATTCGTGGGCCAATAATTCGTTTATAACGAGGCGTCTTGATATCAAGATCACTGAGTCGTTTGCTGAGCAGTGAATAATCCGGGCATTTAAGTTCCAGTCCAAAGTGA
>SIHQ01000150.1 GCA_004762125.1 Oceanospirillales bacterium | reverse complement strand
GTTTCAGCGTAAAAATTATTGATCGGTCATCCAGTTTTCCGCTGGAGAGTGGCTTTTTATGGTATAAAAATTATGGGCTTACAGAGAGCGGCAGAGAGTATTGTCGTTTATTTATGGGGAATTGCTGCCAGTACTACAAGGCGACTTCAGTCATTTGGCAATTTTACAGTAATATAATTTCCAAAAAATATGCGAGATAGAAAAAATACACGACTCTGGAAGCCGCGGATAGCAGTGCCTACAGAAAATAGCGGGAATTACTGGTAGTCGGCTAGCTTACATCTTGAATAAAGAGCGTTCAGAAAAAACGCTCTGATTTAATACCCGCAAGAAAAGATCTCTTCAATAGACTACCTTCACCATTAATCAACCCGGGCTTGTGCAACAACCGGATAAGATTGCGGCTGGGCGCAATCTATCCTTATTCGTTAGGTGCTATCCATCTGATTTAAAAAATAATTCTAGCCTCGTGAACTTTTTTGCTGGAGGTGTGTCAAAACTAATCCCGATTATATAAAACAAAGAGTAAAGAAATGTTCTATTTAAAATCAAAAAAACTTTTAAAAACATCTATACTGCCATTGATTTTGTTTGGTTCGGCCATTGCTTGTTGTGATGACAGTAATTATTCCGGTTTAGATGAATTAGTTTTGCCTGAAAGCGTACGGAAAGTGACAACTACATTACCAGTAAATCAAATATCTATTCCAGAATATAAAATATTTGATAAATCATTTTCTGTTTTTAATATTCCTGTCTATGCAACATCAAAAACACCAAGCTATTACATCACATATATTCTTCAACGATTAGCAAAAACAGATTTCCAAAGTGAACTAGTTTCCGATAATTCAGCAATAATAATTTTTCCATTTGAAATAAACGGTAATGGTAGTTGTAAACCGAGTGTATTTACGGCTGAAGAGAATGATAGTTGTAAACCGAGTGTATTTACGGCTGAAGAGAATGGTAGTTGTAAACCGAGAGTATTTACGGCTGAAGAGAATGATGTATATCAATATCTTTATGAGAATGGAGAAAATACGGTTGTTTATTACGACACCTGTCATTTACCAAAAGTATCTGAGGATGAACAGTTACTTGATAAGTTAGAGGCACTCCCTACACAATATCTAAGATCAAGTTCTAGACACCCGGCAAGCAAGCCTTATTGATAACGGAATGGTGCTTGATATTTCTAGCACCTAGTACCTAGCACCTAATCGGGATAGGGAGGTACCTCACGATACCCCTCCTCCCACAACACCGGCCATACGGATCACGTAGCACGGCGGTTCAAATCACTGTTGTTTATCTTGTCGCCATTTCTGGCAAACCCAAGTTCCTGAAATATCTATTCGGCAGTGCTCTGGTGAGTGCCGGACTACCACTTAAACGCCAGACTCCGTGAGCTGATTTCGCCGTATTCCAAGCAAGGAATCGACTCACTCCC
>SIHQ01000149.1 GCA_004762125.1 Oceanospirillales bacterium | reverse complement strand
CTCAGCAGGCGAACAACTCGTTAAAGTTAAGGAAAACGCTGCAAGAATAATCATGGTTTGGAAGGATAGACTTAAGATTGATGCTTAGCTTGAAATCGGAACTACTTGAGAACATACGCGTATTTCTTATCGTTCAATATTCTTCCTCATTCAGCCTAAATCTATCCTATACTGCCATTATTCTTGAGAAGCGCTTTTTATTGTCAGAGTTTCTTTTCACCGCTTTTCACTGTGTTCCGTCACACTAAAACGGTTCTGTCCTCTTACTTTATATAAGCTGGCTTTATGTAAAAGAGGAACAGGTAAAACGACGTGTTGGGTAGAATGGAGATAACCAGAGTGTGTCATTTTTGATAGATGCTGGTTATGCGACGTCTTCACTGAAGAATGCCCTTCACAGCACACATCTCATTCAGGTTAGGAGAGCCCTCAAATCCGGCGGAAAGGGTTCGACGCAGCAGAATGTGACAGGTCTTGTTGGACGATATAATAGTTGAACAGCAAGGCACTCCGGACTTCCATTTTGTATGATTCCTTTGGGAATTAATCAGGATTAACGACTTTGGTCGTACTGCTCAGTGCAGCTTTTATTTATAAGCCTTGATTTATAAACCTTAGCTTGTAAATACCGCTGTATACCCTCTGCACCAACCCGATAAATGTCGGTGTTGCGTGTCATAAAATCACTTCGGTGATTAACGTGTGTGACGTGTCTGTCTGACAGTTTCGCTGTTGGAATGGTCACGCCTATCTGCCTGGCAGAATTTTTTCTGCCTCGCAGGGAAGTTCTGCCTTTTTTTTGCTCGTTCAGAGCAGGAGAACTTCCCATGACCCTTCTTGACGGTAATGCGTCTAACTGTGAAACCAACAGTGCCAATGACTTGGTCACTCGTTTTGCCGAACGCTATGGCTTTCGTGAAGATGAGTTGCTGAATACTTTGGCGCATACGGCTTTTCGCCAACAAAACGGCAGTGTTCCTACACGGGAGCAATTGTTGTTGCTGTTGTCAGTGGCTGATAAGTACGACCTTGATCCATTTATTCGACAGATTTACGCACTAAGTGATCGCCGTGGTGGTGTATTACCCGTGATATCAGTTGATGGTTGGACTGGAATTATGAATTCCTACCCTCAAAACGATGGCATGGAATTCTGCTATCCAGAGGAGCTGGTTCAGTTCGACGAGGATATGAAGCCCTGCCACATTTGGATTGAGTGTGTGGTGTATCGCAAGGATCGGGAACATTCCATTCGGGTGCGTGAGTATCTGGATGAGCTGTACCGACCTGTGATTATCAAGAACGGAAAGAAATTTCCTGGACCTTGGCAGACGTGCCCTAAAAGGATGTTAAGACACAAATGCCAGATACAAGCGATACGTGTCGCTTACGGTCTCAGCGGTTTGTTTGAGCCGGATGAAGCGGAGCGGATACTGGAATCCCAGCAGGGAGAATCAGTGCCCAATCTGCAACAACCAGAGCAATCAGT
>SIHQ01000014.1 GCA_004762125.1 Oceanospirillales bacterium | reverse complement strand
TTTTGCCTGGTGACCATAGAGTATTGGAACCACCCGATCCCATCCCGAACTCGGAAGTGAAACGATACATCGCCGATGGTAGTGTGGGGTTTCCCCATGTGAGAGTAGGTCATCGCCAGGCATTGAAAGTAAGAAGCCCAGTTGAGAAATCAACTGGGCTTCTTTTATGCCTGATGAAAAATGTTACAAGAATTAGCTTACCGCTTCTGTCTATCTTGTGAACCAACTCAGTTGTATATTATTAACAGACCGCCCTATTCATGGTAGTTAAGACACAAGTCGTCTATCTTAATTTGGCTCTGTCGTGTGATAAGAAAAATCAGAAGATCGGCACTGATAGGCTTGATAAATTGTCATATCCTGAAAGAGTAGGCAGATTTTTTCATTTAGAGGTAAAGCTGTTGATTACTCAAGAATCATTCCTGAAAGCCTTGAATAATAAAGCCGTCCGCCCTCAGGACATGGAACTGCTGACTGTCTGGCACCAGGAAGAAGGTTGTTCCATGACAGCAGAAAGAGTGATGGAAGTAACTGGAGCCAAGCGTGCTTCTCTGATTGTAAACAATCTGGGTAAGCGTATTGCGAGCTTTCTGGAAGTAGATGCTGGCACGGGTGCTTCCGTTGTTGCTATTGAAGGTGACAACAAGTGGGTGATGAAAGAAGAACTGGCAAGTGCGTTGACTGCAAATGGTACAGCTGAAGAGAGTAATTCTGCTGAAACTACAGTTAAAGCTGCCCCAGTAGTGAAACCTAGTTCAGAAAAAGCTGAGCCAGTAGAAAAACAAGTCGCTGAAGAAGAAGGTTCACTGGAAGCTGTCTTGATGTCTTTTGATAAAGACACGATTCGTCTTGCCTATCCGAATACGCCAGCGGATCAGCGTCTATTGAACCCGGCTATGATCAAAGCTCTGCTTGAAAAACGTCCAGCCAATACTCGTGTTTATCAACGTGTCATCTCTGCAGAATTACGCAAGAGTGTGAGCGTACAGGAATCCAAAATGTTTCTGGCTAAAGTACTGGTTCTGCTGAAAAAAGCATAATTCCCATACCGTTGAGGAGCATCTTGTCGATGGCTTGTCGGTTTATGCTCCTTGGTTTCTTCCAGCTGGTTGTTTATAGTCCGCGTCCATATTTGGACAGTTAGAGACACATACCAGCATGCCCTTATCCAGAACTTTGGAAGCAACCTACGATGTCATCATAATCGGTGCTGGCGCATCAGGTCTGATGTGTGCCCAGACAGCAGGCTATCGTGGCAGAAAGGTTTTGGTGCTGGATCATGCCAATAAGATTGGTAAAAAGATTCTGATCTCGGGTGGTGGGCGATGTAACTTCACCAATATGCACACTGAACCCGCTAACTTCCTCTCCGAAAATCCTCATTTTTGTAAATCTGCTCTGGCACGTTACACCCAGTGGGACTTTCAGTCTTTGGTGGCTAAGTACGATATTCCCTGGCACGAAAAAACCCTTGGGCAGTTGTTTTGCGATAACCGTTCTCAGGATATTGTTGATCTGTTGATGAATGAATGCCGTGAAGCCGGTGTGACAGTCAGAGCTAAAGCTGAAGTAAAAAAAGTAATTGCTGAGAAAGGCTCAGGCTTTCAATTGATGACCAGCCAGGGCGATTTTTCATGTCAGTCTTTGGTCGTTGCAACAGGCGGTCTTTCTTTTCCAACCATGGGAGCAACAGGGTATGGATATGAACTCGCAGAAAAATTTGGCCATGAATTAATAAAACAGATTCCTGCTCTGGTTCCTTTTACGCTGTCGAAAAAGTGGTTAAGTCACTTTAGCGAGTTATCCGGTGTGAGTGCTGAAGTTATTTTAAGCTGTAATAGCCAGTCATTTAGGGAGAACTTGCTCATTACTCATCGTGGTGTCAGTGGTCCAGCTGTTTTACAGATTTCGTCTTACTGGAATCCTGGTGACAAGGTGATGGTTAATTGGCTACCAGGCATTAATGTCAGTGAATGGTTGGAAGAAGTCGTTCAACAACGTCCAAAAGCTCAAGTCTCTACCGTTATTTCAGAACATCTAACCAAACGTTTGGCTCATGCACTTTGCGAACATGGCAAGTTAAGATTATTAACTGATAGTGGTCGTAAACCGGTAGCACAGTTTACATCAGTAGAGCTCGAATCACTGGCGAACGAGTTGAAAGACTGGGTTTTAGAACCTGCAGGAACGGAAGGTTATAAAAAAGCAGAAGTTACTTTAGGTGGAGTAGCCACTGATAAAATTTCCTCAAAAACACTTCAGAGCCAGCTGCAACCAGGATTGTATTTTGTGGGTGAAGTACTAGATGTCACTGGCCATTTGGGAGGTTTCAACTTCCAGTGGGCCTGGGCTTCAGGCTACTGTGCAGGGCAGTATGCTTAATATGTAAGATATAGCTAATATATGTTGGCCGATTCACATTAATTTGAACAAAAAAGTTATTTCACAGTCTCACTGTTACTAAATAAATATAATTTTGAGGTAATGGTGATATGACGAAAAGGAATTTAGCCGCATTATTGCTTGCATCTGCAGTATCTGCAGTTACTCAGGCAGATAACACTGCTGTGTCGGAGTGCTTTCTAACAGGCAAGCAGCAATACGCATCTTTTGGCATCCATCAGCAGATGGATGAACTTGAAGCAGGTTTTTTCCATGATGGAAAAACAACAGGTTACTGGC
The DNA here is from genome assembly GCA_004762125.1 of Oceanospirillales bacterium. Taxonomy (GTDB): domain Bacteria; phylum Pseudomonadota; class Gammaproteobacteria; order Pseudomonadales; family Endozoicomonadaceae; genus Endozoicomonas_A. Next base: position 129,447 of record SIHQ01000014.1, on the reverse strand, counting down.
AGCTGAGCCAGGGTATTAGCCAGTTCAATATATCGGTAGCGGCAGCTACAGCAGCTACAGCAGCTATAGGTATTCAGTTTCCTGCAACCTATTTTGAAGAAACATGGCTTGACCAGCCTGTAATCCCTGCTCCTGCATTAATATCCTCAACTACTGCCTATTACTCAGTTGCGTCTGACCAGCAGATTCCTGTTGTATCAGTTCTTGATGAAACAACCCAGAGTGATGTGTTTAATGGTAAGGCCGTTTTTTGTAATGATTCAGAATTTGTTGTTGCTCTGACAGATCCGCAACTTTTTGCAGATACAGAAGATAGTGTAAACAAATACTCAGTCACTGGCAGTGGCTTACTATTGAAAGGTCGATTGAAAAATACTGAGGAAAATCAGTACTCAGAAGTTCTATTAACAGTGTCATCTATGGAAGAATTACTGGAATCAGAGGAAGAAAGCAGTGTTGTTTCTTTGAGTCTTTATGAGGATTACTCTAAATCCGACGTTGTTAGATCTGGAGTTACCCTGAGCCGAGATGTGCTAGGAGAGACCGGTGCTGCTGAGATCCTTTATCAAGGATCAGAAAGTAAAACAGTATCGGTTACAGGTGGTCGTGCAGCCAAAATTATGTTTGGAAACTCGATGTCTTTTAAATATGCTGCGAAAGAGTATTTACTGTCTGCAGCTTCATACTATGAAAGCGTCAGAGAATCATCTCAGGTTTACAGTCGTAAGCTGGCGGAATCATTTGCCCGTATTGATGACGATCTGATAAATACTGTCAGCGAGAGTGTTAGATGGGGCGATGGTGGAGTCAGGTCATTAGAAAAGAGTATTAAGGCTGGGGTTAAGCATGCTTGGCACAGTGTAGTAGATCCAGTTGAAGGTATGTTTAAAGCAGCCAGTTATCTGCAGGCAGCCAGAGAAAGCAGCTCTGACTACATTGATAAAAAACTCAGAGAGTTTGATGCTTACAGTACCAGAAAATGGAACGCAGCAGTTTCTCCTTTGTGGAACGATTTGAATGCAGCAGTTTCTCCGTTGTGGAACGATTTGAATGCAGCAGTTTCTCCGTTGTGGAACGGTGCAAAGAGCAGGGCTGAGGTTTATGCGGCTTCTGCTCATGATCATTTTAATAATGTCATTTATCCATTCAGTGTTAGTGTAGTTGAGGGGGTCAAGGTTTATACCGCTGATTCTGTTGACTATTACAAAGAATATCCCGGCTTTCTGAAAAATGCTTCTATGGCAGCTGTACAAGCCGCTCCTGAAGTAGTGAAAAACTATGCGACAAGCACAGCTTATGGTTTAGGCCAACTGGGAGCACTGCTTTACAATGAAGCATTTAAGCCGATGGGCAAATTTACACTTAACCAAATTGCTGCTTATGGAGAACATGTTTACGAGGAAGCAGGCAATGCTTTTTCCGCGGCAGCTGATGAGGTTCAAAATGATACTCTTTCCTTTATGCCTGCTAATTCTCCTTATGAAACTAATAGCGTTTATATACAGCCGGAATTTTTTGGAAGTTCTGCTTTATATAGAGGATGTAACTTATGCTTTCAGGGCAACGGCGTACCTTGAAATGGATTAGAATGGTGCAAAGTAGTTCTGGAGTAAATTTCAATGAAGTTTGTAAATCGCTGTGTTGTGACACTGAAACCTAAAAAACCATTTATCGAATGGGCAACCGGTTTAGGTACAGACCTGCCTGAAGACTGGAGTCTGGAAGGAGGCTCCTACCTTCTGGATGAGCAGGAAACTGAAGAAGGTCTTCGTCAGGTATTAAAGGCTTATGCTTCGGAAATTTTTGAAAATGAGTTATCGGCCTGGGAAGAAGATCGTAGTAAGTGGCCGGAGACGCGGGATATGGACACACTGAAAGAATGGTTTGATCTTCATGTTTCGGTGGCTGGCTTTGACCTGGGACAGGAGAGCTTAATGAGAGCCGATCTTTCTGATCTGGACGTAATGTAACGGCTGTCTTGGATTTGCGTTCTATGTGATTCTGAAACTATTATGCGAAAGGTAAAATGTTCGCATAATAACAACAGGCCATTGAATGAAAATTTTGCTGAAGAAAGTGTTTCAGCTTTTTGTACTGACACTTCTGCTCTTTTGTACGATCTGGTTTACTCCCGTAGATGAATATATCCACAAACAGTATTTGAATCTGACTGTTTCTGAACAAGAATTGGAATCAGCAATCAACCTCAATAAATACAGAGCGGTTGCCGGGCCGATTATTCTCAATGAGGCCGGTGATGAGGTTTCTGGTATGTCCTGGAGCCCAATGACTGACACCCTTTTTGTGGCTAGTCGGGACGATATGGTTGAGATACTTGAGTATGACAAAGAGGGCGAATTCATAAGAAAAATACCGACCAATATGGGAATGGATATTGAAGGTATTACCTGGGCGGGCGGTAACAGCTTTGCCTTTGTGAATGAACGAGCGAATTCAATATTGATTGCCGAGATTGCTCCCGATACCCAGCTGATTGATTTGAATAACGCGCCTTCGTTTTCACTGTCTATAGCCAAAAGTGGTAATAAAGGACTTGAGGGTATTTCATGGAATCCGGCAGTTAAAAAGTTTTATGTGGTGAAAGAGCGTGATCCGAAGGCGGTATATAGTATTCCTGACTTTAGAAATAAGCGTAAAGTTAAAGCAAAGGAGCTGACCCTTTTTGATGGACTTATGTGGAATAAGAGAGATTTTTCCGGTCTTCATTTCGACCCAAGAACAGGCCACTTTCTGGTTCTGAGTGATGAGTCCAATGTCCTTGCTGAAGTGAACAATGATGGAAAGCAGTTGTCTACGTTAGAGTTGTTATCCGGTTGGCATGGGTTGGATCGATCTATTGATCAGGCTGAAGGTGTCACTATGGATACTGATGGCACTATTTATGTGACCAGCGAACCAAACCATCTTTATATTTTCAAAAAATTTGAGTAACTCATATACCCAAATGATTTGAAGATGCGAGCAATCAGCAACCTCTCATTTTCAAAGGCGACTGGAGCTTCTTGATGGAATTGTTTAAAGTCGCGACATTTTAAATGAGAGCGATCTTGATGTCAGAACAAGAAGCAGAAACTCTGGAAGTCCTTTATCAAGATGAGTATCTGGTTGCGGTGAATAAACCTTCAGGCTTGCTGGTTCATAGATCCATGATTGATCGCAATGAGACCCGTTTTGCCCTGCAGATTGTTCGTAATCAGGTAGGGCAGCATGTTTATCCTCTTCATCGTCTTGATAAACCCACTTCAGGTGTATTGCTCTTTGGTCTTTCTTCAGATGTTGCTCGAATGGCGGGTACGCAGTTTGCGGAAAATCGAGTTGAAAAATCCTACCTAGCTGTTGTCCGTGGTTATGCTCCTGAAGCCGGTGTGATCGATCATGCGCTGAAAGAAGAGCTGGATAAAATTGCAGATAAGAGGGCTAAGCAGGATAAACCCGCTCAGGAAGCCCTGTCAGAATTCACACGGCTAGCGACGGTTGAGTTACCTGTCGCCATAGAACGTTATCCTCAAAGTCGCTATTCACTGGTGGGTGTACAGCCAAAGACCGGCAGAAAACACCAAGTTCGCCGCCATATGAAGCACATCGCCCACCCCATTATTGGTGATGCTAAGCACGGTAAGGGCGTACATAATCGTTATTTTGCCGAGCACTTCGATGCGGGAAGATTACTGCTCCACTGTCAGTCCATGTCAATTGAGCACCCAGTCACTGGCAAGTATCTGGAGTTAACGGCTCCAATGGATGATGTGTTTATAAAGTTGTTTGAGCGATTTGGTTGGCAGAATCAAATTAAGCTTTAAACAAAACGACTTATTGGATACCAAACGATCTGAGTGCATACTTTAATACAGCCCTATAAAGTCTCGTACCTAATTAATACCTGATAATGTTCGGATGAAAACTTATGCATACCCTTGAACGATTATCCGAATATCGTTTCACGGCTTCTCAGTTAAGTCGTTTTCGGCAACTGGGAGAGTTTCGCGGTCGTCAGCGTCAGACGATCCGTTTACAGGCGGAGGTTCTCGATACACTTCGTCAGATAACATTGCTAGAGTCGGTGGAGTACGGCAATAGCCTTGAACGGATCACGGCCAGCCGTGAGATGATTCGCAAGCTGGTGCAGCAGGATGCTAAACCGACAACGCCTAACGAGCGACAACTGGCTGGTTACCGGGATCTGCTGGATATAGTGATCGATCCACCTGAGCATACCAACCTTTCTACCGGATTGATCAGGCAGCTGCATGCTCAGCTTTATAGCCACTTTCCTCATGAAGGTGGGCGCTGGAAAGCAACCAATAAAGTGATTGTTGAAAGAGATAAGGAAGGCAACCGTAAAGGCATTCTCTATCGCACAGTCCCTGCATCAGGAACACCTGCGGCTATGGAGTCGACGGTTGCGCTCTATCACAACAGTCTGAGCAAAGGGATTGAGCCGCTGCTGGTTGTTAGTTGTGCTGTTTTGGATTTTCTCTGCATACATCCATTCAGTGATGGTAATGCTCGCATTGCCCGATTGCTGGCTAACTTGATGTTGTCCCTGAACGGCTATGAGGTTTGTCGTTACATCAGTCTGGAAAGAATCTTTTCTGAAGACGAAGAAGCCTACCTCACAGCTTTGCAGCAAAGTGTAAAGGGCTGGCATGAAGGAACCCATAATCCGATGCCCTGGATTAACTTCTTTCTGATCAGTGTTAGTAAGGCTTATGAAGAGCTTGAGGCCAGAGTTGAAGGTTTACGTGAGAGAGGCAGTCGAGCTCCTAAATCAAAGTTAATTTCCATTGCTATTGAAGAGTGCAAAGGGCCATTTTCAGTGGCTGATATCTGCTTGGAGTTACCCAATGTCAGCCGTGAACTGATAAAGAAAGTAATTCAACAGATGCGAAAGAATGGCGACTTGAAAGCTTTTGGAAAAGGCCGAGGGGCTCATTGGCAGAAGGTGGGTTAGTGGAATAACTTAAGTATCAGGAGCAAGAAATCTTTTCTGTTCCGGAACTACTTTGTTACGAAAATGCAGCTCTATAACGATTGTTATCTTTCGAAGAGCTGCATTTATTGCTCATAGCTGTTTGAGTTACATCATTTTCTTCAATACATCATTTTCTGGCGAATCCATAAAACGGTGTTTCATGGCTCCGGCAATATGTAACACCACAACAGAAAGCAGAACATAACCAATGTAGCTGTGTATGGTATGAAAGAAGCCGCTTATGGGTTTGTTTGTATCCAGTAAATCCGGCAGAGGGATACCAAAGAAGTAAATATCACGCCCGCCTATATCAGACATAATAAACCCGCTCAAGGGAACCAGAAGCATCAAGGCATATAGAAGAAAATGAGCCACTTTGGCCAGCATTTGTTCATTGCCTGGAATAGTATTCTGAATCTCGGGTAGTGTGCTTTTAAGCCGTATAATGATTCGTAGTAGAATCAGGCCAAGTAAGAGTACACCGAATGATTTATGCCAAGGGTAAAGGTCATACTTGTTGGGGGCATCGCCGTCCAGTCCAGACATATACCAACCACTGGCTATCATGCCCAGTAGGCAGATTGCCATCAGCCAGTGCATCAAACGCATTGAGACAGGGTATTTTTCCGGGGTCATCTTCTGTTCCTCATGTCAGCCAGCTTTTTAGAATTTAATTCATTTGAGCGACTGACAGGAGTACAGCTAGAACCCCGTCCGCCTCTCAAGGCTTTGGGAAGTATAGACAGGGCAGCTAATCAGGAAGCAGAAGTTATCGCATTGATTGCCTGATGATAGTTTTCTTCCACCGTTTCGCTGGAAGCAGCACAAAACCCCAAGTCTCTTAGCAGACCATCTTTCAAACCATAAATCCAGCTATGCACTGTCAGGTTTTGCCCACGCAGCCAGGCATCCTGAACAACGGTGGTTTCACAAACATTCACAGCCTGTTCTACTACGTTTAACTCATACATGTGATTAAGAAGTGCTTCGTGATCTTCAATCTTGCTGAGGGTACTCTGGTGCTTGTAGCGAACATCCTGCACGTGTCGAAGCCAGTTATCGATCAGGCCCAGTTTGCGATTAAGAACGGCTTCCTGAACACCGCCACAGCCATAGTGACCACAGACAATGACGTGTTCAACTTTCAGGTAATCAACCGCGTATTGAATAACGGAAAGGCAGTTCAGGTCTGTGTGAATAACCTGATTGGCGACATTACGATGAACAAACAACTCACCCGGCATCAGACCAGTGATCTGGTCAGCGGGTACACGGCTATCCGAGCAGCCAATCCAAAGATACTTTGGGGCTTGCTGTTTGGACAGTTGTTCAAAAAAGTCCGGCTGTTGCTCCCTAATAGAGGCTGACCATTTCTGGTTTTTATCTAGTAGATTTTGCAATCGGCGCATCAGACGCTCCTGAGAGAAAGAGACTAACTGCCATGCTAACAAAGGAAGACAGTGCGCAGCAGTGTCTTCCTGTAGCCATTTGTTAAATGCGTAAAGGTTTGGACAGGTTAGCTGCCTTGGTGTTCAACGGTATTGATTGACCTGATTTCTCAGTTCAATAGCCGCTGCTCTTGCAGCTTCTGCAAAATCTTCGTTCTGGCTGGCATAAATAATGCCCCGTGAAGAGTTCACAATAATGCCCTTTCCTTGACTATTAAGGCCGTTTTTGACGGTTTTTTCAACATCTCCTCCCTGAGCACCGAGTCCTGGTACCAGAAAAGTCATGTCGCCAGTAATGTCTCTGATTCGCTTGAGTTCCTCAGGGTTGGTCGCGCCAACAACCAGTAGAATATTGTTATTCGTATTCCACTCTTGAGCCGCCTTCTCTGCAATCACTTCGTAGAGAAACTGGTCACCCACTTTCAAATTCTGAATAGCTGCAGCACCAGGGTTAGAGGTGCGACATAAGATAACGGTACCTTTTTCTTCATGGCGACTGAAAGGTTCGACAGTATCTATGCCCATGTAAGGGTTAATGGTCACTGCATCGGCTGCGTATCGGACGAAGGCTTCGGTCGCGTACTGGTCGGCAGTACTGCCAATATCGCCACGCTTGGAGTCGAGAATGACAGGAATGTCGGGGTAGTTATCATTGATGTACTGGATAGTTTGCTCCAGTTGATCTTCAGCGCCACGAGCATGGTAATGAGCGGCTTGGGGTTTGTAAGCACAGACCAGATCAGCTGTTGCATCAATAATGAAGCGGTTAAATTCCAGAATAGGGTTTTCAGACTCTTGAATATGAGCGGGAAACCGTTCGGGAAGTGGGTCAAGACCGACACAAAGCAGAGAATTGTTTTTGTCCATCGCGGCTTGAACACGATCCAGAAAGCGCATGGTAGACCCTTTTATTACTTTTAACGATGTCTGGGCGTGTATTTTAACAGATTGTGGCTCGAGAGAAATAAATAAGAAAGCCGGGTATATAGCCCGGCTTTCTTAGAAGTGGTTGACATCAGCTGGCAACGGACATTGAGAAGAATTCAGTGCTAGTACTTTCTTCCTCTGGATCCATTTGAATAGCAACGTGCTGAGGTTCACTCTTCTTTCCAGATCCAACTTGATCTAAGAGCTCTAGTTCAGAAGAGATGCTAACTGATTCACTAGATACACTCACTGATGTAGAGCCCGACAGCTGACTCTTTTGCTCATCAAGGTCAAAATGTTGTGCTGCATATTTTTTTTCAAGATTGAGGCGCTGCTGATCATATTGATCCGCGGACTCCTCGAGTCTTTGAGTGTGGTGTTGTCCTGCCGCATTACCGTGAGATATATCACTGAACAAATTTTTATAGAAAGGACCAAAGAGATTTTCTTTAGCGGTTGGAGAAACGCCATACTGGGTTAATTCTTTATAAACGGTCTTGAACGATGCTTTTCCTTTTACTGCTCGGGCCGTGTTAATAGCAGCGCCAATTACAGGTAAAGGAGCGCAGCTAATTACTTTCACAGGTAACGATAAACCTGCAGTCATTAAATCAACAAGTCCAGCAATGGACAGAAGTGCTCCAGCGGTTTGAAATATTTTGACGGTTCTATCAGCGTGTTTTTTGGCGTTAATTTTTGATTCGTCACCGTAAGCTTTATTCACCAGTTTGCAGGTTAGAGATACAACCTTACTGATGGGTTTACCTACACACCAGCCAATACCGGCACCAATTTTCCCCAGTGTTGATGCTCCAGCAACCGCGCCTGAAATGGCCCCTCGAACGGTCATAGCCGGGACGTACGCAGCGGCCATTGCACCCGCTGCAAACTTTCCGTATCCAGTCATATTTTCACCCCTTTGTACGCTTTTTATTAATATGTCGAAGAGAATGAATTAAATCGGGGTGGATGTGACTGACAGCTATGTTAGCTGTACCAACAAAATAGGGAACTTTATTTGAATTCAGTAAGTTAACTGCCAGTTAGAAGGTTCTGGCAGCGAATCAGAGGGGAAGCTTACAAAATCAGGGAATGTGATATCCCGTAGGCTTGTTACCATCATGCTGCAGCCAAACCTTGTTGAGCCACTTTTCTTCTCCCAACCAGTCCAGTACCCAGCGAACTCCATTCCCCATAGTTTCCTGGTTCCAGGCCAGGTAGCAGCTGTCATTCATAGGAATATCCACATCCTTGCGAACCAGCAGTTCCTGTTCAATATACGGTTGAGCAAAGTGGCTGGGCAACAGGGTTACACCAAGACCTTTCAGTAGGCACTCAATGGCCATACGGAAGCTGGGCATTAATAATAGGTTCTGGTCTTCCAGCAGAAGGTTATAACCCTGACGGAATATACGTGAAGTGTCCTGAATGCAGATGGAACTGTATTCTTTTAGCATCTCTTCAGTAATCGGAGAATCCTGCTTGGCCAGAGGGTGATCTGGAGCCATCACCAAATCCCAATTCAGTTCGCCCATGGGCTTCCATGCAAAGCGACCACTGCTGAGAATATTGTCAGGAATCTGTTTAGGTGCACCGATGACCATTTGGCAACGGTTGTGGAACAGAGCATCCCATGAACCATTATAAACTTCAGTATTAACCGTCAGGTGAGTTTCAGGTCTGATAGCCTGAAGGTCACGGATCAGGTCATAAACCATGCCCTGATTAACAACGTTATCGAGAGCGATTTTGATTTCACGCTCCCAGCCCGTAGCTAATTGACGGGTAGTGTTTTCAAGATCTTCAAGAGCTTCAAGTAGCTTGCCGGTATGCTGTATAAAGTGCTCTCCGGCAGGAGTCAGCTCTACTCTCTTGCTGTCACGCAAGAAGAGTTGTACGTCCAGACGTTCCTCCAGCTTCCGTACGGTATAGCTGATGGCAGAAGGCACTTTATGAAGATGTTTGGCGGCAGCCGTAAAATTTCTGAAATGGGCGACAGCCCTGACAATTTCCAGGGATTCCGTTGGGATCATGAGGGGGGACTGCTATGGAAAATGGATGAATTAGCTACAGAGTATCGGTAACTGATGCCTAAAGGGAGTGGGTAGATATAAATTTTTTGCATATCATCATTTTCATTCGCTTCTCTCACCGAAGTTTTATCGCTGAGTATCTATTCAGCAGCACACCGGATCTTTATGAGTGATAGGTGTATATCGGTTCATCTATTTATTGTTTGGAGTACTGTTCGGAAAATCTGCTTAGACTGATTGTCATAATTGCTTTTCTTTTTTCCAGAAGTATTTCTCTACTGTTCAGGATCAAAGCCAGACATAACAAGCCATACGCTGTGGCTGTGCCAGTAAACACATTGCTCTCGGTCAGTTCGACCACAAGAACAATAAAACCCCCACCAACCATACGAATAAAACCGTCTAATGACGATGCAAGCCCGGAGCAGTGTTTAAAGCGCTCGAGAACAAGTCCCGCAGAGGTACCAAAAATCAAGCTGAAACCTGCTGTACCAACGGCTGCTGCGGGAAAGAAACTGAGAGGGTGATAGGTTGAGGCGATCAGAATACAGAGCGCAGAAAGTGTCACCAGGCTGCAACCAGTAGAAATGGTTTTTCTGCGACCAATATAGCCCACCAACCTCGGTGCAAGGAAACTACAAATAAATTGCACAAGACCAAGCGCTCCGAATGCCATGGCAAAGCCAAACTCATTCAGGCTTCCAATAGTCATGGCAACGAAGGGTGCATTGGTGACATAAGTCAGAATGGCCCCCATGGTGAGCATTCCGGTAAATGAGTACACTAGAAACTGACGTTTAGTCAGAATTTCTTTCCAGAGCAGAAACGTTCTTCCTGAATATTTATGATCCACAGCCTCTGTCCGCTGCAGCATTTTATAGCTGAGCAGAAAAAGCATACTGCCCAAAAGAGCCATGAATACAAAGCTGGCCTGCCAACCCAAATGCACTGACAGTATTCCTCCCAGCATAGGTGCCAGTGTGGGTACAAAGCCTATAATGCCACCCAGATAGCTGAGCCATTTACCAGACTCATAGGCGTTAAACTGGTCTCGAATCCAGGCAAAAGCAGTGACAAAACAGCAGGCTGACCCAGCTCCCTGAAGCAGACGAGCGATATAGAGCTCATTCAATTCACTGCTCAGTGCAGCGCAGATACTGCCCAGGGTATAAAGTGCTGTTCCCAGTAAAGCTGTAACTCTTCTTCCATACCGATCAGAGAGAGAACCAACCAGTAATTGCCCAACCCCCATGGCGATCATAAACAGAGAGATGGTCATTTGAATGTCGGAATCAGTAGCTGAGAATACAGTGGCCATATCGGGCAGTGATGGAAGAAAAATATCAATGGCCAGAGGCCCGAGAAGCACAAGTGAGAAAACTAATGGCATGACACTGCGGTGATGGGCTGTCATTAAATGAAACTCGGCAGCTGATATCTGGTTATCTTGTTGTCGGTTCCAGATGATCTTTACTGAGTTGCGATTTTCCAATTTTGATGAGCATATTGTTCGTTGCTTCGTTCGTAATAGTGAAGATGCGTTATTCACCGTTCAAAAAAATAGAATGTCTATCCAAAAATACTTACTTTATTAATGATCGCTCTCTGCCTAGTATCTGAATTCGCTAGGACAACACGGTTTTTGCCGAGTCTGTTTTTCTGCTTGTCTGTACTACACTGTTGCCTGTTCCCGTAGTGCAGAGTGATAGCGGGAAGCGAATTGAGTATGCAGTCCACGCTGCAGACTCAGGAGGATGATCAGCAAAATAACCTCTGTGTCTTGCAGGGGTTTTTTTGTTTCTACACTAAACTGGGTTGTTGACGACATCCCTTTACTGCCTCCTGCACACTAGGCATTTCGCACCAAATCCGGTGCCTTTCCGTCGTCAATACCCCGTGTCGTCTGACACGTTTTTGAAAGATGAAATCTCAGTCATTTGACTGGTTTTTGAAAGCAGTTCGAATGACACTTTTTTGTCCCCTGACTGAAAGGACAGATACATGACCGACCTCACTGCTAGCAGCCGTCAAGCCCTGCAACTGATGGACCTGACTTCCCTCAATGATACCGACACTCCTGAAGTGATCATTGACCTGTGCAAGAAGGCCAAAACTCCTGCTGGCAATACCGCTGCAGTTTGCGTTTATCCTCGGTTTGTTCCTGTTGCCAAAAAGACCCTGAGAGAACTGGGTCTGAACGAAGTGACTGTTGCAACAGTCACCAACTTCCCGGCAGGTGGCGATGATATTGAAATCGCCGTTACTGAAACTCGTGCAGCTCTCATTTATGGCGCTGACGAAGTAGACGTTGTATTCCCTTACCGTGCCCTGATGGCTGGTAATGAAGAAGTAGGCTTTGAGCTGGTTCGTCGTTGCAAGGAAGCCTGCGGCAATGTAATGCTGAAAGTAATTATTGAATCCGGCGAATTGAAAGATCCGGCTCTGATTCGTAAAGCCAGCGATATTTCCATTAAAGCCGGTGCCAATTTCATTAAGACTTCGACCGGTAAAGTGCCGGTAAATGCGACTCCTGAAGCGGCCCGTATAATGCTGGAAGCTATTCGTGACAGCGGCAAAGATGTGGGCTTCAAGCCGGCTGGTGGTGTGCGTACTGCTGGAGATGCTGCTGAACATCTGGCTATTGCTGCGGACATCATGGGAGCCAACTGGGCTGACCGTAATCACTATCGCTTCGGTGCAAGCAGTCTGATGACCAGCCTGCTGGTAGCTCTGGGTCTACAGGAAGCTCAGGAAGACAAGGGCGGCTATTGATTAACTCGCTCTACTGTTGAAGGTTCTATAAAAAACACTTTGACTGCCTGCATATGAAATGTTCTGCGGAGCGTACTTCGGCCATATGCAAGCTTGCCTCTTTCTTTATGGCAGCATTTCCTGCTTGAGAGGTCATAAAGCCGTCTACGTTCCCGCAAAAAAACCCGGCGTCATCCACCTTTCCTTGTTTGTGGCCCCGGGTAAACATGTCAACCAGGCAAATGGAGTAGAGCATGTTTCTTCCGCAAGAAGTTATTCGCCGTAAACGTGAAGGCTTGGTTCTCAGTACAGAAGAGATCCGCGATTTCATTTTGGGTGTTACTGACAACACCGTTTCAGAAGGCCAGGTAGCAGCTTTCGCTATGGCCACATTTTTCCAGGGTATGAACATTGATGAACGAGTGGCCATGACTTGTGCCATGCGTGATTCTGGCGAAGTGATGAACTGGTCTGCCGACAACCTTGGTGGTCCAATTCTGGACAAACACTCTACCGGCGGTGTCGGTGATGTAGTCAGCCTGATGCTTGGTCCAATGATTGCCGCATGTGGTGCTTATGTACCCATGATTTCCGGTCGTGGTTTGGGTCATACTGGCGGCACCCTTGATAAACTGGACTCCATTCCTGGCTACACCACAATGGCTTCAGAAGAGCTGTTCCGCAAAGTGGTAAAAGAAGCGGGTGTAGCTATTGTCAGCCAGACCGGTGAACTGGCTCCCGCTGACAAGCGTATCTATGGTATTCGTGACGTAACGGCTACCGTCGATTCCATTGACATGATCACAGCGTCTATTTTGGCAAAGAAACTGGCTGAAGGGCTGGATGCATTAGTCATGGATGTGAAAGTTGGCAGTGGCGCATTTATGCCAACCTTTGAAAAATCGGTTGAGCTGGCTGAGAGTATTGTAAAAGTAGCGAATGGTGCTGGTGTTAAAACCACAGCTCTGCTTACTGATATGAACCAGGCATTGGCTTCCAGTGCAGGCAACGCTGTAGAGGTTCGCGAAGCGGTTCGTTATCTGACCGGTGAATACCGAAATGCTCGCCTCCATGAAATTACTATGGCTCAGGCGGCCGAACTTCTGGTGACGGGTAGTCTGGCAGACAGTGTTGAACAGGCAAAAGAAAAGCTGACCGTTGTTCTTGACTCAGGTAAAGCCGCAGAAATCTTTGGTCGTATGGTCGCTGGTCTGGGTGGACCTGCCAACTTCGTTGAAAAATACGACGAATACCTGCCTAAAGCGTCTATCATCAAGCCTGTATATATGGATGGTGAAGGTTTTATTACCGCTATGGATACCCGTGAAGTGGGTATGTCCGTGGTTCAGATGGGTGGTGGTCGTCGTGTACCTACCGATGCTCTCGATTACTCTGTGGGTATGACAGAGTTGTGCCTGTTGGGTGACAAGATTTCTACAGACAAGCCTATTGCCATGTTGCATGCCCGTGATGATTCTTCCTGGAATGTAGCTGCTGAAATGCTGCGTTGTGCCATCACTCTGGGTGATACGGCTCTTGAAGCAAATTCAAGTGTATACAAGCGTATTATTTGACCAGTGATCTCATGTGGAAAGTCATGGCGACCTGACGGTACATTTAGAGTACTTTTCAGGAAAACAATAAGACCATTACTTTTCCTAGATGGCCGTAAGGGTACAGTGCTTTTTATAGGTACTTTTCACTGATACAAAGTGTGCTGTTCTGAGCAATAATTAGACAACAAGTTTTTTTGAGCAAACTGATTTTTGTTTGCGCAATTTACAGGAATAGGTGTCTCTGATGAAACGAGCAATTGTCCTGATTATGGATTCATTCGGTATTGGCGCTTCTGCTGATGCTGATCAATTTGGTGATGTTGGCTCAAACACGATTGGTCATATCGCTAAGGCTTGTGCTGAAGGCAAGGCTGATATTGGCCGTAAAGGTCCACTGAGCCTCCCTGTGCTGTCCAGCCTGGGTTTGGTTCATGCCGCTAAAGAGTCCGCCGGTGTTTTCCCAATGGGTATGAACACTGACGTTGACGTAGTTGGCGCTTACGGTTACGCCAAAGAAATATCAAGCGGTAAAGATACTCCAAGTGGTCACTGGGAAATGATGGGTGTTCCGGTTCTGTTTGACTGGGGTTACTTCTCCGAAACTGAAAACAGCTTCCCACAAGAGTTGTTGGACGAGTTGGTGGAAAAAGCCAAGCTGCCAGGTGTCATTGGTAACTGCCATTCTTCCGGCACTACAATTCTGGAAAATCTGGGTGAAGAGCACATGAAAACAGGTATGCCTATTGTGTATACCTCTGCCGACAGTGTGTTCCAGATTGCTTGCCACGAAGAAACATTTGGCCTGGATCGATTGCTTGAGATCTGCGTGATCGCCCGTGAAATTCTTGAGCCTTACAACATTGGTCGTGTTATTGCCCGTCCCTTTATAGGTGATGACGCTGGTGACTTTCAGAGAACCGGTAACCGTCGTGACTTCTCTGTACTGCCTCCTGCTCCAACTATGCTGGATAAGCTGGTTGAGAACGGTGGTGAGATGGTCAGTGTTGGCAAGATTGCTGATATTTTTGCTCACCAAGGTGTGACTAAAAAGCTGAAAGCCACAGGTATTCCAGCACTGTTTGAAACCACCATGCAGGCCCTTGAGTCTGCCGGCGATAACACCATGATCTTCACCAATTTTGTAGATTTCGATTCTTCATTTGGTCATCGTCGTGATGTAGCGGGTTATGCGAAGGCTCTTGAAGAGCTGGATGCCATGATGCCACGCCTGCTGAATGCCATGGCTGAAGACGATGTGCTGATTATCAGTGCTGACCACGGCTGTGATCCTACCTGGCCAGGTAGCGATCACACTCGCGAGCATATCCCGGTAATTGTTTATGGCAAGAAAGTTAAAGCTGGCTCTCTGGGCGAGCGTGAAACTTTTGCCGACATTGGTCAAAGTCTGGCGACATACTTTGGACTGAAACCAATGGACTACGGAACCAGTTTCCTCGGCTAGTCTGTAGATTTAATTCAGGCAGTCTGGTTCAAGAAATTTCAGACTGCTTCTCTTTCCCTTTGAAGAGGTAACGACCATGACTCCACATATTAATGCCAAGCCAGGTGCTTTCGCTGATGTTTGCCTGCTGCCGGGTGATCCACTGCGCGCGAAAATGATCGCTGAAGAGTTCCTGGAAGGCGCTGAGCTGGTAACTGACGTGCGTAACATGTTCGGCTACACCGGTACATACAAGGGCAAGAAGGTTTCTGTAATGGGTTCCGGCATGGGTATCCCGTCCGCTTCCATCTACTACAAGGAACTGATTACCGAATACGGCGTTAATAAGCTGATCCGTGTTGGTTCTGCCGGTGCGATCTCTTCTGACGTTAAAGTACGTGACGTTGTTATTGGCAGTGGTGCTTGCACCGACTCCAAGGTGAACCGTACCCGTTTTAACGATCATGACTTTGCTGCGATTGCTGACTACGATCTGCTGGAAAATGCGGTAATTGCTGCTCGTGAAGCAAACCAGCCTGTAAAAGTAGGCAACCTGTTTTCTTCAGATCTGTTCTA
Source organism: Oceanospirillales bacterium (assembly GCA_004762125.1). Lineage (GTDB taxonomy): Bacteria > Pseudomonadota > Gammaproteobacteria > Pseudomonadales > Endozoicomonadaceae > Endozoicomonas_A. The sequence goes on along the minus strand of SIHQ01000014.1, from coordinate 113,722 downwards.
CAGCCCTGTAAACATGTTCGACATCATGGAAAAGATGGGTATTCTGGGTGTTGAAATGGAAGCGGCTGGTCTCTTCGGTGTTTGCGCTGAATACGGTGCCAAAGGTTTGGCTATCTGCACGATTTCCGACCATATCCGTACTGGCGAAGCACTGCCACCGGAAGATCGTCAGAATTCTTTCAAAGACATGATCAATATTGCTCTGGAATCCGTTCTGAAGAATTGATCATTCGAATGAGGCTGGTGCTGCGCTGTTATTGTGTCGGTCTCATTTCCACGATTTTGTTATTCGATAATACGTCTGTCTAAAAAGATCTTTTCTGATTCAAACTCGGTCTAGGTCAGCCCGATCCCTCGACATTAAAAGCCGTTATTATTCTGCCTTTCGTTTGGTGGAGTGGTATCTATGTCTGCATTGCATTTCTCTGTTAATCGAACCTATCTCTTCTTGATATTTTTATGTGTTCTACTGTTGGCTGGTTGTGCGACAAACCAGCATGGAGCGAACAAACACCTCAAAGTCCTCGACTTTACAGTTCTTCATACCAATGACAATCACGGTAAGTTCTGGCGGAATAAAAAAGGCGAGCTGGGAATGGCTGCCCGAAAAACTCTGGTTGATCGAATCAGAAGAGAAGTGGAAGCAAAAGGTGGCAGGGTTCTGTTGCTCTCAGCAGGTGATATCAATACGGGTGTTCCCGAGTCTGATATTCAGGAGGCAAAGCCTGACTTTATCGGTATGAACATGATTGGTTATGACGCCATGACTCTGGGTAACCATGAGTTTGATAACCCTCTGCCGGTGTTATTGAAGCAGGAGAAGTGGGCTAATTTCCCCTTCGTTGCAGCGAATATCTACTACGAAGATTCTAAAAAACTGGTGTTCAAACCTTGGCTCGAAAAAGACCTTAAAGGTGTAAGGGTTGGTATTATCGGGCTGACCACTGAAGATACGGAAACCATTGCGGCCAAAGACAATATCAAGAATCTGGATTTCCTGAACGCTGTAGATACAGCCAAAGCCTGGGTTCCTGTACTAAAAGAAGATGACAATATCGACATAGTTATTGCCCTTACGCACATGGGTCACTATCCCAACGCCAAACACGGTGATAATGCGCCTGGTGATGTGACTCTGGCCAAAGCTGTTGATGGTATTGATATCATTGTCGGCGGTCATTCACAGGACAAACTTCAGCGGGCTGATGTGAAGAACAGCACTTATATCTTTCAGGCTAAGGACTGGGGAAAATTTATAGGTCGGGCTGATTTCAAGTACTACTACACGGATGACCACGACGGTAAGCGTGAAGGTGTTTTGAAGCTGATTAACTATCGTTTGATTCCAGTGAACCTCAAAAAGTCGATTCTGGTTGATGGTAAGGAAAAGTGGGTCACTATCGAGTCTGCTATTCCAGAAGACAAGAAAGTTCTTAAAGCCCTCAGACCCTATCAGGAAAAGGCGAGTAAGTTATTGCAGAAGCCAGCAGGAGAGTTGGATAAAACACTCAGTGGTGCTCGTAATCTTGTCAGAGGAGGCCCTGCTGCTCTTGGTAATCTGATCTCACGGGCACAAATGACAAAGGCAAAAGCGGATCTAGCCATTCTAAATGGTGGAGGTATACGAGCTGATTTACCTGCTGGAACGGTTACCGAAAAAGATATTCTGACCGTCCAACCCTTCGGCAATATGCTTTGCTACGTTGAGTTAACAGGGAGACAGTTGAGAAGTTACATTGAAGACGTAGCCGATATTCGAGGCGTCAGTGGTGGTTTGGCTCACTTCGCCAACGTCAAACTTACTATGGAAGGAGATAAGTTAACTCGCCTTTTGATTGGCGGAAAACCGATCAAGAAAGATAAAAAATATCGCTTGGCTATTAATGAGTATTCCGCTTCTGGTGGTAACAGCTGGCCTGATCTTTCAGAGAATCCAACCTTTGTGAACACTGGCTATACCGATGCAGTGGTTCTGAAAGAATACATCAAGAAACACTCACCTTTGAAAGCAGCAAACTATGTCCCAGTGAAGGGAGATATTCTCAGGAAGTAATCTGTGGTTGGCTATGTATGGTTGATTCAGCTGTCTTCTATCGAAGCGCTAAGTATGGGTTAACCGGACGTTAAGTGTGAAAGACTTGATGCATTAGAATATGGCGATCGCTTCGCCAACATCGAACCTGCTTTCAGTCAGCGAGAAGCTCTGGCTGAAAGCAGTTGTTGCTTATATTGTGATGAAACCTGTGAAGATACAGATTCTGTTAGTCCGTTATCTGAGGAGAATCGGACAAGGAAGCATGAAGTGATTGAAAACCAGTGTAGGTTGCAACCTTTGCTACTCTGGGTTTGACATCGAGCAAACCCAGTGGCAGAAAAGTAAGCTTTATCAAGACAGTTTCAAAACAACACAAACTTGTAATCCAGCCAAACTCTTAGATCGTTCTCTTCTTTTCCAATGGCTTTTCTAAGTATCTCGTCATTGCTATACATGCCGTATTTCAACTTGAACTTCAAACCTTTAAGCGGTTCTGGAAACTTATATTGCACTAGGAAGTCATGCTCGCTTTCTGAAGCACTGCTTTTGTTGCCGTGTTCGTCTTTAACGTTAATGTCACTCCCGTGGGTGTAGGCGTAGCCAAGAGTCAGGCCGGGGAGACCTGTTTTAGCCATGTCTAGAGTGACGCCCAGCATCCAGGCCAGCTCGTTGTCGTAGTAGAAGTCTTCAGCAAAGGCACTGGTGGGGATATCCCAGATACCGTGAGTGTTTTGTCCGTAGTCGTAATAATACTTGCCAGGTGCGGAGTATTTCCCTGCACTAGGGTTTGCAATAGTTGCTTCAGCTTTAGTTTTGGTAACAGCCGCTTCGATAGTCCAGTCATCACCAGAGAGTTCTGCGAATAAACTACCAATAGTGGCGTTGTCATCAAAAGCTGGTTTATACCATGCTTCACCATTCCATAAGTTACCGTCGCTCTTGGTGTAATAGACTTTACCGCCCAAATTGAGCTTCATATCGTCGACCAGGGGCGTCGCCCATTTGACATCAATATTATGAGTTTGCAGAAAATCTTTTGAGAAAGCGTTGCGGTATTTTACTTTGATTGATTGGTCATTAGGCAGTTGGAATTTTCTGGCGACTTCGGCTCCCCATACATAATCAATTTTCTTACCACTAAAGTTAGTCAGCTCTTTGAATTCGTCAGTATTACGCAGGGAAATTTCATTGACCCAAGCCAAGCCTATCTCTGTATCAAAATACTCTGCTTCAAAATTGACACCCTGCCAGGTAGTCGGTGCTGAGCGGGAACCTGAGCTTGAAATCAAACCGTTATAAATGACCTGACGGCCCAGTTTGATGTGCCCATCAAAGCCAAGATCTTTATCCCCGTATTTCAAGTCAGCCCAGAGCTGTTTGACCTGTGTATAGCCTTTGTTATCGTCCAGCAGTAGTTGATAAGCTTTCCCTGATCCTTCATTGAGAGTATCAAACTTGGCGACACCATAAGCGGATGTACCAAAGGCCAGAATATCGTTGAAATAGCCGGATTTCAGGTCAAGCCAGAGACCCCCTGTCCATGCGCCGGAAAGATCTGCATCATCTTTGGAAGACTTCTCTGTGTTCTTAACGTTGTAGTAAACTGTTCTCAATTTACCACTCAGGGAAGCGTCATCAATGAAGGGGTTCCCAGTGTTAAATATGTCATTTGCAAAAGTCGCTGATGCGACTAGAGAAATGGTTGAAATGGAGCAAGCCAGAAGAGATTTTTTCAATAAATGAACAGACAAAATAAACTACCTGTTATTACTCAGAATGATCAGTCTTTTCAGTATAGTTATCTCTCTGGAATAGGTAGGTGAAATTGTCGGCAGCGTACGGATCACAGGAGATGTGTCGTTTATTGTGTCGCTTGTGATTAGGGTTGTGGGTTAGTTCGAGGATTCGATAAATGACTTGGCCTTTTCTTTGGCTTTTTCATACCAATTCAATGCCGCTTGTCCGGTTTCAGTGTCTTCTGCCTGTGTCTTCAGGTCGGTAGCCCTTTCCTTAAGCTCTTGATAATAACCAGCGGCTTTTTCTTTTACGGCAGGTGTGGTCTGTAATAACTCGTCACGAACATCATTAATGGTACGGTGGGAGGCATCCGCAATTTTGTTAATGTATTCTTCAAAAACAGCTCGAGTTTCGTTGGAAGAGAGAGTTTCCGAAGCTTTCTCTTTAGCCGTTGTATAGGCTTTCTGAAGAGCCGGAGGCAGGTCCTGCAGACGGTATTCTTTCCCATCGTAGATAATGCCCAGGCCTTCATCGGTTATTGGCAGTGAAGAAGCTGATATTGAGGTAGCTGCCATTGAGGTGAAAAGGAACAGCAGAGCGATAGTAATAACTTTTTTTATCATAATGGTCAGCGATTGCTGGATTCAAGCAAGAAGTGAAATTCAAGTTTACTTAAGAGGCCGTTCAATATCTATTTACACGTAGCAATAAGTAAACCTTGTGCGGAGACTACAAAGTACTCCACAGGGTATCAAAAATAATCTGCTGGGTTTTTGCAATTTCATTGGAATCAATGACCACGGCTACTGGATAGTCTTTTGAAGCCAGAGAGATCATAGCGACCTTAGGTGGGTAGATAGCGATATAACTGGCGTCCATTTTATCGTTGGTTTCAATCCACTTTCTTTCCGACAGTTCGGCATCTTCACCTCCATCACCAATAGCAATGACCTTAACTCCGATCTTTTTACGAATACGCTGCTGAGTATAGTTTGGAAAAGGACGGTACAGATGCTGACGAATAGACTTGGAAGAGAAGACGCTGTAAGTGCGTTCGTCCTGCTTTTCAACGGTGTGAAGAATGTCCTTGAGAACGAACTCAATGCCACTATCACCTTCATAAAAGCGAACGTTTCCGGAATTAAAATCCGGTTTCAGGTGGTTCAGTTGAGGAATCAGGTTGTGTTTCAATTCCTCTATCCCTTGTTCAAGGGATTGTTTTTTCTCCTCAGCCAGATCCAGCAGTTTTTCTGGAGGTTCCGCACAAAAAACTCTGCGCTTTCCTTTAGGGAAGTAACTGACAATGCCTTTGTTGGCCATTGCCTTCAGAGTTTCATAGGTCGTACCACGGTTGATATCAGCCTCAGCGGCAATATCCCTAATAGAAGCAGTGCCTAGTTTCAGTAGAGCCAGATAAAGACTGATTTCCTTTTGATCCAGCCCAAGTTGTTCCAGTATATCCAGATTCATATTGTCAATTTTCCAATGACAAACACGGTTGTGTTATTAAAGATATAGGATAAGCTAAATCCAGTAATATCGAAAACTGTCAGTACCACCATGACAATTAATATCAAAAGAAAACAGACTGATATTTGTCTGGTGGCATACCTTGTATGAATACAGATGACCCGATAGAACGTGAGTCCTGCTAAAAGCCCCCATTACCAGAAGATAATTGGAATGAATGATGGCTGTCTCTGTTGAAGACGGTCATTTGCTTTTTGAGAACAGGGCAGGGAATACGTAACAGACAGAGAGCAAAAATGAGAGCGGATATTGTTATCCTCGCTGCTGGTCAAGGCAGCCGAATGAAGTCCAGCCTACCAAAGGTTCTGCATGCTGTGGCTGGCAAGCCGATGCTGGAGCACGTGATCAACACGGCACAGAAAACTCAGCAGGCACTTGGTGAAGGTAAAATCCACGTCGTTATTGGCCATGGCGCTGATCAAGTAAAAGAAAAGCTGGGTCATTACAACCTGAACTGGGTTGAGCAGACAGAACAGCTGGGTACCGGACATGCTGTTCAACAGACCGTCCCAGGGTGTGAAGGTGCAGATGTCGTTCTGGTTTTGTACGGCGATGTACCGTTGATCCAAGTTGCCACATTGGAAGCACTGCTTTCGGAAACAAAAGACAAACAACTGGGTTTGCTGACGATTAATCTAGCAAACCCTATGGGCTATGGCCGTATTGTTCGTGATGAGCAGGGTGCAGTAAAAGCCATTGTAGAACAGAAGGATGCGTCTGAAGAGCAGCTTCTGATCAACGAAGTGAATACCGGAATCATGGCGATTCCTGGTAGTAAGCTTCAGGACTGGGTCATGGGTCTGGATAACAATAATGCCCAGCAGGAATACTACCTGACCGACGTTGTAGAAAAAGCGGTTAATGAAGGCAGTACTGTTACCCACGTTCAGCCAGAAAAATCCACAGAAGTTGAAGGCGTTAATAGCCGTATACAGCTGGCCGAGCTGGAAAGAGCCTATCAGAAAGAATTGGCTACTCAATTGATGATTGCCGGTGTCACTGTTATCGATCCAGCCCGACTGGATATTCGTGGTGACGTCAATATTGGCCGTGATGTGTTAATTGATATCAACGTGGTGCTGGAAGGCAGTGTTGAAATTGGCGACAACGTTATCATCGAGCCTGGCTGCATTATCCGTAATTCCAGAATTGCGGCTGGTTCAGTGATCAAAGCTTATTCTCTGTTGGAAGAAGCAGAAGTATCCCAAGCCTGTGAAGTTGGACCTTACGCTCGCCTGCGTCCTGGAGCCAAACTGGCTGAAAAGGCTCGAGTCGGTAACTTTGTCGAAATTAAAAAATCTACCATTGGTGTGGGCAGCAAAGTGAACCACCTGACCTATATTGGTGATGCGGATATAGGCGAAGGTGTCAACGTTGGTGCGGGTACGGTTACCTGTAATTACGACGGTGCAAACAAACACAAAACAACTATTGGTGATGGCGCATTTATTGGCACCAATAGTTCGCTGGTAGCACCTGTAAATATCGGTGCAGGTGCGACCACTGGTGCTGGCTCAACGATCACCAGGGATATTGAGGACAATCAGTTGGGTGTTGCCAGAGGCAAGCAAAGAAATATCGATAGTTGGCAACGCCCGATCAAGAAAAGCTAAAGCACTCTCTTAGGTTGAGCTGCAAAGCCCAATGTTATTGAGCAAAGAATTCAAAGTTTAAGGTACTGATTTATGTGTGGCATTGTTGGCGCAGTAGCGCAAAGGGATGTGGCTCCTATTCTGTTGGAAGGCCTCCGTCGTCTGGAATACCGTGGTTATGACTCCGCCGGTGTTGCCATTATTAACGACAGTGATGAGCTTCAGCGTGTTCGTCGTACGGGCAAAGTGTCAGAACTGGCCGATGCTGTTGCTGAAACACCGACACCCGGTGGCACAGGGATAGCACACACTCGTTGGGCAACCCACGGTGAGCCTAATGAGCGTAATGCTCACCCACATGTTTCCGGTGAAAATATTGCTGTGGTTCATAACGGCATTATCGAAAACCATGAATTGCTGCGTGACAGCCTGAAAGCTGAAGGTTATATCTTCGCATCTGACACAGATACTGAAGTTATTGCGCATTTGGTTAATCTGGAGCAGAAATCAGTTTCGACTCTGCTGGAAGCTGTCCAGAACGCTGTAAAAAAACTGGATGGTGCTTACGGTATGGTGGTGATGGACCGCACCGATACCGAACGTCTGATTGTTGCCCGTTCCGGTAGTCCACTGGTGATTGGTTTGGGTCTGGGTGAGAACTTCATTGCTTCTGACCAGCTGGCTTTGTTCCCGGTTACTCGTCGCTTTATGTATCTGGAAGAAGGCGATGTGGCGGAAATTACTCGTGATTCTGTTTCTGTTTATGACGTGACGGGCAAAGCGATAGAGCGTATTGCCAAGGAAAGTGATGTAGAACACGATGCGGGTGACAAAGGTCAGTATCGTCACTACATGCTCAAGGAAATTCATGAGCAGCCAGACGCCATTGCCAACACTTTGGAAGGTCGTCTGGGTGAACATAAACTGAATCTGGATATGCTGGGCAAAGATGCCATCGAGATTCTGAAAAAGACCAAGGCTGTACAAATCGTTGCCTGCGGTACCAGTTATCATGCGGGTATGGTGGCACGTTACTGGTTTGAAGAGCTGGCGAACATTCCATGCCGTATCGAAATTGCTTCCGAGTTTCGCTATCGAAAGTTCTTTGTGCCAGACGACTGCCTGTTCGTTACCATCTCTCAGTCCGGTGAGACGGCAGACACAATGGCAGCTCTAAAGTTGGCTAAAGAGCTGGGTTATATGGCTTCCCTGAGTATTTGTAATGTGCCAGGTTCTTCCATGGTTCGTGAATCAGATATCTCTCTTATGACTCGTGCTGGTGTTGAGATCGGTGTCGCTTCTACCAAGGCTTTCACTACTCAGCTGACAGCGCTTCTGATGCTGGCTACCGCGGTAGGTCGTCACTCCGGAATGAGTGAAGAGAAGGAATCTGAAATCGTTCAAGCTCTGCGTGAATTGCCACAGGTGATTAAGAAGTCTCTGGAAATGAGTGCTGATATCGAAGCCATGGCAGAAGATTTTGCGGATAAAAATCACAGTCTTTTCCTGGGCCGTGGCAGTCAATATCCAATTGCTATGGAGGGTGCGCTGAAGCTGAAGGAGATTTCCTATATTCACGCTGAAGCCTATGCTGCTGGTGAACTCAAACATGGCCCTCTGGCTTTGATTGATAATGAAATGCCGGTAATTGTTGTAGCGCCAAACAACGATTTGCTCGAAAAACTGAAATCCAATATGGAAGAAGTGCGTGCCCGTGGTGGTCAGCTTTATGTGTTTGCTGATAAGGAAGCACGACTGATGGAGGGTGATGGAATTAAGGTATGGCCGGTAGAACAAGTGGCAGAAATTGTTGCTCCTATTCTCTACACCATTCCTCTGCAGCTGTTGTCTTACTATGTAGCCATTATCAAAGGCACTGATGTAGACCAACCAAGAAACCTGGCAAAATCTGTGACTGTGGAGTAATTGTAGTGTCAGGGTTTGACTGTTGAGTCCGGTCAAACCCTGTCTATGGAATTATCTACTATCGCTCTACAGCCACCAGAGATAGACCTCACCCCAACCACTTACTATTTGCAGGCACCTGTGCTTCATTCATTTTCTGCCTTCCCACACCTTCAAATTCTTTGGGTATATATGCCAACTTAACGCGGAATATTATTGTGTAACTCCTCTATATAGTAATCTCTGCCAAGCCTCTTTTCTCCGTCGTCTATCGCAACCAGCTTCCCTTTCCGATCAAAAATAGCCTGAAAAGGAACATACCTCATATTCACATTATATCTGGCTCTTATATCGCGAAAGCGGTATCAAAGCGGTCTATCTCAATGCGAGTAATAGCTACATCGGTTCTCACGCTTAGAAGGCGCTTGTCATTTTGAACCATGCTCTGACAGGGCTTACAAGTTGGGTCAGAAATGGAAATGACATTGATATAGTCCGGCTTTAGCATTTTCTCGAAAGAATCAGGTGCATCGGGGAATTTATAAGCAGTTACGGGAACCGATGGCAGGCCAGTGATTCCATCATCATCAGCGATAGGCCATTTCTTGAAAATCATATAGCACACGATCAGCGCCAGAAGAGCAATAACGGCTGTTTTAGCGGAAGAACTGCTGGTGGCGACCGGTTCAGCCTTTATACTTCTGGAGATAGTTGGAATTTCTTTTTGAACCTGATATTTGGACATGTAAATGCCACAGTTTTCACAGATATCACTGAATTCTGATTGAGGTTGTTCAAACCGGCATTTTGGACAGACTTGTGTACTTTCCTCTTGAATGGCAAGAGATTGGCTAGGAGCAGGAGCAGCTGAAATCTTGTTTGCTCTCATGCCGCATTCTTTCAATAATCCAATGTAAGTATCAGCTTGTTCATTGGATAGATTCTTCTTGAGAGTGATATTTTGACTAGCTGACGTAGAGATGCTGAAAATTTTGTCGAGGATATTGGAGGGTAAGTTGACAGTTTTTCCAAGAGCGTCACGAGCCTGAGCGACAGACCAGTTATTTTCAAGTTGTCCTTGAAATACTACCTTGTACTTCACAATAAACGTCCATTTTTTGTTCTATCGACGAAATATACATGCATTGTCGTTAAATTTCAGGTCAGAAATTATCTGACCTGAAAGGCTTGCTCTGGCATTTAATCAACCAGAGTCAGTGAGTCCAGAATGCCCATACCGCTGTGAATACCACCTTCATTTTCACTGGCTGGTTTACTGCGGATCAAATAACCTGCATAGCCATCAAAATCAGTGGCAGGCTTGCCTTGATAGTAAGCGGTAAATAGTCCTATCTCGCTGACCAGATTATTCACCTGACTCATCTGGCCATCTCGAACAGCAAGAGTTGGCTTTTCACGTTCATGGGGATACAGTCTTTGCATCAGGGCCCATGCATCATACTGCTCTGGCGATAGTTGGCTTAGTTTGCTGCTGATATCGCTTCCAAAAATACAGTGCCCTCCGCCTTCGCCCTGATTCTTTAGAACCCATTCCTGTTTGTCTGCAAAGTCCTCAAACCACTCTATGGTCTCTGGGTTGATCGGCTTCATATCAGCCAGAACACTCTTAACCAGCTCAGCTTCATTCAAGCTGAGACCCCAGCGGGAATAGTCTTCTGCAGGCATTATGGTCAGCAGCATCTGCATAGACTTGCTGGTGGCCAACTGTTGGCTGATGGTTGCGTTGACTGCGACATGGTGTCGCTCGATAAACAGTCGGGTTTCACTCAATGTGTGGCAGCAGACAGGTTCGTTTAATTCAGGGGCTTCATAATCACAAAATTGATAGCCGGCCCTGAGATAAACAACATCTATCGCACCAACACCTTCAAGTAAAAGGCGTTGGTTATCGCCGGAAGAAAGTTGGCTGCTTAATTGTTCAAAGGTACGTCTAATCGTGCGAATACCCTGTTTTTGCAGGGCAACTTCCAGTAAATGCTGATCGTAAACATTGTCTTCGTCTTTCTGAACAACCATCAGAAAGGTTGGGCTGGAAGCGTTTTTATCATCCACCTGAAAGTGAGATCGAACATCTTTTGCGGCAATGACAATCGCATTGGTAAGTTGTTCCATTGCTTGATTTTCAGCAGTTCTGGAATCACTGTTTTCCTGCCAGTGATTAAATACGCCAGGCCATTGTTGTCTTATAAAATCATGAAACTCTGTCGTGCGTTGACCAAAAGGCCCCATGCCTGCAGCAATTCCGTTGAACTCAATGACTCTGGCTCCGTGCTGGCGGTCATCCATAAAGTCGGTTCGCATGAGTAACAGAGGTTGTCTTGCCGGTTTTTGTTTGCGTTCTGTGTTGCCATAAGCCTTCTGATGTAGTGACATCAGTCGCTCAAAGAAAGGCTCAGCTTTAGCCATGTTACTCAATGATGACTGCAGGAAATCATGGTCTTCAGAGATGTTGCTGATAAGACGAGTAATAAGAGGCGTTACTTCGAGCAAGTGCTCGTAGGTTTTACTCTTTATGGCAATAGGGGCGAGACTGAATGGGCAATGTCTTGCTGTGTTATCGGCTTGTTTAAATGCTACGCCGTGCATGATGGCCCATTCGCAGGCATTCTGAATAACTTGCTGTGATACTGCTTCAATATTCATTGGTGAATTTAACAATTTTTATCGGGGTTCTTAGGTGTGAAATCGGTAACACCGCCACGGCCAACTTCAACATCGCAACAGTTGGTAAAGTGTTCACGTAACTGTGCCCGGCCTCTTTGTATACGACTCTTGGCGCCTGAAAGGGAAAGCCCGAGTTCATCAGCTACTTTTTGCTGACTCATGCCTTCCAGTTCCGACATCTGTAAAGGTGTGCTGTATTTTTCTGGCAGTGCTTTCAGCAATGGACCAAGGCAGCGGGACAGTTCCTGATGAGCTTTTTCTTCCTTATCTTCCTCAGGGGATTCAATCGTTTCTGATAGATCTTCCTAGGATTTCTGTTGTCGAAAATGATCCATGATGGTGTTATGGGCAATACGATAAAGCCAACCGCCAATGCTGTCTTCAGACTTCAGCTTGTGCAATTGCGAGCGAGCTTTCAGATAAACATCGTGCAGGATATCTTCAGCTGTTGCCGGGTTATTAACCTGTCGGTTGATATAGTTCAGCAACCGGTTTTTATGTTCTTGCCAGTGGGATTCCATAACAACCTCGGAAAATATGTGATTTACCTGTAAACAAGTCTGCACTAATAGAGACGGGAAATGGTTGGAAAGGACGCAAAAAAAGTGGGAATAAATTTGATGGTTGTGAATTAAAGCAGTGGTTCCCTTATGAAAAGGGAAGCCACTGACAATCAGAGGGGCTATATCAGAAGAATGTTAACGAACCATATGCAGGAAGTGCATATGCTTTTCGTACTGGTCAATAATATCGCCGATTACCTGCACCCGGGTGTAACCCATGATGTCGTAATTCTGGCCGCCTTCCTGGAGAAATACTTCAGCTCGAAAATATTTCCGGTTTTCCTCGTCTTCTTCATCCAGCATAAAGCTGGGTTGGAGATAGCCTCGAGAAAATACCTGATAAACAAAGTCGTGTTCGTCACCGTGCAACACTTTAAAATGAGGCTCACACTTCTTGTCATCGATAACGATATTACTCTCCACACCCTGTTTTTCCAGTTCGTTGGAGACAGACTGCATGGCCGGAATAACGGTTTCGGTGATAAATGCTTTCACATCCTTACGACGAGGGAAATGAACCATATTGTTCAGACGGGCCTGCCATGGAATAGGTTTGTGTCCTACCTTTGGTGTCAGAGTGGTCTGAGCAAGGCTGTCTTTCTTGGTCGCATCAACGGCAAGCGCTTTCATCAAGCCATAAGTTGAAAGCAACAGAATAAATGCGAAGGGCAGTGCCGTAGCAATAGTGGCCGTTTGCAGGGCCTTAAGGCCACCTGCCAGCATCAGAACAATGGCAACAACACCAATCAGGCAAGACCAGAATACTCGCTGCCAAAGCGGGTTGTGATCTTTTCCGCCGGAAGCCAACATGTCGATGACCATAGCGCTGGAATCAGAGGAGGTCACAAAGAAAATAACCACCATCACAATAGCGACAATCGACAGCAGTCCGGACATAGGGAAGTGTTCAAGGAACTTGAACAAAGCCAGAGAAACATCCGTTTGAACGACAGTAGCGAGTTCTGTGGCGCTCTGGTTCATGATCATATCGATAGAAGTATTTCCGAATACAGTCATCCAGATGAAGGTGAGGGCTGTTGGTACAAAGAGTACGCCACAGACAAATTCACGGATGGTTCGACCACGGGAAATACGGGCAATAAACATGCCTACGAATGGAGACCAGGACAACCACCAGGCCCAGTAGAACAGAGTCCAGCCACCCAGCCAGTCATTAGGTTCGTAGGCAAACAGATTGAAGGTTTTGTCGACAATGTCAGATAGATAACCGCCAGTGTTCTGGATGAGCATCTGAAGCAGTAAAACAGTAGGTCCGAGCACGATCACCAGAGCCATCAGGAACAGCGCCAGTACCAGGTTGAGTTCCGACAAACGACGAATACCTTTGTCCAGTCCGGAAGCAACAGAAAGTGTCGCCAGGCCAGTAATAGCAATAATCAGAATAACCTGAGTATTGGTGCTGACTTCCACGTCAAACAGGTAGCTCAGACCAGAATTGACTTGAAGTACGCCATAACCAAGAGCAGTTGCTACACCAAAAACGGTTCCGAGAATGGCAAAAATATCAATGATATGTCCGGCAGTCCCGTAAATGCGATCACCAATAATGGGGTAGAGCGCAGACCTAAGGGTCAGAGGTAAGCCGTGGCGGTAACCAAAGAATGCCAGTATCAGGGCAACAATAGCGTAGATAGCCCAAGCATGAAGACCCCAGTGGAAGAAGGTGATCTTCATGGCCTCCCGGGCAGCTTCAATGGTTCCGGCTTCACCTACAGGTGGTGACAGGAAATGCATGACCGGCTCGCCAACACCAAAAAACATCAGACCAATACCCATGCCAGCTGAAAATAGCATGGCAAACCAGGAGCCAAAACTGAAATCTGGCTCAGCGTGGTCAGGGCCAAGTTTTATATCGCCGTAGCGCGAAAGTCCAAGAAATGAAACACAGATCAGGATGATGCCCACTGATGCGACATAAAACCAACTGGCATTGGTCATTATGCTGATCTGTACCGAGGCAAAGTAGCTTTCAGCGAGCTTGGGAAAAAGAGTTGTGCCGGCTACCAGTACGAATATCAGTAGGGCTGATCCCCAGAACACTGGCGGGTTCAGGTTATGGCTAGGCAGTTTTTGGGGCGAAAATTGAGGTGTCTGATCAGACATCAGAAGGAGGGCTCCTATAGAATTGGAAACAACTTGATACCACTCAGGAAACTGTTGTACGACATCAGTACTAATAGCTTCTGCAGCGAAAGAAGATGGTGAAGATTATACCTGTAAAGATTAGACTTCAAAGGGAGTTTGTTTTTAGTCTTCAAATATGGCAAAAGGTAACACCTTTTTTCGTCTTATAACGTTTAGTGAAATGAAATGACAGAACCTTGCTACTGGAATGATGTGTTGGTCTCTCTGAGGCAAATCATGCGTGCAACCGATTTGCATTCCAAACGAATGATCAAGGAATGTGGGGTTACGATCCCTCAGATTATGGTGTTGAGAGCCATTAAAAAGCTGGGAGATGTGACCGTTCGCAGGGTTTCTCAAGATGTATCACTGAGTCAGGCAACAGTAACAACCATACTTAACCGACTTGAAGATCGTGGGTTAATAGCAAGGGTTCGTAGTTCTGGTGATAAACGAATAGTGAATGCGAAGTTGACAGAAGCGGGTAATGAGATGCTGGCGGATGCTCCGCCATTGCTTCATGAAAAGTTCATTAACCGGTTTGAGTCTCTGGAAGATTGGGAAAAAACCCAGTTACTATCAGCATTACAGAGGGTTGCGTCGATGATGGATGCAGAAAAAATTGATGCTGCGCCGGTATTGGATATCGCTGCTCTGACATCCTGATGCTCTTCGCTTAAATGTCTTTATTGCCTACCAAAAACTACCAAACTATCGTGTCTAGTTTGGTAGTCGATCGTCTTAAATAGTCAGTAGTAATTTGAAGTCTAATTATTAGTTCTGTAACCTTGTGCCAGAAAATAAGAATATAAAACATATAAAAATGACAGGAACGAACAAAATGGACGTACTAAAGTCTGCTGGTACAGCGACTATTCTTTCCCTTTCTGCCATGGTTTTTTCTGGCCAGTCGATGGCCGCAGAATCTTGCGGAAAAGTGACCATCGCAGATATGAACTGGAACTCAGCTACGCTGATTGCCAACGTTGATCGCTTTATTCTTAACCACGGATTTGGCTGTAAGGCAGAGCTGGTACCTGGCGACACCATGCCTACCAGTACATCTATGATCGAAAAAAGTGAGCCTGACATTGCACCGGAACTATGGAGCAATGCGGCGAAAGATGCTCTGGACAAAGGCGTACAGGAAAAACGACTGAGATACGCCGGTAGATCTCTTGTTAACGGTGGTGAAGAAGGTTTTTGGGTACCAAAGTACCTAGTAGAAAAATACCCTGAAATGGCCACTATTGAGGGTATTAGAAAGCATGCAAAGATGTTTGAGCACCCTGAAAATGATGACCTTAGTGCCTTTTATGGTTGCCCTGCCGGCTGGAACTGTCAGATAAGTGCAAGCAATTTGTTTTCCGCTTTGAAACTCGAGAACTCTGGTTTTGAACTGTTGGATCCGGGTTCAGGTGCTGGCCTCTCAGGTTCTATTGCCAAGGCGTATGAACGTGAAGAAGCATGGTTTGGTTACTACTGGGCTCCAACCGCGGTTCTTGGTAAATACGAAATGGTGAAAGTTGATTTCGGTTCCGGCGTTAATGAAGGTGAGTTCGTCACGTGTACGACAAAAGATGACTGCCTTAAGCCCAAAGTAACTATGTACCCACCTTCACCTGTTCATACTATTACGACTGAAGCTTTTGCTACAAAAGCACCGGCGGCCTACGACTACCTAACAAAGCGTTCTTTCACCAATGCTGAATTGAACCGTCTGTTGGCCTGGATGGAAGATAATCAGGCTGATGGTGAGATCGCTATGGAGCACTTTCTAAAAACCAGTGATCAGTGGCAAGGCTGGGTTTCTGCTGAGGAAGCGAAGAACGTTCGCAAAGCTTTGGCTGAACTTTAATCCACTCAGCGATGGGCGGAAAATGCAGATAACCTCGGAATTTGATGATAACTACAACGCGGGAGTGATCTGTATTTTCACTACATATAAAAAGAACAGGAGACAATATGTCTGATAAGTCCTGGATAACGGAATTCCCGGCAATGGAGCGCAGTGATCTGCTCACCATTCGGAAAACACTGGACGGTGCCTATAGGGACTTTTCCAGAGAATACGGCGACTTTATCGAGTCTCTTTTTGATCCATTGTTAAGCTTTCTGGTCTGGTTCGAACAGTTATTGCTGCAGTCACCCTGGTTTATAGTGCTGGGTTGTATGACAGGGCTTGTCTATCTTGCCAGCCGCTCCTGGAAGCTGTCGGCCAGTGTCGTAGTGGCCATGTCGATGATTGGGTATTTCGGCATGTGGGACAACACCATGCGTACCCTGAGCATGATTACAGTCTGCACCCTGTTGGCAATAGTCGTTGGTATTCCTGTCGGAATTGCTATGGCACGTTCGGATCGAGTTCAGAAAATTGTGACACCGATGCTGGATATCATGCAGACCATGCCAGCATTCGTGTACCTGATTCCTGTGGTTATGCTGCTGGGTATTGGTAAGATTCCAGGCCTGATTGCTGTAATCATTTACGCCATCCCTCCTGTTATTCGTTTGACTAATCTTGGCATCAGGTTGGTGGATCGTGAAGTGCTGGAAGCTGCAACCGCTTTCGGTGCCAACTCCATGCAACGACTGTTTGGTGTTCAGTTGCCACTGGCAATGCCTACCATCATGGCAGGTATTAACCAGACTATTATGATGGCACTCGCCATGGTGGTCATTGCCTCCATGATCGGTGTGAAAGGTCTTGGCCAGCCGGTACTTAAATCCATTACCAACCAGTACTTCACTCTGGGCCTTTTGAATGGTCTTGCGATTGTTGTTCTGGCGATTATCTTTGATCGAGTGTCCCAGGCATGGGCCAGTCGAACCCAGAAACATCTAGGGGAGACTGCGCATGGCTGATCAACCATTGATTGAAATCCGGAATCTCTACAAGGTGTTTGGTAAAAAACCAGCCTCTGTGATGCCTCTGGTTCATGATGGTGCGGGCAAGGATCAATTGCTCGCAGATACGGGACATACCCTCGGGCTCAGAGACATTAACCTCAGCATCGAGCGTGGTGAAATATTTGTCATCATGGGGCTGTCCGGTTCGGGCAAATCAACTATGATTCGTCACTTTAATCGGTTAATTGACCCCACCGAGGGACAAATTCTGGTTGATGGCATTGATGTCATGCTGTTGAACAACAAAGAGCTGGAACAATTCAGACGACACAAAATGTCTATGGTGTTTCAGCGTTTTGGCCTTCTGCCTCATAAAACAGTGTTAGAAAATGTCGCCTATGGTTTGTCGGTTCAAGGTATGAAAAAACCTGAACAAGTTCTGAAAGCAACAGAGTGGCTGGAAACCGTTGGCTTGAAAGGCTACGAGAAGCAGTACCCTTCACAATTGTCCGGTGGTCAGCAGCAGCGAGTAGGTCTCGCCCGTGCACTCTGTACTGATGCTGAAATTCTGTTGATGGATGAAGCCTTCTCGGCACTGGACCCACTGATTCGCAGTGAAATGCAAGATCAGCTGATTGAGTTGCAGGATAAACTGCACAAGACCATTATTTTTATTACCCATGATCTCGATGAAGCTCTGAGACTGGGAGATAGAATTGCCATTCTGAAAGACGGTGAACTGGTTCAGATGGGTAAACCGGAAGAAATTCTTTTGCACCCGGCGACTGACTATGTGGAAGCGTTTGTTAAAGATGTAAACCGCGCCAGAGCCCTGACCGTTGAAACTGTGATGCAGCCACCGATTAATCGAATCAGTGCGAGCACCATTGGTGGTGCTCTTGAGCAAATGAAAAAGTTGCCAGAGAACTATGGCTACTATTTCAATGACGACGGATATCAAGGCATTGTGTTGCAGGAATCACTGGAAGAAGCCGTAAAAACAGATGCTGCTGGTTCAGTGGAAGATAATATGGTGGAAGAGCTGGATTCTGTCTTCCCGGATGCTATTCTGGAAAGCATTATTCCGGACACACTGGAAACTATTTACCCATTGCCGGTGGTCGATTCAGACGGTGAGTTCCAGGGAGAGTTGTGCCGTTCTGACTTGATTGAAGTGTTGAGTGAAACACACACTAAGGCAGCCTGAAGAATATTCTTCGAACAAAAATCTCTTAAACCAGTTGCGGGCAGTTTTCTGCCCGTTTAAAAAAATGTGATCTATCTCTCATAAATGAAGGTATAATATTCACGTCTTAACGGTCAGATAGTTCATTGGATGAGCATACTTGCCGGCCATAGTGAAATAACAAAATAGTTTAAAACCTACATACGCAGGGAAAAGTATGTCCTCCAATTTATTTAAAGGGTTTTCTGCCCTGATCCTTCTTTCTTTTCTGACTGGTTGTGCCAGCCAATCTCCACATTTTAACCGTACGGCTGTTTGTACAGCTGTAGGTGCTGGCGTAGGTGGTATTGCCAATGGCAGTGACTCTGATGATACCGTTAAAGGCGCTATCGGCGGCGCTCTGGTTGGTGCACTGCTGTGCCATGTAATGGACGGTGATGCTGATGGTGATGGCGTAAAAGACAGTCAGGATCAATGCCCTGCAACTCCAATGGGCAAAGCTGTTGATGAAACAG
Organism: Oceanospirillales bacterium; assembly: GCA_004762125.1. Taxonomy (GTDB): domain Bacteria; phylum Pseudomonadota; class Gammaproteobacteria; order Pseudomonadales; family Endozoicomonadaceae; genus Endozoicomonas_A. Next base: position 94,979 of record SIHQ01000014.1, on the reverse strand, counting down.
GCTGTGCTCTGGATAAAGATGAAGACGGTGTCGTAAATGCTCAGGATATGTGTCCTGCCACACCTCAGGGCGACGTTGTTGATCAGAAGGGATGCACAGTCAAGAAGCAGGTCGCCAAAGTAGAGGCTCTGGATGATGACCGTGACGGCATTCTGAATAATATTGATGAATGTCCTGACACTCCATTGGGTGCTGCTGTTAATGCTCAGGGCTGTCCTGTTGTTGTAAAGATTAATCTTCAGGGTGTTGGTTTCAAATTCAACTCTGCAGACCTGACTGAAAATGCCAAAACCGTTTTGGCTAAACAGGCCAGAGCGCTGAAAGAAAACCCACTGTTGAGAGTCAGCGTTACCGGGCATACTGATTCTGATGGTGATGCGGCTTACAATAAATCTCTGTCTTTTGATCGTGCTGCCTCTGTAGCCAAGTTCCTGGAAGAGCAGGGTATCGATCAATCTGTCTTCAAAGTGGTTGGCGCTGGCGAAGCCCAACCTATTGCTGACAATGCTACACGGGCTGGTAAAGCTAAGAATCGTCGAGTAGAACTGGGAATTATCTCCGAGTAAATCCAATATGTAAGCCGGTTTCAACCAGTCGTGTTGAAGCCGGGTTTATTTTTTCCATTCTTAATTATTTCTTTCAGTCCGTTTAAAAAGTACTGACATCCTTCCTCAGAAAAATAATCCTGCTTTTGATTTCAGACCTATAGCAGTATGCTGTTTTTTGTACTTTCAATTCATTTCGCTCGAATATCCTAAGAAACTGCAGCATTGAATACTGCTACTTTGAACAACTTGTTAGCAATTTTTGAATGAACAGCTAGTGTTACGAAGTTACACAGATACGACGTATGTCTTTAAAAATTCTTACCTTCGAGTACTCTATGGTAACTAGAAAATGCTGGGTTAAACAGGTTGCCATCTTTGTGGCTTCGGCATTCTGGTTACCCTTGGGCTTTTCATATCAATATGCAGAGAAATACCAAGTATTATTTACTGTGCCGAGAGAGACTAAGGAGCTCACTGCAGGTGAGGTTACTCGGCTGAATGCAGATCCATTAATTAATCGATACAGTGGCGTTAAATTCAAAGTAAATTCTATTCGTGACTCTTTGGCAGAAGCATCTGAGCACCAAGCTCGCAAAGCAGGGGGGAAACTCGAAGCTATAAAGCACTACTGTAACTACCCGGCACGAGATAGTTCAGGTCACCCTGTTGAGATACTCCAGATAATCTGTAATCGCTCTAAGGTAGGAGAGGTTGATATCAAGGCCCACCCATTCTCAACCAAAAGAATCACAACAGAATTAGCTCTGAGTATCGTGGCTCAATGGGTTCCTTTAGCCGCAGCTGCAACCATGCTTTCAAAGTCTTATTCTTATAATCCAACAAAATTGCCTACATCCGACGAGCTTGAGAAAGCGCATCCGGATGAATATAAAAGTCGGGAGGATGATCCTATCCGGCGAATAGAATGGATTGTTAAAGACAACCAGTTACCAGCCAGAGATCCTGAAGCTGCATCTCATTATACTCTTAATGAGGATAGAGAACTGGAGTCCGGGAGCAGGCGAACAAAGATCGGCTACAAGTATCTGTCTACCGATACTGCAAAGGCTTACTACGATAAGTTTGATGCAGACATACCTCATGTCTTATTTTTAACATCGGCAGATGAAGAGCAGATTCACCATCCTCGCCATCTCGTTTTACCTTTTCCTAATGTACTTATTGAAACGGAGAAAAATGCGGATGGATGCACACGCCCATTTGAAATGCCGACTATCAGAATCGAACACGTATCTCCTCTATCCAGTTTGTCGCATTCTTTGACTGGAAAACTGGCTATGCGAATTGATCAACAAGAGTGCCTTCCAGAAAAATTCAGAAAATCAACATTGGTACAAGATGCCGTTAAAAAGGTCAAAGACCAACACGATGAACAAGGAGCGAATCATGGCATGCTCATGGTGGCATATGCCTGTTTGTAGACAGCGGAACATTTCAACCAAAAGTGATCCAATTTACAACATACAACGAATGTATGAAATATCCAGGCACTATTCCAACAGCAAACGGTGGAACCCGTGTCACCAACCGATGGACAAATTTCTGGATGATCCACGCATGGATTTACAAGCTAAATCCTACGGGTCTTTTTGCTAATACTCACCCTGATGTCTCCACTGGTCCTAGAGATAATAATGGCGGTCCTTTCGCCTTTGAAGGATGCATCAGTGCTCGAGCAATGCCTGAATGGTTTAAGCTAACGTACATTACCGGTGATAGTGTCGCGAGAGTTACTTGTAATGTGCCAGCAAAACAAGAACGCTTGCCTATGAACAGCGGGTCAATATCGAACTACACCCCTATCAGTTTGTTAACATTGTTGTCAGTTTCGATTCTGGCCCTCCTTTAAACAACAGATCACTGAACTAGGTACTGCCGTTTTTGAGGAGAATTGAGCGGAATGAATTGAGAGTAAAAAAATGGCCTACTGCTGCAGCTCCGAGATCAAGCCTTGCGAGATTTATTCATAGCTACAGCAGTAGGTTGGAGTGAGATTCACAGGGATTAAACAGTCATTAACCCGCCCCAAGCGAGTTAATGACGTATGAATGCACATGTCTGGATACTTAAGTGGATAGCACTATATTGCTAAATAACGATAGCATTGAGTGATAGCCCTCCTCAGAAAAATTCTTCGAATACTTATTCATAAAACCATGAAAATATCGGCTTTGAATAAAGCTGACATTGTCTCTTTCTTTCAGGTCAGAGCGAAACTGTTCTATAGAAAAGTGCTTTTCGGAAGCGGGAAGAATCAGAGTTATGGGGAACACAGGTCGGATATTCAATTCATGTCGGATTTGAGAGCCATAGAAACAAGCAGCACTTTTTACTTTTTCCATATCCATGTGAGCAGACAGTTTCCAGATAGCACTGGCACCAACACTAAAACCAATCATCACCACAGGCTGCTTTAATGAATCGACCTGCTTTTTAAGTTGAAGGCAGTAACTATCCAAACCAACTTCATTGCAGAAGTAATTGTAAGCCTCCTGTTCATCTTTAAAGGCCATAAACTTACCATCGTATGGATCAATGATATCGGTAGTTACTGGCATCGCTTTTGCCAACTCTTCCAGAGCAGGTGTTTTACCAAAAATGTCAGAGACCACGAGGACTCGCATAAACCCTCACTTCTTCTAGCGACCGCCAGCAATATCGATAAATGAACCCGTGACGTACGACGCTTCATCAGACAATAGCCAGGCAATACTGTTGGCTACTTCTTTTGCAGTACCACCACGTTGTAACGGAATAACACTTTTTATTCGCTCAATACGATCAGGCTCACCACTATCGGCGTGCATGTCCGTATAAATAAAGCCGGGTCGCACACAGTTAACACGAATGCCCTCTCCAGCCACTTCAATAGATAAACCACGAGTCAGGGTATCAACAGCTCCCTTGGACGCGGCGTAATCAACGTACTCATTGGCTGCGCCAATTCTTGAAGCGGCGGAAGATACATTAACGATGGCTCCTCCCTTACCACCATTTTTGAGAGCCATCCGTTTAATGGCTTCACGACAGCAGAGAAAGTAGCTGGTGACATTAGTCGTCATCATTCTGTTGATACGTTCAGCAGTCATTTCCTCTACAGGCATCTGGGGTAGAAGAATCGCAGCATTATTGACTAATGCAGATACGGCTCCTAATTGTTCATCCATCGTTTTGAATAATCGAGTGACTTCTTCTTCCTGGGAAATATCTGCCTGAACGGTCAGAGTTTTCACTCCATGCTGTTGAAGCTGTTCAGCCAGATGTTCTGCCTGTTCATGATTTTTCAGATAGTTGATGCAGACATCGTAGCCTTTCTGGGCCAGCAATCTGGCTGTTGCTGCACCGATGCCGCGGCTGGAACCGGTAATAAGAGCGACTTTATTCATGTTTTTCTATTTATTATCCAAAATTTTTGTCAGTAATACTGACCTTGTTGTCAGAGTAACAAGAACCTGCCTCCATTAGACTTGGAAAGTATCGGGGGGAGAGATTGGAGTACGAGGATGTACGCACTCAATAGCGCTATGGATTGCAAGAGTATCATGCCACAAAAAGGGCTGGATAAAGTGTTGTCGGGCTCTGCGGAGAACCCTTCCAGTTATTTCTCATTTGGGCGGAAAGCGACTGTTTCTGCAGGGAAATCTGTTATTGATGCGTCAAGATCTGCGTTAGGGATTCTGAATACAGTGAATCCGATCAACCTTCTTATTAATTATGGCCCCACTGTCGTTGCTACTCCAGTTCGATACGTGAGTGAAGAAATTCAGGGTTTTACTGCCCACTTGTTGAATCCGAAGAAATCACTGGTTGATTCAGCACAGTACTTTGCCAAAAAGCCTATTCGAATAGCCCGGCTGCTTCAGGCGATGGGTTTACCGGTTAACCCGGTAACTATGGCCATTTTTAAAATGGAGAGTGATCTCGATAAGGTAGAAAAACTTGCTCCACAAATGATCAAAGGCAAACTTGATGGGACCAAAATGATGTCTGTCAATGTAGAGCGTGTCAGGGGCAAGATAATTCTTAGTTTCATCAAAGCCTTTGTTGATGGTGGTGAAGATCTGACAGAAGATATGTTGAAACTTATTCCTAAATTATTTATGCACTCAGGAGAACGCGCGGTCGCCAGAACACTGATGGAAGCAACACCCTAATCACACAAAGTCGAATGTCTAGTTAATCATGTGTCCGCCGTCGGCAGGCACATGATGCATGAATTCAAACGTCTTCTACTTATTATCGAATTATTAAAGCCTATTGGGTTGTTTGAACTGTTTTATCTTCTCTGTAAATCCACTGAACAGCGATTATTCCTGTCACCAGTATAAGCCCCGTGAAGCCATAGCCCGCTGGGTCAAACATCAACAGAGGCATACTGAGCAGACATATTATTCTTTCAATCAATGTCAGCTTCCGCAGCAGGTAACCTTCTATTCCCAAAGCCATGGCAATAATAATGGCCAGAGTCATTAATACGCTGAGAATGAAATCAAAGGTTTCGCCACCGGTATTGATCAGTCCGGAATACGCCATCATCAGTGGAATAACAAACAATCCTGCAGCTAACTTAAAAGCTTCTACTGAAGACTTCATGGGGTTGGCATTGGCGATACCCGCGCCAGCAAAGGCAGCCAGTGCAATAGGTGGCGTGACATTAGAAGTTTGTGACAGCCAGAACACCAGTAAATGGGATGTCAGCAGTGGCAGACCAAAGTCGCCCAATAAAGGTACGGCCATAACCGCCAGTACAATATAGGCAGCGGTGACAGGTAACCCCATACCCAACACTAAAGCAACCAGACTGATCAGAATCAAGGCTGTAAACAGGTGACCGCCGGAAAGCTCTGTCACAAACTGAGTGAACTGCAAACCGATGCCGGTTTGACCGACGACTCCCACAATGATTCCTGCCGAAGCACACGCTACTGAAATGGGTAAAGCCATCAGTGCACCGGCTTTCATTCCTTCCATTATTTTTCTAACACCAACACGACTGTGGGAACGCAATGCAGCGGTTACCAGAATGGCAACACAGCCAGCGACACCTACTAGTAAAGGTGAGAAAGCCATTAGCAGCAGTGTAGTAATCAGAATCAGTGGCAGCAGGAAGTGTGCCCCTTTCTTCATGACACTCCAGGCGGCTTCAGTTTTCTCAACCGCACTCAGGTTAAGTTTGCAGGCCATGATGTGGACGTACAAAAGGGTACAGAAGAAGTAGAGAATAGCCGGAGCAATGGAGGCCAACATGATCTCGCTATAAGGCACACCGGTGAACTGCGCCATGACAAAAGCACCGGCGCCCATAATGGGTGGCATAATTTGGCCGCCCGTGGAGGCCGCTGCTTCAATGCCCGCAGCCTGCTCGGGTTTATAACCCAGCTTCTTCATCATCGGAATAGTGATGGAGCCGGTAGTAACGGTGTTGGCAATGGCTGAGCCGGAAATAGAGCCAAGGCCGGCAGAAGCAATAACCGCTGCTTTGGCAGGGCCGCCCCGATATTTACCGGCAACGGAGAAAGCGAGATCAATAAAGAATTTGCCTGCTCCGGTGACTTCAAGAAACGCACCAAAAAGCACAAAGATAAAAACCGTTGTTGCGGCGATACCGAGCGCTGAACCAAAGATGCCGTTACTGGAATAAATCTGAAACTGAATCAGTTCCTGTAAAGAATAAGCTTTAGTGGCAAGTGTTCCGGGTAGAAGGTAGCCAAATGCGCTGTAAGAAAAAAAGGTCAGTGCGATGGCAACCATGACCCAGCCGACGGTTCGGCGACAAGCTTCCAACAGCAAAAAGATACTGGCACAACCGGCCATCAGGTTTGCATCACTGAGTCCGTAAAGCAGGTAGTTAATGTCGTTGTAGTCAAAGCTGACAATCAGATAGCCCGATACTACGGCCGTAACTGCCAGACCAAGGTCAAACAATCGCGTGGGCAGATAGAGTCTGTGCTGCTGATCTTTAATCAGTGGGTAGTAAAGAAAAATCAGTACCATCACCCAGCTCAGATGGGCGGGACGAAAATAAGTGGCGGAAATGGTGGACGTTGTGCCCTGCCAGACTTGAAAGGCAGAAAGAGAAACAGCCAGTAGAAAGACAAGCCATCCTGACAAGGTTACCACTGCTCTGGTCATAGCTGACTTTCCTTGAATGATAAGAATAAGAGCAGGCCGAGATTCCTCGACCTGCTTATACCCATCGGCTTTGAATATGTGAGGTCGTTGGCTGCTTTCGCTCACCCCAATCACCTACTTTTTGTAGGCTCATGGGGATTCGCTCTTTTGCCGCCTACTCACATCTTCAAATCCTTTGGGTATCATTGAATATTGATGCGGTGTTTACTTGACGGTGTTCAGGTACTTCTGAGCACCAGGGTGCATAGGAACACCACTGAGGCTGGCGGCATTGCTCAGAGTGGTGAAGTTAGCAGCCTTTACTACTTTTCTGACATCGTTGATGTTCTCAAAAGCGGCTTTAGTCAGCTCATAAGCTACGTCGTCAGACATACTTTCGTTAACCACCAATACGTTCCAGACACTCAGAGTATTAACCGCTTCCACTTTGTTGTAGACATCCGCTGGAATGGTGTAACTGGTGTAAGCCGGATAAGCTTTTTTGAAGTCAGTCTGTTCTTTATCAGTGATAGACAGAATTTCGATATCATGAGTCAGAGCAAGCTGAGTCACTGCGCCAACACCTTGGCCACCGACCAGGAAACCAGCATCAATCTGGCCATTGGCGAGAGCGTTGGTGGTTTCAGAGAAGTTCAGGTAAACCGCATTGAATTCTTTGCCTGCGTTCAGACCAACAGATTTCAGCAGAGCTTCCGAAGTGACCGCTGTGCCTGAGCCAGGTGCGCCGAGAGAGATACGCTTGCCCTTCATGTCAGACAAACCTTTGATGCCTGACTTATCCAGAGCAACGCTGTGAATCAGGTTCGGGTAGAGTGCGAACAGCACCTTTACAGGCATTTTGGCAGGGAATTTACCTTCACCGTTGTAGGCATCCAGAACCACGTTACCCATGGCCAGACCGGCCAGCATATCGCCTTTAACGACCTTGATGGTATTTTCAACGGAAGCCGCAGATACCTCGGCCTTGACATTGATACCGTCTACTTTGTCAGACCATACTTTGGCCAGCGCGCCGCCAAAGGGGTAATAAATACCGCTTTGTCCGCCAGTGCCTATGGAATAGTTGTTGGCATTTGCCATGAGGGGCAGCAGCAGTGCCGCTGCAAAAGTCAGAAGCTTACGCATAGTGTAGATTCCCTGTTCATTGTTATTTTTTTATGTCCCTGCTGCGCCGACAACACGCAATCGCCTCAGCTTAAACCAAAGCTTTTGAATAGAGAAGCTGGCCAATGGTGGAATAGATAAGGTACTTTGCATGGATTCAAACAAATTCCAAGGTGAAGCCGTGTCCAAGCTTATTCTGATTCTCTTTGTTGCTGCCATGATGTTCTGGGGATTCAAACGTTTTTCCCAAGGCAAGGTGCTGTCACAGGAAGCTCTGGTGCAAGGGCAGGAGTTTCTTGAGCAGAACAAGGACGCAGAAGGTATTCAGTCCACAGGGTCTGGCCTGCAATATCTGGTGCTGGAAAAAGGTGAAGGGACTGAAATGCCGTCAGCTACGGATCAGGTTAAAGTTCACTATCACGGTACCTTGGTTGATGGTTCGGTTTTTGACAGTTCGGTAGAGCGTGGTCAGCCTATTTCCTTTGGTTTAAACCAGGTTATTAAGGGCTGGACTGAAGGGCTTCAGTTGATGTCTGTTGGTGACAAGTATCGTTTTTATATTCCAGCAGAGTTGGCTTACGGCAGCCGCAGTGCAGGAAAAATACCAGGAAATTCAGCTCTGATTTTTGATGTTGAGCTTCTGGGTATCAATGAATAATTACTGCTTCTGTTTTTAGTTTCCGAGTCGCTGGTAATGGATGCTTTCTAGGCTATGATTTCCAAGTGGTAGCCATCAGATAGCATTCCTGCTCCAGCAGTTTTTTGAGACGTTACCTTCATTTTAGTTTCGAACACATCCTGTTTTTTTCTCTCTTCCATTTCCGGAATTCCCCATGCTTGTAATCGATGACCCCATGCTTGCATTGATTCTCAGATTTGTTGGTCATGAAAAAGATATTAATGAGTCGACAGAAGAATTCCTTAAGCAGCAGATGGCGTGCCTGCATGAGTATGTATCTGGATTTCCTGAGAGTGAGCAGGAAATGAGAGCAATGGAGTGGGTTGAAAACAACGCTGTTAATTATCGCAGGAAGTGGGAGAGACAGCTGGCGACCAATGAAGTGTCACACGTTCAGTGTGATGACTGCCCGATGAAGAACATAGGGGGAGCCAGTATATGTATTATTCATCAGGAGTGGCTGGATTTACTGGAAGCGTATTGCAGCGATAATTTATCAACAGAACACTACATTAAGTACTCTCTGAAGCTGCTCCAGAAGCATAAGAAAAACCTTAAATATCAACAGTTCCTGACTCCAGATGGCGCAATGTACCTGGAACCAGGATAAGTTGGTTTAGGTCAGTCTATTAGGCGAAGAAAACTTTATACGCCTTATAAATCTCATGAACGTCGTATTTGGAAGCCACCTCCATAGGCGAGTGCATGGACAGCAATGCCGCACCGGCATCGATGGTACGAATACCATGCTGAGCCAGCAGCATGGCTACTGTTCCGCCACCACCTTCGTCTACTTCACCCAGCATACCGGTTTGCCACTTAATCTCGGCATTATCAAACATAGCGCGTAGCTCACCGATGAATTCTGCATCTGCGTCGTTACTACCAGCTTTGCCGCGAGAACCCGTGTACTTAGTTAGAACAATACCGTAACCCAGCTTTGATGCATTCTGTTCGTCGTGTACCTGTTTGAACAATGGGTTCAAACCTGCGTTAACATCAGAAGACAATGCACGTGAATTCCAGAAGCTTCGACGTACGGCATGGCGGTCATCACGACTGGAAGGAATACGTGCTGCCAGCTCCTCCATAAAGTGTTCGATGTAGCGAGATTGCAAACCGGTAGAACCGTTGGAACCAATTTCTTCCTTGTCCACCAGGAAGCAGATAGCGGTACGCTCAGGTGTATGACTCATATCGGTAATAGCTTTGACAGAGGTCCAGGCACAGATACGGTCATCGTGACCGTAGGAGCCAATAAGACCACGATCCAGGCCTATATCACGCGCCTTGGCAGCAGGAACTAACTCGAATTCAGCGGAGATGAAATCTTCTTCGGTCATGTCGTACTTGTAGTTCAGCTTCTGCAGAACGTTGTACTTCACTTCATCCTTGATCTCTTGATTGTTGAATTCGCAAGGAATAGAACCAACCAGCACGTGCATTTCACTGCCTTTCAACACTTCGCTAGCTTTACGCTCGCGTTGAACCTTGTGATCCAGATGAGGCAGAAGATCAGGAATAACAAAAACAGGATCGCTATCGTCTTCACCAATGGTAATGGTCACTTTGGCGCCGCTTTTCAGTGCAACAACACCGTGTAGCGCTAGAGGGCGAGATGCCCACTGGTATTTTTTTATACCACCGTAGTAGTGGGTTTTCAGCAGAGCAAACTCTGAATCTTCGTAGAGAGGCTTCTGTTTTAAATCAAGACGAGGAGAATCTACGTGAGAAACAACAAAGTCAGCACCGTTTGTTAGAGGTTCCTGACCAATGACGGCCAATACCAGATTCTTGTCACGCAGATTGAACCAGACTTTGTCACCAGGGTTCAGGCTGCTTTTTGACAAAGCATCTTCAAAACCATTCTCTTCAGCAAGTTTCTGGGATTCGAGGACAAACTCACGCTCGGTTTTGCCCTTGTCGAGAAACGTTTTATAAGGCTCACAGAAATCAATAATTTCCTGACGTTGCTGACGATTCAGCGATTTCCAACCATTTTCCTGCGTATACAGCATAAAATTCCTTGGGTCGGTAACGCCTTAATACCGTAATTAGTATGAGGAGTTACTAGTGAGGGGGAAGAATTTTGAAGAGCTTCAGCATAAGATGCTGGTTGTAGGCCGTATTGACGCAGGGCAAGTCTTTAAAGGAACTGCAGATAATACGGATATAGATGAAGGCTTCTCACATTAGCCCAAAAAATGTTAATGTCGCCGCCCTTTTTCAACTCTTCCCAACGGTACTCAGGGATGAATAAAACGATCTGCGGCTTTGATTATGGCACTTCAAACTGTGCTCTAGGCACGTTTCAAGTTGATAATTCCGGCAATGTAAAACAGCAGTTGCTGGCACTGGAGGGCGACAAGGCATTTATCCCTTCGACGCTCTACGCAATTGCTCGAGAGCTGATTTGTGAGTCTGTCGGCCTTGGTATGAGTGGTAATGCCCAAGAACAATACATTGCTTTGCGTGCTGGGCCATTGGCCAATGCTCGAAGAGTAAGACGTGAAGAAGGTTTTACACCTGATGAGCAGACTCTATTCTTTGGTCGATCTGCATTTGAACAGTATTTCAGTCTGCCGGAAGAGGGTTACTTTGTTAAATCTCCAAAATCTTTTCTGGGAGCCAGTGGCCTGAGGCCTGAGCAAGTAGGGTTCTTTGAAGATATTGTTACGGCGATGATGCAGAACGTCAAAAGCAAAGCGGATGCTCAGCTTTCACAACCTTTAACTCGGACAGTCATTGGCCGCCCGGTTAATTTTCAGGGACTGAATGCTGAAAAAAGCAATCAGCAAGCACTGGCCATTCTAACGGTTGCAGCGAAGCAGGCTGGCTTTGAAGACGTTGAATTTCTCTACGAGCCTATTGCTGCGGGCCTGCACTTCGAACAGACACTGACTGAAAATAGAACGGTCATTGTTGTTGATATTGGTGGTGGTACTACTGACTGTGCAGTCGTCAGAATGGGCCCGGATTATCGAAAAAAAGAGGATCGCCGAGACGATTTTGTTGGCCATACGGGTGAACGAATTGGCGGTAACGACCTGGACGTTCAACTGGCGAGCAACAGTCTATTGCCATTGTTCGGCAGTGAGTCACAGATGAAAAGCGGTAAGCCTGTTCCTTTGCAGGTGTTTCTGAATGCAGTAGCGACCAATGATGTCAGCGCTCAGTCTGACTTCAACAGCATGGAAACCGGTTTGTTACTTAAACAGTTATTACGAGACTGTAGCCAACCGGAACTGCTTCAGCGTTTTATAAAGCTCTATAACAATCGTCAGAATAATCATCTTGTTCGCAGTGCTGAACAGAGCAAGATTGCTCTTTCCAGCCAATCTGACCACCTGGTAGATCTGGCTTATGTGGAGCAGGGGCTGGCCCATACTATCAGCTTCGATGATATGGCTGAGGCGGTTGAGCGACCAGTCAGAAAAATGATCAACCTGATTGATGAAGCTCTGGCTCAAGCTGGTTCACTGCCTGACCTGGTTTATTTAACAGGTGGTAGTTCCCAGTCTCCGGTGATTCAGCAGGCGATCAGACAGCGATTACCCGAACTGGAAGTGGTTGATGGCGATCACTTTGGTAGTGTGGCATCAGGTTTGACAGTCTGGTCACAGCGCATTTTTAGTTAATTCAAAAAATTCAGTTGATTCGAAAACCACTAGAAAAACACCGCTGTCGTAGGTTGGGCTGATCGTAGAGAAGCCCAACCATTACGAATGCCTGTCCAGTATCAGCCAATTCCAGTAAGCCTTATGGTTTCCCTAAAGTCAGGCTACTCTCCTGTGATATCAAAAAACTTCAGTCAGGCAAATCTTTCTTTCCGACGTATTTAAAACCACTGTCGCTCAGAGTTGTTTCACCTCTGCTCCAGATATAGGCGACCAGTGGGTTATCACCTCTTGCAGCGTTGTAGTCGACACAGGCGACTTTATTACTGAAGCAGACAGGCTGGCCTGACTTGGTATAGTGCCCAACAATGACAGGTTTTTCAGGAGGTTCCATACTTTGGGTTTCAGGAATAATCAGATCAGGAATATCGCTGATAGCCGCTACTGGAACCTGTGCAGTACTCAAGTAAGTGTTAGCGTTTGGTAGCCACCAACCGGCTCGAATGTTTTTGCGAGTATGACCAGAAACATCTTTAAAACTGTAGCCTTCCGGCAAAGGAATTTCCGGACCTTTGAGAGACGTTTCAATCAGTTCATGAAGAGGATGACTTTCATCGAAAGCGTCTTGCCAGTGTTGGTCTTTCAGGCAGCCAGCATCATTAACGAAGCTTTTCAGCTGGCTGATCAACCGGTCTTGCCAGCAAGCATGAATGACTCTGATTTCTCCAAAATCGATAAACAACGGGAGTTGTCTGAGCCAATTTAGCCAGTATTCGTATTGAGGCCTCGCCTGTTGCAGAAACACTTCGTGTTGATGCAGGTTTCTTTTAGAGTGTTCTCTGAGTGGCTGTCCCTGATCATTTTTCAGATACCAGCCAACTGCATTCAGCTCATGGTTGCCCATGACGCAAAAAGCGTGACCGGAATCGACCAGTGACTTAACCAGTTGCAAGGTAGAAAGGTGATCAACGGAAGGTTGAGCTTTGTTATCAACGAGATCACCGACAAATACCAGCTGATATTGATCAGAAAGACTCTTTGGATTATCTGGCTCAAAGCCAAGGTGTGACAACAAATCGACCAGTTTTTGATGCTGGCCGTGAATGTCACCAATAAAGATAAGCCCTTCCTTTTGGAAGGCAGTAATACCTGACTCAGTTGTCACTCAACAGTTTCCCGGTTCGTTCTATGACCCTGTGCAGGATCTTGTTATTAATGCTGGAGGCAATGCTACCACCGTTGAATCGCTTCGCGCGAGAAAGGGCGGTGGGCCAGGCAAGGCCGCTACTTATGTAAGCGGTCTTTACCAATCGCTTGAAGCCATCGACTCGTTTTTCGTAAAACACCTGAATTGGTAACTGAGTTACTCGTTCGTTTTCTACCAACCAGTTCTTCAGTGCCACTGACATAGTTTCGGCATCACTGTTATCACCTTCAGGGTTAGCAGTCGTTGCACCAGCAGTACTTAGTATACTTATTAGCTGCAGCTTACTTAAAAGCCTGAATGAATTCATGCACTAAAGTTCGAGGAAAACGTCGGTTATTGAAAATCAGAAGTTTCTGAAGGGGAGTAGGTTCTAGGTTATTGATAGTTCACACAAACTAGGGAATACCATTTTTCTAGATAGTAATAAATTTCAGTTTTTTATGTTTATTATTTAGACAAATTAAAAATATCTTCTATAAATTCACTTTTACTAATTGAATTTTCTGAATGAAACGAATTCTATATTGGACTTCAACCTGTTTAGCCATATTGTCTGGAACTCTTGTGGTTGATTTACAAGCAGCCAGCTTTGGTTCGATTTCATTAGAGCATGATAACTCTATGATCCCCCAAACTATCTCTGCTACTGGTCGCTCCTCAGAGTTTTTTACTTCTTTCCGTTCAATGGAACAAGTAAAAGAGACTCTTATGTTACGAAGAACCACGAGACAGGAAGATCATCGTGATGCGCCCTTATGGCTTGCATCTGCCAAAAAAACGGGTAAGGACTTCCAATGCTCTTCCGTTGTGATTGCTCCGAATTGGGCGATTACCGATGGGAGTTGTATGGGTAAAACTCAAGAATGGGATTGTGTCGAGTTGGAAATGAGAGATGGTCAGACAACTAAAGCAGCTTCTGTTAGTTTCGACCAGTTAAAAACCTCTATCAGTAATAATATTGTGCTACTAAAACTTGAAACAGAGATCCAGCTTGATAATTATCCTTTACTGAATGGTGTTGATCTTAATTCTGATGATTTGGAATCTCTGGATTTATTGTTACAAGATTCTTCAGGAAGAAGTGATGAGATAAGGTTGTTTGATGCCAATGCAAAAAACGCTCATAACAAATCAATACCAAACTATCTTTACATCACTCCTTATACGAAAGGAGACGCGACTATTGATAATGGCAGTGTGCTTTATCTTGATGAAGGAGAAAAGCAAATTATTTATGGTATATGTTCACCATACAATGAGCAGAATGGAGCTTTGGTTCTAAATTGTCAGGCTCTTGCTGGAAATCTGGATTTTATTGTGCCAACTATTAGTTGGATTGAATTTGCGACAGGTGAACAAGCGAACAGTAGCAACTCTAACTCTTTTCCTTTAACGGCTAACTATTCAGTGAGTACACCTGTAAGGGTATCAGCATTAGAATATTTAAGTCTTGACTGTAACAATCCCTGGTATGGAATGCTTGCCATTCCAGCCGCGCTTCAAATATTTTTTCTGCCTGTTGAAGTATATTTAGTTTATTATTCGTGTTTTAAGAAGTAGATGGAAGGAAGTTTTTTTCCAGCTAATTTCGTCATTATATTTGATTGAACGTATCGAAAAATGAAAACAGAATCCCATAGAGTAGTTAAAGGTTACTTTAAACGATTTGATACTCATAAACTAATAATTGAATATTTTTTGAAATATCAAGACTGGAGAGTGAAGACATAACTCATGCCAGCTATGTTAAAGATGGCATGAATTTTTCACAATTTTAGCTGGAATCGGAACAGTTACTAAGCCCCCATCATGGCCTTATCTTTAGCCATACGATTACGAAACAGTTCTGTAGCAAACAGACGATCTTTGTAAGCCGCCAGTTTTGGCCAGCGAGTTGCGTCAACGTCAACACCCGCGTACATGGCATTGATCAGGTTGGTACCAACAGCGAAGTCAGCGGTGGTCAGGTTGTCACCTATCAGAAAACCAGTGTCGCCCAGTTGTTCATTCAGATAACCGTATACTTTTGGTAGTTCTTCAGAAATCACTTTCTGAACACGAGCTTCGTCTGCTTCCTGCCCCATCATTTTGGTTCTGACTATACGCTCAAAGAAAATGGGTCCAGCAACACCGATAACAGCAGTATCAGCGTACTCTTCCAGCCAGCGCGCTTGAGTGCGTTCAACCAAACCTTCAGGATAAATAGAGTTCTCAGGGTAACGTTGATCCAGGTATTCACAGATTACAGATGAATCCGCCAGAGTCACCATGTCATCCTCAATGGCTGGAATCTTGCCTAGTGGACTTATCTTTTCAAAACCTTCCGGCTTATTCATCGGTGTTACCGGATTCACGGTGTATTCAACACCTTTCGCTTCCAGAACTAGAATAACCTTCCGAACAAATGGAGACAGAGGAACACCGTGAACAATTGTCATATTTCTTCTCTAAAAAATAAGTAACCGATTGGTAAAATACATTATACAAGACCATTGTCCTTGGCAAGATTTTTTACCGATTGGTTCGTTATCGCTATAATCACGGTCGTAGAGTGACTACTCAACCGAATTCAGAGTGACTAAAAGTTGGCCAGACCCAAGAGTTATCAGCGTGGTGAAGTTATAGATCAGGCACTAAATGTGTTCTGGGATAAGGGTTATGCTGCAACTTCCCTGAGTGATTTGATGACTTCGACAGGTCTGAACAAACGCAGCCTGTATAACGAGTTTGGCAACAAAGAAAAGCTGTTTCTTGAAGTACTGAATCGCTATCAGGAACTTCGAAGCCCCGTCGCTGAGCTATTAGTACGACAGCCTCGAGGTATGGGTAATATTCATGATCTGCTAAGAGTTATGGCAGCAAATATTGATCCGAGAGGTTGTTTGATTGCACTCAGTCTTAATGAACGGGAATTGCTCAGTGAGAACGGTTTGAAACAGGTTATGGCCAGTGTTGAAGGTATGAGAAGTCTGGTACAGGTAAACCTTGAAGCAGCAGAGTTGCCGGAGTCAACCAACACTCAGGCGTTAACCTGTTTGATCAGTATGCAGAGTTTTACTATTGCCGGAATGGGCAAGCTGGAGATGGAACAGGATTGTATAAAGGCAGCAGTTGAACAGTTGATTGCGCTTTTGCCATTAGCCGATTGATGTCCTATTTGATCAACTTTTAATCCATGTTATCAATGTTGATGCTGCTGTTTTTTGGACAGCACTTCTTTTAATAAAAATGAAAAGGTAGTGGTTTTATGTTGAACAGGAAGTTCCAGCTTACAGCTTTAGCAAAATCGTCGTAAACCCTCGCCCAATCAGGTGGGGAGCAGACACAAGGTGGTGCTGACCCAAGAAGGGAAGGTGTTGCTTTGGGGCTTTAAGGCCCCAAAACAGGTATAGAGAAACTAGAACTTCATTTCATAGGTCAGAGCCACTGCGTGGCTCTGGCTCTTGTTGCCAGTGGACCCAAAGTAATCGATATGAATATTCTGGTCACTGTTCATGTTTTGACTGTATCCAAGATTGTAATAAACAGAGTCCCTGCCATAGTTACCCGCTTTCAAATTCTGGATACCAGCCTGCTCAACAAAGCCGACTGAAATGTCCGAATCCTCGAGGAAGCTCTTCTGGTAACCAACGCCGGCTCTTAGCTGTTTTGACGATTCTACATTAGGAAGCAACCAGGTCAGGTTAAGCCCGGTTCGAGTAATCCAACCCTGATGATTCTGTTTATCAACCTTCAGAGCTCGTTTGCCGTTGCCTTTTTCTTTAAAGCTGTCCACGGTATTGTGGATATATATCAGCTCTATATTAGGTGTCAGAGTCAGGCCGGTAATTAGATTATCCAAGCTGAAATCATAGCCAGCAGAAGCGTAAGCAGTCCACTCTGTGGATTTCGGCGTGGATTTGTACTCAGTTCCGTCAAGCATGTCAGTCCGCTTGTTGTTGATATCTGTCATGCCGTAAGTCAGAGCAGCATTTAAGTGCCAGCTCTCATGATCCCAGGCTACAAAGGGGCCTGCTCTAAAGTTTCTGGTGCTAAGGCTGCCTGTGGCATTTTTGAAACTGCTATCCATCTTCTGGATACCTACCATAATTCCTGCAGACCACTCTGCAGTGAATTGTTTCAATATACCGACTTCTAGGCCGTAGCCATTGGCATCAAAACCAGTCAAATCGTCCACCTGATTCTGGTTCAGCTTGAAGCCGTAAATCTGACCGTAGCTGTACACCCCACCTTCACGTACCAGGGAGGTATTGGTGGATACTGGATCTGTAGAAACCAGCATTTCACCGCTTTCGAAATCCTGAAGCTTAGTTTGTGATAGCAAACGACCTGTTCTGAAACCAGTAACGGCTGCTCCATGCTGGCTCATGGAGTTTGTTGATGTTGCGAGAACAGCTTCGTTGAGTCCTGAAGCAAACAAGGTTTTGGCTTGAGTGGCTGTAGCAAAAGAAGCGGTTGAATTTATAGACTTGAGAATTATCTGAGTAGCAATGTTCTTCGGGATTAAAGTTGGCTGATCATCAGTAGATTCGGGCTCAACTTTTTGATGAGGCAGTAAGTCTTGTTCATTTTCAGGCCTGATGGGTAGCAGGTGCTTATTGTTTGAAATATATAGCAAGGCATCTGTGTAATTGATGTATCTATGAGCCTCTTCCCATTTACCGTTTTGTGGAAAGCCAGGAGCATGATTTTTATAAGAGTCGATGATCAGTTTTTTGGCTATAGGATCAATTTCACTGAATGAAAGATAGGAGTCTGTGGATATGTGGAGTGTTGTGAGAGCTTCCTGGATGTTGGCAGGATAGTATCGTTTCTCCATCCATTCTTGAGCATGCAAACTCTGGAAACAGCATACTGAAAGGGTCATAGCCAATAGGCTTTTATTAAAGAGTCCTTTTTCAACAAACATACCTGTACTCCGAATTTTTATTAATACCTATTCAGAACTAAGACAGGCTGAGCTATAGGTTGTTCCCTTTAAATGGAGGGCTTGAGAGTAAAAAATCATAACTGTTTGATTTTAAAGCGTGTAGTAAAAAAGTATTTACAGTTATTGAGTTAGATCCTAATCAGAACCTCCGTGTTAAAAAAAGCCTCGTTATAGGATGCGACAGCTCTCATAGGCTCAGACAGGCTTAAACGGGCTTAAACAGGCAGACATGAAGCTGATATGCAGAAGGCTTATGCGGATGCGTCAAAAATCCACTTTGATGATCTTGTGACTGCACTCAATCCTGAGGCTGGAGTCAGTGAGGAGTGCCTACCAAGTGCTTATGGAAGGTACCCCTCTGCTTAGGTGTGTGAGCTTTGTTTAAACAGCACACTGTCTTTCAGTTTTCATTCCCAGTTTTTTAAACACAAAGGCGGCAGGGCAGAAGCTGGAAAAACTAAATTGCAGCAAGTTGGCTCCGACAAACACAGTGAACCAGATGAAGTTCGGGTGAACGAAATACGTCAGGGCAACAGACAGTAAAACCATACAACCGGCAAAGGCAAAAACAGCACGTTCAATAGTCATTTTAATTTCCTCTTTTTTGTTTTTGGTTCAGTAATTCCAATTTTAATTAATAGTTCCATCTCACTCTCAGCCAGGTATTCGTGTTGTTTTTATGCTGGCCAAAGAAACTGTATCGATTTTCTCCATAAAACAGGTTGGCACCTGTAGAGACTGTCCACTGGTCGTTAATGCGCCAGGAGATAGAAGGTTTCAGGTAGGCATCTTTATCTGTCCAAGACCAGAAACTGAACAGACTCCAGGTGAGTTTTTGCTGATGAGTTAGTTTGGTGAGTCGAAGTGTCAGTAGCTGACGGTATTCATCCTGTTCATACTCTGAAAAAAATGTGTTGGATTTCAGCCGGTCATAATCCTGAGTCCACTCGAGGTAGTATTGAACGGCAGCGGTCAGGTTTGTACCGATCTCTTGCTCATAACCAGCGAGCCAACGAATCTGTGAATTGGCAATTTTTGGATTACTGCCGTCAGTGTCTTCTCTGCTGCCGTACCAGGCCACCTCCGAGTTAAATAAGCCCTGGCCGACAGGCATTCTTACGCTGGCTCCCCAAACATTGAGTTCGGGATAAGTCATACGACCTTTATTGTTTATGCCGACGGGTGTTGTCCAATGACCCAGATAACCGTAGAGAGCGTATTCGATACTGTTATGGCTTGTGGATAACCGGCCAGACCAGCTGGAACCAGCAGATTCATCAGGGTTTAGATGTTTAGCAGAGTTTTTTCCTGCCGTTGGGGAGAAGTAGCTGAAACGATCGCCGTTGAGCGTATGGTCCGGAGTAAATCGAGGAGTCCAGACAAGATCTACACTGAATGAATCTGCAAACCAACTGGCCTTAACACTGTCAGAGGAAGCTTTAAGGTATTCGTCGTCGCGACCGGAGAAAAAAGACTGCCAGTCTTTGGGAAAAAGGTCATTCAGAAACAGGTAATCTCCCGTTCCCCAAGTCAGAACTTGCCTTCCCGCTTTGATATCGAGAGTATCCAAGGGTGAAAATGTGATATTAGCGGCACGGGTTTGTACATCACTTCTATGGAGCAGATCGTCGTAAATGCCATCTGCTTTGAGATCAATACGCCAACTTTCAGCCTGATATTCAAGCTCAACTCTTCCACGAATTTCACTGAGGGTTTTATCCTGATTGATTGCCGGATCATTCTGAAGACGACGACCGTAGCTTGTTTCAATAAAACCATTCCATTGCCAAGGGCTGCTTGTTTCTTCTCCCCAGTTTTCATCACTCCAATCGTCATTGGCGACAGTAGCAAAACTGATAGAAGCCAGTGTTACCAACAGTGCGGGTTTCAGGAAGTTCATTATTTCTTCCTCAACCATTGCGTTGGTGGCGTTCTCAGGCTGCGTTCACTGAATATGCCTTCCGGAAGCCCAAGGTCAAATCGAATACCTCGCATCTGCATGAGTGTCGACGTGCCTCTGGCAAGATTGCTGATTTTTGCCTGAAGCACCACTGGGTAACCCTGAATACTGTCTGTTTTCAAAACCTCCATTTGGCGGTAAAGCTGACCTTTACTGTTCGTAAATTCGACTTTCTCCGGCAGCAATGTCTCTCTATTTATCCAGCTCTGGTAACTGGCGAACTCAACACTTTCGGAGTCCTTCGGAATGCTTGTCAGTACATAGAATTTATCCGTTGTTTCCAGCAGTGTGTGTCTGTCTGCGTTAGGATCACGACCTGAAACGTCTTCGTAGAAGAAGTCGGAACCCACAAAAGAAGTTCGTTTGTCACCCGCAGAAATTCTCTTCACTAGATCCAGGCCGGGAAGGTAGAGCCAGCGATCATCCTCGTTACCGGGTTGGCGAACTACTCTGAATACCGTGCCTCGTACGTCGCTGGGTCGGCTGAAAAACACCAGCATGTCTTGGTTGCCTCCCTGAGATTGATCACGGCGCAGCATGGTGAACTGTCTTAACTGGGTTCGTCCTTGGGCATCGACTATCTTCATTCGTGCTTCTGCCCGGCCATCAGCTCCAGCGTAGTAATAGGCAAGATTGGCCCTACGAACGATATCGCTGGCGTCGGTAGTTGATTCGGCTGTCGCAAGACTGGTGGCAGCCGCAACGATCATGAATAAAGCAGTTCTGAGTATTCTCATGGTGTGCTTCCTATATCCTTACTTTCTGTGCCTTTTCTTTCTGTCCAAAAGCCAGCAACGCTGGTAACAGCATGAGTGTCGTAAGAGCCGAAGCTGCCATAATGCTGGCAAGAAAAACGCCCACGGTTATGTAAGGCACCAGTGGTGCCAGTAACAACGGAGTGAAGCCTGCGGCAATAACAATAGCGTTGCGGGTGATTGCCCGGCCAGGTTCTTCATACATGGCTTGAAGAGCTTCAGTGACAGAGCCGAATTGCTTATGAAATTCTCTGAATCGTTCCAGAAAGTGAATGGCAAAGTCGACAGACAGGCCGAGAGTCAGTGCTGAAAGCACTGCAATAGGCATGTCATAGTCTTTGCCAACCCAGCCAATCAGACCGTAGATGAAAGTGATAGTGAACGTCAGTGGTAGCATGGCAAGAATGCCGTACTTTAACGATCGGAACAGTACAACCATCATCAGAAAAACCACTGCGAAAGATGAAAGCAGACTGTCCAGCATGCCGCTGACCATAGCGTCTTGCCAAATCACATTCAGATAAGCTTTTCCCGCCCAGTTTTGTTCCAGCCCAGCTGGCAAGGGATGCTGTCTGATATAGCTGTCCACTAACGCTATAACCTGGCTCATATGCTGGTTGTCACCACTGGTTAGCTGTAGCCACATGAGGCTTGATCGATAATCCGGAGTTACAAAATGCCAGAGGTCCTGAGGTCGATGGGAGGACTGATACTGGAGAAGAGCCTGAGCGACACCGTTGGCATTGGCTGGCAGTTTGAAGTCAGATTCATTGCCGCTGAGCAGTTCACGGTTAACCGTTTTGACAACATCGGGCAAGGCATTCACTTTACCGACCAGGCCTGATTCAATCAGGTAGTTTTGCAATCCAGTCATCCATTGCAGTACGTCAGGCTTCAGGAAAAGTCGGCGTTGTTCTCGGACTTGATCAGTGAAATTGAGTAACTCTTCAAGCCAAAGGGCTTCGTCATCATCGGCGTCAAAGAGTTGGTCATCAATGTTTGTTGAAAGAACCTGAAGCCAGCTTTCAAAATCTGTTTGTTGCTCATCCGTTAATAGCCCGCTCGTTAATAAAAGTGGAGTGAGATCTATACCTTTGTTTTTGGCATGTTCAATAATCGGTTTGGCTTTTTGCAGAAACTGTTCTTTACCTGCCTGCTCTGACGTTTTTAATACTAACCAGGCATCGTAGGTTCCGGCAAAGTGCTCATTCAATACACGATCTGCAATCCGAATTTCATGGTCGCCCTTAAACCAGTTCACCGGATTGTCATTGATTTCTATTTTAGTGACTCCGACGATACTGACTGCCAGCAGGCCTGAAAAACAGAGCAGTACAAACTTGCGGCCACGAATTGATAGTCGACCGAGAATAGGTAACCAGCGATTCAGTCGGCCTTCACCTTCCATGCGATGGATAGCGGCCTGCATGGAAGCCAGTGATTCCGGCTTCATTCGTGAGATATAGGCTGGAATGAAAAATATGGTCAGAAGGAAAGCCAGAAAAATACCAAAGCCAATAAACGCACCGAAAATTTTTACCGGAGGAATCGGTGTCAGCATCAAGGAGAAAAATCCGACAGCTGACGTAATAGATGTGTAGAGCATGGGAGTAAACAAATGCTCCACCACTTTGGTGATCACTGCTTTGGCATCATCACCGGGCTTATAACGATCAGCAAACTCAGAGAGGATATGGGTTGAGTCCACCACAGCAATAGGCATAAGGAAGATAGCGATCATGGAGGACATTATGTGGACGGTAAAGCCCATACCAATAAGCAGCCCCATCACGATAAGCACGGTCGCCATGGCAACAATCATCGGGCCTATCACCAACGGAATACTTCTGAAAAACAGCCACATAAGCAGGAAAATCGCCAGTCCGGCCATGGGAGCGGCTATGCCCATCTGCACAAACATCTCTACGCCGAACTGATCTTCGGCCACAGGCAGGCCGGTGATGTGGTACTCATCAGAACTGTACAGCTTGGGAATCATCATTCTGATTTGTTCGGCAAGCTGGTAACTGTATTCCTTCGACTCTACCGGAACGTATATCGCAGCTGCTCTACCGTCATCGGAAACCAGTGTGTTCTGTAGCAGAGGGAGACGACTGACAGCGTTTCTGACAGTATCTGACTGTTGTTGTGTAGTGGGTGCATGCTTCATCAACCATTGGAATCGAATGGTGCCGGAACTTTCCTGACTGATGTTGTCTACCGTATTCAAAGCCATCTGATCTGTAGATATCACACCATCAAGATTCTGAATTTGGGAAGAGAGCTTGGCTAATGCCTGAAGAGATTTCGGATTGTAGATACCTTGGTCAGTGTTACTGACTGCGCCAACCACCACCATGTCGTGCATGGCGAATTCCCGTTTGACCTGATTGTGGAAAACGCGGGCAGGATCATCAATGGAGAGCATATTCTCCGGGTCAGTATCGATGGTTAGTAGCGGCATCATGGCAGTACAGACCATTACCATCAGCAGAATGACAGCGTAAACCGTCTTTGGTCGATTTAGTGCCAGCTCGACCACTCGGTGTTTTATAGTTTTTGCTTCAGCTGCCTGTAGCTGGTTGGTTTCCATGACCTGACCATTTAATTAGTTATTGCTAATATAAGTTATATTAGACAAACCTAATTTACAAGCAAGATAAAAATGAATTCTTATTAAATTATGAATTAAATGACGAGAAACGGCGGTATTGAATCGTTAAATGATTGAAAGAATCATGAAATAGCGTGAATTCAGAAGGTAATACGTTGACAGTTTTTGTTCTGGGCAGTTTTAATAAGCAAATGCTAATTTAACTGGGAAAGGTATGACTCAACCCGTAAATATCGATATTGATAATATGCGACTAAAAGCCCGAAATGCAGTATTACTTTTGAAAGCCGTCAGTAATGAGAATCGGCTGCTGGTACTCTGTCATCTGGGTCAGGGTGAGTTATCTGTAACTGAGCTGAATGAACGGGTCGATCTCAGTCAATCGGCTCTTTCTCAACATCTTGCCAAATTGCGTCAGGATGGTCTGGTTGAAACTCGTCGTGAATCCCAAACTATTTACTACTCTCTTGCTAGCCCTGAAGCGGCTCGACTGATCGAATTTCTGCACACAGAATTCTGTTGATTAGTGACAATTAACCTTTCAGAAAAACCTTTACCTTCCAGTTAGGGTAAGAGTTATGCTTTTGTCATACCGGACTTAATCTTCAGGAGCCGCTGATGGCAAACTCTCCAATCCCTTTACCAGTACAGCGGTCACCAACACAGCGGGCACCAATACAGTTGTCACTGACAGGCCTTAACTGCGCTAGCTGTGTTGGTAAAGTGGAGAAAGCTTTGAGTGCCATTGATGGTGTTACTCTGGCTAACGTTAACCTAGCTGACAAGTCTGCAACGGTAGAAGGTCAGTGCGACAGTGAGCACTTGATAAAAGCAGTGGAAGCAGCAGGCTTTGGCGCATCACTATTGATCACTGAAGAGTATCTTTTTTCCATTCCTTCAATGAACTGTGCGTCTTGCGTTGGAAAAATAGAGTCAGCCCTTAACGACACTGTCGGTATTCAATTTGCAGAGGTCAATCTTCCCGGAAAAACCTGTACCGTCGATGGCAGCATTGAGGTAGCTGACATTCTTAATGTGTTGGAAAAAGTCGGTTATCCGGGTGAATTGATTGATCAACAGAAAGATCTGCAGGAAAGACAGGAACGGGAAGACCGTACACGTTATCGCTATTTAATACGACATACGGTTATAGCTCTGGGTGTTGGTTTGCCACTGATGCTGTGGGGATTATTTACTGGTGAAATGAGCGTTAATACCCCAGCCCAGCAAATGGGATGGGGTGCTGTTGGGCTGGTGACGTTGTTGATTCTTGTTTTCTCTGGCGGTCATTACTTCACTGGCATGTGGCGAGCCATGAAACATGGCAATACTAATATGGATACCTTGATTGCTATAGGTACTGGTGTTGCCTGGCTTTACTCGATGTTGGTGGTTTTGTTTCCCGATTTCCTGCCTGCCGGTTCTCGGCATGTTTACTTTGAAGCCAGTGCCATGATTATTGGATTGATCAATCTTGGCCATGCCCTTGAATTGAGAGCCAAAGGGAAAACAGGGAAAGCCCTCAAACGATTATTGGGCCTTCAGGCCAAGACAGCTCGTGTTGTCCGTGAGAGCAAAGAAGTTGATATTCCTATAGAGCAGGTTCGAAGAGGAGATCAGGTTCGGATTCGCCCCGGTGAGAAAGTAGCCGTTGATGGACTGGTTATAGAAGGCTCTAGCCTGATAGATGAGTCCATGTTGACGGGGGAGCCACTTGCTGTCGCCAAGAAGGCAGGCGATACGGTATCAGCCGGAACCATTAACAAGAATGGCACGTTGCTGTTTCAAGCCGAGAAAGTGGGCAGCGAAACAACTCTGGCTCAGATAATTGCACTAGTAAGAAAGGCTCAGGGATCAAAACTGCCTATTGCCCGGTTGGCTGACCGAGTGTCGTCAATCTTTGTTCCGACAGTGATTGCTGTGGCGCTTATTGCAGCAATAGTGTGGTATCTGTTTGGCCCTGACCTCGCTCACAGCCTTGTTGTCGCAACGACTGTTCTTATTATTGCTTGTCCCTGTGCGTTGGGTCTGGCAACACCTATGTCGGTGATGGCGGGTGTTGGTCGGGCGGCAGAGCTGGGTATTCTGATTCGGCAAGGTGAAGCTCTGCAGAAAGCCAGTAAGCTGACCACCATTGTTCTTGATAAAACCGGCACCATTACTGAAGGATCTCCAAGAGTCACGGAACTACAAGTTGCTTCTGAAATGGAAGGTATGGATCAGAACAGACTGCTTTCTCTCGCTGCCAGCATTGAATCTGTTTCCGAACACCCACTTGCCGAAGCCATTGTGGAGTCTGCCAAACAGCAGAATGTTGAACTCCATATTGTTAGAGAGTTCGAAGCCATCACCGGCAAGGGTGTTTCAGGCCTAGTGAATGATCATGAAGTTTTGCTGGGCAACACCAGGTTAATGAACCATAAGTCTGTTGATATCAGCAGCCTGTCTGATAAAGCGCTGGCGCTGGCAGAACAGGGACAAACACCAATGTTTATGGCCGTTGACGGAAAACTGGCAGGTATCATTTCGGTGTCAGATCCAATCAGAAAAGATTCGGCCTCTGCCATTCAAAGGCTTCACCGGCTTGGCGTCAATGTCGTGATGTTGACCGGAGACAATCGCCATACCGCTGCAGCAGTGGCAAAAACAGTGGGTGTTGATGAATTTCAAGCAGAAGTTATGCCAGAAGACAAAGAGCAATTTGTTCGTGAACTGCAAGAGAAAGGTGAGCTGGCAGGTATGACGGGTGATGGCATTAACGATGCTCCGGCTCTGGCCAGAGCCGATGTGGGCTTTGCTATTGGTACAGGTACGGATGTAGCTATTGAGTCGGCAGATATCACACTGATGCGCTCTTCTCTTCATGGGCTAGCGGACTCTATTGAGTTATCTCGGGCCACGCTAAAGAACATCAAACAAAATCTTTTTGGTGCCTTTGTATACAACTCCTTGGGTATTCCAGTCGCGGCAGGCGTTCTTTATCCGCTGACCGGAATACTACTGAGTCCAGTCATTGGCGGAGCCGCCATGGCGCTCTCGTCCGTGACTGTGGTAACCAATGCCAACCGATTACGATTGTTCAAACCGTCTAAAAGGTAAGTTTCTGAAAGGAAAAGCTATGAACATTTCCGGAGTAGCGAAAGCCACAGGGCTGACAAAAAAAACCATTCGATATTATGAGGAGCAGAAGTTGATTCCTCCTGCTTCCCGTCAGAATAATGGCTATCGTGACTATTCAGAGCAGCATATTAAAGAGTTGAACTTTATCAGTCATGCACGAGAGTTAGGGTTCACTTTGAAAGAGAGTTCCAGTCTTTTGGATCTTTATCGGGATACAGGTCGGAAAAGTGCTGATGTGAAGGCTTTGGCGCTAAAAAAGCTGACAGATGTGAAAGCGAAAATCATTCAACTCCAAACGATTCAAAAAAGTCTTCAGCAGCTAACGCAATGCTGTCATGGAGATGATTTTCCGGATTGTCCGATTCTCGAGAAACTGGCTGCATCGTCTTTGTAATAGGTAAGTGCATTCTTATAACTGATATTTCGTATAACAGTTGTCCTAAAATAAGATTTAATAGATAGCCGGAAATGGAATTTCGATTATGAATGGCGTAGGCGGTGGTCCACAGATAACTCCACAGTTTGAGCAAGATATTGCTAAAGCCGTAAAAAAGCATGGTGGTGAAACGGTCAGAATTGGGGAAGATACAGATAAACTTCGATTTGGTGGTGCTAAAGGTAAGTTCGGTGCCCGAAGTGTAGAGGCATTAGAAGGTAAAACGGTAAGAACCATTCTGAAATTCAATCAGGCGATGTTGAATACAGTAAGCGGTACGCCTCTCTCTGAGCGAACAATGAAAGCGTTAGATGTATTGCTGCCGAACTTTGTAAATCTTGATGGCAACAAAATAGATGATTTTCGGGTGGCTAGTATGACCACGAAGCAAGCTCACACACTACTTGAAGTGACTAAAGATGACCGAGAAGCTGCAGTCTCACCTAAAGGTAGTGAGTCCGGCAGGAATTTTGAAACTGATTCAGGAGTAGGATCATCTATAGGCTCAGCAGCTGATCTATCAGATTTTTATGGCGAAGAAATCCCAAGCTATGCCGAGTCACGCACCCCTCCCCGCGCTGAGCCTGATGAGATCCCAAGTTATGCAGATTCATTCACTCCCAGTGGTAAGCAGATCGATGAAGGAGGTTACGTATCGGTTGGCAATCACGATTCTTCAAAAGAAAGAGTTGCGGCACTCAGAGAGCAACTGATTGCTCAGGAAAAGGAACAATCTGGAACTCTTCAGGATGAAGGAATTGAGCTTGATTATACGGAAGCTGATTACGCATCAGTCCCCAAGAGCAAGTCTGAGCGATTTCTTGATATGGCCAGATCCGGTGATGTCGAATCTCTTAAAGCAGGGTTAGCAAATACTAGTAAAGAAAGTTTTTTGAAAAATCTTGAACAGAGTTTGATTGAGAATGGGATGAAATCTGGTGAAATGAGAGAAGCGGTGAGAGAGCGAAGGATTGAAGTCAAAGTTGAAACATTATTTACAGCGAACGGAGGGTACGATAGATCAGTAAGTTCAGATGAAGTTAGATCTAAAGTAACAGAAGATCTTCAAAAGTATCCGTCTAGCTTCAAAGAATCATGCTTGGTAATACTGGAAAAACAGTTAAAAAGCCGCTAATCATTGTGTTGAATCGCTGCAGCTAATAAAAAAACAAACGTATTGAGTGTCTCTGTTAGATTGCGAAAGAGTATGTTTTAGT
This sequence comes from Oceanospirillales bacterium, assembly GCA_004762125.1. GTDB lineage: Bacteria > Pseudomonadota > Gammaproteobacteria > Pseudomonadales > Endozoicomonadaceae > Endozoicomonas_A. The sequence goes on along the minus strand of SIHQ01000014.1, from coordinate 66,639 downwards.
AAAGTATGAGACATACTTTTTTTAAAAACTTTTCTATGAAAAAATATTTATTTACTGCTTTGATAACTATTAGCCTCTGTTGTTTGGTTGTGATTACTCTGTTCAAAAAAAACACGATTCCTACCGAGACAAATGATATCTCCAGATTTCAACAGCAAGTCCAGACAAAAGCTGCTCAGCTAGAAATCCTTAATGAAAAAGCTTTCCAGCAAATTAACTGGGTTCGTAGACTTGAAGTTATTAGTAAAAAACATGACCTGAATATTCTGATTAAAGAAAGTAATCTACTCCAGGTTGAGTTATCAGTAGATGTCGCTCCATATAACTCATACGTAGATGCCTTCGCTGAACTCTACGCTCAGGGCATCCGTTTTCAAAGCATTCGACTGTTGAAAACAGATACCCCGGGAATGGTACGAGCTGATACGATTCGGCTGATTAACAGTAACTAAACCGCAAACGCTTTATCCAGCGAGCTGTAACCCAGCCCCACTTCTTTTCTGACTTCGATTCGAGTTGGAATACGTTCTTTCAACGACTCGACGTGAGATATCACACCCACCATCTTGCCACTGGCATTCAGACTGTCGAGAGCGTTTAGAGCTATCTCAAGTGTTTCCTGATCCAGAGTACCGAAACCTTCATCCAGAAACAGTGAATCAATACTGGTTTTATGGCTGACCAGATCAGACAGCGCCAACGCTAATGCCAGGCTGACCAGAAAACTTTCTCCACCCGACAATGTACGAATATCTCGAGCCGTATCGCCCTGCCAGGTATCCAGCACTTCAAGGCTTAACTCTTCACCGACTTTTCTGTTCAGTAGATAACGACCGTGCAGTTTTTCCAGCTGTTGATTGGCGAGATAGACAAGATGATCCAGAGTCAGCCCCTGTGCATACTTCCTGAACTTGTCGCCTTTAGCTGAGCCAATGAGATTGTTCAGCTGGTCCCAAGTGCCAAATACCTTATTCTGAGCACTGATCTCATCAACGATGCTGCCTTGCAGTTGTCGTTTTTCCTGATCGTCTTTTAGAGCCTGTCGAATTTCACCTTTTCGTTGGTTTATCTGGCGTTGTTCATTTTCACAATTTGTCTGCTTGTCTTTCAATTGATCTTCGGTTTGGTCAGTTATGGCCTGATCCAGCAAGGTTTTAAGACTTTCCTCTATTTGCTTATAAGCTTCGTTTGCTTTCGTACAACCCTGTTCAAGAGATTGTCTCAATGCTTCAAGTTTGGCTCGTTTCTCAGGATCAATCAGTCCTTCAATAAATGTTTCTTCAGACTTGAAACGACTCTCTTTGAGAGCCTGCTGCCACTCTTCCGATTTTTGTTCATAGCGACTCAGCAATGAAGCAATATCCTGCCGTTGCTGACTAATAGAACCGGTCAAACGGTTTACAGATTCGGAAGATTGCTTTTGCAGTTCTTGCATCGTCAGCACGTGCTGCTCGGCTTCTTGCAACCCTTTAATAAGCCTTTGTCGCTCTTCGGTCACTGATAGGTCACCAAACAAAGTTAAACGATGGTTAGTTTTTTCATCGTAAGAGTTTTGAAGAGACTGTTTATCTGATTTCAGGGAAGCGAGGTTGTTCTCAATGAGCTTATGTCGTTCATTGATGACCTGCAGTTCGTTATCAAGTGTAGCCAGTTGTGCCTGACTTTCAGTTCGTTGATGAAGGCTCTGACTCCACTGCTCAGCAAGCTGTTGTTGTGTTGAATACCAGATGTCTTGCTGCTCAATCACTGGCAGAGAATCTTGTAGCAAAGAGCTCCCGATGGATTGCTGCAGAGTAGCTTCCAGCTGCTTAAGGTCATGGCTGACGGTATCAATGTGCTTGAGAGCATTCTGTTGATGAAGCTCTGTTTGGCGAAATTTTTCCTGCTCAAGCTGTAACTGATGGCGAGCTTGATCAACCACCTGTCGTTGTTTATTCAAAAACTCTTTGGCGTCGTTAATAGCAGTGGCATTACTGTCGATTTGTTCGACCTGTTTATTGAGCGATGACCACTGGCTTCGTGTCTGATTGAACCATTGTTCGACCTCTGCCGTGTTGTTGATATCCAGCGAAATCTCCATCTTCTGACAGATAGCCTGCCATTGGTGAGTATGGCGCTGATCCAGATCATTCAACTCAATGATTCTTTGCTCTGACGTTTGATGAAGTGTTTCCAGTCGGGTCAAAGCTTCTCTTTTCTCCAGACCCTGTTGATGAAGTTCGGAAACAAGAACTTCCTTTTCCCTGAAACGACGTTCGGTAGAACTAGCATCAATGTGAGCGTAGCTCTCAATATCAGGGTGTTCAGTTGACCCGCATAAAGGACAAGGGTCACCCTCTGTCAGCTGATTGCGGTGATCTGTCAGACTGGCAATTCTTTCTTCTTGTTGCAGCAGTTTCTTAAGGTCGTCCTGGTGTTGTTTTTCTCTGACATAGTCCTGCCTGTATCTATTCAATTGCTGGAGAACAGGTTCTGATTGCTGCTTGCTACTGGATAGTTTTACCTGCTCTCTGGAAAGCTCCTGACGATTTTCACAAAACTGTTTTTCAAGACCTTTTAGCTCCTGAATCAATGGAATCTGTTCAGTGAGCAAGGCCTGATGCTGGCGAATGAACGCTTCATCTTGTCCCGACAGCAATTGTGCTCTGAGTGAATCTTGAGCTTGAAGATCAATCTGACTGTTTTTAAGTTGCTGTTCCTTGTTGGGTAACAGCTGGCTCAGGCGGTCAATCTGTTGCTGAGCTTCCTGGAGTGTCGATGCAGACGATGCATTATCGGACTGACATTCCTGAAACTTTTGGGTCAGGTTGCTTCTTCGTACAAACTGGGATTGCCAGAGAGGCAGCAGAGAAGAAAGGTTTTCATGATTGCTGTTTTGCTGCAGATACTGCTCGGCTGTTTTTAGCTGGCTGTAAACAGTTTTCCGTTTTGCAGAAATTTCACGGATATTTCGTTCCGTTTGAGAAATTTGTTCTGCAAGTTCGATCGTCTGTTTATCGAACTTTGCCAACTGCTCACTGCTTTGAGCAATGGCTGTATCCAGCGGTGTGATCTCTTCAGCAACGAGAGTTTCAGTCTTATTTTTTTGCAGCTTTACCTGATTAAAATTCTCTGTGGCTGACTGGCTGTCTCGATTAGCGATTGATAGTTTTTCTGTCGCGTCAGACTCTTGTCCACGCAGCTCTTCCAGCTGTTTCTGACTGGCTGAAAGATAAGTAGTTAACTCTGTGTATTGGTCATAGAGAGGCTTTAATTCCAGAGCCGGGATGGCATTTTCCAATAGTGCAAGAGACTCGCTATGACTTTGTTGTTCTTCCAGAGTTTTAGTTTTTCTTTCCAGAGCAGAAGTCAGATCAGTCTGTCTTTCGCCGATGGTTTTTAACCACTGCAGTTTCGAGGTCGTACTTTTAATGTGTTCAGCGGTTGCTGTTTCCGACTCAGAAAGTTGTCCCTGTTCCAGTTGCAGTCCTTCTATCACGTCGTCGTCTAGCAATTGAATGCCTTCTGTGCGAGCTTTCAAAAGGTTCAAACTGTCCTGTTCGACACGCATTCTGGTGAACACACGACGGGATATTTCACCGTAAATCTCTGTGCCGGTGAGTTCTTCCAGAAGCTCTGCACGGTCATTGGCATTGGCCTCAAGAAATGCGGCAAAACCGCCCTGGGCCAACATCATGGACTTGGTGAAACGACCAAAGTCCAGACCAGTAATCTCACTGATTTTTTTCAGTTTATCGCCGATTCGACTGGTGATAATGGTTCCGTCAATGGTGGCCAGTTCGACCTGAGGGCTTTGCAGCTTGCCATCCACCTTGCCTCTGGCTCGACGTTGTGACCAGAACGAACGATAGCCTTTACCCTTTACCTCAAACTCTACTTCAGCCAGAGATTCCGTTGTATGGCGAGTCATCAACTCATTATCACTGGCTGAAATGGTGCTGAGCCTGGGAGTTTGGTGATAAAGAGCCAGACAGATAGCATCAAGAAGCGTTGTTTTACCTGCGCCTGTAGAGCCTGTAATGGCAAAGAGGCCATTATTAGCAAACTCATCAGTGGTGAAATCGATTTTCCACTCACCTTTGAGTGAATTGATGTTCTTTAAGCGGAGACTCAGAATTTTCATACGATTACTTCCTTGTCTTCCGCTTGCGATTCTTCATTGATTGATTCAAGAATTTCGTTGAAAGCTGAAGTCAGGCTACTGTCTGTTTCAGACTCTAATCCTTCTTCGAAAAGCCTTTTAAGAAAAACATCGTTGATATCGAGTTCGTCCAGAGTTTCATTTTCTTCTCTGGTCAGTGATGTCGTTGATTTTTCCTTGTGTCTACGAACTCTCAATACCTCCACAGGTAAGTCAGCAATAAGGCTACTAATCTGTTCTTGAAGGTCACTGATGTAGTTTTCTGTTTCAATAACAACTTCGAGCCAAGGAGTAAGGTCTGATGACGTTTCGAGCGTCTTTAATTGTTGCTCGATAGCGCTCAGTTCTCCCTTGATGGTTTTTAGTGGTCTGAACAGAGGAACAGGCAGTTCAGTAATGTCTATGGCTCTATCTTTGTTGATATCAACCAGAACGACCTGTTTCTGGCTGCTGATCTCATCAAAGCTGAGAGGAATAGGAGAGCCTGAATAACGAATATGATCCTGCCCTGAAACGGTCTGAGCTCTATGAAGATGCCCCAAGGCAATGTAGTCAGCCGCAGGAAAAGCGCTGACAGGAAAAGCCGACAGGGTGCCGATATAAATTTCCCTGACGGACTCAGTCAGCTGGCCTCCAACCGTGGTCAGGTGTCCGGTAGCAATGACAGGTAGAGAATGTTCGGAAGCGAGATCAAAAGCAGCCTTATAGTGATCAGCTATAGCGTTTTGAAGGGCTAGCTGCTTATCCGTTTCACTGTCCCCCGCCTGACTCTGGAGTACGTCTCTAGGTCTGATGTAAGGAATGGCACAGACAACAGCTTCAGGCTGCCCCTTTTTGTCATCAAGCAGAATGATCTGATCTTCTACCTTTTCCAGAACACCACCAATAACGTGGGCATTCAGGCAGGCCAGTAAATCTTTAGACTCATTCAATGTTGCCACAGAGTCATGGTTGCCGCCGACAACGATCAGTTGGCGACAGCACGTTGCCTGTAGATCAACAATAAACTGGTTATAGAGTCGACGGGCGTAACTGGGAGGTGTGCCGGTATCAAATATATCTCCGGCAATCAGTACGGCGTCAATCTGGTGATCATTGATTGTATTCAGAAGCCACTGAATGAATAGTCGATGTTCAGTTTCACGGCTCTTGCCCATAAAGTGCTGGCCAAGGTGCCAGTCGGAGGTGTGGAGAATTCGCATTTAGGCTTGTGACCGAAGAATAAAAACTGCAATAGAGCATAACCTGAATTAAATCACCCGTCAGTCCGAGGAGCCTGAATTGATCACTGTTTACCCAGAACAGTAATGCAATACAAGCTCCTGAGATTTTTATTTCTAGTGGTTCTTTAGAAAGCTAAGATTTGACTTGGGCCGTTGGCTGAGAATGCTTCACCAAACGATAAACCACAATTTTTGACCATTATTGAAATGGTTTCCTGTTTCGCTTTATCAGGAGTCCCCTCTGCTTGCCCTTCTGGTCCCCACGTCCAAGGCTGATTCCAGTATTTTGCCCAGGAACAGGTTTTGATAGCTTGCCAGAGTGTTAGGTAGTCTGGATTTTTATTTGGGTCAGAAGGCAGTGTTCCATCATTCGTCCAGCTTTGTAATTGATCGGAAGTCAAAGGGGTCAGAATGGCGGTAGGGTTTTGAGCTGCAAGAAAATCTGTATTTTCAGAGTCATGAGAACTTACCTGTAGATTGTTGTCGCTTTCTGACAGCTGCATTGAGGAAGTGGTAGATACAGGAACAGAGGAACCATTACTATTAAAATTCCCAGCCACGGTTACAGTCTGAGCAGTTACTTGATTGCCGGAAATGATGGCTGCGAGCCCTTCAAAGAATTCCTCTGAAAATAGATTGGCCAGTGAAAGTGGTTGGCTAATACCGAAGAAGTTATCAGCACTACCTTCAATATTATTCCCCAATAATTGCACGAAATGTTGAATAAACAGATTTTCAATGGCTGGCGCCTGGTCTGTTTGTTCTCCCTGAGCAGTAAAAGTTTGTACTGCTATAGCAGTTATATCATTGGATAATGCAGTAGCTAGGGATAGTGTGAATGCTCCCTGGTTATGAAGAACAGGGGTAATAGTTAATGTGCCAGAGTCGAGATATTGCCAAAGCAGATCTAGGGGTGTGACAGGTGGTGATTGGCTCTCATCACCACTATCACCACTTTCTTGTACTGGCTGTGTAGGTGTGTATTGAGGGCTTTGAGTAATAACAAGATTTCTATCTGCTACTGAAATTTGATATCGATCTTGAGCTGTAATATGCGATGCGAATAGGTAGGAACTGGGAATCGCAAAGAGAAAAAATATAAAAAAACAGGATTTTAAAGAGTTCTTCATAACGGACATCCGATAGAAAATAACCCTGTGAAGTGTAGTCGTTGTGTATAAAATCGAATTGGCTACTAGCGATTTTCTCAGTCGTTCATAGATAGGCGACTCAGTTCAAAATCAGAAGGTTATTTCTCACTACCTCGCTACAGGTTTATCCATTCTGAGTGCTCGTACAGAATTATAATAAGCACGAACATAGATCGGTCACTTTTTTGTTATGAGAGTAGCCCGTCTGGGGTTAAGACAGGCCGCGAGTTGTTATCAGATCAGACTAAAACGGTTTTTTGATACAGAAACTTTCTGGCCGCAGAACTCTGTCTGTTCCATTTGAGTCATCAAGTTGAGTGAGCCATTGAAACAGACTGACCTATTGCCATTGGGCTGGTCAACGACGGCGATAGCTCTGTTTTTTTCGGGCCCTTTGTAGAGAACCGTATAGCCAACAATGATTCCCTCACCTTCATAGCTGCAGTCAAGTTCAACCGGAGTAGTCTCCGCTTTAACTTGAACTGAAACATCTATGTTGGCAAACCCGTTCGCTGAAGGCTTGCTGGCCCAGAGACCATAAGCCTGTTTAGTCATCATGCCGGATACAGAAGATACCAGTCCGTATTCGTCTGAACCATTTCTCAACAACTGAGCCATACGACAAGTAGATTGAATTACGTAGTTATTCAGTGGGCCGCCAGCAAAGGGCATACCACCGGTAATGGTTAGGTCCCGGTTAAGGTCCACACCCAGTTCGGCAGCATAGGCTTCTACAGCAATGGGGAAACAACTGTAGAGATCCAGTAAAGCAACGTCTTTTGCCTTGATACCGGCATGTTTTAACGCTTCTTCTCCACAGAATCTGGCTCCGGGCAAACGGTGTAAATCCTTGCGCTGGGAAACGCAATTCATGGCATTAGATTCGGTACTGGCAACAGGGAATACCCACTTTTCCTTGGGAATACCCAGTGCTTCCGCTTTTGCTACTGAGGTGAACAACAGGGCACCTGCCTGATCGACATTCCAGGATGTGTTGTGAAGCTTGGTATAAGGGAACGCTAACATCGGATTTTTGTCGGATGCGTCTCTGATGTAGTCCGCATCGATGTGCATGGGTTTCCAAGCATAGGGATTATCAGCGGCAATATCACTGAAGCGACTGTACATCTTTGCGAGACTGTCTCTGTGCTCTTCAATGGAGAGCCCTTTGCTGTGTCGAAAAGCACTTTCCATGATGGCGTAAAAACCTACCGGCATAGCCAGACCCGCATCAGATTCTTCTTTAAGCCAGAGCTCTGCGTCTGGTTTTAATGTGATGTCCGGCGCTGCTTGCTGATGTGTGTCTGATATTTCTGTTTGGGTGATTTTAGCCATTAACTCACGGTATTTGGCTTCACCTCCAGTAACGACAGCAACGTTAATTTCACCATTACTGATGCGTTCGCAGGCGTCGCCTATTAGCGTTTGTTGAAGAATACCTATCTCGGCAAAAACTGTTGTTGCCTTTGCTGCTCCCACACTGTCGGCAACAAGCCGGGCAGGGTCTGTGTATTGCCACATGCCCTGAGGAACCGATATCAAATCAATGTCAGACAACAGTGACTCAGTAGCACCTGCATCGATGGCGGACGCAGATACAGCATCAGCCATTAACTGCCAGGCTTCTTTGACTTCAGAAGGCTTGTCTGTTCTCTGGTCGATGATTCCAACGCCCACCAGTACAGGCGTATTTGGATCAAGTTCATTCATTTTTTTAGTCATAGTCTTGGTCTCAAATTTTCCTGTCTCGGCCTTCCCAGTAAGTATCACGCAACTGGCGACGTTGAACTTTACCGGCAGCAGAGCGAGGCAGTATTTCGATAAAATCGATGCCTTTAGGCAGCTTTTGACGGGAAATCTTCTCACTAGCGAAATTGATCAGCTCATTGCCAAGTTCATCTGTAGCGGTTACTTCAGGTTTAAGCTGTACGACCGCTGTTACCGATTCACCCCACTTTTCTGATGGCACACCCACGCAGGCAACGTCGGCAACCGCGGGATGAAGAGCGATAACGTCGTCTATCTCTTGTGGATAGATGTTAACGCCACCAGAAATGATCACCTCAGCACTGCGACCTGTAAGGAACAGGAAACCATCTTCATCCAGATGACCGAGATCACCGGCCGTGAAGTAACCATTGAATTGAATGCTCTTTGTTTTTTCTTCGTCTTTGTAATATTCGAAGCGACTGTCTTCCTGATTTTTCAAGAACACTCGGCCTGTCTCACCGGCGGCTACTTCATTGCCTTCATCATTGAAAATTCTAATCTGGGATGGGTCTGATGGCTTACCAACAGTACCTGGTTTGGCTAGCCACTCTTGTGGACTGACAAAAGTACCGTTGCCTTCTGTACTGGAGAACAGTTCCCAAATGATTGGACCGAACCAATCCATCATGGATTGCTTGGTATCGATAGAGCAGGGTGCCGCACCGTGAATAACAAAACGTAGAGTAGAGATGTCGTATTTATTTCTAGTGTTTTCATCCAGTTCGAGGAGTCGTGCAAACATGGAAGGCACAAAAAATGAGTGAGTAATTTTGTGCTGTTCAACAAGTTTTAGGGTTTCTTCTCCATCCCACTTATTCATGATGACAATACTGATTCCGGCGAACAGAGGCGTATTCATGCAGAGGTAGAAGGGACCCGCGTGATACAGAGGGCCGGTGACCAGAGCTTTATCCTTACCGGTTTCAGGTTGGTACTGAAACATCATGGTCATGCCTACGCCCATTTGTGCTGCTTTGGCGCCATCTGGTTCATGCCTCAGTACACCTTTTGGGCGACCTGAAGTGCCAGAGGTATAGAGCATTTTGGTACCACGAATCGGGTTCTCAGGATTAACTACGGGTTGCCCAGTAAGAGCGTCATTCCAGCCCTGGAAGCCATGAATATTGTCGCCAATGGCGACATTGAGCGCCAGATTCTGATTATCGGTCAGAGCACCGGCAACCTTATCACTGACCTGGGAGTCGGCGAAAAAGGCTTTGGCCTCGCAGTCTTTAACGATATAACTGATTTCATCACCGGAAAGGTGCCAGTTAACCGGTGTCAGTCGTGCACCGATTCGGTTTGCGGCCATGGCAACAATGACGAACTCTGGACGGTTGGTACAACAGAGAGCCAGCGGATCGCCTTCCTTGAAGCCAACAGAACGCAGTTTATGGCAGAGCTGGTTTATCTTGTTGTTCAGTTCATTAAACGTAAGATCGCCAGATTCACTGTAAATAGCAGCCCGATTCGGATCCAGTTCAGCGATTACGGCAATTTCCATACCTTCTGCCGCACGGGCCAGCGCAGATTCAAAAATACTTTGAGACATGATTCAACTCGTTATTCTTTTTATTGTGAACATTTCTTTATCACCATTTTCGACGAAGAATGGTTCCTCGTTTATGGCTGATTTATGCTTTCTGTGTCTTCTTTTTACGAGTTCAGGACTCGTTTACGCCGCTGTAAACTCTGGCTGACGTTTTTCAGTAAAGGCTTTGGTGCCTTCTCTGGCATCCTTACTCATCATTACGAGGGCTGATTCATCAGCTTCTTTCTGGAAAGCATCGCTCCAGTTCTGGTTGTAGCTGTCAATGGCTGTACGTTTGATGGCCTGCAAAGCCAGCGGAGCATTTTTTGCCACTTGCTCAGCCAATTCTTTTGCTCTTTGCTTCAACTCGACAGCAGGAACAACCTCACTGATAAGACCTATCTTCTGGGCAGTATTGGCGTCTATAGTTTCACCCGTTAGCAGGATTTTCATAGCATGTGCGTAAGGAAGCTGACGAACCAGACGAACCATTGAACCACCACCAGGAACAATGCCTCGTTTGGGTTCTGGCAGGCCAAAAGTAGCGTTTTCAGAAGCGAGACGAATATCTGTCGCTTGCAGGATTTCACAGCCACCACCCAGAGCTCGGCCATTAATGGCAGAAATAATGGGTTTATACAGTGGCTCAACCTTTAACATCACTCTATTGACCGTTTGTGGGTCGTCCAGAAGCTTACGTTCGATGTCGTTTTCTGGTTGTTTGGCACCGGTCCAGAGAGGAATGACACTGGCAAGATCGCCTCCACAGCAGAAGTCTTCTTCACCTTCTGCCGTAAGAATAGCTACTCGTATTTCGTCGTCATTTCGTACTTTATCCCAACACTCGTTAAGCAGGACAAAAGCTTCGGCGTTTAGAGTGTTTTTGGCTTCGGGACGATTGATTGTGATCCAGGCAATATGCCCTTCTTTTTTAAACTCTACTGCTGACATAGAGAGGCTTTCCGTATTGTTATTATTATGTTGAATACTTTTTGCACTGGCTCGTAGGCTCTTGCCTGAAAAGAGGCCAGACAATCTGAGGTAGAGCTAAAAGGTGTCTGGCCTTCAGGGAAATCAGGCTTCTTCCAGCAGGCCATTGAGGCGATCCAGCGATTCCAAGTATTCGTTCAGCATGTCGAACATAATGGTTTTACAGCCTTTCTCGTCGTTCATCATGCCGACGACCTGACCAGTAGGATAGAAAGCCAATTCTTTGCTCTTGGAACGTGCAATTCGGGTGTTAGCGTCTGCGACAATCATGCCCTGCAAAGGCATAGGCAGAGTGCCCGGACATTCTTTGCTGACCCATTCTTCCGTCCATTTAGACTTAAGAACTCGAGCAGGTTTGCCACTGAGCATCTTGGAACGAACAGTATCTTCGCTGGTGGCGTCGATCAGTTTTTGTTTCGGTACATCGTCTACTTCAGATTCCGGGCTGGTCAGCCAGACAGAACCACACCACACACCTTCAGCACCCAGCGCCATGGCTGCGGCCATCTGGCGACCACTGGCTATACCGCCTGCAGCAAGAACCGGGGTTGGATAAACAGCATCTACCACTTGAGGCACCAGAACCATTGTGGTTACTTCACCGGTATGACCACCGGCTTCGTGTCCCTGGGCAATAATAAAGTCGAGGCCACCTTTCTTGTGGGCAAGAGCATGCTTAACACGGCCAGCCAAGGCTCCAACCAAAATGCCTTTCTCTCGACAGGTATCCATAATATCTTGTGGAGGTGTTCCCAGAGCGTTAACCATGACCTTCAAACCAGGATACGAAAAGGCAATTTCCAGAAGCTCACGACAGATTTTATGTGTCCAGCCAATCTCTGAACCACTGGCACCTTCATGGCTGCTACGTTGGTAGTTTTCAGGCAGTGCTGGAATGTCATACTTCTGCATGACGGTCTCAACCCAAGCCTTGTGTTCTTCAGGAATCATGGCTTCCAAATCCGGAACATCGTCGCCTACATAGCTGGTGGGCATGATCACGTCGATACCAAAAGGCTTGTCGCCGATTTTGTCCTGAATCCAGTCCAGCTCCAGTCTCAACTGTTCCGGAGTGAATCCGGCTGCACCTAATACGCCAATACCGCCAGCTTTGCTGACTTCTACAACAACATCACGGCAATGGGTGAAGGCGAAAATAGGAGCATCAAGATTCAATTTTTTACAGAGTTCGGTTTTCATGAAAGATTACCTCTTTTCTATTCTTATTTTTCTTTGAATATGGGCATCTGTCAGTTCATCATTTGATCGTTCAGAGGAACTGTTTATTGTGAAAGTGCAGCTCTATCGGACTATGAAGCATGTTCATATTTCGGAGTGAACTGTCTTTTCTGCTCACGGCTGTTTGACTGAGGTTTGCGCTTGTGCGCATCAAGAGCTTCTATACGGCTTTGAATCTCAAGAATTTGGTTTTCCAGCTGACTGGCTAGTTCGGGAGTCGCCCAGGCTTTTATCAGCAGCAAGAAATGAAATTTGCTCGTGTCACGGAAACGACTGAGGTCGATCACTCCGGCAGACCAGTTTTGAAGAAGAAATATCTGGGTTATCAGCATTTGCTGGGAGAGCAATTGAGCATTAATTCCGTTCAACATACGTCCAGATTCTTGTAATTGACAAATAGCACTGACAAACAGGGTTCGGTTGTTGTTGGCCGTAAGGAAAACGGGAGCTGAATGATCTCGGGAGATATTGATCTGGAAGACGGCTTTAAGAATGGCCTGATATTTATCGATGTCTTGGTTTAGAAACGCATAAGCTGAATCACTCACTGCTTCAATGATAGCAATAGGATCTTGTGATTCTGTAATGGGCTTAAAGGCAGCCTTGAACTCATTGGACAACTGCTCAACCATTACATCAAGAATACTGTCAACTGACCCCATCAGGTTATAAAGAGTTGCCACACTGACTTCAGCACGTTCGGCAATCTTGGCTGTTGAGAGCGAATTGAAGCCTTCATCACAGAGAATGCCGACAACAGCATCAATGATTTGCTGTTTTCTACGGGCTTTGCCTTTTTCTCTCAGATTCATACAGGTATCCGGACACAATCGTTATTCGTTATTATTAGAATACATTTATAAGTTTATAATGTAATTCTATTTATCGCTTTGTAAGGTAATTCATAGGGCTTATAATTCAAGCCTGAATCTGTTTGGTGTATTGGGGCGAAAGAGAATTATCCTCAAATTGACTAATTTTCAGTGTTTGAATTTTAAGCAATTTTTCAAAGTCTCTTATCAGCGCATAGTTGAAGAAACCGGGATGTACCTGCAGAGTATAACCATAAGGATTTCGAACCTGAGAAGGGAATAGTTGGACCAAGCGACCTGATTGTATCGCATCCATGACAAGGGATGTACGACCTAATGCCACGCCATGACCTAATTCTGCCAGTTGAAGTGTGATATTAGATAGCTTATGTCGTTTAAAAACCTGTCCAGATAATTCAACACCTACTTGGTTAGCCCAGTAAGTCCAGTTGTCTTGATCTTGATTAACTAGCTGACTGCTATCAGTCAGTAACGTCAAATTTGGTAGGCATTGAAGTAATTTTTTTTTTCCTTTGTCTGCTAACCCAGATTTTACTGCAAATTCAGGAGAACATACGGGAAACAGATGTTCATCAAATAAATAGGTTTTGTTCTGCTCCCGTGGAGCATAATCAATGGCGCAGTGAGCATGATGTAATGCAAAGTTAGTCGGAGCAGAAACAGTATTAATAGTAAATTTAATGTTAGTTAATGCCCGTTCAAATTCAGTAAGGCGAGGAAACATCCATCGTATTGCAAACCCGGGATGGGCAGAAATAATTAGTTCGTCAGCTTTGTGTTTTTGCCTTTCTATTGCAATTACACTTTCAATTCTACTAAGACTTTCGCTCACAGTATGCCGTAAAGCTGTGCCTGAAGGCGTAGGAATAATAGAACGACCTTCTCTGAAAAAAACAAGAAAGCCCAAACGAATTTCCAATGTTTTTATATTCTGGCTTACTGCCCCTTGGCTGATTCCAAGTTCTTCACCGGCCTTGGTAAAACTACCCAGTCGGTAGGCTGATTCAAAAATACGCAGTGTTTGTAAAGAGGGTAGTGCAATCATATTCATTAGTTTTTCTAATAGACTTATTATTAAACTAGGATAGTTTGATTTCGTTTTTGCTTGTAGCCTGAATTCACATAAATAACGCACGACAAATATTAGTTATTTAAGTACAAGAAAAAGAACGATCACTGTTAAAATAATAATAAGTATGAGGGAGTAGAACCTTGATCAAGGTATTTAAGGATCCAAGCCTTAGACAGTCGATACTAACATTCTTAGGCATAGTAAGCATTATTGGTGTTGGCTTGTTCTATTTGAAAACAAGTTTACACAGCCTGATGTTGGCAAGTCTGATTTTGGTATCACTGAGTGCATGGCGATTAGGGGCTGGTTATACAGACATTCGTGATGCTATGAATAAAGGTATTCAGGGAGCCCTCTCTGCTGTGTATATCTTTATCTTGATTGGTGTATTGATCGCAGCTTTCATACAGAGTGGCACTTTGGCGATTCTAATATATTACGGCATTCAATTCATTGAACCTGCTGTATTTCTGCCTGCCGGATTAATTTTCTGTAGTTTGATGTCTTTAGCTACGGGTACCAGCTGGGGCACTGTAGGTACGGCTGGGGTAGTACTTATGGGAATCGGTGCTGCCATGGGATTTCCTCTTCCGCTGATTGCAGGTATGGTAATTTCAGGAGCTTGTTTCGGGGATAAAATGTCCCCCATGTCGGACACAACTAATCTTTCCGCAATGTCCTCCAATACTGATTTATATGCTCATATCAAGAGCATGTGTTTTACGACAGGTCCTGCATACATATTAGCACTGGGCGTCTTTTCTTATATGGGTATGAGCTATAGCGAAAATGCTATGCCTGAAGCTGAATTATTAGTTCTGACTAATGGATTGGAAAGTACTTTTAATCTCAGTCTATTAACTCTGCTGCCTCTGATGGTAATGCTCGTATTGAATGTTCGAAAAGTAGCCGCCGAAGTCGCCATGATGACAGCAGCCGTGGTTGCTGTTTTATTAGCCCTGACTATTCAGGGGCAAGAGTTAAGTGCTGTATTAAGCAGTCTTTATGGCGGAGGCAGTATTACCTCAGGTGTAGAGCAACTGGATTCATTGCTTGGAAGAGGTGGTATTTCTTCCATGATGTGGACTTTGTCATTATCACTATTGGCATTAGCTTTGGGAGGAATACTCGATGGTTTTGGATTCCTTCGGATTCTTATCAAAGGCATTCTGAGCCGTGTAAAAAGAGCTGGAACATTGGTTGCGACCACTATGGGTACTTGTCTGCTTGGCAATCTGAGTATGGGTGAAGCCTATATGTCAATCATTCTTGGAGGTCAGTTATTTGGTAAGGCTTATGATGATAAAGGTCTCGATCGTTCTGTGATGAGTCGCTCACTTGAAGAAGGAGCTACTCTTACCACTGCATTGATTCCATGGACGACAGGAGGCGCTTTCTTTGCGGCGACTCTGGGTGTACCTGTTTTAGAGTATGCTCCCTGGGCTCTTCTGAACTGGTTCAACCCTATCATTTCAATTCTGTTTGCTTATCTAGGTATTGCATTGTTCCGTAGTCGTCAAACAGTAGAGACCATTCAACTGGAAAAAGACCTCTCTGAAATCGGAACTTCCAAAGATAAAGAAGCTGTCACTATCTGATTTTTTTATCAAAAATTCACTGTGATTGGAGATGCAGGCAAGCGATAAACGCGCTTCCTGTACCTTCAAATGCAGCACTCAAAAATAATTAAAAATTAAGGAAGAATGAAATATGGACACTCTGTCTTTGGATATGTCCTCGGATGCCTTTGCTCAAATGAGAGAGCTACCGGCAGATCTTCAGAAAGATCTACCTATCCTGCTAGTAAATCGTAAGGGAGCAATAGAAGACGCTTTCATGAGGACGGAGAATATTGTTGGTTATGTAGAGCCAAAAAAACTGTATAAACTATCTTGGCGGGGGCTAGAGCTGGAATCAAATGAGGACGGTGAGGCAACTCCAATTGCGAAAGTATCTACGCCATCTTATGCTGAAATTCGAGGAGAATGGATCAGTGATATTGATCTGAAGACAAAAGATTCTAACATCTTGGGTGGTATGGGATCATTTATTCTTCCCGATGGCGAAGATACGCTAACAATACCTATCGCTGAAACGACACCTGAAAATCTGGCTTTCTATAATAGCCATTTGTTAAAGGTCGGTGAAACTGTAAGGTTCGATTCAACTGGGAATTTGCCTGTTACCATTACAGCTGTTGGCAAGCATTACGCTGATGTATATTTGATGGATGAACAGAAAGGAGGGGGCGCTTATCTGGAAATGCATGATCGTCCTCACTTCCATATGCCTTTGGATGAAATTGCAGGTGGCTATTTAATTATTGGTAAGCGTGGGGAAGATGGTGTTGATCGGGTATCTGCTTTTAAAGTGCCATACGGACATGGCGTAGCTATGGCTCCTTGGTGTATTCATTCCGATGCATATCTGGTTGGTCGATATGTGGTGATTTATTCAGCAACCCCGGAATTCTCAACAGTTATTCTTCGTGAGAAAAATGGACAGCTAGCAAAAATTCAATTTGTAAATTCATAATTTATTTGTAGTTTATCAGTGCTGTAAAAAAACCGATGAACACTTTACAAACTGTGATATCCGAGAGTGATGTATATAAGAAGAAGGCCAGTAATCTTAACTGGCCTTCTTCTTATCACGGCTCAATATTAAAATTGCTTCAAAATACCTTCAACAGTGCCGTGAGCATCGCCAAACAGCATACGAGCATTGTCTTTAAAGAACAGCGGGTTCTGAACACCTGCATAACCAGTTGCCATGGAACGCTTGAACACAACAACCTGAGAAGCTTCCCACACCTTGAGAACCGGCATGCCGGCAATCGGTGAACTCGGATCTTCAGACGCAGCAGGATTAACTGTGTCGTTTGCACCGATAACCAGAACTACATCAGTGTCCTTAAAGTCATCGTTCAGCTCATCCATCTCTTCCACGATATCATAAGGAACCTTGGCTTCAGCCAGCAGTACGTTCATATGACCGGGTAGACGACCAGCAACCGGGTGAATACCGAAGCGAACCTTGATGTTCTGGGCGCGCAGCTTGTTGACCAGCTCACGCAATGGATGCTGAGCTTGAGCAACGGCCATGCCGTATCCTGGAGTGATGATAACGCTGGAAGCATTTTTCAGCATGTCGGCTACTTCTTCGACATTCACTTCAACATGCTCGCCCTGCTCGCTATCTTCTGACACGGTGCCGCTTTCCGTACCGAAACCACCGAGGATTACGGAGATGAAAGACCGGTTCATGGCAGCACACATCAGGTAAGACAGAATCGCACCGGAAGAACCCACCATTGCGCCAGTGATGATCAACAGGTTGTTACCCAGCATGAAACCGGTGGCCGCTGCAGCGATACCGGAGTATGCGTTTAGCATGGAAACTACAACGGGCATGTCAGCACCACCGATACCCAGCACCAGAGTGATACCGAAAACCAGAGCTAACGCGGTCATAACAACCAGAGCCAGAATGCTGTGCTGTTGAACAAAAACAACACCCATTACAACAGCCAGAGCAATCAGAGCGAGGTTAGTCCAATGACCACCAGGCAGTGAAGCCGGACGACTGCTGATATTACCGCCCAATTTCAGGCAGGCAACGACAGAACCACTGAATGTGATGGCGCCAATGATAATCCCGATAAAGATTTCAATGCTGTGAATTAATTTTTCAGTTGCAGCTAGAGTATCAGCAGGTTCAAGAGCACTTGAAAAACCAATGAGTACTGCAGCCAGACCACCGAAGCCGTTTAACATGGCAACCAGCTGTGGCATTTCAGTCATTTCAACTTTTTTGGCCAGAAACAGACCAATTGCAGCACCAGCCATCATTAACAATGTGACCAGGGTAAACCCTTCCATTGCAACGCTGCCCAGTGTTGCCAAAACGGCGACGGTCATACCGACCATGCCGTAAAGGCTACCAGTCTTTGCTGAATCCTGACGACTCAGCCCCGCGAGACTCATGACAAACAGCAGCGCTGATATCAGGTAAGCGGATACTAAAAATCCTTGTGACATTCCTGTTACTCCTAAGCGCTGTTAATCCCGAATGAACATCTTGAGCATCCGCTGGGTTACAGCGAAGCCACCGACAATGTTAATCATGGCTACCATGAGTGCGATACCCGACAATGCCAGAATAATGTTGTTATCACTGCCCATCTGCATCAGAGCACCCACAACGATGATGCCACTAATCGCGTTCGTCACACTCATAAGCGGTGTGTGCAGAGCAGACTTCACATTCCAGATAACGTAGTAGCCGACAATGGACGACAAAATAAATACGGTGAAATGTTCCAGAAAGTTAGCGGGTGCAGAACTGGCGATGTAGGCAAACAGAGCGGCACCGACAGTCATTAACCCTGGCTTTAACCACGGACTTGCTGGTTTCTTTTCTTTTTTCTCAATGACTGGCGCAAGCTTGGCAGCCGGAGCAGCACTCACTTTTACAGGCGGTGGCGGCCAAGTGATGTTGCCTTCTTTAACAACGGTCAAACCACGAACGACTTCGTCTTCAAAGTCGATAACCAGTTCGCCGTCTTTTTCTGGTGTCATCAGCTTCAGCATGTTCACCAGGTTGGTGCCATACAGTTGTGAAGCTTGGTTCGGTAAACGACTTGGAAGGTCGGTGTAACCAATACAGGTAACGCCGTGTTTTACGACAACCTTATCTTTTTCAGTACACTCACAGTTACCACCGTTCTGGGCAGCCAGATCGACAATAACACTGCCTGGTTTCATGGCTTTTACCATGTCTTCCAGAATCAGTTTTGGAGCTGGGCGTCCGGGAATCAACGCTGTGGTGATGATGATGTCGACTTCTTTGGCCTGTTCCATGAACAGAGCCATCTCGGCATCAATAAAGGCTTTACTCATTTCCTTGGCGTAGCCGTCAGAAGAGTCCTGCTCTTCTTCATAGTCCAGTTCAAGGAACTCGGCGCCCATGCTTTCTACTTGTTCTTTAACTTCAGGACGAGTATCAAAAGCACGAACAATAGCACCCATGCTGCCAGCAGCACCCAGTGCAGCCAAACCGGCAACGCCAGCACCAATAACCATGATTTTAGCTGGTGGGATTTTACCGGCAGCTGTGATCTGGCCATTAAAGAAGCGACCAAACTGGTGAGAGGCTTCAACAACGGCACGATAACCGCCAATGTTAGCCATGGAGCTCAAAGCATCAAGAGATTGTGAACGAGACAAGCGAGGCACACTGTCGAGAGCGAACACATTAATATTGCGTTCGCTGAGCTTATTCATAAGCTCTTCGTTCTGGGCAGGCCAGATAAAGCTGGCAATAGATGCACCGTCTTTGAGTAGTCCGATTTCATCGTCTGTTGGCGCGTTCACCTTCAGAATGATGTCGGAAGCCCAAACTTCTGAGCGCTCCGCAACTTGAGCACCAGCTTCAGCGAAAGCCGAATCATCAAAGCTGGCCTTTGAACCGGCACCGCTTTCGATGACTACTTCGTAGCCGAGCTTTTGCAGCTTGCCAACCGTATCGGGTGTGGCGGCCACTCGGTTTTCGTTGGCCTGGATTTCCCCAGGGATCCCTATCCGCATATCGGTCACCTAATGGTTAAGTAACAAACCTTCCTGGGCAATCACTGATTTGAAGGCAGTGCTCAGGTAAGGTCTTTTTGTCAATTCACATCCGGTACATCCGGGTGAATAATACTTTGTGCACTGATCAAGGATCTGCAGCCGATGGTTGATCGATACTTCTGCAGACCAAGCAAAATCAATACAAAATTATTGGGCCTTATTCGCATCTGGTATTGAGAATGCTGTCGTTAGCCAATGGTTTGGTTCTTCCCATTTAGCCCAGCAGCTCATCAGCTATGATGTGTGAAACTCATGCTGTTGGCTTGGCCTCATAGAAACACGACTAAAGTCGAGTTTCATTCACAAAACGCACATACTATGTGATTTTAAGTTAAAAGGGTAATTAGCTACCTAGGCTGTATGGAGTACATACTTCAAAAAATACAATTTGGTAACAAAGCCCTTGTCACTTGTGCTCACAAAGCAACGAATAATGACTTCGGAAAACAATAACAAAAATGTTATTGTGAATTTATATACTTTATTAATGTATAAGAATTCAATTGTCGTACTTTCTGCACGAGTCTATTTGTCGAAAAATGTTAATCTTTGTTTTCGTGTTTCCAATGACAGCTAACAATTGATGGCTTCAGTGTAATCAATAGCCAGAATCTTTGCGTAGCGTGTTTGTGGGAGCGAAGATCGTTAATTCACACTGGGTGAAATTGTTAGTAGTGATCCTAGCGTTGTTAGAACCATTGTCCGAATTGTTTGTAGCTATTGCCTTTATAGTCTGTCTGAATCATGAGTTTTGAGCATGAAGGTATAGACAATGCTGTCAGATATAAGGCGTTGCGAAGCATTTCCAGGCCTGTTTGAAATCGATGTTTGTTATGTGCCTGAAAGCTAGAGGACGGGAGTATTTGGCTGCGAACGAACAGGCCCTCAACAATACGTTATTGAGGGCCTTATATAAGCTAAACGATTTTAGCCAAACTGGTTCATGGTGTTGTCTTCACCGGAAGCCTTCAGGGCTGCGTCACCGGAGAAGTATTCCTTGTGATCGTCACCCATGTCGGAGCCAGCCATGTTCTGGTGTTTAACACAGGCAATACCCTGACGGATTTCCTTGCGCTGTACGCCAGCCACGTAGCCCAACATTCCCTGTTCACCGAAGTATTCCTTGGCCAGGTTGTCAGTAGACAATGCTGCAGTGTGGTAAGTCGGCAAAGTAATCAGGTGATGGAAGATACCCGCTTCACGAGCAGCATCAGCCTGGAAACTCTGGATAAGATTGTCAGCTTCTATGGAAAGCTCGGTCTCATCGTACTCAGCAGACATCAAACTAACACGGTCGTAAGCAGAAACATCTTTGCCTTCTTCAGCCCATGCATCGAATACTTGCTGGCGAAAGTTTAAAGTCCAGTTGAATGAGGGACTGTTGTTGTAGACCAGTTTTGCATTCGGGCAAGTTTCACGGATCTTGTTCACCATTTCGGCGATCTGACCAACGTGTGGCTTTTCAGTTTCGATCCAAAGAAGATCAGCACCGTTTTGCAGTGAAGTAATACAGTCAAGAACCACGCGATCAACACCGGTTCCCTGACGGAACTGGAACAGGTTGGAAGGCAGACGCTTGGGACGAACCAGTTTGCCATTTTGATTCAGAACAACGTCGCCGTTGACCATGTTTGCAGGAGCGATCTCTTCAACATCCAGGAAGCTGTTGTATTGGTCACCCAAGTCACCCGCTTCATTGGTTACTGCGATCTGTTTGGTCAGGCCTGCACCCAGAGAGTCAGTACGGGCAACAATTACACCGTCGTCCACACCCAGTTCCAGGAAGGCGTAACGAACAGCGCGGATCTTGGCCAGAAAATCTTCGTGGGGAACGGTCACCTTGCCGTCTTGATGTCCGCACTGCTTCTCGTCAGATACCTGATTCTCGATCTGGATACAGCAAGCACCGGCTTCAATCATCTTTTTGGCTAGCAAGTACGTTGCTTCTGCGTTACCGAAACCGGCGTCAATGTCAGCAATGATAGGCACGATGTGTGTTTGGTGGTTGTCAATTTTGCTTTGAATGTCTCTTTCGTTTTGGATGTTGTCAGCTTTACGAGCCGCATCTAACTCGCGGAACAATCCGCCCAGTTCACGAGCATCAGCTTGACGCAGGAATGTGTAGAGCTCTTCGATCAAGCCAGCGACAGATGTCTTCTCATGCATAGACTGGTCAGGCAGTGGACCGAAATCAGAGCGCAGTGCTGCAACCATCCAGCCTGACAGGTAAAGGTATTTACGGTCAGTGCTGTTGAAATGTTTCTTAATGGAGATCATTTTCTGCTGACCGATAAAACCGTGCCAGCAACCGAGAGATTGTGTGTACTCGGAAGTGTCAGCGTCATAGCGGGCCATGTCATCACGCATGATCTTCGCTGTGTAGCGGGCAATGTCCAGACCGGTCTTGAATTTGTTCTGGGCTTTCATGCGAGCTGCGTGTTCTGGGCTGATTGCATCCCAGGCAGAACCTTGAGCGCATTTGAGGGAAGCGATTGCGTCAATATCATTCATGTAGTTTGACATGATCATTCCTATCGTTATTTGCACTGCTGCTTTCTGTCAGGTGCCTGATAAAAGAGCAGAGCTTTGGCCGGTCATGGTGCTTTGAATCCATGAACATTCTTCAAGACAACACACATGAAAAATCGCTCTGGTGATGGCTGATGTCGCATCAACCTTGTGATTGCATTCTATGGTGGTGTTAACTTTTGTTACTATCTATTAATTCTTATCTTTGGTATTCACTTGATGAATAGTGTTAACTGAATGTGAAAATAGAGAAGTTGTTTTCAAAGATTAAAAATCGTTTTTGAATAAAATAAGTTGATATTAAACAAGGAGTTGTAAGATTTCGTGATGCTGTATTAGAGAGATTCCTTACCAATAGTGCAGGTGTTTTTTTGCTCGAAATAAAAATGATGAAAAGAGAAGGGTGGATAGTTTTAGATGTATTTTGTGATTTATTGTTAGATCTCGACAGTGATGCCGGGACCATAATGTCTGTCAATCAGTGTTTCATCTTCATGCCTGATTACACGACTATCTTGCATTCCCGACATTTACTGGCAAGACAGAAGCTCGGCAGAGCCATTTTTCAAGCAACTAGTGAATGGCTGACAGATGCTGGCATTATTCTTCGAGAAAGTACTTTGGTTGATGCCATAATTATTGAGGCACCGACTTCTATCGAGAATATAAAAGCCTGGCGCCTCTGAAGTGCACGAGTCTATAAAAGGCAATCAATGGCATTTCGGGATGAAAGCCCATATTGGAGTCGATGCCAGAACCAGTTTTACTTACAGTCTGGAGACGACCGCAGCCAATGAACAAGACCTGAACCATGCCGATGCTCTGCTACATGGCGACGAACGTTTTATCTGTGCTGATGTTGGTTATCGTAGAGCCAAAAATGGAAAGAACTACCCGATGACGATGTTGAGTATTCCATTGCCGAGCGCCCCTCACAAAAGAACAAGGATTCGATAAAGCTGGAGTATCTAAAGGTCAGTATTAGCGCCAAGGTAGAGCATCCTTTTAAAATCATAAAATGGACGTAAAAAGCCGCACCAACCCAAACCACATTATTCATATTTTCCCTAAAAGGTTTTGATGTACTTCCAGTTGACCCATGTGAAATTTTCTTGATACCGATCAGTTTTTTTATGAGAGAAGATTGCGAAAAGTCATGGATAGGTTTTAGATGAGCTGTAACTGATTATCAATAAGTTATCTTACATGCTGCAAATCACAGACCCTGACCAGCAAGAGTCTACTCTTGCTTTTTTTCGGCTTGCTTTCAGGCCTTTTTTTCTAGCTGGTGCTTTGTTCAGCGCTATTTCTCTCGCCCTGTGGGGGCTGACTTTATTTTATGGCATTAATTTTGCGCCATTTGGAGGCATTGTCTGGTGGCATATGCACGAAATGCTGTTTGGTTTTACTCTGGCGATTATTGCCGGCTTCTTATTGACGGCTGTGCAAACCTGGACGGGTATTAAAAGCGTAAAAGGTCTTTCTCTCATTTTGCTTTTCGGCCTCTGGTTGGCTGCCCGAGTATTATTGTTGATCCCTGATGCGATGTCCCCACTCTTTATTGCCGTACTTGATGTTGCCTTTCCATTGGTGACAGCAGGCATAATGGCTAGCTTCGTCATTAGAAAAAAGATGTGGCGTAACCTTGTCTTTGCTCCCATTCTTTTATTGATGGCCGTAGCAAGCGCCATGATGTATGCGGGCGCTATCAGGCAGGACTTTGCTTTGTCCTATCAGGGAGCCTACGGAGGCGTTTACCTCATTGCCTTTTTGATGGTGGTTCTTGGTGGTCGTGTAATACCGTTTTTTACGGCGAGTAAACTGGGGTTTACCAAGGCCGAACCTATCAAACAATTGGAGCTGACAGCGATTATTCCATTGGGATTGATTGTGCTGATGATGCTGTCAGGTATTGATGATCGATTTCCTCTTGTTACAGCGCTGCTAGCGGGTATCTGCTTTGTAGCTAACCTGATTCGTTTCTGGCGGTGGAAAGGTTATAAGTCGCTCTCAGTGCCGTTGTTATGGTCTCTTCATGGTGCTTACCTGTTCATCATCTTTGGCCTGCTGCTTATGACTCTGCGCTATGCCGGGTTACCAGTTGCTCCAACTATTATGATTCATGCGGTAACTGTTGGTGGTATCGGGGGGCTGATACTGGCAATGATTGCCAGAGTTTCACTGGGTCATACCGGACGACCATTGAAGGCGGGCATGCCAGTACAGTTGGCTTTTCTTCTGATTTTGATGGCGGCTGTCGTTCGATTGCTGCCGGCGGTAATGCCTGCTTTTTACACGGTATTCATTCTGACTAGCATTTGTCTGTGGGTTCTGGCGTATGGGATTTTCTTTGTTGTTTATCTGCCAATTCTTTCCAGCCCTAGAGTCGATGGAAAAGACGGTTAATTAATCCTCCCTGCAATAGCTGCCTCTCTGGTGAGGCAGCTGACAATACCCAAGCAACTGATTGCTGCCCGGTTGGCTATTCAGCCTGAGACCTTCTCAAGGATTATGCGGAAACTCTCAGACGATAAAATTATTTCTGTTAAGGGACGTAATATAACGGTTCTGGAGAAAGAGCAACTGGTCCACTATGAATAACCACCAGTAATTGTGGCCAGAACCAGCTGATATAAAAAAGCCCCGACTATTCAGGATAGAGCGGAGCTTTTTGTAACCATTTTTAGTTTAACGGTTATGGTGTTGGGGTGTTTTTCAGATCAATTTTGTAGTTAGCAAAACCAAATTCATCACGATCACCAACCTTAGTCATTTTGCGCAATTGGTAGTCAGTAATGAACTTACTGGCCAACTCGGTATCCTGTGTCTGGAAGCGAACATCCAGATCAACATTGGTATCGATGGTTTTGAAGTCCCAGTTGTTGTTTGCAGATGGGTCAACCTTGCCACCATTAGCGGATTCAATGGTGATGTAAGCTGCCAAAGCATCTCGGTTCATGTCTGGTAATTCCAGAACGACATGGTCAGAACCGGTGCCGGCAAATTTTCCGCTGAACGCACGATAGTTATTGGTAACAACAATGAACTCTTTAACAGCCAGTTCATTGCCAGTGAATACCTTACCGTTATCGTCTTTAAAGGCCAGGTCAACAACACGATTGGCATCAGCATTAACGGTTTTACAACTGCCGTCGAACTTGCTTGGCTGGGTGACATCGATCTTGTAAGTCACACCGTCGACAACATCAAAGTTGTAAGTGCGGTGATCACTCCAGTTGATCAGAGATTGTGGTGCAGTGTTGTTCGGATTGATCTGGTTAAATTGGTTTGCAGAGCATTCCAGCCAGTCTTTCAGTTCAGTACCATTAATTTTCAGTGCTACGACAGTGTTCGGGTACAGATAAAGGTCGGCTGCATTCTTGTAAGTCAGTTCGCCTTTAGCTACCTGAACATACGAGTCTGCGTCTGCCACTGTGCTGTGACGACCACCTGCTTTAAATGGGGCAGCTGCTGACAGAACCGGGAGTGCTTTCAGGGCTTTGTTTTCAGGAGTGTCTTCCATCGCCTGAATTTTTTCGTTGATGTAGGCTAGCTGTGCATCGGATACGATCTGCACCGTTGGATCATCTTGTACCAGAGACAGGAAGCTGAACATATCGCCGGTAGACTCACCGATAGGCTGGTTGACGTAGTTCAGAGTACCTTTGTGATCTTTGCTGACCAGTCTCTGAATACGGCTTATTTCCTGTGGATTGGCTAGTACATCAGCGGTTTCAACCTTTTTACGATCTTTGTTCCTGGTGTAGATCGGGCGAGCTTTGGAAGTACCGGAAGCAATGCTCCACTTACCGTTTTTCATTTCCAGCTGAAAGTCGATCTGGCCCATGTTGTCGCCCCAGCGACCAGGCATAACAGCAGGAACACCGTTGATGGTGCCGTTCTTCAGATCCATACCCAGTCCAGCGTACTTGTCGCCGGAGAAGGTCTTACTTGGGAATACGGAATGACTGTGACCAAACATGATGGCGTCAATACCGTCCACCAGAGTCAGAGCGTAAGTCGCATTTTCCTTGCTGGTATCGGTTGGGTTCTCTGAGCTGCCGACACCGGAGTGTGGAATGGCAACAATAATGTCAGCTCCCTTGGCTATTATTTCAGGTACAAAGCGTTCAGCCGCTTCGCGAATACCTATCACCGATACCTTGCCTGTCAGGTTCTGTTTGTCCCAAACCAGGATTTGTGGAGGTACAAAGCCGATGTAACCGATCTTGATGGTTTGTTCGTTACCATTGCTATCAACAATGGTTTTTTCCTTGATCACGTAAGGTGTGAACAAATTGTCGCCTTCGCTTTTGCCGTCCCAGCAATCTGCCTTGCAGAGTACGTTTGAGTTGATGTACGGGAAGTCAGCGTTATCGATGGCGCGCTTCAGAAAATCGAGGCCGTAGTTGAATTCGTGGTTGCCGATGTTGCCGACCACGTAATCCATTTCGTTCATGGCTTTGTGAACAGGATGTGTATCGAACTTATTGCCTTTCTTGAACTCTGCAGCAATATAGTCACCCATAGGGCTGCCCTGAATCAGGTCGCCGTTATCGACCAACACGGTATTGGTGACTTCGCCTCTCGCGGTAGCAATGACAGCCGCTACACGAGCCAGACCAATAGTGTTGTCTTTTCTGCCTTTGTAGTAATCAAAATCCATAACGTTGGCGTGGATATCTGACGTTTCCATCAGTCGCAACTGAGCTGTGATCTTGTCACTGCTTACGTCAGATATGTTTTTTCCTGCACAACCAGCCATGGCTACAGTGGAGCCAACCAATACGGCAATCAGCGTTTTTTTCAAAGGACACCTAAGAAATCATACATAGCAGAAATGAAGTAGTTACTTCATTTGAGAGGGGTGATTATATGTAAGAACTCTTTGGATTACGTGATCTAAATCAGTGGTTTCGATGTTTGTTAGTTATTTATCAAACAAGTGTACGGAATGAATCTTTTACTTAATTCTATATATTTCTTTTGAGTAAATCCTTCCTTCAGGATTGGTGTAGCTGACACCTCGAAGGTTTGGTTTGATCAGGTAATTGTTGCTGTTCCAGAAGACAGGAGTAATAGGCATATCTCTAGCCAGAATCAGCTCAGCTTGTTCATAAATTTTATTTCTTTGTTTTCTATTCAGAGTTTCTTGAGCCTTGCTGAGTGACTGGTTATAAGCTGGGTTGTCGTAGAAACTGCTGTTATTCGCATGCTCTGGCGTATGGTTATCCAGCATGGTCATGGCGTCATCATAGTCACCTCCCCAAAGAGCCCGAGCCACCTGATAGTTTCCTGATAACTTATTCTGAAGATAAGTTGCCCATTCCTGACTTTCCAGAGTCAGAATGACAGGTAGATGCTTCTGCCACATTTCCTGAACTGCAATAGCGATGAGTCGGTTAATGCCGGTGTTGTTGTATAGGTATGTCAGTTTAAGAGGTTTTTCTTTGCTGTAACCTGCGTCTTCAAGGAGCTGTTTGGCAAGAAACAACCTCTCACTATCAGACATGGCTTGATAGTCCGGGACTGGCGGAATAAAGCCCGTTACGGTTGGTGGTGTAAAGGTGTAGGCCGGCTTTTGCCCCAGCCCAAGTATGCTGCTGGCTATTTTTTCCCTATTAATAGCAAAAGCCAGTGCTCTTCTGATTTTTTTATTATCCATAGGTGGTTTTTTCGTATTGAAAGTCAGGTAGTAAGTACTGAGTGCTGGTGTGGATTTCAGCTGTTCAGGAACCTTGGTGGCCAGTGATTTATAATGACTGACAGGTATTACTGAGACCATATCTACTTCATTTGCCCTGTATCTCAATAGTGTTGCCGTTTCGCTTTCTATAATCAGGAACGTCACCTGTGTGAGAACAGTTTTACTATCGTTCCAATAAAGCGCGTTGCGACCAAGAGTTAACAGTTCTCGAATAACCCGTTTCTTCAGAATGAAAGGGCCGTTGACCACAATGTTATTGGCCATGACCCAGTTTTTTCCGTACTTCTTAATAGCCTGTTCAGGAACGGGCTTTACCGATCGGTGGGTTAGCATCGGAAGAAGGTAAGGAGTAGGTTGAGATAATGTCAGAATAAGTTCATGTTCGTTTGGGGCATTTATACCCAGCTCTGATGCTGACGCTTTTCCTTCGGTGATCGCTTTGGCATTCTTGATCGACATAGAGGCCAGATACCAAGCATAGGGAGAGGCTGTTTTGGGGTCAGCCAAGCGCCTGAAACTGTAAACAAAGTCATAGGCGTTCAGAGGCTTTCCATCAGACCATTTGAGTCCTTTTCGAATATTAAACGTCCAGATTTTGCCATCAGAGCTCGATTGCCAAGATTCTGCCTGACCGGGAATGATGTTCCCCTGAAGATCCTGAGTAACCAGACCTTCAAACAGCTCTCTGATCACGTGATCCTCAGGCATACCTATGGCTAGATGAGGATCCAGAGATTCAGGGTCACCTTGTAAAGTGCGTTTGATGGTTTGATTATCGGAAAGTTGAATGCCATTGGGAAGTTCCGCAGCCTGAATTCCCAGACTCAGGAGCAAAGAGCAGGCCCATACGATGCAGCTGAAGGGTTGAGACATTCTTGACGCTCGTGATGTAAGTCAGAATCTACAAGGTAGCATATGAATTTAAGATCAATTTATAAGCTTAAATAGGTTTAGTCTCATGGTGCCCTATATAGCAGCCTCTTCCGTATTGAGAGTGTAATGCAATGAAAAGAATAGCCCTCTGGTAAGCATTGATTGAGAATTAATTGTTACGTGATGGCGGGTGAAAAAATCAGAGGAGTATTAACAAATTAGTCTGCGAACAATCTTCGAGCATTTCGAACTGATCGTTCGCAGAAGATGGAGGATTAAAAAAGAAGTGACAACAGAGCCTCTTTAATGCCAAGGCTTTCGTGGCCTATGGACTTAAAAAAGAAATGACAACTGATCCGAGGCGATCATGATTTGATGATTGAGTTGTCATTTCTTCAGCTCGATCAATGTAGCTTTTAAACCGCAACTATCTTTAAAGAGTGAACTGATAACCAGTAAGTGTTCAGGGATATGAACTGGTTGTTGGACATTCAGCACATCACTAACCCAGCAGCGCTGACCTGTTCCATTACACTCTGGAACGGAGTGGGTGGGTAAAGACACCCCTTTACTGGCTACAGGGCGTGGAGCGGTTCGTAAGCCAAGAAAAGCCAAGGCTTCTCTTGCTGTTCGCAATGAAACGTCAAAAAAGAAAAGAACGGTAGTTACTGCGGTAGCTGCTTAATGTTGGAAGCTCGTTCCTTTAGAAAGGGCGAGTAGTTCACTAATGTTTGTTGTTACTCTTTGAAACATAGGCATCTGCTTGTTCACGAGCTAGTTGCTCAATTACACCTTCGTGAAAAGCGGTTCGTTTGGCAACAAAGCCTATCTCGACATTGTTCGCTATCACTGTTGAAGTGTCATCAGAAGCATCCTGTCTTTGAGCTGTGCTTTGCGTTTGAGGATCAGATCCAGAACCAGCTTGCTCCAAGCTACTTTCAGTCGATGCCGGAGAATCTTGTCTTTGAACTGTGCTTTGGGCTTGGGAAACAGGTCCAGCACCAGTTTGCTTCGTGGTAGTTTCAACCGATATTGTAGAAGAGTGATGCGAGTTCGTTTTTTCGATTGGAACTTCTCTACTTTGTTCTTTAAATAGATCAAGGACGGAACCAGAACCAGAACCAGCAGAGAATGGTCTCTTTTGAACACTATGACGAACCTGCGGTTGCTTTGGGAAATCTGTGTCAGTGTTCGTAACACTAGATTCCTCATCGTTATTCATATTGGGCTTATAATGCTTGTATCCATGAAAAAGATGTGAAGCTAAAGCGTAAATAGCGACACCCGTTGTACCAAGGGCAATAACCGGTAAGCCGATATAAGCTATCGGAAGCCAGTCATTTTTCGGAGGTACTATCTGTACAATAACGGGAGCTGTATTTTTCTGACCTCGGCTATTGAGTGCAGTGAGAGACAGGGAAAGACTACTGTTCTGACTGAAAGGCTCACCCGTAGCGTTAAACCATAGGGTGTTATTGCTCCAGTAGAATGGCAGCTGATACAGGTCAAGCATGACCTGATTATCTGGCTCTGGACTTTCATGAAAATCTACCACTACTGCACCAATAGCAACATCTTCTTGGTGCTCCTCATTCGGGTTTAGCTGGTAATGGTATTCTGGTTGATCGAAGGAAGGACCTGGTAGATAAGAAAGAATATTGATGGCACCTAGTCTTGTTACGGCAAGCTTTGTTAGCTTTCCAGAATAAAGAGCTAGTTCACCGAAGCCGGGAGATAGATGCTGCTCTACATCAAAATCGAGGCCAGTAAGGGATTGAGTCCTTTGTACTAGCTGTTCTTCAATAGCAAAGAAAAAGGTGTCGATACGGTTTGCGGAAGAAATAAACACAGCCAGAGATGCGTCATCTACAAAACCTCCAGCAAGTCCTGTCACTTGTTCAGGATGGATGTTCAGTCTAATTTTGTCATGTATTTGATATATAGCATCGGATTTATAAAATATGAACAACTGGTCTGGAGTGATTACCCCTAAAAAACCATCACTGATGGTTAATACTCTTTCAGGGTTTCGCAAATTCACAGAAAGAACAATAGGTGTTAATTGAAACAAACCGCATTCTGGTGAATGTTCTGAAGAAGGCGTTAACTCGAACAGTGTATCAATATCTCTGGCTGAAATGATAAAACTGTTATCAGATACAGGCTCGATATCAGTTAACCTTTGAGAATTAGTCGCTATCTTTTGGCAATAACCCCAGTGATCTGTCGTTTTTATGAATATGTATAACTCTTGCTTATCAATAGCTGAACCACCTAGCGCAACTAAAATATTTTTATGATGACTAAATGCTAGCTTATACGGATTCAGCATTATAAAGAATTGATCAATTCGAATTTGTTCATTATTGAATATTATTTCTGACTCAAATTCTTCATGCTTATTATTAAAAAGATGAATTGCGTGCTCGTTGAGTAAGGCAGCAGCAAGCAGAATAGAGTCACCTTCAATCTGTAGAGAGAAATCTCTGACATCATGTATCGGTAATAATTGTTGAGATCCGGAGTCTATATCAATAGCAATGATTTGCTCTGATTCTGGGTCAGAGATAAGGAGTCGAGTAGCATTAACAAAGTGAGCGTTTGATCCAGCATCGAGACTTGGAAAACTTTCTTTTTGATCAATGAATAAATCGTAACGAGTTATGTTTGCTGAGAATTCAGCATTAGCAGACAGGCTGACAAAAACAAAAATAACGTAAATATAGTCAATGATTTTCATTTTTATTGAAGAAACCTGAAACGTGAGTTTATATAAGCAATAGATCCACAATGATCTTTTAAATGCTCATGGTCTCATAACCACTTACAGTCCTAGTATTTTTAAGTTGTTCGATCAGTCAGGCGATGAATATTTACATATTCATCGATACTGCATTCAACCTGAATATTCTAACACCTAATCAATAACTTGGAGTGGAAGTGATTAAACAGGATAGATACTTTACACTGAGACCGAAATTATTTTTTTAAGTATCGTTAGATAATCGATCATTTATTTAGTGCCTGACCGAAAACCCTAGCCCCTTGAAATTAAAGCCCTACAGCC
This sequence comes from Oceanospirillales bacterium, assembly GCA_004762125.1. Classification (GTDB taxonomy): domain Bacteria; phylum Pseudomonadota; class Gammaproteobacteria; order Pseudomonadales; family Endozoicomonadaceae; genus Endozoicomonas_A. The sequence goes on along the minus strand of SIHQ01000014.1, from coordinate 34,883 downwards.
CAAAATAGAGAATGAAGTTTTCAACTACTGGCTGTTATTTCTAAAATTATGCGCAAACCAATCAATCCTCAAATACATCTGGGTGAAGTGGATATCTCTGCCATCCAGTTCGATCCTCGTTCCCGTGACGATATTCCTCGTATTCTCAGAGGCTTACAGCACCTTTATATAAACCCCGAATTACGACAATGCGTCTTTCTAGCGCTTGAGAAAATAATTCCGGAATCAATCGATAAAAAGAACGGTCGACCGGGTATGGATCTCTGGAGAGTACTGGTATTTGGTACACTTCGCTTGGTGATTAGTTGTGACTTTGATCGCCTGCGTGAACTGGCTAACGAGCACGGAAAACTTCGGCAGATGCTGGACCACGGACCTTATGACGAATACCAGTATCGCCTACAAACCTTGCAAGATAATATCGCGCTATTCACACCTGAAGTGCTTGACGAGGTCAGCCAAATTACTGTGGCTGCCGGACACGAGATCGTTAAAAAAAAGAAGAACGGCTACAGGGCCGTTGTGATTCCTTTGTCGTAAAAACCAATGTTCGCTATCCAACAGATATAGCGCTGCTAGCGGAAGCTTGCTGGAAAACCATTGATATAGCGACTGCGGTGGCAACAGAGAGTCAGTTGCCAGGTTGGAGACAATCTGAACACACACAGAAACGCTATAAAAAATGTTACAACAAACTGCGCAGACTAAAGCACTCAACCTCCTCCAGTGAGACACAGCGAAAAGCTGCCTGACACCTTGGTAAAGGCTCATTTTTTTAAAATCATGGTTGCATGAGGATACTGTTCACGTAAAAAAGAGTATTTCTGGGAAAAACTCTCTGAAAATGCTGAAAAAGTAGTCTTCAAACATACGTTGGTCGATTTATGATCAAATTATACGTTGATGAAGATCACTCTGTTTTAAATTCCAGAGGTTTTCGGGCAGGCACTATTTAAATTAATGAACTAAAATCAATTTGCTTTGCTAATTTATATAACTGATTTAAGCAATTTTCTTAATTAACTCTTCAGCGTATAGCGTAAAATTTTCTACGCATTTATAATTCTCAATATTCTGAAATGTGAAAATAAAAATAAAAATAATGTCATCATTTTTCAGAAATGAAGGCGGTACTATGTCAAATTTTTCTGAAAATGGTTCTGGATCGAATGAGTTTGGTCTAACGGTATTCTGGGAGCTGGCCAATCAATACCTCAGCTTCAATGATCATGCTTCCGAGAGCTTTGTTAGAATATACGACGAAGTTATATTATTTGAAAAGATTCCAAAAGAAAGTCAGCTCGAACGATTTATTACTGCTCAGGCAATACGTTCTGCGACAGAAGATTATCATCGAAGACATCCTTTTTCTGAGACGTTTGTTCAAGATTTGAACGCCGCGATAGACGATTATTTAAATCAAAGTAAAACGTCAATCCCAAAAGAAATTCACTTCATTATCCTGAAGCACGTGACAGATCAGCAGCTGGAATACATGGCGGCCTGGTCAAAAAACAATCCAGATTACAAGGTGACGATCTGGAAAGATAATCTGGGTGATCTGGGGCAGGTGCTGCAAGAGAAACTGGTTGACCTGGCCTCAGCATCATTAATGCACGCCAGTGACCCGGAGTCATTTACCTCGCAGCTGACAGAATCAATCATCAGTGATCAAAACGACGCTAGTCGTTTTCTATTAGAGCGAATGTCAGAGGGCATGTCCGCTGAACAAGCGCTCAGTTCTTTTCTGACAGAGCAACTGTCTGTGAACTCTAACGATGTGAATGATCGTATTCAGGTGTATCTGCACGATCTTCATCAGGTAGAACGCAGGCTGCTGGCAGCGAGAGAAAATATACTCGGCTCTTCTCCGGTGTTGACCCGGGATATAGACAGCATCTGGCATCAGGACGACAGCCTGATCGACCCTTATCGTATGCAATTGATACTGGGTAACCCCGAGGGTGCGGCTAATCTGGCCCGGCTAGAAATTTTGAAACAAAAAGGAGGTCTTGTCGTAGGATTGGACACTCTGCCAGCTATAGAAAGTCACTGGTATGAGGACGTTGATGTTTCTGATATTGCTCCGAATATTCTTCAGGGCGCCTTGGCCCAGATAGTATTAGACACCTTGAGTGATGAATTTCCGGTTAGGAAGGCGACATTAGAAGAACCTTTACGGGGAGGTTATCAAGATTTTGTGAGTCAGGCTGAACGTCAGCATTGGGGAATGGCTCAACAACTTCGTGATAGAGCCGTTGCTAATCAGAGCCAATTATTTCAACCCCTTGGGGTCTTAGACGTTGCACCGGATACACTGTTTGCAGGACAGTTAGAGGGACGTTTCAGTGAACAACTCGTAGCATCTTGCCCCCAGTCTCGCATTATCGAACAAGCGCGGCAACTGATCAGGAAAAATTTTAATCTGCTCAGCGCCACGGGTATTGATAGTGTTGAGAATCGTCGGGATCGAGAAGATCTGTTGTTTGATCTGGTGGATAAACTCAGACAGCAGAAGATGCCACTGTCGTTTGCTAAACTGGCGGATTATCGATTGGATTTGTTGGCCGACAGTCGACTCATCAATCTCGTTCTTTTCGGAGGAGAGTTACTCCGGGAAGCGGTTCGTTTAGAGCTTCAGACAGCAACGGGAGAGGCAATAGCACCGGAGCAACACCCGGTGATGTTTCAAAACCATTCCCTTGGAACCCTTTATACCGAACAATCTACTGCTACTGATTTGTCAGAGGACCGAAGTGAACGGGTTCGGCAGTTTGCTGTATACCAACCAGAACATCAGCAACTGGTTATAGAGCTTAAGAAAGAATCTATCAGTAAAGCTTTGGGGCTTTTTCTGCATCGCCGTTATCCAACAGGATCCACTCGAGTATTGCTTGGGGAATTAAACCAGAGCCTGCTATCAACCGAAGACTCTGAGCTTGATTATACTTTGTCATCAGTGCTGGAAGATCTGAACAGTGTCGCACTGGTAGGGCACTTTGAACAGAGCTCCGGACAGTTACGATTATCAGACATGACGGCTATGGAGCTGGGAAGTGCTCTTAGGCACTTACCTTCAGACGTCATCATCCGGGCATTGCGTATTTTTCACTCAGCCGAGCCTGGCATCAGTCAAAAACACATTGAAGCGTATCACCAACAATTGCTGGACAACCTGCAACACCATGGACTGTCCATAGAGTTGCTCAAGTGTTCAGACCGGCTGACTCAGATCGATCACTTGGGTCGCCCTTGGCTGGCCAATATTAATGCAAAGGGTGAAATGACTTGGCAGGAAGGCTTTGGTACTCACTGGGCATACCGCAGACAGGCTTCAGGTGTTATAGAATCCAGTATCTCCCGTTTGCCTGATACGGACTATCTCAATAACACGGAGCGTATGCCTTTTGCACGGGTGCTTGACCAAACCCTGGCAAGCTATCGAACTGTGATGGCTGATCTGGGATTCACGACTAAGGACGAGCAATTTTTTGAAAGTAGTTGGTCTGTTCATAATCTGACCATCACGTTGCTGATTGATGGCGTCGTCAATGACGCTTCCAATACAGCCATTGGATTTTTCTCTCCTGAACGGATTTGGGCGTTAAAAGACAGCATTACTGCATCCATAGACAGTCTCAGATCCTACAAACACTATCCTGCTGATTTTCCTGAAAAAGTCACCTTCATTTACTCGGAAAGAAAACTCACACACAACGGGTTTACTCTGACCAGTGACCGTAGCCGTCTGAAGAAAGATCTGATTTTTGACGGCGATGAACTGATCATCACCCTGGACGCCAGTTTACTGGATGGAGATTTAAAACCATGGTATTTGCCGGGATTGTCTGAGCCTAATACACCGGACCCTAAATCAGCGGATCATTCGGTCTATTTTGTATCCGGAAGAGTGCGTCAGCCGTACATATTGGATCCGAGACTTCTGGAGACCGGCAATAACACAGAATTAAGCTCTGGAAGTGGACAAATAACAGAAGCCACTGACTCACCGACAACGCAATTTATTACAGCGCAATCCATTACAACTCAGTCCATCACAACCGATGGAGTAACCGATAGAACAACCCGTTTTATACCAGAGTCACCTACAGAACCGGCCACCGAAAATACTCCTATAACAGGGGTATTGGACAGCCAAACTCAATCGATTCTTCTCCATCAGCTGGCTCTGGCTGTATTTGAGCGGTTAAACCCTGATGTGTTCTGGCAAGAATATCATGCTGAACACGGTGACCGGGTAGGTTGTATTAATGACCCTGTTCCGTTAACGCATCCTTCTGTTTCTCCGGTTTTTGATTCGACGCAAACCGTGTCAAAACTGGCCACCGGAACACTGCTTGATTTTGTCGGGGAAACATTGGCAGCAGAAATAGCCGGTGTCATTCCTTCGGTTCTCTCTGCCGGTGAGCTGAATCGCCTGATATCCCCTGATCAAAATGAACGACAGTTTGTAATGGGTGAAGATCTCGAATCCAGCGGTTCAGGTTCAGGTTCAGGTTCAGGTTCAGGAATGCCTGTGCTATCCGATTCCATTGATCCCATTGAAGGGCACTTTGAAACGCTGCCGCCCCGACCCTATGGACCGGTGTTTAATCTGAATCAGCAAGGCGCTTACTTTGGCTGGCGAAATCGGTTGTTCAGGTTAAAAAGTGATCTGCGCCAGATACAACAGCGCTCCTGGTTAACCGATGTGTCGGGGCACAAAGCAGGACATTTCAAAGGGCAGTGTTTGTTGCTTGAGGTTCCAGGTGTTCATCCAGAGCGGTATCAGCTGCAAATAGTTGATAACAAAAGCTTGTTACTGGCGTTGGAAACCGGTGCTGTCATTCACTTTGATGGCCAGGAAAGAGTGCAGGAATGGGACGATCAGGTTCGTCAGTCTATCGCCGCAACAGAGATGCCACCAGGATCTGCTGCTTCCTTGAACGATCAAAACGTGATCAAAGGAGAAGCTGCAGAGACTAACAGCGAGCTGCCCTCTGAGGTTCTGACACTGTTGCGTGAGCATGCCCGTGAGCACCATACACTTATTGCGCTCTCAACAGGCGAAGGTAATACACTCGTTTTAGAAGCTTTGTTTCTGCGTACGTCAGATCTTAATGGTCATAAAGTAGCCAATATAGCTGACCAGATTGAATTGTTGGATGAAAGAACACCGGTAGACATCGAAAAACAGAATGCGCCCAGTTTGTTAAGACTGGCTCGATGGCAGGCGGCCCTGGAACGGGTTCAGTTAAATTTGTTTAAAGAAAATCCTTTAACCCGCCAGGAAGTGTTAACAGATCGTTGGCTCAGAGTATTTAATGAGCAGGCTGAAACCGACGGATTGGATTATCGCATACGCTCTGCGCATTCCGAGTTAGGGCGTCATCAGGTTTTGTTCATTGATGAAACCGGTGAGCTTTACTTGAGTCCTGATGCCGGACAATCCTTTGAACTGATTAACGCTTTTCAATCCCATCATAACTATATCGGTTTTGTGAACCGGGAGTACTCTGAACTTGTGCGCAGTCAGCCACAGCTTCCTGATCTGTCTGGAGTTTTCGGGCAACAGGTTCCCAGGGTGCTGTACCGTCACGCCTTTGATTTCAGTGAACTGAATATACTCAGCCTGCCCCAGGCATACATCACTGAATACCCACCGGTTCTTGAAGATTCTCCGCTCAGATTACTGGCAGGTCGTTATCCTTATCCGCTTTACGGCGAAGGCTTTCGGCTCGATGACAGCGATCACAATTTAACCTTGCATATTTATCCTTGGGGTGATTATCAGGCCCCTCAACACGCACTGAAGCTGATAGTCGATACCGACAGTTACTTGAATGCAACGCCAGAACTGGCTAATGATCAACTTCAGAAAGATATAGAGCACATTGTCAGTGTCTTTGTTAGAGAAGAACTGGGCGTAAAGCTGAGCGTTTTTGCGGCTCGTCAGAGATATCAGGAGCAAACCTCACCAGAAGGAATCCGTGACTCTGCTCAAGTAAACATTCTATTGCAGCATGGGCTTGTTTTTCAGCAGAGCCATGTGCGCCTTGAGGAGAACAAGTCCCCGTCGGTGGTGATTGGACTTAATAATATTCAGGCGTTTTCAGCCTCGATACTCTCGGAAGCCATTCGGCAGTTTATAGGTCCGGCACTGGCTCATCTGTACCCTACAGATTCTCAAACATGGAGTAATCTGGCAGAAACTTTCCAGTTCGAACTGAAGCAAGTACAACAACTCGGTGAGTATTTCGGTCTGAATGAAGCACTGTTAATCACAGTACTGATTGAAGAGAGCAATAAAGATCCGGTTTACCGGGCGTTGGTGGACGGTGAAAATCATGATCTACAGATAGGTTCGGGTTCCGATAATGACTTTCGATATGCGTTTGACTCACTGCTGGCTCAAGAGCATCTTACGTCAGCTTTCGAGCGTGTATTCAATCGGTTCAATGAAAATTCGCTGCAACGGTTGTCGAACAGTACCCGTTTCATAGAACGACTATTGTCGTACAATGCTCAGCAATTCAATTACGTGGATCAATTTGGTTTCAGGGCAAGCCTGACAGAAAATCAGGTTCGATGGTTGTCTCAGCACCCCTGGAAGCACTCGGATGAAATCTCTCTTTTTGTCAGTCAATATGAAGCTGACCGCAGAGCCGTTCGTGGTGATGACGGCGTTGTTGAACTTGTTCAAAGAGAGAGCGAAGGTTTTCTGGCATTACACGATCCCTCGGAAATCAATGGAGAAGTGAGTGAAGCGTTTCATGATCATAAGCCACTGTATGTAGCTGAAAGGTTGCCGGAGGGCCAACAGTTTCCAGTGTATAGCGCCCGGGGCTTGAGCAAAAGTGACTGGGTTCTACATAAAAAAATATCGGATCAGGCTAGTGAATACTATTCATTGATCTATCGTATGCCCGATATGAGAAATGCTGGAGAGTCTTCCAGTCTTTTTAATAAAGCGTATCTGGATGGTTTCATTGTTAAAAACTTTGAAGCAGATGCTCCCGTTACGGATATTCAACACCACATAAGTCAGTTTGAAATTACGACCGTACGAAATCCCTTTCAGAGAATATTTGCTGAAAATCTTGTTATGTGGCATCAACTGCTGAAAGTGGATGGAGAACTTTACTGGCTGAATAAGGCTAAAGGGGATATTTTTGGTCAGCAATTGAGTACACCCGGAGAAAACTACCCGTCAGAGTATCTCTCTGCTCGACGCATTGTGAATGAAAATCTGTCTCTGCGGCTGATCATTGATCGGGCTAATCAATCAGAAGAAGACGCTGAAGCCGTTAGTGAAGACACTGTTCAGGTATTTGTGCCCGGCGTTAATACGGTAGAGATCAGAAGTGATTCAAACTTGTTTCGATACGTTGTTTATGAAGAAACAGTAGGTCAGAACAAACAGCTCTATCAACAAGTGGCGATCACGTTTGATGGCAATGAACGGGGTATTTTAGTTCATACCGCTCATATGACACCTATCAGTGATCAGCAGTCTCTCTACCAGTCTTCCGTACGGGCCAATCAACCAGATCCCGGCCAACATGATCTTTATCAGCTCACTGTCAGCAGTGATTCTGTTGGTTCTGGTGATAGCAACGAAGCCGCTGTCTACGCTGCCGGCTTGCCTTATACGTTGACTGCGCGAGCTAACGGTATAAATCCTTACGTATATCGTCGGTACGAGCTTGATCAATTGGTCAGACTGGGCAGCAATCAGACGATTTCTGAAGAGTTCAGAAATATAGACGACCTGTTAGAACTTCAGCCGATTCTTGGGGCATCGAATGCAGCACCGCTAGCGGGGGCAGGAAATGTCCAGGTAACCCACCATCGGGTGCCAAGGAATGCTAATGGAACCAGCACTCCGCCTATTCTGTTTTTACTAACAGGAGTGAACGATAGTGGCAGGGTTGGCGTCCTATTAACACCGGAGTTTGTGGCATATGCTGAGCGGAACGGCCATGGGGTATCGCATGCAGCGAAGGTGCTGGATCTTGTGCTGGTTGATTTTCTGGAAAAGTCGGCCACTGGAAAAGCCGCATGGGATACCTTCCTAAATAATGAAAGTGCTAGTGTGAATCTCCCGGTAAACTATGGAGATATGGTAACAGCGGGTCTGCTGCCAGCCAGTGTTGTCGATGAAGGATTTGGATCGATTTCTTTGCCAGAGTCGATCGATTTGATGTTCATCTGTACCGCACCGGAAGAATCTGGATCGGAAAGTTTGCCTCCCTTGAATCGAGCAAAGGCATACGATTCAGCTTCCGCGATGGATGGCTCTGGTTCTTTATCGGCCATACGGGTTGAACCACTGGATTTTCTGGACAGGCAGAACGGGTATAACGACACTAGTCGTTCAATGTTGAGTGGCTTATTTGAACAAGTGCTATATGCCGGCACCCAGTTTACCGGGCAGGAAGATCTGAATGGTTTTACTGAAGAAGATATCGAAAATGGTGTTCCCAGTGAGATTGAAAACGTAATTCGTCGTGAAATGGGATTACCTGAAGCAGGATATGAAACATTCCGACCCGATATTAACAGCGAAGTTAATCCTGCCCGTCTTGGCTTTGAAGATGAGTACCATCGCTTTACGGCCACTCTGGACGGACAGTCAGCTTATCATGCATCGGGAAGCTATCGAATTAAGCTGGCTGTTACAGAAGGAATGGTACTAGCGCAACCTCTACTGGCTTTGACACTGGATGATGATGGTAATAACGGAACTTTGATCGAGCTGATAGGTGGCCCTGAAAACGTTGAAGAGTATGGTAATCATGAGTACTTTCATGCCAAAAATTTACTGGTGGATATCCTCGCTGAACAACCAAAAGGTCAAGGCGTAACCGTTGAAACGATAACCAGTATTTACAATGAGCGACTACGATTATTATCCGGTCGAGACGACTCACCTTTTCGACTAAAACTGAATACCGAAAACGATTATCGGATCATCAATACGGATCGTAACGTTCGTCGGGTTGGTACCCAGACCAATATAGCTTTTGAATACACGAATCTGGGTGATCCATTGTCCGGGTTTGATCGAGTGATCATAACGGGTGAGCATTCGAGTAAGGTTTTCCGTAAAGCTCAAGAGATTGCTGGACGACTCACCGCTGAAATTATGCCCGAAGGGGGCGGTGAACGACTCAAAGCGATGCTCACCCAATACCTGTTTGAGCAATACGAACTGGCCTTAGTAGATAAGTTTGATAAAACAAAGGCTGAAGGTCTGATTCGGTGTTCAACAACAGATGCAGTGGTCAGCATACTGGACAGTAATGAAATCAAAGCCCTTAATACATACGTCACTGATCAGGGGTTTAACACCTTCAAAGAGGTGATTACTGGAGCTCTGGACAACATAGTGAATGCTTCATTAGGCGGAATGTCCAATGATGGTTACATATCCCGAACGTTGCAGGAAAATCCCAACCGACAACGCAAGTTAAATTTTTCACTTGAACAAGTGTTTGATAAGGCTGTCAGGCTTCGGTTGAACAGTGATGGGTCAGTCATTCCACCCTACGCACTAGGAGTAACCCATGAACATACTGTCAGTACAGTCCATGGAGGTCGTGAATTAATTGCTTTGCCCAGTTTAAATGCTGATAGCCGTTACCCACTGACCCGCAACACCCTGACCAATGAAGTACTGAGCATTGTTGAAGTCCGTAATCCGAAAAATCCGATGAATGCGCTGGCAACAGCAGACGCCCAAAGCTCTGGACTCAGCGGTAGATTAGGCTACCTGCAGGATCATGCCAAGCTGGGTGAAAATAGCACTAAAGGTAAGCAGATAGCTAAGACGTTTGTTGAAAACACCCAGAACGCATATAAGTTTTACAGTACTGAACAGCACGGACTACTGAACCAGCGGCTGAAAGAGATTATTACGAACCTTCCGGGGGAACATCAGCTTAGACTGGGTGAAGAGTTGCTAAGAACTAGCGATGATAATACCTTACCTGAGAGTACAGGTTTTCGCAGTCGCCGAAAAACCCGTATAGCGCTTGAGAATAATCGATCCCAATCGGCAGCAGACAATGCTCGAAAGGCTATTGCAGAACAACTTATAGATGGCCATTGTCGTAAAATTATTGAATCACACTTAAACCCGCAACAAACTCTGGACAGCAAAACCCATTTTCAGCTAGCTGAACTGGCGAGCTTTACTGATCGAACCTCTTTTGAAGTTGAAATTTCTGGGCAAGATACACCTGTCACTGTTGTATTGGATAACGAACGTCCAGTAACGGTTCTGGAAGTTAACAGTGAAACCATGGTTTACCGGCTGGGCAGCGAGAATGCTCTGCAAATCAATCGGGAAGGCTCCGGGTATCAAAAAATCGATGACCAAACGCCAGGGAAAGTTGATGTACTGCTTACTGGCAGCGAATCGGACACAGCCGCACTGACCGATACCTATTTGACCATTGACAAAGAACTTTATCGACAAGCTTTAACTCAAGGGGGGCTTGGTTCAGACGTTAGTGTGCAGAGCGATATTAATGCTCTGGCCAAGTTATACGGTCAAGGTGAAATAGGCGCTTACCGTCGTCAAGTTCGGGCGTATATGGCGGTTCTTGAAATACCTCTAGCGGACAATTTTCATCGTCCTGTGGTTTTCGAACTAAAACCGGACCTGAAGTTTTATAAGAGTCGTTTGACTGCTCCGGATGCTTCAGCAAACAGGGAGGAACCGGTCAAAATCGAATTGGGAATGGCAGATAGGGCCAGTGTTCCTACAAGACGTTTCGAGCAAGCGGTGAATCAGCTCTACGGGATCGCTCTGCTCAAAGGAGCGGAATCTACTCAGGTTTCAAAAGTGGCTCGAGGCGCGATACAGCAAACTTATGGTATTCCCGATCAGAATCTCAATGCGTTAGGCAATGACGTGGGATTACGGCGATCTCTGGAAGCCGTGCCCCTGCCTAAAACCACCGATACTCTTTATCATCGTTTTGTCAGTGGCAGCAGTCATGATCTGGAAATCCAACCCGGTACTCAGGAAGACTTCAGCGCAGCGATAAAACGACTCAGCGGTGAAGGCACAGAGATTTTTCGTTCTGCTGTGGATCAGGCTTTGGACTATGTGCGAACTAATCCTGCCAACTCTGAGAACAATCTGTTCGTTTTGGAGTTGTTGAAGGTTTATAGAGAGTTGTCCTCTGATCAGAAAATCCTTTTTCGTACTGCTCTGGGAGAAGAACGTATTACCACTCTCAGGCAGTCGGCTTCTGACTCAGTGGTACAGAACCGATTCAGAGCCATGGCGGCAGCAACTCGCAGAGATGCTGGAGGGCCAAGAGGCCGGGATGGTTTAGCTGAACTGGTACCAGATCGATCCGGTCGGCCGCATATTTTTCTTGAATCCCATGAAAGCTCTGCCCGCCCTGAACGCCTCCCTTTACTGAGAAGAAATAGACCCGGCCGCACTACGGCACTCAACGATGTTATTCGAGGGCCTGCTGGCGACAACCACTTCCTAGTTGATGGCGATGACTTCAGTTCAAGCTCGTTTGCTGTCGCCAGAGAAGCCTCAGGTAATCAGACACCAGAAATGGTTCGTGTTTCTTTCAATACGGAGCCTGCCCGTTGTCGTAGAGGAGCAGGAGACTGCAGCAGTAATAATCCGCTTAGTGATGAAGAGCTTGAAGAGCGTAGGTGGGAGATCGCGTCTGAGACTGTTTCAGATAGCGTTGAGGGTGATGGAGGGTATTATCGTCAGAGATTCGTCGAGCATGAAGGTGTACTTTACAAGGTAACCTCAATGCCGGGAGAACCTGTGCGAGGAAGACCTTTCATTGAGAGTTTGGCACTGAGTGATGCGTTTCCTGCTTTTAGTGATGAGTATGGCCCCGAATCACTTTTATCTATTGATCAAGACTCAATAAAGTCAGTCATAGAAAATCGTGATACGGGACAGCTACTGCAATTAATAGGAGAGCCCGAAGATGGGAACTATAGGGCCGCTTCGGTCAGAGACGATGAAAGACTATTGGTTATTCTGGTCGAGTCTGCGAACACTACAGACGGTGAGTTAGCTTATGGTATGACCGTAGAGGATGGAGACCCGCAGAGTACAAACCCAGTACTGTTAATAGAACCAGAAAATGAAATTGGATCTGTTATAAATACGGTTGAAGCAGCAGAGACTTTTTTGAGTGAAGGCGCAGAAGTCGTATTGCTGAACGGTTCGGACAATACTATTGCCTTAGCTTTGAACGATGAGCGTTTTTTGGAACCACTTGCTGATCAGGATTCGTCTTCAAAAAGGGGGCAGTACTTCGATAAACTGATCGAGTTTTCAGACGCGTTTTCTGATTATTTAACGGACACACCTTCCGGCCAGGAACTTGTAAGACGTCTAAAAGAGCATCAAGGTACCGTTGGGCCCGACACATTTAATGGTTTAGACAGCTCGTTGTCTGAAACCGGAATACCGGATTCTTGTAAACTGGTTTTGCAACTGGAAGGGCCAGAAGCACACGAACACCGCGTTAACAGCATTACCCCTTTTGATGCTGATGCTGCCCTCACCAGTGGCAGTATGATGAGAGTATTTGTTGATCCTACGGCAGATGCCAGCTCGTCACTAAACTATAACAGTCGTATAACGGAAACACTGACCAGACTTTATGAGGCTTCAGCCGGAGCATTGGGTTTAGGCGTTAGTGAACAAAGTGGTCTCGTTCTCGGAACGGAAGTACTGAAGGTAACAGGTCAGGTTCAATCTGATCAATCTGAACCTCTAACGACCACAGCGTTTGAAAACAAGCTCCGGGTAGAAATTAATGAGCATCTTTTTCAAGACAGTCAACCTGTCTCTGAACCGGTCAAAACATTTAAGGTACGTTCTGACAGCACACCGGGACGAATTGGATTTGAAGTTGAAAGCCAGAATTTTAATTTTATTCTGGATAATAAACGAGCACCCAATTCTCTTGATCGAGAGACCTTCGCCCGAACCGTCGGCAGAGAGTTGAATCTGCCCTTTATGGAAATAACTGCAGATGATTTGCATTTAGAATTAAAAGCAGCTCCTCAGACAGTAGAGTCTTACAACGAAGGCATTTTCTATAGAGCTAAGCGTATTTTGTTTGACGTTTTAGAGGGGGTCCCTACTGGCGCAGGACTTAGAATATCAGAGGTTGTTGAACGCTATAACGCAAAACTGGAAGTGGAATTTGGTAATGCACATCCTAATTACAAGATGGAGACGGTAACAACTGGTCTTAGTAAGATGCCTATTCCAGCCGATTTGACTATTACCAATGCGAAGCTGGATATTCCAACTTATACCCAAACAAATATAGCTTACGACTATGCCCATTTGGGTGATCCATTCTCACCTTTAAATGATATGGTGGCCACTCGAAATGCATTCAATCGCAAATTACTGCTCAGTGCCCAGAGAGAAGCTAATCGAGTAGCGCTCCTTGCAACAGAACAGCCCAGTGCAAATCTTAAATCTTTGTTGACCCAGTTTATATTCCAAGAGGTCCTCAAGCAAAAAACAGAAGGTCGGCTAAGTAAGATTGGTGCAGAATTTCTGACTCGACACGGAACAGCTGATGCGGTGATGTCGATCCTTGGAGAAGAGGATTTGACAGTTATTAAAACCTATAACGAGAACAACGCGTTAATTGATGAATTGGGCAAAAGTATTTCTGGAATCTACAGGGAAGAGTCTAACAGCGATGTTTTCCTGAGAGCGATCAAAGAGAATGCAGATAATACCTTTATTCAAGCTGTTGCGTTACGAGAAAAATACGGACGTCTACGATTACCCAATGATGCCAGTGCTAGCGTTGCTGTCGCTCCAGGCGCACGGGATCGTATAAGATACGACAGTATGAATGCGCCTTCTCGGCGTGCTATTACAGAAAGTAATGGGCGCTATTTCGCGATTGCGGAGATACGAGTAGATAGCAACGAATATACTGCACTGCAAAATGCCAGCCCTGAGCAAAGCGGTTTTCAGGGAGCACTGGATTATCTGCAAAGCAGGCAAAGTTTGGGCAGCCAGGCTGTTGATCAGTATTTCATCGACAGTTTGGATCGTCGATTCGGTACTGAAGTAGGATTAACTGATGAGAGCTACAGTTTTCTTAAAAGCCAGCTAAATGAAAAGTTGGCGGGTTTGCCTGAACATATCGTAGCCCAGTTAGAATCAAGAGTTTTACTGTCTCCTGTGTCTGAAACAAAGCCGTCCAGAAATCTGGAACTTTCAGAATGGCTATTGAATCGTAGATTGGAACAGACAACGGAGATCGTCAAACTCGGTCGGGAAGTGCCACCGGAACTTGTCGATGTCATGATAGGTCTCCGAAAAATCACTCATTCTGATATCAGTAGTCTGCCACCTTCAGTAAGGTTTCGTCTCGATGAGTTAGATAATAAAATTTATACAACAACTAACGACGTTGAAGTGAGCGGAGAAAATTTTGTACAGGTAGAAACGAGCAGTTTCAATAATCCAGATGCCAATAAATCTGAAATTCGTTTCTCCAATAATGAAATTCAAATTGCTGAGATATCCAGCGACGGTAGTGAGGGCTATTCTGCCAGTGATTTGTTACTTCACCAATATCGAGAAGCTATTCGAGAAGGCTGGGTTGAACTAGGCAAGTCCGATATTCAAAAAATTAAAGTTCTGGCCGCTGAAAATACAGAGACTCATGCTCTACTAGAAGGTTTGTCCAACGGATCTGAGACATTAAAACAAGTTTTTTTAAAGGAAACCCCTCAGGGCGTCGTAATTGACGAGGTGTTACCCCGGATGAATCTGGAGGCTGTGTCGGTAGAAGTCACTGAAGGTGACATCATTCTGAAGACACGACCCATCTCCGTATCAGATAACTTTAATATCAACTTTGATCAAACCAAGCCTGTTGGCAATAACCTGTTGCAGTCCAACGACGGTCGTCAGACATTGACTCTGGGAGCCAGAGACGATCTGTCCCTGCAAAGTAGAGGAGAGGGTTACGAGGTCATTAATTTTGGTGGGGAAGGTCGCTCTGGTGAGGAATCTAAGATAAAGATCTGGCTGGGGCAAGATGAGAATTCTCCCAGTTATTTACTCAAAACTGAATTGTCCATCGACTATGAACAATACCGTCGGGTCATGCTTGAGCGCGGGCGCGGGCTCGAACCCCTGCAATTACAAAAGGATGTAGAGGCCGTTGCCCATCAGGCTCGTGACGGAGAAATGGGTGCTTTTGCGGATATTGTTAAAAGCAGTGCAGGGCTGAATGACGTTGATTTGGGTCGTGGTCGGCGCATAGATATTGAATTGAGAGCGGATTTGAATCACGAACAAAGTTCTGTGGTTATTCCAGCAGTTGATGCACCTACGAGCGATCGTATAGTCATTAATCTTGGGGTAGGTACACAAGTACCTGAATCTATATTACTGAAAAGCCTGTCTCGCCTTTATGGGTTGGCTCTGACCAACAGCTTTGGAGAAAGTGCCAGAAATAGTCCTGAGCGAGCATTGGTTAATCAGATCTGGGGGTTGAATGACAATGATGTTCAGAAACTGGGTCGACAGATTGGCCTGAATGAAAGTTATGGCGAAGTTCGACTGCCGAACGATACGAGTGACCTATACCACAACATGACTCAAGGACTCTCCCATGATTTGTTTATACGTCAAGGGTCAGCCAATGATTTCCATGATGCACTGCTTCATTTTGAGCGAACTGGTCAGCTTTCTACGGCAATAGAACACGCTTTTGCGCATTTTGAGTCCAGTGCCGTCCCTTCCTCGGAGGCTACCGCTTTCTACGACGCACTTCGTTCAGTATTCAGAGAATTAAACAATCCAATCCATGGCGACAGAACTCAATCAGGTCGTTTTGTTGAAGCTCTGGGTGAACAAAGGATTCAACAACTGCAGGCAGAGTTTGTAAGTGATCAGGTGTTTGGTCAGATGGCCACTCAGCTGGAGATTCAGCAAGCTGGCGCTCAACACGATGGTGTTGGGGATGTGGTTGGAACTGACAGCCAGTTTACGATATTTAATCCTACTGAACAATATTACAGTGGTACAGACAGTCCCGATTTTATTGTGCTCTCCCGCGATGATGATAAACATTTGCCGGTCATCGGAAGTAACGCAGGTGCAGATGATACCAATTTTGATTTGGTTCGCAACCGTGAAACTGGCGAAGTTTACTTAGCTGCAGCCAATAGCGATCAGGCTCGCTTGGCCTTCTCTGCAAGTGAGCATTTCGAAGCCGATGTTATCGGGAAGCACTATTACAACCGACCTCGTTCAGACACTGATATTTCAGTGACTGGAAACTCCTTTGATCGTTATAGGTTGTACGAACGGGAGATCGGTAATCTTGGTCTGGAGTTGCCGGAGCGAGCCAGTCAAGGACACAAGCCAGTACTTTTGATTCAGGAAGGCAGTAATCTCAATCACATCGTGGGAGGAATACAAGCGAGTGAGGCCTTTTTCAGTGCAGAAAGTTCTGGCTATGCCTCCGGTCGTCTCTTGGGCTTCAGTAATCCGAAATTAGACAATGTCAAAATCTATGTACCCCCTGAATACCTGTCACACTTGCGCCCCAACCAGCTTCATGAGCTGGCCAGCAATCTTGATCACTACATTCGTACTGAATCCGGTAGGCAGTGGTTAGAGAATCTCAATAGTTCAGAAATCAATAACAATCGAGTGACCATCGGTGAGCTGAATGGCCTGACGAGTGATTCTGCCGCCAGAAATCGAGCAGTACCGGACAATACCCGTTTGCTACTGACTTTTGCTTCACCGGAAAACCTGCCTGCCACCACTCGAGGGCGCGTCATGACTGCGGACGGCAGTCACAGCCTTGCGGTTTTGCAAATAGATCCAACCTTTGGCGGCCGGGGAAACAGTCTGAATCGCGGCAGCGAGTTGTTTCCGCAACTGGAAAGAGCGCTTGGGGCACTCAATCCAGATCTTCCTGGTTTGCCACTGTCCGATCGTGCCAGTCAGAGTCCTGGGGAAGCACGACAGCAGGAATTAACCTACGAAAACAGGGTTCGCAGCGAGATAGGGCTGCCGGAAATACGCAGTGAGTATGATACTCGGGTTCATGCCGATACGACCCCTGAACGCTTGTCGTTTACTGAAGAGCCTGCCGGGTACCGGCTTAGTGTCAATGGAGAAAGTGCTTTTGAACACTATCGAAGCAGTGCACTGCTGGCTGAAACGTCCGGCAGCAGTGATGGCAAACCTTACCTGAGGATCAGTCTGACCGAAGAAGGTGGGGTTCGGGTTCAAACACCGGATTATCCTGTCGGTCGCTATCAGTCTGGCAGTGATTATTACCGATTGAAAAGTATTCTGGCCAGCGCGATGGAACATACTGCCGCCAACGGTGGCAGTCTCACTGATTTGGTTAACAAGTTTAATGTTGAAGTGGATTTGGCTTTTGGTGAAAGGGCCAGCAATCTTGAACTGAGTCACGTTGACCCTGATTTGAGTAACGTTCGAATCTCTTCCGACCCTTCCGCTCAATCAGCGAACCCTGTGACGGCTCACCTGAATCTGGAATACGGTGCTATTGGTGATCCGACCTCTGGTTTCCACAGGCTCCTCGGGGACTACAGCCATAAATGGTTGCTTGAAGGGGCTCAGCAGGAAGCGGCACACATCGTCAAGGAAATCACTCTTGGCAGTGAAGTACCTCAAGCCAATTTAAAATCCCTTTTGACCCAGTTTCTGTATCAAGAATTGGTCGCACATCAGCGGGAAGGGAACAGCGACGTTCCTTTGAGTTTTAAAGCCGGTGTGGCCGATGCTATAACCGGCGTGTTATCCAGTCATGAAGTCGACCTTCTGAAAAACTACATCAATGGCGCCAATGATCGTTTTACGGGTGAACTGAAAGCGGCCGCTATGCGGATATTAGAGTCTTCAAGCAGCAGGGAACTGACCGTTGATGCTTTAGGCCGTTTTGATCGTCATGCAAACAGTGCTTTTGTTGAAGCATTGCGATTACGTACTCAAACTAATGTCGATACTGGCTTGGCCCATGACAGGTTTCAGTTATCCGTAGACGCATCACTTCAGACAACCAATGGTCAACAGGTACAAACCCGTCCTGGCTCAAGGGAATTCATTGATCCGGTGGCCATGACTTCAGAGCGGGCAGCACTGGTACACAGTGGAGAAACGGCTTTTATTCCTGTTACTGTTCATACTCAGGACTCGCCACTAACAGGACTGGCCAATGGGCCCTCAGAAACGATTCAAGGTTATCTCAGGCGCTTCAGCGGACAAGGATTGGGAGTCGATTCAGAAGTTAATTCGGCCTTCTTCAGAAATCTCGATGAGGTGTTTCTGGATTATGGTGAATCTTACCACTCATTGATCAAGGAGCGATTGGCCGAGTTGGTTCGGGAGCTGGAGCCGCAAGCTCAGGCTCGGCTTGGAACCGAGCTTATCAATCATATAGAAGATCATCATTCGACCGGGCGTTATACTCACGATCTGGCGATAGAAGCAGTGAGCTATCTGGCGAGAGAGTTGCTGGTCAGTGACTTGTCCGACATGTTTGTCAAAGCGGCTGCTAATGAGCCCGTGGGGATTGAACAATATGGGCGTCTGAACAACCTGATTGCTTTGGCTGGGGAGCAGGAACTCAATGTTCCGTTCAAAATCCCCTCAGAGCCTGAGCGAACTATAAAGGTTCGACTGGAGCAGGGAAATCATATCGAAGCCAGTGCGGGCTTTCGTAACAGTCAAAAAGTGGTTATTGGCGCCGCAGATCATGACCCTCTGGTTACCGCCACGCTCTACGAACTGGCTAGAGAGCTCATACACCCCTCTGCAGAGCTGGAAAGCAGTAACCTGATTTCACAGCGTCATAGTCCGGAAAATGTGCTGGCCGCTTCACAATATGAATTTTCTGCCTTGCAGGGCAGTATTCAGGTTGAGCAAGGTCGGTTGTCGTTTCGTGGTTCAATGGACCGTATTGAAACAGCGCTCGTATTAGCCCATACATTAGAATCGAAGGGATATACAAGGCAAGGCACTGATATCCGTCAGAGAGTAGCGGATGCATTCGCCGTAATGAAACGACAGGATACTCAGGCTCTGAACTTTGAAGAGCGGGTTAATGGTGAGAGCCGAACTCGATCGGCTATTGATTCAGGTCCTGACGAGTTTGCTCTTCGACTCAAAAACTTTGAAAAGCGGTTAGTGATCGAAGACCTTGGCATTTTACCTGAACCGGACAGTTCGAGTATTCTCAGGGCCGGGTGTATTCGCAGAGCAGCGGAATGCAGCACTCATGGCACGGAAGTAGCGGAAGAAGATCTTGATTTTATCAGCCATCATTTGGATGAAAGTCTCCACAGTGCTGAAGTTGAGAAACTGAGAGCTCAATCTACCCTGACCAGAGACTCTGAGCTATTCAAAGCATTTTCTTCCGTTGACCAGCATCGCTATGCGCCTGTGTCTCGCATCAGCCCAGCAGATATTCCTGAGTTAAGAGCAAAATCCATTCGGGTTTTGGAAGAGCTGATTACCTCGCCGGGTTCTGTGAGCTCGCCAGATGCGGCCATGGACAAGGTGCTTAAAGTCTATCGGGATGCTGGATACCACAAAGAAGCAGAGTATGTCCGGGAAAATTTGCTCAAGGACCCAAACTTTCGCGCCATTATAGAAAAAATGGGAGATCCTGATGCCGGTCTGAGGGATCTGGGAGAAATTGCTGAAAAACAAGTTGGACAACGACGTGTCGCGAAAAAGGTACTGGAAAGAGTCAATAACTTTGGTGAATCAGCCCATGCCCGATACCAAGCTCTAAAAAGCACGCGTAACCCTTATTTAAATCGATTAGCAAGAAGCACCCTATTATCCAAATTTCAAATTGGTTCCGGCCTGGGACTTGCCTCATTCGGCATCATTCAAAGTGCCGTGGGTCTTTCCCGCTTATTGAAATACGGCGACCAAATTGACGCGAACACCAAAAACGTAGCCTTAACGGGGATCTCTTTCGGTTTTGCCGGCGGCATATTCGGCCTGTTGTCAGTGGCAAACGGTCTGGGCACCAAAGCAGGAACCAAACTGTTTGGCATAGGTCTTACTACGGCTGAAGAGGGGGCCGGTTTTGCGGGCATTGTCGTCAAGGCTGGGATACGCAGTATCGGCCGAGTGTTGGGGCGGACGGCCAAAGGCGTTGCTATTGGTATCCGGGCTGCGTCAGCTTTGGCTTCATTTATCCCTTTTGTAGGGGCTATGGTGTCTATTGCTGCTGGCCTCTTTATGTTTTATAGCGACCTCACTGCAGCGGTTGAAGCTGGAAAGTACGGTAATTCAGCTCAGGCCGCTTTTTTTGCCGTTAATGCCGCTCTTGATATTATTCTGATTGCGCTGGATGTTGTTTCGCTAGCAGTAACAGCCATTCCCGGTGTTTCTCAGATTATTGATTTGATAGCGCTCGCCCTTGGTTTTGTGCAAATTATTATTTCATTTTTTGCTCCTCCTCCCAATGCCCTTCAGGATTTTGATGCACTGATAGCAAGCCAGGGTTTTAAGGATTACCTGGATAAGCTGGCCAAGCAGTACGGAGAAGAAGGATATAAAGAGCTCAAGCTTTATACAGATGCTGATAATTATTTTTCTCAGGCT
Organism: Oceanospirillales bacterium; assembly: GCA_004762125.1. Taxonomy (GTDB): domain Bacteria; phylum Pseudomonadota; class Gammaproteobacteria; order Pseudomonadales; family Endozoicomonadaceae; genus Endozoicomonas_A. The sequence goes on along the minus strand of SIHQ01000014.1, from coordinate 14,224 downwards.
AAATACAGTGACGACCTGACAAGCGTTGAAAAAAACATTACAAGGGAATTGGAAGGTACTCGGGATAAAGGATTGGTCATCCTTTATAACCTCCACAGCGCGGATGCTCCTATCCAAGGTTCAGAGGACGATGATCTGATTAAGGCTCCCAACAGCGATGTGGATATTTACGCACTGGGAGGTGATGACGTTGTTATTCGTTTGGCAGACAGGGGTAACACGTATACCGGAGATGGCGATGACTATGTGAACGGCGGGGCACTGCAGGATACGGGGGCCGGTGATGACAGGCTGATTGACGATCTTAATGCGATTATTCAAAGAGCCGGTAGCGGAGACGATCAGTTACAACCGGGAACCGGTTACGGTGATCTGGATGGAGGAGGCGACGACGATACACTGCTATTACCTTCGCCAGCGGTTCGATTCACGACCAAAGATCGCAGTTATGAATTGCATTTAATGGGCAAGAAGACCCCCCTTTTCAGTATTAATATGGAGCAAGGAACTTATAATAACCACTTGCGTGAAATTCTTTTTGAACAGTGTTTTATACGCACGGCTGATCCTTCTCGATTTACCCGATTGACAGGTTATGAGTGTCCTCCCAGTAATGATAAAACCATACTGTTTGATCTTTACAACGCTTATTCACAAACCCGTCATTGGAGCGGTGATCGTCGGTATCAGTATGATGGCGGAAACTGTCAGGTAAGAGGACCTAATCCAATTCCTAAATGTTTAAGTCATTGGCAACAGCTTGATTTTTCTCCCGACCCCACAGCACTGTTTGTCAATGAGTACAACAGAATCGTGGCTGATGGCGACCAGGAGCTTTATGCACGATCAACGCCTCTTGACTTTAATTTGGTTCCCGCCAGCTCGATTCAGTATCGGGACAGACCATTAGATTGGGTTCTGAGCAATCATGACTACGTCTATCCCATGGGTATTGTTAATGTTGGTATTACTGAAAGAAGACGGTTACTGATTAGATATAAAAAATACGATAAGCCTTATTATGACTTGTTACACGATCTATTCAATTCGTATACGGATACGGATAAAAAGAGTGTACGTTACCTGGAAGAGGACGTTGATCTAAATGAGTACTGCAACACTCCAAAGCCATTCTGGTCCTTTGATAAGGAACGCCTATGTGATACATCGGATGTGTTCCGAATTAGTGGCGGTCGTAATTGGCGAGCTCATCCTACATGGATTTACTTTTTTAGCGATTCGGACTGGATAGAGGGCAATGGCTATAGGTGGCATGCCTACAAAACAGACACCCCCCAAAGTTCAGGCTACCAAAAAAGTTGGTCTAGTATCACATTCCGCTGTGGTGCGATCTGGGCGAATGCTTTTTTCCGTCATGGTTTGGGTGATTATAGGAATTGGGAGTGGCTACCAGAATGCGATCGCTTTCTCGAAGTCATACCCTACGATTATATTGAGTCTGAGCGGGCACTGCAGGGACAGCTCTATGCCACTGATGATGGTAAAATGTATTTTATCTCTGACAGCTCAATTATTACTTTTGATAAAGAGCACCTTGATCTGTGGTCCGATCAAGGCCAGCCTGAACGATATAATCCCGTTGCACACTTTTACGCTACTTTTCTCGATATCCTCTATACCCGTGGTCAATTCACTAATATAGAAAACGTCGTTGGTAGTACGTATGGCATTGACTATCACGGTAGCGACAGAGATGACGTTGTATTTCTTAAGTCGGGCCTGAATAAGGTTAAAACCTTTGGTGGAAAAGATCAGGTTTATGCTGGCCGCAATAATGACAATATACAAACTGGCGATGATGATGATCAGATTTATATCAAGGAGGGTCGTAAGTACATCGATGCAGGATCAGGGGACAAGGATAAAGTGTCCTATCAACGCAGAGAAAGTGGCGTCAGTGCTTCTCTTAATAATCGTAGCCTGAATCAGGGAGATGTACTGAAGAACGTCGAAATTCTTCAAGGGACTTTTTATAACGATCATCTTTATGGGGATGACAGAAATAATTTCTTTATCCCCATGAATGGCACCAACTTTATTCGGAGCGGAGAGGGAAATAATACCGTCATTCTCGATGGCGGGCGTTCAGAGGTTTATTTTGGTTCTGGCTTGAATGTAGTGGTGCTGGGTGAAGGAGTTCATAACCTGCACCTGGGCACCAATAACGACATCATTCAATTACGAAATGATGATAACCGAGGGCATCAGATTGAAGATCCGGGAGGTTCTGACTGGTTGTTGAGTCAGCTGGTACCAGAGCATTACCTTAGCTTTGCTAACTCCGGATTTTCTTATCTTCATGGACAATCGATTATTGGTTTAATAGCACAAACACTTACTTACTTGCGCAATGCAACATTAAATTTTGATTTAATGGCACAAACTCTTACGTTCAAAATGAATATCCCTGTTGATATGAGCAGTGAAGATGGCAGCAGAAGACTACTTGATCATGACACCGCTGAGATCGTCATCCAGTTACAAGGAGAAAGTGAGTACATCTGGACTGTATATTCTGCGCTAAGTAATACCAAAGAATACCCAGTGAGTCGGGATGGTGTACTGCAAGTAACAAAATCCTGGCCTTCATTTAACTTTCAGCATGTTCATTCTTTGCATCAAGGGATGGAAGATTTAATTGACCATACGCAATTAAGGTACTCTAATCGCGATTCTTTACCATTGAATCAATTTGAGCACTCGATCCCCCTCACGAGTTCAGATCTTTCGGAATCTTCTTCAACCGTTTTTAATTACCAGAATAACCCTCTCAATCTTGATCTTTCTCTTATGGTTGGTATTGAAGGCGTCCGGGGTAATGACGGGGATGATACGCTGACGGGGGATCCCGAAGCGAATAATGTACTCAGTGTAGGGGCGGGTAATAATCAGGTTATAGATGCAGGTGGTGATAATCAAATTCTGGCGGGTATGGGCAGCAATAATTATACGCTGGGAGCGGGTTTTGATGAGTTGATTTACCCCCTGGCTGACCAACTGTCAAGCTGGAATCGTGACAGGGATTATCGCGAATATACTCTGGCGGGCATTCAGGTGGATATGAGTGTCAGTCAGGTCAGTCATGTGTGGGCATCGATGGGGTATTACCAACCTCAACCAGAAGCGCAAACAACGGACGAACCCGATTCTCAACCTGTTACAACCCCGGCAGCCACTGAACTGCCCGAGGCCAGAGAGTGTGGCAACAACGACAATACCGAAGCACCCACCGGTTCGTCCTTTGACGTGATATCCAGTTTGGGCATTCAGCCAGAAAAATACTGCAAGGTCAGGGTCTTTGTTGATCACTTTAGTGGCATAGATAGAATCACCGGGACCCCCTTCAAAGATATTTACAAAGGAACCGATGAAGCAGACTCCTTTAGTACTCGGGGTGGGCCTGATGATGTCGATCTCGGAGGAGGCAATAATGTTCTGGTCATCAGTGGCCTGAACAGTGGCGAGGGTACTTTTCATGCCGGTGAAGGCCAGAGCGATACCATTGTGTTTGTCAGTGCGGATTTCACTGAAGGCGTTTATGTCGATCTTGCTCAATCTCTGGCACGACTGCAAGATGGTCAAAACATTACCATTACGGGGTTTGAAAATGTTGTTGCTACTCCGATGTCAGACCAATTGTACGGCGATCATCGGGACAACCTGTTGCGACTGGGTGACGGCAAAGAAAAAGCTTACAGCCGGTTTGGAGACGATCTGATTGATGCAGGATTGGGTGAGAAGCTCATACACGGAGGACGGCACAATAAGGGAGACAGTGCTCGCTACAGCACCATCGACAAGGACGCATTAATTGCCGCAGGAGGAGACGACTCCGGAAAAGGACTCACCATCCGGCTGGGTGCTGTAAAGTTAGAACATAACACCTTAATCCCTGACACCTATCTTCTGGCTTTGGATGAATACGGTGCATTGATCTCTTCGGAGCAACAGGCACTTCAGCATGTTCAATGGACCTCAATAGCAGCGGCGTATTGCCCGGACGATGGAGATGATTATATTCCGGGAAATTCAGGATTAGGTTCAGGATTTAAGTCAGGTTCTGCTTCCGGATCCGAGGTGAATGAAAGCTCTGAGTCAACCTGTGAGGTGGGCTACACCTTGCAATGGATTAATAGTGAGTGGGCTATTAAAGACGTTCTTTATGGTATCGAGAATGTTGAAGGCTCGCCTCTGGCTGATGAGATCTGGCTTGCCACATTCGAAGGACAAGCTTCAGGCCATGGAGGCGAGGATCGTCTCTATGACCTTTACGGCGGAGGCACTCTAAAGGGAGGAGATGATGACGATCAACTGTTCGCTTTAGGATACAACGAAATCGGTTCTCAAATGGTGGGCGGCAAGGGCTATGACCAGCATTTTGGTAGCCCCTTTAACGACGTCATGGTAGCGGATGAAGGCGCTGATCTGATGCAAGGCAGGGGAGGAGATGATACCTATGCTGTAGATTTCAAAGCAAAAGGCAGCAGAATTATTGACTCTGACAATAAAAATGTACTGTTATTGAGCGGCTCCGGGGTGAACCGTGATGCTCTGGGGCTTGAGTTGAACGACGACTTTAGTCTGTTGACCATCCGCTATCAAAATGAAGACTTTGTACACGTCGAATTACCGTTCAAAATACACATCAGGCCGGATCAAAGTCTGGATACTCGCCGATTTATCAATGATCTTTATAATTTTATTCCGTTCGTTCAATTAAGTGATACTGATGAGAGGGCGAGCAATAGCGGGTCAGCTCCGACTGACCAGCAAAGCACTGATTTGCAGACAGAGCGGTTGAACGGAGTCAATCTGAAGACCTTCTATCAGCAAGGTTTGAATCACGATGACCGATTGGATAATTTCATTGAGGCAACAGCATCAAATCCCATTGTAAAAGCCAGAAAAGGTAATGATCAGATATTGCTCAGCGTGCCTGAACCAGTAGAATCTGAAGCAACTGCCAGTCCTTCTATGGCAAGCCCACCGGTTATGTACAAATTGCACGGAGGGCCAGGGAATGACGACTTTTTTGTTCATAATGCTCAGGTCAAACTATACCCTGGACACGGACATAATCAGATATCAGTGGTCAAAAAAGTCAATGGCGAAGTTCATACCATCTCTGATCCAGATCAAACCTTAGCGCTGCATTTTTTGGCGATGACTTCAGATCAGTTGAGGAGTCAATACTGGCAATCAATAAATCTATGGGACAGCGCTAACGGCAAACTCGTCGGTCACCACAGTAGATTCAATAACCGTTTTAATGCCCCTCAGGCACTGGAATTAAAAACCGAACGCTGGGTTGAATTGCCCTCAAGAACGCTGGGTGGAAATCTGTTCATTGCGGCCTGGTTGAAAGTGGGATACCACCCCTTTGAACATTACCAACATCACAAACCTCCTCAGAAAATCCCTGTACTTGACTTTAATTCAGCAGACGGAAGTCGTTTGCTGATTGAAATTGAACCCGGTGGGCGTTTAAGTATATCCCTTCAGACTGGAGAAGAACGCAGCAGTTTCAAGGTCGCGTCAGATCATTTTATCCGTTCAGGCGCTAGACAGTTCTCTCGCCAAACATTGATTTGGGTTCATATGGCTGTTTCGGTGAATGAAGCCGGTGATTTTGAAATATTCAGAAACAGCCATAAAGTTAACATTTTACAAAATAAACCCATTCCTCGTACGACATGGACCCAGAATTACATAGGTCATTATGCTCAGGATGAAACTTATAAATATGGTTCTTATCGCCAGGCATTGCAGCTGGATGCTCTGCACATCAGTGACAGGATTCCTGCTCCAGAGTTAATCTATTATCTCCATAACTCCCACACGGGAGATGCTTTACTGCTGGAATCTGATTGTTCCGATATTCAACTGTTACTGAGCCAGATGCCGGATACAGTGGAGTTCGTTAACAATGTCATAATGGACGGACGGGATTTTATTACTGAAAAATTCAATCCCGGTTTTATCGAAAATATCGGACCGGAACCCGGACACCTTTATCTCATTGATCGATACAGCTCATCCATATTGCTGGACGAACAGACAGGAGCAGCCGTTGTCGCGAATAACCGTCCGGGGGGCTGTGATGAGCTTGTTGTAGACATTTACGATGACGATCAGGCTTTATGGCGGCGCAATAATAATGATCTGATCATTTATCTCAATGATGACGTTACCACTAACTCGGACATTCCTCTCGAAGCTCTTTCCAATCGATTACGAATAGAAGGTTACTTTGATGATAATGGTCAATCCATCGAGAGAATTATTGTTAATGGCCGGGTTCTGAGTCCGGAGCAGATCTGGTCAAAAACCCTTGAATATTTCGATGTGTCTGACTGGCTTTCCCGGTCCGATCTGGCGGATGTGGTTCTGTTATCGAACGGCAATGATCTCAAACTCTACTTTGCTAGTCAGTCTGTGAGTGAACGACAGAGATTGAGTGATCTATGGCCTCTGGTGTGGAACAGCTTCCATGATCTCCCGGGAGACCAAACGGTAGAAACGCTTTACAATGATCTCCAGGATCAAACCACCGAAAAAACCCATATTCACGGACTGCTTCCAAGTCAGATTGCGGCGAATCGCCATGACGAACAGCCCGTTGCGATTGAGCGCACGGATCAGACAACCGATGGGCCAGCAATGCCCATGTATCTGTCTGTCAGTGATCTGACAGCGCTGTCTGCTGTACATAAGCAAGTATTGATTCAGAGAATTGAAGAGATACACACAGAGGAATCCGTTGAATACCCCACCTCATTGACAGAAAGCAACGGCACCATCACCGAAAGCACTCGCGCCCCTGAAACAAACAGCGTTTTTGAGAATATCGATGTGTCTCACATTGGGCGATACATAAGCGCCTCCGAAGCGCTTAAAACAACGCGCCAGCTGTTAATGGATGGCTTTTCTGGCCAGAGTGATCGGGTTGATTTTCTACCCACCAACGGCGATACAATAGAAGCCGAGCAGTCAGATAAAAGCTATTTTCTGATGGGAGGGGATAACGTCGCCCGAATAAAGAATTTTGACTGGCGTTACATCGGTGCAGGTTCTATTGGCAAGGACTGGCTTGTTCAGGAAGCTACAGCCGAAGGACAGATTACCATCGACTTCGCTCAAAACGGTCAGGTGAGCGTTAATAATAATCCCAAAGGGCGGGTTAACGGTTTTGAAGCTTTGCAATGGAAGGCCAGTACAGAAGGCGTGTTGAGAACTATTTCGCCTTTGAGAGAAATCAGTATTGAAAGCGGGTTAGTACAGGTAGAACCCGTTGACGGTCATATTCGTATCCAGTTAAGAGGAGGGCTGTTGCGTCTGGCGCCGGACACTCAAGAGGCTGTTATTGTCGTCAGCTGCGAAACCCTGTCTAACCGTCAGTCTTCCGGTTTTAATCAGTTGATTTTGGATACCAATAAACTGGGAGTTGTGGACCACTGGCGTGCTGAACGAATACACACGGATGCTGGTGAAACATTCCGGCTTACTTATGAAGAAAACGATATTTCTCATTTAACCGTAGAAAAATGCTTGCCAGAGCAGGTAGTGGTTGATGGTCAGGTGAAAACACTGACCAGATTCCTTGACGATTTGACACCAGCTGTCGTTGGTAATGAACCCACTGCATCAACAACGGAGGCTGTACCTACCAGTACCATGACACCTTCTACCTCATCGGTATTTACAATATCACCCAGTCGTACTGTCAATTCAGCATTGAAATCTGACGCTTCCTCAATGGCCAGCTTTTTTGATCAGGCTTTGACTTCGATGACGTCGGCAATGGAACAAATGTCATCGGCCACTTTCATGCCTACACCAACACCAACACCAACGCCTTCTCCTGATGATATCGATGAGAGCGATCCCGACTTTCCTGATCAGGAGTATGAAGTGTTGGAAGCGGTTGCTCCTGAACCCAACGTGGCTGCTAATTATACTGAAGCAGCTCTCTCGGAGTTTGCTCCTGCTTTAGGTGGTCGCTGGCAAGAGTTTCATACGCTGGTTGAGACGGATTGTGTTCAGTTGTTTGATGTTCGCGAAAACTCGGGGGAGATTCCCCCTACAGAACAAAGTGACGGTCACACGGAAACTGAAGGTCCAGAGCAGATTGAAGAACAGGTGACCGGTTCAGATTCTCAAGGAAGTTGTGCGCCTTTCAGGTTCAAATACGAACAGAGTGATACCGGCGATGCACAGTCTGCCAGTGTTAATTTTGACCGGGGAGAGCTCGTGGTTGATAGCCAGATCCGACTGCAAGCTACGAATATGGACGCTATTTTCTGGAACAGTACAGCACCCTTGTCTATATATAGTCATGAAAGTGTCTTGGAAATTCAGGTAGGTGACAATGCAGGGCCTGTTAAAGTATTCAACGCTGGAGGCGGCAACCGGATTCATAATCTGGCTGCAAGTAACATTTTGGTTGAGTATCAGTTAAGCAGTGGTATTTGTTTTATTGACGATGAGACTGAGTCGATTCAATTGCAGCTGGGTAATCAGCAATTTTCTGATTTTTTAGTAACAAAACAAACGACATTCGCTGAGACTCTCAGCCTGACACATTTTCCGGAAGATGTGGCCGGACGTAATTTTGGTGATCTTTTAACTCAGTCATCTATCGTTCTTCTCGGAGAAGTAGGTTCAATAACCGCGAGAAACACGACCATAGATTTCAGGGACCTTGAACTGCTGATACAAGCGACTCATGGGTTCCTTGGTTCAGCTGTAAATTCGACAATATCAGCTAATGTGTCCATACCTGCAGAACGTCACCGTTATGTACAAAGCGTGACCATGGCGTTAGGGGGCAATTAATTTACTTTATGACGTGGAGTTTGTTATGAGTAAGTACAGAATATTTTACTCTCTTAGAATATTATTGTCGCTAAATGGGTTGTGGTTAATTGCAAGCGCGTTATCTCTTCCCGCTCAGGCATTTATGCCTGATCCTGATGACAATCCCGGCGCATGGTCGCTGTTTCAGGGAGGCGCTGAACATAGCCCAAACGGTATTGAATTGAGTAAGTTGAACTACCCGTCAGACATTGAGCAGTTTGGGAGTCAGTTTAATGTGCTTACAAAAACGGGAGATTTATTGGATTTTAGACAGACAGAGACAGGTTGGCATTACGAGAATAGCTTTTCATTGCCTTTTAACCGTGTTCAACGATCTGTTATGCATAAAAATCCTAACCAGAAATTTCTCTATGTGTGCCCCTATCTGGAAAGATCTATCTATTCAGTAAGACATGACAACGGTCTGTTTTATAATGAACCAGAGCTGTCCATACTTGCAGAAGAATCACTGGATGGCTGCCATGATTTAGTGGTTTCTCCCGATGGTCGTTTTCTCTTTACTGTGTCTATTAAACACGGTAATTTGTCGATCTATTCCATTGATGGTCAATCAGGCCGCCTGACTTTGGACACTGTTTTTAGATCCAATGGGGAGTCAGGTATTAATGGACTCAGGGGAGCTCATAGTCTTGCTGTACATCCTGACAGCAATGAAGTTGTTGTGACCGGCAGTAGATCAAATACGGTCGTTATTTTCTCATTAAATGGTAGTGATTGGGTTCATAGCCAGTCTATTTCCGGCCATGAATGGGGAGAGATACAAAACCTGAACAGTCTTAGTCTTCGCGGCATTAAATATGATTTACAAGGTGATCGGTTGTTTGTCGTTGCCCATGAAGAGAATACTGTTTATCTGTTTGCGAGAGAACTTTCTTCTCGATCATGGCAGTTAGCCGATAGGATATCGAGAGACGATGGTCGTTTAATAGTGGATCAAAACCTGAATAAATTCACACGACCTGAACATCTCAGTGATCCGAAGGACCTCTGGTTAGTTAATCAGCAGGGACAGAACATTGAAGTACTGGTTGCTTGTCGGGATGGGTTAGCGAACTATTTTGTTAATGAGAATGCTTTTTTAAAAAGAGAAGTGTTTTATAACAGCAGTGTGAATCCGGAGTTCCAACAAATTGTTAATGTTATTGAAAGCCATAACGAGCGTATTCTGGTTAGCCATTCGCACAGAGTCAGTATTGTACAGTTAGATTTTGCTAGCGCTACTGAGGCTGCAACAGATTCTGGTGCAATGAGTGTGACTGGCAACATGGTTTTGATATCACCGATGGCATTGATGTTGTTAGCCATTGGATTGTTGTAATATTGAATTATTGAATAGCAAAATCATTCAGACGAACTCTCAATAAATTAGAGGGTTTGTCATAAATGAGTTCGGTATTAAGTTCTGGTTTTTTTATAAGTGCAATAAAAGGTTGAGTCTGCATATTAGTCGATGATTAATTGTAAATTTAATTAAACTATTTTGTTTAATTATTTGTTTATAACCTATATTGATTAAAAAAATTTTCAGGACAAAATGAATGGAACAGGGAAAACCCTCTTCTGGGCTGTATTGTTTAGTCTTAATGATTCAATATTTGCAGCAACCTGTTGATCCAGAAGCAATCTGGCATGAGTACGGTGCAGACAGAGCAGCATTTGACTCGCTTACTGTTCTCAGAGCTGCAAAAAAACTGGGTTTAAAAGCTCGGGAAGTCTCTGTTAAACCTAAGAGGCTGACAAAATACAGTTGTCCATTTATAGCCCAGGAAGATACCGATGAGTTCTTCATTGTTGCCGCTGTGCAGGACGATTTTGTTCTTATACAGCGAGCAGGCTCCAAGCCAGAAAAGATAACTCTCGAGAGTTTATGGGAACGCTGGCCAGGTAAAGCCATTCTCATTACCCATCGCGCCAGTCTGGCCGGAAGTGATAGAAAGTTTGATCTTTCTTGGTTTATACCGGTCATTGTCAAATATCGTAAAGTTATTCGAGAGATATTACTGGCATCACTGGCTATCCAGATGTTTGCATTACTAACACCCATTATTTTTCAAGTAGTGATGGATAAGGTACTGGTTCACCACGCATTGATGACACTGGACGTACTGGCCATGGGCTTTATGCTGGTAATTGTCTTTGAGGTGACTCTGGAAGGTCTTCGATCCTACCTGTTTACTCACACCACCAGCAAAATGGACGTTGAACTGGGCTCGAAGCTCTTTGATCACTTGTTAAAGTTACCACTGGCCTTTTTTCAATCAAGACCCGTAGGACAAATTGTTCAAAGAGTTAGAGAGCTAGAGAACGTTCGTGCTTTTTTGACCGGTAATACCTTAACGGTATTGTTGGATATTCTCTTCAGCTTTGTTTTCTTCGGAATTATGTTTCTTTATTCCGCCCATCTTACGTGGATTGTTATCGCCTCTATCCCATTTTACGTTCTAATTTCTATCGCACTGACTCCAGAGATCAGACGAAGAACAGAAGAGAAATTCCAGAGGGGAGCTATTAACCAGTCATTTCTAACGGAATCGCTCACTGGTATAGAAACATTAAAAGCTATGGCGGTAGAGCCCAAGATGAGAAGTCGTTGGGAGGAACAGCTTTCAGCCTACGTGAAAGCAACTTATCGCAGCAGTATTCTGGGTATTTATGGCAGTCAATCAGTTCAGCTGGTGAGCAAAGTAGTGATGTTGCTTCTTATGTGGCAGGGCGCATTACAGGTAATAGCCGGTAATATGACGGTGGGTGAGCTTATTGCATTCAATATGTTTTCCGGACAGGTAGCCGCACCGATTCTCAGAATGGCGCAGCTTTGGCAAGAATTCTTGCAGTTTAAAGTGTCCATGGAAAAGTTGGGAGATTTACTGAACGCGCCCACAGAACCTCAACAGGATCTAAACAGACCAGCCTTACCGAATATTCAAGGAAAGATCGAGTTCAGACAAGTCATTTTTCGCTATGCGCCGGACCGACCGGAAGCATTGAGAAATCTGAGTTTGAGTATTCCTGCAGGCCAAACTATTGGAGTGGCCGGTTTGTCCGGTTCCGGTAAATCGACTTTGATGAAATTAATTCAGAGACTGTACGTACCTGAACAAGGACGTATTTATATCGATGGTAATGATCTGACACTGCTCGATCCCGCCTGGCTTCGCCGACAGATTGGTGTGGTGATGCAGGAAAACATACTTTTTAATCGATCTGTTATGGACAATATTTCTCTGGCGAAGCCATCAGCATCCATGAACGAGATCATAGAAGCTGCTAAATTAGCGGGCGCTCACGATTTTATTCTTGAACTTCCTCATGGTTATAACACTCAACTTGGAGAAAGAGGTCTTGGTTTATCTGGTGGTCAGCGTCAGCGAGTAGCTATAGCACGAGCTATCTTAACGGATCCGAAAATTCTTATTTTTGATGAAGCGACTTCAGCATTGGACTACGAATCAGAACGCATTATTCAACAGAATATGAAGAAGATTTGTGAAGGTCGAACAGTCATCATTATTGCTCACCGACTGTCCGCAATCAGAGATTGCGACACCATTGCCGTCATGGATAAGGGCAGTATTTTGGAGCAAGGCAGTCATGGAGAACTTTTGAAACTGGATGGTCGCTACGCATCACTTTGGAAATTACAAACTGACAGGGATCCTGAAGATGTTTGATGGCTTGCGAAAAGCATATGATATCTGTCAGGTATCCTTAGAAAAAGAAAGAAAGGTAGCCACTATTGATAGAAAAGCCGATGAACTTGAGTTCATGGCCGCTTCCATAGAAATTATTGAAACGCCAGTGTCCCCTTTAGCACGAATAATGACACTGTTACTTATTTCAATTATTCCCATAGGAATCACCTGGGCCTGGTTTAGCGAGGTTGAAACAGAAGCCATTGCTGAGGGCATTATCATACCTTTGGGAAAAGTTAAAACAGTACAGTCCCTTGAAATTGGGAAAGTGAAGAAAATTCTGATTCACGAAGGGCAGCATGTTGACAAGGAAGAACTGCTACTAGTCATAGATCCAACGTCTTCCGAAGTAGATGTCAAACAGGTTGAAGATGACCTTCAGGTGGCCAGTTTGAACAGTTTTCGACTACACACTTTATTTAAAGCCATAGAAGATCAAATGCAACCCATGTTGCTCTCTGACAATTTTACAGAGTTTGAATTAGACCCTGATCGACTTAAAAGACAGCAGAAAATTCTCCACCATGAATACAATCACTATTTGAAAACAGATGAGCATCTTCAAGAGTCTATTCAACAAAAAAAAGCTGCTATTGAAGCAGTCCAAGCAACTATAAGTCGATTAAAAAAACTGGAGCCTCTCCATGAAGAAATGGAAGCTGCTGTTAATCAGTTATACAAAAAGGGGTTCTCATCAAAAATAGAATGGATCAAAGCAAGAGAACAACATATTGAGACAGTTCAGCAGATAAAAATTGAAAAAGAGCATCTTAAAGAAGCTGTGGCTAACTTATCTTCTGCAAAAAATGAAAAAATGGTATTTGCAGAAGACTTCCATAAAAAAAATCAAAATGAATTAGACGAAAATCAACAGAAAAAACGTGTAGCCCAGTTGATTCTCAGAAAAGCTCGGGAAAGAGATCTGAACTGTTATTTAAGGTCTCCTGTCAGTGGTACTGTGCAGCAGCTTGCAGTGACTACTATTGGCGGCGTAGTAGAGCCTGCGCAGAGTTTAATGAAAATTGTTCCTGAAGATATTGCTTTGGAAGTAGAAGCCCAAGTATTGAATAAAGATATTGGCTTTATCAATATCAATCAACCAGTAGATGTGAAGATAGAAAGTTTTCCGTATACCTATTTTGGCCAAATCAAAGGATATGTGGATTTTATCTCACAAGATGCGGCAGTTAATCCTGAAGGTGTTTCTACTTATCCGGTACGAGTAACACTAGAGGAGAACTCATTGAAAATTAATGGTGAATATAGAATGCTGCAACCGGGTATGGCAGTGACCGTTGAAATTAAAACAGGCATTCGTTCATTGCTGGAATACTTTTTATCACCTTTACAGCGATATAAAGATGAATCCTTGAACGATCGTTGAAACTCGATGCTACAGTTTTTAGTTGTTGACTGATGCTCTTCTGGTCATGCAGCTTTCAGAGCGTGATACTTCAACGAAACGGTTGGTTCCTGTTTACCCCGATCGCGACCAGCCATATGCTTCCTCGATTCCCTCGTTGGCAACACGTCTTCCAAAGCTCTCGTTAAGGATTTCAATGCAGCCTCAGGATCATCTGATGCGATCACTTCTTTGATCGTATCAACCAGTGCTTCAGCTTTGAGGCGTTCGA
>SIHQ01000148.1 GCA_004762125.1 Oceanospirillales bacterium | reverse complement strand
TGTTCTCACGGTCGGCTCTCAGCCACCACCACCAGAACAGTTTATTGTCAATGACACCAACCAGAGTGCGGTGTTTTTGAGCTGGTCTCCAGTACTTGATATTGAAAGTTACTGGTTGCAGGTAAGCGATCCCGGATGCGGTTGTAAGAGCGGCAGAATTGACAAAAACACGACAGATATTACTTGTAGCTCCGTCAACTACACCGATCAGTGCAAATTTGAAATACAGTCAATTTCAAGTGACTGTGGTTTTTTCAGCGCTGCACGCTTGCCCATTGAAACTTCTACTGAAGGTCCTACTTGGTTCTATTATTTAATACCTGCCACAATCACAATTGCAGCTGTTCCTGCTTTTATTCTATGTAGGATTTACGCATATAAAATTTGATAATTGTCGGAAATGACCGCTTTTCAGGAATGAAAGTGAAAAGTACTACTCGCCATGCGACTGCTTTACACAGATTCAACGGGTCACCATATGCCCGTGAATTTCAGAATATGCGACAAGTCAGAAGGCAAAACGAAAAACGACTATATTCTTGAAATGTTGATTGAAGTGCTGGTTTGGGGGTTGAAGCCACCCACACCGACGAAATCGGTTCAAACCCTGCACATTCCTGAGACACCGAAATACTGATTCCACCATAGTTTGTCTTTTTTTGTAGACTTTTTTAAGCCGCCGGGTCTCTTGTTTCTCATCTTAACCGTTTTTCTCGAGGCTAAGAAACTTTTCAAACTCAAGATCAGGGTCTAAGATCAAAGCTCTGTCGTATTAAGTTAGTTTAGGTAGCACATAGCATGCTACAGAGAATTGAATCCTCAGAGACTGATACGCATTGATGAGTGTTATGAATCAAGTATTAGGTGACATATAGATGTTTTCTGCTATAGCGCCTCTAATCGGTTTTTTTGGCATCGTTGCTGTTGCAGCTGCTTCAGGCTCTAATTTCGTAAAACCTGAAGAACGAATCAAATCCATGGGATGCATTCCGAATGGTGCTGAAGTTCAGTATGAATGTTCTGTTACTGACCCTGTTGGGCATGGATCTACTACATGGGATGGCTCCCTTTTCCAATGCCCATCACAAAACTCAATAATCCATAACCAAATCTATCTTCCCCACGGCCTATTTACAAACGATCTGATTTTTGACATGTGCACTGATACTCGTGGTGTGTGCGATGGAATTTTTGGTTGTGCCACAGGGGTCAATAGCTCTGTTTACAGTTCTCTATTGAATATGATTGTAACGTCCGATATGAATGGGAAGAGTCTATTATGCTCTGCTTCTACAGACGCATACACAGGTATCGTTGGAAAAGATGTTTTAAAAGTTGAGTCTGAGCCCCTCCCTCCAGAACTGCTGCGCGTTATTGGCATCAACCAGACGCACGCATTATTAACCTGGCCTCCCGTGCCTGATGTTGATTATGAACTGCGGGTTAACTCTGCAAATTGCGGCTGTGAAGACGGTCAGGTAGTAGATGGAAATACGACAAGTCTTA
>SIHQ01000147.1 GCA_004762125.1 Oceanospirillales bacterium | reverse complement strand
CCATCAAAGTCTTCGGTTTGATAAAAGGTTTCTAGCTTTTGGCGGTGTTGGTTATCGGTGGATTTTTCCATAATCAGATCGGGTGTCTGCGAGGTAATAGAGCTTGGGTTTCTAGTGATGGCTTCTGATTGCTGGTTGATTAGGTTCAGCCAGCCAGACTGGGTATGCTGCTTATATTGTTCAGGGGCGGAAAGCCCTGACTCGCTTGCCCTCGGGGAAACTTGCAGACAGAGGGCAATCAATAGGCAATCTATACTCTTGAACTTCAACGGTTTCACTGGTGTTAGGTTCTTGTGCGTATAAAACATTGGTTATTGGTATTGATGATGATATCTGCTCCTGTAATAAAAGCGGATAACAGCAGTTTTGTTGATGAGCACTTTGTTCAGGACAGTGCTCTTGTAGTGTTAAACGGAGCGCTTATTTCAGGATTACTGGAAGTTGCTTGCTGGGGAACGAATGCATTGCCGGCGAATAGTCGGGCAGCTTTTTGTCAGCATTTTGCACCAGAAGCCACTGCCTTTCTTTATCTGGAAAAATCTCAATGGCCAACAGATGCTATGGAAATCTGGTCATCTCTGAACATGGCTTTGTTCGCAGGTACGATGGTTTATATTATTCACTCCCATGAATCGGCAATGAGTTATATGCGCATGGCGGTGACGTATGCGAGTTACTATCAGGTAATGCAAATTATGGCGAACACAGTTGCCCGTTACTTAACAGGATCAAATCAGACAGGTTTACCAGTCTATGCACTGTTTAATGGGGTATCGACCGGTTTGATAACGAGTGGGTTGTCTTTATGGTTCATGTATAAACAGACATTGGAGTTCAAACCCTCTGTTTTGTTAATCGTTTCAGTAGGTGCAGCGCTGGCATCCACATTTTTATATTTTGCCCTTGCTGAGGCAGAGAAAATAAGCCTCTTAGATAAAGCCGTAGCCGTAGCCGTAGCCGGAGTCGGAGCCGGAGCCGTAGCCGTAGCCGTAGCCGTAGCCGTAGCCGTAGCTGTAGCCGGAGCCGGAGCCGGAGCCGTAGCCGGAGCCGTAGCCGGAGCCGGAGCCGGAGCCGTAGCCGGAGCCGTAGCCGGAGCCGTAGCCGGAGCCGGAGCCGGAGTCGTAGCCGTAGCCGGAGCCGGAGCCATAGCCGAAGCCGTAGCCGTAGCCGGAGCCGGAGCCGGAGTCGTAGCCGTAGCCGGAGCTGGAGTCGTCATCGTAGCGATAACCGGATGTATTACTTCTACACTATCGCAATGTTCATTTGGCCTTCCAGTTGTAAGAAGTTTATCAATGATCACTGCTGCGGGGCTTCCATTAATGATGAGTGCATGGCTTGTGTCATGGGAGAGATTTGTTGAAGCGGATGTGACCGCACATGAAACCATGCAGAATGAGTTTATTGTTTCTTCGGAGGGTTTGAAGGACTTTTATCCTGTAGATTGGTTGATAGAGATGTTCAACGTTTGGGAACAATTTACTGACTGACGGTCTGACAACAATCCCGATACTGCCAAACCAAATA
>SIHQ01000146.1 GCA_004762125.1 Oceanospirillales bacterium | reverse complement strand
GCTGATGAAAAGGTGTCAACTCATACCCTTCTGGTATCCGACCTTTAACTAACAAGGTCAGAGCTTCGGTGATGGTTTGTTCATAGTCGTTGGCTTCTTCCCAGGTTTTGGCGGTTTCCTTATGGGCCGATATTTTGCGCTGCCACTGTTTTGATAAGGTGAGTTGTATCTCTTTGGGTGGGATATCCAATAGAGTCACGAGCAATGGCAAAGCCAGCTTTTCATTATTGTGTTCCGTGATATACACGACAAAAGGCTCTTCTTTCTGAGATGAAAGATAAATTACCGAACCTTCGATACGAATCTCAGCCTGATCAATGGTGCGTACTTGCGGTGCTGAAAAAGGAGTAACAATCCGGTTCAGATGCAATCGACTCAGTGATACAGCTTGCTGTTGACCGGGTGACACTTGCAGTTTCACAGATGCGGTGCCCGCCAAAACGGTCTCTATAACAGTAAAAAAACAAAAAAATGAGGACGCACAAAAGCCAGCAACAGACAGAAGCTTGTTCATGATAATTTCTCTTGAGATAAATAGTTTTTTACGAAGGAATTACTTAAGGTCGGATTCGATAGTGATGGCAGCCAGCACAGGACGATAACGGATTATGTCAAACTGGAACGTAAAAGTTTTGGTGCCGGTATGACGCTGATTGCCGCTGGTCATAAAGGCATTGCCAGTGACTTTGACCTCATTGGATTCAGTCAGATATTGCAGATTCAGTGCTTCAAAAGACAGGCTGATCTTATCGTCCCGAAGCTGGCGAAATTGTTTTTCCAAAGTGTCGTGTACTTGTTGATACAGATTGGGAGAGCAGAGGTTTTTTAATCGTGATTCTACAAAGGCCAGATTCTGCACATTCAAATTACCCAACAACTCCGCCAAAGCCAGTCCCCACCATTCGTGATAAGCAGAAGATGCCTCGCTGGAATGAATACCGGCCTGTGCATCCATAAAAGGCAAGGCCAGTTCCACTGAAGGAGATCGGTTAAGACAATGAATGACCAATAGCGTATTGGTCAGCACTAGTATCAGAACAATAGCTCGATCCATACACAACTGCTGTCGCCACTGCTTCAGGCGTTTGATGTAGTCTTTGATGGTCATTTTCGGCAAGGATAAAAAACACGGATATAAGGGTTGGGAAGCGTTTTGGCATCGGAGCAATAAAACCCCAGCCAATACAAACGGTGGCTCAAATGGCCGTCGGGATGACGATCACGAAATCGCCGGTAAAGACGAATCGCCATCATGCCCAGGAAAATGCCTATTAGCAGTCGATCAAACCAGATCCCCCATATAAGCCCAACGGCTACCGGATAAATCTCGTCCAGAGACCAGAACAGGAACTGGATAGGGTCATTGATAGTGCGGGGTAGAGAGCAGTAGGTGTAATTTCTGACCAAACCTACTCATTGTCCTACTGTTTATTGATATATTGATAGTTTTAGCTGTAACAATAACAACAATGAAACAGTTTTTAAGTGTCGGGGAGGCCGCAGCCATGCTGGGTGTGGCCGTTTCTACTCTGCGTCGATGGCACTCTTCCAAGAAATTAATTCCTCAGT
>SIHQ01000145.1 GCA_004762125.1 Oceanospirillales bacterium | reverse complement strand
ATCGTATTTGTTCCCTGACTTGATCCGAAATTTTTCGTCCATCGATATTATTCATTACTGCCCCATTTATGAAGCAGGTTATGATATCAAACGACAGATGTTACGTATAATGTTTGGAAATCAATATATGATTCAAATGTCTCTTCGAATGCGGCCTGAGCAGAGGTCTTCATGTCATACCAGCAGCGAATGAAAAGCTATAAGGTAGAATAAAAAACGTCTCGCCGCTTCCCCCAGCATAGTTGGGGGTGTAAAACGCCAATTTCAGGGGTGGCACGTCAATGCTGTCCGCCGGAAATTATTAGCAAAATCGTCGTAAACCCTCGCCCAATCGGGCGGGGATATAAGACAGGAATGCGGCGAGCATTCCGATTGAGTATTTGAACATGGTTAATTAGGTGTATTCTGACTATTAACGTATTCTTTCAATGTCTCAATAGTTGCTCCTCCCGCACTACAGGCGAAGTATGATCGTGACCATAATCTACCTCTGATTTACTTTGTGTCATAAGATGCGTATTCAAAATTCTTAATCGTCTGGATGATACAGATTTCAGGTTGTTCACCATAACACTGATGGCTAGCTTGGGCGGGTAAGCAGTGAGTAAGTGTACATGGTCTTGCTCTCCATCTATTTCCAGCAAATCACATTCTAGCTTTTCACAGGAACTTTCAAACGCTTCTTTTAACTGCTGAATCAAACAGCTTTCTCCGGTACTTTGTGGTGAACACTAAATGCACCACTAACTTTGTAACACTGTGCCGCTTACGAAGATAATCATGCAATAAATCTTTGTTATGTATACTCACTTGAAATAATCTTTGATAATTCTATTATTGTACATATTTTAGTAATGAACACCCACTTATAAACGACCATGTTAAAAGCCACTAAAGTACGCATCTATCCAACACAAGAACAGACGGAATTTCTAAACCGTCAGTTTGGTTCGGTGCGTATGGTGTGGAATAAATCACTGGCAATCAAGACTCATTACTACAAGGTACGGAGGCAAAATCTTTCACCCAGAAAAGACCTGAAGCCTTTACTCGCAGTTGCTAAGAAAAGCCGCAAGTACTCATGGTTTAAAGACGCTGATTCTATCGCCTTACAGCAATCGATCATTAATCTGGACAAGACATTTCAGAACTTCTTTAACCCGAAGCTGGAAGCTCGTTTTCCTCGTTTCAAGTCCAGACACGGCAAGCAGAGTAGCTATCACTGTACGTCGGTTGCTGTAGGCGATAACTGGATTAAAATCCCCAAATGCGAGTCGATTAAGGCAAGAGTTCATAGAGAAATATCCGGCAAAGTGAAGTCAATCACCCTATCCAGAACGCCCACCGGAAAATTCTACGCTTCTGTTCTGGTTGATGATGAAAAGCCTGAAGCCGTTGCGATAACCGATCTGCAAAGCAATCGTATTGTTGGAGTTGATGTCGGTCTGACTGACATTGCCATCACCAGTGCCGGAGTTAAAACAGGCAACCCCCGATTTGTAAAAAACGCACAACGAAATTTAAAACGAAAACAGAAAAAACTATCCAGACGCAAGAAAGGCTCAAAAGGCAGAGCCAAAG
>SIHQ01000144.1 GCA_004762125.1 Oceanospirillales bacterium | reverse complement strand
ATGTGCTCTGGGATGATAAAGGCCAGCCCGTAGCGGTCATCGAAGCCAAGAGAACCAAGGTGGATGCAGAGAAAGGCCGTAAGCAGGCTCAGTTATACGCTAACTGGCTAGAGAAAGAGTTCGGCCAACGCCCGGTGATTTTTTATACCAACGGTTACGATATTTTTATTTGGGATGATCACCAAGCTCGCAATTACCCGCCTCGTAAACTCTTTGGTTTTTACAGTCCTGAAAGCCTTGAATACTTGATACAGCAAAGAACGACCTGTAAACCTCTGGATTCTGTTTCTGTTGATACCGACATTGCAGGCGGCGGTGGTCGTATCTATCAGCTAGAAAGTATTGCCCGAGTTACCGAACGGTTCAGCGACAAACACCGTAAATCTCTTATTGTTCAGGCGACTGGTACGGGCAAAACCCGTGTTTCCATTGCCCTTACTAAAAAACTGCTGGATGCTCGTTGGGCCAAACGGGTGCTGTTCCTCTGTGACCGTAAAGAGCTAAGAAAACAGGCTCGAAATGCTTACAATGAATTTGTGAATGATCCGATTTTTGTAGTGGGTAAGACGGACAAAAAGTATCAGGACAACTCCCGTATATTCATCGCCACCTATCCAGGCATGATGAACATAATGGATCGGTATGATGTGGGTTATTTCGACCTGATCATTGCCGACGAATCCCACCGTTCAATCTACAACGTCTACGGCGATCTGTTTAAGTACTTTGATGCTCTGCAGGTGGGTTTAACAGCCACACCTGTGGATATGATTGGTCACACTACATACGGCCTGTTTGGTTGCGAAGGGCGAATGCCGACTTTTGAATATTCGCTGGAAAAGGCTGTTGCTGATGGTCACCTGAACCCCCACGAAATAATCACCCACACCACTGAATTCCTGCGGGAAGGCATTCGCAGTGAAAAGCTGAGCGACAAACAGATTGCCCAATTGGAAGAACAAGGTATTGATCCGAACACGCTGGAATTCGATGCCAAGGCTGTGGATAAAGCCATTTACAACCGTGATACCAATCGCGAAATCATCCGTAACCTGATGGAACAAGGCATTCGAGACAAGGACGAGCAATTACCTGGCAAGACGATTGTATTCGCCCGAAACCACAAACATGCAATTTTGCTGCAAAACGTGTTTGATGAAATGTATCCACAGTTTGCCGGTAAGTTCTGTCAGGTTATTGATAACTACGACCCCCGTGCTGAGCAATTGATTGACGATTTCAAAGGCGGGGCTCTTGAAGGAGAGAAGTCTACCAACGACGAACTGACCATTGCCATTTCGGTGGATATGTTGGACACAGGTATCGACGTGCCGGAAGTTGTGAATCTGGTGTTTGCCAAGCCCATTAAATCCAAAGTGAAGTTCTGGCAAATGATTGGCCGAGGTATTGATTTCCAAACATTATACGTAACATCTGTCGTTTGATATCATAACCTGCTTCATAAATGGGGCAGTAATGAATAATATCGATGGACGAAAAATTTCGGATCAAGTCAGGGAACAAATACGATTCGAAGCCATCAAGGACTGGCAAACAGGTATGAACCCTTCCAGCCTTGCTCGTAAATACGGAA
>SIHQ01000142.1 GCA_004762125.1 Oceanospirillales bacterium | reverse complement strand
CAGCCATTCCCGCAAAACATACGCATCAAGCCGTATAAATAGGCATAAGAACGCTCCTCTTTCCTGAGAACGCACTAACCCCGCTCGTAAATGACGAGCCATGGAAGCCAACCTTGTTATTGCACTGCTAACACAGGGCTATTCATTCAGGCAGTATCAGGCATTAGGCTGCGAATACTCTTTCCTTGCCCATGCCCTTGGGTGATCACCACAAACAGGGAGTACCAACAGTCAATCAGGAACCATTCAAACAGGCTCCTTATGGTAAACCACAGTGAGATTTTGGATTGCTGATGGTGCCAGGCCTCCCTGAATCGGGGGCAGGCCAACTGTTCAATCTGATCGATGAGAAAGGCCAGGAACATCAGCATGGCCAGGTTGGTCGCCAGATGTTGTTCGCCGTGCCCATAGTTGTGTTCGAGATTGTAGCCCTGTGTTTTCAGTGTATTAAACGTTTCGTTTTCAATTTTCCATCTGGCACGTCCTGCTCGCATGACCTTTGTGACAGTTTCAGGGGTGAGAGCAATCTCCGTGACCCAGGTGCAGCTGAACTTTTTTCCTTTGGGGGACCGCTCTACATATTCCAGATAGTTGACCGGGACATCGTGATGAGAATTGTTGATAGGCACCTTATTGATGTAACGGAACCAGTGCCTGTAACCCCTGTCGTCAGTGTATTCATGTCGTTTAACCAAGCCCTGTGCGTCTTTCTCGTCCATGGTCTTGATCAGCGATTGGTGATCCCCATCCTTCGCCACGATGATAAAACCGTGGCCGTAAGACCGTATGAGCTTGATGGTCGGGCCGTCGGAGTAAAGCCCATCCAGCCCAAGAACCAACTTCAGATGAGGGTGTTCACAGCGAATATGCTCTAGCAACCTTTTGAGGGCGTTTTTCTCACAGTCGTTTTTGCTGGTATCCACCTGCTGGATAATAGGTTCTGGCATGAGAGGCAGAACCTCTTTCATGCCCGGTTTGACAAGGCATATGGCCAGTAGTTGATGATAATACTGAGTGCTCTTGCCTTTGGGATTCTTGCAGCAGCACTCCGGACAATGAATGGTTCCGGATGCATAGTGCCCGGTTCCGTCGATAGGGGCCAGGTAGCCTTCGTCCAGATACTGGAAGCGTTTCAGCCAGTTTGAACGTTGTACTTTGGCGAACAGGATCGTGTACATCTTACGGAAATGACTCGTATCGACAGGGTCGATCAGCTCCCGCATGTAGGTGTCACAAGGAACCTGTTTTATGTGGTAGAGGGATTGGAGATTGTGAGCCACTTCTTCTTTCAGCCTTCCGTTCTCAAAGGCCAGAAGTGACGGGTATTTCAGGTGCATAACAGCCAGTGCAGACATGATGGCATCATGCAGTGAAATTTTATCATCGCAATGATTGGGGCGTTTGTCCGGAATGGTGGCAGCATGCTGGGAAACAGCCTTGATCAGGACGTCAGCCAGTGCACTTTGGCTGGAACTCGGCACAACGATTAACCTGGAAGATTCATTCAGATCGGGTTCAGCAAAACATAGCTGAAAGTTTACGACTTCACCCAGTATCTTGTGTTCTGGAGAGCTTGGTATGGCAGGGTATCAGGTATTCAGCGGGAATTGCTG
>SIHQ01000141.1 GCA_004762125.1 Oceanospirillales bacterium | reverse complement strand
CGCTGTTTTTCAAGATAGTTGTCGCTTAAATTGTTTTTCACGCTGCTTTTTTGTCCGGATTTAAATGTACTTCTTCAATAAACTCCCAATCTCTAATTTCTTTACTCCATCGGTTAGGATTATCTTCTTTAGCTTTTTGATACACGGTCTTACGATTTTCTAGTATTTCTACATCTAATCCTTCGTGCCTTTGTGTCGGAGTAACATATTTTATGCCGCTATGCTTATGCTCTAGGTTGTACCACTGAACAAAATTATCTACCCAGTTCCTAACATCGCTTATGTCTGCAAAACCTTGCTTTGGCCACTGAGGGCAATACTTCACTGTCTTAAATAAAGATTCAGAGTAAGGATTATCATTACTCACTCTGGGTCGAGAGTAAGATGAAATGACTCCCAAATCTTGCATTTTAGCTAGCATTGTAAAACTTCTCATCGGCGCACCATTATCGGAATGTAATACGACATCATTATTGATACATTTTTCTGTCCAAACAGTACGTTGCAACAACTCTGCCGCAAGCTCTCCAAGCTCCTGTTCATAGACTTCAGCGCCGACAATTTTACGGCTATAAATATCCATTATCAGATACAAATAAAAGTGTTTTCCTTTAATAAAGCTTGGCAAGTAGCTGATATCCCAAGTCCAAACTTGATTTGCCGCACAAGCCTTTTGTGCTGCGGGTTTATGGTAACGGCGATTCGTTTTGCTGCGTTTCCGATTAACTAGCAAATTATTTGCTTTTAACACACGATAGAATGTTGCTTCAGAAGCAATATAAACACCTCGGTCAGCGAGTTCTGGAACGATTTGATTAGGCGCTAGGCCTGCAAATTCAGCCGAATTGCAAACATCCAGTATTTTCTGTTGCTCTTCATCTGAGAGTTTATTCGAAGGCTCAGGTCGTTCAGCCGTTGCCCTTAAGTCTTCAGTAAGATCTCCGTCTACGCTCCATCGCTGTAGCGTTCTGATTGAAATACCAATGGTGTTACAAGCCTTGAGTTTTCGTGCGCCACAAGCAACGGCCTCTTCAATTAAATCTGCAATCCTTTGCCGTGCCAGGAGAGGAATTAATCTTCCTCGCTGTTGTCCCAGACGGCATTGAACTTTTCCCGCAAGACCAGTAGAGCGGCCGTTTCAGCTAAGGCTTTATCTTTTCTAGCGAGCTCTTTTTCAAGTTGTTTGATCCTTCTTTTATCATGGCGTTTTTCAGGATCGTGTTTCACTGTGCTTTTGGCCTGGTGAGCTTGGATTGAAGCAACACGCCACTCTTTGATCTGCTCAACGAACAAGCCTTTCTGTCTACAATAATCGGCCAGTTCTCTTTCTGACATAGTGGCTGTTTCAATGACAAAACCAAAGATTTGTTCCGCTGTAAGATCATTATTTATTTTTGCTGTTTTATCTTGTTCCATTTTTCCTTCAGTCACTAGTTGTTGCCTCCATTTAGAAACACTACCAAGTGCAACATCTAATTCCTTTGCTACTTTTCTAACTGAATAATTATAAGGTGGTAGTAACCAAGCTTTGCCTTGTTCTTTAACTTTAAGATCTATTGATGATACTGGCATATTGTCTCTCTTTTATTAAAAAGATTAAAGGCGACAACTATGCTGACACAGGGGG
>SIHQ01000140.1 GCA_004762125.1 Oceanospirillales bacterium | reverse complement strand
GAACGGAGGGAATAACAGACCGTCTTACAGAATGACAAAGCGTCAGACTACTATTAAGCAGTGGTCGGCTAGCTTACATCTTGAATAAAGAGCGTTCAGAAAAAACGCTCTGATTTAATACCCGTAAAAAAAGATATCTTCAATAGACTACCTTCACCATTAATCAACCCGGGCTTGTGCAACAACCGGATAAGATTGCGGCTGGGCGCAATCTATCCTTATTCGTTATATTACAGTTTGCTTGGCCGGCAGCCGGTAGCTTTACACTCTCTGATACGGTCGTTAAGTGTATTGGTACGTGAAATTGTTGTTTTGGCAGTACAGTTTAAGTTTACATAGAAACCACTATTTTTACGTAAGCTACAATTTTTATTACGTTGCTTAATCCATGATATTTGGATTTTCTTGAGCTGGTTTTTTTCAGACCTATTTAAGTAGCCACGTAACTCGCTATAAGCTCTATTTAGCTCTTTATCAGCTTCTTGATAGACTTTATTTAGGCAGTACAAACCATCAAAATCATCCCTTGGCTTATCGCAATTATCTGCAATTACAAAATTTGAAAAAACTATAGATAGGGTTAAGATAACTTTCTTCATCGATTATTCTCCTTGGTGATATAACGCTTGGTTGTGGGGCTGGCGCCGCAGGCGACAGTCCCTACGAACCTCTTGTTAGCTGTCGCTTTATAGGTTTGAATTAAAGATTTGTTCTCTGCCTTGCTTAGTGGAACAATAACTTTCTGATATACCTTCCCCTCGAACTATTTCAAGGCATCGATCAGTACTTCCGAAAGAAAAAAACGATGGGGATTCACAAACTTCAAAATCCTTACCCAAGTATCGACACTTGCCATTGAATTTATCGTTACATGCTTCCCAAGCCTCTTCATAAGAGTCATAGCAACCACAACCTACGAGACTTAATGATAGGCAGAGCAAGAGGACAAATTTAATCATTTATTAGCTGCAAATTATTAATTAAGTTCGTAGTTTACAAAATTATTCCAATCTTCAATAGCATCACTAGCTGCCTCTTGATGATTTCTTACAGCATCATTTCGCTCTTCAACAAAGTCAGCAATACACTCTTTATATCGCTGCACCTCATCGTTAAACTGATCCACTTCCTATTGCGAAGTAAATTGATACGGTTTGGAAGGCTTCCAACATGAATGAGATGGAGCAAACATGTCGGCATTTGAAGTTGCTGATAACATCACTAGAAGTAGGGAAGCTATTTTTTTCATAGAGTTTTCAGAAATCATAGATAATTAGAACCCAGTATATTAAATTTTAAAAACCGTCTTAATTAGTATCTAACCTTATGATTACTGACTTACTACTTATAGTAAGTATAATCCTGTCACCGTCTTCACCGTGAACCTTCTATAAACATCTAGAAGTATGCGTAAAGACAGCTAACGAATGATATGGACTCCCCCCATCCCTGACAACGAGTGCCAAACTATCAAATGTAACTCTGATACCGAATAGGAGAAATCCAATGAAAATGATAACTCTCGGCATAGACCTTGCCAAGAATATTTTCAGTCTTCATGGTGTCGATCAACACGACAAAGTGATTATTCGTAAAACGGTTAAACGTCACCGTCTACTGCCCGAAGTTGCTAAGCTTGCACC
>SIHQ01000139.1 GCA_004762125.1 Oceanospirillales bacterium | reverse complement strand
TCGTGACGAACAGCAGACTGATCAAATTGCAAAGCTTCTTGAGTTCATCACTCAGCAGCAAGAGCAAATAGTTCTTTTGAAAGAACATATCGAAGCTCTTGAGGCAGAGATACGCCAACTGAAAAAGCTGCCTCCCAAACCGGACATCAAGCCAAACATCAAGCCTTCTGATAAAGACAATAGTGGTGATCCAGACTCCGATACAACGTCTGAAGAGGATAACGACCGGAAACCCAAGGTTAAAAAGCCGGATGAACGCACACGGAATCCACGCAAATCGCCATCCAAGCCACCCGTTGAAGAAATCATTGAGCTTGAGGTGGATAACGTACCGCCGGGCTCTACCTGGAATGGCTATACACCGTTCGATATTCAGGAGCTGACGATTAAGGCAGCCAGTATCAGCTACTTGTTGGCGCAATGGATAACACCTGATGGCAAAACAATAACAGCTAAGCCTCCGAACAGCTTGCATGGGCATCACTATGGGGCAACATTGCAAGCCTATATTCTTCACCAGTATTACGGATGTTCTGTTACTCAACCCCAGTTACTGGAGTCACTCTGGGATATTGGCATCTCGATATCTGATGGAGAGTTGAGTCATCTGATCATCAAAAATCATGATTCCTTTCATGCTGAAAAAGATGACATTCTGGCAACGGGTATTCGCTGTTCCAGCTATATCCAGACAGACGACACAGGTGCAAGGCATAAGGGACAGAATGGTTACTGCACCATTATCTGCAATGAGTCATTTGCCTGGTATGCCAGCACGAACAGCAAGAGCCGGGAGAACTTTCTGAACCTTTTGCACCGCCCATACCGGACTTACACGCTGACAGAAGATGCTCTGGCGTATCTGGAAGAACCTGAATATCCACAAAAGTGGTTAAGAGTCATCAAACGGTATCTTGGTGTGACCTTTTTGAACCGTAAGGCATGGGAATCCTGTATGGACGACCACGGTTTAATGGGAAAGAAGCGCCGTCAACAAGCCTGTGAAGCACTGATTTACGCCAGCTTGATCCATCATGGAGCGGGCCATCTCACGACTTTTAGTGATGGAGCGCAGCAGTTTAATGTCTTTAAGCATGCCCAGTGCTGGGTACATGCAGAGAGAGGATTAGCTAAAGTTCACCCAGTGAATGATCAGCAGACAAAGGCTCAGTACTGGTGTCGAACATGGCTTTGGGCTATTTATGATGATCTGAAAGCATTCAAATCTGCCCCTGATAAAGAGAGCGCTCTCAAAGTATGGTTGGGCTTTCAGGCACTCATCCAGACACAAACCGGTTGTGAGGGTCTACAAGCCGCATTGGCAGGCCTTTCCGTTATAGATAAAGAGCTGTTGCTGGTACTGGTACTGGATGACCCGAGATTACCTCTGCACAACAACCTGAGCGAAAGCCAAATACGAGAATACGTCAAACGCCGAAAGATCAGCGGCGGGACAAAGAGCGAAGCTGGGCGGCAATGTCGCGACACATTTGCCAGCCTGAAGAAAACATGTCGCCTGTATAGTCTTTCATTCTGGGACTATCTGACAGACAGGCTAACAGACATCGGGTTATTTCCGAGGCTTGGCGATTTGATTGAAAAAGCATCTCGTACATTATCATGCGGGCTTTGCAGTAGTTTTTAAGGAATTACGT
>SIHQ01000013.1 GCA_004762125.1 Oceanospirillales bacterium | reverse complement strand
GACACAGAAGCTCGTTGATTTGGCAGGTATTCAATACCGACTAACGAATGGAGCCTGTGTCGCAGCGCATATCTTCATGGTCAGGGATAGCTTCCCACTCGAGACCGTATATAGAGCTGACGTCTACTACCGATAATGGAATCATAGTCCCGAGCTTGACATGGGGTGGAGTCCATATAGCCCAAATCAGGTGCGCCGTAGGCGTCACCTGGATTTTTTTGTTAGCTTACGGTTGAGAACTGTACGTCATGTGATTGATTAATGTAATTTGCGATTGTGTTTGTCGCTATATTTATAGATATAAAATGGGATTCAGTTAGTAAAACTCCGACAGGAACCGCTTTAACATTACCTTGCGTCGTATGTAGTAACTCGATCATCGGTGAGCCACTAAAACCGTTTAGCTCACCATCACTCCAATTTCCATTCTTCAGTTTGTACCTATGCTTAAACTCATTTTCATGAGTGACTTTGGCATAAAATCCCCTAGTCTCAGTGACAGCTAACTTTTTTTCATAATCCATGCTCTTTGACACAGCTGGGTAACCAACAGTTCTTAAGTTTCCATTACTAAAAATTACTGAATTTAAAATATTGTCTATGTCATCTTGATGCAGTAATTCAAGTGATACCTTTAATAGCTCATTTTTATCTTTTTGCGAAATTTTATCATCGTCAACAACATAGATAATGAGATCTTCAAACTCCTCATCATTCTCGTTGTATTTTGTTTCAAGTTGACATGAAAAGGGGATTCCTTTTTTGTTCGTCCCATCATTACAGTAGTGAACATAAGGTTTTCCGATGGCACTATTTGTACTATCAAATACACAGTGTCTTGCAGTAATGAAAAATATCTCATCGAATGGTGGAAAAAATACAAAAAAACCTGTACCTCCGAAAAATGGGTACTCTGGAAAATTTTTGTTCATTAGTACTATTGGTGATACTGACTCGTAAGGAATATATTCTTTTGTACTGCTAGTCATTATTACATTCTATGAATTAAATTATGAGTGAGCTAACGCCTGCATGTGGGGCTGGCGCCGCAGGCGACAGTCCCTACGATGCACTTGTTAGCTGCGTAGACCCGCGATTAGCTTACTGATGTTTGCAACCCAATCGGGGTAGTCTTTTTCATTTTCAGACCATAACTCTTTAAGCTCGGAACGATCTGAAAGGACAACTTGAAGACCAGCAACAATGTCTCTTTTATGGGAGAGTACTGTTGAAGGGTCTTGATGGCTAATCCATTCTGCAAACTCACCTTCATCATACTCGTGAGTAGTGCCATTGATCATAGAGTCAAGAATTGTTGCTGAGACAATTACCTCCTGACATTCTGTATATTCCAGGTAGTCAGCATTCTTATGATCAAGGGATCGTTGAATGAAAGACTTTGCGTCAGTCTCGATTGCTTCATCGATTAAATCACAAGAAGTATCGTCATCAAATACTCCAACTCCAGAAGCTCCCATTCTTGCTCCTTACTTGATGATTTATTAGCAGCTAACGCTTAGTAGACATACCGATACAGAAAAACCCGATATATATCTGGTATTCCGTCATGTGCAAGATAATACGCATTTCTAGGATTACTTATGCCTTATTGAAGGTACGCTACCGCCCTTCCGAGTACACCAGAATAGTGAGAGCGACACTTTAAACATTATCTGTCGCATATTATGGCAATGGTATCATGGTACACAGTTATGTCTCACTCACTCATTCATACATCAATGGCACTGACTTAAGCCTTCTCCCGTTGGTACTCGCTGAGTCTGCGAGCTTGGACTCTTGAGTGTTGAAGTCTTTTATAAGGCTTAGGTCGCCTTTTTACTGCTCGAGGCTCATGTCGACCCGGACGGTTCCCCACCCTATGTTCGCCTGTGATCATTAGCATGTGTTCAACCAGGCTGACTAACACTTCTGCCTCTGTTTGAATCAGGAGTACATGGAATGCCTGAAGCGTTTCCTGAGCGGCTTTGAAGCTGATTTCCCGGGGCTTATTCTTCAGCTCAACAGCCGACTGAGCCATTAACGCTCGAATCAGGTTATACACCAAGAGATGAACATCTATTTCTTTTCTGACCATTTCTGGAGTCTTGCAGCGCAGTATATCCATATGCATCAGGCTCTTAATCGCCCGGAAATCAAGTTCCACATGCCAACGCTTTTGATACAGGCAAGCAATTTCATTTCGGGGATATTTGTCCGCATCCAGCAGAGTCGTCACTATGATGCGTTTTTTGCTTTTGACGATCCGAAGCGTCATTTCCTCTGGTACCCACTGTTCATAGTACTCTTTGCTCATCCAGCCGGGGCGAGGTGGTCTTTTCAGACGTATCAGACCATCCTTCTTTCCCAGTTTCTGGTCACATTTTCTAAAGTCCAGATGACGGGCTCCATTTTTCTCAAACACCACATCGACACCGCCTGATTGGAGCAGAGCGATCAGAAAATAATTTT
Source organism: Oceanospirillales bacterium (assembly GCA_004762125.1). Lineage (GTDB taxonomy): Bacteria > Pseudomonadota > Gammaproteobacteria > Pseudomonadales > Endozoicomonadaceae > Endozoicomonas_A. The sequence goes on along the minus strand of SIHQ01000013.1, from coordinate 132,810 downwards.
CAAAGATAGCGTCACCCAACAAGATATCGCTGTCTTTAAAAAACGACAGAAGTTCTCGAAGCAGCGTCGTTTCTCCGGTTCCTTTGCCTTGGAAAGGTGCGACAGCTGACCCTAATAAAGCGCCACTGCCCAGCACTGCAAGTATTTGAATTCTCAGAATGGGATAACCGACCCCTTTTTTTGCCCTCCGTGTTGAGGGTAAGCGTCTTGATTCTCTTCAGTGTCGGGCATCGACAGGGTTGAACCGTCGGTAATCAGCACCCTGCAACCATGCCAGTTCCACGACTCAGGACTGGCTTCGTCAAGGTTTTTACCTGACTGGTTTAATAATGTCTTGATGCTGCTTTCAGTAAGTCGGTATCTGGCTTTACAGTAGGAACCGTTGTCGGTTTTATCAGGCTTTTTCCCTGTCGCAACCTGATCTCAGGAACTGGCAATCAGAGCATTCCGACAGGATTTATTTTCACTGGCTACCTGATGCATGAACAACGCCAGCGTTTTCACGGGAGGAAAACGCCTAACCCTAGCGCGGCATAGTGTGACTGGAAGGTCTCAAGGTTTTCTCGGGTCAGTATGGCAGAGAGGCTGTCTTCTTGTGTCTGGGCAAATTGCTTAAGTAGATCATCAGCAAGATGCTGGTATTCTGAGTTAGACTTGGTCATGGCTTACTCTTGGGATTTCAAAAGTCTACGACTTTTATAGTCGTTTTTTCTCTTGAGCAAGCCTTTTCTATGACTGATTTAAGGGCTTAAGTCAGTGCCATTGAACTGTTACATGACTTTGTAATGTAACTCTACCAATCCAAAGGCTAGTGTGTTTTAAGATACTAATGTCCGTCATATCAAAAGCATTTTCAACAAGAAGACTGGTATCATGAAAAGTCAGCGTGTGAACACTCTAGGTCATTCTATTTACAAGCCTAATTGACGATCTCCCACCAAAGATATTGGTAAAGTGAGCACGGGATCAATTGAAGAGGAATATGAATAATCTGTTTGAAAACATGACTAGAGAACTTTCATCTGTGCTATTAGCTTGGAAGACCTAAACCAGCGATTTCCACTGTTTTATCTGTAGAGCAAGTATTTCAGGACCATCACAATCGCCACGAGAAAATGGCTTATGCTCTTTACGCTGCACCTATCATGTCGAGATATAATGAAAAGTTAGCTATGTTTCTCATAGCCTATGATGCTCATCCAAATCCACATTAAGTGCTGTCTCAATAGTGATCTTAGAGAGCATTTTCGATAAGTCGTTTAGGTCGCTTTCTGTTTTGATACATTTGACTGTTTCACGAACGAAGGCTTCGAATTATTGCTTGTTCATGTCACCTATTCTCAACCATTACTGGTTATAAGGCAGGCAGAGACTCAGTTTTATCCACAGTCTCCTCAACAGCTGAACGTATAATCTTTTGTTCTGTTTTTTCAATCTCGCGAAGACTGCTACACACATGTCTAACGTGAGCGGTCGCAGCCTTCTGAGCCCACTGAGTTTGACGATTGATGACCGCGTTGTATATCTGACGGTGGTGTTTGTCAATCTGCTGTCTAAACAGACTTCGGTGACTAAGGTTTTTTACTGATGCATGGACTGAGTGCAAAATAAGTTTATTTAAACTACTTAGTATGTGTATCAGAACAGCATTGTGTGAAGCTTCAACAATAGCGCGATGAAACGCATGATCCAATGTCGAATTTTTTAGAGGATCACCATTTTCTTCCATAGCGTTAAATGCTTTGGTAATTCGATAAAAATCTTCTTCAGTTCCCTTTGTAGCAGCTAGGCTGGCAGCTTGCCCCTCTAATTGCTCACGAACTTCATAAAGGTCATAAAGAGTACGGGAGTGAGTAAAAAAAAGCTGCATTAATGGACTATTATTATCTAAATCGGGGATGATCTTCGACACAAAAGAACCTTGTCCATGTCGTGTTTCAATAACTCCGCGTCCTTGTAGTTCACGCAGTGCTTCACGGATAATAGGCCGTGATACACCCAATCGAATAGCCAATTGACGTTCTGATGGGATTTTTTGCATTGGCAATAAAGATACATCAAGAATCATCTGTTCAATCTTGTGTGCAATATCATGGGAAATAGTCAATGTTATATTTATCATTTTATGAATAATGATTAGGTCGGCTAATGCCTTATAAGAGTACTATTTCTTCTTCTTATTTTCTTAGAGTCAATATCAGGGTATTAAGCATAAATATCCATACTTTTACGAAGATATTTTGTAACTTGTCATAAATGCTGCGCGAGTTTTTCGTAAAGTACCTGCGATAATTTAGATAGAATCCTGATTATAGTTTCACTCTTGAAATCGTGAGGTTATTGGCTATATTCGCTCATTTTCTGCACACCATTTCCAGTGGCTACGGCTATAGAAGTGATGCAAGAAACTGGTATGACCACCCTATATATCAATCGACATGATGTGTTAGTTCTGCTCAAATTGCCGGTACATCTTGCCTAAGTTATTCATTTGAATATGCAGATCTAAGCTTTGTATTCATATAATTCGTGTCGTATTGGGCTCAAGGTATTTTAATAATAAAAACAAAAGCAATACTGATGTGGAGATTATAGGATGAATAATAAATCAAGCCTTGTCGAAAGCAGGAAAACAAAACCTCGTCGAAGTTTTCTTAAATCTGCACTGGTAGCCGCTGTTGCTCTTTGCGGAGCAACAGCAATGACTTCTGCACAAGCGGCCAAAACCCAAACCTGGAAAGTTCAGTCAGTTTGGGATGCAGGTACTGTTGGTTACACTCTATTCGAAGAGTGGGCTGACGGTATGGAAGAGAAAACTAATGGCGAACTGCGAATTAAAACCTTCCCGGCAAAATCCGTAGCCGCTGATAATAATGCTCTCTTTGATGCTGTACGTAACGGGGTTCTTCAGGGGATGAATCCGTTCACGTTGTACTGGTCTGGTAAAATTCCGGCTTCAGTATTTCTTTCTTCTTATCCGGCAGGTCCTGATCAACCCGCGCAATGGGACACTCTGTTCTATAGCATGGGTATGTTGGAGAAAACACGAGAAATATATAAAAAATATGGACTGTATTACGTTGGACCTATTCAACATGATGCAAATATCATACATTCCAAAAAACCGGTTAAGAGCCTTGCAGACCTTAAAGGCATGAAGATTCGATTGCCTGGCGGTATGGTTGCTGAAGTCTTCCAAAAATTTGGTGTATCAACTGTGAGCCTACCTGGTTCTGATATTTTTCCAGCATTAGAAAAAGGCACTATTGACGCAGCAGATTACGTAGGACCGGCTGTGAACTATGAGCTTGGGCTTGGGCAAGTTACCGATAACATTCTGTTTGGACCTCCAGGAATGATGTCTATCTATCAGCCTGTAGATTTGATGGATCTTACTGTCAATCTGCGCTCTTGGAATAAACTTTCTGCCAAAACTCAAAAAACCGTAGAAAGAGAAGTAAGAAACTATTCTCAGTTGCACTATCAAACAATTCAGGCTCGTAATTTCACAGCCATGGAGAAATTTAAAGAAGAAGGCAGTACTGTATCTCGCTTGAGCCAGGAAGATGTTGATGAATTCCGTCGTGCAGCTATCCCAGTTTGGTACAAGTGGGCCAATAAGGATAAAGATGCAAGAGCGATTTTTGACATTCAGTTGGCGTACATGATGAATGACATCGTCGGTTACGTGACTCCTGAAGATATCAAAGGCCTTTAATCAAAGTTCTTCATAAATACATTCAAACTCATTGTTTTGAAGATGTAGGGGGCCTTGTTTGCGTTTATTCATCTCAATTGCCCGAACCGCTATTCAATTGGGACATCGCTTGCTTTTCTCTTAATTGCATCGTCATTTAATTTGAGTCTAGTCAGAAAGATTGCAAGAAGAGGGTGATCCTCTTCTTTGCATTGTAGGTAAGTACTATGTCTGATTTAGAAGGCTTCGGCTTTGTTATGCCCCACTGGCTCTATTGGGGCTGGCTGGCACTTATGCCGACAGTAATGATTACATTGAATAATTTTTTAGAAAAAAAACGAATAAATAAAGAAGAACTTCATTCAAATCCAGAGAATATTCAGGTGAATGAAGATCCGGTAATCACACACCCTCTGGTTCATAATAAATTAACGCGATGTATTGACTGGTTTAGTGAAAAGTCAGGACTTTTTATTGCTTTCTGGACGGTCAACGCCGTTTGTTTTTACTTCTTTGAAGTCATCATGCGTTATCTGTTTAACATGCCAACCATCTGGGTTCATGAAGCTTCTTATTTATTATTAGGAATGCAATATGTTTTGGCGGGTGGATTCGCACTCCTCCATGGCGCTCACGTACGGGTTGATGTTGTTTACAACCTTTTGCCTGAACGTGGCCGAGTTGGTATGGATATATTTACGTCCATGTTCTTTTTTATCTTCGCCATTGCACTGGTTGGTACATCCTGGGTGTTCTTTAGAGATTCCTATGGCATGAGCGAAACAACCGTAGAAACCTGGGGTATTCAATATTGGCCTGTGAAAGGGGTGATGTTACTCGGAGCTGTATCGCTGTTATTGGCAGGGATATCCAAAATATTGAAGGACATTATGCTGTTTATCCGTATGGGTAGAGGGGAAGTGGTATGACGGAACAGTCGATGAATCCAGCGCCAATAGCTTCCGAAAACAAAGCTGCCAATGGGCTATCAGGAACGCTTGGCACATGGTTGATGATACTAGCCACAGTAGGTTTTGCTTTTGTAATCAGCGTAGAAATAATCAACTCGGTGTTCTACGACCCCTATGAAGACGATTATTTTCTGTTTCGTTTGGCCGGAAGTTTTGCCGATATTGAAATTGCGCCGTTAACGTACCTGATGTTCGGCTCATTACTGGTAGCACTCATGATGGGTCTGCCTCTGGCATTTGTGACGGGTGGACTGGGAGTGACCTTTATTTATTTGGTAGGCGATTCTGTCATGCTGAATATTATTCCAGGTCGTATATTTCCGATGATGACGAACTCCGATTTGGCGGCCATCCCCCTGTTTATCTTTATGGCATCTATGCTGGAACGAGCAGGTCTAATTGAAGAGATGTTCAATGTCGTTTACAAGTGGATGGGAGGCCTGAATGGAGGTTTGGCAACCGCGACTATTTTAGCATCAACCATTCTTGCCGCTATGGTCGGAGTTATCGGTGCGGCCGTTGTAACTATGGGCATTATTGCATTACCTGCGATGCTCAAACGGGGTTATGACCCGGAGATTGCTCTGGGTTCTATTATGGCTGGTGGAACCTTGGGTATTTTGATCCCGCCGTCAATTTTAGCCATTCTTTATGCAGTAGTAGCGCAGCAATCTGTGGGTGAGCTTTATCTGGGTGCCATTGTTCCAGGGTTGATGTTGTCCGTTATGTACATAGCCTATGTACTGATACGCACCAAGATCAATCCGTCAATGGGACCTGCTGTTCCTGAAGACGAGCGAATATCTTTCAAAGAAAAACTGCTTCTTTTGAAAGATCTTGTTGCCCCATTAGTTCTGGTAATGCTCGTTCTTGGATTACTGTTCGGAGGTATTGCAACACCTGTTGAAGCGGCGGGCATTGGCTCTTTCGGTGCCATGGTAGTTGCATTGATGCATGGGAAGTTTTCACTGGAAGGCTTGAAAGATGCTTCTGTGACGACAGCGAAAGCATCAGCAATGGTTCTCTGGATCATGTTTGGAGCGTCGGTGTTTGTTGGTTTCTACATCCTTCAGGGTGGACAGGATTTCATCACTGCGAGCATATTAAGCACAGGTTTGTCAGCCTACGGCATTCTGTTTATGTTGATGGCACTGTTGGTAATTCTTGGAATGTTCCTGGACTGGGTAGGCATACTGTTATTGGCCGTTCCAATCTTTATTCCAATTATTAAGGCACTGACGTTTGATGGTTTGTTCGGTCTTCCAGGGGTGGCTAGTGAAGATGTAGTGCTTTGGTTTGGTGTGCTTTATCTAGTCAACATGCAGATGTCTTTCCTTAGCCCTCCCTTTGGCTATGCCCTCTTTTATATTCGTGGTGTATGTCCTCCAGAAATCTCTATGGCGACTATTTTCCGGTCAGCATTGGTGTTCTTGCTTTTACAAACGGTTGGATTGGCACTGTGCATTTTAATTCCAGGTCTTGTTACCTGGTTGCCTAACGCCGTTTATGGATAAAAAACATACCGACAAATAATCACCACTTGATCAAACTTTGGAAGTCCAGTGGCTTTACTTTCACGTCAATTCAAAAATAATGAGAAAACAGAATGTCTGAAAAAATTCAAAAAGGTGGTTTGAAAATTCACACCGCGCTCTACAACCTGATCAACAATGAAATACTCCCAGGTAGTGGTATTGAAGCTGAACAATTATGGGCAGGTTTTGAGGCAATAATTAACGATTTGGCTCCCGAAAATAAACAACTACTGCAAAAACGAGAGTTCCTTCAGTCTCAGCTTGATGAATGGCATAAGTCCCATAAAGGCAAATCAATTGATATGCCTACATATAAAGCCTTTTTATCGGATATTGGTTATCTGGTACCTGAAAGTGGTGATTTTAAAGTATCAACAGTTAATGTTGATGACGAAGTTGCACATATTGCTGGGCCTCAACTAGTTGTCCCTGTTAATAATGCCCGCTTTGCTCTGAATGCTGCTAATGCCCGTTGGGGAAGCCTCTACGATGCACTTTATGGCTCTGATGTCATCTCAGAAAGTGATGGGTGTGAAAAAACAGGGGGATACAATCAAAAGCGTGGCGCCAGTGTCATTCACTGGGCCGCTGATTTCCTCGATAAAGCAGCCCCTTTGACTAAGGGTTCCCATACAAGTGTTTCTGAGTACGAGTTAACCGGTGAAACTGGCAACAAGACACTTCATATTCAGCTGACCGATGGCACTGTTACTTCTCTTAAGCGGGCAGAACAGTTTGTTGGCTACAGGTATGAAAAAAACAGCCTTGCTCTATTGCTTCGTAATAACGGGTTACATGTCGAGCTTCAAATAGATCGAAGTCATCCTATTGGCAAGACAGCGACGTCAGGTCTTAAAGATGTTCTGCTTGAATCAGCACTAAGCACCATTCTTGATTGTGAAGACTCTGTCGCGGCTGTGGACGGTGCCGATAAGGTTGCGGTCTATCGCAACTGGCTTGGTTTGATGCAAGGAACTCTTGAGGAAACCTTTACCAAAGGTGGAAAAAACATCACCCGACGCCTGAATGCTGATCGCACTTACACAACGCCCAGCAATGAATTTTTGCACCTTCGTGGTCGTAGCCTTCTGCTGATTCGTAATGTGGGTCACTTAATGACGACAGACGCCATACTTGACGAGAATGATAATGAGATTCCGGAAGGCATATTGGATGCTCTGGTCACATCGCTGTGTGCCATTCATGACCTTAATAATAAGGGCAAAGGTTTATGTAATAGCCGTGAGGGAAGCGTCTATATTGTTAAGCCAAAGATGCATGGACCGGAAGAAGCCGCTTTCACAAACACGTTATTTGGTCGTATAGAGCAAATTATTGGACTGGCTCCCTACACCTTGAAAATCGGTGTTATGGATGAGGAGCGTCGTACTTCAGCGAACCTTAAGGAATGTATTAGAGCGGTTAAAGAGCGACTGGTATTCATTAATACCGGATTTCTTGATCGTACTGGTGATGAAATACACAGCTGTATGGAAGCCGGCCCAGTACTACCTAAAGACCTTATCAAAGCACAACCCTGGATATCGGCCTATGAAGATCGCAATGTGGATATTGGTCTTGAATGTGGCTTGAAAGGAAAGGCTCAAATTGGCAAAGGGATGTGGCCAAAGCCTGATGAAATGCTGGAAATGATGAATGCCAAGCAAGCCCATCCAGAAGCCGGAGCCAACTGTGCATGGGTTCCATCACCCACTGCTGCCACCCTTCATGCGACACACTATCATCAGGTTAATGTTGCTCGACAGCAGGACTTATTGGCAGATCGTCAACGAGCCAGTATTGATCTTCTGCTCACACCGCCACTGTTGGGTGGCATGGTTCTTACTCCCGAAGCTATTCAGGAAGAACTCGACAACAATATTCAGAGCATTCTTGGTTATGTTGTTCGTTGGGTTGAACAGGGTATTGGTTGCTCCAAAGTGCCAGACATTAATAATGTTGGATTAATGGAAGACCGCGCAACTCTGCGTATCTCCAGTCAACATCTGGCGAATTGGTTGCACCACGGAATATGTACCGATGATCAGGTACTGGAGACTCTGAAACGTATGGCTTCAGTCGTAGATTTACAAAATTCCGGAGATTCTGCATACAGAAGAATGGCTCGAAATCTTGATACAAGCGTTGCATTTCAGGCCGCCTGCGATCTGATCTTTAAAGGCTGCGAACAACCTAGCGGTTACACCGAGCCTGTTTTGCATGCCAGACGCCAGCAAGCCAAAACACAAGTGGAATAATTAATAAGCAAACGGTTTCGTTTGTATTCATCAACGTACTTTTTAATTTAGGTGTGGATAAAAAATACTTATCCACACCTCTCATAGGAATTATCAACATGTTATCAATTAATAGACTTGACCTAGCAGATGCCCAACTTCTGATTGATGGTGCACGTGCTAAAGCCAGTGAAATTGGTGTTCCCATGTGCATCGCTATCACGGATGAGTCCGGGACGTTGATCGCGTTTGAACGTATGGACGGTGGCAAAACAACCAGTGTAACAATTGCACAGGATAAATCCTTCACTGCCTCTGCTGCACGTAAAGCCACCCATGAATACAATGAAGTGTGTGTGCCAGGTAGTTTGGCGTTTGGCATTCATACGGCTTTAGGCGGTCGTTTGTGTGTCGTTGGAGGAGGTCTTCCAGTTTTTGATAATAACGAAGTTGTTGGTGGTATTGGTCTGAGCTCCGGAACACCAAAGCAAGATATGGAATGTGCACAGGCAGGTATCGATCACTTTTTATTACGAAAGACAAATGCCGCGTAATAGGGTTTATATTTTATACACACAACCATTGACGCTCTGAAGCATTAGGCTGAATTTGTTTGCAGTCTATTCACACCTTTAATGGTTGGGGAGGAATAATAATGACTAACATGCAAACACCAGATAGAGAGGAACTGGCAGAGCTTTTTCGACATTTTATCGACCCGGAATATGTCATTTCTGATCAAGAAACTCAAAAGCCTTACGAGTGTGACGGGCTTTCGATGTATTGCGATATGCCTATGCTGGTTGTTTTGCCTGAAACAGTAGAACAAGTTCAAAAAATTATGAAGATCTGCTATCAGTTTAAAATTCCAGTGGTCGCACGAGGTGCAGGAACTGGACTGTGTGCAGGAGCTATGCCTGATCCGAACGGTGTTGTTCTATCTTTGGCGAAATTCAAAAAGATTATACATATTGATCCTATTGCCAAAACTGCGCGGGTACAGCCTGGTGTGCGTAATCTTGCTATCAGTGAATCAGCCGCGGAACATGGTCTTTATTATGGGCCAGACCCCTCTTCTCAGATCGCCTGCACTATAGGCGGTAATGTCGCCGAGAACTCAGGAGGCGTGCATTGCCTGAAGTATGGTCTGACGGTTCATAATATTCTGAAGATAGAAATGATCACGGTTGACGGTGAACTGATGATCATTGGCAGTGAAGGCCTGGACAGTTGCGGCATGGATCTGCTGGCTTTGTTCACAGGCTCTGAAGGCTTACTGGGAGTCGTTACCAATATCACCGTTAAGTTATTACCCACGCCTGAAAAAGCCAAAGTGGTCATGGCTGGGTTTGATAACGTGCAGCAAGCCGGCGACGCAGTGGGCGGCATTATTTCTCGAGGAATCATTCCTGCTGGTCTGGAAATGATGGACAGCTACGCGATACAGGCTGCTGAAGCCTTTGTTCATGCAGGGTATCCAGCAGACGCAAAAGCTTTGCTGTTGTGCGAAGTCGACGGCACAGAAGAAGAAGTACAGGAACATATTGAACTGGTTGAACTGGTGTTCCGCGAGTTTGGTGCTACATCCATACGTACCTCTCAAAGCGAAGCAGAAAGAGCCTTACTCTGGAAAGGGCGTAAATCTGCCTTTCCTGCTGTTGGTCGTCTATCACCGGATTACTATTGCATGGACGGCACTATTCCCAGAGGACAGCTTTCTTATGTTCTAACTGAAATGCAACGCATGTCTGAGCACTATGATCTTCGGGTTGCCAATGTATTTCATGCTGGGGATGGAAACCTTCATCCGTTGATTTTGTTTGATGCCAATATTCCTGGTGAGTTCGAAAGAACTGAAGAATTTGGCGGAAAGATTCTTGAATTATGCGTTGCTGTTGGCGGATGTATTACCGGTGAGCATGGAGTAGGAATTGAAAAAATTCGACAGATGCCGGTTCAGTTCAGTAATAAGGAAATTGAGTTATTTCATAGCGTCAAACATGTTTTCGATCCTATTGGCACGCTGAATCCGGGAAAAGGCATCCCTCTATTAAAAAATTGCCAGGAATACCGAGCCATAAAAAAAGAAGCCGAACCTCAACCAAAGAGAGTTGAATATGCCTGATATTAGTCAGCAGCTTCAGGAGCAGGTTCGCTGTGCTCGTACTGAAGGTAAAAAATTACGCATTGTCGGTGGTGGCAGTAAAGATTTTATAGGGAGATCAAGTAGCGGAACATCGTTGAATATTGGCGAACACAAAGGCATCGTTAACTATCAACCAGTAGAGCTTGTTCTGACGGCTAGAGCTGGGACTCCTCTTAAAGAAATTGAAGCAGTTCTGGATAAACAGAATCAGATGCTCGCTTTTGAACCTCCTTGTTTTAATGATACCGCAACCATTGGTGGCACTCTGGCCTGTAATTTGTCTGGTCCTGGTCGACCATGGAATGGTTCTGTTCGGGATCATCTTCTGGGTATACGGCTGATTGATGGCAATGGTGAACATCTGCGCTTTGGTGGCCAGGTAATGAAGAACGTCGCGGGGTATGACACGTCCCGCCTTATGGCGGGTGCTATGGGCAGTCTTGGTATCGTTACCGAAGTCAGTATCAAAGTTATGCCCAAGCCTGCTCATAGCCTTACGCTGGTAGTGGCTATGGGCATTGATCGGGCGATTCAGGTAATGAATCAACGAGGTAGGGAACCTAAACCTTTAACGGCTGCTTGCTGGTTCGATGGTCGCCTTTATTTGCGGCTAGCTGGTGTTCGTTCTGCCGTAGAGTCTACTGCCCAGTTGTGGGCAGGCGATGAGACAGAAACGGGTACATGCGAAATAATAGAAAACTCTGATTTTTGGAGCGAATTACGTGATCAGCGTCTTAATTATTTTTCTGAGAGTGAGACTCCGATCTGGCGATTTTCTGTCAATCCAACGGCAGACCAACCAGCCGTCGATGGTGATTGGTTGATTGATTGGGGTGGCGCACAGCGATGGTTACGTGGGCCTGGTGAGTTAGCGGATATGGAAGTTCTTGCTGCCAAGGCTGGTGGGCAGGTCAGCCTGTACCGGGGCGGTGTCAGAACCGGTGAGGTCTTTCATGGCCCGGCCAAAGCGCTTGTAGGGATTCAGCAACGGATGAAAAAAGCTTTTGATCCGGACGCAATCTTCAATCCCGGTCGTCTATATAGCTGGCTATAAAAAGCTTTGTCACTTTGAAGTGTGAAATCGTAAGAATCCCGACTTGGTGATACTTTTTTGAAAACCGGATAACACGGTCAAGAGTAGCGGCTGATGCAAACAAATATAATACAGATCTATCAAGATACTACTGAAGGCCGAGAAGCCGAGGCTATTATCAGAAGCTGTGTGCATTGTGGATTTTGCACAGCAACCTGCCCAACTTATCAAGAGCTGGGTGATGAGCGTGACGGCCCAAGAGGTCGCATTTATCTCATCAAACAGTTACTGGAAGGCGGTGAAGTTACAGAAAAAACACGTACTCACCTGGACCGCTGTCTTACCTGTCGAAGTTGTGAAACTACCTGCCCATCCGGTGTTCAGTATGGCCGTCTGATAGATATTGGCCGAGAATTAGTAGAAGAGAAAATACCAAGATCTTCGCAGCAACAATTTATACGTTGGGGGTTGCGTAAAGTGTTGCCGTATAACAAAAGGTTTGGGCCTTTGCTAAAGATCGGGCAAGTTTTTCGCCCGCTGCTACCGGATGTTATTAAGCAAAAAATACCTCTCAAAAAAGCTTCGTCTCCTTGGCCTTCTTCCAGTCATAATCGGGTCATGCTGGCGTTAGCTGGCTGTGCTCAGCCGTCAACGACTCCGAACACCAACGCGGCAACGGCAAGAGTATTGGATAAGCTCGGCATTACCATGGTTGAAGCCCCAAAAGCGGGCTGTTGTGGTGCTGTTAGCCAACACCTTTCTGCCCATAAAGAAGCAAAAGGATTTATGCAGCGGAATATTGATGCATGGTGGCCTGCGATTGAAGCAGGAGCCGAAGCATTAATATCCACCGCGTCAGGTTGTGGTGCAATGATTCATGAGTATGGTCATCTACTGAAAGATGATCCGGAATACAGCGAGAAAGCCAAGCGAGTCAGTGAGCTTTCCCGAGATATCAGCCAGATATTATCTAATGAAGATTTATCCAAACTTCAGGTGGGAAAAAACAGCGGCAAGGTTGCTTTTCATTGCCCCTGTACTCTTCAGCACGCCCTGAAACAAAATGGTGTCGTTGAAGATATTCTTGAAAAAGCAGGGATTGATCTGGCGAAAACAACAGACAAACATCTGTGTTGTGGTTCTGCAGGTACCTATTCTATTCTCCAGCCAAAAATGAGTCAGAAACTGCTGAGTAACAAACTTCAGGCATTGACCATTGATAACCCCGAACTCATTGTCACCGCGAATGTTGGCTGTCAAATGCACTTGGAAACGAAAGCGGACGTGCCTGTTCAGCACTGGATTGAATTGTTGGATTCTTAATAAACAGCTTTAGATGGGTTTGAATATTTGGCTTCTCAGAAGTAGGGATAGCAGCGTTTCAGGTTTGAAGTAGATACCTGAAGCGCTTTTCTGTGAAAAGGGTCTGTAGCTCTGCTTGTATGAAATGGCTGATCCAGCCTTTCTCTTTGAGCCAGCGAGTGAGGTTCTCTACGTCGATAAAAACAGCAATCTTAGAACGACTCATATTGAGCTGTAATCCTTATCAGCAATTAGTGTTATTTAAAATGCAGGGGATTATAAGCTCCTATTGATAAGATGAAAATGCGATCAGAAATCATGAAAAAAGAAACAACACTCTTTGTGCTGGGAGCTTCACAGTACTCAACTTGCAGTACTTTAAAACGCGTACCGGACAAACGTACCTTTTGGAGACTAGTTTTCTGTGCTGGCACAAAATTAAAGCAACTGCAGAAGTCGTACGACCCAAAGCATAGAGAGGCAAAATAAACGCTCTATCTTATTGTTTTTATTGATATTTTTCATTTACCAACTTAATAGGGCTGATTTCCTACCCAACTTTCCAAGCCATTTTCCAACTTAATAGGGGAAACTTAGTTCAAACAGTTGTTTCAAAGCTAGATATATCAAGGACTTGAGAGGAGCGCCATTTTCCAACTTAATTGTGTATCTGACATTTTTGCCTTAACAATCGGTAAGGCAACTTACCGATTGTTATTATCACATCAAGACTAGTGCAAGCGAAAAACTTCCAGAAATAATCCAAAGCAAAGTACCAAAAATAAATGCGGTTGCTCCGCACTGCCTAATTAATTTCGGCGTCAATGACATACCAATAAGAAACAGTGTTATCACCAATCCCTTTTTTGCAATAAGTGAAATGACTCCTACGTATTCTTCAATCTGAGGGATAAAGGTTACGGAAAGAGAAGCCAGCACAAAAAATGCCATAAACCAGGGAATACAGATTTCCGTATTGTCTCGCTTGAATAAAAACACATACATTGTAGCTATCGGAATAATCCATAAAGCTCTCACTAGCTTGACCGTGACAGCTATATCCAGTGCTTTTTCACCATAAGCTGCACTTGCGCCTACAACCGAACTTGTGTCGTGTATTGCCATCGCCGCCCAAAGACCAAACTGCTCTTGGGATAACGACAGCCATTCTCCTAACCATGGAAATACAATCAATGCGATTGAGTTCAGGATAAACACCACAGCCAATGCAACAGACATATCATGACTTCTAGCCTGGATCGATGAACCTATCGTTGCTATAGCGCTGCCGCCACAAATAGCAGTACCGCTGGTTATCAAATGTTTTTGATCTCCTACGACACCGAGTTTTCTCCCCAACCAAAGCCCTGCAAAGAACGTTACACCAATAGACAACGCTGAATACGTCAGAGCCTTTCCTGAAACGGCTACAACTTGATCAAAATTCAGCCGAAAACCTAGTGCGATGATGCATGCCTTGAGAAGTAACTTGGATGTTGCATCAGTCCACTGAAGCAAAGGATTCCCTGTCAGCAATGCTACAGCCAGCCCAAGAATCAATGCTTGTGCAGAACTTATTTCAAAAGCAGACACCACCAATAGTCCAGCAGCGCTGATGAGCACAGCTCTTTTTTTAATACCATGAAGCTGAAACTCAGTGGTCAACAATGACATTAATTTTTCCACACTCTCTACATCGGTAATGCTATAAGCATATAACTGATAAGAATATAAACATCTGCACCAAAAAAAACACCCGCAGGTGTAGTATTTTTATGCTTAATAAGGCAACTCTATTAAAGGGTGCTTGTGTCGGAGGATGCCCGTATCGGACACCCTTATTTCAACATTCAGGAAGGAAAAGCGAACTGAGCCCCTTCACGAACACCCGCAGAAGGCCAGCGTTGAGTGATCGTTTTGCGCTTGGTGTAAAAACGAACCGCATCGGGACCGTAAGCATGAAGGTCACCGAACAGTGAACGCTTCCAGCCACCAAAACTGTGATAAGCCACAGGCACTGGTAGAGGCACATTAATTCCGACCATACCTACTTCAATATGGTCAGAGAAGAATCTGGCTGCTTCACCGTCACGAGTAAAGATACAAGTACCATTGCCGTATTCATGGTCGTTAATCAACTTCATGGCTTCTTCCATTGTGTCGACACGAACGACCTGCAATACCGGACCAAAAATTTCAGCTTGGTAGCTAGTCATAGCTGACGTCACATGATCAATCAGAGTAGCACCTACAAAGAAACCATTTTCATAGCCTTCCACCTGAGGATTACGGCCATCTACAACAACCTCTGCACCCTGCTCTTCAGCACTGCTGATAAAACCGACAACCTTTTCCTTGTGTGCCTGGGTAATGACAGGACCGAAATCATTACTGCTTTCGCTGTATGCGCCCACTTTCAAAGGCTCCATGGCCTCTTTCATACTGGATACCAACCGATCAGCTGCTTCATCACCAACGGCAACTGCAACAGATAACGCCATGCAACGCTCACCGGAAGAACCAAAAGCGGCACCCAGTAGCTGGTTGACCGCGTTATCCATATCCGCATCAGGCATTACGATGGCGTGGTTCTTCGCTCCACCCAATGCTTGGCAACGCTTGCCATTGGCATTAGCTGTGGCATAAATGTATTCGGCAATGGGTGTAGAGCCCACAAAGCTAACAGCCTTGACACGCTTATCTGTTAAAAGTGTGTCTACTGCTTCCTTGTCGCCTTGAACAACGTTCATAACGCCTTTCGGTAAGCCCGCTTCTTCCAACAGTTCAGCAATAAACAGTACAGAGCTGGGATCTCTTTCTGATGGTTTCAGGACAAAACAATTGCCACAAACAATAGCCATCGGGTACATCCACAAAGGCACCATGGCAGGGAAATTAAACGGTGTAATACCAGCAACAACACCTAATGGCTGGAACTCACTCCAGGAATCGATACCCGGACCCACACCACGACTGTGCTCACCTTTTAATAGCTCTGGAGCGCCACAAGCGTATTCAACATTTTCAATACCTCGCAACAGTTCTCCCTTGGCATCATGGGAAATTTTGCCATGCTCTTCACCGATCATCCGGCAAATTTTGTCGCTGTTTTTTTCCAGTAGTTCCTTGAACTTGAACATGACTCTGGCTCTTTTCAGAACCGGGGTATTGCGCCATGCAGGAAACGCTTTTTCTGCGGCGGTAACGGCTTCTTCAACGGTTGATTTGGAAGCCAGAGCAACCTGACGACTCACTTCGCCAGTAGACGGATTATAAATATCCTGTACACGGGCAGCGTCTGAACGACTCTCGCCATTAATCAAATGTCCAACCAATCCCATAAATCACCTCAAATTTGATGTAGCAGCTTCTTGCCCTTAGTGAGCAAGAAGCATAGATCCGCAGTTATAAAAAATCTGGAAATCAGAGCTCTAAATCAAAGCTCTAAAATAGACTCGCCCAGCGCATTGATCAGCCGATCCATCTCTTCAGGTTCTGTAGTGAAAGGCATGCCTAACTGAATAGTGTCACCGCCGTATCTCACATAGAAACCTTTCTGCCACATGCTCGTAGCAATGAGATAAGGTCTGAGTGCTGGTTCGCCGGGAGCCGATTCAATGGTCAGTGCTCCAGCAAGACCGTAGTTGCGTATGTCCGTCACTTTATCGAGACCTTTCAGGCTGTGAATCCCTTCTTCAAACAGCGGACTGATATCCCCTACCCGTTGAATCAGCTGATCTTTTTCCAAAATATCCAGTGACGCTAGTGCTGCCGCACAAGACACGGGGTGTGCTGAATAAGTATAACCATGGGGCAATTCCAGCATGTAATCCGGCCCACCCTGCTCCATAAAGCAATCATAGATTTCACTTTTTACAACCACAGCTCCCATAGGAATGGCACCATTAGTGAGCTGTTTAGCCATACCCATAATGTCAGGGGTTACACCAAACTCTTCTGCGCCAGTGTTGGAGCCCATACGACCAAAAGCGGTTATCACTTCATCAAAAATCAATAGAATCTGGTGTTGATCACAAATCTCACGAAGTCGCTTCAAATACCCTTTGGGTGGAGGTAATACGCCAGCGGAACCTGCCAGAGGCTCAACAATAACAGCGGCAATATTAGAAGCATCATGGAGAGCAATCTTTTCGAGCAACTCTTCTGCCAGGTGAGCACCGTGTTCCGGCAAACCTTTGGAAAATTTATTCTCTTCCAGCACCGTATGAGACAAATGGTCAGCGTCCACGGCCTGGCCAAACAGGGCACGATTGGCGCCAATACCACCAACACTGATTCCGCCGAAGTTAACCCCGTGATAACCCTTGCTACGGCCAATCAACTTGGTTTTCGAAGGCATGCCTTTTTTGCGCCAGTAGGCTCGTGCAATCTTTAGAGATGTTTCAGCAGATTCCGAGCCTGAACCGGTAAAGAAGACATGATCAAGCCCTTCAGGGGTCATATCCTTTATACGATTGGCTAGTTCAAATGACAGAGGGTGTGCAAACTGAAACGATGGAGAATAGTCTAGCTTCTTAATCTGTTTGGAAACGGCTTCTGTTATCTCCGGACGGCTGTGACCGGCTCCGCAAGTCCATAGACCAGACAACCCATCAAAAATTTTCCGACCTTCAATATCGGTATAATAATTACCTTCTGCAGAGACGATAATGCGGGGATTTTTTTTAAACTCTCTGTTACCACTGAATGGCATCCAGTACGCACTGAGGTACTCTGGATTAGAGACAAGGTGCTCATAAGAATCGGACTGGATCATCCACAACTCCTTTTGTAACCTTACTGGCTACATTTTTATTATTGTTGGTGGCATCAGCTGCCTTACCTTTCAGCACACTTTGCCCTAGCTATATACGCTATTAAATTCTAAAATTTTTATTCTTATATAACTAAATGGTTAACTGACAGGTATTGTATAAACATGAAAACTAGATTCATAAGCGCATAGATCACTCGCTCTGACACAGAGAAGTAGTGATTAACTGCTGATTCCAGAATGGTTTGCAGTCTTTTTCGTTTAAAGTTGAAAGCACTGGCAATGTCACTGATAAATTCTGCGTCAGGATACTTTTCGAGCAAGAGTTGTTTCTGCGTGTCGATGCTGAATTTCTGCTTTCCAGAACGGACCTCAAACTCAGGTAACTTTCAGTAGGGGTAGTGCCAGTGGTCAGTAGGGGTAGTGCCAGTGGTGATACAGTCATAAATTTAACTGCAGCAGCATCGAATGATTTTTATACGTTTAATTAATTTTTTATGTGAATATTCAGAGTAATTATCTCTCGGTTTTACTTTTGTTGTACTAATATATCTTTCAAAACTTGTGCTTATGCTTGGACAAGTCTTTTCACAGCAATAAAAATAGTTGATTATTTAGGAGAGTGCTATCTTGTATAAGTTACGATATCTATGGCTGGTTAGTCTGATTTTTATTACAAATATTGCATGCAGTAAAACCTTAACGATTCAAGTCGATGGAAAACCTATATTAGTATTAACATCTGAAATGAATAACCATAAAGATGGTGATACCGTATTGAGTACTGAGATTAGAGCTTATGTTGAACCTCAATCTGAACCGAAAACGTATATTGAATCATTGTTACGTTTAGCAGCATCATTACAATCAAAGCTTTCATTAAAGGCACCTCCTCCCCCAGTAGAAAGTGGTTCTTCGCTCATTCAAGCGCTCATTAATCTACAGTCTTTCTTATTAAAAGAAGATCTGCATTTCACTTTTAAACCTGATATTAATGATTCTGTGAAAATCGTTATACCAAAAGCTACTATGGGTTTTTCAACTGACAACAGTGAAGATTACATACATTGGTCTCAATGGAATATGATTTTTCAAGATGATTGGTCTGGGTTAATAACCAATAATAGCCCATTAACATTACTCTTTTCTCCTAGTTTCATTACTAATTTTATTACTCTTACTTCAGAGCAGAAGTCACAATACACAGAGACAAAATCAACCCTTAGGAAACCTACTAACTTATCGATGTGTTGTCCTAAACGAATAGATCACCAAACCAAGGCAAATATGTATAAGTATCCTGAGTTAGTTATAGATTTAGTAGAAGTACCACCAGACGCTCCTTCCAATGAACAGAGATATGAATGTAATGTTGTTGATCCCTAAGCCAGAGATATGTGACTGTTCCTTATCCTAAAGGGCTGTTGCAAAAGTTTCGACTGGATTAACAACAATTTTTTAAAAAAAATGCAAGATTATTAATAAATTAAATTCTCTTCAATATATGGCTATAGACCATCTATAGCCAGTACAACGATGCCTGCACCCACAAAGTACTTTAAGATTCAGCAAAGCCTCAGTTTCAAGCATTATTAAAAATACGAGTAAAAAAACTCTGTTTTTTAATTTTTTCTTAAAATTCCAAGAAAGAACTTGTTCTCATACAATCTCTGGAGCACTGAGATATTTACAGTTCAATCTGCTTAAATTAGATTAAATACATCTGCCAGTAACTCGTAAGTTTTTTTCCGCACTGCAAAATCATAATATTCAATTATTTGTGAGACTATAGATATAACTCTATCTACACACTTATAAGGTTCACTACTTCGGAAAATTAATATTGACGATCTATTTTATAACTTTCACTTTCTAGGTAATCAGATTGCATTTCTTGAGCAATTTCAGTCATTTTTTCTGCTATTTTATAGAAATGATTTATGTATTTATCGTCGTTGCGTTTTATTTTTCTATTAATTCGATTAGCAAGTTCTTGATCCAATTCATCTGTCATTTTCTTACCTATTTTTTTACTTGTTATGACTATAACTGAACCAGAATTTTTTATAGCGGCCTTCACACCAATTTTGAATCCGATAACAATAACCATATGAACGTCACCATTTTCCTTAAGAACTATTCTCTCTGATATTTTGTGTTCATAATCATCGTCATTTTGATTCCATCTACTATTATTAGTATCAAAAAATAGGAATACTCGTTCTTTTTTTTCGCAGATATACTTTTCATAAACTAGAGAATCAGGAGGTCCAGAGAATGACATGATTATTAAAAACTCGTTTAGTTCTTCAATATTTTCAAAAGCATCACGATTTTTTACAATACGATTACCACATCGTTTATCAAAACGACATTGATCAACGTATAGATAGGAAAAATTATCGATTGCTTCTAGCTCTATACCTTTATTAATTAAGGCTTGAGCTAGCATTCCTCTTCCAGCCCCTAGCTCCAGTACTTTACTCGGAATTATATTTTGCACTTTTTCTATAACTCGACTGACCCTATCGACCAAAGGAACGTCGAAATATGTCCAGACACCTGATAGCGACAAAAAATAATTTAAAATCTTCCAGTTTTCAACGTTGTCAGATTTACATACAGAACCTGATCTGCAGTTTATAGAATCATAGAGAAGAGTGTATTCACTTAATTTTCTTTTATTTTTGATGCTTTCTGGCTCTATTACTTTAATAGATAGAACATCAGCCAATTTATACATATCGATGCCTTCCTTGGGTATTTTACTCTGCCTATAAGCACACACTACTTGTTTGTAATGACTGAATAGTTGCCTGATTTCTAGATCAACGCTAGTGTCATTTTCAATACTTTCCAAAAAAGAAAGAGATCTATTTTTTATTGAAATGTAAGCTTTATTTTTTGTTGAAACATGAAAGTAATCGTTATTACCATCTACTATATAACCGTCAAGTTCGACATCTGGCCTCGTATCTTCCAGTAACTTTAACTGAGCACAAAAATCCACTTCATCATTAACCCATTGATTTACCGGAACCTCTAACTCGTCACAGTAATCCTCTTCACCAAAAACCTGTTGGTTCCATAACACGGAAAAAAACATAAAAGCGACCGCACACCATCTTATATGACAGAGTTTCATGATAACCAAGATCTCCCGAGTAATATCCATGCTGTTCGGCAGTAACGCTCCTGGGAGCTTTAACAACTAGCCAAAACACAATTGCACCAACAATTATTCATTATTCGAATACTTACTAACGCTAATTTTTTTCTGTATTTGAGGAAATGTTATAAACCATTATTTTCAGTCTTGGATAAAATCAGATAATTCACCGTATATGCCACAAATATGAGTACACCAATGGGATTAATATTTATGCGTAATTAGTACGACTATATTACTTTGAATCATCCTATTAATAGGATGGATGATTTTCTTGGACAATATCGTTCTCGAGATAATGACTTTGTGTTTCTTTAACAATCCTATCAACTTTACCCGCAATATCTAAATAGTACTCTTTATACTTCTGTTGCTCGTTGTGTATTTCTGCATTTGCTCGACTAATGCTCTCTTCTTTCGTTTCACCTACCATTCTCGAAACTAACTTCCGACTCGTCAGGACTATGACTGAACCTATGTTATTAAAAATCCCTTTCACACCGAGCTTGAGGCTCACACGAGCCGCCATGTGAACGTCGCCATTTTTCTTGACAACCAAGCTTACATTTCTTCTGTGTTCATAGTCATTATCGTTTTGATACCAATGTCCCTCGCTAGTATAAAGAAACAGAAACACCCTTTCTTTATCTTCATGTGCGTATTCTGTATGGATCCTATAATCATTTGGGCCAGAAAGAGACATTATAATTGGAAAATCATCATGATCTGCAATATTTTCAAAAGCATCACGATTTTTAACAAGACCATTACTACAACTATCGTTGAGACGGCAATGCTCGAAATATGGATCAGAAAAATTATCAAGTGCTTCCAGATCAATACCTCTATCAATTAAGGCTTGAGCTAACATCCCTCTTCCGGCCCCAAGTTCTAAAACCTTACCCGGCATTACCTTTTGCACCCTTTCTATGAGCCTGCTAATTCTACCAACCATAGGCTCATCAAGTTGTGTCCAGATATTCAGAGAACCTAGATAAATTGCTATATCTCTCCAAGAATTAGCATTATCTGGGTGACATAGGGTTCCTGATTCACAACTTGAGTTCTCATAGGAAAATTTGTACTCATCGAATGTCTTTCTATCTTCAAGTTTTTCTGGTGCTGTGATTTTAACAGAGAGAATGTCAGCTAATTTAGAAAGATCCACTCCTTTCTTTGGTATCTTGCCTTGTTCATAATCATATATCGCTCGTTTATAGTCATGAAACAGTGTTCTGAACTTAGGATCAATATCAGGAATAATTTCACGCGTATCAAAGTAATAAAAAGCGTTCATTTTTATCAGAACAAAAGAAGATAGTTTCGTATAATCCACTGTATTACCATGGAGTTTTTTCTCCACACCAGGTCTCGTATCCTCTAGTAGACGCTCTAAATCACCACCGTATAAATCTGACTCACCACAATCATCTTCTAGACGTTCTGGCCCATTACAATAACCTTCTTCACCGAAGACATATTGAATTCCCACTACAAAAAACAACATAAAAACGACCGCGCAACGGCTTGTATAGCACAGTTTCATGACAGCCAACACCTTCTGAGTAAGATCTATACCGTTTGGCAACAATGCCTCAGGGAGCGTAATTCAGAAGATGTTATAGACCATTATTTTCAGGTTTGAAGTAAAATTAGTAGCTTTTCACTTAAGTGCTTGAACATACGAGTTTATACGTCATGGGTACGACGGCATAATTTAAACCAGCTCTACTGATTCACTTGGCTGTCATGATTTTCAAAATCATCGCGTCTGTTTCAACCATGGCAATATTTCCCAACAGGCCAATATTATCGATGGTCTTTTCCAAATCATCTTCGATAATACCTTCGTGACCAGAAATTCGTGTGCCTTCCATCGCTATGAGCGCCGCTTTTACGGCAGCAGCTGCAGAGGTTGATACTTTCAGGGAACAACCGGTTTTAGCACCGTCACAGAACACGCCGGTGACATCACCAAACATATTGAACACCGCATTACTGACGTCTTCCAGCTCTCCACCTAACAACCAGGTGATCCCAACGCTGGCACCCGTAGCTGCAGTGGTTGCACCACACAGTGCTGACAAAGTGTTCAGGTGAGACTTAATATGAATAGCAGATAGATGACTCAGAATCAGGGCACGAATCAGTTTCTCTTCGGAAACACCCAGGCAATCGGCTACAGCAACAACAGGCATGGTAGCAGCAATACCTTGATTACCACTGCCTGAATTACTCATAGCTGGCAACATTGCACCGTCCATACGAGCATCGGAAGCCGCTGACGAACGCATCATGGCAGAAATCGCCAAGTCTTCACTCAGGTAACCCTTCTCGATATTGTTACGAAACGTTTTTCCAATTTTCAGACCAAAATCTTCATTAAGGCCCGCTTCACACAGAGAACTGTTCATCTCAGCGGATGCGAGAATAAAACGCAATTTGTCGAGATCCGCTTCCGTGGCAAACTCATAGATAGCAGCGATAGACATATCAGGCATTCTGACTTTTTCTGTCTGACCATCATTCTGATTGGATGCTGCGTGAACAGATTGACCGTTCAATTCCTGTAGGGTGACTCGAGTGTGGTCGTCTCGAATAATCACCCGTGCAGTATTATCTCCTGCTGTGGCCAGCACTTCAGAGTACAGAACCGACGAAGTGTTTGTGATACCGATAGATACCTGATCGTTGTCTACCATCTCACGGGCAGCTAGAACATGTTCAGGCGTCACCGTTATCAGGACTCAAGACCTTGTGCTGGGTCACCGCAGATACTGCCTAAAGCTGCAGCTATCGGCAGACCAATCGCTCCGCTACCAGGAATACCGACACCCATACCGTTCTTTAGCAAATTACCACTGACGAGAATATCCAGTCGCTCAGGCTGACAACCCAACAACCGGGTAGCGTGTGCAGCAGCAAGAGCGGTTGATACAGGTTCAGTACAACCCAGTGCCGGTTTTACTTTGTCATTGATGATGGCAACAAAATCATCCCACTCTGGTAACCACATAGCTATGAATCCTGAAAGCAAACAAGACGAAAGAGCCATTAGTGTAAAAGGAGTGGTGTAGAAAAATCTGTTCTCAAATACTGTCAAATTCGGTTTATTTGAAAATGATATGTGGCTTTCTTAGCTTTTGTAGAAAAATATTACTGTTGATTGGAAGTCACAAGCAACAGCATGTATTTAACAAGCGAAAGCATTCTCATTTAATAACAGTCTCTGCACTGTGACGAGATCTCACAAGTATAAAAAAGGAGTCAGTACAGGTAACCAGAACCGCTATCAATATCAACCCGTAAGACAAGTACTGGTCACTGGAAAAAGGTTCATGAAAAACGACCACTGCCACAACAAAAAGCAATGCCGGTTCAAGATACCCAAGCAAGCCAAAAAGACTCACTGATAACTTGCTGGACGCCACCACATAAAACAATGTTGAAACGGCAAACAGACCACCAAGACCAAAGAGTAAAACCCACCCTTGAACAGCTTCTGTTTCTATTGGTTTAAAATCATCCATTAGAAATAACAAAACCAAACACACCGGTAGATAGAGCATGATTTCAAAAAAATTCCCCGCCAATGGCGGTATGCCGGCTTTTTTTCTCAGCATAAAATAAAACGGATACAAACCGGCAACGCCAGCCGTGACCCAGGACAAGCCTCCTTGCCCCCAGAGTTCAAGAGCTCCACCCGTCATCGCAAGCAATATAGCCAGTTGTTGTACTTTACTAATTCGCTCCCGATACACCAGCCTCCCTGAAAGAGTCAGCGTCAACGGTAATAGAAAATATCCCAGTGATAATTCTTTGGTATACCCCTCCATAGGAGCCCAGACAAAAAGCCACCATTGCACACCCGCCAGCAATGCGGTTAACACCAAAAGCAGCATAGCTTTCTGTGATCGAAAAATGTCGACTACAGGTCGCCACTGTCGGCTGACCATAATGATGAGCATCAAGAAAACCGCCGTAAATACAATACGGTTCCAAAAAACGCTATAGATATCCATCCCTAACTGCTGAATATACCAAGGGATAATACCGAACATTACCGATGCCATGATAGAACTGATCAGTCCTGGCACAGAGACTGTAGAATTCATTTAATCCTCCAACTATTTAACATTCTGATTCCAACCAGAACTCATGGTGTTTAAATAGAAAATGGGTACGATTGCCCTAGACTCTAGAAATTCATCAAGTTAAATTAAATACAATGTATGTTTCTCTAACTTAATCATTTGGTTAACAATAATAATCATGAAAAACGCCAAAGAATTCAGAAGCCAACTCAGCGATGCTGATCTGCGCATCCTGAGAATTTACAGAACTGTAGTAGACTGTGGAGGTTTCTCGGCTGCTGAAGTCGAACTGAATATCACCAGAGCCGCTATCAGTATTGCCATGTCGACTCTGGAAACTCGATTAGGATTCAGGCTTTGTCATCGTGGTCGCTCCGGTTTTTCGATGACGGAAGAAGGCACTGAAGTGTACGAGTACACTCTCGAATTACTTTCAGCCATCGAAAATTTTCGAACCCGAGTTAATAGCCTTCATGCCAACCTCAAAGGCGAGTTAAACATTGGCATTACGGATAATCTCGTCACAATTCCCCACATGCTCATCACTCATGCACTGGCTCAATTGAAAGAAGTCGGGCCTGATATTGCCATCAACATTAGAATGATCCCGCCCAATGAAATAGAACGTGCTGTTTTGTCAGGCCAATTGCACGTAGGTGTAGTACCTGAAATACGTCACTTGTCAGGCCTTGAATATCATCATCTATACGAAGAAAAATCTTACTTATACTGTTCCAATCAGCACCCTCTGTATTTCTCCGCAGATGACCTTGTTCCGCTAAAGACATCTGAACTTGATACGGTAATCCCGGCATACGCTCAGTCTCCTGAAATAAAAGCACAGCATCAACCGTTCAGGGCCAGTGCCAGTGCCACTGACAGAGAAGGCGTTGCTTTTTTGGTTCTAACGGGAAAATACCTCGGATTTTTACCTGAACACTTTGCTAAACGATGGGTTATAGAGGAAAGGATGAAACCTCTTCACGGGCAGACCCATCACTACACAACTGATTTTTCAGCTATCACCAGTAAGAATGCCAAAGCTAACCTGGTACAAAATACTTTTATGGATCTATTGCTCAGTCCTGAACAATAAACAAGAGAGTTTACGCCTTCCTGTTTATCTCACAGTCGTACCTTAATGCTGTTTCACTGAATACCTAGAACAAGCCTTGGCAAGTAAAGCGCCAAATCAGGAATAAAAGTCACGATCAGCACCATTGGCAGATGACCGAAACAAAGCAGTTTCAACGTCGGCTTTATATATTTATTCAAGGGTAATTTACTCACACCACCCGCCATATAAAGCATGGGCGCACAGGGAGGTGATACATTACCCAAACCAAGGTTCACACCTACGATGGCCGCAAAGTGAATAGGATGAATACCCAACTGTGTAATGATCGGTAAGAAGATCACAGCAGCCAACACACTACCGGAGATATCATCCACAATCATTCCGATCAACAGTAACAGCACGTTGATCATCAGCAATATCACATATTTATTGTCTGAAATCTGCAACAGGGCTTCAGCCAATTCCTTGGGGATTTGCTCCAGTATCATGGCTCGACTCATGATAAACAGGAAGAACAGCACTGCCATAATCGAACCGGTCATGACTACCGCTCTCACAGTTGCAGTTCCAAGGCTTTTAAACGTTAATCCCTTGTAGACAAAAAGACCCACCGGAATGGCATAAATTACTGCAATAGCAGCAGCTTCTGTGGGTGTGGCAATACCACCGTAGATAGCGCCAAGAATGATCAAAGGCATCAACAAAGCGAAGATTGCGCTGTAACCGGTTCTTGCTACTTCTTTAACCGCACCCTTGAACGGCAGCGGCGGATCAACCCGGATATTCTCATCGTTTCTGAGAAACCAGAAATTCAGTCCACAGTACAAAATCATCAACATAATTCCGGGAATGATGGTGGACAAAAACGCAGCGCCTACGGACAAACCTCCGGTGATCGAAAACACAATCATTGGAATACTGGGCGGAATCATCAGAGCCAATACCGATGAGCAAGCCACTAACGCGGTTGCATACCCTTCTGGGTAGCCTTCACGAACCATCCTCGGAATCATGATTTGGCCAATGGCTGCGATAGCGGCAGATGAACTACCGGAAATGGCACCAAATAAAGCACAAGTCAGAACGGTAACAGCGCCTAACCCGCCCTTAACACGACCAACAAAAGAGTTAACAAAATTGAGTAGCCGGTTTGATATGCCACCTTCTGCCATCAATATCCCGGCAAAGATAAACAGAGGCAGAGCCAACAAAGCAAAACCACTGGCTGTTTTATATCCGTGAGGAATGAGGAATGAAATATCGTTGCCTGTGAGATAGGTAAACAACAATGCACCTATACCAAAAGAAAAAGCAACCGGAACTTCCAATAACAGCAGGATAACCACAATAAGCATGGCCAAAAGAAAAAGAGTCATACTTCACCCTGTATTTACTGTGATTCTAACGATTTATTATTTTTATAAGTCATCACTGTTTTATATTCTTTTATGGCGTCTACTAGGAAGTACCCCATCATCATGGCAAAGCCAACGATCATGCTGCTACTCCAAAACCCTTTAGGCCATTGAAGATAGATACTCATGCGACCTTTCTCGATAACAAACAGTGCGTATTTACAAGCGAAATAACCAAAAACGGCAGCGGCAATCATACAAACAATAGATCGTCCTAACTGAAGTAAATGCAGCTTATAAGGATCTGAGATCAGTAAGCTGACAATACCGCCGTTAATATGTTCTCTGGTCTTGGTGGCATAACCCATTCCTAGAAAATAAACCCACACACCTAACAAAATGGTGACTTCTTCAATACCGGCAAAAGGGGAATCCAACAGGTAACGCATAATCACCTGGGCAAACATTAAAGTGGCCAGCGATAAACCGGCCAGAATCATCATCATCCGTAAAAAAACATCCAGATAACGTACAGCTTGCGCTAAAAAAGGATTCTCAATAATTGAGGTAATTTCTAAATCCGACTGGGGCATTAGTTAATCTCCTGAATGCGGAAAACACCGCCTTCCAGTCAAATGACGGAAGGCAGCCTCGCGTTAACAAAACGGACTCAGTTGATTCCAGCTACACTCTTAACGGTGGCCATTAGCTCAGGTCCCACAATTTTCTCCATAGAAGACCATTCACTCTTATAAAGAAGTCTTTTGGCTTTTTTCAGTTCAGCGTCGCTCAGCTCAACAACATTGATGCCTGCTTCTTTAACTTTGGCAAGGTAACCGCTGTCAATGCTCTCGGCTTCAGCCCATGTCCATTCAAGAGCTTTATCAGCAGCAGCGCTCATTTTGGCCCGTTCTTCATTCGGCAGGCCTTCCCACCAGTCTTTGTTGACCAACAAGAAAGCATGCTCAAAGTAATCCTGAGTCAAGATGTAGGTTTCCAGTACGTCACGCATTTGCCAGATTTCTACAGCAGGACCAAATGAACGACCATCAACAGCACCTAACTGAAGACCTGTGTACAATTCACCGTAAGGCATTGGAACAGCAGAAAAGCCCCAGGTTTTAAAGCGATTGACACCTAGAGGTGAAGGTACAACTCTCATCTTGATGCCTTTGGCATCGTCAGGAAAGTTAGTCGGTACTTTACCGACACCCTTACGAATGGCGATTGAACCAAAGCCGGTAGGAATCATACCCAACGCGACCAAATCAAGATCTTCAAGAATCGTGTTATACACACCCAACATTTCACCACCAGGGCCGTATGCCTCGCGGGCAGACTTCCAGTCATCTACCACATAACCCAACCAGCTCAGATCCAATCGACGGTCGAACTCAGAAGCACCGAACGAGATAGTCATGGGTATGGCACCCTGCATGGCTTGCTCAAACTGGGACGCCCAGTCACCAAGGTCGCCACCTGGATGATATTCTACTTTCATGGAAGAGCCTTGTTCTTTCAGGGCTTCCATAAATTTTTCAGATGAAGCGTGGAATATATGATCGGTAGGATAAGACTGAGCCAAAATAAAACTGTCTTTATCTTTAGCGTTAACGCTTTCTACAACGGGTAAAGTTAGCGCTAGGGCCAACGACAAAGTGCCCGATATTTTTTTTACTTGTTCTATTATCACCAGAAGTTTCTCCGATTTTTTTTAATTATTTTTCGGTCAACCTCTAATTCTCACAACTGTCAGTGAAACATCAGAGTAGGAAGAGTGTGCAGAAGGCTTGATACAGGGTAAATCTGACTTATGTTATGTAAGGTTAAGCAATCAATAAACTAACCGCTGATTTATGAGCTACTCCGGAGTAAATGCCGAGACATCAAAGCAGCTTTGAGTAGTTCACAACAAGTTGCATTTGTGAAATCTGAAATAGCGATTGCTATTTATGGGTGACTAAAGGTCGCTTCATACATAAATCTCATAATGTCACAGCTCTATATATCACTTGCTCTTCTTCAAAAAATCCAAAAAATCACTGAATACTACTGAGAAGCTGTCTTCAATGAAGATATCGATAAAGTACTGAAGTAAAGAAGACGCTTTTGGAGGATTATTTTTGAGTTCAGGATGTTTCATGAGCACACTTAGTCAGCATGAAAACGAAGATATTATCGATCGCTATGTGAAATATCAGTGTAATTATTAATATAAGAAACTACATTAAAAAGATATCTATTTTAATCAGATAAATATTTTCACTAATGAGAATTGTGATGCACTAAGATGCCCTACAGCTTACTGTAGGGCAGTTCATTATAACAAACAGATTCTGCACTAGATAATTATTGAGCAGGCTTAATCGTTATAAATTTAAAGCGTAGAAAATAAAGCCAATCAAAAAGATCAGCTTTGATTAAAAACCATCATTTAACCTTTACTGCCGCGCTCAAGTTTAACCCATTGAGATTTTTCTGATCCTACAGAAGAAACTTTAATAACAACAGAATTACTGCCCTTTACGAAATTAAAATCCGCACGGCCATTATTATTAGTTATTTTCTCGGAACGAAGTATTTTACCGTTAGAAAACAGTTGAATGTTCGCACCTTCTACCGGTTTTCCATCTTGATAAACTCTAGCTGTCACGCCAGAGAAATCATTATTAGTAGTATACAGATCCAGATTGCTGGCCTGAGCTGTTATCGCTGTACTTGCAACCACAGAAAACAAAATAGCTGGAATTAAAGTTTTGATCGCTTTCATGATGGTTTCTCTTTTCATATTTGGTGTATGCAAAAATATACGTCGGGTGTTCTCTTTTAGATTCAAAAATTATGAAATATTTTTATACGTCTAAAAATATTTGAAAAATCTTCGTAGATAAAAAATTGATAAGGTAATAAAGAATAACTATATGCAACACAGCTATATAGAGAAAGCAGCAATACGAAGAGTTAGATCCTGGTAATAGATAACGTCGAGAAAGTCCAGTAGTAATAAAGTAAAATAATAGCAAATAAAATAGATGGGTTTTTAATGAATATCTAATCAATAAAATCATGAATCCATGACAATCTTGATAGCTATAGACAGTTCAATCAGAAGAAGTAAATCTATTTAAAATTCAGAAAATTAAATACATGCCTATCTTATTTGTTTTTACTAGCATTATATAGTTTTCAACTTAATTAGAATTATTTCGCATCAAAATTAACTGGTTACCTTTTATCCCATGATCCTCCTCGTTCATCACTATTAAGCAGTCAATTTTAAACCATTATCGATAAACAGAGTCTTAAATTAGTTAAAATTTATCACGAAAGTATTCAATTATGCCTATCAATGCTACTGGTCCTTCGCTTCAGGGTTCGACGACAGGACTTCTGCCACAACATCATGAAACATCAACCCAACCGCCCAACAAATTCGCGGAAGTTCCGACTGAAAAAAAAATACCAATGGCTCGGCCTCAGCATGGGGCTCCGGAGCCTGCCTCTACACCCATTCAAAGGCGCTATCTCACTAAATCGAGTTGGTTTCCCTTCAAAGGATCTTTGATCTTTAAAAGCAGAATACCAATGCCTAAAGAAGTCGCCTCGACAATAATACCGAACAAAATTCCAGATGATACAGCTGTTCTTCTCATTCAAAATGAACACGCTGCACTGCTTATGGGAGGGCTTGAATCAGATATAGCTGTTGATCCCAACGAGCCATTTGATTACACAGAGGTAGATCAGGAGATTCAAAAACTTAATGACGCAATAGGATTAAATAATGCTGAATGCAAGCAGCACAAACAAACACTGTTGAGTTTAAGCGGCTCTGTTTCTGATTTCGACCCAGTAGATATAGACCCAATAAGACAGAAAACAACAAAAGCACTCGACGATGCTGAAAGCAGCATACTGAACCTTGAGAATCAAAAAGAACAACTGCTCGATCAAAAATCAAAAGCTGAGACTCTTCACAAAACATCCCAAGACAATGTGTTCAGCTGGAACCCGAGTAACTATTTAACCCCAAACAGATTTATAGCTGCTGCAGCGACTGTGCCGGTCGTAACAAAAGCAGCGAGCAAAGTAGCCGTCCACGCTTCCGTGGGTAAGGCTACACTACCTGTTTTAGCCATCACCGCATTATCCTTTGCTGTCAGTCATGCTCTTTGGGGACGAAACTTTAGAACTCCCGCTAACAATCGTTTTTTTTCACCCATTGTTAGTGATGGCGAGAACAGCCTACACACTCACGAAGGTAGTTTTGCTATTCCTATGCATGGACTAAATTTAGAGCTTATGAGAGAAAAGGCACGAGAGTTAAAACAGAATCACAAATTTGAACTTCTGAACATGAACTGCTCCAAGAGTGTTATAGAAATAATAAAAGCAGGTTTATCAACAGAAGCAACGAAACAAACATTACCGGAAGGCTGGGGTTGGTCAACGCCAACAGATGCTGAATATCTGGTTAATTTTTTAGCAGAACAGGGTCACATCCAACTTGGATATACAGACACTGATGGCGAAGTTCTGTTTCCTGATGAAAATGGCGATGTTTGGTACAATGCTAGAGAAGGTAAATCTGAAGCAGAACAATCCACTATCGTAAAACAGGAATCAGTAATCTCTGATGACGATATTTCTCTACGGGGTGAAACCGAGGAAGAATAAACCATTATCGTGAAACAGTATCCAGAATTAAGACCAGAGAATAATCAAGCTATTCTCCCAACCAGGCACTCTGGTCAAACTCGTAAAAACACAACTTACTTACTGTAATTTTTTAGGCAATATACCAAATGCTAAATATTTTTTACTTGTCATTAAAAAATACAAAAATCTAATTTAGCCGCCCTTTAGAGCGACTGCTATGCTGTTGATGTCACGCATCACAAGGATCCACTATGGTATCGGTCTCCGGCTTCGCATTGTTATTGGCCGCTATACTTGCCTACCAATTAGGTCGCTGGACCACCTCTCGTGTCTCTGTTCTTAATCAATACCATATTCCTGCTCCTGTTACTGGCGGCTTAATAGTCAGTATTCTGCTGGGTTTTTATCAATACTTCAGCGATCTGAAAATAGTATGGGGTTTTGAACTCAGAGATCATTTGTTACTGATTTTTTTCTGCACCATTGGATTAAACGTCAGGCTTCGTTTGCTTGTATCAGGTGGAAAAACATTATCATTCTTATTTTTCATTATTGCCCTGTTTCTCATCTTACAAAATGCCGTAGGCATTCTTACGACCCTTGCAATTGGTGATGAGCCTATACACGGCTTGCTAGCGGGCAGTATTTCCATGGCAGGTGGCCATGGGACAGCCATCAGTTGGGGTTATTTTCTGGAAACAGAAGGTTATTCTGATGCTACACAGTTTGGCCTTGTAGCTGCGACTATGGGATTAATAATGGGCGGTCTGTTGGGAGGCCCTGTTGCTCGTAAACTCATTACTGACAATAATCTGGATCACACTCAGGCTGACCTTAATGTCGGTTCCACACCGGAAACGTTTGAAACGCGAGAGGTCTCTTTCTGCATGCAACAGTTTCTTCAGGTTATTCTTGTTATCTGTCTATGCATTATTGTGGGTAAGTGGCTGAACCAGCACTTACGAGACAGTGGTGTTGTTATGCCTGACTATCTGCCTGTACTTATGCTGGCCATTATTATTGTTAATCTTTCTGATTTGCTTAATCACCAATACAACGAACAATTCATAAACCTCTTTGGCGACACCTGCCTTGAAATGTTCATTACCATGAGTTTAATGTCGCTTAATATTGCTCAATTAGCTAATGCAGCACTACCCGCATTTATTATTGTTCTGGTGCAGTCAGTATTTATTTGCCTCTTTGCTTACACTGTCATATTCCGAGCAGCAGGCCGTGATTATGATGCCAGCCTTATCTCAGCCGGATTTGTAGGCCTCGGCCTCGGAGCTACACCCGTTGGTCTGGCTAATATCAATACCTTGACTCATAAATATGGACCTTCACCAAAAGCATTCCTGATCGTTCCTCTACTAGGCTCTGTTTTCACCGATACTTTGAATGCAGTCATACTTCAGGCATTCCTATGGCTACCTATCTTCCATTCATAACCAAGATGCAGTTGTAACACACAGCTTAAATCCAATATCATGCCCATAGTCAAAACCGTCTAATACCAGACACAGTAATTGGTATGACCTCAGCTATGCAGTAGAGTCTGTTGATCAGGACGAATAATAATGAAAAAAGAGCCCTCAGTACCCGCTAAATATGCACGCCTACTGCTGAAAATTGCTCGTGAGCATGGACATGATATCAATCCGGTCGTCAGTTTACTTGATCTGCCTTTTAACCCTATGGCGTTATCAGACAGTGAGTTACCGGAGCAGGAACTCTCTGTCCTGGATTTCAGCAAACTTTATAACCATGTAGCTATGCTGCTTCAGGACGAAAGCTTTGGCACCGGTCGTATCCGTTTGCCTATGGGTACTTTCCGCATGTTTTGCTACGCTATCATCCACAGTCCCAGCCTGAAAATTGCGCTGGACCGCAGCATCGACTTTTATGCCATTTTATATGAAGCAAAAGGGTTAGATTTCAACAAAGACAGACGCTATCGTGTTTCTGACGGTGGTGAGTTCGCCACGTTGATGTATTCAGGCCTGAAGGTCGAATCCGATGATTCCATGAATCTACAGAATCAGCTCAGCATCATTAATTATCTGTCACTGCAGCATCGCTTCTGCAGTTGGCTGATTGGTGCTTACATTCCTGTTCATGAAGTAAATGTCATGGGATCGGAAATACTCAGTAACAGTGGTTATCGTTCGTACTTCGACTGCCCGATTAATTTCAACCAGAAGGAATACTCTTTCACCATCAAAGCTCATTTTCTTGATACGCCATTGGTTCATACCGAGGAATCTCTTCACAATTTTTTAACAACAGCGCCGTATGGGCTGTTTGCCATTGTCAATGAAGATGAAAGTATCATTAAGAAGATTCGTAGTCTGATCGGAAATAACTTCACCCGGAAGATTCCCGGGTTTGATGAAGTAGCAGAGAAATTGAATATCTCTTCCCGCACACTCAGGCGGAGGCTAGAGAAAGAAGGCACTTCGTATCAACGGGTAAAAGACGACTGTCGTCGTGATGCAGCCATTGATTATCTGACTCGTTCAGGCATGAGTATCAATGCTGTTGCACATCAGATGGGATTTGATGAACCCAGTGCATTTCACCGATCATTCAAGAAATGGACAGATATCACTCCTGGTGAATTCAGAAAACGTAATGCCATTAGTGATGTGTATTCAGAACAGGACGAAGTGGTTTAGCCTGGCAGTATTTGGAAAGGTATTAGAAATACCAGTACCGGATGGAGTCCGGTACTGGTTCATTGGTCAGTTTTAACGGGCTCCCCGCTTCATTCCCAAACCAAACATACCCACCAGCTCACGCTGTACTTCGTTAACACCACCACCAAACGTATTAATGGTTACCTTGCGGTAAAACTCTTCCACTTCACCCTGAATGAGAGCCGCATCACTGCCACGACGTATCAGTCCTGCAGGTCCTAGAACATCAAGCAACAAGCGATAAACCTGAATCATGGTTTCGGTGCTGTAAACCTTGATAGCGGATGCAAAGCCCGGATTCAGTTCATTATTTTCAAGTGCTGAAGCCATTCGGGCATTCTCAACCTTCATAGCTTCGAGCAAGCAGTAGGCTTCTGCCAGCGCGGTTTGAACCCACGACTCATCAATAGCACGGCAGCCTTCAGTGTTCTCTTCACGAGCCCAATCAAGCACTTTCTGAAGGTGACCGGATGCATTGATACCAAAAGCAGCCAGACCAATACGCTCATGGTTCAACTGAGAAGTAATCAGCTTCCAACCTCCGTTCACTTCACCAACAACCATGGAGGCCGGTACACGAACATTTTCGTAGTAAGTCATGTTCGTACGAACACTACCCACTGTATAAATCGGTGCCAGAGAGAAACCTTCCAGCTTGGTATCCACCATAAACATGGTAATACCGGCATGTTTGGTACTCTTGTCAGTACGCGCAGCCATCCAGATATAATCTGCACCCTCTGCACTGGAGGTAAATATTTTTGTGCCGTTGATGATAAAATCATCACCGTCTCGAACTGCAGACGTGGTCAGAGAAGCAAGATCAGTACCTGCACCAGGCTCAGTGTAACCAATGGCAAAATGCATTTCACCGGCAGCAATTTTTGGCAGTATCTCTTTCTTATGCTGCTCCGAACCATAGGCCATGATGGCAGGACCAACAGTATTCAGAGTTACAAATGGCAGAGGGGCATTAGCCAGCTCTGCTTCTTCAAAAAAGATCAGCTGTTCACTGCTTGAACGCCCTTGCCCACCGTATTCTTTTGGCCAACCTACTGCCAACCAGCCATCTTTACCCATCTGGCGAACAACTTCGCGAAAGGTTTCACTGGCTTCATGACCATGACAAGCTTCTCGAATCTCATCGGTCAGCAGGTTGTCAAAATACTCCCGCAGTTCACGACGGAGCTGTTGTTGTTCTTCTGTGTTTTCAATAAACATAAGTCGTGTTCCTCAGCTCTGTTGCCTGTAAATGACAGGAAACTGCTGGATTTATGATTCTATTCGACACTGGAAAAATTACAGGGACAGAGCCAGAGCGACAATGGCAAAACAGTGCCAAGGCAAATACACAAAATCAGCAAGCAGGAAACATGGACGGGAATAGCTGTGGAGCAGCCTGGCCGAAATCAGTTCGATTTTCGTGACAATCTAAAAATCAGAACAAAGAACAGAACTCCTACCATAAAACCAGTCGTCAAAATATCAGCGAAAGAATGGTAGTTCTGATACACCATCAGAAGCAGATACCCTGTAAACAGAGAAAGCTGTAACCAGACATAATTGCGACAAAAAGCAGCGTAGTGAATGACAAAAACCAGAGCGAAAGCGGTATGCGTGCTGTAATCAAGATCCCAGTTCAGCCATATCCGATAGCTTCCATCAAGGAAGTAGATGCCATAGACCACCAGCATTCCCAGAATCAAACTTGTTACTTGGTTGATAACCCGTCTCTTATTCTTTTCCTGCCAGGTTTTGAAGATCGAATAGAAAACAGTCAATGCCAGAAGGGGCGTATAAGCATCAGCGATCCAGTCTAATTGCTCATAAGTCAGCATTATCAGTCCTATTACTTTTTAGAGAAGCAGCATTTATTGAAACAAAAAGCCCATTTAAGAACAACAAAAGAAAAGCAACAGAACTACCAAAAAACAGGTAACTCTGTTGCTTAAGGCAATTATTGAATCAAAGGGTAATCAGAATACTCTATAACGCTTCTGAACATGCTCCTGACGAACAGCAATATCCTGGGCTCGCTCTTCTGAAGTCAGAATAGGCATATCTTCAGGAAACTGATCTCTGATTTCATCAAACTTGATCAGTTTGGCAGAAATCGTTGGCCATGAATCCTTTGGTGGCAGCTCAGAATATGCCCAACGGTGAGACAAGTAACCTTGACGCAAACCAGTGGTCGACAACCAGTTCTTCACACCTGGGTCTTTATGGCTGACTACCCAGCGCTGAACTTTCGAGCCCGGCGTCATATACATCTGAAGAAGGTTAAGGCTGGACTGACTGTTGGCATAGTCCGGAGACTCACCCCAAGGCGTACCGAGATGGAAGCTGGTGTACTGAGGATCACCCTGGAATTCTGCTTCAATATACAGCGCCTGATCTTCTTCCAGATCAAAGAGACCACCCGCGTAAATATTGGTGCTCATGCCACCACCAGTATCGGTAGAGGCTGCGTTAGGCTGATTGTATTCATTAACTGGCATGAAATACTGGCTTTCGTGATCGTAGTTGTCGAACACGTTCAGTACTTTGTCGTAGAACTCCAACCAGAAGTGCATCTGACCATTAATCACATCACCCATTTTTCTCAGCTCGGAAACAGCACGCTGCGGGTTGTATGGGTCAGGATGTCCACCCAAATTATCCAGAGGGGTGATACTCAGAGGAATGGTTTCTTCATTTTCCCAATCGTAAAAAAGCTGCCGTCCGCTCACAAAGGTGGCGTATCGATCGTCACCGTTCGGATTGTCTCTGCGCGGGCCTTTCTTCGTACAGATAAAGTTACCGGTGAAACCTTCCGGTTTTTCCGGAGCCAGCAGTAGTTCAATATCACCGTCTTCATTAATTTCGAGATCGGTACCGTCCAATCGACCAAAGCCGGTACGGAATCCAGGTACCAGTTCAGACATTTTGCCTGAATCACCGGACATCGGACCATCACAGGTTTCGAAGATCAGGTATTGCGGTGCCTTCTTGCCCTCTTCTGCTCTTTCTTCACCCTTCCAATGACGAAAATCTTCAGCCTTACCTTTAATTAGGTAGCGCTGACGACCATCAATCTGGGCGTAGAAGTAAATAGCATCAGCATTTTCGATCGTCGCCTTGTTGAAAGTAGACAGGCCATTACGAAATGCAGGGAAGCTTGGGTCGCAATGAAAAGCACGCTCAACACCATGATGAATATAACCACTCAGATAACGATAGCCTTCAGCCAGGTTGCGAGAGGTTTGGGTCGGGCTAAAACATTTAGGGTCGTCGATGACATCGCGAGCTGCTTGCACCTGGTCAATCATATAGTCCCAGGCTTCACGCAGGTTTTTGCGATCCTGCTCAGATTGAACCATCTCTTCAGGTGTACGGTGATCGATCATTATTATTCTCCTTATCAGACCATTCCAGGTGAGTAGATCTTTTCAAACACCCGATACCTGGAACAGCCAACCACCAATTCATTGTCTTTTAATTTCAGGTTGAGCTTTGAAGTTGCCATTTATGTAATCACATGTTTACAAGCGTTGTAAACATGTGATTACATAAGTCGCAAGTTAAGGCAGTTGTGAATACACTCTGTTTGCAAAGGTCAGGCGCTGTTTTGAAATCGGATAATAAAAATGACAAAGAAACTTTCAGAATACGGACAATGGGCACTGATAACAGGTGGATCACAAGGAATCGGCTATGGTTTTGCCGAACGCTGTGCAGCTGATGGCTTAAACGTCGCGTTGGTTGCCCGCCGTGAAGAGATTCTAAACGAGTCTGCACAGAAATTGCGTGACCAGTACGGAGTAGAAGTAAGAACACTGGCTCTGGATTGCACAAAACCAGAAGCGTTCGACCAGATCGCCGAGTTTGTCAGCGATGTAGAAATTAATGT
This sequence comes from Oceanospirillales bacterium, assembly GCA_004762125.1. Classification (GTDB taxonomy): domain Bacteria; phylum Pseudomonadota; class Gammaproteobacteria; order Pseudomonadales; family Endozoicomonadaceae; genus Endozoicomonas_A. The sequence goes on along the minus strand of SIHQ01000013.1, from coordinate 94,172 downwards.
GCTGGTGAACAACGTTGCCTTCAGCTTCCCGGGCGAGTTTGTTGAATTCAAAATGAGCAGCATTGAGAAGTGTATAAACGTCAATGTTGTTCTTACCACCAAGATGACCCGGCACTTTGGCCAGAAGATGAAGCAGAATGGAAAAGGCGCGCTGATCAATGTTTCCTCTCTGACCGGCGAAGTAGCAATGCCTTACTTTGCACTTTACTCTGCCACCAAGGCCTGCATCTCGACCCTGACACAATCTATCTGGTTTGAAATGAAAGACTACGGCGTAGATGTTCTGGTCATCAAACCCGATCAGACTGCTACTGAAGGTTTCTTGGCCATGAATCCAGATGTAATGAAAGAGTTTGGTCTGCAAACCGTCGAAGAATGCGTAGAAGAATCCCTTGCTTCACTCGGTAAAGAGCCTGCCTGCATGACTCAGCCAATGACGCGAGACCACATTCAAAAGACCAGAGCCATGCCTTTGCATGACGCCATTATTCAGAATGGCACCAATATGAAGAAGCTGTTTTCCCAACAGCTTGAATCTGTATAAACGATATCAACTTACAAGAATAAGAAAGGTCATCACGATGAGCGACAACAAACGTACAGCACTGGTTTCCGGCTCCGGCCAGGGTATGGGATTGGGAGTGGCTCGGTCTCTCGCAGCTCAAGGTATACAGGTTGTCATCAATGACATCGATCCGGTTAAAGCTGAAGCCGCCGCTAAAAGCATTCGTGCTGATGGGGGTGATGCTCTGGCCTTTGCTTTTGACGTCAGCAAGATGGATCAAGTGGAAGCAGCCATTAAAGAGCTCGAGCCATTAACGGGTGGTATCGATATTCTGGTGAACAACGCCGGCAACGGTGGCACACAGCAAACCGTTCAGCTGGAATTCAAGGATATGCCGGTTGAAAACTGGGACCGCTACATCAGCGTTAACTTCTACGGCGTTCTGAACTGCACCAAAGCGGTATTGGCAGGCATGTGCGACCGTGGTTGGGGCCGTGTTATCACGATTTCTTCAGAAGCTGGCCGTGTCGGTCTCGACATCAATGTCTCTGTTTACGGTGCAGCCAAGGCAGGTGGTGCCCACCTGATGCGTCACGTTGCCAAAGAAGTCGGTAAGTATGGCGTAACAGCCAATGTTATCTCCCTTGGTTTGATGAACAATGTTCCAGCCGAATTTACTGCACCTCTAATCAAGATCATACCTGCCCGCGCTCTGGGTGAACCGGAAGACGTTGCTGGTGCCGTAGATTATCTGGCGTCTGATGCGGCCAAGTGGGTAACCGGTCAGACTCTTACGGTTAACGGCGGCGTTCACACCAGCTAAGGAAGCAAGCAATGGCTGAATCAAAGAACAAGGTATCGCTCGCTCCTGTTCAGGTGTGCTTTATCGTTAACAACGTTGAAGAAGCGGTTCGATTCTCGGAAGAGCATTTTGGCTGGGGGCCTTTCCATACATTTTCTGCTCCAGTAGAGAATGCAAAATATAAGGGTTGGAGCGGATTCAAGCACATTGATGTTGCCCTGGGATCAGGCGGCAATGTTCAGATTGAATACGTTCATGTTCGTGAAGGAAAGGACACCATCGCCCTCTATGAGGAGAAGTATGGAACCGGCATCCAGCATTTTGGAGTGCAGACACCAGACCGCGATGCAGCCATTGACTACATTACCTCGCTCGGCGGTGAAGAAGATGCCAGAGATGAATATCCCGGCATTCGCTTTGCTTTTATGAACATTCCAACCGGCCAAGGCATGTTTGAGTTACTGCAAACCGAACAGGCAGCCAACAGTATTGTTGATGCAGCAAAGGCCGTTAAAGGTAGCGGCTCCGCTGTAGAAAACCCTGTACTGAAAGTGGATCGATCAACAGTTGTCACTGGTAACATGAACGAAACACTGGCGTTCTATAGCCAATGTTTTGACTGGGTGAACGTCAAAGCTGACGTTCAAACCCTGAGAAGTAGCAACGGTGAAGTAAAACTGAAGCGATGTGTGGCTTTTGCCAGTGCCATGGAAATTGAACTGATTGAAGCTACCGAAGAAGGAACAGATCCTTATTCTCTGCACAGGAAACGTGGAGAGCACGGAATCATTCATGCCAGCAGCTCTGATGCTCTGCCTTCTGATTCCCTGATACCCAGCTATGAAGGTGAATGGCTGGAAACCGGTGAACGATTCTCTCTTTACGAATGGCTGGGTGGTAATAACTCCCTGCAGATTCGTCATTAAATTATTTCACTCTGGATGAGTCTGGTTCTTCAGAGTCTGTATTACTTTGCCCGCTCAACGGTGCTTTCCTGCACCGGATCGCTCTCAGGCCTTCCATAGCCTTTGCAAAGTAATTCAGACTCCTCCCTACGCTGATCACAGTCTGCCCGGAACACTTAACGCTCAGGTAACTGCTTATGTTTATGTATTTTAACGTCGAATATTATCTGATGATGATTCGACGGATCTGGGGCCAGAAACAGTGGCCAGGACGCAAGAAACTGTTATTTCGTCTGCTGGTGATTGTGCCGATGACGTATCTGTTTCATTCCGTGTTTTTCTTTCTGGACAAGATCCTTTTTCCAAAGCTCTGGTTCACTAAGATTGAAAAGCCGGTGTTTATTGTTGGTCACGCCCGTAGTGGTACAACACTGATTCAACGGCTGATGGCCTACGACGAAGATCGCTTCAGTTATTTCCTTTATTGGGAAATGTTCTTCCCTTCCCTACTCCAGAAAAAGCTAATTCGCTGGTTTGGTGTACTGGATCGTAAAGTACTGGGCAGCTACTTCTTCAAGAAGCTGGAAGCCTGGGACGAGAAGATGTTCGGTAAAATCCGACATATTCATAATATGGGTCTCTGGGTTCCAGAAGAAGACGACTTCGTGATGTCTTCCTGCTTCTATGCCGCTTACTGGCAGCTTCAGGCACCCATGATGGACATTCTTAATATGTTCGACCTAGATCGCCAGAATCCAAAACGTCGCAAGCGAGTAATGCGTCACTATAAAGAATGTGTCCGTCGTCAGCTTTATCTGAATGGCAGTGAAAAGACTCACCTGTCAAAGAACCCGGTTTACTCCGGCCGTGTTGCCAGCATCATTGAAACCTTCCCTGACGCTCAGGTCGTGGTAATGATGCGTGATCCAGTAGAATGCGTGCCCAGCAACCTGAAGCTGATGACTTACAACTACAAGGGCAACAAGTGGAAGCCTGAGGAATACCAGTCATCTCTGAAGATCATTGAAGACATATCTTACGATTGTTATCTGAGACCCAAACAGGTTCTGGAAGAAAACCCCCAGACACCGTCACTGATTGTCGATTATCGAAAACTGGTCAGCTCACCTAAAGCCACTGTGACAGAGATATACAAACGCTTTGGCTACCCCATGAGCGAAAAATACGCTGCCACGCTGGATGAACGACAGAAAAAGAACAAAAAGCACGCGACTAAGCACTCTTACAGCATGGAAGAGTTTGGTATGGATCCAGAGCGGATTTACACAGCACTCGATTCCTTCTATCAGGAATACGACTGGGTAAAACCGGAAATTACTTCAGATACGTCCGAAGCTGAAACCTCGACCGCACAATCCGCTGAACCTGCTGAATCTGCTGAACTTGAATTAAGCAGCAGTGAAACTTAGTCCGATAAAGCTCAAGCCAGTGAAGTACAACCTGCCTGAGATGTTCGATAAATGGTGCGAGTGTCCGTACAATTCAGTACGCGCACTCAAACCATGAATAACAGGGTTTATCTTGAATACAGCTACCAAACCTCTGGGCAAAACCGAAGTCACAAAAGCCTTGATCGAAGCCGGCATTAAGCTGTTTTCCGCACGAGGTATTAAAGCCATCACCATTCGGGATATTGCCAAAGAAGCCAACGTCAATTCAGTTTTTATTTATCGACACTTCGATAATAAGGATGGGTTGGTTTCTGCCGTGGTTTCCACACTGTTCGATCGTATGGAATCCATCAAGCTGGAAGACGAGGATTCTGGCGAACAAATGCTATATAAGTCCGTTTTGACTATTCGCACACAGCCAGAAATCTTTAGAATTTTTGCTCATCTATCACTGGAAAATGAAGGCGACTTCTTTGAAGGCATCAAAAGCCCCTACTTCCAGCAGATGATTGACAAGATTCGAGAGAGTCAGAAGCAGGGCAAACTGTACAACAAAATTGACCCGGAAGTTCTACTGGCTTCCAGTTATGCCCTCGGGCTTGGCTGGCATATTTTCAAACCAATGTTAATCGGTTTAGCAGGGTTGGATAGCACCAGCAAAACCACCCCGAAACAGATTGAACAACTTTGGTTCGATATGATCTCACGCTCCCGCTCTTGATACTGAGACTGATATTGATGCATCAACATCGGGAGCACTAATTATAAAAGCGACACGAAATAAATGCCGCTAACAATGAACGTGTGCAACCGAGGTTGAACCATGCATAACAATAAGACTGCACTTGTCACCGGTGCCAGCCGTGGTATCGGTAAAGCCGCTGCGATGGCTCTAGCCAAAGAAGGCTTTGACATCATCATCAGCGCCCGCACGGTAAAAGCGGGTGAAGTTCACCATACGATTGCTGTTCCAGGATCTCTTGAAGAAACAGCCGCTGAAATCAAGGCTCTCGGACGTGATGTTCTGCTGATTCCGATGGATCTCACCAGCTTTGATTCAATCAACAACGCCTGGAATCAGATTCTGAAACAATGGGGTCGCGTTGACATATTGGTCAACAACGCTGTTTATCAAGGTGATGGCACCACCGACATGGTTGAAGATCTGACTCAGAATAACGCTGAAGTTCTGTTCCGTGGCAACGTTATCTCACCACTGATCCTGACTCAAAATGCCGTTACTCACATGAGAGAAAACGGTCGCGGTGGTCGTATTATTAACATGGTGTCCGAATCAGCAACCAAGACACCAGTTCTGCCCGTTAACAATGGTGGCTGGAGCTTTGCTTATGCAGCGTCCAAAGCAGCCATTGAGCGTCTGGTACCGATGCTGAAGGTCGAACTAAAAGAAGACAATATCAAGGTATTCAACTGTGAGCCTGGCTTTATCTTCACCGAGTTCATGAAAGAAAAAGGTATGGATGAATCTTACGCCCGCCAGTACGGCGGCGCTCCAGTCACTGTTCCTGCTAGCGTTATCGCTTGGTTAGCCAGCAGTGACGAAGCCGCTGAAGAGTTCCACGGCACGACTTGTTCTGCTCAACGTACCGCTCTGAAAAAGCAGCTACACCCGGACTGGCGTCCAGAGAAAAAGAAAAAGCCTGAAGCAGCCACTGTTTAATTTTTAAGTGTTGTATTCGTCGATAGTTTATCTTTCCGCTCATTAGGCTACACAGGCCTTCGGAAGACGAACTATCGACTCCCCTTCCAGCCAAAATTTCAGTAGTGCATATCAGCAGTGCAGAACCTCGCTTATTTTTTCTCTTGTTACTGCACCGATGATTGGAAGCCTTACAGAATATATTTACCGGAAAAGAAGCACGTTACTGGTCAGTTTTTCACACAAGGAATTGAGAGAAATAATCTGACTTTACGTACCCAGCTGAAAAGCCTGGTGCGAAAAACGATCTGTTTCTCTCGATCAGAAGAGCTTCACGACGAGGTCATTGGAGAATTTATCTCCAGAAAGTTCTATCAGCGTGTTTGAAACATCACCGATTTGACTCACACTTTGTACTTGTTTAAAAACTTTATACTTCAAGTGAGTTTTGGTTTACCACGCTTAATAAGATTCTTTGTAGTGAAAAAAATCATCATTTCCTATGCTGTTTCTGCCTATCAAAAGTATAGTTTTTTTATAACAAGGACAGTCTCGGTTGAACCAATACCCGAAGCAAACCAATACCCGAAGCAAACTAATAATTAAATTTAATATCTATAGTATTATTAAAGTATTCTTTTAATACTATCTCTATCCAGTTTTTAAAAAAAACCAAATGAACGGAAACGTTTAATATTTTATGTATTTCTGGATTCTCTGTTTGATAGTGAACTATCGAACTTAATGCCAAACCCATTGATAGACTTTGTATTTCATGTGTCCCAAGTAAACCTTCGTTCCAAATTTTGTATGGCATTGTAACTGATAACACAATATCCAAAAATTTTGTTGCAAGGAGTTTAACTGCCTTACAAGCCAACGTCATAAAACAACTCAAAAACAATATTATAAACTTCATTTTTAACGACACTTTAACCACCTTTGATGTAAAAATTCTTTTATGCAGAGAGTATAGGTAACACGGAATGTGTTTACTTGACTTGAACCATGCCCGAAAGCGCCGTACTTTTTAAAGTTATCAGCAATGGCAGACATTGGCGGGATAACGATGCAATAACTCCGATCGTACTTTCAAATCACTGTTTTTGAACTTATTTTAAGTTCTTCTGTCTACTTTAGAAGCAACCCTAAACACAGGGGGTGAAGAAAGGGAGTTAATATTCATATGGATTCAGCAACTATACGGAAAAGGCCTGGCAGCGAAATATCAATTGAGATGCCTGAACCGAAAAAAGATAAGACCGAATCAAAAAGCTTTGGTTTCAAAACAACCAGTGTCCCGTCTGTCTGGCTGAGACCAACTAATGTCCTTAAGAGCGCTTCATTAGCTGCAAGAAAAAAATTAGCTGCAAGAAAAAAAGATGCAGCAGGCAAGAAATCCTATCTCAAAGATTCCCATAGTAAGAGAGCAACACCAAAAACACTCATTAGTGACTTGGTGAGCATACCTGCAAGCTCTTCTTCCAAGACAGTAAAAGAATTTCACTGTCCTGATCGCTTAGTGTATGAATTGAAAAACAGTTTTTCAGATTACAGCGATACCTTATACCGGCAAGGTATTTTGGGAAAACTCGCCCCACTGACAGACGATCTCCCAATAAAGTTTGATCGAATAGACAACTTGGTCGATATTACTTGCATAGCAGAAAAATTGATGCGATATGATGACTCCAAAGAAAAGGGTATTCAACTACTAAATCACTGCCTGATCGCTTCAAGTAATTTCTCGTTATCTGATTTTAGACCTAAACATCTTGCATCTTTTGCATTTGCATTAACTGCACTGGGTCCAAAGCCCGAAATAGACAATTTTTTGATCAAGGTAAACCAGGAAATCACAACACGAGACCTCACTACTACTCAAAAGTTTTTTGAGTGGACTCCCAAAGATTTATCCAGAGTTGCATTAGCTATAACGAAAGTATCAGATATAGAAACAGTTTCGAGCTCACTGATTATAATAGCCAAAGAAACTATGTGTCGAGCAATGAAAGACGACGGCGACGGGTTGCATCAAAAGAATGGATGGTATGCAAAATCGCTGGCTGGGGTTGCTGCTTCTTTGGCAAAATTCAAATTGCAGCATTGCTCTGAGGATACAACTGCAGTAGTTAATGCTATAAGTGAAATTGCAAAGGAAACCAACAGAAGATTTCATCACGGTGAGCTTTCAAACAAATTAACATGGACCATGACAGATCTGAAAATGCTTCTGAATGCCTTAGTCGCCCCTGAGGTAAGGATACGAAGCCACTATGCTCATCTGAGTATGATGGCCATTGCCAAAACATTGAGTTCATACACTGATACCGAAATATCTGGTATCCACTATATAGCTCTGAACTTATCTCATTGCCGTTATACAAGTGTAGAGAATCACATATTAAAGTTAGCTGAAATCTACATTAAACGGATCTCAAGAGATACACAGCATAATCTAGGTCAAACGCGGTACGTGTTACAGGCTCTGGACAACTTGTCGGCATCATTTCGACAAAGGCAGATTGCCGGATCACTATTGAAACAAGTCCTCAAAGATTTTCCCTTGAACTCCCTGGATAAGCACACGTTAGTACAGTTGACCATGAGTCTCACCCTCATGCATTTCGGAAAACAATCAGAGCATCCTGAATATTTCGACTGCAGTTTTCTTGATACTGCTGAGGAGAAAACCGATGAATTTATGGCGCTTTCCAAAAAGCGAGCATTTGACTGGCAACTAAATTTCATTAAACGTTATTGGCAGACTAAAAGAACAGCTCCGACAGTATGTTCTCCAGATAATGCCATGTTTGAAAATATATCAGTAACACAGGGAAAGCTTTTCGATGCGATTAGAAGAGCAATGAACCCTGATGTAAGTGTGCAACAAGAAGTAATTATTGATGGTTATCCGGTGGATATCTTCTTGCCAGAGTATGGTATTTGCGTGCAGGTAAATGGCCCTCAGCATTATTTTTTCTTTGATCCAAAGTCATCAAATTCTAAATCTTTTAAGGATGTAATGAGTCATGAGCGAACAAAGTCAAAGTTCATCCATTCAATGCTTGAAAAGATGAACTTTACAGTCTTGGATATAACATCTGAAGACGTCTGCAACCCATATCTACAAAACAATCTGATAAAACAGATTAAAAATAAAATTCATCGATCACATATGAGGCATGATTGAGTATCTGGTTTAGGAATAGCCTAAAAATAACTTCCTGACTTGCTTAAGGAGAAACAAATTATTCTCTGTTCACGCAATAGCTTTCAATTATATACATCATTGAAGCTGACAAACTAAAACTGGCTACTCCATAAAAAAAACCATATTCATACCACCCAATAAAACCCCATATTGTTACAAAAAGTATGCTATCCCATCCGTGACAATTGGCACCCGATCTCTCGTTCAGATCTATAGCTTTTAAAACTAAATTATGCAAATACAATTCATCATTTAATTCAATTGAAGACACAGTGTAGGTTAAAGGAAGAGCTTCTTTATATCTAACAGCAGTGTCTTTCGCTTTTTCTTCACATATATTGCCTTCTATAGAAAAACAATAATGCGGTAATTGCATTCCAATGGTTGAATACATTGAAAATAAATTTGTTTTATTTTTCACCTCAATCCAATTATTCCCAATTTGTGTTGATGCCTGCGCCTGATATTCTTCAGAATCTTGATATATATAAGTCTCTGGACATTCACCAGACAAAAGAAGTTTTGAGCTATCGGAACATGTATAAAGAATACCAGCAGTAGCTCTAGAACCCAATACTACATATAGAACAAGAATTATATATATTGAAATACAATCATTATTTTTCATGCAACTTCCACAAATGCACTAGCGTAGCTTAACTTAGCGAATTATTCGTAAATCCTCGCCCAATCGGACGGGGCCTACGCATCAAATCAGAACTATTGTGACCAGTAGTAGGCAAAAAGTTCGGTAAAAGGTGTCATGTGAGAGAATACCACTAGGGAGTTTCAGAAATGTGGAGAGCCTCGTTTTTTTCTTACGACCGAACTCAGCTATAGCCTCCCAGGTTTCAGCCCCACAGAAAACAGCGCATATGGCGATAATGAGAATATCGATAAACTTGTGTAAGCACATGTTTTCGCAGCGAGGATCGGGTACTGCGGAAATATAAGGAACCAGTGTATTCTTCTATGTAGCTTTCATGGCGAGCATCTCAGAACCGATGCGTTATATACATCAAAGGGGCAGTGCCATGCAAATGTAGCTGTTACAAACCGTAAGGGATGATTGTACTTACTTGATGCATAGGTTCTGCATTTATGATCCAGGCACAACAGATACGACTACCTCTGAAAAACACTACCCATTGCAATAATTATCAGGCATATCGCCAAGCCTTATTATGGCGACCTCCATATTCATACGTCACTGTCTCTAGACGCCGCCTTTCTCCTTGGCAGAGACAGAAGTAAGTCGATTGCAGTGATCCCGGCGACCTGAGCGATGAGCAGGCTATGTGCTGTGACCCCAAAATAAAGAAAACGATTCAAGAAAGAGCCTGGTCATCAGCTATCTGGTATCAACCATAAATAATGCGAACTAGACACTTCAGGCCAGCTGATTGAGCTGGCCTGAAACATTCAAGCAAAAGACACGCAAGTTTTCATCTCTTCACTCAAAGCCTTGAGTATATCCTGCCTACTTATTACACCGATAAATCGATGATCCTCAATAACCGGATACACTTTGGGTTTGTTGGCCGTCATCATCTGGGCAATATCGAGCAGTGACGTATCTGGCGTTACGTGCAGCGGCTCCTTATACATCAGCTCACTGACCTCGGTGCGACTGTCACAATGATAGGTACCGGTAATCATATGGGGGATGCAATCGTGCTCTGACAAAAAACCCACCAGCTGACCTTTTTCGTCCACTACTGGCAGGCCTGTCAATCCGGATGCGAGTATACGATCAACAGCTTCATGGAGATGAACATCCACTTTCAGGGGAGTAACATTTCTTCTGAAGACTTCCTTCACTGTTTTCATCGGTGGCTCCAATACCAGATTATTCAGTTTTCAGAATGGCTCACATCGGCTGTTTGAGCCAATGAAAAAATACACTAAAGGCGATAGGCATAAGCTATAAATGAAAAAGCCGGGAGAAATCCCGGCTGAAAGGTAACTATTCAGGTATTAACGAACGCCTAGCTTACGCAGGGTTGCCGGTTTGAAGTAGCTGATTTCGTTGGCCTTCTTATTGAGATCGATAGCCCCTGTACGATTGATCAGGTTATCGACCATATATTCCTTGGACAGCAGATCGTGGTAAACCAGACTTCTTCCCAAAACACCCTGAAAATCAAAGCTACTGACTGCATTGGTCATGGATACGCGCCAGAGGTTGTCGCGGTTATCGTACATATCAACCACAGACGGTAACCAACTGTCCTCATCAAAGTGCAATACACGCTTCTTGAAGACATTGCGCAGACCTTCCTTCAAAGTCGCCTCAACAACCCATACACGATGCAACTCATAGCGCACATGTTTAGGATTAACATGACCGACTTGCAGCAAATCGTCGTACGTCACTTCAGGGTTATCAAACTGGTAGGTATTGTAAGGAATATAAATCTCTTTCTTTCCCAACAGCTTCCAGTTATAGCGATCTGTTGCACCGTTAAACCCGGCACCACTATCAACTGTTCGGAACTTGCCTAAACCTTCAAAATTATCATAACCAATAGTCGGAGCTCTTCTTACACGACGCACACCTGGTGAATAAATCCAAGCCGATCTTGGTTGTGCCGATGTATCCAATGGCAGGTGAATCAGAGTAGATGCACCTTTATCACGAGCTGGAGCCAAACCTTGTGTCAGATAGAGTAGCTTGGCGTGCTTGTTCTTCTGAAATTCGTCTCTGGAGCTTTTTGGATCAAAATACGGTGAGAAGTTTTCATGGGTAGCTCGTCCGACCAGCTTACTACCATCACGGTAAATCAGAGCCTGTTCTGCAATAGAAAAACTATAACGCATGCCACCTGCCTGCGACAGGTTCCACACCGCTTCTGCACCACTCTTTGGAATAGGAAAAGGCGCACCAGCCCAGGCATTCTTCACACCATTACCACCCGGTACCAGCTCGGCAGTCGTAGCATTGATACGAGTATTTTGGTGAACAAAATCCGAGTAGCTGCCATTTCTGTGGCTCGGATAGATATTCATTTTATAGGTATCAGGATAAGCTTCAAAAAGACCTACCTGACCAGCAGATAGCTGACCTTTGTACTGATCAAGATTGCTTTTAGTAATAGTAAACAGAGGTTTTTCATTATCGTAAGGGTTCGGATAATGGTGACCGGTGCCTTGATAACTCTCCGGAATTTTAATCTCAGGATTCCATTCAGGAATGGTTCCTTCAGCATTGCCGGCACGGATCGCACCAATAGGAGTAAGGTCTTTACCCAGTCTTTCTGCTTCTTGAGGTGATACTTTGGCGCTGACACTGCCAGCAGCCATCAGGGTTGTTACACCCAGAGCGATCAGAGATTTTCTTATTATCATTGTCTTTCTCCGGCTTTATACACCATAAACAAGCCCGCAACAGCCAAGCTGCCACAACCATTTTTACATCTACGGCATTAGAAAAAGTGGGATCACGGGATAAACCAGCCAACACTGATTTCTACGAATACTCGGACTTGAGGGAATCAGTTGCCCGAACAAGAAGAAGGCTTCCGCGATTGCACAGTTTTTATTGTTATTTTTCTGCCAATTAACTCTGAACTGGCACTACGTACAACGACTTAGTGGCTGCAAAAGTAACGCCTTTACAAAGTCCAGACAATATCAATTCCGGCCACTCTAAACGGTTAAATCAGGCAGAAGGCCAACCCCAAGCCGGAGTATCGATCAGATCCTGGTCTTCAATAACGGTCTGACCCAGTTCTTTTTTCAGGTTCACAAGGTTGCAGTCAGAAGACTCTGTCAGCTCGTTGATCAATAACCTGGCGTGAGACACGACCCAAACCTGACTGTTCTTTGAAGCCTTTTGAATCAGTCTCCCCAACGCAGGTAGCAAGTCCGGATGCAGGCTGGTTTCTGGCTCATTAAGCACCATCAATTTCGGAGGCCTCGGAGTCAGTAAAGCAGCAACCCAAAGCAGGTATCGAAGGGTTCCATCAGACAGCTCTGCAGCCGTGAGTGGCCTTAACAGTCCATGTTGCCTGAACTGCAATACAAATCGACCATCGCCCTGCACATCAATACTGATCGACGCACCGGGAAAAGCATCTTCAATGGTTTCCCGCAAGGCTTCATCATCACCAATTTCAATAATGGTTCTAAGCGCCGAAGCCAGATCATGCCCATCCTGACTCAGTACAGGTGTTCTGGTTCCAAGATGAGGCTGCCGTGCAGGAGCGCCGGCATCTGTACGAAAATGATCGTAAAAACGCCAACTCCTGATGATTTCACGAATCTGAAAAATTTCCGGAGCCGCCTGAGCATCGGCCACTTCACTGAGCATGCTGTCAAAGGTATTGAGGTTGGCCGCTATCACTTTCCAGCCTCGCCCTTCTCTGGTTTTCACTACAGCCCCTTTACGCTCCACCAGCGCACTGGCAGGACGATATACCGGCCCCGCCCATATACACTCTTTTTTGATTTCAGGATCAAGAGAAAAGAACGAATTCGAAGGAATCGGTAACCCTAGGTCAATGGAATAGCCTATATCCTCACTGCTGAAGCCCAACCTTAAGCGATAGGCCTTTTTTCTCAGCCCGCCCTGCACCTCCACTTCACCACTGAGCATTCTTCGACTGATGTTTTCAGGACCCGCCCAGAAAGCGGATTCAAGACCACCCTCATGAGCCAGAGCATTCACTACGCCGCCTTGAGCTGTTTCCGCAAGCAACCTCAGAGATTTATACAAATTGGATTTACCACTACCGTTCAGGCCTATCACCACATTCAGGGATGACATCGGCATAACAAGTTGAATGAGCGTCCTATAGTTGGCAATGGCAATGGTGCTAATCATTTATCAAACTCGATCATCTATGGATTCAGACACTCAGTATAAAGAAGAAATTAATCGAACAACGCTTCTAGTAAGAACTTTTATTGATATATCAGGAAATTTCTCCAAACCACTACTATCTTCCGGTTTCCCCTTCAACTGGTTCGATTTAGCTTATGAAACACGCCATATCTGTACCATGCTTTTTGCTGGTGCTCTTTGGACTGCCTTCAGCTTTTTCTGCACCGCTTGCCAACAGTGGCTTTTCTTGCCACAAGCACATGGACACGGGCCTGCCTTCAACAGCAGATCAATACCTCTGTCGGGATAATTATGCCGTGGGGTTTGACTATTCGACGAAAAATCCGAAATGGGTGGCTTACTATGTCACCTCAGACCAACTTGGGCATATTGTGAAGCGCGAGGATGAGTTTAAAGAAGACACTGATATTCCTGAAGCCTATCGCGCCACACTGGATGACTATCGCAACTCAGGCTATGACCGCGGGCACAACGCTCCAGCTGGTACCGTTGACACCAGCGAAGACACAATGGAACAGTGTTTTCTACTCAGTAACATGACTCCGCAAATGCACACTCTTAATGCAGAAGCTTGGGAACAACTAGAAGAGAACATTCGGAGCTGGACTTTGGAGAACCAGCAACTTTACGTAGTGACTGGTCCCTTATACGACACCAAACCGGGAACAAACTTCATCGGAAATAATGTTGCTATTCCGGATGCTTACTTTAAGGTCGTTTATATTCCTGGTAGCGGTCAAACTTGGGGTTATGTACTTCCAAACCAGGCCGTTCCAGGCTCTGAACTGAACAATTACAAGTTCACGATTAGTGAACTAGAACAGAAAACCGGAATGACATTCTTCGATAACAAACCGCAAACTTTGAATACTGATTCAAACAGACTGTAATAGAAAGGACATCATACTGGTCAGTCCTACGGGAAGGACTGATCAGTAATTTATGGCGTCAATTTAGTTGGAGAGCCTGCGTGCGGAATGGCGACGTCGCTCCACCAGAGCAAGCTGCCGCTGCTTAGCTGTTACCTTTTTTGTTGATTCTGGTAGGTAACGGCTCAATTCTGAGAAAGGCACCACTTGAGTGGCCGGGGTACTAAAGGCAGCACCCATCGAATAAGGATTACGGGAATACTACTGCCTGGTTGCGTCAGTAGCCTGACATACAAATATAAAACCGAAGCAGCGAGATAACTCAAGGTTGGCAGATAGTAGAGACCACCTGGAACAGATAGATCGGTATAGAGCAGTGCATACCCAATCTGACAGAAGGCCTGCAACAATAAGAAGAGAGACAGATAATGGTTTGCCTTTCTATTATCAGGAGAAAGGATGAGAACAATCAACGACAGCAGAATCGCCTGCGCAGCAATCAGAAAACCAGCGAGGCCTGTTACAGTAAAACCGACGACAATAGGCATGGGGTTTTAATTAGAATCAACGTCTATAAAAGCATTAATGAACAGCGGCATCGTTGAGAGATGCCACTGCTCATCATCGGATATTTATCGAACACCCAACTTACGCAGTGAAGATGGCTTAAAGTAACTTAAGTCTTTGATATCGTCATTAACCGGAAACAATGGATGTCCATTGGTCAGACGATCAGCAGCGTACTCTTTTGAAAGAAGATCGTGCTGAATGTAACTCCGTGCCGACACTCCAGGGAAATCGTATTTATTAATACTGGTTCCGAGAATCACACGCCAGAGATTGTCCCGATTGTCGTACATATCAACAACTGAGCAGACCCAACTGTCTTCATCAAGATAAATAACCCGCTTCTTGAAGACATTCCGCTCACCTTCTTTCAACGTCGCTTCAACTTCCCAAACACGGTGTAGCTCGTAACGCATATAATCCGGATTAGCGTGATTCGCAGGAAGCAACTCTTCGTAATCCACGCCAGCTGTATCAAACTTGTAGTTGTTGTAAGGAATATAAAGCTCTTTCTTACCTAACAATTTCCAATTGTATTTATCGGTTGCTCCATTGAAACCCGAACCACTGTCAACAGTACGGAATTTACCGATACCTTCGAAAGCATCATAGTCAACCGTTGGCGCTCTGCGCACTCGACGGACACCAGGAGAATAGGTCCATGCCGACTGCGGAGCAACGGTAGGATTAACCGGACTGTAGACCAGTGTCACTCCACCTTTATCACGAACCGGCGCATGGGTTTGCGTCATGTAATACAAGCGAGGATGACCTTCCTCATAAAATTGATCAATGGACATTCTTGTATCAAAGAACGCGGCCAGACGTTCTGTGGTAAAGGTACCTTTTACCTGAGCACCATCTTTATAAACCAAAACATCGTCAAACGTTCGCTTGTAATAAATAGGTTCACCGGCCTGACCTGAATTCCAAATAGCTTCAACGCCATTGTTCGGAATTGGGAAGGCTGCACCACCGTAAGCATTTTCAACACCATTACCGCTGGGAGCCAGCGTGGCGCGGGTCGCATTCTTGATAGTATTTTCGTGAACAAAGTCTGAATAACTGCCATCACGATGGCTTTCATAAATATCCATCCGGAAGGTGTCCGGATAGGTTTCAAACATCTTTATCTGACCGAGTGACAGCTTGTCTTTATATTGAACAACATTCTTAGATGTTATCGTAAACAACGGTTTTTCGTCTTTATAAGGATCAACGTAAAAACCACCACTTCCCTGATACTCGGCTGGAGGTTGAAAATCAGGATTCCAAGCAGGAATAGTGCCATCGGCATTACCCGCCTTTATGGCTCCAACCGGGGTTAGTTCATTACCTAGCTTCGCTGCTTGTTCTGGTGAAACTTTGGCGGACGCAGGTGCCGTGCTCAATAAAAAGGCAGACACACCTGCAGCCAGAAGAGATTTTTTTGTTATTTTCATGGTTTCCATTCCCCGGCTTATGACATCACAAACAAGCCAGTAACTTAAGCTCCTCCAAAGAGGGTACTACAGTCACTTATACGTCTATGACACTGTAAGAGCATGGATCACGGGACAAACAAGCCAACACTGATACTACAAACTACCCGACAGAAAGTACTTAATAAGTCAGGTATGAAGAAGGCTTCCGCGATTGCACATTTGTTATTTTTATTCTGCTTCAGTTGGTTAACTGAACTGTACAACTTTGAATATTATGATTTTCTAATAAAGCTGTTCACACACTATCCGTAAGGTTAAATATCGACAATAACAATTCCGGCCAATATGGCTGTACAGATTTTCAATTCAAACGATCGTTTTATACCTATACTGCATAATGATGGGATCATCTTTGATGACATGGAGGTACATTATGAAATCCAGCCACATACTTCTACTAGCTACTCTCACGGCTCTTTCTCTGCCTGCACAAGCGGGTCCGGAATGCGCTGTCTCTCTGGAAGGCACTGATGCTATGAGATTCTCAACAAACCTGATTAGTATTCCCGCCAGCTGCAAGCAAGTCACAATCACACTGAGTCATCCCGGTAATCTCCCTGCCAAAGTCATGGGACATAACGTGGTAATCACTGACAAGGAAAATCTTCAAGCTGTCGCAAATGACGGTTTAATGGCCGGCTTCGACAATGACTTTATCAAGCCAGGAGATGAAAGGGTTTACGGAGCATCTAAAGTAATCGGGGGAGGAGAAAGTACAACCTTTACATTCAGTACTGAGAAAATGAAACCTGGCGGTGATTATGCGTTCCTTTGTTCGTTTCCAGGACACTGGGCCATGATGCAGGGAAAGTTTGAACTAAAATAAAAGACACTGACTGATAACCAAATGCCCTGATAAAATACCAGGGCATTCTTTTACTTATCGGACGCTTATTTATCGAACGCCAAGTTTACGCAGAGTGGATGGACTGAAATAGGCCATTTCACGATCTTCGGTATTTATTTTTACCGGACCTGTTTGATTGGTCAGCTGCTGAACAAAATACTGCCCGCCCAGTAGATCGTGGAATGTAATAACAGTCCCTCTGATTCCAGGAGTATCATAAGCGTATATAGAGTTATACATGGTGACTTGCCAAAGGTTATCTCTGTTGTCGTACATATCAACAACAGATGCCAACCAGCTATCCTCATCCATGTAGATCACCCGCTTCTTGAAGACATTTCGCTTATCTTCTTTCAGGTTTGCTTCCACCACCCAAACTCTATGCAGTTCATAACGTGCATGTTCAGGGTTAATGTGTCCAGCTGGCAGCAGCTCATCAAATGTCAGATCAGGGTTATTCATTCGATAGCTGTTATAAGGAATATAAATTTCTTTCTTCCCTACCAGCTTCCAGTTGTATCGATCCGTAGCACCATTAAAACCAGAGCCACTATCTACCGTCGTCATCTTGCCATGAGCTTCGAAATTATCGTAACCAATGGTTGGGGCTCGTCTCACTCGGCGTACACCCGGTGTATAGGCCCAAGCTGAACGAGGTCTGACCGATGTATCCAGTGGCAAGTGAACCAATGCCGCCCCCCCCTTGGTACGGGACGGTTTCAGATTTTGATACATCAACAGCAGCTTCATATGGTCTTCTTGCTGAAACTTCTCTCTTGTACCCTTGTAATTGAAGTAAGGTGAAAAACGTTCTGATAGATTCATGGCTTCAGAGCGTGTTCCATCTCTGAGAACATGAACCTGATGATCAGTGCCTGTTTCGTATCGAACCCCCATTGCCGCAGCCAGATTCCAGACAGCCTCATCACCACTATTGGGTATTGGGAAAGGCACACCTCCCCAAGCTCCAATCACACCGTTTCCACCTTTAGCGAGAGTCGCTTCGGTGGCATTTATTTTGGTGTTTTTGTGCACGAAATCAGAGTAGCTACCATCACGATGAGTAGGGTAAATGTGCATTTTGAAGGTGGTTGGATAAGTCTCGAACATCTTCTGCTGACCAGGAGACAGTTGACCTCTGTACTGATCCAAATTTTCTGCAGTTATTGTAAAAAGCGGCTTCTCGTCAGCGTATGGATCAGGGTAATGATTACCCGTTCCTTTGTAACTGGCGGGCGTTTTAAAATCCGGATTCCACGCAGGAATCGTCCCTTCGGCATTGCCTGCCCGTTCAGCCCCGACGGGAGTCAATTCTTTACCTAGTTTTTCCGCTTCTTCTGATGATACTTTTGCAGAAGCCCCAGCTGCTGCGAAGATAGCTCCGACAACACCCACGGCCAAAAGAGATTTTCTTATTATCATTATTTTCCCCGGCTTATAAACAGCCACAGACACACCTGAGAAATTTGGGTGCAACCTGTAACAACAAAAAGCTTCATCACGGGACAAATCAACCAACACTGACTCTTACAGAACACCTGACTTTTTTTATAAAGAGCCAGGAAAGAAGAAGGCTTCCGCGATTGTACGATATTTTTATTCTTATTATGGAGTTGTGCTAAAGAACAACTCTGTACAACTTGGATAACGGTTTATTTATTTCTTTGTGATAAAAACAGTAGCGATTCAGGGAAAATCAGACAATATCAATTTCGGCCATTCATGATTCACACATTTAGCCACTTGGCTTTCATCGCGACTCCATGAACACCATCTACGTTAATTAGCGCTACACAATCATCACAATTGTATTTGACAGAACAGATTCATAAAGATTAATTTAAGTAGCACTACTTAAAATGAAATTCAGTACATTCTGATGACAACAAAAACGTCTACAAAAACATCTACAAAAACATCTACAAAGGTAGAGCTAATCATTGTCGCTGAACGCCTGTTTGCTCAAGAAGGAATTGAGACTGTTTCAATGCAGCGCATCAGTAAAGAGGCAGGTCAAAGGAATAAATCGGCGCTTCAGTATCACTTCAAAAACAAGAACGGCCTACTCGAGGCCATTCTTAAGTATCGAATGACACCGATCAACCAATCTCGATTGGTCCTATTAAAAGAACTGCATAAATCAGGATTGACCAACGATGTTCGCAGTTTAATCGGTGCTGTTGTCTACCCTTTCGCCGAGCATCTTAAACATCAGTCAGAGCATACAGAAAGCTATTACATCCGCTTTCTGAGCAGACTTCAGAACAGCACTACGTACAGTTCAATAATTCACAAACACGAGCAACCCTGGATGGAAGGGCTGGCTCTTTGCACGGGTTATTTATTGGCCGCATTGTCCAACTATCCGGAATCTGTTCGACATCATCGTAACGAATTCATGAGTAATACGCTGGTTCATTCCATGGCCAATTATGAAGCTAGATTATCGCAGAATCATCAAAACTCGCTTGATTCGATCAACCATTTCACCCACAACCTTACTGATTATCTTTTTGGCGGCCTTACCCAAAAGTCATCCAGTGAAAAGCTGGAGCTTACCACCAGTCATTATTCTCTAAGCGCATAAAAACACATTAAGAAATGAGTCATAACAATAAAAAAGGACATCACTCATGCAGGAAATGCTTGGCGTATACGCCCTCAGCCTTTTATTTCTTTTTATCTCAGTGGAAGCGATCAAAGGTTTTTATAGGTCAGACAAACACTCTTTTCGAGACAAGCTTTTCATAGCGGCAGGTTTTGCCCATTCAAATATTATTCTCACACCACTGGTCACTCTGGTGGTGGGCCTTTTATTAACGACGACTATACCGCAGTATGCAGGAGGACTTGAATCTGCGCCCTTTCTCCCCTGCTTTCTGAGCGTCTTTCTGCTTGAAGATCTAAGTCATTACTGGGTGCACAGATTGGCTCACGATAAACGCTGGATGTGGCGACTGCATCGCACCCACCATTCCGGCACGTCTATGAATGTGGGTCTAATTTTCAGGACTAACCTGTTTTGGACTTTTCTGATACCCACACAATGGTTCGCTCTGGCGGCCATCTATCTGGGTAAACCTGAAGTGTTTTTAGCGTTACTGGGAATAAAACTCACCATTAACACGCTCACTCATACCGTCTTTCGCTGGGATGACTGGTTACGCAGTAAGAGCCTAAGCAAACACTTTATTTGGTCTTTTGAACGCATATTCACTACACCAAGAACCCATCACGCACACCATGGCTTTGGCAAAAACGGCAAACCTATGCGCAACTTTGCAACGGTATTAATTCTTTGGGACATCATTTTTAAAACAGCTTATTTTCCGGATGAAAAACCAAAAAATATCGGCCTTCCCAATAGCAATAAGCTGTACTGGGCTGAAGAATTATTCTGGCCGTTAATTCGAGAGAAGAAATAGAAAGAAAAGAAGAACCGGAAAAGAGATTCAAATATTGATGGCCAGTCTGTACAGGACAAACTGGCCATAATTATTATCTTACACCCAACTTCCGGAGGGTTGCTGGCTTGAAGAACGCCATTTCCTTGATGTCATCATTGATTGGAAAGGTTTTACTTTGGTTATACAGGTTCTCAGCCAGATACTCCCGAGAGAACAAGTCAAAGTAAACCGATGATCGTAATACAACACCCGGCAAATCAAACTGATTAATAGAGTTAATCTGAGTCACTCTCCAAAGCTGATCCCGACTATCATACATATCCGTCACAGCTGGAATCCAGCTGTCCTCATCCAGATAGATCACTCGCTTCTTGAAAACATTACGCTGATTTTTTTTCAGAGTCGCTTCCACGACCCATACTCTATGAAGCTCATAACGCATATAGTCAGGATTTGGATGATTAACCGGTAGCAGCTTGTCAAAACTCAGATCTTTCTGCTCGAACTTATAGTTGTTGTAAGGAATGTAGATTTCCTTCTTGCCTACCAGTTTCCAGTCATAACGATCGGTTGATCCGTTGAAGCCATTACCACTGTCAACCGTTCTGAACTTACCGACGCTTTCAAAGTTGTCGTAGCCAATACTGGGAGCACGGCGTACACGACGAACTCCTGGTGAATAGCTCCAGGCTGAACGCGGTGTATCTGCCGTATTCAGTGGTAAATGAACCAGAGCTGCACCGCCCTTATCACGAGCGGGGGCGTGACCCTGTATCGTCATAAACAACTTCATAGAGCCATTGGCTTGAAACTCATCAATGGAGCTACGTGTATCGAAGTAAGGTGACAGCGCCATCACCGTGCTTTTGCCCAGCAATTTATTGCCATCACGATACACCAGCACATCATCTTTCATGCTTTTAGCAAAAAACGGAGTGCCTGCTTGTCCCAAGTTCCAAATGGCTTCATTGCCATTCTGGGGAATCGGGAATGGCAAACCGCCAAAGGCATTTTCAACACCATCGCCACTGAGCACCAACTCAGCCCGCAGAGCATTTCGATAAGTATTCTTAGCGACAAAATCTGAGTAGCGGTTATCACGATGACTGGAGTAAACCGGCATTTGATAGGTTTTAGGGTACAATTTAAACAGCTCACGCTGCCCGGGACTTAGCTTGTCCTGATACTGTTCAAGATTTTCTGCAGTAATAGTGAAGAGTGGTTTTTCATTTACATAAGGATCAGTGTAATGAGTTCCTGCTCCTTTATAGGTATTGGGCACCACAAACTCAGGATTCCAGGCCGGAATAGTACCTTCTCTATTTCCCGCCTTTTCTGCACCAAAAGGAGTGAGATCTTTACCCAGACGTTCAGCCTGTTCTGGAGAAACTTTGGCAGAAGCAGAAGCTGCAGCCAGTAACAGACTGGACACACCCAGTGCTAAAAGTGATTTTTTTATTATCATAGTTTTGTCACAGGCATTTATACGACAACTTCACCTGACAGATGATGTCGGGTCAGCCTTCTCCCTTTCTTATTGTTTTATTTCTGCCTGAATAATTCCTAGTGTCCGGTCAACAACTCCCAGATACTTATCGTTATTCAATCAACAGCCCTGTCGTTTATAAAAAAGAGAGTTCCTGCAAACCAGTGACAGGCTATGACCAAATCAATACCTACACTCAGTCAAGCTGAAAGCAGTAAAAAAGCGCTCACTGAAAACAAATATTATTATTTGATCGATCACTGACTGTACAGGCCCTCCTTTACTCTCTTAGGAGGTTTACCTGAAAAAGGTAACCATCTTATTATTTTTTGTAATTTTTCACTCTACTGAAAAGTATTCAAAGAGAACACTTTGGCGTACAGCTTTGTAGGTATTATCCGTAAAAACGAGAAGTCCGGTTAATCAATTCCTGCAAATAATTTGGACGATTCTTCAGGAATTTACAAACTTGAACAAAAGTACTAATAGTATGCCTCATACCTGACTGTTTTTCGGACAACTGCGACTATCACGGTCAATTAGGCTCTAACTCCTGTTCAACTGAGAAACCCGCTTTCAAGCATTTGTTATTGATTCTCTGTTCAGGAAAAAATAGAAATATGAACTATATTTTATCAATCCTAATAAATAATAAATCTGTATTATGTGGCTAACCAAACTAACAAGTAATGAATTACTCGTTATCTGCTTCTTATTCCTTGTATTTACCTTTCCGGCTAACTCTGCAGAAATAAAGGGTCCGGCCATCTACTCACTCTCAAATGGGG
This sequence comes from Oceanospirillales bacterium, assembly GCA_004762125.1. Taxonomy (GTDB): domain Bacteria; phylum Pseudomonadota; class Gammaproteobacteria; order Pseudomonadales; family Endozoicomonadaceae; genus Endozoicomonas_A. The sequence continues at coordinate 71,380 of SIHQ01000013.1, read as the reverse complement.
TACCAGACAATTTTAAGAAAGAAGCCGAACAATTAACAAATCAAGAGCATAACTTCAAATATGGCTGGATAATTCTTGTCAAGCATCAGGCAGGCTACAAAGCTTATATTCAATCCACCCAGCAGATCGAAATATCCGATAACCATCTTATTATTATATTTCCTAACAATACTTCCTACACCATTCATTTCCATTATATTGATATTAATCAAAATGCACTTTTTTTCTCTATCGAAGACTGCGTTGATCGCACACAATCTGTTGTCGCAATACCTTATACTGTCGAGGCATCTTCATTTGAATCAGAACCACCAGTGATTCAATCGGTACACTCTAATCCTTCAACATCATCCTCAGAATTCAATGAACAGCCCTGCTATTCTCAAGAAAAAGATAGGGATACTTGTACTGCCATGATACCCACTCCCGGATCATCAACACCAAAAGGGAGTAAACCGGCATCAATAAAAGAAACAAGAAAAACAGCAGGTAAAACATCAGTACCAAGTTCTCATCATCAGAAGACTGTACCTGAAACGACACCTGGAAAACGTGTAGCAACTCAGCCTCCTTTTGATCCTGATTTGTTCAGATATGACGTTATGCCAATACTGGTGCATATGATAGTGCCCAATACTCTGCTGTTTGCATTGAATTTTATCGCTCGTTATTTCACTTCCTCACCTGCAGAAAAACAAACAATAAAACAGCAGAACATAAAACAAAAATTAGAGCGAACAGCCAAAGAAAAGCACAGAATGTTTGTGATTCAATCGTGTCTCATTTATTCAATGGAAGAATACCGACAACTGTGTGAGGACGTCGGAATAGGCATTTCCGGAAAGAAATTTGATCTACTGCTCTCTCTGCTTAATCATTTCTACCTTATAAATTCATCATCAATAATGGTCCTCTCTTACAACATCTGGTTGGCCAACAATGGAAAGCAGATTTTTTCCTGCGATAACCCCTATGATAGGAAACACTTAAAAAATCTACAATTCTCAGGAAAAGATGCTTTGGTTTTTTCTGCCCGTAAGTGGGTCGATCTTTTAAAAATTCCGGAGAAAAATACGATCCTTATTAAAATGATCGAAATATGGAGTGATCGCTCTACATCCATTGATCCGGAATCCCCAGATCTCTTTTTCTGGTACGTTCGCTTATCTGCAAATCTGATTCAACAGCTCATTGTTCAAAACAACCTCTGTCCAGTCAAGAAATACCCCGGAGGAACCGAGCTCCCAAGACAATTTATTCACTTATTGGCGGACAATCTTCCGAAAAAAGAAACGAAGGCCGCATGGGAGAAACACTTCAATCTGGAACTTTACCAGCGCACACTTGATTCCATGAACCAGAGTGAAGGCTATCGCGTTTTTCCCGAATTCTGGTTTGGAGGGAGCCATATCGCCATGACCTTCAACTGGAAGAACAGTGTTCTAATTGCAGCGGATGAGAGTGCTTCACGATCACGAAAAGCCCCTATCAAAAAGGGCTGCGGGATGAGCGTTACTATCGCTACAGTTGATGACTTTCACTTCACAACCTGTGGCAAACAGTTAAAGCGATGTTGGGATAATCGCGTCGTTAGCAAGAAAAAATCACAGAGTATCCTTGAACTCACCCACAACGCTGAATTCTACCTACGGAGGGAAAACAACTGGCAACAGAATGAATTAATCGTGTTTGAGAAAGGCAAGCGTATTCTTCCTTCCTGGCAAAGCCATAGCGACAACGAACAGCTTTACCTGCCTTCTGCCATAACTGAACTCAATGACAGTTGTTATGAAGGCGGATGGTTCTGGTAGTATTCTGCTGACGTGCATTCCACACATCAGCTTTCAAACTATCTGAGCATTCATAACGTTGAGCATTAGAAATAATTTTCCGATCGGTGTTCGTTACATGCTGTTATCCGCCCTGGGCTTTGCCCTGATGACGGCCTCCGTGAAACTGCTCAGTAATCAGGCGATTCCGGTTATGGAAATCGTGACAGCCAGAGCACTGGTCTCTTTGCTGTTGAGCTATATCGTTGTGAAACGTAAAGGCATCTCAATATGGGGCAATAATAAACCCTTACTTATTGCACGAGGGATTGCCGGGACTCTGGCTTTGATGTGCGTTTATTATGCAGTCAGTGCTCTACCACTGGCAGAAGCTACTCTGCTGCAGTATTTGCACCCAGCCTTCACGGCCTTTTTAGCCTTACTCTTTCTTAAAGAATCTATTCAGAAATCCACCCTGACCTGCATCTTTTTCAGCCTTGCAGGTCTTGTACTTATGGTAAGACCTGAATTCCTTTTTGGCGGCAGCAGCCCGCTACCTCTATTCAGTGTCGGTGTTGCATTGGCTGGTGCATTTGGCAGTGCTGTCGCCTATGTCATTGTTCGACAACTCAGTAGCCAGAAAGAAGACAGTTCCGTCATCATTTTCTACTTTCCACTGATTGCGCTGCCGCTTTCGTTGATTATCTTGGGTAATGACTTTGTTATGCCTACCATGGAGAGCCTGTTCATTATGATACTGGTAGGCATCTTTACACAGATAGGCCAAATTGGTCTGACACAGGCTATGGCTACAGAATCTGCCGGAAAAGCGACAGCTTATTCCTACATACAGGTTCTGTTTTCAGTCATTCTGGGATGGATGATCTTTGCAGAGGTGCCTACACACTGGACCTGGATAGGTGGCAGTTTGATTATGATTGGCGCATTAATCAATGCCTATGGAAGCATGAAGAAAAAATGAAAGCAGGAAGGTCAATAGCAGAAAAAGTGGCCTTCCAAATTCCTTGAAAAGCCTCGCCAGAGACACGGGAAGCTCTGGCGATTTTCTATAAGAATACTGCAAATTAGAGGGGGAGCAACATTCTTCAATCGATTAATTTTTCAATCGATTACTTACCGCCCATTAGAGCTGCAAACTGCTCGGCCAGTGCTTCCTGATCCTGAGCATCACCAACCATTTCTTCTGCAGTCGGTTCACGACCATCAATCAAAATAGGGTATTGACGAGTAGGATCACTGCAAGGAATCTCAAACACCTTACCTGATTCATGCTGATACTTGAAAATAGCACCGTCGTGGGCAAACTGAATAATGTAAGCCTTACGGACACCATCAGTCAGGTTAGGGCCAGTAGCGTGTGGTGTCAGAGAGGAGAAGCAAACTACGCCGCCTTTCTTCACTGGAGCAGCCAGAACACCTTCCGCTTCACCCTGGAAGCAGTTCATACCGATATCGGTATGCTCATGAGCCAGCGTACCGATCTTATGAATACCCGGCACGACATGTGGGCAACCGTTTTCGAGGGTTGCGTCAACCAAAGGAATCCAGCAGGTCAGATACTGTGAAGGTACTACGTAGGTGTAACCATTATCCTGATGCCATGGGAATGGAGAAGGATTACCCGGCTTCTTGTAGACAGCCTGATCCCAGTACAAACGAACGTTCTGACCCATCAGGTCATTGGTCACCTTACGGAAAAATTCACTTTGAGTGAACTTTTTCAGAACTTCAGACTTCTGCACCAGGTGAATGGTAAAAGTAATTTCGTCAGCACGATCAATAAACGACTTACCGTCTTCAAACTGTTCTTTCAGAGCCTTGGTGCGCTCTGCTTCAAAACCGTCAATCACCTTTTCAACTTCAGACAGAACATCCAGATCAAGTACGTTTTCCAGTACCACAAAACCCTTTTCGTCGTACTGGTTAACCTGATCCTGAGACAGCATTCTCTTCTTAGTATCAGGCATCTTCCATTCAAAGGATTCTTGCTGAGGATGGATTTTATATTCCATGGTGATCTCCTTGACCTTCTCATTCCGCATGAACGAATTATTCTTTTATGGGCTCATGCCGTTTTTTATTATTTGATGCCGTGCACAGCCTCTTAGAGGCAGTGCCACTACCCCTAGCTCGATAATTGAAAAAGGCATTAAGGCATGTAGCTATGGATAGGTATTTTGCGCAGTTTGGATTAAGACAGTTAGTACAATTCAGGCTAATGGCATGGACAATTCTCTCAAATCCACATAAATGCTGATAACGAAAGAAAAATATTTTTTACGGTAAGAGTTTGATAAAACGATCGTATCGCATGAATGGTGCCCTGGAAATGCTCCGACAGCATTGGTGGGAGATTTACATGCAATAAAAACTGACCTATCTTTCATTTCCCAGAAAAAGCATAAGGTGTACCGTATTATGCCAACGTCATATCACTCTTTTCCCTGCATTAGCTTTCATAATATAACTTTCTCGCTCCTTATCATCCCAGCTGTTGTCGCTCAAGCTGTTGTCGCTCAACAGAGTAACTTAGAAACGACAACAGACAGAGCTGTCACAGTCAGAATACTTCAGGAAAAGCCAGCGTGTACTTTTTCTCAGGAGTCCTATGCTGCAAGAAAGCATTTTATCAATGACTTTAAAAGCAGATCTGCATTTAGTCTGACAGGATTAATGCTACACAAAGAGAAGATGAAGTCTACTTCCCTGACGGCAGAGTCATTCAAACAGATACGAGATAGTGCAAAAGCAATGTCTCACTACGACATGCCGAAACTGGCTCGAAATAACAAGGACATATTGGATGGAGCGAACAATCTCGATTGCGGTAATTTACTTCAAAATGCATATATGAACGTTGTTTTTAAAAGCAGAGTGCCACTCTTCGATGTCAATAACAAAGGGCTCTTTATAGACAAATCAATAGATCAATTTATTTCTAGCTGTGAAGATTTTTATTTAATATCTCTAGACTTCTATCTCATTCAGTATGACCTTGAGAACGAAGAACCCGTCACTGAAGAAGATAGGTTAAGGCAATTCCGTCAGGCGGGCAGAGAAATTTATAGCTTTACAACGCGGGATCAAATACCTGAAGAAAACCCTGAAACTTACTCTTTTCATTACAATTGTGAGGACAGTGAAAACAACACACTTTCCTTCCACTCAGATAATCCACTAAAGCCGCTATGCTGGTTCCCCGAATTCCTCTACAAAAAAATGCACTTCAGGGAATTCCCCGAAGCTGATTTTTTAAAAGGCACTGTAACGCTTAATAAACTGGCCGAAGCGAGTTATGACGAGTTATCAGCTTATGAACGTTTTCGAAAAACACTGAATGAAACTAACACATATCAGGATATCAATAACCTGTCTGTAGAACCCGACTAAGTTGATGCAATATTATACGTCTCGCAGCCGCAGTTGCCTCTGGATCAAAGAGTGATCCTGCCTCAACATTTTGGGAATTTGGGCTGAAATGATCAAAAGTGTGAGTTGAATTTTCAAAAACACTTAGATGATATCGCTCCTTTAAAGCAGGATTATTCACCGAAAATTGTTCACACTCTCTATAATCAACATACTGGTCAGCTGTACCTATAAAAGATGTAACCAAAATATCCTGATCCCACGAATTATAACAGGAAGCGTAAAACAGATAGACTAGCTTAACGCCATTCAGTGCTAGCAGAGGCCATTCATTCAGCCCTATTGGTGCCTGACTCACGGTTCCATAAATAAGTGTGAACCAAATGGATATTGCTCCTTGAGAAAACCCGTTTAAGATAATTTTATCAACATCAATAAACTTTAACGTGCGAACATAGGCTAGAGCAGCAATGATATCCCCAACCTGTTCCCATGGCGTCATTAAATCTAGAGCACAAACGGCTTCCCACGTAACGTTCCGGCCACTGTAACTGTCCAGAACGAGCAGAGCTACACCGTAATAATTATAAAAATGTACCCAATCCATTTCATGAGAAAAAGTCGTTCCGGTACACCCCGGCACAAAAATCACGACTGGAAAAGGGCCCACTCCAGCTGGTCTGTAAATTCGAAAATAAGGGAGTAATTCAGTTAGTCGTTCTTGAACCGTTTTATTCACAGCCGACAAACGAGCCTTTTGGAAAAGCTGTTCATACAAAAAATTAGCTGTCTCGCTATTCGCTGTATAGGCATTATTTTCAGTATGACTATCAATGCTGCCCAACCCATAACCAAAATAGCAGTTACAGAGAAAAAACAGTATTACACCTATTTTCGATCCGTACATCGTACTTCTAAGAATTGTTATAACAAAACAAGGGTAGGTGATAAGAAGAAAAAAACAAATTAGAGCGTTGCCCACTCCTCGCAGGCGGACGGACAACTCATTAGACATTTATTTCCATAAACAGTAATGAGGGGGAAGCGCCCCTCACTCTAAACATGAAAATCACTACAGAGGCCAGAATAGCGGCACTTTGATAACACCTGAATTCAAGTAATAAGTCCTAACGAATATACCCAATTTACGCAGAGTAGACGGCTTGAACCAGGCATAGTCCTTCGCATTGATGTTAATTGGATTAAAACGTTCTTCGTTCTTATGCTGCAACCCTATGTGCCTGTGGCACACCATCAAGAACCCAGTGAAGCTGGTTTTCAACCAGCCAATGACTTCTGGTAGCATGAATCAACTCTTCGGCAGATAGTTTACGACTGGATATAAAGTAGCGGATAAAAGTGTTTCCCTTGCCCTTCTTACTAGTGTCCAGCGGTATAGCTGCTACCGTCTTGGCTCCCCAGGCGGCAGCATTGGAATTCTCGGAAATATCGTTGTTAACCCAACAGCGTCGGTGCTCTACACGACCATGCTCTTTCCCTTCTTGCTCTGCAAAGTGCTGATCAGGAGCATCCTCAGGATTATTCTGCCACTCAGGATTATTCTGCCAATAGTGTTCAAAGGTTCGAGTCACTTCACCATAGAGTTTTTTCTGGTTACCTTATGTTTTGCGAACCGGTGGATAGCATTCCAATCGTCTGCACCGCAAAGGATGCCACAGACTGACATAAACATAACCTCTGACAAGATGTGAGTTGATTTCTTGGGGTCTCGTTTATCAGAAAGCGAAGTAAACTTGGAAAAAAGAGCTTTTGCAGACATTAGTAACCGGAAAAATGTGTGCTTTTACAGGTTTTTAATCTTTCTTGCTGGTCAATTTATGATCATGTTTTTGCCCTGGCACATGCAACCGCCGGGTATTTCTCGAACGACTGCTCCAGATCCTGCCAGCATGGCTCCATCTATGCCAACTTCACCAAATTCATTGACTAGAACGCCCCAGACTTCATCTTTTGGTTTTTGTTTTAAAAGGTGAAGAATAACGGTTGTTTTACCTGCACCAAGAAAGCCTGTGATGACATTGGTGGGAATGCGTTGAGCCATTTTAGGTGACAACCTTGTTAATATTTCAAAAATAAAAATGAAGCATATATCAGGAATCTACTACTTTATTAGTATTTCAAAAATATAAGTGAATTAAGCATCTGAAAGCTGACTGAAGCATTGGCAGGAAACAAGTTACGCAAATTTTCTTGTGAGTAAATGTTTTTATTCGATAGTTATTTGGTACTCCAGTACTCAGTTTGTTTTCTAAATTGATGCAAACTTTATTTCAGGTGGCTTATGCTAAACTTCAGAAAATCAAGTGTTTCACACTTCTGCTAACTATTTTATTGTTGTCGTTTGAATCCGGATATCTTTATTCGAGTACGGACATGCCTCCTCTGATCTCTGATGAACAAACATTAATGTTCACTTGTCCAATTCCAATGTCGCCCTCAGATACAGAGTGTTGTGAGCAATTGCCTGAAACGGATAGATCAGCTTGTCGAAAAGCATATTCTTTTGGGAGTTACCAACGAATAAGAAAGACATCTGTACAGAACATTACTGCTGAATTGACTGATAATGCTATGGAAGGGGAAAGTGGCATTGGCGAAATGAGCGAAACCGATCCTTGCGATATAACTGAAAACTGCATGCTGTATATTTTAGAAAGTACTCCAGAGCCAAATATAAGTACACGAATTTACACCGTACATGGTGATTTCGAACTACCCGTGAACAGTGGTTGGGTAAGCAACAGTAACGATGAAAACAATGTTCCGGAGATCATAGTAGAAGAAACAACGGGCCCCTATGATTTCGTGATTTCTGCCACAAACCCGAACAGTCACTATCAGTTGGCCAATATCAAAATAGATTCCAGAGGGACGGAGCCTCCTTTGGGTGTGATGGATCTGAGAGGAGCAGGCTTTGTATCTCTGGATGGTATTGAAGTGATAAGAGATCCTGTAGAGGGCTATACAAGAACTACGTTTAGATCCGCTAGATCTGTTCATGCCATCAGAATGGGGTGCATCGATGGAGGTACATCAGAATATAGAATCAATAACAGCGAAATAGATTTGACTCAATCGCTGACAACCCGTAGTGGTTCTTCAAGAAGGAGGACATATAGTTACTATACAGGGTCCGCAATTCATTTTAATGATTGCGCAGGGAAAACAAAACTGCTGTTTAAAGATACAAATATATTAGTAAGCCTTAGAAGAAGAGATCTACCAGAACTCACTTCAGGTCCATTGACAGGCGCTGTCTTCTCGCTGCGTGACACAGAAGGGCTTGCTGTAGTAGAGATTCTTGAAGGATCGACATGTAATAATGTGTACCTGGTATCCGAAGCTGAGCCACGAACCTTGGTAACAGGGCAGAGCATAGTAATTATATCGAAAACCCTTTGAACACACTGTTAAGTGATCAGAAAATGGTGACAGGGTTGCTCAGTTTTGAAAATGGTTACGCTTGGGGCGTAGTGCTTAGAGATATAGGCTCCCTTTACCATTCTCGGATCGAGATATGGAGTTACTGGGTGGATATGGGAAATGACTTAGGTGATCTGACATGCCTTTTTTCTTCAGGAAGTGGAAGCTTGCCGAATGTCACTTTGAGTAGCAATACGTCGACTGCAGTACCATCAATGTCAACAATAGTAATTTTACCAACGCAAATCGATGAATTGATAACGATGACCACTGCAATGAGCAGCACATCGATTATGCCTACGTTGTCAAATACGCCAGTTCCGAATACCACAGGTGATGCAGTAACCAGTATTGAAGAAACACAAATGCCACCCATTGGTCCAGAGGATGGCGCTGGTATTGGTATTGGTATTGGTGTTTTTATGATAGTTGGAATAGTAAATCAGGTCGCCACACAAATTGGTTATAAATTGACAACAGAAGGTGTTCAACACCTTATTTAATTACGTAGGGTTAGGCTTACCTTATCTACTTCAGAGTAAAATATTAAAGATAAATAACGGAATTTATAAGCCGAATGCGAAGAGTTTTGAATTACGGAAAATCAGTGCACAATAATGCTGTGTAGTCGTCCACAGTCATCTATATTATCAATCTATATTATTTATCCGGTTGTAAAGAGGCTTATACCCAACAGTTTCCAGTCGTACTTGTTTGTTGCACCGTTAAATCCTATACCACTGTCGTTTGGCATAAAATCACCAAGCCCTGTAGGAGTATCATAGGAAATAGTCGGAGCACGTCTTACACGACGCACACCCGGCGAGTAGGATCATACTGAACGTGGTGTTTTTGACGCATCCAGTGGTTCATAAACCAGAACGCTTCACCTTTCTAACGAACGGGTGACAGAGACTGATAAATCAAGAAGATCTTTGGATAATTTTTTTCCTGAAACTTTTCAATAGTCAGGCTGGGATCAAAATACGGCGAACGACTGGTTGTCGTCTTACGACCAACTAGCTTACTACCGTCTCGATAGACAACAGCCGCACTGGCAGAAAAATTTGTGAAAAATGGTAATCCGGCATAGTGCATATTCCAGATAACTTCTTCACCGTTATTTGGAATAGGAAACGCTGTACCACCAAAAGCATTCTGTACACCATTGCCACTAGGGGTCAATGTTGCACGAGTAGAATTCTCATAAGTGTTTTTATTAATGAAATCAGAATATCCACCGGCACGGTGACTTTGATAAATCGGCATACTGCATACTGAAGGTATCAGGGAAGGTTTCGAACATCTTCACCTGACCAGGAGACAGCTTGTTTTTATATTGCTCTATATTCTCTGCAGTAATGGTAAACAGTGGTTTTTCGTCCCCATAAGGATCGACATAGCGACTACCACTGCCTTGATACTCTGCAGGTATTTTGAATTCCGGTGTCCAGGCAGGAATAGAACCATCTGCATTGCCTGCTTTTTCTGCGCCCACTGGGGTCAGATTCTTACCGAGTTTGGTCGCTTCGGCAGAGCTAACTTTTGCCTGCACCGAACTAATCAAAAGTGATGAGATAGCAACAGCTACAGCTGACTGCTTGAAAGTGGACAGGGTGCTACCTATTTTTATTCTTATTTTCATTACTTAATACCGCTCGAAAAAAGTCCATTTCCGAAAACAGGTAACATAGTCTTTGCGGAGTATATGAATATAAGACTTTCGATGAACTACAGATTTTACTGAGGAGGCGTATTAATAGGATCAGAGTACTTTTCAGCCAACACTCTGATCCCATTAAAAATATCAGAAATCAGCGAATACCCAACTTTCGAAGCGTACGAGGTTTGAAATAGTTCATTTCCCTGATAGCCGTATTGATAGGAGGGTTATCAACACCGGTCCTGTTCATCAAATCCAGAGCCAGATAAGCGCCACGTTCAAAATCGTGGTACATACTGGATCGGGTCATAATACCTGGCAGATCATAGCGATAAATACTGTTCAATAACGACACTCTTAACAGTTTGTTTTCACTATCGTAATAATCAGCAACGGACGGCGTCCAGCTATCTTCATCTACGAAAATAGTTCGCTTCCCATAAACGTGCCTCTCTCCCTTTTTAAGGGTTGCTTCCACTGCCCAGACACGGTGCAATTCATAACGCATATAGTCAGAATTGGCATGTTTATTCTGTAGTAAGTCGTCAAAGTCAACGCTGGGATCTTCAAAACGGTAAGAGTTATAAGGAATATAAAGTTCCTTTCTCCCCAGTAGCTTCCAGTTATATTTTTCTGTGGACCCGGTAAAAATCCCGGTGGAGTCTGACGGCATGAAATTACCCAGATCCGTCTCCACATCGAATTTTATATTGGGTGCGCGTCTTACTTTTCTGACGCCCGGAGTATAAGTCCACGCCGCTCTTTTAGTCGTCGCAAAATTAAGAGGTTCATGGACGAGAACGCCCTGCCCTTTAGCTCGAGCAGGGGCACGAGCAACTGAGATGTACAATATTTTTGCAAGCTTCTCTTTGTTGAATTGCTCAATAGTACTGTCTTCGTCAAAGTAGGGAGATAACGTCGTCACCACACGTTTTCCTGTCAATCGACTGCCATCACCATAAACGAGCACAGCGTCTCTTTCCTCACTCAGAAAGAACGGAACGCCTGCCTGATTCAAGTTCCAGATAATTTCTTCCCCACGCTTGGGAATCGGAAAAGGTGCCCCGCCGTAAGCATTGACAACACCATTACCGGTTTTATCCACAGAAGCACGAGAAGCATTAAGAATAGTATTTTCTTCAACGAATTCAGAATAACTACCATTACGACGACTGACGTAGATCGGCATTTTGAACGTGTCGGGATACGTTTTAAACATCTTAATCTGGCCCGGCGACAGTTTGTCCCAATACTGATCAAGATTATCTTTTGTTATGGTGAACAAGGGGCGATCTTTTGGAAACGGATCCGGAAAAACATAGCTGTTTTCTTTATAACTGCCCGGAACGTTAAAGACAGGATTCCAGGCAGGGATAGTACCTTCCTTATTTCCTGCTTTTATGGCACCAATAGGCGTCAGACTCTTACCGAGCTGTGCGGCCTCATCAGGGGACACCTTTGCAGTCGCCGAACCCGTCACAATAGAACCGGCAGCCAGCAATATCAGTGTTTGTTTCTTTATTATTTTTATTGTTTTCATATTTGCCTCTGAAAACTTCGTTTTCAAAAAGCACTTAATAACGACAAAGGGGACTGCTTCGACTGCTTATACCAATTTTGCCTTCTAAATATGATTATGAGCAAACCAGTCTGAACTGCAGGGCAAGGCGAGACTACGAGTAATAGCCAAAGCTATTGCAAGAAGTTCCAACGCAGATCCTGCGGTTAAGAATGGCTGCGCAATTCATATTTAGGAGCTCGAGTTGGTATTAACTCTCCCTTTATATTTTGCGCTTACCTCTACTTCTTTATTTCACATAATCGAAAGGCTGCTTGTAAAAGCAGCCTTTCGATATCAGATAAAACTGTGTTTAACGCACGCCCAACTTACGCAGAGTCGATGGTTTGAAGAAACTGTATTCCTTAACGCCCTCATCAACAGCAGTACGATTGGTCTTGTTCCACAACACATCCACCAGATATTCTTTGGAGAACAGATCATGATACATGTAAGAACGCAGTGTCAGACCAGGCCAGTCAAAACGACTCTTGCTGTTACCCAGAACCACTCTCCACAACTCACCACGATTATCGTATAAATCAGCTACTACGGGTGTCCAGCTATCCTCATCAAGCAGGATCGTACGTTTGCCAAATACGTTTCTTTTACCTTCTTTTACCGTAGCTTCCAGTTCCCATACTCGGTGCAACTCATAGCGCATATGTTCAGGATTGACATGGCCTGCCGTTAACAGTTCGTCAAAACTGACATCAGGGTTATCAAATTTGTAGGCATTGTAGGGAATATAGATCTCTTTACGTCCAAGCAGTTTCCAGTCGTACTTGTCAGTAGCCCCATTAAAACCTTTAGCGCTATCAACCGTATTAAACTTACCCAGACCTTCAAAGTTATCGTAAGCTACCGTTGGAGCACGTCTTACACGACGGACACCTGGTGAATAAGTCCAGGCAGACTGAGGAGTCTTGGCGGCATTCATTCTTGTATAGACCAAAGAAGAACCACCTTTAGTACGGGCAGGTGCCGTCTGCTGTATTAACAACATCTGTCGTGGAAGATCGTTCGATTCAAACGCTTCAAGCGTCGAATTGGGATCAAAATAAGGGTTATAAACCTGAGCAACATTACCGCCCATCATTCGTTTGCCATCGCGATAAACCAGGGCACTCTGATTATTTTCCCTGAAGTAGACTGGCGCAAAGGCTGCGCCCAGGTTCCAGATAGCTTCATCACCATTTTGGGGAATAGGAAATGGAATGGAACCAAACGCACCTGTTACGCCATTACCACCCGGCACCAACTCCGCACGCACGGCATTAGCTTTGGCACTTTCATAAGTAAAGTCAGTGAAACGACTATCCCGGTGAGTGGGATAAATATTCATCTTGTAGGTGTCGGGGTAGGTCTTGAATAATTTGACCTGTCCAGCAGATAGCTGGTCTTTATACTTTTCTACATTACTGGCTGTAATGGTAAACAGCGGTTTTTCATTCGCATAGATATCAGGATAACGGTCACCTGATTTATAACTTGAAGGGATTTTATAATCCGGATTCCATGCTGGAATCGTACCTTCTGCATTACCGGCACGAATGGCACCCATAGGCGTCAACTCAGTACCCGTCACACCCAGCCTGGCTGCTTCTTCAGCACTCACTTTGGCATAAACAGGGTTCACTACCAGCGCGCTGGTAGCAATGGCAAGAGTGGCAAAGGCATGACCGAGAAGAGATTTTTTTATTATATACTTCATATTACTCTACTTATTATTACTGCTTTTTTTCGTCGCTTCAGTGAGTACTGCCGACTACTCTCTTTAAAATCTATTGCTTAATCCAGAGCCTCACCGGATAGAGTAATAGCGGGATAAAATCATCCTGGAGAGCCAGACGAATAACTAAAACACACGCCTTAACTTTACCAGATACTTGCATTCGCTAGTACTATTTTTCTAATAAAATAGTCGTATAAATACAAAAAAAAACTGCATAGGCAGCCTTTTTTGTCAAAGAAAACAAAGGTTTATTAACGTACATCCAAACGGCGCAGCATTCTTGGCTTGAACCAGCTAAGACTCTTCACATCCGTATTCAGAGGATGATTATCCTCAACAGTATGATTCTGCACTTCAAGCGCCAGATATTCTTTTGTCCGAGTACTTATCTCTGTCTATCAGAAAAGTGACACATTCCAGGCAAACTGCTTTTCAGTCGTCACAAGCAAAAACGACAGATACTGAATAATCAGTATCTGCTGCGAGAGTAACGACTTACTCGCTTTTCAAAAGAGCCAATAAATCTTTAGCGGACACCCAGCTTGCGGAGAGTTGAAGGCTTGAAGTAACAGTTATTTCGCTATTAACGAATACCCAGTTTTCTTAACGTCGAAGGCTTAAAATAAGCCAGTTCTTTAACACCTTTATTCAGTGCATAACCTTTGTTCTTACCCTGAAACTTATCCACCTGATACTCACCAGATATTAAGTCCAGATAAATACCGGCACGACCAAGAACTCCAGGGAAATCATAACGATTGATCGTGTGATGTAAGGTTAACCGCCAGATCTGATCATCCTTGTTGTATAAATCAACAACAGAAGGCGTCCAGCTGTCTTCGTCAATAAACAGTACGCGCTTCTTGAAGACGTTACGTTTACCTTCTTTCAACGTTGCTTCCACTGCCCAGACACGGTGCAGTTCATAGCGAGCAAATTCAGGATTAGGATGGCCTGCCGTGAAAAGGTCTTTGTAATCAAGATTACTGTCTTCGTACTGGTAATTATTATACGGGATATACATTTCCCGCTTACCCAGTAGTTTCCAATTATAACGATCCATAGAACCGTTAAAACCAGACGTACTGTCTACGGGGATAAAGCTGGAAAGCCCTACCGGGGAGTCGTAGGCAATATTAGGCGCTCGACGCACACGACGGGTACCTGGCGTATAAGCCCAGGCACCACGAACCTGGTTACTCAGATCCACTGGCTCATGGATGAGAAAGTTCTTGCCCTTATCACGAACCGGCAGCAGGTTTTCGGTGAATTGAACAACCGCTGGTAGCTTCTCAGCATTGAACGTGTCTGATGACAATTCCGGATCAAAATAAGGTGAACGTGTTGTTGTGGTCGATCGACCTATAATCTGCGCTCCATTTTGATAGACCATAACGCTGTCTGTGGTCATCTTACTAAACAAGACACCACTACCCAGATTAATATTTTTGGTTACCTCTTCCCCGCTTTTCGGAATCGGGAAAGGTACACCGCCGTATGAATTCAATACGCCATTGCCATCAGCAGTTAGCGTTGAATTCAAGGCATTACGGTAAGTATTCTGTTCTACAAAATCAGAGTATTTGCCATCCCGGTGAGTGGGGTAGATCGGCATTTTGAAACTATCTGGATAGGTCTCGAATAACTTCAACTGACCTTCCGATAGCTGGCCCTTAAACTGGCTGACGTTTTTTACCGTGATAATAAACAACGGCTTTTCATCAGAATAGGGATCAATGTATAAGGAACCACTGCCCTGATAGTTGTCAGGGATTTTAAAATCAGGATTCCAGGCAGGAATACTTCCGTTCTTATTACCGGCTTTTTCAGCACCGGAAGGCGTTAGATCTTGACCAAGACGCGCAGCTTCTTCCTCAGACACTTTCGCCTGAGTCGTAGTCATTGTCAGTACAGACGCCACTATAAGCAGCACTGTAGATACAGCAGATAAGGAAAATCGGTTTAGCTTCATTTCAACTTTCAACTTTCAACTTTTATTCAGTCCGACAACACAACAGAGCTCAACGCAAGTCCTGGTTATTGAGTAATGCTAATCGTTCTTCCCTGGATGATTTTGATAAACAGAATGTTTCCGTCTTCTGTTTTTGATTTGAGGTGAACCGTTACTCATTTGAGTAACGGTTCTTTTCTTGATTACCGAAAGGGGTAATTAGAAGGTATATTCGAGCTTCATGGAAACGTTGTCACGATCTGCGAACTTATTCTCTTCTGCATTACCAAAATATGCATTGTAGGTAAGAGCACCTGTCCACTGATCCTGATACGTTGCTTTAATACCAATACTTCCGCTATCACCACCGTCAAACACACCTGCTGCACCATGGTTACGCAGCGCATGCTCGTAGGATATTGGAATCACAACATTAGTAGCAGGAAGCACATTGTTATACTTGAAATCAAATTTCGCTTGAATGCCTGCACCAGTCAGCCTTTTACCATCAGCCAGCTCTTCTCTCTTTTTATTAGTTACTTTGTTGTATCCAATTTCGGCAATCATCAACACGTCATCAGCAAGACGACTTACACCAAAAGAGTGAATAGCAGATAACTGGGCCTGAATGGTATTAGCTCTAATGCCAGTATCAGCTTCACTATTACTACCAATAGTTTTTCCTTTTTGATAGGAAATCTCACCCCCGATATTAGTGTCACCGACTAATGTACCGAAGCTGGCACCTATCAACTTAATATTCTCAAAATACTCTACGTGGTAGCTACCATTACCGTCTGCCCCTGGGGCTTGATCAATAATAATTTTTGCTGGTGTTTTTTCATGATAATTCAGATAGTAAAGGCCAAATTCAGTACCATAACCTACATTTTCAGCATAATAATTTAAGGCTAAACCATACTGCCCCGAATCCTTAGCTTCTACATCCTTACCACGGAAAATATTATAGGAACCAAAATGGGCTCCGTCTTGTAAAACCATTGTTCCAGCTTCATCCAACAAGTCGGCTTCACTGAAGAGACTGCCGTATTCTGAAGCTTCAGTTTTTTTCCACTCGTACTGATAATAAGCAGATACGTTAAGATTGTCTGTCAAATCTAATTGGCCAAACACTTGCCCAATGGGCAACCAGATTTCTTTTACTTCGGTTCCAGGAATAGCAGATTTCCCACCATCTGCAGGACTCATCGCTAAACTTACACCTGGATATAAAAGAGACTCACCCCACTGAACCACTTGCTGGCCTACACGCAAGTTCAGGTTACGTTCACCCAGTTCAAAATTACCATAAACAAAGGCATCTAATAGACGGACATCTTTACCATGAATTTCCTGAGTTGTATCAGTGAACTCGTTGTAACCAAATTTTGTACGGTCATGGTAAACGGCAGTGTTATCGTGATCATTCTGCCCAAAATATGCAGCATCATAAAATGCTGAACCACGGAAAAAAGCACCGTAATTCTTATAGCGAATATCCATCTCTGAAAGTATGGCTGCCTTATTATTTACCATTGAACCTTTTTCAAAGTTCTGGTTGCCAGCAGTGGCTATACGGTAACTTCCATCAGCTTTGGTTGAATAATCTACATCACTCATACGCCAGCCAGCCGTATAGCTCAGCGTAGTATCGAGATCGACAGTGATTTCACTGGTCGGTTCAAAGGTCAGAGAGTAGGCAGGCAGTGCCATAGAGGAAACAGCTGTAGCTACAGCAACGGTCAGCAAGGTCTTTTTTGGAGAGAACCTGTCCTGCTTAACGGTCTTTGTTATTGTATTTTTCATAAGAGGCCCCGGTTTTGTCAGCTGTTCCGACCTGAGGACTCTTAACTCCTCGTCGTCTACAGCCCGCTTTGTGTGGTTGTTCTTGTTGTTATAAGACTGCCGGTAAACACTAATCCCCATGACTTATTTGCGACAAGAGCAAATTCGGCCATAGTGGTCTTACATATTCAGCCAATCCTTGCTCAGGCAGCCCAGAACTGGGCGACAGAGTAGGTAAAAGACGCACATTAAGTCAAGCGCATTGTCTTAATCACACTAACCAGATAAGTTATTGAAACTGTGTTATTTAATGGATATCGCCAGATATTTCTGGAAGGCATGAGGATTTTTCAGATTAAGAGCGCTTGTGAAGAAGAAAACAGTATTTTTCCAGTGATTAATACTGGAAAGGACTCTTTAGTGTTTTGCTTTTTTCCGGGGTTCTCTGGGTATTTCTGCCGGCTTGCGTTTGCCTGCCTTGGCAATCGGTTTACGCTTGAGTGAAGCGCTGCGACTTGAACCCTGAGTCGAGACCAGAGGCTCTTGCTTTATCTTCCGCCAATCGAAAGCGGTTAATCCAGGCTGTAGATTATTCCTACCGTTTTTAGACAACATCATCTGCAGTGAAAAATCAGTCCATAATGCGGTTAATTGCACTAATCGATCATCAGGGTGCGACTGCAACTCACAAGCAACAAACCGAAGCCAGGCCAGTGGATCAAAACCAACAGGGTGGTTTAACTTTTTACGCTGCGCCTTCCATTCTTTCAACTGCTGCTGCTCCGGTTTTGAAAGCTCTTTCAGATCCTGGTCATTTTTAGCCAATATGCGCAGTTTTTCCATAACACACTCATGCCCTTGCATAACCCAGCTTTGCACTTCAGACAGCTTCATTACGTATTCGAACGCTGTGGCATGATTCAGAATATCGACCATAGTCTGATTTTTAAACGCGCTGGATGACGACTGATGACGGCAATAGCGGTTAATCGAATCCACTTCTTGAATATCATAATCTTCAGGATCTGAAATATCTTTGATACTGTTGACCTCAACAGGTGTTCCATCATCACCTTGTTGAACAGGATAACCAAGGCAGACCCAGCGCTCCGGTATTTTAAGTGTGCGAGCTGTTTCGAAAACCGCCTGAAAACTCATCACAGGATTCTGCAACCGGTTCAGATCAGCGGCAGCTATCTCAAGCTCCTGGTCAGCAACAACAGCAGAAACCGACGACGCTACACTACTTTGTGGTGAGCCAACATCCATTATCAGTGATCGCTGCGATTCAGGAGTGGACTGACTCTCATCGTCAGAATCGATTGGTGGTTGCACTAAATCCACAAGCTCTTTAAATTTGGCATCCATTTTGTCCTGCAATGTTTTTCTTATGCCTCTGATCTCTAACAGTTCATTCTCCATTTTCAGAAATTCCTGATCCAGCTCTTCCTCTAACTGTTTGCACTCTTCATCTTTCTTTTCTTGTTGTACGATCAACTCCTTTTTTTCATCATCGAATTGTTTCTTTTGCTTTAATACTTCATCATTTAATTTTTTTGATTGTTCTATTTGCTCCAGAATTCTGAGTTGTTCTTCCGCTGATTCATGGGTATTTCTATCTAATGTCTGCCGATCTTCTTCTCCAACACGAATTCTCTCTTGCTGTACCTCAAACTGAGTTTTTAGCTTTTCATATTCACTGCATTTTTCATCATACGATGCTTTAAATGCCGCACGCTCCTGGCTCAGTTTCTCATTCTCTTGCTTACTGGCATCAACCTGGTTCATTAACTCCTGATGCTTCGCCTTCATCTCACTGAGCTTTGCTGAAGCCTCTTCTAGCCCCTGCTCTGTTTTATTTTTACTTGTTATAACGGCATCAAGCCGATTTTCAAGGGAATTTACTTTACTTTCCAAGTTTTCAGCACACGTTGACAATGCAACCTGTACAGCCTGTTCCCGAACTCGCCTGCAAGGAATGGAGACCACATTATCGAAAACAACATTATTTGAGCGAGCAATAGCCACAAGCCTTTCATCCTCAGCCTTTAGCACTGGACTAGCCGTTCTCGGACCAAATTGTAATTGTCGGCGTGAGTGATCACTCGAAGAGCTGTCAGATGAGTCGCCTGACGAAGATGAATCATCACTGTCGGAATCACTGCTCGATAAAGATGGGGACCGACTGACAGAATAAGGGCCGTATAAACGATTTGAATTATTATCATAAGCCATAGCCACCTCCTTTCTGTTTGCCTGCCGTTAATAGTAATTACCCGCCTTTTTTTGCAGGTGACTGATTCCTTTTTCTCTTTACTTGGACTCCCTTACGGTAAAAAATTCCTCTGCCACCTAACAGACTGGTCAGTATCACTGAGCAAATATCACCGTGTAACAACTATTTCGAACCCCAGCGGTCAAAAGATCTGTAATGATAATTAATAAACAGGCGAGACTCAG
The DNA here is from genome assembly GCA_004762125.1 of Oceanospirillales bacterium. Taxonomy (GTDB): domain Bacteria; phylum Pseudomonadota; class Gammaproteobacteria; order Pseudomonadales; family Endozoicomonadaceae; genus Endozoicomonas_A. Next base: position 51,625 of record SIHQ01000013.1, on the reverse strand, counting down.
GTATGGACAGTCCAGGCATTCACCTTAATAGCCCTCAATTTTCAACTGTGGAACGGGAAGGTGCCGCTAAAACTTCTGCGAAAAGGCAACAACGTTCAGACAGCCCTGCTCCTGATGACAATAAACGTCCAAAGCTCCAACATGCGACTGTTTCTGTGATTCAGACACCGAAAGGCTACTTTTTACCGAAAGATTTTTTTGAACAGGAGTCACTCCTCGCACCGCTTGACTCAGCCACTCAGAAGGCTCTGCATGAGTTTGAGTCCCGTACACTGGAAACAGCCACCAGCGAGATTCACAACCAGGGTGTTTTCTTAAAAAAGAACGCTACACCCATTGCAGAAAATCAAATCTGCGCAGTGCTTGACGGCCATCTGTTAAGAAAAAGAGCGCTCACGTATGATGAACGTGAAAGCTGTGGCATCTCAGAACCATCCAGTGAACGCTACCTGACCTGGAGCCTCTACGACAATACCGAAAAGGTTAGCTGGCGCCTGCCTTCCTATCAGATTTTTACTGATAATATTTATTGTCAGGACAGTAATAATCAATGGGTTTATATGGGCCTGGAACTGATCGACAGCCCTCTTCCTATTAGCAACATTAACCACTCTAAACAGCTGAACAATATCTTATTAATGGGGTGTATTGATGATGGAGCCATTCTTAGTGTCAGCGATGAAGGCATTCATATTTCTGCCGACATCACACCTGATCAGTATTGTATTGTTGCTGTTGCAGGCAGGAACATTGCACCCGGCGAGGAGCTATTGCTGAACTATGACAACCAAATAGTCCAGTCCCAAGGTTACTTCTGGGATCCTGAAAAATACCTTTACCCGCCGTTAGCTCCAAAACCTGTCACCCTTGAACAGAGCGACCGTAATACTTTTCAGTTTGAGTCCATTACAACACCCATACCACCATCGATGGTCGAGTTGCGACAGCTCATAGAAGGCATGCTGTTGGCGGGCATACACTTTGAATATATTGCACTGGACCTTAACCAGAAGCACATTTTCAATCCTTTGTTTAAACAGTATTTCTGGTTTCCCGGTTCGGTACAGTATCTCTGCCATCTACTGAACATTCCTACCCCCCAGCAAGCAGAGTTCAGTGAACTCAGCTACCTCTATCACTCATTATCGCCGGAAGGGCAACTGGACAATGTTGCCAAAAACTATCTGCAGGGATACCTGAAGAAATCAGACCTCTCCCCTTCTCTGTATCCAGACCCTTTACCCGCCACTCTTAAAGATCTGAATCTTTGGCTTGAATTTGTTAATTCACAATTGGCTTCGCCGAGACCTACTCGTTTACAGAATGAACAAAACTACCTTCGCTGCTGGCTTAATAATGACTTTCCGAGCATTCAGCCTATCCCCGAAAACATGACTGACGAACAGAAACACCTGATGATGCTGTTTCTAACTACCGTGCAAGAACTCTATAGCCATCAACTCTCTAACAATCGTCCGGAGAAAAGCATTCAGGCTCGTCTTCAGACTCGTGCCGCCTTACCTGATCAATGTTTTCCAGAACACTTCAGAGCTTCTCAATGGCGTGAGGCACATACACGACTGTTACCCCGGTTATTGGATATTGATCTTAATAACTCCATTCTGGAAAAGCATGCTGACAGGGATATTCTCGTCACTTATCGATCTGATCATCCTGACTATCTGCCTGCCCTCAAGCGCTATGCCTCTAAACTTGTCAGTCAAGGCCGGTCTGCCCAAGCCATCAGGGCTATGATGCAAAGTGGCCATATAGGCAATTCCGGGACCACCGCAGGTAATGCAGGTAAAGAAGCTTATCCGATCCCTCACAGCCCGGATATCCGGACAACACTTCACGGAACTACCCAGTGGAGTGATCTGAGTGATACCGAGTGGACAAGCCTTCTGGGTGAAGAGTCGCTCGGTAATTTAAAAGCGTCTCTCGAGGAGATGGGTTGCGATGACCGATCTTTTACACACCTCTACCTTAGAAGGGATCGATACAAACTTTGGCACCCCCTACCCTGCATCAAGGATGAAATCAAACAGCTGAAACCTCAGTCAAAAGACCTCGTTTCCTACCTTGCTTATGTTTCAGGCGCAGAGCTATCCAGTGCTTTTTGCCCCATGCTGCCAATCCGCGGTTTGAGAATTTGTGCCGCTGATACACCTCACTATGATGAGTGCATGAAGCGTCTTCTGCTTCAGTGCAAGGAAGAGCGGTGGTCTATAACAAAGCTGCTGGATACCCTGACACAGGAAAAACCTGAATACAGACCTTCTGCTCACGCATCCAATGAATACTTCAAAGCCATGGCCATTGAGATTCCGGCTGAGTTACGATCCGAGCACGACACATGGACACAGCCGCTGATAGAGGCACTTTGTAAAAAATACGAAATAGCTCACGACTTTGCCACTGAAGCCAAATCCGACATTGGTCAGACACTGGAAGACTTTCAGGAAACAATGAATGGTTGGAACGCAAAAACCTGGTTTGATTTCTTACGACATTTTCAAGGCCATTTAAAACATAACCCTGATTTCTCAAGGCTTATTTCAGTACCGATGACTGCTGATATTAACAAAATAAAATCAGGCAGTGCCTCGGCGGTTCGTTGCATCATGAAACATTTTTCCCTGAAGTTCATACTACCTAAAAATGAAATGGCTCACCTGGAACCCACCTTTATTGATCAATTAAACATCACCCCCTGTGATCACCCTCACTACGAAGAACACTTGATGTCTGTTTTAACCTACTACCTTAATCAGGGGCATACTCTGACTTATATCGCCTACCGTCTTGATACCGGACACTTTAAGTGTTCCTTGAATAACAGAGAACTGAAGCTGGAACCGGTTTCATTACCTGCCACACTGTTCAGCCACTACGGTGAATGGTCGTACGAAGCCCTGCAAGATTTTCTTTTACAACAGGGACGTAATCTGGACGCTCTTAAAGAGCACTTTCCATCATCAGCCCAATGCCTGAAAGTTGAACAGTGTTGGCACGCCCAACATTCAAAAATTAGCATTAAAGACGGACTATTGATTAATCAGATGCTTTCACCCTGTGTTAAAGGTGCAACGGGAACTGAAAAAAAATTAATAAAAATTCGCCCTGAAAAAATTGGTTTAATTTTAGGAAATGATAGAGTTGAATTAATGGAACGGTATCAAACAATAATAGAGGCCACATCACCCACTCCTGTATAACACCACAAGAGCGCTATTAAATACCTTTCCTCCTCTGACTGAATCGTTTTTCTTACTGCCCTGTACTCATAAAATCGCGGCAAATAATTCTTCCAGCATACTTTTACTGTTTAAGCTAAGTTTTTAGCACAATATGAGCTATTTAATATTTGTTGAAAACTCTAGATTCGAGGAAAAATAACAATCAAGGATTAAACGACTATGCCCAGCGAAAGGCTTCGCAAAGCAGGGCTGTTGCTCACTGCAGCAATTCCACTCCTGCTCGTCGGCTGTTCCGACACTCTCGATCCATCATCAGCCACCAGCAAACCACCAGAAATTTTTGCCCAGCGCCCGGATTTTGCCGGCGATGACACCCGTGAAGACTGCCGCGACTTTAACCCGAACAACAACGCCTACTTCGGCGCCCTGCACGTTCACACCAGCTTATCGTTCGATTCCTGGGTATTCTCGAACAGTAACGGACCAGAAGACGCTTATCGTTATGCAAAAGGCGAATCGATCGTATCTGGCCCGGCCAATGACCCGGAGAACCCTCAAGTAACACTCCAGCTGGACAGACCTCTGGATTTTGCTGCCGTTACTGACCACGCCGAATCTTTTGCCCAGATCAGCGTCTGCACCGATCCCAAAGATCCGAACTATAACAATGACGTCTGCCTGACCATGCGGGGTGAACGCTGGTGGGCCGATGTATTGCCTGACTCCATGGCACGCCTGGGTCGTGTATTTTCCATGGGTGGGTTTGGTCCTATGGCTGTGGACGACAGCGACGTCTGCGGTGATGATAAAACCTGTACCGCAGCGTCTTTACCTGTCTGGTTGCGAACCCAGAAAGCGGCTGAAGCGGCCTACGACAGAAGTTCTGAATGCAGTTTCTCTGCCATCGTAGGTTTCGAGTACTCACTCAGCACCAAAGACACTGGCAACAACATGCACAGAAACGTTCTGTTCAGGAATGCCACTGTTCTGAATCTTCCTGTCGCTTCCAATCTTGCAAAACGCCCGGAGCAACTGTGGGAATACCTGGATGATGCCTGCAACAGTGCCGACAACGACTGCGAAGTTCTGGCTATTCCTCATAACACCAACTTCTCTGCGGGTGAGTCTTACGCTCCGGTTTATGGCGGCGCCAAAACGCTTGAAGAAGAGAAGAAAATTGCAGCCCTGAGAATAAAGACAGAACCTCTGTTCGAGATTTACCAATTAAAGGGCGACTCCGAATGCCGTAATGGGATGTACGGTGTCGGTGGCGCGCCTGATGAGTTCTGTGATTTTGAGAAAATCCATCCACCGAAAGCTGAAGTGGAAGACTGCATGGACGAATCAGGCGACAAAGGTCTGGCTCTTACCGGTTGTGTATCCCGCCGAAACTTTGCCCGTTATAACCTGACGGAAGGCTTGAAAGAGAAAGAACGTCTGGGCGTTAACCCTTTCGAATTCGGTATCATTGCTGCTACTGACACCCACAGTTCTGACGGCGGTAATGTTGACGAACAGGACGTAAGCTCAGGTCTGGTGATGACTAACACACCAGAGAAACGCCTGAAGGGTGAAGTAAAATTACCTGGCGGCGTTGCAACTCTGCGTCAGGCTCGCTTCAGCCCTGGTGGCCTCGCCGGTATTTATGCACCACAAAATACCCGGGAAGACCTGTTTGATGCCATGCGTAAGCGTGAAGCCTTCGGCACATCTGGTCCTCGTATTCAGCCACGTTTCTTTGCCGGTGAAAACCTGACTGCAGACATGTGTAATGACCCGGAGATGATCAGCAAGGCGTACAAACAAGGTGTACCGATGGGCAGCAATATGTCTCTGCCAGCGGACAGCAAGAACCCAACCTTCCTGGTCAGTGCTCTTGCTGACGCCGGTTCTGCCAATGTACCAGGCGTGGCACTGCAACGTATTCAGATCATCAAAGGCTGGGTAGACGACAAGGGAACCCTGCAACAGAAAGTGTACGACGTTGCAGGTAATCCGAATAACGGTGCAAGTGTCGATGTGAACACCTGTGAACCTCAAGGCACCGGCTTCCAGCAACTCTGCGCCGCCTGGCAGGATCCGGAGTTTGACAAGGAACAGTCTGCTGTTTATTACGCCCGTGTTCTGGAAAACCCAAGCTGTCGCTGGAGTACATACGAATGCAATCGCCTGCCAGAAGGTGACCGCCCTGAAACCTGTGATAACCCTGCGTATCCGAAAACGATTCAGGAACGCGCCTGGACGTCTCCTATCTGGTATTACCCTGAAGCTAAAAAATCTTAAACCCATTCACATCGTCGGCTAACGCCTATAATTACAGCAGCGAGCCAGCCCCTTCCCTATACAAGTTTCGGATACAGGTGACCGTTACATGAAGCCTCTGATTCTAGGGCCTGTAATTGTAGCCCTGATGTTTTTATTGCCTGCATCAAGCAGCGGAATGTCCGAAGTAGAGGCTATTTTGCTCACCCAGTCTTCTGAGGATAAGTTGCTGGGAATAGCGAACAGCCTGATTGGAGAGGAATCGGTCAGAACCTATTCAACCTTCTACGTATTTGAAGTAGGTGAAAGCATTGAAGGGGTATTCAAGACTGATGACGACAACTTTGAGCAGACAGAAATACTGGGTGGCTTTAACGGTTTCACCAATACAAGCCTGATGATCGAATTCGAGTCAAACTCGGATAGCAGTGATGATAGCAGCAGCGACAACGGACCTTTTTACTACCAGTTTTACTTTTTCTATGATGCAGAAGACTACGAATTCATTCCCCCACCTTTACTTCATTTTGACCACTCTATAATCAAAGGGTCCGTAGATCCGGCTTATTAAAATCATGAGCCTTCTCCTGCACACGCTTACTGAACTTCCAGCCCTGCCGGGTTCGCACAAAAGTGTCGTGATACCAGAGCCCGATAAATACTAGCTGACGATTTTCATCCGATAGCTGCATCTCCATGGGGTTGAGACACGTCACAGTGCCTGTAGCAGAATCGCTATCAACCTTTAAACGGATATTAGCGTTTAAATGGTGACTGGTTGGAAAATAGATAAAGGATTCTTCAAGAAATTGTTTAATGGTTTCAAGATCACCTCTAATGCCGCCTGTATCCGTGTAATCAATCAGGGCATCTTTGGTAAATATAGAACTCAGGTCATCAAAGCGGCGACGGTCAATAATATCGGAGTATTCGTAGATCAGCTGTTCAAGCTCATAGCGGTCTGATAGTTCCTGCAGGGATAAACTCGTAGAGCACCTGTTTTTATTATTCTTATCAGAAAGCAAATCGGAGCTTAACGCCCCGATTTGCTTAACACTTAGAAACCACTCAGAGTTGCATAGCGATCATAGTGGAAACGCTCATCACCAAACAGTATCTGCGAGGTTCTGGCACGCTTCAGGAACAGACCAATTTCCAGCTCATCGGTCACACCAATACCGCCGTGGAGCTGCACTGCTTCATTGGTAACCAGCTCGGCAATTTCACAGATTTTAGCTCTGGCTGCACTGATCATGGCCGGTGCATTATCTGCACCTGATTCCAATGCATTCAAGGCATTCATCAGCAAGGTTTTGCAGACCTGAATTTCGGTAAACATAAACGCCGCTCTGTGCTGCAACGCCTGAAAAGTACCAATCAGCACACCAAACTGCTTACGCTCTTTGAAGTACTGAACCGTGCGCTCAAAGACTTCCTGAGTGGAGCCAAACATCTCGGCCGACAGACAGATTCTTGCCACATCCAGTGCTTTATCCAACGCCGCGAAGCCGTTACCTTCTTCTCCCAGCAGAGCAGTACTATCCAGCTCAACATCAGTAAAGCTGATACGGGCATAGTTACGGCTATCGGTCATGCCATTCTTCTGAATTTCAACGCCCTGAGCTTTGGGATCCACCAAAAACAGACTGATTCCTTCCTGTTCACCCGGCTCTCCTGAAGTACGGGCTGCAACAATCAACAAGTCAGCCACATGACCATCAACAACCAACGTCTTACGACCATTCAACGTGAAGCCATTTTCGCTACTCTTTCCATTCAGAGTCCCTTTCAAAGAGACGCCTGCAGGGTTATGACGTGAACCTTCTTCCAAAGCGACAGCTACCCGCTTTTCACCCATAGAAATAGCAGGCAATAACGCTTGCTTCTGTTCTTCGCTGCCCGCCTCCAAAATAAGAGAACCGGACAAGGCTACTGACGACAGCAAGGGGGAAGCGGTCAGTGTACGACCGAATTCTTCACAGCAGCCCGCCAGTCCTTTTACGCCGAAATCAAAACCACCGTAAGCCTCGGGAAAAATGATGCCACCAAAGCCCAGCTCGATCATCTGCCCCCAATGCTCTTTGGAGTAACCTAGAGGGTCTTTACTGTCACGAAGCTTTCTTAGAGCTTCTACCGGTGTATTGTCGTTGGCAAAATCCCTGGCGGTATCTTTCAGGGAACGCTGCTCTTCATTAAAAGCTAAAGGCATTCTATTTCTCCAGCAAACCAAGGGCGCGTTTGGCGATAATGTTCAGCTGTATCTCGGAAGTACCACCAGCAATGCTGTAGGTTTTGGTACCCAACCACTCACTGGTTAATTGCTCTTCCAGTTCGGAGACATCATCTCCCCAGCCCAGACAGTATTCACCAGCCATTTTGATCATCAGCTCGTATTTGCGTTTTTCCTCTTCAGTACCCACATACTTGAGGATCATCGCAACGGTTGGATCGCCCACACCCTGAGTGTATTCATCCACCATACGCTGAGGCGTCAATTCCATGGCCAGACGGTTCACTTCATGCTTGGCGATAGCGTGACGGAATACATCGTCGGTGACTCGTCCATTTTCATCACCCAGATACTTCTGGCCAATGGTTCTTGGCGATTGTCCGGACACGGCAACGGTGGATTCCATGTTAGACATCACATCACGTTCAAATACCAGAACCCGCTTGGCGACCGTCCAGCCTTTATCCACTTCACCCAGAACCTGAGCTTTAGGTACACGAACATTGTCAAAGAACGTCTGACAGAAATGGGTTTCACCATTGATCAGCTCAATCGGCTTAACATCAACGCCTTCACTCTGCATATCGAACAGAATAAAAGTAATACCGTCGTGCTTGGCTCCAGTCGGATCGGTTCTTACCAAGCAGTAAATCCAATCAGATTCATCCGCATAGGACGTCCACATTTTGGAACCATTGATGATAAAATCATCACCGTCTTCTACTGCTTTACATTGCAGGCTGGCAAGATCAGATCCTGCTCCCGGTTCGGAATAACCCTGACACCAGCGAATTTCTCCACGGGCAATCTTTGGCAGATGCTCACGCTTTTGCTCTTCAGTACCGAATTCCAGAATCGCAGGGCCTGCCATCCAGATACCCAGATTCATCTGAGGTGGACGACAATTCAGGCGTTCCATCTCCTGCTCAAAGATACGATGCTGCTTCTTGTCAAAGCCTGCACCACCGTATTCCTTTGGCCAATCCGGAACGGTGTAGCCTTTCTCGACACAACGTTCAAACCAGACTCTGGAATCTTCGGAATAAAAATTAATATTGCGACCACCCCAAACCTGCTCTTCCATTTTGGCGGCGGTTCGCATGGACTGCGGACAGTTATCTTCCAGCCAGGCACGTATTTCCTGACGGAATGCTTTCAGGTCGGACATATCAATGCCTCGTTTTAGTTATTATTTTTAATCGATTCAGTGTGTGATCACACACAATCGAATATCTAACCAGTTATCTTCCCGCCACCGGCGGGAAGATGACTTTTGAATTCGTATGCCTGGATATTTATTCCAATTCAGCTTCAGCGTACTGATTAATCGCTTTGAAGCTGTCCTTATTCATATCCAGTCGTATAAAGTCCGCTTCTGCTTCCACCAGCACCACACCATTCAACAGCAGTCGACCTTTGACCAATGCTTTTCTACCCTTATCCTGATCTATCCAGGCTTCGTAACGAAGGTGTGTTTTTATGGGGGTAGGTTTGCAGTAACGAACCCTTAATCCGCCTGTCACACTGGGATTGCCGGAATGATGCTCGATCAATCCAAACAGTTCGTCAAACAGCGCTGAAATCAAGCCACCATGAACCAGCCCAAGCCCACCTTCAAAGGTTTCGTCATAGTAAACGTCGGCGTAAGCTTTTTTGGTAATACGGTCACTGGTAAAAGTGACATCCGGTGATTGAACATTACAACGACCACTGACCGGCGTATAAAGACTGCGATGATTTTGATGCTCGGGATTCACCATAAATTCCGCAGCACTTTCTGCATCTTTCTTTTTCTTACGCCTGGGATGGCCGGACAATTGCTCACTCAGCTTTTGCAGCACCGTCTCGGCTTCGTCCAGTTCGGATTGAGGCGAGACAGTAGAGTACAAACTAAGATTGACGGATTTCAGCAGAGCTATGATGCGCTGCTTTTGCTCTTCTGCACTATCAGCCAGAGAACCCTGAGACATCATTCAACTCCTGAAGCAGGGAGAATCAGGCCATCGAAATCGATGACCTGAACACGCTTTTTATTGAGGCATAATGGCAAAGCCATCACGGATCGGAGTCTGTCCGGCGAAGTGTTCACCCATAGCGTCAGCCAGAGCTTCAGGAGTCCAACGACCGCCGTGCTTAAATTGAGTATCAATCACAGGGCTGTGAACGATGTTCACTTCATCACCCCAGACTACGAAGACTTCACCGGATACATTGGCTGCCTGTTCGGAGGCCAGATAACCCACCAGCGGAGCGACGTTAGCGGCTGAGAACATGTCAAAGCCTTCTTCCGGCTTGGCAAACATCTGGGCAGTAACACCCTGATTGGTCATGTCAGTACGAGCACGTGGGCAGATAACGTTAGCGGTTACACCGTAGTTGAACATGATTTGGGCTGCGCCCATCGTCATAGCAGTGATGCCTGCTTTTGCAGAGGCATAGTTAGGCTGACCGGCAGAGCCGAACAGAAACGCTTCTGAAGAAGTGCTGACCAGACGACCAAAAACAGGTTTACCGTCTGCCTTACACTTGTTGCGCCAGTAGCTGGTCGCATGACGCATATTCACGAAGTGGCCTTTAAGATGAACTCGAACAACAGAGTCAAACTCGTCTTCGGTCATATTGAAGATGGCCTTATCACGACAGAAACCGGCGTTATTTACCAGAATATTCAGGTCACCAAAGTTATCGATGGCTGCCTTAAATACTGCTTCGGAATCATTCCAGTCAGCACAGTCGCCAAATACGGCTAGAGCTTCACCACCGAAACTTTTAATCTCTTCGACCACACTCTGAGCGGCTTCTTCAGAGCCAGCATTACCGCCGAGATCATTGACGATCACTCTTGCACCCTGACGCGCCAGCTGCAAAGCTTCTTCACGACCAAGGCCACGACCGGCACCGGTAACAATAGCGACTTTTCCGTTCAGATTACTCATTCTCGATTCCTGATTCTTTTTTTTCTTTCGAACGGCTGCGTTTAGCTGGTCTTTTTATGAACCGCTTATACAACACCAATGAAGTCATGGTGGCAAATCACAGCCAATATGACTTCACTCATTCGAAGTAGATTAGATACGTTCGATGATGGTACCGGTACCAATCGCTGCACCACAGCACATAGTGATCAATGCCGTGGACTTGTCGGTACGTTCCAGTTCGTGCAGAGCTGTAGTAATCAGTCGTGCACCCGTGCTACCAACAGGGTGACCCAAAGCAATTGCACCACCGTTAACATTTACCTTGGACATGTCTGGCTTGTGCACCTGAGCCCAGGACAGCACAACCGCAGCAAAGGCTTCGTTAACTTCAAACAGGTCAATATCGCTTATGCTCATGCCACTCTTTTTCAACAGAGCATTGGTCGCATCAACCGGACCATCCAGCAAGTAATAAGGGTCGGTACCAACGCAGACATCGGTGATGATGCGGGCACGAGGCTTCAAACCACGAGCCAGCGCTTCTTCTTTGGTCATCCACAGCACAGCAGCGGAACCGTCGGAAATCTGTGAAGAGTTACCCGGTGTATGAATACCACCTTCTGCTACCGCTCTCAGATTAGCCAGACCTTCCATAGTGGTTTCACGAAGCCCCTGATCTCGAGTAACCAAACGGGTATCACCGGTCGGCTTACCATCTTCACCCAGTACCGGCGCAGTGACTTTAATCACTTCACGATCAAAACGACCCTCAGCCCAGGCACGCGCGGCATTATGCTGAGACATCAAAGCAAATTCATCAACATGCTGACGGGTAATGCCACGGTTTTTAGCGATACGCTCGGCACTGCCGAACTGGTCAGGCGTGGTATCCCACGGCCATTGCTTTGGAATAAAGTAACCTGGGCCGTTATAAACGTTCATGCCCAGACCAACACGACTCATGGCTTCAACACCACAGGCGATGCCGGCATTGATAGAACCGCCGTTAATCAGAGAAGAAATCAGATGGTTTGCCTGTTGGGCAGAACCACACTGAGTATCAATAGTAGTGGCACCGGCCTGATAATTTTTACCAAGGCTTAGCCAGGCATTACGGGTGATGTTACCCGCCTGTTCACCGGCTTGTGTCACACAGCCGCCGATCAGTTGTTCAATATCATCGTAACTGAGGCCGGATTTTTCCAGGACCCCTTGCATGGATTGCGCCAGCAGTTCAGTGGCATGGAATCCACTCAGTTCGCCGACTACAGGCTTGCCACGGGAGATTGGCGTACGCAATGCTTCAACAATAACCGCTTCTGCCATGATTCCTGTCCTTTTGTTGTTATTTTCAGATTTTTATAGGGAGATGGCTGGCATTATTACTGAAGGCAAGTGCCTTACGAATAGTCCAATCAGACCTTTTGTGGTTTGGCTCTGGTCGCTAGTTTTGTTGCTATGAATTGAAGCTTTAGTCTGAGTAATAACTTCAGGCTCAAAAACAGAAATTACAAAGTGGTTGAAGATGAAACAGTACACATTTAGTGACGTAGAAAGCATGCAGGAACTGGTCTCTGAAGAGTTCGGAGCTTGGAGTGAAGAAGTAACCATCAGTCAGGATATGATTAATCAGTTCGCCGAGCTGACCGGTGATGATTACTGGCTGCACACAGACCCTGCAAAGTGCGCAGAATACAGTCCGTTCAAGAGCACCATTGCTCACGGTTTTCTGACTCTGGTTCTCATTCCAAAAATGCGAACCGAACAGAACTACGAAGTAACCGGTTTCAAGAACATGCTGAATGTTGGTTCTGACAAATTGCGTTTCACCGGTATTGTTCCGGCTGGTAGCACAGTACATACCCGCAGTCGTATCAAAAGCGTTGTAGGGTCGGTCAAGGGAACCACCATGACCATGGAACAGCAGATTCATGTAGTCGGCGAAAAACGTCCGGCGCTGGTGTATGAAATGATGTTTATGTACATGTAATCACTACCTGTCACGCAGCCGGGCTCTCTGGCTGCGCTATTCCTTCCGTAATAGCCGTGTTATTCCCAAACACTAATTAGCCGTCAAACCCGTCAAGATTCAAAAAATGTCTTTTTATTCTTTGAATCTGATCGCAGACACAGGTCCCCGCTAGCTCACAAATATCCCGAACCGGATACTCTGGGTCGGCATTCGTATCGCTCTAATATTCAAACACTCAACAATGTTCTTCTAACCGTCACATTACCGAAGTAAAATTCCTGCTAAATCTCACTCTGGCAATACCGCTGTTGCTTCTCAGAAGAAAATAGAAAGGAAACCATCATGAAGTATTTTTCACGCAGAGTTGTAAAACCCGCTGACCTGAACTCTGCCGATCGTTTGTTTGGTGGCTGCTTACTCGCATGGATAGACGAAGAAGCCGCTATTTATGCTGCTTGTAAAATGGGTTTCAGTAGCCAGCTGGTGACTAAATTCATGTCCGAAATCAACTTTGTCAGTTCTGCTTTCAAGGGAGATATTATCGAATTTGGCATGGAAGTCGCTAATGTAGGTACAACGTCGTTAACGGTTCGTTGTGAAGTTCGTAACAAGATCACTAAGCAAGTAATTATAAAGATAGACAAAATTGTATTTGTTTCTATAGACGCCGACGGCGTTCCGACACCTCATTCAACAACCACGAATGCGTTGCTAGACTAAGCATAGCCTCTAGATTCTCTACTAAACCATCTTTTCTGGTTTTCTTTTGAAGTAGGTCACATATTTACAACCCCAATAGACAATAAACTTATAAACAATGCTTTTTACAAATAGGATGTCGTTTATTAATTAAAATTTTACTTCCTCAGGAAAGATATTCCTATGCGCCTGATGCGTTCTTCATTGACTGTAGCAACAGTTACAACACTGTTGCTTTTATCAGGCTGTAAATCTGACAGTGGAGGTGATAGCAATTCTAACTCAGAGCCCATCGAGCAAAATGTGCCTGAACAACCGCTGAAACCGACAACACCGATACAGCCATTAATACCACTGGATCCTGCAACCCCAATACAACCGCTTATACCGCTAGATCCTGCAACCCCAATACAACCGCTTATACCGCTAGATCCTGCAACACCGATAAAAAAAGTTCCTGATTTCAGTTTGAGTGATTCCGATAACAGTCGCAAAGTAGCAACCACGGGTACTTTGTTTACCTTCATGCTTTCTAATGCTGGTGATGCACCGACTGAATGTAAAATTGAGTCTGCTCTACCTGCAGGCTTGAGTGCTGAGGTTGTTGAAGATACTTGTGCTATCAAAGGTATCCCCTTAGAGCCTTCAGTCCCTGCTGATTACGTTATTACGGGGGTCAACGAAGCAGGTGCAAGCCCTGCTCTGGCCGTATCCCTTCAGGTTCTTTCCCCTGTACCAGATCCAACAACACCGCAAATCCCGCTGGAACCAGCAACACCGATAATAAAAGTTCCTGATTTCAGTTTGAGTGATTCCGATAACAGTCGCAAAGTAGCAACCACGGGTACTTTGTTTACCTTCATGCTTTCTAATGCTGGTGATGCACCGACTGAATGTAAAATTGAGTCTGCTCTACCTGCAGGCTTGAGTGCTGAGGTTGTTGAAGATACTTGTGCTATTAACGGCATTCCGTCAGAACCTTCAGCTCTTGCTGATTATGTTATTACGGGGGTCAACGAAGCAGGTGCAAGCCCTGCCGTGGCCGTATCCCTTCAGGTTCTTTCTCCTGAACCAGAGCCAATAACACCGATAACACAACCACAAATTCCATTGACTCCAGCAACACCAATAGTGAAAGCTCCCGATTTCAGCTTTAGTCATTCCGACGACAGTCGCAAAGTAGCAACCACGGGTACTTTGTTTACCTTCATGCTTCCCAACGCTGGTGATGCACCTACTGCCTGTAAAATAGAACCTTTGTTACCTGTAGGCTTGAATGCTGTGGTTGCAAAAGAGACCTGCGTTATTAAAGGTACCCCGTCAGAATCTGCTGCCCTTGCTGATTATGTTGTCACAGGGGTCAACAAGGCAGGTTCAAGCTCTGGTGAGAAGATATCTCTTCAGATTATTTCTCCTGTACTCGCTCCAGCATTTGTTGATAACAATGTTCGTTTTGCATTTGAACAGGACGCTATTCTTTACAGTAAGCAAGGCCTGTTAGCCAACAATGGTGGTGCCATAGACAGTTGCTCTATCACTCCGTCACTGAGCCATGGTCTGGACATTGCTGCAGTGAATGGAACCTGCAAAATTATTGGAACACCTGTTCTTCCCAGCAAATGCGGTCAGAATCGGGAATGCTGGTCAGATACGTTTACAATGACGGGTACTAACGACAGTGGTAACCAATTAACCGTAGCCACTGTTCGTATTGGAATAGAAGGAGTCAAGAGTTATGCAGGCAGCGGCCCTGACCCTGAGTTATTTGATGCTGTTACAGCCATCACCGAAAACGAATCAGCCATTGATAGTGAGGGCAAACGCAAGCTGTTGAAGCTAGAGCATACTGACACAGCCCTCAAGTTCACCAGCGGTAGTTTTCCCAATAAAATGTCGAAAATAGTCACCAGTGACAAGCAAGTCTTCACAGAAAAAAATCAAATCGAAGAATGGTTCAACATCGATATCAACCCGGTGACGGGGGACATACAAATTCGACAAGTAAAAACACTGGATTTTGAGCAAGACCCTTCGTTCTATGAATTAACACTTCAATTAGGCAGTACCACTAAAAAAGTGCTTGTCAGGTTGTACGATGTTCAAGGCATTGCACCACGACTTCCTGACTTTGAAAAACCATACACACACTTTGGCGAAGCTATAAAAGTCAGTACGTTAACTGAGCTACGCTCCGCCATGAAGGGACAGTTTGTGTCTGAAGGCATCGGTTTTGACGATATCAAAACCACGAATACCTCGGGCATAGCTATTCAACTGGACAGGGATATTGATGCCAAGGGGAGCCAATGGGAATCGATTCCTTTCAAGGGCATCTTGAATGGCCAAAAGCATGTTATTAAAAACCTGAATACTACCACTGGTTTTGTTGTCAAGCCTGTGGGTGAATCAGGTACGGGTGGCCTCAAGACTTATATTCAAAATATAGGCTTTGAAAACGTACACATGCAATCCACATTTTTTAACGTCAGTAGCCTTATTCTGGATCATGTTTTTGTGTCAGGATACTCCGATATAGAAGGCGTTAAATACGTAGGCCCCATTGTTACCGGTTACCAAAGTGTCATAAACAGTGTTTATTTCAACTTATTCAGAGATTTTGGCCAGACAGTAACCAGAGATAACACCAAAGCTGGCGGTATATTTTCTTCTGTCGGTTCTTTAACCCATTTCGGTGCTGGTTATAACAATGGTGCTATTACCGCAAGAAAAACTGGAAAAGAGAGTCGCATTTCTGGATTAGTCGGTGGTAGCTTTGGAGCATTGAATAGCTCGCATTTGTTTTACAGCGCTATGAAATTTGATGTTAGTGGATCAAACATCCAGGTTGGCGGTTTAATCTCAAACAGCCAAGCTCAAAAACAAGGCCTACCTGATGAAACCCCTGGTGATAATAACTATCCATGGCGCTTTATTAAGGACAGAGGCACAGCAGCCGGAGTTGCCAGTGACACAGTGCGACATATCGGCAATGGTAGTCGTGATAAGGATAATGATGGTATTACAGACGATAACGCTGAGGGTATAGATTTATCTGCAGCAGGAATGACTGAAGCTGAATTTCGTCAGACTGACCAGTTTAATGGTAACTGGAGCAATGCCTTTGATATCAGAGATGGTCAGTATCCGGTTCTCACTGATATGCCTTATTCCCATACATCAGGCACATCCTGGTTGCATGCTAGTGATCCCGGAGTCGTTTATCAGCGATCGACTTACGACCAGTATCTGACACCGGAATCGCAAGAGCCGGTCGAGCCTGTAGAACCTCAACCTCAACCTGAGCCCAAGCCTGAGCTTAAACCTGACGCCAAGCCAGAAACTAAGCCTGAACCAAGACCTCAAACTGAACCGACATTTGTTAATAACAATGTATCCGTTACCTTTACTAAAGGCGCATTTATTTCCAGCCTGCAAGGTGTACTGGAAAACAATGGTGGTGTTGTGGAGAAATGCACCATCACTCCGGCCTTGGGCTGGGGACTAAAAGTGGCTGTAGTCAATGAAACCTGCAGCATCGTGGGAATCCCCACACTTCCATCCGGCTGTTACCAGGGGCAAGAGTGTGCCAGAGGTACATTTATTATTACCGCCAGCAACGACTATGGCAGTCAGCAAGCAGACATTCAAATCAGTGTCGAAGGAATCAACGACTATACCGGTGACGGGCCTGATCCAAGCCAGTCTGATATGGTTGCCTCTATCATGGAAAACGAACCTGCTATTGGGAGCGACGGCAGAGGCAGGTTGTTAACCTATGAAGATGGTGGAAGCGTTATCCAGTTCAGCAGTTCTGGTTTTCCAAATAAAATTTTGACAATGGCTACCAGTGATCAGCAGATACTCACCAAACAAGTGGATATCGAAGAGTGGTTCAGAATTGATATAAAGCCCGAAACCGGTGACATACAAATCAGGCAAATTAAAACACTGGATTTTGAAAAAGATCCGGCTTTCTATGAGTTAACACTGCAGCTGGGCAAAATCACTAAAAAAGTACTTGTCAGATTGTACGATGTGCAAGGTTCTGCACCAGCCGCTCCTCACTTAGACAAACCTTACACAGACTTTGGTGAAGCCATAAAAGTCAGTACCCTGGCCGAGTTACGTTCGGCTATGGAAGGGCAATTTGAATCTGAAGAAATCGGGTTTGACTCCTTCAAAACACAATATACCTCAGGCATTGTTATTCAACTGGACAGGGATATTGATGCCGAGGGTAGCGACTGGGAGCCGATTCCTTTTATAGGTGTTCTTGATGGTCAAAGGCATGTCATCAAAAATCTAAGATTCGTCCCTAATTTAACGAACAATGGCCACGACTATTCAGGCTTTACCAGTCGAGATGATTCTGGCTCACGAAAAACGTATATTCAAAATCTGGGCTTCGAAAATGTACAGATGCAATCGAGTTTTTTCAGATCCCGAAACCTTATCTTAGATCATGTGTTTGTGTCCGGTTACGCCAATCTCGAAGGGGTCAAATACGTTGGCCCCATCGTTGCAGGTTATACGACGGTTGTAGACAGTGTGTACTTCAACCTGTTCAGAGACTTTGGGCATACACCAACCAAAGATACCGCTAAGGTTGGCGGTGTGTTTTCCTCTGCCAGTTCTTCCACTCTATTTGGTGCAGGCTATAGCAATGGTGCCATCATTGCAGAAAGTACCGGCATAAATAATCGCTTTGGCGGGTTGATTGGATCTAGCACTGGCTCACTGCGCTATCCACCGATCTTTTACAATGCTATGAAATTTGATATCGGTGGATCAAGTGCACGTGTCGGCGGTTTGATCTCCTATGATGAGGTTCGTGAGAGTGAACTACCTGATGAGACACCCGGCGCCAGAAACTACCCATGGCGCTTTATCAAGGACAGAGGCACAGCAGTCAACGTCGCCAGCGAAACCATACGCAACGTAGGTAACGGTGATAGTGACCTGAATAACGATGGTGTCTCCGATGATGGTAATACCATTATCGATTTGTCTGCAGCTGGAATCACTGAAACTGAGTTCCGCCAAACTGACCAGTTCAGCGGTAATTGGAACAAAGCATTCGATATTACTGGTGGCCAATACCCTGTTCTTAAAAACATGCCGTATTCTCATGCTTTGGGTGCATCATGGTTGCAGGATAAAGACCCTGGGGTAGCTTATCAGAGAGCTCATTACGATAACTATCTGACACCTGAACAGTAAAACTTTAATTCTGGTATACCTCGCAGTCCGAGGTATACCAGATTATTGTCTTATACCCTCGCATTAAAAGTGCCAAACTTCATACCTTTTGATAAATTTTCACTAAAATCTCTATAGAAATATCAGTGTATTTTTTATTACGTTATAAAAATTTTATTTATATATGATCGTATATAGTTAATCTGCGTCATATTTAAATAACCTATTTAGCGTAAAGCGATAAAACAATGAAACACTTTCACTACTTAGTTCTTCTGTTGCTTATACAAGCAAGTAGTGCTTATAGCTGGAACATTAGCACTAACAATGAAGATCAGATACCTCATCAATATAGTTATATACTTCCAAAGATTCTAAAATAACAATGTTTATTCAACGAAAGTATCTCTGTTTATCTAATAACAGGAAGTACTGACCTGGAAGAAAAGCTTAATTCAATTCATGCGGACAATGACAGCGATGACCAAATAGTACTACTGAATAAAGAGTTTACAATCAATCGCAGTATTCAAATTCAACGAAATCTTAAGTTATGCGGCTTACGTCAATGGTTTATTAATGTTGTGTATAATCTTGCTGATATTCTGAAGGCTGATATTATTTCCAGAGAACTTCATCGAAACGTAAATGAGAGCGAAACCGAGAACGGAAATGGACTTGATAACGTGGCTGAAAGCTGGAATATTAATAATCCAGGATGGCAGTTTTTTGATACGGAATCTTTTCCATCACAAGCTGACGAAAATAGAGTAAAGCTGACCATCATAGGAGATAGCAGCAATTATCCCGCATTCTATGGTCTGGCCAATGTCACACTAAGCCACATTATACTGTCTCACCATGAACAATCCCGGAGTTACACTCTTTACGGCAGTGGATGTACGGAAAGCACGTCATCATCGTATTGGCAAGCCGAACGGGACCGTCATTTTTGTGGATGAAAATATTTGCACCAACGCACTTGAAAGCATAGAACCTCCCATCCTTCATTCAGGATGTTCTATGCTTGTTTCCAGCATGAAAGCAGTATCTTTACCATTGTTGTTACACTTCATTGCTCGTTTTTTATATTGAAATAAACAGATCAAATTTAATTCTCTATATACTCTACACGAGGATAGAATCATGAAAAAGCAACTATCCATCGCACTACTCTTTACGCTTCAGGTCAGTACTGCTTACCCCTGGGATATTAAAGCTGTTAATGATTATTACATTAATGAGAATTTTCAATCTTTATTGTCCTCTGGACTGCAAGAAGAATGTGACTTTGAGGAAAGTCTTCCGGTTCATTTGATCATGGATAGCGAAACGCTAAAAAGCCGACTCGAAGGGCCATATTCAAGTTTGGACTGGTATCAGATACTGTTGCTTAACGATGTGTATAACATTGACAGAAGTGTTCTGGTTATCCAGAACATAAAACTCTGTGGACTGCGCCATTGGTTACCGACAGTGTTTGCTAACTTAACAGCTATTGCTAATGTTGATTTAGTTGAAAGATCTAGTAACAGTACTCAGTTTTACTCAAGTTTTCCTGCTACGTTATCCAACGATAATAGAGTAAAGCTTATTTTCAGAGGTGATAATAGTAGGTATCCGGCCTTATATGTTAAAACTGTTCTAATAGCACTCAATAATCTTGCTATATACCTTCATGAGCAATCCCAGGCCTATGCCTTGTACGGTGCTGGGTGCACAAGAACGACACCTTACTCCGCTTGCGAGGATGCATTGTACGAAACGTTCACGTACCTGAACAATACGAAGATGGAAGATTTGAGTGGTTCTCATCCTTTTTTGTTAAGAACGGAAGATATCTCTCATCTTTTTGCAGACAATTCTGAATTTAATTTTAAACATAATGATACAGATGCGTCAGCTGAAACAGCTGCGTTGTATTTACATTGGACATACACCGTTCGAATTACGAACAGTACAATCGTCAATTATGGTAATAGGGGACGAGCTATTTTCTGGGAAGGTATTGCAAAAATATATCCTGATAATTTTATTGAAAACACAATTATTGACTCAGATTATAAAAATGCATCTATTATCGGAATATATTTAACAGGCTATTACATTACTAGAGATTCCAGCCCTTTTATTTATTCATATTTGCCTTACTTTAGAAACATAATTTTCAAACAAGGCATTACAACCGGTTTCTATTTTCAAGACAATAGCTTTTATCTCAGATCTACTGGTAGTAATGGCAATCAATTTAACAGTAACGGTACCCATTGCTATCAAGTGCCTAATGGTACGATCAGTTTTATTGATGGTACTATTTGTACAAACGCAGTGTCACCCACGGGCTCGCCAACAACCGATATTTCTGACTAAACTTGATCATCGCTTCTACAAGAGGGTTTGTATGTTATGTCTGCGCCCATCGCTTTCAATATTCTGAAATCCAAAGCATTGGCATTACTGTCAGTATTAACTAACCAACTTAGCTTATCAGAAGAAATACAGACTAATGGATGGTCTTCAGAACAAATTTATGCATTTCACCTAAATGCCCTTAATATTCTGGAAGTGACACCAGAATTTAAAGTTACTACTCCGGAATCTCTGAACATGTCCAGTAGCGGAATAGATGTTTATACTTGCACTACATTCGATAACGAAAAAAATCGAAAGTTCAACTAATCTTTCCAGATCACAAAAAACTGGAGATTCATATGAGAAAAAGACTGATTTTACTCGTTTTCTGTTCTATTTTGGCGCCATTCTGCAAAAGTATGCAAATCGTTGTTTATCTATCTAATTACTCATACCAAATGGCTTATATTCCTCAAGACACCAATGACATGTTGTTTATAGAAGCACTTCGTCCGAACTATATTGTGCACCAAGTATTTTTTATGTCTGAATCAGGATACCAAATAATTGGTTACATATTTATGCCGTCAGATGGCAGTACAGCTTTTGTCAATATCTGCGATCTACCCTTAACAACATTCTCCGGAGCAACTGGAGGTGGCATAGCTACCGCCGCTGCACACCACACCGCTTCGCAACTCCAAATGCCTGCAAAAACAATGTTATTCTTGGGTTCTGATCCAGTTTGGGCGCCAGTACCTGTTGCTCCTGTTGCTCCTGTTGCTCCTGGGAACAGTGAAAGTAATACTGTTTGCATTGATTCATTGACGGGCAATTGCCAGCATCAGCACTGCAATTATCGTCACTTAACTGATAATCAGAAGGTGGCGGTTTCTTGGCAACGACAAGGTAGCAAAGCAAGACAATGTACAATATGCAC
Source organism: Oceanospirillales bacterium (assembly GCA_004762125.1). GTDB lineage: Bacteria > Pseudomonadota > Gammaproteobacteria > Pseudomonadales > Endozoicomonadaceae > Endozoicomonas_A. Next base: position 29,853 of record SIHQ01000013.1, on the reverse strand, counting down.
TAACAAAATTGATCACGACCATAGTTCCTGCTTATATTTGCATTTACCAGACAGGTGAAGAAACCTCAAACAAGAGTCGTTTATGAGCTATCTTTTAGTTGAAATTATATATTCAGTATTTCTTTGCTGAGAAGCTGAATAACTCAACCCATCTATTAATTCTACTTTAAATCAGTTTAATAAAAATCGATAGATAATTAAGCTATATTCCTACTGTGCTTATTTTATAAATAATCGATTTAATATAAATTTGAGCATTAATAGAATATGAATACAGTTTTATTTATTAGCACTCGACAAATCGTCGATTCTTATCAACCACGACAAGTTGACTGGTATGAAATATTTAAAAAACGCATTTTATTTCAAGTTATCAATACTCGCTACTTTGAGTGCTTTTACACTTCATTCAAATGCTAAACCCATGACTCCGGATAATGGAAACAGTATTGATCAAAGCACTCTTGTCCAATCCCTTCTACCCAATTTAAGTAACGACTCACAAAACAAAAAAGCACTGACCGAAACATTAGAATTTCTTAAGCAGAAAGCTCTCGCTGACAACTCTCATAATGAGCCTCAATTTGTATTCCTCCATCTAAAATCCCCCCAAAATACACTTCGACCTATTCCTGATAACGGATACATCTTAAGCTCAAACCAACCTCCTCCAATGCCTCTGCTGACGCCAGATTCTGCTGATAACATGAGAACCAGCGATACCACTACCTACGTTTTGGATTATCAGCCATCTACCCATGAACATACGCTGTATCGTTATAACGATTGGGAAAAAAACTACAGCTACAAATATACAATTAATGAAGCGCAAGATGCCTCTACTGGCTGCCAAGATGGCTTACTGAAGTTTGCTTATGAAGACGACACTGTTTTACTGGGTACTGTAAAGGGTGACCAATACTCTCACGTTGATGTAAGCGAAGTTCTTCAACAAGGAGACTTTGATCATGAAGTAGATATCTACTTTATAAAAGGAATGCCTGACTATACAAAGCAGCCCGGTGGCAGCGCAAACTACACATGGTTTGACCAAAAAGAAGCTTACTCCAACACGGCTTATGTTGAGGAGTATATGATGCAAGGGTCAAATTTGAAATACAGTATAGACATGGTGTCTGCGGATAAAAATCAAGATAAAAATCAAACAACAGGTCTTTTTGTATTCAATAATTATGACAAATATCAACAGTACCTTGAGTCGCCCGAAGATGGACCGTCTCTATCAGAATTTTATACAAAAGCCTTGATAGGACCTTATGGACGTCCCGAACACAGCGAACTCAACCTGGTAGAGAAAACAGATTCAAGTTATCAATGGATAACCGTCAACAGTCCGGGAGACATAAGATATAAATTTGAATACGATTACGTCACCAAAGTGTCAATCGATCTCAGTAAATACACTCCTTCATGCCGCGTGTGGGAATCAAGCAAATCGTGCAGTCAAAATATAGGCTCAGGTGAAGAGTGGAGTGTTTTTGCCAAAATTAAGCCTATCCATGAGCTAGGATCGCACCAAACGCATATGTGTTTAGTTATGACACCGTAAACATCGATGTAGCAGATATAGGTTTTATAAAAAAACCGGTAGCAAACTTCCTGAGATGTTTGCTACCGGCCAAAAAATGTTTTTTTGAGTACCCAGTAATTACTGCGCTGCAACGACCGTCAGTTCAACCAGAATTTCAGGGCGTGCCATACGAGCTTCGACACAAGCACGGGCAGGCTTTGGCATATCCGCTACCCAGGCATCCCAAACTTCATTCATACCGGCAAAGTCTTTCATATCACGAACATAGATAGTCGTGGATAGAATTTTTTCCTTGCTGGTTCCCGCTTCTTCCAGAAGGTCCTCTATTTTCTTGAGGCACTGTCGTGTCTGTTCAGCGATATCCCACTGAGCTTCGCCCGCTGTTTGACCACAAAGGTAAACAGTATTGTTATGCTTAACGATTTTACTCATTCGGTGAGTTGAGCCAATACGTTCGATAGTCATTACTTACTTCTCCTTAAACTGTTCTCTATACCCGCAACTTCAAATTCTTTGGGTATATAAAGTGTTTTAATCAAAATCGTACCGAATCAAAGCACTTTCCGCTCGAACCGGTCAATACGGAAAGCCTGCAAATCAAAAGTTGACTGCCCGGTAGTAATTAGGTCGCTCATGACACGGCCAACAACGGGCCCCATCTGAAAACCATGAGCCGAAAAGCCAAAGGCATGCCAGGCATTGTCTGCATTCACACTACGACCTATAACCGGCAGATTATCAGGCATGTAAGCCTCAAGGCCCGACCACATACGATTAATAGATGCCTTTTTCATGATCGGGAAAAATTCGGCTGCATTATAAGCACCGATCGCCAGCTTTTTGTAATCCAGTCGAGTTCGATTGTTATCTCTGTCAGCGAAGCCTTTTGAGCCACCGCCAATAAGAACCGTACCATTCTCAAACTGTTTGAACGACAGCGGCCTACTGACTGCACCAACGACCGGTGTCGCGAAATGGGGCATTCGGGCCGTAATCATCAACATAGGCGCGCTGTGTGTGAGCGGGACATTATCACCTATCATGACCGAAACCTTATCCGCCCAGGCGCCCGCACAATTCAGCAGTTTTTCTGCCTGAAAGGCCTTCGTACGGGTAGCTACATGCCAGTGAGTGCCCACTTTTCGAATTTGTTCAACACACTCACCTTCCATAAATACCGCTCCATGACGTTCGGCAGCTCGCCTGAAGGCTTTGGTACTTTGATAAGGAATGGCATAACCGTCATCTTCAGAGACAACTCCACCCACACAGAAAGGTGACACATGAGGCAATCGCTCTCTCAGTTCCTGCTGATCAATAATCGTCTCATGCTGATACCCTGCAGTATGCATTTTTTCACGACGGGCATACAGAGTATTCATGTCCTGTTCATCTGCAGCGATGTTGATCAAAGAACGTTTTCTGAACCCTGTATCAGCATCCAGCTCATCGTCCAGATTTTGCCACAATTTCATTGCAACCTTACTCAATGGCACTTCAGCCAGGTCACGACCTAGCAGTCGAACACCACCGGCATTCACACCGGAGGCATGGCGTGACACCCAGTCTTTTTCCAGAACCGTAACTTGTACACCGACTTTTGCCAGATGGTAGGCTGCTGAACAACCATGTATGCCGCCACCAATGATCAGTACATCAGGTTTCAGACGGTTCATGCGATATCTCCTGCGGCAGCATTGACAGGCTCAATCTCCGAGAACTGACCAAATTCCTGAAGATTTAACAATCTTAATGGCGAACGCAGACGGTAATACCCTACCTCTGCCACTTCTTCCTCTCGCCATTCTGCCAACAGTTCTGAAACGGTATGGCCACACTGTCTGCCCTGACAAGGACCCATACCGCAACGGGTCAATCCTTTCAATTCATTAGGGCCACGACCACCCTGATCAAAACCGACTCTCAGTTCTGCCACTGTCTTCTCTTCACAACGACAAACCACTGTCGTTTCATCCTGAGGAATTCGGAATTCATCGAGAGGCCGATACAGTGAATCGATAAATTTTCTAAAACGATTCAAGCCATGCAGAGTCACGTTTAAAGGCTCAGCTCTGACATCTCGCTCTGTCTCAGTCATTTTGCCCAGACGGGTTAACTGATGCAGCGCCACTAGTTTTCCGGTTAACTCTGCACCGTCTGCTCCGACGATTCCGGTGTTATCACCAGCAACGGAAATCCAATCGACAGAGCTTTTTCCCCATTTATCATGCACTGGACGCCAGCATAATTGCTGTTTATCCCACTCATGGTCAAGACTGACAGCACGTGTCAGATTAAGATGCGGTACTACACCCTGATGAAGAAAAACATGATCAGTTTCCAAGCTGTGTTTTTTACCGCCTGAAAAAAACTCAATGGATTCCGCCTGTTCATTGCCCTTAATAGCCAGCTCTTTGGCTGAGCGATAGACAGGTACACCGGCCTTACGGATTTCATTAAACAGTGACAGACCTTTAAACAGCATGCCTGTTTTGGGAATCGCACCGGGGAATTTGGGCATTGATTCGATATAGGCAGTGTTCGGTGTCGTATCAATCAGTGCTTTGACTTTAACGCCCAGACGAAGATATTGGGCAATCACCAGATAAATCAGAGGGCCAGTACCAACAAACACAGCATCTTCTTTAACGATCCCTTCTGCTTTCAGCATCACCTGAGCGCTGCCAGCTGACATAACACCGGGTAAGTGCCAACCCGGAATAGGAAACGGGCGTTCCATAGCACCACAACAAATCAGAACTTCTCGGGCGGTCAGAGAATGTGTTTCTCCTTCACGGGAGAATAAAACCTCACCACTGTCGCTCACATGCCAGACAGAAGCGTTATAATATTTTTCAGCGGGACAATTATTAAATTCATTAACCAACTGACCACCCTTGGTGTAATCAGATCCCAGGATTTCGGGGTTTTCCAAAGGACTGTTGTTTACATTGCGGTAAATCTGGCCTCCGCAAGCGGCCTTTTCATCCAGCACTACGACGCTAGCACCGTTTTCTGACGCTGTGATAGCTGCTGACATTCCAGCAGGTCCTGCACCAATAATGGCAATATCAAAACTAGTTGACATGATTGCCTCCTTCCATCGCATTGACAGCCATAACATCAACCTCAGCAACGGTAGACTCGGTAATCATCTGCATGGCAACCTGCATGCCCTCTTTTACTTCCTTCAAACAGGCTTGCTGGTTTGGGATACCGTCGATTTCAACCAGGCATTCATAGCAGACGCCCATAGCACAATAAGCAGAACGTTTTTTTTCTGTAACCGGCGACAGTCGTGTCGTGGTTTCGTGGACCAGGATCATGGCTGCCCAGACCGAAGAACCTGCTGGAACCCGGTAGTACTGACCATTAATGGTCAAACCGACTTCAACAGAAGCAGACTTGGAAAGAGTACGGAACATAACTTAAATCCGAAGAAAGTGATCCAAAGCAGATGGAGAGGAGTGTACTGACTCATAAACATGAGAACACCACACTCCTTACGCTCTTTAAAAGTTACGTTGATCAGTTGGTGATCTTGTCCAGAACGCCCTGGCCCCATTCCTGACCAATGTCACTCAGAATCTGCGGCCATACTTCCTTACGAATTTTATCTGCAGCCGCTGCCAGCTCTTCATTAGAAAGCTTGATGATGGTCGCACCATTGTCAGCCAGTCTCTGCTCGTAAGCAGACTGATCAACTTCAGCCTTGGTCCAGCGCTTGGCTTCAAACTCTAATGCAGCCGTTTCAAGAGCTTTACGATCAGCTTTATCCAGGTCAGAAAATGTTTCGGAGTTAACGATCATGTACCAAACTTCGAAGTGCGTGTTAACCGGAATATAAGTCTTGGTTACATCACGGAAAGAAGCGTAATAACCTTCAGCACCGGAACCAATCACACCATCTACAACACCGGTTTGTACGGCGGTAAAGGCTTCAGAGAAAGGAATCGGTGAACTGATGTAACCCAGGGAGTCAGAGGTAAGCTGGAAGCTCTTGATACCTGGTACACGAACCTTGATACCTTTATCAATGTTCGGATCACCTGGGGAAACGGCCTTGGTATTCAAAGCTACGCCACCGAAATAAACCGGATACGCGGCCAGCATGGTGATGTCTTGCTTGGCGTACAGATCTTTCATGGCGCCGTGGATTGCACCACCTGGTCCGTAGATTTTCTTGGCCTGTTCCCAGTTTTCTGCAACGTATGGGAAGGCACTGATCTGCATCCTACGGGAAACGGCAGTCGCAGCTGGCTGTACAGCCATGTCGATTGCACCGATTGAGATACGTTCCTGAACGGTGGTGTAATCACCCAGAGCGCTGGCCGCATAGATTTTGATTTTAAGATCACCATCAGTGGCTGTTTTCAGACTGGCAGCAAAGTCTTTGATTTCCAAATCAACATTAGCGCCCTGTGGACGAATATGGCTGATCTTCAAAGTCTGAGCTTCAGCTACTGCAGTCATGCCGAGGACACCGGCCATTAAGGAGGCCGTAAACATTTTATTGAAGTTATTAAGGGTCATCATGTTTCCTTTTATTATGGTTTTATGTCAGGAGGGGCAGCCCTGCCCCAGGGGTTGTATTACGTCTTTAAAAAACAAGAACTCAGTATCCGAAGAACCTTGGCAAGAACAGTGACAGGTCATCCCAGAAAGAGGTCAAAATAACCACTGGCAGATAACCGGTCAGAATCAGGAGCATGGCGGGACGAATCACTTCAGTCACTTTCACCTTACCCACTCTTGCACCCAGATAAAGGATCGAAGCATACGGCGGTGTTACGCCACCCATTGCTGTGTTGACGCCCATGATGGCGGCAAACTGAATGGAGCTTATACCCAGTGCTTCCATAAGTGGCAGCAGCAGTGGAGCAATCAGAATGATCGCTGTCACATCGTTCACGACCATACCCACCAGGAACAACAGGACGTTAATCATGATCAACAACAGTGTTTTGTCTTCTGTTATGGAGAAAATACTTTCAACAATGGCTTGGGGCACGCTTTCCACAACAAACATCTGGGACAGAATCATACTGAACAGAATCATCAGCATGATGGCACCTATAGAAGTAGATGCTTCCTTACCGGCGCCCAAAAAGGTCTTAATGTTAAGCCCTTTGTAGATCAGAAAACCCACTGGAATCGCGTAGATTACTGCGACCGCTGCAGCTTCTGTCGGTGTCATTACACCACCGTAGATGCCGCCTAGAATGATGATCGGCATCAGCAGCGCTGGTGTTGCATGAAAACCACGACGACTGACTTCAGCAACAAACGCTTTGCCTTTTGGACGAGGCTCAAGCACTAACGGAAACTTGCGAGATATCCAGATGTTAACCAGCGAGAAATTGAACATGATCAGAAGACCAGGACCCAATGTCGCGAGGAACGATGCAAGAATAGAAGTGTCGGTCACCCAGCCATAAACAATCATGGTCACACTGGGAGGAATCAGCAAACCAAGCAGAGATGCGTTGGCAATCAACGCAGTGGCATAAGGCCTTGGGTAACCCTGCTTTTCCATTTCAGGAATCAACAGAGGACCAATAGCAGCAACACCTGTGAGACCGGATCCGGAGATTGCTCCGATCAACGCACAGCTTACAGTCGCTACAACACCCAGACCACCGCGCAGGTGACCAACAAAAATGTTAACGAATCTAAGCAGACTCGCCGCTATACCACTGACACTCATTAGAGTGCCAGCCAGTACAAAGAGCGGAATAGCCAGAAGAACCGGATTACCTAACTGTTGGAAACCCCAGAGCATATTACCTTTCATAAAGGTATCGCCCAGGAAGTACATCACCATCAGGCCTCCACCGAAGCAATACGGCAAAGGTATGCCCAGCGTCAGTAAAATAACCAGTACAGCGACAGCAATCAGTGCTACTTCAATCATCTCAGTGCTCCCCTGCTTTTAACAGTTGTCGTACATGGCGCAGCAGGTGCACACAGGTGTATAGAATCATCAGAACCAGACCGACAAGAAGAGCAACATCCATATAAAAAGTCGGTAAGTAGAGAGTTGGGCTTTCCTTCCATACTCTCCAGGAGTACTTGCTGAAGTCCCAGGCCCAGTAGGTCAACCAGGAAGCGATAGCAATACTCAGCACTTCACCAATAACGGCTAGCACTTGATGTTGACGTTCGGATTTCAGAAAGATCTCAAGCACGTTGGCTCGAATGTGAGTATTTTCTCTGGATGCGTTAACAGCACCGAGAATATAGAGCCACAGTGTCGGGTATAGAAGAGTTTCTTCAAGACCGAGAACCGGGACCTCCAGGACGTAACGGGTAATGACCTGAACGAATTGTCCTATGGCAACAATACATATTAATCCGGTCAGTAGGAGACTGACAAAACGGTTCATAGTGGCTTCCCCATCCTCTGCTCTCTTGTTATTTTCTGTTGTTGTTCGATTTTTATTGAACGACACAGTATAAGAATCAGGCCATAAATACAAAACGATAAATTTGATGCCTCCATAGATTTTCCTTATAGTTACTACCAATTACAGGGTATTGGACAACAGCTATGAACCTGACAATAAGACAGCTGGAAGCATTCAGAGAAGTGTTTAAATCAGGCTCAATCTCAGAGGCTGCGAGGATTCTTAACCGCACCCAGCCTGCTGTCAGCTCTATGATTTCTAATCTGGAAAAGGAGTTAGAGCTTGCACTGTTTGATAGGAAAAAAGGGAGGCTGTCTCATACTCCGGAAGCTAGCCATTTCTTTGAAGAAACCGCTGCGTTACTGGAGAGACTTGAACGCGTCACCCATACTATGAAAGATCTGGCAGGGTTACAGGAAGGTCAATTGCGCATTGCCTGCATGCCGGCTTCCGCTCAATTCATTATGCCAAGGCTGGTCGCCGACTTTGTACAGGACAAACCGCAGGTTAAGGTTTCACTCATGATGAGGGCATCGTCTGTTATTGAAGAGTGGGTAGCCTCCCATCAATACGACATTGGCTTGTCAGAGACACCAACACCTAACAATGCCTTGAAAATTTCGACCTTTGAACTGAACTGTGTCTGCGCTATTCGTAATGATGATCCGCTGGCCAGGTTGTCAGTCATCACACCGGAAGATTTGTCTGATAAATCTATGGCTACTTTGCAGGAAGGCCACCCAACACTGATTGCTACCAGAAAAGCTTTCTCGACAGCAGGCGCCACTCTGAACCCAAGATTCGAATTAAGGAATTTTCAACCCGCTTTGAAACTGGTGGAAGAAAAACTCTGCTATTGCATATGTGACCCAATGACGGCCAGCAGTTATATGGATTATCAGAAGGGCGAACCAATACTGGTTTTCAGGCCTTTTGTACCACGAGTCGTTTTATCGGTTTCAATACTGCAGTCAGCACAAAGACCAACATCCCTGCTCGCCGAAGCCTTTAAAAATATTCTTACTGAGTCACTGATTCAGATGAATCATGAGTTTGGCTGAATAACCTGTGGATAAAATTTCTGAATCGTCAGGCTTTCTAGATTCACTTTTTAAGACAGCCTGACAATTTAGACATTTAATCATTAATATAAGCGGTCGTTTTGTCGTTCCCTCCTTTGACTTAAAAAGTCATAAAACTCTTTTTTAACCGTTTTGAGTTGAGTCCATCACGATTGAATTTCAGGGAATCAACAGCCACAGATCGACAAACATGAATTAACTCAAGCTACACTGGCAATTTCGCCCGGTTTACGCAGCATTTTATCAATATCACCAATATGGGTTTCTTCTTCGGCAATCAGTCGACGAGCGTATTCTTCAATAAGAACAGAGTCGGCTTTCTGCGCGATATCCAGTAACTCGTAATAATGTTTAACACCTTGCTTTTCGAACTCGAGAGATTCCTTAAGAATATCGTGGATATCATGTTGGGATGTTTCCAACAGGCTACCAATTCCCAGAGAGGGATGTTCCCCGAGATGCGTCACCATCTCTCCTGCTTCGTGGGCATGAGTCAGTGTCTCTGTCGCGGCCCCTCTGAGCCAACCAACAATAGGAATACGACTGTAGCCGAATACCATAAAACTGTAGTGGGTATAACGCACTACACCAGCCAGTTCATATTCAAGAATTTCATTAAGCTTGGCAACCAGTGCTTTTTTTTGACCAGACATTAAGCCACTCCTGATCTCTCTTTGAAGGTGAGATGAGTATAGTCAGCAATTTAAACTTTTGACTGAAAAGAAATAGCAAATGGTTGTTAAATCTAAAACAGTTTGAAAAGAAACAAGTAAGAAGAAATCAGAGTGATTACAATTATCAACAACGAGATTAGATATCTGAGCGCTATAGAAATTAAAAAGGCTGCTATACCCTAAGTATGACAGCCTCATTTTCCCCTTACTACGATCAGAAGAAACATGAAATCAAATCGTAGAATCTTCAAACTGACTCATAATAAATACAATTTCACCTTCTCTGTCTTGGCAAAACTCTCAGGCTATCGCTATCACCATTACTTTTAACACTGAGATGAGAAGCCAATTCCGCAAAGCCTACTCTGGATCCACCCTTATCAAATACGGTATAGAAACCTCTCATGAACGCATCGCCTAAAATCCAGAGTGGACTGTTTGAAGGAGCAAAAGCTGGCGTACATTTCAAATTTCCTGCCTCATCCGGCATTTTTACAATGTAAAGTTCAGGTGGAAGTGTATAGCCAATGTCACCAATACGTATTTCAATTTGCGGCTGCTGATCAATGTTAGAGCAATCAGGTTGAATATCTATCTGCTGTAATATGAGGTCTATGTCGTCTTTGGGACCAATTATAAAGGAAGTGCCTGAATCAACAATGGTCTTACAACCCATCTCCAGCTCATAGCAGGAAAGATTCAGCCTCTGGTTATTCACAGCAATACTCTGGAACGCAATATTGTAATAGAGATCCGTTGGGAGCTTTGAGTTTACGTCAACCAGAGAAACCCACTCGATGTCACCAGAATAATAGTTCGTATCAGGTTCACCCAATATGAGCCTACTGTTACCATCACCTGGCGTACTGGAAAGATAAAATGAAAAAACGGCCGAACTCAAATCTCCCTGATTAACAGTATTATCGAGCCAGGGCACTATTTTATCTTCAGCAAGGCTTTTATAAGCAAGGCCAAATATCCCGTCAAAAGGGGTATTTAGAAAGTCCGTCGATAAGTCTCCAGCTAAACCAAACCCTTGATCATGTACCGTTAAACTACCCAGAAGAACTGAATCGTAGCCAACAATTCCGGTCATATTTCCGGAACCGTATTGAATGGACAGTTTTTCACCATGGGTGTAGAAGGTAGAACTACTACTGTTATCAAACTTATCCTTCCCATCACAAGCCTCTGACTGACAACTCAAATCAGGAACCCAGATATTGCTGGAACCTGTGTCCTGAACCGCAGTAAACGACTGACCATTAGATCCAATCTGGAACTTACTGTAGTAGAGCGTGTTGTACTGATTCATCACCGGAATAAGTTCATTGTCATCACCGACTGATGATTTTTTCAACCCTCTATTCTTTTGGATCGTTGCGTATTCAGCCAAAGTAGGGCTCAAGATCTGAATACTGGTTCGCGGTTTAGACCAACTATCAAGCTCACTTCCAGAAATAGAATTAGCTAGAGATAGCTGGGATAAAAAACCTAGAGCAGACAATGAAATCGCGGGGACAATAGCTTTATTCATAACGGATTCCCATGAGGGATATTTCAACGTAGAAAAGCTAGTACCAATTAATGAATATTACCACTTCCAATCTATTTTCTTTTTTAGCCCCCGAAAAACTTCGGGGGCTAACTCGTTAACCTCGACCGAGTATCAAACCTGAGGTAGGCACACCGGTTCCCGCAGAAACCAGAACGTTACTAGCACCACTGACCTGATTCACCGCTTCACCCCGTACTTGACGAACCGCTTCAGAGATACCGTTCATGCCGTGGACATAGGCTTCACCCAGCTGACCACCGTGCATGTTAATTGGTAGACGACCACCCATTTCTATTTCACCAGCACGGATAAAGTCTTTCGCCTTACCCTTGTCGGCAAAACCAAATTCTTCCAGCTGAGTCATTACAAAAGGAGTGAAATGATCGTAGATGATCGCTGCATTGATATCATCCGGTGTCATTCCCGCTTGCTTATACAGCTGTTTAGCGACCAGATTCACCTCTGACAAGCGAGATATATCTTTTCGATAATACGCAGTCATCATTTGAGGGTCATCACAGGCACCCTGTGCAGCGCCCTTGATAATAACCGGCTCTTTATTCAACTTCTTCGCTCGCTCAACTGAAGTCACCACAATGGCCACACCACCATCGCTCTCCTGACAGCAATCCAGAAGACGCAAAGGCTCAGCAATCCAGCGGGAGTTCTGATGTTCTTCCAGAGTAATGGGCTTCTCATAGAACCAGGCATTCGGGTTAGTCGCAGCAAACTGCCGTGCAGCAACAGCAACACGACCGAAGTCTTCTGTAGTAGCGCCAGTGTCATACAAGTAACGCTGAGCACTCATAGCAACCCAGGAGGCAGGCGTTACCAGCCCGTGTGGGATATACCAACCGTAGTGCGAAGTTTCATAGTCGGATTCAGCAGGCGTGTCCTGCATACCAGAACCGAAACGATACTCGGAACGCTCATTCATGGCGCGATAACACACCGCTACCTCACACACTCCGGTAGCAACAGCCATAGCGGCTTGTTGAACAGTGGCACAAGCGGCACCACCACCGTAGTGAACACGGCTGAACATTTTCAGTTCTTTGCCGCCAATCTCACGAAACACTTCAATTTCAGGATTGTTATCCATGGTAAAGGTAGAAATACCGTCTACCTCGGATGGATCAATACCGGCATCAGCCAGAGCTTTTGTCACACATTCCACGGCCAACTGCATTTCACTGCGACCGGAGTTTTTGGAAAATTCTGTGGCACCAATACCGACAATTGCCGCCTGACCACTGAGTCCATTTGCCATTATTCTTTCCTCACCTAACTGGGCAATAAACGTTACTGCGGCAGAGCCACAAGAACGGTTCCGGTGACATGGTTACCCATGCTGTTTTTGCCGGCGATGACAATCTCTACCAGACTCTGACCGTCTTTCTCGGTTTTTTCAGCCACCTTTCCGGAAAGCTTCATCACTTCACCCGGATAGTTAGGCGTACCCAGCTTAATGTTGACCTTCTTGAGAACCGCTTTTGGCCCTGTCCAGTCCGTCACGTAGCGACCCACCAGCCCGTTAGTGGTCAGGATATTCATGAAGATATCCGGTTGCCCCAGAGCCTGAGCACCAGCCTTGTTATGGTGAACATCCTGATAATCACGGGAAGCCATGGCACCAGCCACCACCAGCTCAGTGCTCACGTCGATGTCCAGCACTGGGAGTTTCTGCCCCACTTCTACCTGCGAAAAAGTCAGGTTTTGATACTCTGTTGAAGCACTCGTTACTGAACTAGTCATAGTACGTTTACCACCTGATCTTTATCCGCCAGCATTTCACCCAGTTTCGCCAGTTGCAGGCTACCACCACCCAGGTTCAGCTCATTGCGCTTGGACCAGAGGAAGTAACGATGTAACGGGAAATCGAGATCGGAACCAATGCCACCATGGAGGTGCTGTGCAGTATGAACCACTCGACCACCACCAATGCAGGCCCAGTATTTGGCTGCACGAATTTCTTTGTCGGCGTTTAGACCAGCTTCCAGACGATACACTGCTTGCCAATAGGTAGAACGCATACCTTCAACATCAATGTAACCATCAGCACAACGAAGTGTCGTACCCTGGAAGGAGGCAATAGTCTTGCCAAACTGCTTACGCTCGGATGTGTATTCTACTGTACGACGTAACGCTTCTTCTGCAACGCCAACTTGTGTCGCAGAAAGACACACATTGCCACGATCAACCATGTACTTCACAGCGTCTTCGCCTTTATTGCTGTCAGCCAGCAATTGATCAGCCGAGAGCTGCGTATTATTAAAGCTGACAGTATAAAGAGGCTCGCCATTGGTGCTCTCTTCAAAATTCAGCTCAATACCTTCCGCTTTAGGATTCACCAGAAAGACGACTGTCTTCTTATCTACAGTAGTAGCTGGCACCAAGATCACAGCAGACTGTTCAGCGTAAGGAACAAAAACACGCTCACCGCTCAACACCCAGCCACCTGCACTCTCTTCTGCTTTTAACAGTGGTCTGCGTGCTGCAGACAGACCTTCTTCCTGAATAGCCGCCGTCAGGATGACTTCACCGGTGGCTAGCGCTGTCAGATATTGCTTCTTTTGTTCTTCTGAACCGTACTTGGCCAATGTCAGTCCTGCCAGTGCCAAACTTTGCATCAAAGGCAATGGTGCTACGTAACGACCCTGTTCTTCCAGCATCAGACAGATTTCTGTCAGACCAAAACCACTGCCACCAAACTCTTCAGGTATCGCCATTCCCAGCAGACCGGATTCAGCAAACTGCCCCCAGAGATCCTTGTCGAACAACTCACCTTTCTCTTTCAGTTCTTTCAGACGTTCATCCGTGGACAGATCACGTAGGACCTGAGCACTGAGTTCACGAATCGACTGCTGATCTTCGCTATAGGAAAAATCCATAACTATGCTCCTTATCCTTGCTCTTTTTCAGATAGAGGTCTGAACAGGGCCAGAGCCAGTTCATCATCACATTGGGTAATTTCAGCCTGTACCGGCAAGCCTATTCTCACATCTTCCGGCTCAATACCGATCAGACCGGCTACCAGACGAGTGCCTTCTTCCAGTTCCACCAGCGCAACCGGGTTAGGTGATGCGTCAAAAGCAGGTAGGTCTGGGTGATGTACATTCACATAGCTATGAATCACACCTTTTCCGCTGGCTTCCACTGCATCACGTTCCAGTGAACGACAGCTTGGACACATGGGTGAAGGCGGATGACGCAGAGTCTTACAGGAGGTACAACGCTGAATCAGTAGTTTGCCTTCTTTCAGTCCTTGCCAGAAAAAACGAGTATCTTTGTTCATGCCAGGACGTGGACGAAGAGCTTTCTTTGGTTTGCTGTCAGCTTCAGCCGCCGGTTTGGCAGCCGCTTTAGGCGCTCTTTTAGGAGGTAAGAACTTCAGCAAACGAAAACGCATCTCGCCGACTTTCTCCTCATTCTGATCCACAAAGATCCAGAGTTCAGTCACAAAGTAACCAACACCAAGACCGGTTTGCTTCTGTTCGGAGATGGATTCAATTTCCATATAATGGGAAATATCATCACCAGGCACCAGGTTACGAAAGTATTCCTGGTCACAGTTCACAGCCACGACACCGATGTAACCGTGCTCATCCAGGATATCCAGCACATAAGGCTGGTCAGCAGTACGCTCCTGGGTTCCCGGCGCATGTTTCCAGCTAGCACCACGCATGGTCCAGGCTTGAAGCATGGTTGGTGGTGCAATGATGGAACCTTCTTCTGTTGAAGAGGCAAATTCCGGGTCAGTGTATCGAGGGTTCTTATCACCCATCGCTTCAGCCCAGTGACGAATCATTGGCTGGTTAACCGCATCCCAGCTTCTATGGGGGCCCACTTTGATGCCGACGGTCTCAGCCATCAGCGCTTCCAGTTCTTTGTTATTCTGATCACTCATGCTTGTGCTCTCCGCGCCTGATTAGACTAAATTCAGGGCTGGTAGAATGTTCTGCTGCCGGGCAACATTTTATTTTTTTGATCACTCAAACATTTTACGGTCAGGTGATATTGGCTCAATCACAAATACTGGCCAATTCTTGCTGGCATATGCTGTCAAACCGGCTTGAACGATACGTAATATTTCATTGTTTATAGAGGAAAACAGAGGAGTTTTCTTACCCCATAAGTATTAGGGGGAAAAGGAATAGAGCGGGAGAAGGATAAACAATGCAGCCATAATCATATCTTTGCTAAATAGATGTCTAATCAAACTTCATAAACACACCTGCCTGATATAATGTCGTGGAGAATACCCATATTTCTGCTTGAACGTTCGACTGAAGTGACTCAGATTCTGAAAACCCAGTTCAAAACAGACCTGACTGATCGTAACCCCGCACCGTAAAAGTTCCAGAGCTTTTTTCATTCGTAACTGTTTTTGATATTGACCGGGTGTGGACCCTAATCTGTTTTTAAACTCGTTGTAGAGTCTGCTTCTGCTCATACAAGCCGTTATGCACAGAGCATCAACATCCAGTGGCGTATCCATAGAATTCTCAAGCTGATGGAGTACAGCATTAAAAACGTTCGCTGTCGGATCCCGACGGCTGTAATTCAGTAGCAGATCTCGGGTTTTCTCACGCATCAATCGAATGAGCAGCTCCGAGACTTCCAGATCAATCAACAGGCTTCGATCAGGATGGTTTTCTGAAAAAGTGTGTATCATTCTTTCAAGCAGATATTGGGTTTGCTGTGAGTGCCTGCTGTGCAAAAAGTTAGTAGCGCTAAAATCGATGTCAGACAAACCCGATGGTTCAAGTACTTTTTCGGCCACAGCAACCACTCTTTCCCGAGTAATCTCTACTGTCATACAGGTGGTTGGTGCGTCAAGACTGGCTTCTGGAAAATCAATTTCGATCTCCTTTCCCGGAGCAATGATAAACGACTCTCCCGGAACAAACTCACTGCTTCGGTCATCACTGTGCATAACCTTCCGACCCGTCAGCATCCCACAATAAGTCAGCTCATCGGACTTCAACTTAACCCGCTCAACATCAAGGTAAGTATCATAGATACTCAATTCAACACCACTACCGACAAACACCACTCTGTTTTCAACCAGTTTTTCCGGCACCCTGTTAATAACCTGTGAAGACAGCTTCGTCATAACATTCCTTGTTTTAGAGGCTGTTAATCAGCTCTTTTTATTGCTCTGGACTGAGAGACAAGTTTTCAGGAATCACAGCACAGAACTTCATTTTTACTACCGATAGTCTGTTCGTGTCTACATAATAATAAAAAAGGCAAAATCATGATTTACGCGAACCCTGGCGCAAAAGATTCCCTTGTTAGCTTTAAATCCCGCTATCAGAACTTCATCGGCGGCGACTGGGTTGCCCCGGTTAAAGGACAGTACTTCAACAACATTACTCCGGTTACCGGCGAAATTATTTGCGAAATCCCTCGTTCAACAGAAGAAGACATCAATCTGGCACTGGATGCCGCCCACGCAGCCAAGGATGCCTGGGGCAAAACGTCAGTTACCGATCGCTCCAATCTACTGCTTAAAATGGCTGACCGAATCGAACAGAATCTGGATATGCTGGCCGTTGCCGAGTGCTGGGATAACGGTAAGGCCGTTCGTGAGGCTCTGGCAGCCGATATTCCTCTAGCAGCCGATCACTTCCGATACTTTGCCGGTTGTTTACGAGCACAGGAAGGTGGCGCAGCCGATATTGACCAGAACACCGTTTCCTACCACTTCCACGAGCCTCTTGGTGTCGTTGGCCAAATCATTCCCTGGAACTTTCCGATCCTCATGGCGGCCTGGAAACTGGCTCCAGCTCTTGCTGCCGGCAACTGTGTTGTATTGAAGCCTGCCGAACAAACACCGGCCTCGATTCTGGTACTGATGGAACTGGTAGCCGACTTATTTCCAGCCGGAGTTCTCAACGTAGTCAATGGTTATGGTCGTGAAGCAGGTCAGGCTCTGGCCAGCAGTAAACGCATTGCTAAAATTGCCTTTACCGGTTCAACACCAGTGGGCACGAAGATACTGCAGTGTGCCGCAGAAAACATTATTCCCTCAACAGTAGAGCTGGGTGGTAAATCCCCCAACATTTATTTTGAAGATGTAATGAACCACGGTGATGATTTCCTCAGTAAATCCATTGAAGGTATGGTTCTGGCCTTCTTTAACCAGGGCGAAGTTTGCACCTGCCCATCAAGGGCCCTGGTTCAGGAATCCATCTACGACGACTTTATACCCATGGTCGTTGAACGTGCCCTGAAGATCACCCGTGGTAATCCGCTGGACACCAATACTCAGGTAGGCGCTCAGGCGTCAGAGCAGCAGTTTGATAAAATCATGGGGTATCTGGATCTGGCTCGACAGGAAGGCGTTGAGTTTCTCACCGGTGGCAACAAGGCAACCGTCGACAGCTATGGCAATGGATTTTATATACAGCCAACACTCATGAAAGGCGACAACAGCATGAGGGTTTTCCAGGAGGAAATCTTTGGCCCTGTTGTTGGTGTAACCACCTTCAAGGATGAAGCTGAAGCTCTGGCTATCGCCAACGACACCGAGTTTGGCCTTGGCGCCGGTGTATGGACTCGTGATATCAACCGTGCTCAACGTATGGCCCGTGGTATTCAGGCCGGCCGTATCTGGACCAACTGCTATCACGCCTACCCTGCACATGCAGCCTTCGGTGGCTATAAGAAATCAGGTGTGGGTCGTGAAACTCATAAGCTGGCTCTGGAACAGTATCAACAGACCAAAAATGTTCTGGTCAGCTATGATGTGAATCCGCTCGGTTTCTTCTGATTTTTTAGCAAAGGCATTAAGGAGGTGAGAGAACTCACCTCCTTATCATTTAGAACGCCCAGTGAACACCGGCATTAAAACCACGCATGGTTTCAGTGTCGTTGGCTCGACCAATCTTCAGATCCATTTCGTACTGACGGTAACCGGCTTGTAGACTAAAACCGGTAAACATACCTAAACGAGCGCCTACCTGAGCGTCCTTGAATTCTGAATCACCATTTTTACCCAGATCAACACGACCAAAGAAGCTCAAGCTACTGTCTTCGAACAGAGTGACTTCAGCACTGGCTACCGGGAAGGTTTCAGAGAAATCAAAACCGTTAGATTCACCGGATGCGATACGTCTCAGACCCAAACCCAAATCGAGATCAATATTGCCATTATCCAGAATCTCGTAATAACCAGAGGTTTCGTAACTGGTGAAGCTCAGCTTTTTGCTGTCCAGCTGCTCTGCACGAAGAGCAACATTTGGTACCAGAGGAATGAAATGCTCAAAACTGCCATAGACAGACTGAACTTCATCATGACTACTGGTCTCCCAATAGTTGTAGCCTACTTTTACACCCAACATATCAGCTTGGGCAGCACCAGCGGTCATTAACAGGACAGCACCTGTCAGCAGTGTTTTTTTCATGTTCTTCCTGATTCCCCCCAATCAATGCGGGGGATTTATAAGGCGGTCGACGTTAACTATTGCGCCCATTAATAAAAATAGCGGGTTTTACCTAATAACTTCATTTTTATGCCTTTCTGTATTCCAGCGGTGTGAAGCCGGTCCAGGATTTAAACGCTCGAATAAAAGCACTCGCTTCAGAAAACGCCACTTTTTCTGCAACTTCTTCAACTGAGAGCTGCTTACGGTTTATCAGATGAATGGCTAAATCCCGGCGCACCTGGGTTCGTATTTCTTTATAGACGGCACCTTCTTTTTTCAATGCCCTTCGTAATGTCTGTGAATGCAGTTGCAACTTGTCAGACAGCGCTTCAATGGACAACAGGCACTGTTCATCTACCAACGATTCCTCTACCAGTGAACGAACCCTGACAGAAAGCCTTTGATCGCTCTCACGAGTTTCAAACAGATTGTAAGGCGAACGGGATAAATAAGCCTTCAGGCTTTTGGCCGTTTGAGTCACTGGCCAGTTGAGCGCTTTGGCACTGTATATAATGCTGTTGACCGGCTGGTTAAAATTGACGGCCGCACCAAAAAACAGAAACCGATACTCTTCCGGATAATCTGTTGCCGGAAAATCAAAGTTCACTTTCAGAATCGGCAACCGGTCACCAGACAACCAGCTATGAAAGCGGTGGTAAGTCATCAATGTGGTTTCAATGATATAGGGATTTCGTACCGCTCCGGATGAGCGTCTGGACATTTGGTGACACGCATAGGTGTCACTAAATATCAGTTTATGACTGAAACCATTCTCAAAAAGGTTGGCGTAAACCAGTGACTTCTCGTAGGCCTCACCGACAGTTTCACAATTGATCACACCATGGCAGAGCAACTCGCTGGTCCCTATCCGCTGGGGCTTTTCCAACAGTCCCATAGCTTCATCATTCATTAATTCTGTCAGGTGTTTCAACAACCGAAAGTAATTTGATGCTTCAATTCTGGAACGATCTCCATGCAATACCTGAGATGAAATACGGCAATCCCTGAGTAGCTTTTCCAAATCATAGCCAAGCTGCCTTGCGCCTTCCAGCGTCTGCCTCACATAAGCAGAGCTGATGGTGATGGTTTTCATTTTTCTTGTTCTGCATCCAGTCAGACTAAAGAACATCAAACCAAAACTGTCACCTAATGTCTATTCTTATGACTTCAGCGGTCATTGATAAGACAGTTGTCAGAAAGCAGAATAACGTTCATCACGATTTTTCCTAAAAAAAGAACAACAAAGGATTTCAGCATGCCTCATCCGGTTTATATCTACGATGCTGTGCGCACCCCGAGAAGCAAAGGCAAGGTGGACGGCAGTTTGTACCGAGTAAAACCTATTGATCTCGGCGCAGCCACCTTCAAGGCCATTCAGGAACGCCTGGATCTGGATACATCTTATGTTGACGATGCCGTTCTGGGGTGTTCTTCCCCTGTTGGTGAACAGGGCGGTGACATTGCCAAACTGATTCCTGCACAGGCTGGCTGGGATATGAGTGTTGCCGGTTTGCAGATCGATCGTTTCTGCGCTTCTGGTTTGGAAGCCGTGAACATCGCCGCTCAAAAAATTGCTTCAGGTTGGGAAGATCTGGTAGTCGCTGGCGGTATTGAATCCATGTCTCGCGTGCCTTTGGGTTCCAGCGGTGGCGCCATGGGTGTGGATCCTGATTTTGTTTTCAAAAATGGTTTTATTCCTCAGGGTGTTGCTGCTGACTTGCTGGCGACACTGGACGGTTATACCCGTGAAGATGTCGATGCCTTTGCACTGGAATCACAACGTCGTGCAACACACGCCCGTGACAATGGCTACTTCGACAAGTCCGTCATTGCGGTGAAAGATCAGAATGGCGTGAACATTCTGGCTAAAGACGATTTCATCAAACCCAACACCACCATGGAAGTACTGGGCAATCTGAAGTCTTCCTTTGCCATGCAAGGTCAATACGGGTTTGATGCTGCTGCGATCAGCAAGTACCCGGAAGTCGCTAGCATCAACCACGTTCATACACCGGGTAACTCTTCCGGTATCGTTGACGGAGCCAGCGCCGTTCTTGTGGGCAGCGCAAAGGCCGGTAAAGACCTTGGCCTGATA
Source organism: Oceanospirillales bacterium (assembly GCA_004762125.1). Classification (GTDB taxonomy): domain Bacteria; phylum Pseudomonadota; class Gammaproteobacteria; order Pseudomonadales; family Endozoicomonadaceae; genus Endozoicomonas_A. Next base: position 9,052 of record SIHQ01000013.1, on the reverse strand, counting down.
CCACGTGCCCGCATTATTGCTACCGCTGTTCTGGCCGTTGAGCCTGTTCTCATGCTGGCTGGTCCTGCACCTGCAGCAGAAAAAGCACTGAAGAAAGCTGGCCTGCAGAAGAGTGACATTGATCTCTGGGAGATCAACGAAGCATTCTCCTCTGTTGCCCTGCGTTATATAAACGCTCTGGGGATTTCCCACGAAGTTACCAACGTTAATGGTGGTGCTATCGCCATGGGCCACCCACTGGGTGCTACTGGTGGCATGTTGGTCGGCACCATGGTCGATGAACTGGAACGTCGTAATCTCAAGCGCGGCATGATTTCTCTCTGCGTCGGCGGTGGTATGGGCATTTCCACCATCATCGAACGTGTTTAACAACGATTTAACAGAACAGAGAGAATATTGAAATGACCGTAAACATCAGTGGCTTTAACTACAATAAAGACGCCGACGGTATTGTAACCGTCACCATGAACATGTCCGGCCCGGTCAATGCCATGACCGATGAATACCGTGATGGTATGGAAGCTCTTCTAAATCAGTTGGAAGCTGAAGAAAATCTGAACGGTGTCATTATCGCTTCGGCCAAAGATGTCTTCTTTGCCGGTGGTGACCTGAACAATCTGGCTAATGCCGAGCCGGGTAATGAAGCCTATTACCTTAGCGAACTGGAAAAAGTAAAAGCTCATTTCAGACGTCTGGAAAAATTGCCAGCACCTGTTGTTGCCGCCATCAATGGTGCTGCTTTAGGTGGTGGATGGGAACTCAGCCTCGGCTGTAACTACCGTATTGCGTTGAACGATCCAAAGATTAAATTGGGTCTGCCTGAAGTAAGTCTGGGTTTGTTACCGGGTGCTGGCGGTATCGTCCGTACCGTTAACCTGCTCGGTGTGCAGAATGCTCTGCCTTATGTAATGGAAGGCAAGCAGGTGGACCCAGCCAAGGCATTGAAAGCCGGACTGGTTAACGAGCTGGTTGATTCCCGTGATGAACTGGTATCCCGCGCCAAAATCTGGATTCTGGAAAACAAAGACAACGAAGACGCTGGCAAGCAACCATGGGATCGTAAAGGTCATAAAATCCCTGGTGGCAGCTCCAATGACCCACACGTTGCACAAATGCTGGTAATGGCTCCTGCCATGCTTCGCATGAACACCAAAGGCTTGCTGCCAGCACCTGAACGCATTCTTGATGTTGCCGTAGAAGCGGGACGACTAACCTTTGATGCTGCACTCAAAGTAGAAAGCAGCGCTTTCGTCACTCTGGTTATGTCACCTGTTGCCAAGAACATGATCAACACCTTCTTCTTCCAGATGAATCAGGTCAATGGCGGCGCCAGTCGTCCAAAAGACATTGAACGCACCAAAGTGAAGAAGATCGGTATTCTGGGTGCCGGTGTTATGGGTCAGGGCATTGCTCTGGTCTCCGCACTGAACGGTATCGAAGTCGTATTGAAAGACCTCAGTCAGGAATCCGCTGATAAAGGCAAAGCTTATTCTGACAAGGTTCTGTCCAAGCGCATTAAAAAAGGTCGCATGACCGAAGAGAAGAAAGACGGCATCCTCTCTCTTATCACCGCTACCAATAACAACGAAGACCTTCAGGGTTGCGATTTGATTATTGAAGCGGTGTTTGAAGACATCAATCTGAAGAAAAAAATTATCGAAGAAACCGAGCCATTCCTGGCTGAAAACGGTGTCTTTGGTTCCAACACCTCTTCCCTGCCTATCGGTCGCATGGCTGAAAGCAGCCAGAAGCCAGAGAACTTCATCGGCGTCCATTTCTTCTCACCCGTTGATCGTATGCCACTGGTAGAGATCATCTGCGGTGATAAAACCAGCCAGAAAACCCTGGCCAAAGCCTTTGACTATGCCCAACAGATCAAGAAGACACCGATTGTCGTCAACGATTCATACGGCTTCTTCACTTCCAGAACCTTTGGCTCCTATTTGGACGAAGGCATGCAGCTGCTGAAAGAAGGCTTCCATCCGGTCGCTCTGGACAACCTGGCACAATCCATCGGTATGGCACTGGGTCCACTGGCGATCTTTGATGAAGTCAGCCTGCACAGTTCCATCAATGCAACCAAGTCAGCCAAAGAACTGGGACTGCTCGACAGCGTAAGCGATGGTTCATTGGCACGCAGCGTGATCGACACCATGGTGAATGAGAAGAATCGTGGTGGTCGTCATCACGGCGGTGGTTTCTATCAGTACAACGAAGACGGCAGCAAAGAGATCTGGTCTGGTTTGTTTGATCTCTATTACAACAAAGAAGTAGAGATCTCCAAAGAAGACGTTCGTGACCGTCTGCTGTTCCGTCAGGTGATTGAAGCTCTGAAAGGTCTGGAAGAAGGTGTTGTTCACTCCGTAGCGGATGCCAACATTGGTACTATTATGGGTATCGGCGCTCCTGCCTGGACCGGTGGTTATATTCAGTTTGTAAATACTTACGGACTGCAGAAGTTTGTACTGCGCTGTAATGAACTGGCTGACCAATACGGTGAACGCTTCCGTGCTCCAGCCATTGTTATTGAGAAAGCTGAGAAGAATGAGCTGTTTGTTTAACGGTTAAATCTGAAGATCGGGAGGCAAACACGGCTTCCCGATCAAACACCGAATTCGATTCCAAAGAAAAACAATAATAATGGAGAGTATCATGGGTCCCCTAAAAGGATTCAAAATCATCGAACTGGCTGGCATAGGCCCTGGCCCTTTCTGCGGTATGTTGCTAGCGGATATGGGTGCTGAGGTTATTGTCGTTGAGCGAGCCAGTGCCAGCTACACAACTCCTGACGTTACCCGTCGTAATAAAAAAACTATTGCCCTGAACCTAAAAAGTAAAGACGGTCTTGAAACCTTACTAAATCTCGTCGAAGGTGCCGACGCGATCTTTGAAGGCTACCGTCCCGGTGTCGCAGAACGATTGGGGGTGGGTCCGGACGATTGCCTAAAACGCAATCAAAAAGTGGTCTACGGTCGTATGACAGGCTGGGGACAAACCGGCTCTCTGTCACAGGCGGCTGGCCACGACATTAACTACATCTCTTTGACCGGTTCTCTTTACGCTACCGGGCGCAGTAATGATAAGCCAGTACCACCGCTTAATCTGGTCGGTGACTACGGTGGCGGTGCCATGTTCCTTGCCGTAGGTATTCTGGCCGCACTGCTGGAAGCTCAAAAAACCGACAAAGGTCAAGTCGTTGATGCTGCAATGACGGACGGTTCCGCACTACTGATGTCCACTTTCTATTCTTTCCATGCCATGGGCATCTGGAATACCCAGCGCGGCAATAACATGTTGGACGGTGGCGCTCACTTCTACGACACCTATGAAACTCAGGATGGCAAATACATCTCCATCGGTTCCATCGAGCCGCAGTTCTATAGCCTGTTGATTGAGAAAGCTAACCTTGACCCTGACGTGTTTGGTGATCAACACAACATGGGGAAATGGTCAGAGTTGAAAGAAAAACTGGAAACCATTTTCAAGACCAAAACTCGTGATGAATGGTGCGAAATTATGGAAGGCACCGACGTTTGCTTTGCGCCTGTACTGGATTTTCTGGAAGCACCTACTCATCCACACAATATTGAACGACAAACATACATTGACGTTGATGGTATGACTCAGCCTGCTCCGGCACCTAGATTCAGTCGTACACCATCATCAGTACAACACGGTTCAAAGCCTGCCGGTGCTGATACTGAAACGGTATTGAGTGACTGGGGTTTTTCCGAAGACAAGATCAAACAATTAAAAGCCGTTGGCGCTCTTAGCTGATTCGATACGACTGAACAGAGTTCATGCAGTCCTCTAACAGTTACTTCTAACAGTTTCTTCTAACAAGAATAAAAAATGGAGTTCTGACTATGTCTCAAGAGACAGAGGTATTACGCCAGTCCTACGCACTGGGTTATACCTACACCCGCTCTACCGGACCGGTAGTAGGACGCTTTCTGACAGGTCTGCGAGATCGCAAACTGGTTGGTAACAAAGGCAGCGATGGTAAAATCTATGTGCCGCCGATGGAATACGATCCGAAAACTGCAGATGCCCTGACAGACTTCGTAGATGTAGTTGAAACCGGAACCGTAAAAACCTGGTCCTGGGTCACAGAACCTCACGAAAAGCATCTGTTGGACAAGCCCTTCGCTTTTGCACTGATTCAACTGGACGGCACAGATGTTCCTATGATGCATATGGTGGATTGCCCGAGAGAGAGTATCAAAACCGGAATGCGAGTTCAGGTACGCTGGGCTGATGAAACAGTCGGATTAATCACAGATATTGCCTGCTTTGAACCGGAAGGCACTGCTAAATCGGCCACCAAAACTCATCAAACCGTTGATGCCGAGACTATTACCAAAATCAAGTCACCGGTTTATCTCGACTACAACTTCACGGCTGGTGCTTCCACCTCCGAGTTCCTGAGCAACCTCAAGAAAGGCCAGATTACTGGCGGTAAATGTGACGATTGCGGTGCTGTTTATGTTCCACCAAGAGGCTCTTGCGCCGCTTGTGGTGTAGCCACTTCCGAAAACGTTCAGCTCAGCGACAAGGCGACGGTTGAGTCATACACCATTGTTCATATTCCAATCCCGGGCAGCTCTGTTAAGCCACCTCTAGTCATAGCAAACATCGTTGTCGATGGCAGCCACCAATCGTTTATTCATATTGTCAGTGACAGCTCTAATAAAGATTGGTCCAACGACGACGTACGCATAGGTATGCGTGTGAAAGCCGTCTGGAAACCGGAAGAGGAATGGGATATTGCCATGGAAAACATTACTCACTTCCAACCTATTGATGAACCGGATCTGCCACGAGAAGAGATTGGTCGACTGAACAAGGGAGAGCAGAACAATGACTGATACTTTTCGAGGAGAGCTACGTCAAGGAAAACTGCCTCAAAGAGAGCTGGCTGTAGTGGCTTACACTCGCAGTAAAGCGGTTCGTGACGTTGGCGCCAAAAACGAAATTGAACTGATCATGCCGCTGATACACCAGGTGTTAGCCGATGCAGGTCTGAACAGTGTTCAGGACGTTGACTTCACCTGTTCCGGCAGCTGCGACTATCTTCAGGGTGCCGCCTTTGCCTTTGTATCCGGTGTCGATGCACTGGGTGCCGTACCACCTATTAAAGAATCCCATGTTGAGATGGACGCAGCCTGGGCACTCTACGAAGCCATGCTGAAGATCAAAATGGGTGCGGCGGATTCGGCTCTGGTTTATGGTTTTGCCAAATCCAGCCCTGGTCAGCTACCTCAGGTAATGTCACAACAGCTCGACCCTTACTACTGTTCCCCTCTTTGGCTAGATGCTATCAGTATGAACGCGATGCAGGCACAGGCTTGTCTCGATGCCAATGTGGTCAGTGAAGAAGATCTCGCCGAAGTCGTCAGCCGTTCTCGCAGCAATGCTAAATCCAACGTCAGTGCTCAGCTTTCCGGTGACTACTCCGTTGAACAGTTGCTGGCAGAACCAGAATACGTTGCTCCGCTGCGCAAGCACGATTGCCCACCTATCTCCGATGGCGCTTCCGCAATGATTGTTTGCACCGTTGAAAAGGCCAAGGAATGGGGACTCCCTTACGCCATTATCAAAGGCATGGATCATCGCATCGAAACTCATAATCTGGGCGTTCGTGATCTGACCACATCAGAGTCGACGACCATTGCAGCCAAAGCGCTGGGCTTGAACGACAAGCCCATTGATATTGCTGAACTGCACGCGCCTTTTAGTCATCAGGAAATTCTGATTGGTAAGGCGCTGGGTCTGGATAAAGACACCGTGGTTAATCCATCCGGTGGCTGCTTGGCTGCCAATGTCATGATGGCCGCGGGCCTTGATTGCATAGGCGAAGTGGCAAAACGCATTATTAACGGTGAAGCAAAACGTGGTGTGGCTCATGCCACCAGCGGGCCTTGCCTGCAACACAATATGGTCATTGTTCTGGAGGCAGCGTAATGTCGCTTAAAAATGTTGCAGAGCTAGCAGCCGTAGTCGGCGTTGGTCAGACCAAGTATCAAACCAAACGTTCGGATGTATCTATCGCCGGTCTGGTTCGTGAAGCCGCTTTCAATGCTTTGAAAGACGCTGAACTGACCTGGGACGATATTGATGCAGTGATCATCGGTAAAGCACCGGACATGTTCGAAGGCGTCATCATGCCGGAAGGCTATCTGACCGACGCTCTGGGTTGCAATGGCAAGCCCATGCTTCGTGTTCATACCGCAGGCTCTGTAGGTGGTTCAACGGCTGTAGTCGCCGCGTCGTATGTTCAAAGTGGTCTGTTTAAACGAGTTCTGACGGTCGCTTTTGAGAAACAGTCAGAATCCAACGCCATGTGGGCACTGTCCAACCCACAACCGTTTAATCCGCATTTCAATGCGGGTGCCGGTGGTTACTTTGCGCCGATCATTCGTGAATACATGCGTCGCAGTGGCGCCCCTGCCAATGTAGGCATTCGTGTAGCGACCAAAGACCGTTTGCACGGAGCCATGAACCCATTGGCTCACTTGCAGTTGCCGGAAATTACCGAAGAAAAGGTCGAAGAGTCCGCCATGCTGTGGGACCCTATTCGCATGCTGGAGTCTTGCCCTTCTTCCGACGGTGCTTGTGCCATGATCATTGCCAATGAAGAACTGGCGGATCAGGCAACGAAGCAACCGGCCTGGATTCGTGGCACCGCCATGCGTTCCGAGCCAACCATGTACGCCGAACGTGAAGAAGTAAATCCTCTGGCAGGAAAAATGTGTGCTGCTGACGTCTATAAGCAAGCAGGCATTACTAGTCCCCGTGAGCAGATTGATGTAGCTGAGGTCTATGTACCGTTCTCCTGGTACGAGCCTATGTGGCTGGAAAATCTGGGCTTTGCGGAGGAAGGTGAAGGCTGGAAACTGACTATGGAAGGCGTTACGTCACTGCGTGATGGCGGTGACACGCCATGGAACCCATCCGGTGGTGTTCTGTCGTCCAACCCTATTGGTGCATCCGGTATGATTCGTTTTGCAGAAGCGGCTCAGCAGGTTCGAGGACTTTGTGGCGATCATCAGGTGCCAGGAGCTAAAACAGCTCTGGGGCATGCTTATGGTGGTGGAGCACAGTTTTTCTCTATGTGGGTAGTGAGTTCAGATAAGAATTAGGGAATTGCAGTATAACGACAGAGGTATGGGGGCTTCTCTCATTTCCTCTGTTTTTATAATACAGTCAAATCCAACACGCTCAACGCCTCCATAAACTGCTAAGCCATCCTCTTCTTTGAGCTGGGAGCTGTTGTTGCATACCTTGACCTTGTGGCTTAAGAATGCCGGATTTATTATAAGGATCAACAGCATAGTGTTTCTTTATGCGTTGAAGCGCACCATAGATAGGAATAAAAAAATCTAATTTCTCTTCATTAGAATCCAGCCTATTATATAGTTGATTCATCAGCTCAACTAATTCAACGGTATGAGGTGTTATTGTATCAACATCAATTTTCCTCTCATTTACTTCTTCTAGTTGCACAAGAATTTTTGATAACAATAACCTTACTTTTGATGGTTTATCCTTATCATCTATTATTCGTAATAATCTGATAACATCAATAACCTCTAATTTATTCCAATTTACTTCCTCATCTATTTTTACTTCTTCACCATCTTCTAATTGATAACGCTGTACTCTAAACTCTTTGTCCTCAACACCAACTACTTCATTAAATTTCTCATCAAATAATTCAACTTTATTATTTAATTCTTCAATTCGCTTTTGTAATTTAATTGCAGTTTGATGAAGTTTGTTTGGGTCAGACCATATATGGTAATTTTTTGTATTAACAAAATTATCTGCACCCCCAGCTCTAATTACTTCAAGAGCCTTTCCAGAACAACTGTTTCGTGGATCCTTCTTGTGATAGTAAACTTCAGATGCTCTCTCTTTTTTTCTTAAATTATGCACATATACACGCATATGACTTTCATTTAGCCCAAACATATTGATCTTTTTTTTATCTGATCCCGCAATCGTGGTCTGACCTAATACTGGCAAATATACTTTATCCGCCATAACACCCCAACCGAGATCCTTTTCGTTCAATCTTTTTTGCCGCGGCAAATTTTTTTTAAGAGGATTTACTTCAACTCTGGTAAACCATTCTTTACCAAAACCACTCTCAAACCTACTCCTTGCATGTTCCAACTCGTCGTGTCCAGCCAGAAGCCTGGCATCAGTTCTCTCTGAGAGCAAGCCTTCTTTATCCATAATATATTTTCTAACAGACGTGGATCGAATATAGCCAAAGAGTTTTTTAAATCGGGCCTTGACCGTTCCATCATAAGCAGGCCACCAACTAAAATATAAATGCTTCGGAGATTTTCTATCTGGCCCTCCTGCATTCATTGTTCGATCTTCATCACTCTTAATTGAAACAGCTGCATGTCCGGAATGAACCATTGATTTATACGGCCAGGTTCTGATAACTACCTGATGATTGTAATCTTTAGCTTCTCCTCTCTTTCTAAACGGGTCAAATCCCTCAGTGGTTACCACCCTTTTGAAGATTCCTTTTTGTGTATATGCTTCCATTATTGTTCGCAAGTTTTCACTATGTGTTGCTGTAACAACTATTGAAGGCACTTTTACTTCTCGTCCAAAAAACGCACGAAAACCTTTTTTCAATGCATCTTTTTTTCTTTCTCCAGACCCAACCGCTGTGTTGTATGCCAACTTAGCTGCTCGGTGTCCCTGAGTAAGACCAAAAGAACATATATAAGTAGTATTATTTTCTGAATGCATAAATACGCATTTCCACAATATTTTTACAATAAAGTTCACTTAGCATTAATGTTAGCTAATACTCATTAAAATAATCTCAGATCTCAATATTAATTATTTCAGAAAGACAAACGAACAAAACTTGAATCTAGATAGTCAGAAAATTGTCAGTATTGATTCTTATTTATTATACGTAACACTGTCTGCAAGCATACTGGGTGTGATGTAGCCTGAAGAACCCTTTCACCGCTTCAGGCGTTTGTTGAAGGCTTCTCATTCTTCCTCGAACGAACTTTAT
>SIHQ01000138.1 GCA_004762125.1 Oceanospirillales bacterium | reverse complement strand
TGGTTGGTGCCGATCAGCGAGGCCGCTATATTACCGCGACCGTTTTTGTTGTCAACCGTTTGTTTTTCGAAGCGTTTCAAACATCCTATAAAGAAGGTTTAAAACATTTTGAAAAACCAGATGGCTAATCAATCCGCTGAGCTTCGTTGCTTCTTTCGAAGTAACTTTACTTGGTCAGCGGAGGCGCATTCTACCGTTTCAGCCGTTGTTGTCAATCGCTTTCTTTCCGAAAAACTGAAAGCGATAAACCGACTGTTTGGCTTCTCGTTAGAGAGTGATGTGCCGAACAATGAGGTGTATTCTACACGTCAGGCTACTCTTGGCAATAGGCGACAATGATATTACGTAATACTCCCTAGGTTCTTCTATATTGTTTTCTAGGATTTCTATTTTAGGAGTAAATAATGAGCCATTCTCTCGAAACAGCCAAAACTCACTGCCCTAACTGCGGAGAGGTGATTGAGTTGGTAATCGACTGTTCTGTTCAAAGCCAAGAATACATAGAGGACTGCCAGGTGTGCTGCCAGGCAATAACGGTCTCTGTAACTCTAGATCAGGATGGATTACCTACAGTATCTGTTGCTGGCCAGGATGAATAAGTCCTGAACCGAGGGACTTATTGAAATATATCAATCAGGAATGAGTGAGGTTATGGACCTCAATAGACCTTCACCATTGTCTCCTCAGAAGCTATGAGCCAATCACTACCAATAGAGCAGGATAATGTCTTCCAATTAGAGGCGAACTGCTTTTCCAGAATAGCGAGAAAAAGTCCGCTCATTCCTCCTTCTCTTCCTGATTCCAATAGTGACAAAAGATCTAGGGTCAGGGAGGGAGCACACCTCCTTTCATAGAGGTTGTAAAAAAAAGCTCACAAATTTGGAAGAAAGGCTATTCCAGCACCCTTCTCTCTTTATAAAAGCTGTAGTCAGATTAGGTAAAAATATTCGATTTATTGATGAATTCTCATCAGCGTTTCCACCAGAGATCTGGATTTTTCACCAAGTTTCTGTAGATATTTTCTTATCACACCGCAATTCAGTGCTCGTATCAGTATCAGTATCACAAACTCCAGATTCCGGTTTTTCGAATCTTTTCGGGAGTCCGAAAATATCTAATCAAGAGATATTTGAGCTTGGGAAAGTAGATATATACGGTCTTGGATACGTAGCTCTACAGCTTATTGGTGATCAGCTTTACCTCCAAGGAAGGGGGGTGTTCAAACTCAGTTGCAAGAGCCTATACAGGGCACATCAAAATCAGTTGGCCAACAGGCCAGATACTTTAAAATTGTTAAATGAATTCATTATTCCTTGCTTGGATTTAGACATGTATAAAAGGCCCATTGAAAATAATGGCTTTGGAAAAAATTGAAGAACTGATAAAAAATTCTCAGCCAGTCAGGCGATGGAAGTAGATACAGGTATAAATGGGGAATAGATATTAGAGATCCGGCAGATTTCTTTATTGAGCTTTTCATCAGGCATAAAAAAAGCCCAGTTGATTTCTCAACTGGGCTTCTTAATTTCAATGCCTGGCGATGACCTACTCTCACATGGGGAAACCCCACACTACCATCGGCGATGTATCGTTTCACTTCCGAGTTCGGGATGGGATCGGGTGGTTCCAATACTCTATGGTCACCAGGCAAAACTGGTT
>SIHQ01000137.1 GCA_004762125.1 Oceanospirillales bacterium | reverse complement strand
GAGTTGCAATAAATGATGCCCGATTGATTTTTAAATTTGTCGATCAGTTCAAAGGTTTGCTTAACCGGATTCTTTTTATCGGAGATCTGTAAAAACAGGTTGGTGCGATTGAAGCTGGCAATAAACTCATTGGAATCTGACATTTGCAGGATGTTTTTAATATCCTGCTGCACCTGTGGTGTAGCGGTTGCTGTCAGAGCAATACACACTGCTTCAGGGAATTTTTTTCGAACCTCAGCCAGCTGTCTGTATTCCGGGCGAAAGTCGTGACCCCATTCAGAAATACAGTGAGCTTCGTCAATGGTTAAACAGCTGATATTCAGCGAGGCCAGCAGGTGTTGTGTCCGCTCTAACATGAGTGTCTCAGGGGCCATGTACAGCAGTTTGACGATACCGCTGCTTACTCTAGAGAGGGTGTCCTGATATTCAATACTGGTGAGGGTGCTGTTCAGCAATGCCGCCTCAACCCCTAAAGCCTTCATCTGATCCACCTGGTCTTCCATCAGGGAAATCAATGGGGATACGACCAGTGTGAGTCCTGGGAAAATTAAGGCCGGAATTTGATAGCAAATGGACTTCCCGCCACCGGTTGGCATAATGGCCAGTGTATCGTGGCTGGAGAGTACATTGCTGATGATGGCTTCCTGATGGGAGCGGAATTCATCATATCCAAATACATCCTGAAGAACCTGTAATGCCTGATCAACCATAGAACTTTCTTGCCTGCCTTTTTGAGTAAGCCATTGATGATAGTTGATTTCGGTAACAGGTACAGTCACAGTTTTTTCTAATATAAAAGACGTCTTAAGAATGCCCGAAATCCGGATTATTAGGATTCATGAAGTCTCTTGTTACTAGCGGTAATTAAATATTCTACGTGCTTTTGGGTTTTCCGTGAAAACAGGCAAAGTTATTTCGAAAAAATCAATTGTTATTAGAGTATTTGAATTCGCCATTAGCGTAGTAGTGATCTTTCCGAAATGCCTCAATCACTTGTTCTGTATCACTATCAAGAAGTTTACGAATAGCATGATCTATATCTGATGCGGAAGCTAAACGTGTAGCTCTAACATTCTCAATCAATTTCTTTGCAATACTTTCAGCTTTCTTGTTAGATTCCTCTCCAGCTATTTCTTCAAAAAATTCAGTTTCCTTCGCAGACTCCATTGCAGCATCCTTAATGCTTTGTAATTCAACTATCGCAGGATAAAACTTATCCATGGCAAATTTATCATCATCTTGCCCATGCCGATGTAACGCGGCGTATAGAAACACCAATCCGCTACCATAATTCGGAAATCTATCGCTATTGAAATCAAAATACTCATCAAAATCACTGAGTGAATGCTCAGCATCCTGAGAAGCCTGCTCCTGAACAAATCCGAACGCTTCTTCTTCTGCTTTCGAGTAGTAAAAATCCTCTTCCTCCTCAGAAACGACATTAACCACGTCTTTCGCACAGAGAGGAGTTTCAAAATCAGTTCTATCTTTTTTGAGAGGAATCAGCTTTTTTTGATCACTAACCCCCTCTCTAACTCTTTTTCCTAACAGGCTCTTTGAAGCTTTATTCTCTTCTGGTTTTGAAGTTCCCACCTCTGAAGATGCACCAATATTCGACACTGTTTGACCGTCACCAAAAATATTCATTCGCATCTCCATGTGCTGATGGGTTCGTTAAATCTCTATTATTCAGATTAGCT
>SIHQ01000136.1 GCA_004762125.1 Oceanospirillales bacterium | reverse complement strand
TCGACTTTCCAGGGCTGGCGGAGGTCCGTAAGTAGAGAAAGATGTTCAATCAAACTGGCTGCATTCACTGTAATAGAGCTCATATACTTCTTTTGGAATATGAAACCACAGTCGTATGGATAAAGAATTTCTACAGATGTTAAAACCCTGAAACTTACTGGTTACGCGGGGTTTCATGCTTTTTCCCTGGGTACTGAAACGAGTTGTTCAGTAGAGCGGAGTTCCTTTTAGCTCATATTAAATTCTGATGTGCCACGGTATTCTGCCAGCTTTTTCGACTTTTTAATAGACGACACTCTTTTATTTGTGACGTTGAGGCATTGAACCAGCGAAGCTGATCCAATGTTTGTATCTCAGTTTACTAACCAGGTTTGAGTCAACAAAATCAACGATGACTTGAGTTCACACAATCGATCAATCACTGTATTTTTAGGAAAAAGCCTCTCCACAGCCCTTACCTCAATGCCCAACCCAATAATATCAATCCCTGACGATTCACACCTTTTAACCAGATCCAGAACCACTTCTTGATGATGCCTGTCCGGACCTCCATCCGTAATCATCATAATTAAACGACGGCCTGCTCTGGCTTCCAACACTTGATGTATTCCATGCCATAGCCCTGTTGCCATAGGTGTTGAGTCATGACTGTCCAGTTTCACTAAAACCTCCGCCGTGTGAGATAAGGATTCATTGCCTTGTATGATTGTATAAAGCTGATCATCCTTCTCTCCTGGGTAAGCCGATGCAGACACCGTCACTCCATTGATTTGCTTCAGTGCAATCACCGATGCCAGAACAGCCTCTCTCGCCAATTCCATTCGCGGTCCCATTGAAGCCGATATATCCAATGAGATATGAACAGCCGCATTAATCGCCAGAACTTCTGATCGTTGTTTGAACACACGACCATCGTTTAAAGCCGCTCGATGTAAGCGCCGCCCATCCAGTTTTGCTCCGTGTTTTCCTGTGCGGTTATGAGCCAAGGTTTTCGCCTGAACCAAGCCTGTTAACTGAGCTGCCAGTCTGGAGGATTCCAGTTTGACCTTGTTCAGTAATATCTGCCCTGCTTGTTTATCAGCCTCGGATACAGCGACCTTCCCAACTTCCGGTGTTGTCGAAATCCCTGAACAACCATTGCCTTGCTGAAGGCTCCAGCTTTCCAGATCTTGCGCAACTGCCTGGAACGTATCTTCCGGCCAGTCCTTTGCTGTGGATTCCAGGATTGATTTCAAAACCAAACATTCGTTCTCTGCGTTGGTTGATTCCGGGGTTTCAGTTTTCTCTGAGACACCTTCGGATTGACCCGATTGGTTTTGATTCTCCTGTGTTGGTTTGGAATCTACCGTTTCTCCTTGTGCATCACTGGAGTCAGAGTTTTTACAGGGTGAATGTTCTGATTTCTCCTCCTGGCTTTCACCTTTATGAGCATTCTCCCGTGCATCCTCTGATTCAGGTGATGACTCTTTGGTACGGGTTGTGTCTCCACGTTTCTTAAACAGATCAATGATCTGATCTGCTAGGGATTGCGCCTCCTTCGTACTTTGCATATTCGGGACATTGGCCAATAATGCGTTCAGGTCATTCAACAACGCTTTAGAAAAGCACTGTTTCATGACTTGGTTTGCTGCATGAGCATTCTGTTCCAAAGCGTTTTGCTTCAAAATTTCGTATCGAAGTTTCATCAGCAAACCATCATGAA
>SIHQ01000135.1 GCA_004762125.1 Oceanospirillales bacterium | reverse complement strand
GTTATGCGAAGTAAATGATGAAAAAGAGTCTGAGCACGAACGAGAAATTACTCTATAAAAGGGTTGCCAGAATCCTTTGGAAAGACTGGGATCCGATTGGCGTTTATAATGAAAATGATGAATGGGATGACGAATATGATGGTTATGTCCCTTCAGTGCTTAACTTGTTAATTGAAGGCCGTGACGCACATAAAATTTCAAGTCATCTTACAACCATCGCTAGTGTAAGTATGGGGTTAAGCACGACAACTGGAAACGAGCATGATAAAAAGATAGCCAACCTATTAATCCAAACTAAGGTAGAGCTTCTTGGAGAATGAATCGCATAACAAACGGCTCCACCGGACAAATGTTCGCTGTCACCATTTTTGCAAAAAACCGCAAAAATGCCGCCATCAAAAATTTGCTCGGTGAGCCGGGCGTTAGGCATCAAAACTACACGTCAGCAATGAAGAAGTAAAATTCTTAGTTAAAAGAGTCATGTGGGCTATTTTTGGAAGTTTCTTTTTCAGTTCATGTTTTTCGAACCAATCACCAGGATGATCAAGCGTTTTAAATGGGAGTCCATAAATAGTCATATCTTTTGTATCTAACACTACAGCTACAGGGCGATCTCTTGGTTTACCGACAAACATCTGCCTAATGGGAATTCCTTTAGAAAATAGGGTTTGCCTTAAATTTAAAAAACCATTATCAATACCTAAGAACTCATATGTTCCACCAACAATATGACATTCTAGGTTTTTCATATTTTGATGCTCGCAAAATTCAAAAACTTTTGATAGTTTTTCAGGGGTAAAATCTGCAGCTTCAAAGTGCCCTAGTAATGATTTGTTTTGACTTTTATCAAAAAATGTAACACAAATGCATGGGCCGAGTCCCGTAGTAAAAATATATCGGGGATTACCATCGCTGTAGCCCAGTTCATTCATACCCACACATAACATAGAAGTATCTGGTTGGGTTAATGCACTAGGGTTATATTTTACAGAAAAAGGAGCTATTCCCATAGGGGTCTCTTTTCCATCAAATATATGTGTATAAGAGTTATCATCTCTTTGAAGAGTTAATGCTATTTGCCTCTCACTACTTCCTTTGCAAGCAATAGGTATAAACTTTGAAGCCATAATCAAAGAAGGTAACTTTGTATCTTTAAACATTTCAGATATTAAAGCTCTGTACTGACCAGTTATAAACAATATATCTTGAGATTCAAAAAATTTCCTTGTTACGTCAAAAACAATTTTTTCTTGATCAGTACTGACAATAACTCCAACTTTATTTTTAACTAATTCTTGAATAAGTCTAAATATTTCTGTTCTATCAGAGCAATCAGAATGACACTTTCTCGAACATAGAGACCTCTGCAACATAGGAGCATGTGTTGAAGGCTCAAGTGTCTGTTTTGTGCCACCTGCACTTTTGACTTGCTCGGCCTCCTCGTTTATTTTTGAGTAATCTGGGAGTCGCGTAGCAACGCTTTGTGAAGCGAGTGTTTCTAGTTTTGAATTCATAACCATAGCCTTTAATCTTTAATCTTTAATCTTTAGTTCATTATTACTTTAAAGAGTTCAAGTTTATTACTAACAAGCCTGCAAGGATGCCTAACAAGCGCCTGCAATCTGACCTCCGGCTACTGTCACCTTTTTTGCGGTGGAGCTGCAAAAAAGGCGCCATTAGCCTCCGGCAGGTGAGGCGGGCGTTA
>SIHQ01000134.1 GCA_004762125.1 Oceanospirillales bacterium | reverse complement strand
CGGCTTTGGCCATGACTTGTCCCTGCTTACTGACCAGTCTGCCTCTTAATCCGGCTTTGCCATCTTCACCGGCCAGATAACCTTCTAATGGTTTTTCAATCACGAGCTCTTTGCCCTGATGTTTAAAAATGCACGACAAGGTTTCACTGCGTAAATAAGCCCGTTCCGAACTCAAATCACCATAGCCAGAAGCCAATACAAAACATTCACGTACCTGTGTTCGATAGCGATTCGGTAAAATGGCCGCTGCGTTAATGCGGATCAACACAGGATAAGGTTCTCTTCGTGCGCCTTGCCCTGTGGGTACATCTAGACCCGTAATCAATTGACCAGAAAGCAGGCTGCCTGCGGGGAGTCGTAAGAGTTTGGGTTTATTATCTAACGAAGCTTTTGGTTGTGTGGCCGTGAAAGTCGTGCCCAATAGACGAATGGGTTTAGGAGGTTGTGGTGGTTCGTCATAGTCAGAGATTGTCTGGTGAACTGTTGGCTGATTGAATTGGTTCCAGTCCAGTACATCCGGAGGCTGAGGTTCATAAATCAGAGATTTCTCTGGCGTTATTGTGGCATCCAGTGGAGTTGATTTACTCTGTGAAAGTTGCAGAATTTCCTGTTGCAGTTGTTCTATCTCTTTTTGATGTTTTTCCTGCAACCCTTGCTGTTGTTGATTAAGTTGCTCCAACTCTGCACTGATTCGGTTCAGGGTTAATTCTTTAGAAGGTATACCCGTGAAATCTACGGATGACTGATCCTGCTTTTTATCAGATGTGTTCTCCGACGACGGGCGTTGACTGGTCATAAAAACAAGACTCACCAAAAGCACGGCACTGCCCAATAAAATGCCATAGCGTTTGAGTTTGGGTGTTAGGCGTTGTCCGGGAATATTCATGAATCAGTGTGTCAGTAGGGAAGGGCGAATGATTGGGTTAACCGTCAAGTCCGGTTCGTGAAACATCAGGAAGAGCTCACTATTCTGTCTCGGAAGTAGGGTATTATCTGGCCAGAGAGCAACCGCTCGAACCCCTGAATCCAGGCACTGTCGCTCATGAAATGTCAGTGATTTTCCAGTTGAATTACTGATCTTTCCGACGATGATTTTGAAGTGATGGCCTTGCACTTGCTGAGCTCTAGAAAAATCAAACTTCACGCCCTCCTGATGGCAAGGTTTAAAACTGTGTTGATGAAAAGGCATCAACTCATACCCTTCCGGTATCTGGCCTTTAACTAACAGAGTCAGAGCTTCAGTGATGGTTTGTTCGTAGTCGTTGGCTTCTTCCCAGGTTTTGGCGGTTTCTTTATGGGCCGATATTTTGCGCTGCCACTGTTTTGATAAGGTGAGTTGTATCTCTTTAGGAGGAATATCTAATAAGGTCACGAGCAATGGCAAAGCCAGCTTTTCATTATTGTGTTCCGTGATATACACGACAAAAGGCTCTTCTTTCTGAGATGAAAGATAAATTACCGAACCTTCGATACGAATTTCAGCCTGATCAATAGTGCGTACTTGCGGTGCTGAAAAAGGAGTAACAATTCGGTTCAGGTGTAAGCGGCTTAGTGACACAGCTTGTTGCTGTCCCGGTGATACCTGCAATTTGACAGAAGCTGTTCCTGCCAAAACCAATGAGCAATAGAAATAGGCAACAAAAACGACAGCTTTGTTCATGATAGAGACTCTTTTGAATGAATATAGGAAGGTAAGAATTACTTAAGGTCGGATTCGATAGTGATGGCGGCCAGTACAGGACGATAACGGATGATATCGAACTGGAACGTAAAGGTTTTGGTGCCGGTATGACGCTGATTGCCGCTGGTCATAAAAGCATTG
>SIHQ01000133.1 GCA_004762125.1 Oceanospirillales bacterium | reverse complement strand
ATCAGCCAGGCACCGGTAAAACTGGTGGGTGAACTGACCAATGGCGAGATTGACAACCAGGAGATAGAAAACGCTCTGAATGAGCTGCAGGGCCGTGATTACGATGTGGGCGTAAGTGCAGGTAAAGAAGCTGTAGAGACGCTGGAGCTTGTGGGGGGAGGGGTTAGCAAGGTTGCTAAAGCCAGCAAAACTCTCAAGAGTAAAGTGGATTCTGTACCAGGTGTCATCGATAATGAATTTGGAGATTTACCCTATGGTACTTCTGTTACGAATCGCCCAGATTTTGAGAAGTTGGCTAGAAGCAATAAGGTAAAATTCAAAGATGGTTGGGATGCAACACGAGTTTATGATGAAATCTTGTCAACGCCTCATGGAGAACGCCCCAAACCGAGTAGCTACTTGAGAGAGTCACAAATAAGTACTCACCTATCAAAGTTTAGTGAAGGAGCGGTTCGCTTTACTTCTAGAAGTGCCGCCAGTGAGTATGGAACTGTTGGACCTGATGGTGGGTTTGTATTGCCTAAGTCAGACTTTGACGAAGTTCTCTCTGGTGCTAATGGAGATCTACGAGTTGTAGAGCAAAAATTGGGCTTAGATCAAGGCTATCTAGGGGGTTCTGACACAATGATTGTTCATATAAATCCTAAAGATATGAAAAATATACGAATCCCTTCAGGAAACGAAGGTGGAGCCAACAGTCAATGGATTCCTGGAGGATATACCAATGGTGGAGTGCCAGAAGCTGTTATGGACTTTTCGCACAAGCCACCAGTCGTTGAACTGCAGCTAAAGTGATTCCAATGAGTAAGCTTTATGATGAAAAACCATTTATCTACCCAGAGAGAAAGCCATCTTCTGAGGATGAGTATTTTGATAATGGCTGGAGTGTCAGAAGAGAAGGCAAGAAGTTTATATTCTGCTATATCTCAGGGCAGCTGCAAGGTGAATTGAAGAAAATAGAAATTTCAGAAGTGGATTTCAATGCTGCAAAGAACGGCAGGATTAGTTTTGATGAATTATGTCGTAAATATAATGTCCATTAGTTCTATGGACATGGATAGTGTGCATGGGGACAGTTCTTGAGTTTTAAATTAGGTTGACCCAAAGGTATACCGGCAGCTCTCTCTGCCGGTAACTACCCCTTCCCCTTCCCCTGACGATGTAACTACACGACGACTAGGCGATGGTTTCTACGAGCAGCGGCTGATTCGTCAGACCATTGTTGAACAGACAGGCCAGCGTTTCTGGCTGCTAGCCTGACCCACGACATTGTCTGGCTGGAAGAGAAAGACGTTGATGGTCAGAAAGTACTGGTGCCGGTGCTCTATCTGGCCCAGACAAGACCCACCAACATCCAACCCAATGGTGCACTGATTGCCGGCAACCATGTTCAGCTGATCGTGGCGGCACTCTGGATGGCTCTTTTGTAAACGAGGGCACGCTGGCAGCCTTTGATAACCTCACCCTTGAAAGTGGCGGTGATTTCACCAACAGCGGTGTCAGCCAGGCAGGTCAGCGACTGGTGGCCAGTGCCCAGGGCAGCATTGTTAACCGCAACGCCGGTGTGATTCGTGGCGATGATGTCAGCCTGACAGCAGTGACCGGCGATGTTCGCAATGAACGACAACTGGTGACCAATGAATGGGGCACCCGCGAACACGGTGCCATCACTACGGTGACAGGTGACGCCTCCACGATTGAAGCCAGTGACCTGACCGTTCAGGCGGGGCAGGACATCACCAACCTGGGCAGCCGAATCAGTGGCGATACGGTTCAGCTAACCGCAGGTAGAGACCTGACGGTCGCAGCAGTTACCGACCAGGAACGGGTAGCCTACGTCTACA
>SIHQ01000132.1 GCA_004762125.1 Oceanospirillales bacterium | reverse complement strand
AATAATGTAAAAATTTTTGAATTCAATAACGGAAATATACAGTTCTATACTTCCGTACTAAAGTTTCTTCAGTCAAAAAAAACTAATAATGTTGTTTTTTTATCTACGTCATATATTAAGCTTTTGTGCGCATCTATATTGAAAAGAAATTTCAATTATCGATTTTTGGTTCATTTTTTACCGCAGAGAAAAATTTTATACTGGATCGTTATTAATATAATCAGCTTGTTATCTAAGGGCATTTATACATATGATAAGCATGTTAGTAATTATTTAAAAAGCATTAAAATTTTCAATGTAAAAGGTGAACTTGTATCCAGGTGTGTTAAGGCCTTAAAAGAAGATAAAATTGTTTCAGATAAGAAAATAATTTCTGTTGTCGGTGCGATCAACAGTTTTAAGCGATTGGATAGATTGATTAATGTTCTGGAACAAAATATTTTCAAGAACATTAAATTTAAAGTGCTTAGTAAAGGGATTGATAAAGAAACAAATAATGCATTGCTAAATACGCATAATGATGTTTTTGTTAATGATGATTATTTGTCATCTGAAGATTATTCTAATGCAATTTATGATTCGGATTTTATATTTTTTGATTATACCAAAGAATATGGAGTACGTTGCTCTGGTCAGATATTAGATGCAGTAAAAGAAGGATGTTGTCCTATATATAATGATATCTTGTCGTTTAAATCTTATTATCAAGAATATTCAGTCGGTATTTTGTTTTCTAATGAGAAAGAATTATGTGA
Source organism: Oceanospirillales bacterium (assembly GCA_004762125.1). Taxonomy (GTDB): domain Bacteria; phylum Pseudomonadota; class Gammaproteobacteria; order Pseudomonadales; family Endozoicomonadaceae; genus Endozoicomonas_A. The sequence goes on along the minus strand of SIHQ01000132.1, from coordinate 1,190 downwards.
TATATTTTCGATGATCGATAATGGTAAGACTATTAGTCCAATCGTCAATAAAAATTTTTATTTTGAACATTCTATGGAAAATAAAAAAAGACTCATTGAAACTATGTTTAATACTTAGGTTAAGCACGATGATTAAAGAAATACTGATAGGCTTGCACTATTTTTTATTGAATTCGATAATAAATAAATTACCTTTTTATAGTGTTAGAAATTTTATATATAAATATTTTTTTCAGTTAAGTGTTTGTTCACGTGTATGTATCCAATCCAATGTAAGAATGTTGATGCCTAATAATATTTATATTGGATGTAATTCTATTATTAATAATAGAGTTTTTCTTGATGGAAGGGGGGCAAAGTTAACCATTGGTTCGTATGTTGATATAGCCCCTGAAGTTAATATTTGGACGACAGAACACGTCGCTGGATGTAAACTACATTCTGTTCGTTCAGAGCCAGTTATAATTGAAGATTATGTTTGGCTTTGCAATCGAGTTACGATTCTACCTGGTAGTATAATTCGCACAGGGTGTGTTGTAGGTGCTGGGGCTGTTGTTAAAGGGGTACTTGAAGCTGGATGGTTATATGCAGGTGTGCCCGCAAAAAAAATCAGAAAACTTGATACCCATAAAGGTCCAGTTGATAACACCTATTTTCCTTGGTTTATGTAATGAAAAAAATATTGTTTGTATCTTCTTTTTTACCATGTGACACCCCATACGCTGGGAGTAGGACTGCAAGTAAAATTCTGATTAGAATGTCTCAGAATTTTCAAATTGATGTTCTTGCATTTCATAATGAATTTGAAAAAACACATAATAAGCAATTTCAGAACTTTCTTGATTTACGTGAAATAAAACTTCTTGGGAATTACGCTGTAAATAATATCTCAAGAGCTTTTAATGCAATTATTTTCTTTTTCATTCCAAGTTTATTATGTTCAAGATTTTCTTTCAGATTTTTATTAACGAGTTTGTTTAAAAGAAAACACTATGATGTTGTACACGTTGAGTTTTCTCAAGCGATGTGGTTCGGTCTCCTGCTTTCTAAATTATATAAAGCGAAACTATCTCTCTCCCTGCCTGATGTAATAATTCAAAGTTACTCTAGAAAGAAGGATGAGGAAAGTAAGTTTATTAAAAGAGTAATATATAGATTAGAAGTTTTTAGATTAAAAATAATCGAAAGTT
>SIHQ01000131.1 GCA_004762125.1 Oceanospirillales bacterium | reverse complement strand
TTCGGATTCCTCAGGTGACTGAATTTTCAGATAATGCCTTAAGCCACTCTCCTTGTCAGTCCATAAAAACGTTCTGCCAAAAGCGAGGTCGGGCACCTGATTATGGAAGGAGAATTCAGATAATAATTTTTCCGGTAGAAGTCGTGTTCTTTTTTCTTTAGACAGGCTACCTGCAAGGCGGTTTTTTTTGCAAGGAAAACCTTCAGGGTTGGGTGGAGCAGGCATTAAACGAAGTGCCGCCAGCAACAGAGCATTAACCTGATTATGCTCAAGAAAAACGGTGTTGTTTGGGTGCAGGTCCTGGTGAAACAACCAATTCCAGGCATCCAGGTTGTTTTTCCTAATCAGCCAGCCATTGAGCAATGCCCGAACACACCCCTCATTTCCATGTTCTAAAAAACTGGCAATCAGTTGATACTTCAGACCCGACGAAGCCTCTGTTATTAAGCCAAGACTTTTTAGTGGCTCAAAATCATACTGCTTATCCAAATTATTAGCTTTAGCCATCGGGGTCCATTCTTTATTAGCTAAAAATTGAAATTCTGGCCTAGCTAAAGCTCGTTGTTTAGGGCAATAATTTTCTAACCACTGGCCGGTTTCCGGGAAAGGGAAGTGATTGCTATCAAGGGCAATAAGGGCATTCATAAATTGACAGAAACTAGCAGGATCATTCAAATCCTTACCCTGATGAATGTGCTTGAAAATGGTCAAGAGCTCAATTTCAGCCTGATCCTGGGGCTGCTGCAATTCTCTGTTATTTTGCAGAAGGTTGATTATTGCCCCACACAAAACCCTTGTCTGGGTCTCAGGTAACTGATACTTCATACGGAAATTCTTACACGGTAAAGCCTGATATAAACGATCTAATGAAACAGGAGTATCTGTTCTGACCATCAGTTTCTTGAATGTTGACCAAGCATATCGACTGGATAAAGATCCCCCTATTGATAATGAACGAACTGTCTGTAACATCCAGCGCTCTATGGGTAAAAATCCTTCTGCGTCATACGTAGAAAAACAATCCCCGTCGACGTTGTCCATCAATTCAGCCTGCGCCCCATGGCTCTGCACACTGCTTTTATAGTCTTTATGGTTCTGCAGGCGATCCAAGTAGTGCAGTAGGTTCCCTGGCTGTGGGGCGCAATGGAAATTGGGGGTAACTCCCATTTTTCCCAGTTCGATATACATTTGTTTCTGCCCCATGCAGGCGGCCAGCGCCATAATTATTTGCTGTGTTTCCCTGGGAAGTCGACTGATGCCCTTTCCGAAATGTTCAGGACACTTTTGAGCGCAATACTGAAAAGCCAGCATTGTATTAAACAGAGGGGTAATATCGGTAATTTCCCGGTTAAACAAGCTTGTAATATTTTTATCAATGTCAGGAAGAAAACTGTCAAGCAGAGCCTGGGTTGCTTCGGGCCTACAGTGGGTGAGAGCGTGATCGAGCAGTGATGTATTAACCTCTTTTAATTTTTCTGGAATGCTTTTGATGACCGCGTCTACAACATCGATGTGCGGATAACACAATAGTGACTGAACGGCTGGGCGGCTAAATTTAAAATCAAAGGGGATTGTTAGCTTTCTATTTTTTATAATTGTGAGCAGTAGATCCGCCGGAATATTATAAACAGTTGCGTCATTTGTAAAAGTACACTTAAATCCAGCCTTTGCTCTTTTTCTGAGGTGATGTAATTGCTCTTCACTCAATACTGAATGAGTGTTTGAACTCTCAAACATGAATCGAAGTTCACTTGTAATTATGAATAGCTCTTTCCTTTGAACAAATCTTTTAAACTTATCCATTAGGCAAGTACTATCTATTCCTTCAGTTGTAAACAACCGCAGCCTCTCGCCATACAGGCTGATTAAAGTATCCTTTGCATGCTGGCTCAGTGCTACGCAATCTTCTTGCCAAAGTTCCTTTTTCAGCAGATCAAATTCTGAAACGGGTGGAATGGTCACTGGATTGCTAATGACCATTTGACTCAATGATCTGGCCATTGGGCTATCAGGCTTGGGTACTGGTGTAGA
>SIHQ01000130.1 GCA_004762125.1 Oceanospirillales bacterium | reverse complement strand
CAGTGCAATAACAAGGTTGGCTTCCATGGCTCGTCATTTACGAGCGGGGTTAGTGCGTTCTCAGGAAAGAGGAGCGTTCTTATGCCTATTTATACGGCTTGATGCGTATGTTTTGCGGGAATGGCTGGCCATTTGAAAGCCTGCTCTGTGATAATCTAAAACCAATTTTTCTAATAACGATTGATTAATAGTCGGAAAGCCTCTGAACCCAGGTGTTTCTATGGGGTTCTGATAAAAAGGCTGGCTTAGGTAAGCTGTCCTGCCTTGCACACTGCCATCAGCCTGTAGCTTAACCGGACCTACGATAAAACGATCGGTTTGGTAGTCTTCTGATCGAAAACGGCCATCCATTAGCTGATCACCCAATGCATCATGCTTCGGTAATACTACTAATCGAAAAGGCAATGCACCCACTTCACTGGCCCAGTACAAAGCTCTAATTAGCTGACCATTAATGCCTCCACTTTGCGCCGTAGTAATACCGTTAGCCGCATATTCCTTTCTGGCCTGATCAAAAATCCTGTAGTAATCAACGAGAGAAGAGCCAGCCAACAAATCCTTTAAAGTCAGTGCAGCGGTTTCCTGAAGCAAGCCGCTAAGTTGTCCGGTTTTAAAATCACGGCCAATAACCGCTTTTATGAACCTACGCAAACCTACTCATTTGCCAGTTCAACCCCACAGTAAAGGGTTAGAGGAGGACGACGTAGCGCCCTCCATCGGACTAGGAAGCTAAGCTTCGCCTTTGCGTTCCAGCTGCCAGAGCGACAGCCTCCCCAAAGCGCATACCAGTGCCGATCTCTCGCAAGAGTCGTCTTTTCCAACTAAAAAATTCACGGTAGTAAGGCATTGCCGATCCGGTTTTCCTTACAGGTGCCGGATGGGATACCACAACCCTATCTTTAGTCTGGTAGTCATTTCTTAAAGGCCTATCCCAGAAGCCCAAGCCTCTTCGCGCAATCACCAATGCCGCAGCATGGTGCGTGGACAGACCGTATTTCTCTTTGTATTTCAACGCCCCGATCTGCGAGGAGTACGCCGGATTGACCGTGATGCACTCCAAACCTCGCTTGGCGCAGTTCACTTCAATCAGGGATTTGATTTTTTCATAGGCCAGCGACGAGAGCATTCGGGCGTACACCGGATTCTCTTTGTGCAACTGCCTCTTTTTCTGCTTAAAATCCAGCTTCTCAATGACCACCGGCTTTCTTGCCGCTTCGGCTATCGAAACAACCTTTTTCACAGCATCGCCAATAACAGCAAGGCGCTGATCGGTTGTTTTGTTTCTCAGCGGGAGCTTTTCTGTCCAGTAATTCAGGAGATTTCCAGCACCGTCCGTTTCAGAAATGGCCAGATGGTCGGCATTTATATCAACACCGATTGCACCCAACTCACTGTCAGACACCTTTTCCTGTTCGGGCAGCCGCACCGTAACGTGGATGTACCATTGACCTTTCTTGCGCTTCAGAAGGTAGCTGACGGGCGTGCCGCCTTCTTTCTTGCTGTACTGATTAATCAGCACGGCATTGCGAACATAACCCTGCCGGTCGCTCCTGATAGTCAACTGATCAACCGTTACACGGGTGCCATACTTTTCCCGCAGCAACTCAGGCACCGCAATGGATACAGCGAAGTCATCATCGGCAGTCTTCATCTGGCAATTACTGTTCCCCAAGACCTCGTCATGGGAACCAACCAACTTAATTTCACTGTGCCTTTTGTCTAACCACTCTGTTTTCCAGTCTACCAACCCATCCTCAGTACTGGCATCATGCCTCGCCTTGAACAGCTTTCTGCCGCCAAAGCAGATATGAGAATCCTTATCGGATCTCATCCGCTCGATACGAGCTGACAGTCGTTTAAATCGACGTCTTTTCTGAAAAAGAGACTGGGAGGTTTTTGAGTGATCCTGACCGGAACGCTTTTGCCCGACCACTTTCTTGGCCAGCTTTGCAATATCGCCCTTCAGCGTATCCAGCTTGTTCTCGTCCTGAGCAATGCAGTTCTTTCGATTAGTCTCTTGCGACTTAATCTGACCTTTCAAATGCTGCTCGACGCCACGCATAACGCGGTAAGGAAGGCGCTGGCCAGTGAAGACATGATAGTCTTTTCGGGATTTGCAGCGGCCACTTTTCAGGGCAGCGTAGTACTGGCGACAGACCTCACCAA
>SIHQ01000129.1 GCA_004762125.1 Oceanospirillales bacterium | reverse complement strand
CATCATTTTCTGAATAACAGACGCTTTCATTTCAGTTGAATATCGAGCCATTTTGTTCTTTTCCTGCCGCCCCAGATCTTTAGTTTTAAAAATCAGAAGAGGCGACAACTATGCTGACACAGGGGGGAGATAGGGCTATGCCGGGGCGACTCGCATAGGCTTGGCCGTGGCAACAGTAGAGAATTCTTGTGATGAAAGTTCGATAATCATAAGGTTTCTCAGAAAAACTCTTGCGAATTACGCTTCCCTATTTGTGGGGCGCGCCTTCGGGCGCAATGAAAGCCCTTTGAGGGCGTCATCTAATAAGCCTCCGGCTCTGCCGGAGGTCATTTAACTTATGGATGTCTTTTTTTTTTTGTTGTTGTTGTTGTTGTTGTTGTTGTTGCTTCCGATCCGTCAAACCGTTTTTACTCATCCAGGTCAGAGATGTCATTAAACCATTGTATTGCTCGCTCTAAGACTTCAAGCTTTATAATATTAACTACTGATACATGCCCTTCTTCAGGAAGGTATAAAAACTCTTCTCTTAGTCCCAAAACTGGATATGAAGAATTTAGTGGAACAACAGCAACATCTTTTCCTGAGCCATAGAATATATGTTGTCTTAATTCTGGTCTTCGTAATGGTTCTCTTGCCTTGCTTAGAAGTTGCAAACAATCACTACTTTGGTATTGATACTCTTTATAAAATTGAGAGTTAGTGAACATCCAGCGAAGCCAAAGCCTATTCGTTCCTTGAAATAGACCTGAAATTGAAACTATTAGCATTTTATTTGGAAAATCTCTGAAAAATACTTCTAATGACAAGGCAAGCCTTGCACCATTAGATGAACCGATTAATACTACTGGTCTACTTGGCCACCTAGTCAAATAGCTTTTTAATGGTCCTACTAATCCATTCAAAGCTGAATAAATATCAGTATTACCATGACTTTTAACTACTGGAACCCAAATATCATATTCATTGTATGAGTTCATGTACTCTATATACTCTTTCCACATACCCGTTGGGTGATCCAATGCATGCAAAAATACAATCAGTCCCTTTTTATTCAAACCATCTGGAGACTGCTCATACTTTGAACAGCTATCACTCATTAAGCTGCACTCTATATGCCATTTCAAGAATAAAATATATGAGTTTACATCTAGCAACAATCCTTGGAGCTGCCATACAATCTGGAAATATGAGTTGCTATTGATTGGTAGATGTTCCAGTGGGTATACAAGATCGCTATTCTGCAACTTTGGTAAGCATAAAACATTTTGTTCATCTGCGAAGCAAATTTTTATTACCAATAATAAAACGATAATAACTCTTATATATAATTTCATATCAATAAAGTAATAGTGTTAAGTGTATAAATACTCCACTTCTAGATAGTAGGCAACAATGCAATGGCTAATCGGGTAGCCAGAGGTATCTAACCTCCAGCCCCCACAACACTCTGCATGCGGCTCCGCACAGCGCGTTTCATCAGGAATGGTGAAGCTTGATCCATCCGTCGCGTAGCGCGTACAACCTCTGCGATTTTAAATAAGCATTCGACAATGCCTAATTAATACCCGGTGTTTTCGAACTACGCCATGGGCCTTTACTGGTTACACCACAAGCAACAGCGGCTTGGACATGAACACCTCGCTTCATCAATTGTCTGACTTTGGTGCGCGGCTTTCCCCCTGTGTCAGCATAGTTGTCGCCTCTTCTGATTTTTAAAACTCAAGATCTTGGGCAGCAGGAAAAGAATAAAATGGCTCGATATTCAGCCGAAATGAAAGCATCCGTTATTCAGAAAATGATGCCTCCAAACAATCTATCTGTTGCCCAACTGGCTCGTGGTACTGGCATCACTGATGCCACTGCATATTCCGGTCAAAATGAACGCCGATTCCGGAAAGCGTGAACACCTCCGCTTTCCTAAACATTGCCTCTCTTTATTTTTAGCTTGAGTGTTCACGACCTTCCAGTTTTTCCTTGTTTTTTCTCATAGATTCTCCCTTGAGATTTATCCTGTGAGCATTATGCGCCAAGCGATCCAGGGTAGTGGGTCAAATCTGCAATTTTGCATGGATATTAACTCCAAATTCAACCTTGTTAATAAGCAACCCAATAACGATATCGTGCATTTTTTCAAGTTTGGAAAAACAAATTGTTTTCCGAGTTAGACGCTTAATCCATGTCCTTAAATTCAAGTTTTTACGT
>SIHQ01000012.1 GCA_004762125.1 Oceanospirillales bacterium | reverse complement strand
ATGCGAGGATACCCGAGCGTAACCCACATTAATTCTGTTCTGCTTTATTTGGTCAGGATGAGTAATGGCCAGCACTTGAGAGACACTGTATCGACGATGACCACCGACAGATCGACACTGAGGAACTAATTTCTTGGAAGAGTGCCATCGACGCAGAGTAGAAACGGCCACACCCAGCATGGCTGCGGCCTCCCCGACACTTAAAAACTGTTTCATTGTTGTTATTGTTACAGCTAAAACTATTAATATATCAACAAACAGCAAGCGGATGAGTAGGTTTGGTCAGAAATTACACCTACTGCTCTCTACCCCATTACAATCAATACCAGCAACCAAGGTTGGTATGTTCAAGTCCAGTTTTGATATAAATCTTCCTGATTTGCGTTAGTGGTGATCAGGTATCGTTACCGTGACCACCACTATTTTATCAAAAACTCGGCAAAAGCTCTGAATCGACAAAAGTGTTTAACTGACCACTCGTCACCAACTCTGTAGCTAGTGCGATATCCGGTGAAAAGTAGCGATCCCGATCATAGAAAGGCACTCGACTGCGCACTTCTTTCATCAGTTTCTGCAGATCGTTTGAGGTTTTATACGGTTTACGAAGATCTACACCCTGAGTCGCAGCCAGCAGTTCAATAGCAACAATGGAGGCGGTATTTTCATTCATTTCACGCAATCGCCGAGCACCGTAGGTCGCCATGGAAACATGATCTTCCTGATTAGCTGACGTTGGTAAACTATCAGCCACCGAAGGATGAGTCATACAACGGTTCTCGCTGGCTAAAGCCGCTGCGGTATTATGAGCAATCATAAAGCCGGAGTTGATACCACTGTTCTCGACGAGAAACGGCGGCAGGCCACTCAAATGCTGATCCACCAGCAGTGCCACCCGTCTTTCACTGATAGCGCCTATTTCTGCAGTAGCCAGAGCAATGGCTTCTGCCGCCATTCCTACAGGCTCGGCATGGAAGTTACCGCCAGAGATGATCTCATTCTGTTCAGCAAACACCAGCGGGTTATCAGAGACCGCATTGGCTTCAATTTCCAGAATTCGGGCGGCATGGCGCAACTGCTCGAGACAGGCACCCATCACCTGGGGTTGGCAACGCAATGAATAGGGATCCTGAACCTTGTCACAATTAACATGAGCCTGTTCAATATCACTGTGATCCAGCAGGTCACGGTAAGCCGCTGCTACATCTATTTGACCCGGCAAGCCTCGTGCCTGATGAACTCGGTCATCGAATGGACTGCGACTGCCCATGGCGGCTTCCACTGACAGAGAACCAGTCGCAACGGCCGCAGCAAACAGATCTTCCGCCCCCAACAATCCTTGAAGAGCAAATGCCGTAGAAGCCTGAGTGCCGTTCAATAAAGCCAGTCCTTCCTTAGGTGCAAGAGTGATCGGTTGTAAACCGGCCAGAGCGAGAGCTTCAGCTGCAGGCATGACCTTGCCATTGACCCTAGCCATACCTTCACCCAATAACACACAACTCATATGAGCCAATGGAGAAAGATCACCACTGGCCCCTACTGATCCTTTCTCCGGGACGCAGGGATAAACCTCTTTATTTACTAGTTGGATCAACGACTCGATCAGTTCCAGTCGAACACCGGACAATCCTCTAGCAAGACTGTTGATTTTCAGCACCATCATCAGTCTGACTGTACTGTCACTCATAAACTGTCCGACACCGGTCGAATGAGAGAGCACTATACTTCTCTGTAACGTTTCCAGATCTTTATCTTCAATTCGTGTACTGGCCAGCAAACCAAATCCGGTATTGATGCCATAGACGACACGATTTTCTCGAATGACCCTGTTCACACAGTCAACACTGGCTTGAATGGCAGGAAAACAGGCTTCATTCAAACTCAATTCAAAGGGGTTGCGACTGATTGCACGAAGTTGCTTAAGCGTTAGCTGACCCGGATTAATAATCATTTCTTCCATAGCTCAGTCCCCCTTGATCATAGGTAGGTCAAGGCCGTTTTCACGGGCAGAGTCACAGGCAATGTCATAACCGGCATCAGCGTGTCTCATCACACCGGTGCCTGGGTCATTCCATAACACGCGGCCAAGCTTTTCATGGGCATCGTCGCTGCCATCCGCAACGATCACTACACCAGCATGCTGACTGTAACCAATGCCTACGCCACCTCCATGATGCAAGCTAACCCAGGTGGCACCCGATGCGGTATTCAGCAGAGCGTTGAGCAGCGGCCAGTCGGACACAGCATCACTGCCGTCCTTCATATTTTCTGTTTCACGATTCGGGCTGGCGACGGAGCCGGAATCCAGATGATCACGACCAATCACTATCGGCGCTTTCAACTCACCACTGGCCACCATTTCATTGAATGCCTGCCCAAGACGAGCACGGTCTTTTAAACCGACCCAACAGATTCGGGCTGGCAATCCCTGAAACTCAATTCGTTCTCTAGCCATATCCAGCCAGTTGTGTAATTGAGGATTATCGGGGATCAGTTCTTTAACTTTCTGATCGGTTTTGTAAATATCTTCAGGATCACCGGACAGAGCAACCCAGCGGAAAGGGCCTATACCTTGACAAAACAGTGGACGAATATAAGCAGGCACAAATCCCGGAAAATCAAAAGCATTTTCAACGCCTTCATCCTGAGCCATCTGACGGATGTTATTACCATAATCAACCGTAGCTGCTCCTTTGGCCTGAAGCTCCAACATAGCTTTCACTTGTACCGCCATACTTTGTTTAGCGGCTTTAATAACACCGGCTTCATCAGACTTACGTCGTTCAGCGGCCTGTTCCATGGTCCAGCCTAATGGCAGATAACCGTTCAAGGGGTCGTGGGCAGAGGTCTGGTCGGTGACCACATCAGGAACAATATTACGAGCCACCAGCTCGGGGAAAATATCAGCAGCATTCGCCAGTAAGCCAATAGAGGCAGCCTTGCCTTCCTGCTCAGCTTGCCCAATCATCGCCAGAGCTTCATCCAGCGTTTTCGCTTTTTTATCGATGTAACGGGTTTTCAGTCGAAAATCGATACGGCTTTCATCCACTTCACAAGCAATCATGGAAAACCCAGCCATGGTCGCCGCTAATGGCTGAGCGCCTCCCATGCCCCCAAGACCTCCAGTGAGAATCCACTTTCCGGAAGCATCACCGTTGAAATGTTGCCTTGCCATGGCAACGAAGGTTTCATAAGTGCCCTGAACAATGCCCTGGGAACCAATGTAGATCCATGAGCCAGCTGTCATCTGGCCATACATCATCAGACCCAGCTTATCCAGTTCATGAAAATGCTCCCAATGTCCCCAGTGCGGCACAATGTTGGAGTTGGCAATCAATACTCTTGGCGCGGCAGTATGGGTTCTGAATACGCCCACAGGTTTACCCGACTGCACCAGTAAGGTTTCATCTTCTTTCAGTCGTTTCAGGGTGCTGACAATCTCGTCGTAGCAGTCCCAATTTCGTGCAGCACGACCAATACCGCCATAAACCACCAGCCCAGCCGGATGTTCCGCCACTTCCGGATCCAGATTATTCATCAGCATTCGCAATGGCGCTTCTACTTGCCAATTGCAGGTATTCAGCTCTGTTCCCCGTGGCGAGCGAATAACACGCTCGGGATCGAATCTATTTTGTACGCTCATCGTTTACCTCTTCGATTTATTCTTTTATTGAGTATTCGATTAATTAAATATGTTAGAAAAAGATTCAGGAAAAATTCAGGTGTCCACCCAGTCGATAGCGATCTCCCGGATGGTAAAGTTTGGCCATACTAACGACACCATCACGACACCAGCTGCGACGGGTTATTTTCAGGCACGGTTGTGTCTGCTCGATAGCCAGAGATTCCGTTGTTTGCTGATCAGCTAGTGTGGCTTCGACGACGTGAGTGGCCTCAGTCAATGTCGCCACACGATTCAAATAGGCATTGGGCGTCGTTTGAGTGAAATCCTGATCAAGATAGCCCGGTGCTTGCTCAGGGTTCACATAACGCTCTTCTCTTTGAACCGGCTGATCGTCTTCGAAATGAATGATGATGGAATAAAACAGTTGGGCGTTCTCCGCTACTTCCAAGGCTAAAGCCAACTCTGGTTCTGCCAGCCGTGCTTCCAGTATTTCAACTTTGGCACGGTAGTGATGACCACGTTCACGAATTTCATCGGCAATATTTCTGACCTCCAGAAAGGAGGATTGGGGTTTTGAATCCGCAACGAAGGTACCCAACCCCTGACTGCGAATCAGAATCCCTTCTTTCGTCAACTCTTCCAGCGCTTTTCGGGCGGTCATACGACTGACTGAGAACTGATTACAGAGCTGATTTTCAGAAGGCACACGACTGGCTGCAATCCATTCACCCTGTTCTATTCGCGAAAGAATATGGTGTTTGATACGTTGGTAAGCTGGAACAGTCATAGGTTTCACAGAGCCATTGAGAACGAGTCGGTGGCTGAAGTCTTGTAGTTACTTTCAGGATGTATATAGTTGTATATACAATTACAACAAAAATCAATATCCAACAAAAAAAACCCCTACATCACAGGGTTAATCTCATCATGACAGCATCTAAAGAACTTACCGATCAGCATACCTATGAGCTGCTGATCGACAGCGTACAACTGGCCACTATGGATCCTGATCATCAGCAGGAGGACTCCCGTTACGGTGTTATCTCCGACGGTGCCATAGTGATTGATCAGGGCAAAATCGTCTGGGTCGGTAAACAACGGAATGTGCCCGACGGTTTTCAATTTAAAAAACGACTGGATGGTAATAATCAGTGGTTGACACCAGGCCTTATTGATCCTCATACCCATCTCGTCTATGCCGGAGATCGTTCGGAAGAGTTCGAACAGAGACTCGAAGGGATCAGTTATGAAGCCATTGCAAAAAAAGGTGGCGGCATACTGTCGACGGTAACCGCCACCCGTAACGCCAGTATTGAAGAACTGGTCAGTCAAGCTCGCCCCAGACTCGACGCCTTAATCAGAGAAGGCGTTACCGCGGTTGAAATTAAATCAGGCTATGGCCTGAGCCTTGATTCCGAGTTGAAGATACTTCGAGCGATAAAGGTATTATCAGAACAATATCCCGTCGATATTCAGCGAACTTTTCTGGGAGCTCACGCACTTCCTCCCGAATACAAAGGCAGATCTGGCGACTATATAGATCTGGTGTGCAATCAGATGTTGCCTGCAATTGCCAAAGAAAAACTGGCTGATGCCGTCGATGTATTCTGTGAAAAAATCGCCTTCTCTCCTGAGCAGACTGAAAAAGTATTCAGTAAAGCCAGAGAGTTTGGCCTTCCCGTTAAACTCCATGCAGAACAGCTATCTGATTCCGGCGGTTGTGAACTGGCAGTCAGTTATCAGGCATTGTCTGTTGATCACCTTGAATATCTGAGTGGAAAAGGTATTCAGGCTCTGTCTACCTGTGAAACTGTGGCCACTCTTTTGCCAGGTGCTTTCTATTATTTACGGGAAACTAAACGTCCCCCCATCAATGAGTTGAAGCAAGCGGGTATTCCCATTGCTCTGGCCACTGATCTCAATCCTGGCACATCCCCTCTGGCATCGCTTCGATTGATGATGAACATGGGCTGCACCCTATTTAACCTAACGCCCTCTGAAGCACTTGCCAGTGTGACTTGTAATGCAGCAAAAGCTCTGGGCATGCAGCAAAAGCTAGGCATGATAAAAGCAGGAATGAGAGCCTCTCTGGCACTCTGGCCAATCTCTCATCCAAGCTCACTGGCTGCCAATATGGCCGGTAATAATCCAGTCATGGTCATGGCCAATGGAGAGTTCCTTCACTGTGACCGGCCATTGGAAAACCGAACAGTCTGGCAGGGACGTGTAGATCAGGAAGAACATCAAGCACTGGCTCAACGATGGCACCAGAACGTAAAACCCTTTTCCAAAGGAGATTCGAAGGGCGGTAGTGCTCTGCTAGGGTTTCCCTGCGATGAAGGAGTCAGAAGAAACAAAGGACGACAGGGAGCTGTAAAGTCTCCGGACCTGATACGTCAGGCTTTGGCGTCACTGCCCTGGAACCGCCAACAGCCGATATGGGATGCGGGTAACAAAACCTGCAGCGGCAAAGATCTGGAAAACGCCCAAAGAATGTACGCAGACGCCATTACAGACTTACTGGACTCTGGTTGTCTTCCTGTTGGTCTTGGTGGTGGTCACGAAATTGCCTGGGGCAGCTTTCTGGGACTGGCTAATTCGGTGAGCAAAAACTCTCAAGCGACCAGTGAAACAAAAATCGGTATTATTAATTTCGACGCGCACTTTGATTTGCGACAACCGGAACAAGGTCCAAGCTCTGGTACACCCTTCTGGCAGATTCATCAGCATTGCCAGCAAACCGGACTTCCTTTCCACTATCTCTGTCTCGGTGTCAGTGATAGCAGTAATACCCGAGCATTATTCAAAAGAGCCGATGATCTGAATGTTGTCTATCACACGGATCGGGAAATTACGGCCAATCGACTGGATCAAATCGGTGACGAAGTTCGCTGTTTCATAGACCAGATGGATCACATTTATCTGACCATCGACATGGATGTATTTCCTGCCAGCGAAGCACCGGGAGTGAGTGCTCCCGCTCCCCGAGGAGTCAGTATTGAATTGATAGAGCCTTTGCTGGAGTTGATCAAGGAGAGCGGAAAGATAAGTCTGATCGATATCGCTGAATACAATCCTGATCATGATATAGATCAACGCACAGCAAAATTAGCGGCTCGACTATTGCACCTTCTGTGTTCAGAAACACCGTGAATGAATGCCCTACGGTAATTGCATTGTCGTCCAGGAGGCTGACCGAGAATATCGTCTGTAGTGAGGACGGTAGAAAATTGAAGATAAAAATTTGGTTTTGTGAGGCGAATAGCGCGCTATTTAACGAACAAAAGCTATTTTTTAGACCCATTTACTGCCGACGCAGTAGGACAGACTATTCTCCATTAGCCTCATAACGCTTGATGTTCATCGGGATTTGTAGAAAAATTAGAGAATGGCTGTACTTCTGCTTCTTTGAAACAGGGATAGCAATCCGGCATGGATGCCAGACGACTTCTACTTCTTCATGGTAAACATCTAGGGCTCAGTTTAAAAAAACTGGGCCTGAAAAGCTCTGTTATCAGTCAGACTGATCACGGTATTGTTCTGGGAACCCAACTTGAACTGCGGCCTCATCTGAGCATGCCCTGCTATTGCACTCTCTCTTCTGGCATGAGCGATGGGCAGAGCCTTATTATCACTTTTACGGCGGTCATAGACACGCCACTAACAGATATCGAAAGCCTTCCCGCTCTTGCTGCATTTATCAACCAGCTTTCAACCGTCATCCCCCAGTTCAGCATTCTGCTGGATCTTGATACCCGCAAAATGATTCTCCGCCAGAGTCAGCTCTACAGTCACGACAGTCTTTGTCATTTTCAGATTTTCTACGACAAAGTACAGCTGATCACCCTGCCCCTTATTAAAACAGTGACCAGAATCTGTAAGTCAGCCCTGTCATCGGAAGAGGCTCGACAGATGGCTGATTATTTGGCTGAAGACATTTATTCCGAGGTAATGGCATGAGCACGCCTCAGCTGACCGTTGCCTTTAATCATCTGAGAAAACTGAAACTCAAACCTGTTCTTCAATCAAAACCTGTCAGCTACATCAGCTTCAATCTGGCCAAAAAAATCACCGCAGAACTCTTTATTCAACCCGAAAACCGTCAACAGTTACTGATTAACCTGACCGTTACTATGGATACCGATCTATCAGAGCAAGTTGATCTCTTTTGTCTGTCACTGGCCCCCCACCTTACTCCTGTAACACTGACCTCAACCGGTAAAGAGTTGCTATTACAACTGGATACTGTGACAAGTCTCAGCAAGATTACCGACAGTATCGACGAGTCCATTATTCTGATTCGACACTCAACCGGCATTGCTTTTCAGGCTGCCCTGAAATTAAACCGAGAACCTGACTCATTGCCTCGATCGCTCACCTGGGCGATCGAGCAACTAGCGACTGACTGGGCATAAGCACATGGATATCACAGGCGCTACTCAGCTTAATCGTCGTCAGGTTTTTTACAGCCGCCTGGATCAACCACGCTCGTCAACCAGGGCTAAGCAGACTTCACTGAATTATCATGCACCTGTTCAACCGGAAGGCAGGCAAGGTTTATCTCTGGCCGATCCAGCCAGAAAAACGGGCAAATTCCTTGACCATGCAACCTTTGGTAGTAATCAACTGCACTTTGAAAAGGGCAGCAGTAAACTGGAGAAAGCCGGAGTAATCGCTGGGCAGGTCCGCAACCTATCAGGTCAGGCATCTTCATTGACCCTTCTGGGCATGAGAATGGCTCGCATGGGTCATAAGTTAACAAACGGTCACTACAAAATCCCCAATGAAGCGTTCACCCGTTCATTCAGTGCTTTTTTAGGAATAGGTATTGCCCTTGAATCCCTGTCGTTTATCAAATCGGTTGGCAGTACCGTTTTTCAGGCGTTTAGAGATGCTCGTTCATATTACAAAAGAGCAAAAACCCAAAAACTACTCAGCACCTATGATGCCGAAACACGTGCTTTTAATAGCAGTAATGAGACCAACACTCGAGAAATTAAAGAACTATTGTCTGATACCAGGTCCGACAGTACTCGAAATGCCAGCCAGGTCACTCTAGACCGGTTAACCGAAGTAGCAGGAACTGCCCAGCAAGGTTGGGAAATCATTAATTCCGGACTTCTGCTCTCCACCAGTAAAGCCGTTGCTCGAATACTACCGGGATTAGGTATAGCTCTATCAGCAATAAGCACGATTCACTCGGGAGTAAGGACTGCGTCTCAGGTTAATGCCCTTAACAATCTTGCCACTGCCAAAGCAGCAACTAAAGACCCTCTACTGAAATCTCTGGCCAAGCACATCAAACAGGAACGTAGTTATAATGCTCGAAAAAGTCTGGCAAATACTGCCATTAACTTTGCCAGCACAAGCGTTGCCATTAGTCTTACTGCATCCGGAATTGCTGCTCCAGCCGCTTTCATCGCCACTGGTGCAGCCGGTGCAGGCGTAGCCATTGGTTCATCTCTGTTCAGTGCTTGGCACAACCGCAAGCTAAATAAGATCAGAGAACAAGCCGGACAAAACACACTGTATGGCGATGCCTTAATTCCGTTGGCTCATAACAATATTGGTATTGCGGAAAAAGCTTTTCTCGCTCGTCTACGAGAGTCAAACGGTAGCGAATTAAAGGAAAGTGTCGCCTTTTTACGCACCTTTGGGCTAGCCGAAAACACCATAAAAAAACTGCAACTGGCGCCTGAGCATGTGGCTATGAGAACGCTCAGGGATGTACTTTATCAGGACAAGGTTAAGTTTAAGGGTTTTCAGTTCAAACAGACCGCGGCAACCTTTTCCCACATTGTCGGACTGACAGCATTAGCTAAAAAAATCGCAGTCGGCAGTGCCTGGCTGGTAGGGAAACTGAAACCGGAGCAGAAAAACCACTTTGGTGAAGGACTCTCCAGACCGGCTGACATAAAGAAAGAATGGTTTCTTCATAGCCAAAGCCCCAATGAATCAAAAAGTAGAGTATGGACCTCTGTCAGTAATTACAGGCATCGAATGTATGACCAGTAGATGTGTCACTAACAACCAGACATACAAATTCATAGCGTGTGTCTACACGTTTGATAATAATGGAGAAGGTCATGACAGGGCTCGAACTGCTTAATGCCTGGATGAAAGAGAATGAGATCACGGAAGATGCTTTGGATGAAGCTGGCCGAGTCTGCAGTTTTGTCTACAACAGCATTTTGCCTGTTACTGTTGAAGCTCCGGCTTACTGTGATGACCTGTTTATTATAATCGAACTCTGTGAGATTGGACGAGGCGAAATTCGTCGGAAACGGTTAGAAACAGCCATGAAACTCAATGCTTACGGACTGGAAACCCGTGGTGGAATTCTCGGCTGGGACTCAATCGCTGAGCGACTGATACTTTCCTATCGACTGACCTCAGACACCTCTACTCCAGAGTTTCTCAACAACATCGTCAGCAATCTGCTGGATGTTGCCGAACTGCTCTTACCTGATCTGGCCATGGAGAAAGAAAAGGCTGAGCAAGAAGAGCTGGTTAACAATTACGACCATATGTTCAAGCAGGTTCAACCTTGAGCTGCTCCTGTTAAATTCTCTTGTTAAATTCTCCTGTTGGCTCACTCTTGCTGGCTCATTCTTGTAGAGTAACGCCTTCCAGTCGCTCCAGCATGGTGGACGCATCGGTGTAGCAGAAACAGCCAGGATCTTCTCTGAGCAGATCCACAACCAGACCATTGTCAACAATCATGGCAAAACGATCTGAACGTACTCCCATGCCACGATCAGAAAGATCAAGAGTCATATCCATATGATGGGCCAGCTCGGCAGAACCATCACTGAGCATGCGGATTTTACTGCCAGAGCCAAGCTCTCTAGCAAAAGCGGCCATCACAAAAGGGTCATTAACAGCGACACACCAGATCTCATCAATTCCGGCATTGCGAAAATGATCATAGGCCTGCAGATAACCGGGTAAATGACCATTGGTACAGACAGGTGTGAAAACGCCTATCAGCCCGACAATCAGCACTTTCTTCTTATACACCAGATCCGGCAGTCGCCAGACCCGTATACCCTCTTCCTGGTCTCCATCAGCTACACACTCAAAGATATTAACATCCGGCAGCTGGTCACCAATTCCTATGCTCATGAAGTCCTTCTCACTAAAGCCCTTCTATAAAGCTATGAAAAAAATGCTCCGAGGAAAAGGTTTTCTCATTATTTCTGTACTATTTCGGAGCTATTGTTGAACTATCTCTGAGCTATAGAATCGATTAGTTACCGCCAAACTCTAACCAGTTAGCGTTTGCTTCAGAAATATACTGCCGATAATTTCTTAGCCATTTCTTGCGCACTGACTTGCTGTAGTTCAAATAGAGACGCTCATTTTCAATATAGAAAGCCTCGGGGTCGCTGTTAACGACCAGACCATAACTCATGGCATAAGCACAGTAACCGCCGTATTGTGGTGCATATTGTTCTTGATTCGCCTGAAACAATGTCAGATTTTTTTGGTTAGAAAAGTGCCATTTAGTATCGTTCCAGTGAGTAGCAAACTGTTTATCCCCCACCACCGCCTTCCCCTGAAGAAAATAAGCCACTGGATCATATCCTTCGAGAGCTAGCCCTGACTGCTGATAAACCGGCTTACTCTGCAACCGGCCAGCACAACCTGTCATAAAGTATCCGGCTAATATCATTAAACTGACGACAAGTGTTTTACGTATCGAGTGATAATTAATCATTCTTTCAACCTTTATGAATCTATTTGCTTTCAATATACGTAAATAACGTTAAGTTGGATTTAATGAGAATACTCAATGGCCGACAGCAGCCAACAATATGAACCTGTCAGATCTCTTATTGAAAAGAAGATTGAAAAGAATAAACCGGTGCGTTGCTTTGAGCTGCCAGACAGTGCCTTTATTCCCCATCATAATCATATGCTTCAAAGTCTTTTGGACAGGAATTTTCCTGACCTTTCCAATCTTGGCGAACAACAGCAAACAGCTCTGGCCAGATTAGTGCCTATGCTGCTCTGTGGTGAACAGTCCGCCATGTTTGTGTTTCACCGGGAAGCGAAAAGACTGGAAAAAGCAGGTAAAAGGACTGATAAAGACAGTCGTTATCAGGCTTTGATGCAAATTGAAGCAGACGAATTTGTCCATGAACAAGTGCTGCAGAAACTTCTGTCTCTTTTGCCCCTTCCCGCTGACTTTGACCGAATCAGAAAACGTTCCCGGTTGTTTTATACCCGTATTGATCGTCAATCCAACAGCCTTGCCAGTCATTTTTGGCAGATCAGTCAACTGGACGCTTGTGTCTGCCTGATTCTTTCAGCCCTCAATCGAGCCATGAGGCAACATTCAGTGAGCGAAATTTTTCAAGCCATCATGCAAGACGAAGCCAGACACGTCAGTATTGCCAGACAACATGCACTGTCTTTATCAAAGTCTCATTCTTTACACGATAACCAGCCATCCATCCCTCATCAGCTGATTAAACTGATTCAAGCAGAAGCGGCCAGTTTTCAAGCACTGGATGTGGACACAAAGAGGCTCTTTAAGCGAATCGAACAGCTATCGAACAGGGAGATCAACCCATGACAGCCCATATCGCCAAGGGTCGCCTGAAACTATTGGGAACTGGCTCTAGCTTGCCGGGAACCGCTATCAATAATGACCAGTTACTCCATTACCTTGAGCAAAGCTGTGGTTCACGGATGGCCAGAAAAGCCTCCATTATTCTGAAGCATCTCGGTATAGAGGAAAGGTTTCTTACACGACGGCTGGATCAAGCACTATCCAAACCGGAAGTAGATGCTCCGGAGCTTTCAGTAAGAGCCATCAAACAGGCTCTTCAACAGCATCAGGTAGATAACCTCTGCTATCTGATTTCTCATACCTCCTCCCCACACACTCTTTTACCCTCCAGTGCCGCCTGGATTGCTGAGCGACTCAGGCTGACAGCGCCTTATATGGAACTACGCCAGGCCTGCACCGGTTTTGCCAATGCACTGCAGATTGCTCAGGCCATGATGAACAGCAATCCGGAGAGCAAACCAATCATTATCAATGGTACTGAAACTGGCTCCGTCTATTTCGATATCAATCCGGAATTCATCGATACCCACCAGTTGGTGAACTATGTCCAGATGGGAGATGGTTCCGGTGCGGCTCTGGTAGGGCCCGATGACGGCTCCGATGACGGCATCATCAGTCACTGTTTTAGTGGTCATATTGGTCTGGATAAAAAACCCGGCTTTTATCTGCAAGGTGGTGGATCACAGCAAGCCTGGTGTGACAAAGGTCTCCCTGCTTTTATTCACGATCCGAAAGCCGTCAGAGAAAGTGGTCCGGAGCTGTTTCTAAAGAGTCTGGAGACTATTAATGAGATGGGATTTGAACTTGATGACTTTGATTTTTTCATTCCTCATCAAGCCAATGGTTATATTGACCGGATGCTGGGACAAGCACTGGATATTGATCCCGCGAAAATAGTCAACGACGCCAAATTGCTGGGCAACCTGGGTTCAGCCGCTATCTGGGTCAGTTTTGATCGATTATTAAAGTCTGGGAAACTAAAAAAAGGTAATAAGGTTTTGATTATGGGCGCTGAAGCCACCAAATATATGTATGGAGGCTTTATTTACAACCACTAAAAATAGGCCCCATTTCAATCGGTTATTGCTGCTAACACCCCTGTTAGTGATTCCCCTCCCCTGAAGAGGAATGATAGTCAGGCACACAAAGGACAACACAAGGGGGTTTACTATGAATGTTCAAGCTACAGGTATAAAGGCGTATTTCCATAACAAACTGGAAAGTTTCAAGGAATCAGGAATAGGTCAGTTTTTGGGTAGAAAGCTCACTGCACTGTCGGCAGTTCCTGGCAAAATTAGCCGCGCACTCGGAAACTTCGTCCAGAAAAACATTCTGGATCGTCCCTGCATGAGATTTCTGGATTCGAAGAACTATGTGAGGCTTGAAAAGCTTAACTCCGCCAATGCAGAGATCTTTGATCTGAAAGATAAGAAAAATGTTCTCAATACTCAGGTTACTTCTCTGAAAGACGTCAACTCCATGTTGGTGAAGCAGAGAAATGTTGCCTTAGAACAGGTTTCTTACCTAAGGGGCGGCACAAAGGAAATAGTCACTCACTTACAAGACTTGTTGCAATGCACAACGCCTGTGGTATCAAGCTAATTATCTCATTGGAACCAAACAAAAAAAGCCCTCTCATTTGATCAGGGCTTTTTTTTTAACTCGAGAATTCACAATGGAGCACCTGTTCTGTAGTTCCGAACACAAACAAACGGAATGGCTATCAAAGCACCAATGGCTCCAACACTGCAGTAAGAGATTAAAAATTTAGCCTCCCAACTCAAAGACTTATTTGAATGGTTATTCTCATTAACTGACCTGGAATTCTGTATGGCACGATTTTTAATACAAACATGACTCACACTATTAATTTTCATAATAGAAAATTAACCACACATAGCACTTCTATTGAGTAAATATCCCATTTATAGCAACGCTCATTGCAGAGTCAAACCCTGCAATGAACGGTATATATCAAGTCTTGGCAAGCTTCATTTCTTCAACTGACTCAACCATCGGACGCTGCTTGGCCGGTGTGGAATACCAGTAACCCAATCCCATCAACACTACACCACTGAAAGTATTGCCCAGCGTTACCCAAAGCAGGTTGTTACCAATACCGGCCATAGTTAATTCGCTACTGTGCTGACCAAACCAGCTCAATGCAAACACCGTCATGTTGGCAACAGAATGCTCGAAACCGGAAGCAATGAATGCCAATAGGCACCACCAGATAGCAATAAATTTGGCCGCACCTTCAGTACGTTGAGCCATCCAGATCGCCAGACACACCAGCCAGTTGCACAGTACTGCTTTCCAAAACATGATCATCGGCGCACTACTTGCCTTGGCCAAAGCCACCTTGTGCAGCAGACTGGAATCAAAGCCCAGTAATTGTCCGCCACCGGCCAGAGCAAAGAAGCCAGCAACGGCAATAGAGCCAATGAGATTTCCCAACCAGGTTTGTGGCAGAACTTTCAACATCTCACCAGTGGTGATAGCGCCAGTTTTGACCCCAAACGTTAAAAACATGGTATGACCAGTAAACAATTCGGCACCGGCAATAATAACCAGCGTCAAGGCAATACCAAAGGTCGAACCCATAACCAGCCCTTTAACAGGACTGCCCATCAGGGCGTTGCCCAGTGTAAAGATCAGAATAATACCCAAGCCTACATAAGCACCTGCCATGGCAGAGCTGACCCAGAAGCCAGCTTTGTCTTTATCAGCCAGATCAATAATACGACGGGCGGTGTTAGAACATTTTGTGATGGTATCGGCGAACATCAGTGTCATCCATTAATGGGCTTTTAGCCCATGCCGTTAGTGTGAAGTTATTAGTTTTTGTAAAAATAGGTTGAGCGGGCTGTGTCCTCACAACCCGCAATCTTTAGTAACTCAGCTCAGTTGAACCTTGCTGTCGTGCACACGGACTTTGAAGGTTTTCAAGCTTGCGTCTGCATCATCCAGGCATTTACCGGATGTGAGCAGAAAACGCTGTTTCAGCAGTGGTGATGCCACATAGAAATCACCACTCTTATCTCCACTCGTTTCGCCAATTAGACCCCGAGACATAGCACTGACATCAGAAAATGGGTCCATATTAGAAACCGCATAAACGATTTCATCGGCCAAAGGTCTGAACAGGGCTACGTGTTCGCCCTTGTGCAAGGCACACACACCAGTACCCGGAAAGATATCAGTCAGTTCACAGATAGTTGTCCACTTCATGATCGACTCCTCAGGCTTCAACGGCAATTATGGCAATTCGCTCTGCCGCGGTGGCAGGACGATGTTGGTCTCGAGCAGAAACAAACTGTACGTTTTCATCCTGCTGACCACTGTTGATAAAGTGGTTAAAGCGTTTCAGTTGCGCTTCACGGTCCAGAGTGCTTTTCCATTCACACTGGTAGCTATCAATCAGATTCTGCATTTCCTTGTCCATGCTGGCAGACAGACCAAGACTATCGTTCATCACAACATCTCGAACGTAATCAACTCCACCTTCCAGACTTTCCATCCAGACAGAGGTTCGCTGGAGCTTGTCAGCAGTACGGATATAGAACATCAGGAAGCGATCAATGGTTTGCATCAATGCTTTCTTATCCAGATCGCTGGCCAGCAGATCACCATGACGTGGTCGCATACCACCGTTACCGGCTACATATAAGTTCCAGCCTTTGTCTGTAGCAATGATGCCAATATCCTTACTCTGTGCTTCTGCACATTCACGGGTACAGCCGGACACCCCAATCTTCATCTTGTGAGGCATACGGAACCCCTTGTAGCGATGTTCCAGTTCTACACCCATGCCAACACTGTCGGCCACGCCGTAACGGCACCAGGTGGAGCCTACGCAGGTCTTGGCCATACGCAACGCTTTGGCATAGGCTTGACCCGTTTCAAAACCGGCTTCAATCAGCTGTCGCCAGATCTCGGGAAGGTCACTCTTGTGAGCACCAAACAACCCTATACGCTGAGCACCGGTTACCTTGGTGTAAAGACTGTATTCTTTCGCAACACTGGCCACTGCAGCCAGACCATCGGGGGTGACTTCACCACCCGGCATTCTTGGGATGACAGAATAGGTTCCGTCTTTCTGCATGTTGCCGAGGAAAATATCGTTGGTGTCGTGCAGTTTGGCGTGATCTTGCTCCAGAATGTACTCATTCCAGCAGCTGGACAAAATGGAACCAACGACAGGCTTGCAGACTTCGCAACCATGGCCTGTACCGTGTTTGGCCAGAAGTTCATCAAAGGTGTGAATCTTCTCAACCTGGATAATATGGAACAGTTCCTGACGGCTGTACTCGAAGTGGTCACAGAGGTTGTTTTTAACTTCAACACCCAGAGCCAGCAATTCAGCATTCAGTACCTGACCAACCAACTGGACACAGCCACCACAACCAGTACCTGCACCGGTTTGAGCCTTAATCGCAGCCAGATCAGTATGACCGGCCTGAACGGCTTCAGCGATCTGCTGCTTACTGATATCGAAGCAGGAACAGATGGTCGCGGAATCCGGTAGTGCACCAACACCAAACGATGCAGTGCTTTCGCCTCCGGTGTTCGGCAGAATCAAACCTTCCGGATTTTCCGGAAGATCAATGTTATTCAGTTTCAGTTGCAGAAGATTATCGTAGTCGGAAGTGTCACCAACCAGAACAGCACCCAACAGTTTTTTACCGTCTTCAGAAACAATCAGTTTCTTATAAACCTGTTCAGGTTCATTCTGGTAGACATAAACCTGAGAACCCTCTGTACGACTATGGGCATCACCGATACTGCCTACGTCAACACCCAACAGTTTAAGTTTGGCGCTCATATCAGAGCCGCTAAACTCAGCGCTTTCACCGGAAACAATCTGTTGAGCGACAATTCTGGCCATCTTGTAGCCAGGCGCCACTAAGCCAAATACTTGCTTATTCCACAGCGCACATTCACCAACAGCAAAGACATCAGGATTAGATGTCAGACACTGATCGTTAATGACGATACCACCACGCTCACCGATCTCCAGGCCACTCAAACGTGCCAAACGATCCCTTGGGCGAATACCGGTAGAAAACACGATGAAGTCAACTTCCAGAGCTTCATCATTTTCGAATACCAGTTTTTTGCGGGCATTTTCACCGTCGGTGATTTCCAGTGTATTCTTACCAGAATGCACCTGAACACCGAGACTCTTGATCTTACGGGTCAGCATCTCGCCACCCTGTTGGTCCAGCTGTTCAGCCATCAGCATCGGTGCGCGTTCTATAACGTGGGTTTCAACACCCAGTGCTTTCAATGCACCAGCCGCTTCCAGCCCAAGCAGTCCACCGCCAATGACCACACCGCTCTTGCTGTTACGAGCGCATTTTTCAATAGCATCGAGATCATCAATAGTGCGGTAGACGAAGGTATCAGTACCTTCATAACCTTTGATAGGGGGAACAAACGGGAATGAACCGGTAGCAAATACCAGCTTGTCATAGGCGACCATGCGGCCGGTTTTGGAGGATATTATTTTTTCTTCAGGGTTTATGATACTGGCCGCTTCACCCAGTAAGAGCTGAATATTATTTTCTTCGTAAAACCCTGGTTTAACCAGAGACAGTTCTTCGACTGTGTGATGGGAAAAGTAGGAACTTAAGTGAACCCGGTCATAGGCGACTCTGGATTCTTCACAGAACACAGTAATTTCATACTGATCTGCTCCGGCCTTTGCGACCAGCTCTTCAAGGAAACGGTGGCCCACCATGCCGTTTCCGACGACAACTATGCGTTGCTTTTGCATACAGCAGTTATCCAAATGATTTGGTTATTTGCTGCGTAGCTTATATTTTATATCGGGAGAGCAACAATTGAGGCATGTAGTATAAAATCAGTTAAAAACGCATTTTTTTACATGTTAGTAACGATCTCCCACCGAACAGTAGTTATGTACGTAAAATGGTGGAGAATACCACTTATATCAAAGAACATATTTAAGAGGTATTCCAACCCGAACAAAACCGATCAAACAGAAACGCCAACGATTAGTCGAAGTCAAAACAAGCACTTATGTCCCCGCCCGATTATTATTACTAGAAAGAGTGATTGGACGAGGATCTACGACGATTTTGTTAAGATCGACTGAATCTCGGCAATTTCACTGATTCTCTTCAGCGCCGAGCTCCAATGGGGTATCAGCAGTCAAATAGTCAATACCTGCTTTAACAGGTCCATACAGCAGAACAAACCCCCAAATCAGACTGTTACCATACATATTATCGACATTAACCAGCATTAAAGGAATCAGGAGGTATTCAGGTGTACCAGAGACCAAAGCAGCAATAGATTCTCCAGCAATGACTGCTCCTAAAACAGCTGCTTTAGGTTCAACATTCAGAACAGGTACCTGTTCTTTCGTGTACATAGAGTAAGCAACAAAAGGGAATGTTACTCCAAGTGGAATGAGAGATTTCATCATATAAGAGCACTGACCAAAAACCAGTCCCATCGCAGCTTTAAAACCAATTATCCGCGCAAGAGAACTCCCACGCTGCAGGGAAGTTAATTCTTCGTTCGCCAGCGAATTAAAAAACAGATAAAGCGTCTCACTTACAAAAGACTCACTATGGGACGAGGCAATGGTGTTATAAGCTACCAGTTTTGATGCTTCCCTGATAAAGTTTTTGCCACTGTCGCCAAGTAACTGTGGCCGTTCATTTGCTAATGTATTCAGTGGGATAAGCAGCAGTGGTAACACTACATCTCTTTTTGACTCAAGCCACTCGCCAAAGGGCATTAGATAAGCCAATCCAACTACTGCCACCGCTCCCTGCCAGTAATGATAGTTGGCAAGCCCTCCATGCAAAACTTCATCATTGAAGGCAGGGTTGACGGTACTATGGAGTCTAGTAAACTTGTCTTTACAACTTTGGCGATCGACACATCCCAGACAGGAACTAAAACCACTATAAGCGACACTTGCTATCAGATTCATTCCTTTTCCAACTCCGGCAGAAAGCTGATCAACACCAAGCCATTTAGCAAGCTCACTGTCTGTAAATATCGAAAGCGCCCGCTTTCCGCCATAAACGACAGAGGTCGCGCCAACAGCAGTGACAGCAACTACTCCAGTAGCTATTGCTAAATCAGTTGCGTGATCTTGGTAGTCCTTATAAATCCTTTGATATAAATTATTAAAATACTCACCGATTTGATGACGCATGGCTTCTGGTAATTTATCGAACAGCTGACGGAGTTTCTCAGATCTCTCATCCGAACTTAGCCTCCAGTCCTTTTGAATACTATCCCTTTCCACATCAGTGAATATCTCCGTATGTTCCCATAGGCTTCGAAAAGCTATTTTAATCAGAGATTCGTCAGGGCAGAAGTAATGTCCAGAAGAACTGATTTTATTCATATTCTCAGCAGATTTTTCCAAAGAATCATTGCTAAATCGATTAGACTCCGCCTGAGGGTCAGCTCGACTGTCGGACTTCACCACCCCAACGAGAATAATCTGGACAATAATGGTCAGGCAGGTATTTTTCAAAAAAGACTGTATTGTTTTTTTCAAAATCATTTCCCAGGCAATGTATATTTTTTTAACCTGATAGAAAAATAGACGATACTTGGAAGCCTGCTTCCTTTAGAGATAGAGATATATTTGTTTATTAAATTTTAACCAGCCTCATGCAGATCATCACATTATTCAGGATCTGGCTTAATCATGGTAAGAAATTCAACCATGCTCGCTGCAATTTTTCGATGTGGTTTTTTCCCTACCTTCTCTGCCCAGATTTCACCTGTTTCATTGATGATCACAAGATTAACACCCTCATTATCTGTCACAGCGAAGAAGACAGTCTCCGGCTGCTTAAGCTTACGCTTCATCCAGATATGCCCGAGTATGTTTTCCTGAAGTCTTTCAAAATCTTCAGGACTCCAGGCAAACAATAACTCCAGATTTCCATCACTGGTCTGCGCAGGTAAATTTGCAGAGAAGAAACTTCCGAAATATGATTGGATATCAGGGTGCAAAGACAGATCAAGGGCCGATTCAATATTACTAAATTCCAATGAAGGTTCAGGCTTCACTGGCAGCCAGCTCACGGCAACACCCTCCTCTACATCACGCTGCTCACAAGGTGAGGGCCAGTCTGAGTCGTGCTCAATAACAGGCAGTTCCTGGTGACAGCTCTTGTAAGTTGATTCATATCGTTGATAAAAAGCTTCAAGAGCTTGCGTTACAGAAGCCTGCTTTTTCATAATTTATTTACTCGCCACATTCAGATTTAGCGAGTGATCAAATCATGTCTTGTCTTCTTACTCAAGCCAGTTATTGAAATGGAAACTCTACTATTTCGTCTTTGATCCCAAGCACAGAATGAGACAGAAGGTAGCAAATACGGAACGGCTTTCTTCATTCGGTTTTCCAAAAGATGAGGCATCCCGACGATCTCCGTCATCAACGGCTATTTCTTTCTTATCCGTTTCTCCATCCATACTCAGTGACAGAGTAATCTCATGAATAAGCTGCCCATTTTCATTTCCCAGCTGAATATGAACCTGAGTGAAGGCAGCGTTTGCCCCAAACGAAGTATCTTGAGTCGTAGAAAGTGTCAGCGTCACTTCAACAGAGCCCCCCCTCAGCTGATACTCCATGCGCTGTTACTGTTAAGCCTCCGGCCTCGTTTTCTGTGGTTTGAATATTGTTACTCAACAAACTTTCAAACACTAGATGCTGGCTTTGCTCAGGAAGCTGTAATAACGACAGCGCAGTCAATACATCTGTAAAGCCTAATCCCGACACTTCCGGAATTTCAGTCATCTGAGAGGCAATAAGGTTCAGCTGTAACGTTGAACTATGCTTTTTAGGCACTGTCCTTTCAGGCGTTATCTCTTGAAAAGAGAAACTCAGATTGTCTGCCGAAGCGATCAGAGAGGCACTGGTTACTCCAAAGAGCACTTTACACACATCAGGCATAAACAGTCTTAGTGGAATCAAACATTCATTCAGCTTCGTAATGAAAAATTCAAATAAAAAAAACCCGATCACAAGGATCGGGTTTTTCAAAAGTTCTAGCGACAACGATTAACCATCGTCAGAAGCAACCTTTTTCGTCTCAGTGTTCTCGTAGATCATCAGAGGTTCTGATTTACCTTCGATCACAGAGGCATCGATCACCACCTTGGAGACAGTTTTCTCGGAAGGAATATCGTACATGCTTTCCAGCAGTACACCTTCGAGAATGGAACGCAAACCACGAGCACCGGTCTTACGCTCCATGGCTTTTTTAGCCACAGCACGCAAAGCATCAGCACGGAAGTCTACTTCCACATCTTCCATCTCAAACAGCTTACTGTACTGTTTGGTCAAGGCGTTCTTTGGCTCGGTAAGAATCTGAACCAGTGCTTCTTCATCCAGTTCTTCCAGAGTGGCAATCACAGGCAGACGACCCACAAATTCCGGAATCAGACCGAATTTCACCAGATCTTGCGGTTCTACCTCTTTAAAGGTTTCACCCAGATCTTTCTTGTCATCCTTACTCTTCACTTCTGCAGAGAAGCCAATACCGGACTTATCAGTACGGTCACGGATGACCTTATCGAGACCCGCAAAAGCACCACCGCAGACAAACAGGATGTTAGACGTGTCAACCTGCAGAAACTCTTGTTGCGGATGCTTACGACCACCCTGAGGAGGCACGGAAGCTACCGTTCCTTCAATCAGCTTCAGCAACGCCTGCTGAACACCTTCACCGGATACATCACGGGTGATAGAAGGATTGTCGGATTTTCTGGAAATCTTGTCGATTTCATCAATGTAGACAATACCCATCTGGGCCTTTTCCACATCGTAGTCGCATTTCTGCAACAGTTTCTGAATGATATTCTCTACGTCTTCACCTACATAACCGGCTTCGGTCAATGTTGTGGCATCAGCAATAGTGAATGGTACATCCAGTAATCTGGCCAGAGTTTCAGCCAGCAATGTCTTACCACTACCGGTTGGACCCAGCAACATGATGTTGCTCTTGCCCAGCTCGACTTCGTCTTTTTTCTTGTCACCGTAACGAAGGCGCTTGTAATGGTTGTAAACAGCCACCGACAGCACTTTTTTAGCGCGTGGTTGACCGATTACATATTCGTCGAGAATATCCTTTATTTCCCGAGGCGTCGGCAACTTGTCGGAGGAAGTCTCGGTGTCACTGTCCTGAATTTCTTCACGGATGATGTCGTTGCAAAGATCAACGCACTCATCACAGATAAAGACGGAAGGGCCGGCGATGAGCTTACGAACCTCATGCTGACTCTTGCCGCAGAAAGAGCAGTACAGCAGCTTGCCGTTTTCTTCACCCTTGCCGCTTGTTTCGTCGGTCATTCGATTACCCTGTTGTAGAAACAACGCCTGTCATAAAAAACAAGATGCAGGCATTGGGGCGTATTTTCAAGTGGTTAGCAGGAGATTTTTACAGAAAACAGGCAAATCTACTGCATCAGATTCACCTGTTATTTCCGAAATGGTCAAGCAGGTTACTTTTCAGTCGGCACGCGACTGCTCAGTACCTTATCAATCAGACCATACTCCATAGCCTGTTCCGCACTCATGAAATTATCACGATCGGTGTCTTTCTCAACAATTTCCATTGGCTGACCAGAGTGGTGCGCCATAATGTTGTTCAGACGCTCCTTAATAGTCAGGATTTCCTGAGCATGAATGGCGAAATCGGACGCCTGCCCCTGAAAACCACCTAATGGCTGGTGAATCATGACCCGTGAGTGTGGCAGCGCAAAACGCTTACCCTGAGCTCCGGCAGTCAACAACAGAGAACCCATACTGCACGCCTGACCAATACACATAGTGGAAACATCAGGTTTGATAAACTGCATGGTGTCGTAAATAGACATACCGGCGGTTACGGAACCACCCGGAGAGTTGATATAAAGATGAATGTCTTTATCCGGATTCTCGGACTCGAGGAACAACAGCTGGGCTACGATCAGATTGGCCATATGGTCTTCAACCTGACCTACCAGGAAGATCACCCGTTCCTTGAGCAGACGAGAATAAATATCGTAGGAACGCTCGCCGCGGGCGGACTGCTCAACAACAATAGGCACCAGGCCGGTATTGGTAATAGCCACGGATTGCGTTTCGATCAGTCTGGACATGTCCTGTCTAAACTCCTTGCCAAGTCGAAGAGGAACGACCCGCAATAAGAGCGGGTCGCATAACGTGTCGCAGTTTTAGCGGTATTCAAAGCTGTTTAAACGGCTATACCGGCCAAAACATTAGACGACGCTGTTGCCTCAGGCCTGTTCTGCTTCATCAGCAGCTTCAGCTTCTTCCGCTTCAGGAGCGGCTGGCTTGATAGCGTCCTGGTAGCTGCATTCTGTTTCAGAAACTTTTGCAGCATCCAGAATAGTATCTACTACCTGCTCTTCCAGAACAACATACTTGATCTGGGACAGCTGTTCGTCATTGCTGTAGTACCAGTCAATCACTTGCTGAGGCTCTTGATAAGCAGAAGCCATCTCTTCAACCATCGCACGTACACGATCGTCGTCAACTTTCACTTCTTTCTGCTTAACGATTTCGCCAACCAGCAGACCCAGAGCTACACGCTTCTCGGCATCTTTCTGGAACAGTTCAGCTGGCAGTTGCTTAGGATCGAAACCACCCTGAGCACCACCGAATTGCTGAACCGCTTGCTCACGCATGCGATCGATTTCCTGGGAAACCAACGGAGAAGGTACTGCGAACTCGTGACCGGACAGAATACCGTCCATTACCTGGTTCTTGACCTTGGATTTAACAGCCTGACGCAGTTCACGTTCCATGTTCTTACGAACTTCTTTACGGAACGCTTCTTCACCGCCTTCGGTCACACCGAAGCGCTCGAAGAATTCATCATTCAGTTCAGCCAGAGCAGTGCCCTGTACCTTGTGTACCTTACAGGCAAACTTGACAGCCTGACCTTTCAGCTCTTCAGACTGATAGTCTTCAGGGAAAGTCAGTTCCAGAGTCTTTTCTTCGCCAGCGGATACGCCAACCAGTCCGTCTTCAAAACCTGGAATCATACGGGCAGAGCCCAGTTCCAGAGTAGAGTTTTCAGCTTTACCGCCTTCAAACTCTTCGCCAGCCTTTTCTCCTGAAGCAAAAGTGCCAACGTAATCAAATACGACCTGGTCACCTGTTTCAGCAGCACGTTCAACATCTTCGAATGACTTGCTCTGCTGACGCAGGGTCTCGATCATTTCGTTGATGTCTTCGTCTTTAACTTCTGCAACCGGACGCTCGATTTCAACACCAGAGAAATCGTTCAGTTCGATTTCCGGGTAGATTTCGATGATTGCAACGAATTCAAAATCCTTGCCATCTTCGTCAGTTTTTGGCTCAACACGCGGAGCACCAGCAGGATTCAGTTTTTCCTGAGTCACAGCTTCGATGAAAGCCTGCTGCATCTGTTCGCCCAATACTTCCTGACGAGCGCCAGCACCGTAACGGCGCTTAACCACTTTCATTGGTATCTTGCCAGGACGGAAACCATCCAGACGTACCTTGCGAGACAGATCCTGCAGACGTTTGGCGATTTCGCCCTCAACCTGATCAGCAGCGATAGTAATTGTTAGACGACGCTCCAGACCGGAAGTCGTTTCAACGGAGACTTGCATTTGCGTTCCTCAATAAAACCTGAGTAGCTGAACGTATTGAATAAAGGCGCATAGATTAGCAAATGTACCTATGGGATGCACCCTATATCAGTGGCTCGAAAACAGTCCCTCTCACGCACATTACCGATACTGTTAAATGAACGCTTCAACACAGATATCGATGCAGCAACGGACTAGTGACTCTATTCGGCCAACACTTTCAGCCAGGTTACTTTGTCAGGGAATTCAAACGGTCTTCAGAAGAGGTTACCAAGGTACCTCTGCTCTTCACAAGACCGCTTCTTTCCAATGCTTTTTTCAAATACAAAAACGGGGATAAGCAAGCTTATCCCCGTTAAGTTCTGGTGCGGATGGAGAGACTCGAACTCTCACGTCTTACGACACTGGTACCTAAAACCAGCGTGTCTACCAATTCCACCACATCCGCTTACAACACTTTACTGATGCTGCTTAACTCATTTCAGACTGAATCTATAAAGATTAAAGCCTGTCTAAACTGGGGTGGACGATGGGGCTCGAACCCACGACCACCGGAATCACAATCCGGGGCTCTACCAACTGAGCTACGCCCACCAGTAAACTTTTAATTAAGAGCTTCAAATTTTAATCATACAAACCAGAAACTTAATTCTAGAAATTGTATGGTACGCCCGGCAGGATTCGAACCTGCGACCACCCGCTTAGAAGGCGGGTGCTCTATCCAACTGAGCTACGAGCGCACTTAACTCTTATTAATCAATCACAATGCTCAACGATTTCAAATTGAAAAGCAATGACAAAAAGTGGTCGGGGTAGAGAGATTCGAACTCCCGACATCCTGCTCCCAAAGCAGGCGCGCTACCAGACTGCGCTATACCCCGTAACTTGTTTGCTGCTCTGTTGTGCAACGCGGCGAATATTACCTAGAACCTGTTCAATCGTCAACAGTCGTTTTAATTCAGCACCTTAGCGACATGAATTAATCCAGGTTCGATCACCGGCGGCGTCAGAACGGAGATAAATCTAACACACACGTTCCATGCTGACTACACCCTGGACAGCTGAGATGAATGAATTACAGGAAAATACTGATACGGCATCATATTCGAGCCATTTCACTGGTAGAATATGTGGCTTGTCATCCAACAGGCATCCACCACGAACATGACCGCACGCATCATCGACGGCAAAGCGATCGCCGCAAAATTAAAAGACACTATTGCTGACCGCGTTAAGGAAAGAGTACAACAGGGATCGAGAGTGCCCGGCCTGGCCGTCATTCTGATTGGTGATGATCCTGCTTCCCAGGTGTATGTTGGCAATAAAAGGAGAGACTGCGAGCGAGTAGGCTTTCACTCTATATCTCATGACCTGCCAGCCTCTACCGGCGAACAAGAACTGCTCACCATGATTGACCAGCTTAATGATGACCCGGCTATTGACGGCATACTGGTTCAACTTCCTCTTCCTGACCACATTAATACCGATCTCGTTATTGAACGCATTCGCCCTGATAAAGATGTGGATGGTTTCCACCCTTATAATATTGGTCGACTGGTTCAACGGGTTCCCATTCTTCGCCCTTGCACACCGAAAGGCGTTATGACTCTTCTTGAAAGCACAGGAGAAGCCATTCGCGGCAAGAATGCGGTTATTGTTGGCGCGTCGAATATAGTGGGTCGCCCCATGACCATGGAATTGCTACTGGCCGGCTGCACCACAACCACCTGCCACCGTTTTACGAATGATTTGCCTAAAGTGGTTTCACAAGCAGACATTTTGGTCGTGGCTGTTGGCAAGCCCGGCATTGTAAAAGGTGACTGGGTAAAAGAAGGCGCTATTGTTATTGATGTCGGCATCAACCGTATGGATGACGGCCGCCTGTGTGGTGATATCGAGTTTGATAAGGCTTCTGAAAAAGCTGGCTGGATTACGCCGGTGCCGGGCGGTGTTGGACCGATGACCGTGGCAACCCTGCTCGAGAATACACTGTACGCAGCTGAACACCTTCATCACTAACCGCCCTCCATATTTGCAGGGTTTCGCCACCCTGCACACCTTCTGCCAGAAACCTTTCAGTCGATAACTCATGCATCCCGATAGTTAACCGGAGCATGTCATGGCTACAGGTGGACCCGACAACCCTCATTCAAGCCGTCCTCTTTCGTCACCAATCTCAATCGACAAGGCTGAAACCACTGAGCCTACTAAAAAAAATCGCCGTCAAAAAAAATCTGGATCGAGAGTGGTGGAAAAGGAAAAAATACTCGAACAGGCTTCAACTCCACCACCACCAAGAGTAGAGCCCGGCAGCTCTAACCCTCAAAAATGTATCGGTATCAGAAAACCGACACAAAGGTTATCAAAGCAGGTTAAGGACACTACTGGAGATCAGTTGGACGCCTCCCGAACAAGCATCGAGAACTATGCACGCTCTATTTTTCCCCTAAAGCTCAAGCTAAAAAAGCAAAATAAAAACAATCCAAAGACCCCAAAAGCGTTCGTCACGCTGAAAATCTTAAGTCGATTATTCTTCTGGGTTCACTCCAAGGTCTGGACTATCTCTACTGGAAAGACAGAGAGAAAATACAACTGTATGCGGTAACCACCGACATCCACCTTCGTCACGGCCTAATTGCTCTAGGCATAGCCCCTACTCTCACTGGAACCCCAGAGTGCGATAAGGTACTAAGCCTTCCCATTCACGGCCTTATGGAAAGAATCGACAGTTATGATCAACTGACGCATATATACCTGAAGCAAGAACGGCTGAAAGATCAAAGCAGTGCCAGCAATACACGACACAAAGCAATGGGATTACTGCTTTTACTGATCGAATGTGCCATTGAACACTATGGTAGCTACGACAACTGGAAATCTTTAAGACAACTTTTAAATCAGAATGAAAACGGTCTGGAACGCTGGCTATCGATTTATGAGCAAGACAACAATCTACAGGATAATCAAGACATAGACATAGACATAGACATAGACATAGACATAGACATAGACATAGACATAGACATAGACATAGACATTATGATGACCTTCCTCCTATTGGACTTGCCCGAACAGACCATTCGATTGATCAATGCCTACAAAGAGAAAGTAGATCTGAACAACTTCGACAGCGGTGATGCAGTATTACTGACCGTACGACTTTTAAAAACACTGCCCTGCCTTTTTGATCGTAAAGAGCCTTTCGAAGAATATCTCAGTCGCGTGAAATCAGCTGAAACAATCCTGCTATAAAAACAACCAGTTTACCCTTTTTACCTGACGCTCTTAGGGAAGAGTTGCGCACCAAGGCAGCCGTTTCACTGACTATGAAACAAGAGGGTGGAGATACTCCCAGAGTTCTTCAAAGGGAAAACCTCCACCCAGCCAGTGATTGCCAACCACACCCTCTTTCTCTATGGGATACCGCAGTCGGAAAACCGCTCGTAGTGAAAGCCAATCAGCAACGCTGGTTGGTTTATCCCGATCAGATTCCCAATATTGCTTCAGACCTCGCTATTCCCAAGCAATCCATTTTTCTGGACTACGATTTCAGCGGCCATGACGATAGTGAAGCAGCTATAACCACCGAAAAACCGAACAGCCATTCAAGTACACCTGAAGTATCCCCTGCTGATCAGAGAAGCTCTTCTCAGGAGAAAATTGCAATAGATAGAACGCCATCAACCAAAGAACCTGCTTTTTCAATTCCTTTCATACAACCGGCTCCTCCGTTACTGGCTGAAACGGTTACTTCCAACCTCTCCAAAACAGGAAAAGAGTGGACAATCGACAGGCTCGGGGCAAAATTCACACAGGAACAGTGGCAAACAGTCAGCACTAAAGGGCGCCAAAAAGAACAAGCCACTGCAGTGGAGGCGAAACCTGACATCACCAAAGCGCCAGAAGCCGTTGAAATTCAGGGAGTACTGACAGAATACCTCCAATCTGTCGTAAAGACAGGGAGTACACCAAGAGATCTGACTTCAGAGCAAATCCCCTG
This sequence comes from Oceanospirillales bacterium, assembly GCA_004762125.1. GTDB lineage: Bacteria > Pseudomonadota > Gammaproteobacteria > Pseudomonadales > Endozoicomonadaceae > Endozoicomonas_A. The sequence goes on along the minus strand of SIHQ01000012.1, from coordinate 111,206 downwards.
TCTAACAAACTTGATTCAGCGTGCAAATTCGGAAGTACTCTTTCAGAGTGACAAGTTAAGTACCGTGACTGAAGACATACAATTTCTGGCAGACGCGCTTAACCTTCCTGTCCATTTCACATGGAATCATATAAGTCACTTCATCTGCCAGCCTGGGTATGCAACGCCTACAAAATACACTGAGTCTGAAGCTATTGAATCAGCCACAATCCATCTTCTGAGAGCTGACGCCAGAAAACCCGATCACTGGTTTGCTTCCATTGAGCATTATTTTCAATGGAGTGATGAACAGGAAGAAATTGTGGCAAAAAAAGAAAACATCATATCCCGGAAGAAAAGCAGGCGTACATCCTGAAAAAACACCGACATAATTCTACTGCCTAATTCCTCAGAAGGGTTACCCGCACCATGATGCAGATAAAAGGTGTGTCCAGCAGTACAGGTTGATTCATATGTGAGGTATGACAGGGGAAAGCAGCCTTTGGAAAACCAAAGACTACTTTCAGGCAACAACTAAGGCATTAACTTAAGCGGGTTTACTACCCTGTGAAGGCCTTCTTCTTTGCCTTCCTGCTCCAGCTCCTGCTGGCTTCGGTGATCGATCAGGTTTTCTATCACCGCTGGTAGCGCTGGCAGGCTGCCTACTTCTCTGAGGCTTTCTCGCTGTGCGCTCTCTACCTTCTCTGTGTTCGCCCGGCTTTCCAGCTCTCTTCGGCTTATTTGCTTTTGCCTGTCTAAGCGAGGTTTCCTGAACATCATGAGTAGCTTCATAGCCAACAATAGGTTCACGATCAATATGCTGACGAATCAGGTTTTCAATATCTTTTAACTGCTTCGCTTCATCAGAGGACACCAGTGAGACAGCCTGACCCGTTGCACCAGCACGGCCGGTACGGCCAATTCGATGCACATAGTCTTCCGGTACATTCGGCAGGTCAAAGTTAACCACCTGAGGCAGCTGATCAATATCGAGACCACGGGCCGCAATATCCGTAGCAACCAATACACGAACACCACTGTTTTTAAAATCTGACAACGCACGAGTTCTCGCACCCTGGCTTTTATTACCATGAATCGCTGCAGCCGTGATTCCGGCCGCTTCCAACATTTTGGTAATGCGGTTGGCTCCGTGCTTGGTTCGGCTAAATACCAACACCTGCCTCCAATCATTATCCTTGATCAACTTGATCAAAACTTTGGTCTTACTGCTCTTATCAACAATATGCAGCCATTGCTTAACGGCTTTTACTGTGGAGTTAGGCGGAGTAACTGAAACCTCAATCGGATCATGAACAATGGTTTTGGCCAATGCACGAATATCATCAGAAAAGGTGGCCGAAAACATCAGGTTCTGACGTTTGCTCGGAATAATTTTAAGAATTCGACGAATATCGTGAATAAAGCCCATATCCAGCATACGATCAGCTTCATCCAGTACCAGCACTTCTAACTGACGAAAATGAACGGCATTCTGTTGATACAAATCCAGCAGTCGACCGGGTGTCGCCACCAGAATATCTGAACCACGACGCAACTTCTGCATCTGAGGATTGATCTTTACACCACCAAAAACTACATTGGATTTCAGTGGCAGAAATCGACCATAGGTTTCCACACTTTCTTGTACTTGTGCCGCCAATTCACGGGTTGGCGTTAATACCAGCGCACGCACTTCATTAGCGCCAACTTTTGGCCCTTTGCTCAGAATATTCAGCAGCGGAAGAGTAAAACCAGCGGTTTTACCTGTACCCGTCTGGGCAGCAGCCATTACGTCTCTTCCGGACAGGACAGCGGGAATCGCTTGCTCCTGAATGGGCGATGGTGTTGTGTAACCCTTCTGCTCAACGGCTTTGAGAATCAGATCCGAAAGGCCGAGTGAAGTAAAACTCATAATAATGACTCATGATTTGCCATTTACACCTGAATAAAGGGCTAAAAGAAAGAGGAGAAAAAAAGCAGAAGTCTTCAGGAAAGACTCATTTCAAACAGCCATGAGCGGAAAATGCAGCTCACCCCGAAACATGAAAATAATACAGAGCTTAATAGAGCTGCATTTTCATAATAAACAGGAAGACCCTGCGGAAAAACTCCCACAGGGCAAATAGGATTGATTATATCAGCGCTCAATACGCCAGGTTGTCCCTTCACGGGAATCCTGAAGAATAATACCCTGAGCCGCCAGCTCATCACGAATCCGGTCAGATTCGGCAAAATCACGAGCTTTCTTGGCATCTTTACGCTTTTGAATCATCTCTTCAATCCAGGCATCATCAACATCAGAGCCTGATTTAAGAAATGCTTCCGGATTACGCTGAAGAATACCCAGAACACCTGCCAACTTGACCAGTAGAGCCGCCAAAGGCTTAGCTTTCTGCTCATCTTCAGTACGAACCTTATTCAGTTCACGAACCAGTTCAAACAGGGAAGCCAACGCTTCCGGTGTATTGAAGTCATCATCCATGGCTCCGATGAACTTCTCTTCAAAGGCTGTGCCAGTAGCAGGCTCAACACCTTCGACATTCAACCCTTTCAGAGCCGTATAGAGACGTTCCAATCGAACACCGGCTTCCTTCAGACTGTCTTCTGAATAGTTTACCGGACTACGGTACTGGCTGGAAATGAGGAAATAGCGCACTAATTCATCATCATACTTATCCAGCACTTCGCGAATCGTAAAGAAGTTACCCAGGCTCTTGGACATTTTGACGTTATCAATACGGATCGCACCGGAATGCATCCAGGTATTGACGAACGTAGCACCATTAGATGCCTCACTCTGGGCAATTTCATTTTCATGGTGAGGGAACTTCAAATCAGAACCACCACCGTGAATATCGAACGTATCACCTAGGCAGCACTTACCCATTACCGAGCATTCGATATGCCAGCCAGGGCGACCGTCGCCCCATGGAGACGTCCAGCTTGGCTCGCCTTCTTTGGCCCCTTTCCAGAGCACAAAGTCCATTGGATCTTCTTTCTGCTCATCGATTTCGATACGGGAACCGGCTTCCAGCTCTTCGAGAACCTTGCCTGATAGTTTGCCGTAACCATCAAATTTACGAACGCTATAATAAACATCACCATTACCCGGTGCGTAGGCAAAGCCTTTTTCGATCAGATCCGCAATCATCTCGACCATGCCTTCTACGTGAGCAGTGGCTCGAGGCTCTTGGTCGGGCTCAATATTGCCCAGACGTTTAAAATCTTCTCGCATGGCAGCGATCATTCGATCGGTCAGCACACCAATAGTTTCACCGCTGTCAATGGCACGGCGAATGATCTTGTCATCGATGTCTGTAACGTTGCGAACGTAGGTCAGGTTATAACCCTTTGCACGCAGGTAACGGGACACCACATCAAAGGCTGTCACCGTACGGGCATGACCAATATGACAGAAGTCATACACCGTCATACCGCAGACATACATGCGCACATGGTTTTCATCCAGTGGCTTGAAGATCTCTTTCTGTCGCGTCAGAGAGTTATAAATCTTTAACACTTTCAATATCCTGTAGCCCTTTATTAAGGCTTCTTCTCTCTACTCATTCGGGGAATGAATAGAGAGATTTATTTCAATCCTGCTAGCGAATAACTATTCAAAAGTGTGAATAGTGGTCATTCAGACCTTCTTTGCCCAGGTATCTTTCAGGCCAATGGTCAGGTTGAAAACCGGAGTCTCTGCTGAGTGATCATAACGATCCGCAACAAAGTAACCTTCCCTTTCAAACTGAAAACGACTCTCACCGACTGCCTTCACCAATGACGGTTCAATCCAGGCTGTTTGCACTTTCATGGATTCCGGGTTGATATGATCCATAAAATCTTCATCGCCCTTATCCGGTGCCTCATGAGTGAACAGACGGTCGTACATCCGTAGCTCAGCTTCCTGACCTTCAGTAGCCGACACCCAATGAATAACACCACGAGGACGAACGCCTTCTGGTGGGTTCTCGCCAACCGTACCGGGAATGTAACTGCAGTGCAGCTCTACAATTTCACCGTTAGCATCCTTGATGGTTTCTTCGTGTTTGAGCACATAAGTACTGCGCAGACGAACAAACTCATCAGTCACCAAACGTTTGAACTTCTTACGGGACAGAGAATTATCCTCATTGAAGTCAGCACGATCGATATAGAGTTCACGGGTAAATGGCAGTATGCGCTCACCCAATTCAGGCTTATTAGGATGAGCTGGCGCTGTCATCTCCTGAACTTCACCTTCAGGCAGATTAGTAATCACGACTTTCAGTGGATTTAGTACGGCCATGGCACGAGCCGCGTTCTGATTCAGGTCATCACGAATCGCGTGTTCCAGCATGGATACATCTGCAATGCCATCGGAACGACTCACGCCGACCATGTCGGAGAATTTGCGAATGGACATTGCAGTATAACCACGGCGACGCATACCCGAAACGGTTGGCATGCGAGGATCGTCCCAACCGGTTACCCGATTGTCATCCACCAGCTTCTTCAGCTTCCGTTTACTGGTAACGGTGTAGTTGATGTTGGTACGGGCGAACTCGAACTGACGGGGCTTGGAAGGCACCGGCAGGTTTTCAACAAACCACTCATACAGTGGACGGTGATCCTGGAACTCCAGAGTACAAATGGAGTGAGTCACACCTTCAATAGCGTCTTCCTGACCATGAGCAAAATCATAGCTTGGGTAGATGCACCATTTGTCACCTGTCTGGTGATGAGAAACTTTGCGGACACGGTAAAGGATGGGATCCCGCATGTTCATATTCGGGTTCTTCAGGTCAATTTTCGCTCTCAGACTGACCTGTCCTTCTTCGTATTCACCGGCACGCATTTTTTCAAATTCAGCCAGATTTTCTTCCACGGAACGCTTGCGGCATTCGGTCTCAACACCTGGCGTGTTGAAATCGCCACGATTGCGAGCCATGGACTCCGCATCCTGATGATCAACATAAGCTTTGCCTTCCCTGATCAGGTAGACCGCCCAGTCGTAGAACTGACCAAAGTAGCTGGAAGCGTAGCGAATTTCGCCACTCCACTCAAAACCTAACCATTTCACATCTTCCTGAATAGCATCAACGTATATCTGTTCTTCCTTCTCAGGATTGGTATCGTCGAAACGTAGGTTACATTGGCCGTTGAATCTCTCAGCCAAACCGAAGTTCAAGCAGATAGAGGTAGCATGACCAATGTGTAAAAAGCCGTTAGGCTCTGGCGGAAAACGAGTCTGAATCGACAGAACCTTACCTTCAGCCAGATCTTTCTCGATGATCTGCTCTAAAAAGTTCATGGGTTTGCTGGATTCAATCTTTGTTGACGTGTCTGTTGTGCTCATTGCAACCGGCATCTTGAAGAGAAAACAATCTCTGCCCGGACAGGCAGGATCAAAGATCTATTTACAAACGATGAAGAGTACCACTTACTGGAAAACAGGTAAAATCATGAGTCACGTAAATCGCTTTATTTCATAGTCTTGAACATGATAACCACTGCTTTAGCTCCAATAAAGCATTGCAGGTAGGTTCTCCATAATTGAACATCTATCCATCTGTCCGCTGCCAACATAGTTTTGATCCATGATTGTCCTGAACTTCAGAGGTCTCTGGCAGCTAGTGCATGACTAACTTATAACCTGGAAAGATGTAGCTACTACCATCTTGCTCAGCCGCTAACGAAGTTTGACTAAATAACTGTAATAGAAGACAAAATTTCGCAACGACGGCTTTCTTTAGCACCACTGACTCCTGAATAGTTTTTATTCTGACAGGCAAGTATAGAACCCCACTCCAAAGCCCAGTAAGATAAGCATCTTTTTACATGGTCTTCGGATAGACCTAAAATAATCACTCTCATCATTATCAAGTCAATTTGACCTAGCACAGGACATAACCCCCATGGTTGTACTGCACACTAACTTTGGCGACATCAAACTGGAACTGGATGCTGAAAAAGCACCTAAAACAGCGGCCAATTTTATCGAGTATGTGAAAAGCGGCCATTTCAACGGCACTATTTTTCATCGCATTATCGATGGTTTCATGGTTCAGGGCGGTGGTTTTGAACCCGGTATGGTACAGAAGTCCTCTAAGGCGTCTGTTAAAAACGAAGCTAACAATGGTCTGAAGAACGAACTGGGCACTATTGCCATGGCTCGTACGATGGATCCGCATTCCGCTTCCAGTCAGTTTTTCATCAACATATCCAACAACACCTTCCTGAACCACACCTCCGAGACACCGGATGGCTGGGGCTATTGTGTATTTGGTAAAGTCAGTGCTGGCATGGACGTGGTCAACAAGATGAAGGCCGTGAAGACTACCTTCCGTGCAGGCCATCAGGACGTGCCGGTTGAAGACGTAATCATCGAGTCTGCAGAACTGGTGTGATTGAATGACTGCAGCGTTTATTTCCGACCTGCATTTAACACCCGAGCGCCCGGATATTTTCCGGGCGTTTGTGTCTTATATGGAGCATCAGGCCCTGAAGGCCGACGACCTTTATATTCTCGGTGACTTTTTCGAATACTGGGTCGGCGATGATGCCATGGAACCCTTTCATCACAATGTCGCCAATCTGCTCAAGCAATACACAGATTCCGGTCGAAAGGTTTACCTGATGCCGGGCAATCGTGATTTTGCTATTGGCCGACAATTTTTGAAGCAAACCGGTGCTATCTGGCTGAAAGACCCCTGCACTGTCGAGCTCAATAAAGAAAAGGTTCTATTGATGCATGGCGACCTGCTTTGCACCGAGGATCAGCAATACCTCCGATACCGAAAAATCATTCGCAACCCGCTGGTGATGTTTCTACTGCGCATGACGCCTTTGAGTTACAGAAAAAATCTGGCCCGTAAAATCAGAGAGAAGAGCCGTAAAGCCAAAAGCTATAAATCACTTGAGATTATGGATGTAACTCCCTCTGCTGTAATAGAATTTATGAATAAAAATAACGTCGGAACGCTTATCCATGGACATACTCACAGGCCGAAAGTTCACGAGGTTGAATTGTCTCAGGGAAAAGGTCAACGTATTGTTCTCGGGGATTGGGACACACTTGGATGGGAACTGACCACTGAAAATGACCAACTACAACTTAACTCTTTTCCCATTATTCCAGATTAAGACTTTCGCTCAAAAACAAAAATGCCCCGACCACTGCATGAAACAATGGCCAGGGCATTTTTTTCATCTACGAAATAAGATCAAGCAGTAGCTGACTCAGCAGCATTCTGTCGTTCCCGGCCTAGTGGCAGTAACGCCGTAACAAAACCAAGAACACCAGGAAGAATCCAACCCAGATCATGCTCAGCTAGCGGCAATTGATCCAGTAAATTGGCCACGGGAGCAATCGCTTCGATCTGACCCGCTACCAGCCCATCTGTCAGACCCACTGCGGCTACCGGCAATAACGTGAACATAAAGATACGACCCGGATTAGAAAGACGTTCACGCACCAGACAAAGCAGAATCAAACTGATAGCCACAGGGTAGATCGCATATAACGCCGGAATCGTCAAAGACAGCAACTCATTCAGACCAACATTGGCAATCAGTGCACTGATCAAAGTGGAACCAATCACCCAGGTGCGATAGCTGACAAACGGCACCACCTTTGAGAAGTATTCACCACAGGCCGTCATCAAGCCTACTGCTGTGGTCAGGCAAGCCAGAACAATACAGAGCGCCAGAGCAATCAGGCCCGCCTGCCCGAAGCTGGCATACACATAAGCTGTCAGAATTTCTGCACCATTAGTGGCTTCTGGAGCCACTTCAAAGCTGGTAGCGCCGAGATAACCCAGAGTCATATACACCAGACAAAGGCCCACCGCTGCAATCAGTCCTGCCTGAATAGTGTAACGGGTGATCAGCTTCTTATCCGTCACACCTCGCTGACGCAAACTAGAGATAATCACAATACCAAAGACCAGAGCACCCAGTGTGTCCATGGTTTGATACCCTTCCTTGAAACCCTTTATCAACGGTGACGTCATATCGGAAGTAGCGCGAATTTCACCAAGAGGGAACAGGAACACGCCCAAGCCAATAGCCAGAAGAACCAGTACCAGCATTGGAGTGATCAGCTTGCCAATCAGGTCAATCAGTTTGCCCGGATTCAGAGCCAGAACCAACACAACAGCAAAGAAGGCAACGCTGAAATAGCTTAGAGCACTAACGCCATCTGCCAGAAACGGAGCAATGCCCATTTCATAGGCAACAATACCGGTTCGAGGCGCAGCGAACAGAGGACCTATGGCCAAGTAGAGGACGATACCAGTAACCAGCGCCACACCTTTGGGCAGATCCTGAGTGAATCGATCCAGTCCCCCACCCAGACGAGCTGCAGCCACAACGCCTAGCAGAGGCAGACCAACACCAGTCAGAAGAAAGCCAGCCAGAGCTGGAATCAGTTCACTGCCAGCCTGCTGACCCAGAATAGGGGGGAAAATCATATTACCTGCACCCAGAAACAGGGCGAAGGTCATCAAGCCTACAGCAAGAACATCAGAAGATTTCAAAGAGAAAGGTTTAACAGACAAAGACACTACCTCAGGTGGCATTACAACATGGCAACAGGACAAAGACGCTGTTACCAGACATGTCACGGGAGGGCTCGGAAGAAGGAAGGTGTCATCTCCCGGGATAAGGGAGCGAACGCTAGTGAAGGCAACAATAATACAACTTCACAGACTTGTTCCAGCCGGTCAGACCAGAACAAGACCTTGATCAAACCCGTTCAGCGATAAGCTATTTATCACATATCGGTCGATCAGTACGCAATTGTAATAATACTTAATTATCAGAGGGTTGCCACACACACTTAATAGAATGTCTCTGACGAATTACGCAGCCTCAGGTGTTTTTACCGGAACACCACTGTGAAAACGGAATTTATCATCCGGTGCTTCTACCGTTTCTTTTTCAATCTCACAGAACAGTGCAACGCGTTCTTCAATAGGCTCATCACTTATTTCCTGAGCAAGAGACAAATAGTCGCTGAAATGCCTTCCTTCTGATTTCAACAGTGACATATAGAACTTACCCAGTTCTTCGTCCAGATAAGGCGCCAATTTGTGAAAACGCTCACAGGAACGAGCTTCGATATAAGCACCAATAATCAGAGTGTCGACCAACTTGGCCGGCTCCCACGTTCTTGCATGCTTTAATAGACGGCTGGCATAGCGAGAAGCAGATACTGTGGTGTATTCAATGTTGCGCTGTGTCATGAGAGCCAGAACTTGCTCAAAATGCCTAAGCTCCTCTCGAGCCAAACGAGACATCTTATTCAGTAGATCGACATTACAGGGAGTGCGTTTCTTCCCAGTCACTTTCACACCTTCTTTATAACGAAGAATCAATGACTGAGCTGCACTGGCGGCCTTCAATTCATTGTTAGCATGATCAATAAGAATAATATCCAGATACTCAGGCTTACTTGCTTCGTTAATCCATTCATCAGGGGTTTCACAAGGCAGAAAAGCCACCAGCTCGGGAAACATTTCTGCCAGGCTTTTATCAGTCATTCAGATATCTCAGCTCAAATAGGTAAATTACTTTATGGCGCTAACCTTACCTTGTCGCAAAATAGCTGTCATTCCTCTTCCCCTTCCCTATAGCTTGATCCAGATCAATTTTTACTGAACATGCTTTAAGTAGGATGAAGTCAGAGCAGTAATAACACTCAACAATAAAGCAAACTGACTTTAGACCATCGAAAGATAAAGGAGCTGATCATGTATGGAGTGAGACGGATTCTCGCTGTGGTAGACACCCGTAAAGAGCAGCATCTTGCACTAAATCGGGCCATTCAAATCGCTAAAGCAACGGATTCCAGCCTGCATATTCTGGCAGCTAACCCGAAACCAAATGCAGAGTCCATGGAACGGCTGTTGGTAATTGGCCGTGAAGCCGAAGCCGCTGGAATTGAAAGCAGCTGTCATGAAACATGGCGCAATAATGTGATTGAGACCATCATCCACGTTCGTCAGACAGAGCGGTGTCACATCGTTATCAAGGATCATCAACCGGAAAGTTTTCTGGAGAAAACCTTGAAGACACCTGTTGACTGGACGTTAATGCGGAAATGCCGGGTACCTGTACTGCTGGTGAAACACGATCGTCCTTATACCGAGCAGAATATGCTGGCCACCATCAATGCAGATCCGGATGACGCCGAGCATCAACTGCTAAATATGGCCATTATGAAAAACGCTCAAGCTGTCAGCCAGCCTTTTGCAGGAAAACTGCATATGGCAACCGCTTACCCTACCGTAATGCTCGCAACCCAGAACCACCTGGACGGCAAGACAGATCGTGAACATTATCAAGGAAACTGTTCTTTCTTTGCCAATGATTATGGCGTCGGTGTTGAGAATATTCATGTTCGCCCTAGCCCAGCTGAAACCATGATCCCATCTTTAGCTAAAGAGCTGGGCATTGAATTGTTGATTATGGGTACTCATGCCAGAACCGGCCTATCTGCCGTCACTCTGGGCAATACCGCTGAGCAGTTAACTCGCCACATCGAATGTGACCTGCTGGCCGTTCAGTCAAAGCATCATATGATACCTCTGGAGCGGGAACTGGAGCAGTAAGCCCTTCGCATACAGCTGCAGCACTTCTTTCAGGTACTGCAGTTCTTTCCTAATTCTGTTCGTTTACATCCCTCCAAAGTACCTCAATATCCTCATTCAAATTGCAAAATATCAATTTAAATCTATATTTACTTCACTTCACCAGAAAGCTTACTACTAGATAGCTTCACGCTTAATGGGACCGTTCGAGTTTGAACAAATGTCCCAAAAAAAGTCATTGCTAACAAAAACAATAATTAAATGGCAGGTAATAACTGGCTATGATCTCTCAACAGGGCTCAGCAGACGAAGCCCAGACCTCAACAAACAACTCCCCCGGCTTTACTGCCTGTCTACTGGAGCTCTGTCGTTACTATCAAATATCGACATCCGTTGAATTCCTGACCGCTGGATTACCTCTGGTAAACGGCGACCTGAATCCTCCACTCTTTATTCGGGCGTGTGAACGAGCTGGACTGACTGCACAATTCCATGACATTAAGCTGGAACATCTGGATACCCAGGTTCTGCCCGTGATTATGGTCATGGAAAACAATCAGGCCTGCCTCATTAAAGAGCTAAATCTGTCTCGAGAATCCGCCAAAATTTATCAGTCGGCAGAAGAGGGAACCGTTGAAATAAGCTTTGAGCAACTCAAAGAAAATTACTCCGGTCACTGCCTGTTTATTAAAAAACAGACCAGCTTTGATCATCGAAGCCCTGAATTTCTGCCTCAGCCTGAAAAACATTGGTTCTGGAGTACCCTGCTCCGCTCCAAAGCGATCTATCGTGATGTACTTCTAGCATCAGTAGTCATCAACCTGTTCGCAATCATCAGCCCACTGTTTGTGATGAACGTCTATGATCGCGTGGTACCCAACAATGCGATTGAAACCCTCTGGGTTCTTGCTATAGGTGCAGCGCTTGCCTACTTGTTCGATCTGCTGCTAAAACTGGCTCGTACTCGCTTCATTGATATCGCCGGTAAGAGATCTGACATTTTGCTGTCTGCAAAAATGTTTGAGCAGGTATTGGGCCAGAAAATGAACCAAAGGCCTGCATCGGTGGGAGCCTTTGCTCGTCACATTCAGGAGTTTGACTACATTCGGGAGTTCATCACATCGACGACAATTGCCACTCTGGTTGACTTGCCTTTCTCACTCTTCATTCTATTGGTTATCACTCTCCTTGCGGGACCACTTGCGCTGATTCCTCTCATAGGTATTGTGATTCTGATGATTCACTCCTTCGCCATACAGCCATCATTGAGAACCTGCATCGCTAATAATCAGCGAGCCAGTGCTCGGAAAAATGCCGTATTAATTGAAGCTCTCTGCGGAATAGAGAGCATCAAAGCCAAATCAGCAGAGGGTGTACTCCAAGGGAACTGGGAAGCGCTGATCAACCATATTTCCAGATGGGAAATAAAAAGCCGGTTACTGACCAGTTCTACAGCCAGTATTGCAGCCTTTATTATTCAACTTGTTACCATTGCTACCGTTGTCACCGGTGTCTACCTGATCGCTGCTCAGCAACTCTCTTTGGGTGGGCTTATCGCCTCGGTGATGCTCTCCGGTCGTTGTCTGTCCCCTATTACTCAATTGACCGGCCTTTCCACCCGCTACTATCAGGCAAAATCAGCTTTATTGGCCCTCGATCAGTTAATGAGCCAGCAAACCGAGCAGGGAAGCAACAATAAGCCAATACCGATAGCCGATCAGATAAAGAGCCTTGAATTCAAACAAGTCGGTTTTTCCTATGCGAACCAACACAAACCTGCGCTTAAGTCATTGAGCCTGAAAATTGAAGCAGGAGAAAAAGTGGCTGTTATTGGCCGCACCGGCTCTGGCAAAAGCACCCTCCACCGTCTTCTTATGCGTTTCTATGAACCTGACACTGGCTCAATCTGCATCAATGGGATCGATATCAGGCAGGTATCCAGCCAGGAATTAAGAAAGCGAATCGGTTATGTCCATCAAGACACCCAACTCTATTTTGGTACCGTTTGGGACAACATTGTCCTGGGAGCAGGCCATACGGAAGAGTCCGAAGTACTGGCGGCAGCTCAACTCAGTGGTGTTACCGCTATCACCGACGAACACCCGAAAGGTCTTCATATGCCTGTTGCTGAGCAGGGTTCGAACCTGTCCGGCGGACAACGTCAGGCTATTGCTCTGGCTAGAGCTCTTCTCAATAACCCGGACATATTGGTATTTGATGAACCCTGCAGTGCCATGGACAGCCTGTCAGAGTATCTGTTTAAAGAAAAACTGAAAGGCTTACTACCGGGTAAAACCCTGATCATGTCCACTTACAAAAGCAGCATGCTGGAATTGGTCGACCGGATCATCGTGATTGAACAGGGTCAGCTAATTGCTGACGGCCCTAGAGACGAAGTGATCGCGGCATTGGCAGAGGGCAAACTGACATGAAACTGAATCAACCACTTTTCAAACAACTGAGAAATCGGTGGCAGCATTACCGCCAACAAACCTTTTCCCTTGAGTTTATGCCAGAGACCAGTGCGGCTCTACTCATGCAGCCCACCGCCGGGGGACGAATTCTGATCTATTTAATCACCCTCACAATGGTGACCTTTTTTATCTGGGCCGGTTTTGCCTCTATTGACGAAATGGCTCGTGGTGATGGCAAGGTTATTCCCTCCAGCCGGGTACAAATCATTCAAAATCTTGAGGGCGGTATTGTCACCGACATTCTGGTTGAAGAAGGTCAGTTGGTTGAACAAAACCAGCCCCTACTTCGTCTCGATAACACTCGTTTTCTATCAGTTAAAAGAGAAGCAGAGCTCGAATTCCAATCTTTGATGGTAACGAGCTGTCGCTTAAAAGCAGAAGTTTCAGGTCAGCCTCTGGAATTTAGTCCAGATATACGACATCACAGAAAACAGATTGAAAGAGAAGTTGATCTCTACAACAACAGAGACGAAGTGATTGTCTCGGAACAAAATATTGCTCAGGAAAAAGTCACACAAGCTCAGCAGGAACTCAGTGAGATGAAATCCCGAACCTACCACTTGAATAAAAGTGTCGCCCTGGCCCGCAAAGAACTGAAACTGACTGAAGCATTGAGTAAGCAAGGCGCTGTTTCTGAAGTTGAACTTATTCGTCAGCAACATCGGGAAAATGAATTGGCCGGAGATCTTCAGGCTGCCGAGTTAGCACTGCCCAGACTGAGCTCAGCGTTATTGGCCGCAGAACAAGCTACTAATGAAATAGCCCTTAATTTCCGCAGTCGTACCATGGAAGAACTCAAACAAAACCAATTGAGACTCTCTCAACTGGAAGAGGCCATCACTTCTCACGCTGACCGGGTTGAACGAACTCTGGTCAGATCTTCCATGACAGGCCGCGTGAAAAAGATTCATCACAATACACTTGGTGGTGTCGTACAACCCGGAATGGATCTGATGGAGGTTGTTCCAGTGCAGGATCAACTGCTGATAGAAGTCAGAGTTCGTCCAAAAGATATAGCCTTTCTGAAGAGCGGTCTCGCCGCAATAGTCAAGGTAACGGCCTATGACTTTGCTATCTACGGAAGCCTAAAAGGAACGGTTGAACACATCAGTGCTGATTCAATTCAGGACGAAAGCGGCCAGAGCTTCTATATTGTTCGAGTCAGAACCGAAAAGAGCCATCTTGATGCCAACGCTCAGTCTCTGCCAATCATTCCGGGAATGCAGACCAGCGTCGACATTCTGACTGGCAGGAAAACCGTTTTAAGCTATTTGCTAAAGCCAATCATCAGGGCACGGCAAAACGCTCTGCGGGAAGCCTGAAAAATTGATTAGCAAAGCCAGGGCAATGCCCGGATGGTGTTTTCATTCTTACAGGGAATTTGGGGGTCTGACAGCTGTCATCATGACTTGCCTTCGACAGGTAGATCATGAATCACTGAGTAATTGACACGGCTCAGACCAGAGCCCGGTGACACGATCCGGGATTAACATCCAAAGACTGAAACAGAGACAGGCGATGAACAAGAAAGAGCTTGTTGAGCAGGTTGCCGAACAATCCAGCCTTTCCAAAAACAAGGCTGAAATGGCGATCAATGCCTTTATACATCATACCCAGGAGAGTTTGGCCAAGGGTGATGTCGTACAGCTGATCGGATTTGGCACCTTCTCAGTTGCTGATCGGGCTGCCAGGAAAGGCAGAAATCCTCAGACAGGCCAGGAAATACATATCCCTGCCTGCAAGATGCCACAATTCAAACCGGGGAATAAACTGAGGGAAAGCGTCAAATAGCAGAAGTCGTTCCCGAAGCTGAGAGTTCTCAGGCTTCGGGACTAGTTCATGGCCTTCATGACATTCAATATGGCACGCTTTTTCTTGTTATTCATACGATAGAGGGTGCGAATAATCTCATCATCCACCTTGGTATCGCAGATAGTATCCGATGGCTCAGACAGGATCTGATTGCCCCTGCCAGTAGCTATCCACTCAAACGATACTTCCAGTAATTCAGCCATTTTGCGAAGATTCTCAAGGCTGGGACTGCTCATCTCTGTTTCCCATTGAGCCAAAGCACTGCGTGAAACACCAATAAGGTCAGCTAGGGCCTGTTGAGAGAGACGCTTCTCCTTGCGTGATCGCAGGATCCGTGTTGTCAGGTTCATCCATGAACTCTCATCGTCGGAAAAAATAATCTTATTAGAATTTAGTGTATCACAAGCTCTAATAATGACTGTGGGCAATAAAGAACTGTCCTCAAGTTGAGCTTTTAACCAGCAGATGCCCATCCAGATAAGGAATGACTAAATCCAACACTTGATCAGGTGTTATTTGCTTCAAACACTGATTATCCTGGCAGCTGGTCTTTCTGTGATTAGCTGCACTAACGCAGGGTGAACAAGGTAAATCCGCGTAGATGGACACCGAATTACCCATCGATCCATACAGCGCTGGCGTCTCCGGCCCAAACAGAACATAGGTCCTCAAATCAGTCACCGAAGCAAAATGAGGGGGGCCAGAATCATTACTAATCATCAATTCTGACATTGAATAAAGAGGCACCAGTTCTTCAAAGCTAAAAACACCGGCACTGTTAATACATCGCTCATTATTCCCAACCATAACCCGTAATTGCTCGGCAGCCTTACGCTCTGACTTTGAACCGGTAATCAATACAATAACATCGTCAAACTGATTCAGAATTCCGGTAATCACCTCTGCATAGCTACTCATAAGCCAGCGCCTCTGGGGAACCAGATCACTGCCATTGGGATTGATCAGAACCAGTCTACTTTGCCCTGAGCGGTAAAGAGCGGTCAGTTTCTGCAACCGGACAGTTACTGCATCGACTAGCCTTCCATCAACTTCTGCTCTTGCTAATACAGGTTCCTGATCTGATGGCAGCTTCTGGTATGGCTGATGGTCTCTAAACATGGTTGCTCGAACCAGAGTCATGAAGTTTTTGGAAATATGTTTGTGGGGGTTATACATCACCGGATGGGTCAGGAAATTACCACGATAAAGCCCTTCCTCGTGTACCCGATGAAATCCGGCCCTGATTTTTGCACCAGACAATCGCGTCAAAATAGCAGTGAAACGAGAAAAAAGTTCAAGATCAACCACCGTATTAATGTTCTTTTGACGCACCCAGATAAGAAACCGAATGGTACTAAAAAGAAGAGCCCAGATGTTATCAGGTTTTAGGTGAAACACATTTTCTTTTGGGATTGTCTTTAACAGATCAAGGCTGCAGGCGTTTTTCTCAAAAATAACAAAGAAAAGTTCTTTGTCCTGTTGCTGAAGCCAGCGCATAGCTGGATCCACCAGCACGGCACTGCCCATTTCGGATAATTCTATAAAGAGCGCCCTCTCTACAATCGGCTGTCTGGAGCGTTGGAAACTATCAAAAGGCCAATACAAGAGCTGCAACAACAGGCAAACAGGTTGACCAAAATAACGATCAATAAACCGCATGGAATCGACTTTCAAATCAAACCTCTCTGCTTTTTTGAGTATCATCAACTGAAAATATAACTCTGGATGCAACGGTAAAATTAAAGAACATTCCAATAGCAACGCCAGCAATCAGCCCCAGTTGTTTATAGTCAGCAAAGAAATCAACGTGAGTCGTAAGCAGGTAGTAAGCACCCCAATTCAATACAAAGCTGAAAAGACACATCAACAGATACTTCAACCACTGCGTCAACTTGTTCCCTTTTGGGATATGGGCAAAGGTGTATTTTCTATTCCAGAACCAGTTCCAACTGGCTGATACCCAGTATGAGATGGCTCTGGCTAATAAGTGTGGTGTTCCAGCTAGAGTCATTAAAGTATAAGAGCCAAGATCTACAATGAAACCACTGCTTCCTACTAGCCCAAATTTCAGGAAGCGTTGGGCCGTAATCTTCAGCCATTGCTCGATCTCCTGCATCTGCTCTTGCCTCAAAAGAAGCTGAGCCAGCTCCCAAAAAATAAGAGCCAGAGCCAGCAGGGCAAGAAGGTATTGAGTGATCAAAACATAGAGTTGATCGCGATAACCATTATCATATTGAGGCAATACCAGCACGCATAAAAGCCCAAGGACAATGAATAGGCAGCGCCCCAGTTTCGGTAAAATTATTCTAGAACCAATAAAAGATCCAATGACAGCAGCAAGAATTCCCAACCAGGCTCCTGCTACCAGATCTAATGGCCAGTGCGCACCTACCACTATTCTTGAAATCGCGACAAGCAGAGCAAATATCAAAACAGGCAGAGCCAGGAACTTTCTGCCATGCAAAAGTACCAATCCAGCCAACAGGAAGATGGTTCCCGTATGACCCGAAGGCATAGAGTCTGCTCGAAGTGCCGGCCCTAAAACCCTCACTGCATCATGGAGTTCCGCTAAAGGTCTGGCGCTTGAAATTAAAGCCTTACCTCCATTCAAGAACAAGGCTCCAACCAGCATGGTCAAAATCAATAGCCAGTATTTTCCGGGTGAACGGATAAAAAACATCATGGCAATAGGATAAAGAAAGAAACCATCACCAAAACTGGTAAGCCAGATCCAGAAAGCGGTAAAAAATCCATAATCGACATCATTGATCATCATAAACCAGTGTTTATTCAAACCTGGCTGAATAAGCAGAGTAGCTATGGATAGCATCAGTAAAGTTGCAAGACTTGTTACTACTGCAGCTTTTTTTAGATCAGGGCTGTAGGGCAGCAGCATGCTGTTATGAACTCCATATCTGACACTTAAACATTTTTACAACCACCATTCCCAAGAACGGAAGTATAGCTACTGGTTAGTCAATAGCTTTTAAAACTGTTATTGGGTTCAGGCAATCCATCAGAAAACTGTTTTAAAATTCAGCTTCCTGAATCAGCATTCAGATATATATCCTCTCTATTGAGCAATCACTTAAGAATTTCCAGCTGGAAAATAGCTTGAGGAAAGCCCTGCCTTGCTGCCAGTTGATAATAAACGAGGGATTTTTCTCGATTCATAGGCGCCCCATACCCTGTCTGGTACATTCTTGCCACCCAATGCTGGGCACAATCCAGCCCTGAATCAGCTTGTTTTTTAAGAATGGAAAAAGCCTGAAGGTAGTTACCTGAAACGTACTCGTTTAAGCCACTTGCACAGCTTTTTTCAAGCTGCACCGTATCAGATGCAAGAGTATTCAAACTAAGTGGAAGAGAAAGAAGTGCGGTAAAAAGAATGGGCCAAGCATTCATAAAAACAATCCTTGTTTAATGAACAATGCAACAGCTACATTCTTTATCCTCTCAGAAAGCGGTCGGAAAAATCAAAATAATTTCCAAAAGGGCTTATGGTAGAGCCCTTTTATTTTCTGACTGTCGTGACAACCAGAGCTACTATTCACTGAAGATCAGTCAGGGTATACAAAGAAACTATCGAGGGTTTCAGTTGAAATATCAGCCAGAGCTGAGTACTGCCATTGAGGATTCTGGTCTTTATCAATCAACAGTGCGCGAACGCCTTCTGCCACATCGCCTTTCAGCGTGCAATTAACTGAAAGAACCAGTTCACTGTCAAAAGCCTCTCTGAGTGAGTAATGACGACTTCGACGTAGCTGTTCAAATGTGATCGCTGCAGATAGGGGTGATCCTTTCAGCGCTGTGGCAGCCGCTTTCTGTAACCACTCATCTTCTACTGTTATCTGCTCAAGACCTGACAAAACAGCATCAAGAAAAGGATGATCCATCAGCTGATTTATGATATCCCGGTGCTCTCTGATTTTTGAGTAAGGCAGCCAGCCTGCACTGTTCTCCGCATACTGCTGAATAACATCATGGGCGACCTGATAAGCATTACCAGACCAGTCAGCTTGCTCGAGAGATTTCAACACATTTTCACGGTAGGCATGATCGATAAAGCGGTTCGCGAGACCAAGGTATTTGGCATCCGCCGGATTCAGACGACAACCTGTCAGCCCCATAAACAAACCAATCTTGGCAGGCATTTTGTTCAATACCCAGGACGCACCTACATCCGGATAAAGCCCAATAGTGATTTCAGGCATGGCCATCATGGTGGTATCCGTTGCAATACGGAAGTCTGCACCGAACATCAATCCCAGACCACCACCCATAACAATACCATTACCCCAACAGATCACTGGTTTTTGATAGGTATGAATCAGGTGATCCAATCGATACTCAGTTTCAAAGAAACGCTCCACCGTTTGCCTGTCAGCAGTAAGCGCTGCTTTTCTAAGGGTACGTATATCGCCTCCAGCACAAAATGCTTTTTCACCAGCTCCCTGAATAAAAATACAACTGATACAATTGTTACTCTGCCACTCTGTCAACTTGGCCAGTAGAGAATCAATCATTTCCAGATCAAGGGAATTCAAACTCTTTTCGGCGTTCAGTGTTAACACGCCTATCAGTTGATCTGATGCTGTTGGCAACTCTTCAAATAGAATTTTATCAGTCATCCCGTACCTCTTTACCCTTTTTAATAGCAATCAATCAGTGTATTCAAAATTTGTGAAACGCATCTTTTGATCAATGAAGCGTACGTAGTTCACAGAAGAATTGATATTATTTTGAATTACTATAAATTGACGCGGACAGAGGTTCAAATACGATCTTTAGACTAAGCCCATCAAGGCAGTAGCTAATAGCAAAATCATGGCACCGCCCATTCGAGATGAAATCTGGGCAAAAGGCATCAAATTCATACGACGGCTTGCAGACAAAACAGCGATATCTCCAGTACCTCCCATATTAGCCATACACAGTCCAGCAGTAATTGAGGCTTCAATGGGATAGAAACCAAGCAACCGACCAACCGTTCCTGCTCCAATAACGGCACCAGTGACTGTTGCTACAACGAGGAACACATAAGGTACTGAAATCACCATGGCAACCTGCTGAAGATCGGTAAACCCAATACCTATACAGGCCAACAAAGCCGGAGTCAGGGCAAGTACCATGAAGTTACCCCAAAGAGCAGCGCTTTCCTCAAAGTAGTCAGGCATAACGCCTGTCGCCTTAACTACACCTACACAAAGAATCATCAGAGCATACGGGTGAAGAGGCAGCAGATAGCTCAGCAAGTAGCCTGCTACATAAAAGCTGGTAGAAACAAAAAGACCTGACCCCATTCTTGCCAAACAAACGACTGACTCGTTCTCTTCAGAATGGCCAAGAATCTTCGCCTGTCCTTTCATTAAACGACCATCGCCACTAAGACAGGTATAGTTTTTACCTAGTTTCTCGAGCAAACCTGCCGCAATAATCGCAAACAAATTCCCCAGCACTACCGCAGGCATCATTTTTGACAATACGGATGTGGAGTCCGAGTCAATAACACGGGCAAAAATTTCGGCCAGAGGCACAGCTCCAGCTCCCATACCACCACCCATAATGGGAAGACCGACAAAAAAAATCGCTTCAGTAAAACCGCTACCAATAAGAAAACCTGCCGCTCCGGCAAATATCAGAGCACAAACCACTCCGCCCAAAATGACGGGGAAAAACCATACAGCCGATTTCAATAACAGATCTCTATCCATCCCCAGAAGGCTTCCAGAGATCAGTGCTGAAATAAACAGAGTCAGAAAGCCCTGGTCACGGACAAATACAGTGACATTCTGTGAAAGTGACTCAGGTATCAGGCCCACTGCCACCATCAGGCTGGAGCCAAAGATAACCACTATC
This sequence comes from Oceanospirillales bacterium, assembly GCA_004762125.1. Lineage (GTDB taxonomy): Bacteria > Pseudomonadota > Gammaproteobacteria > Pseudomonadales > Endozoicomonadaceae > Endozoicomonas_A. The sequence goes on along the minus strand of SIHQ01000012.1, from coordinate 90,508 downwards.
GGCCCACCGCCCAGATAATTTCTGATCCAGCCTAGCCTTTCACCCAAGGCGTTAAGAACACCACCCAGTGCCATGATAAAAGCAATTACACCGCTAAAGCCTGTAGGCAATAGACCTGCACATCCTGCACAAATGACGATCAGACAAAAGAGGCTCAGACAGAGAAAAACTGCTCGCTGGGAAGAAGGTGCTTCAGTGACCGACAAAGATGTTATCTCCAGTGATGCGCTTTTATTTTAAATGTCACTAACTAATAGCAAACATGGAGTGAAAAGCTCATTTTTTTCATTATTTTTGTCTACATTCTCTTGTTATAAATTAATAAATACAGACAATATTGCACAATAAATAAACTGAAAAAATCTGAAACAATAGTTCTTCAAACACAAAAAAGCCCCTGACTGAATAACCAGTCAGGGGCTTTGCTGTATCAACTTAGCTTAATAGTAGAAGAGTCATGCAGGATCAGATTTTTCTGACTGGCCCTCACCAAAAATGGTTAAACGACCTTTGTCCTGAAGAATAATATCCAGAGCGATCTGGATGTCTGTCACTTCTACTCTTCTTACTTCAGCAGCAATTTTTTCATGGAAATCAAAACCGGACTCGTGTCCATCAAGTATCTGCCAGAATCGACCACTGCGCTCATCCAGGTTGGCATCCTTTTTAGTAAGATCACCAATAAGCCCCTGACGATACTGTTCCAGCTCTTGATCAGACAGCGCCTTCATTCTTTTAATTTGGCTTTGAAGAAAACCGTCCACTTTTTCCGCTATCCCATCCGGCCCAAGCACTGGGGACTGAACAACAAATATCAGGCCTGGATGACGCTCAATGGGACGAGCACTGGCAAAGACGACATACCCTAACTGTTGCTTCGTACGCAGTTCACTGGCAAAAGGCGTAGCCAGAAGCCGACCCAATAGAGAATAAATAGCTCTGCTTCGATGAGTGGTCTCCGGTCGCTGAAAATAACTGACATAGACAGAGTCATTGTGTTGAAACTCGTTATCTACGGTTTCGTTCGTATCATCCAGAATATTAAACGGCTGCCTGAAAGCGTCGACTCTGTTTCCATCATTAAGCAGACCTCGATCCACTAGGACGCCCAACTCACTGGCTTCTTGCTGACTAAAGTTGCCGTGTACCAACATGGATACGTGAATAGCATCATAAAAGTCGACGGCATAAGCCTGCAGCTTTTGAAGGCTAACCGTCCCAGCTGCAGCCAGTACTGCATCATCATCAAGGTTTCTCGGAAACAGCTCCTGACTCATGATGTCCATAGCCAAACGATAAGGCGGCTGATACTGGCGGTTACGAATCCTTCGCGCGAGAAGATCACGTTCCTGTTCAAAATCGACTTCACGGGGTTTGAATTTTTGAACCGCATCAAGGATTTTCTTCAACAGAAGGCCCTGCTTATCCTGGTAACCGGACAATGCAATAGCCAACCCTTCACGGTTAGTAGACAAACCATAATGCAGGCCAGCTTCCCGAGCAGGATAGCCAAACTCATTCAGGCTTCGGGACAGCAGTGCGCGATAGAGTTGCAGAAGAACAATATCTTCCGCTGTATCAGAAGCCTTGTCGGTAGAGATCTTTATTTTGATATTAGCTCTGGGAACTTCAAAACTGTTATCTGTCATATTCCAGAGTGTAAATCCGGGCTTATCAACCAGCTTTACCGGAATCTGCTCTGTCTCACTTGCTCTAAGCTCAAGATCTGTTGCAACAAAACTATTGGGCTTGGGAATAGCCAGTTCAGCGTGACTCTCTGATTTCGACAATCGTTTTTTGAGTTCAGAGTTCAACGGCTGAATACTGTAGCGAGTGCCAAAATAGGGCTCCACTTTATTCGTCTTCAACCCTTGAGCAATAATTGTCTGCCGTAAACGATCCGGAGTCATCTCTGCTAACAGCTCAGCAATCAGCTCAGGATCAAACTCTTCATAGAGGTAGTTGGCATTGAGAATATCACTGGCCGGAATGTCATGAATTCTGCTGGCTAAGCCGGAAACAGTCGATTGCGGATTAAAATCTTCCTGATAACGGAAACCCAGATTGGCAATTCTACCACTCTCTTCATACATCCACTGTTGAATACCCTGGTCGCGTATCAGGTTGAGATAATCAAACACAAGAGCTGTAATCTCATTCATCTGGTCCATTCCAGACTCGGTCAGCTCCATGCGAACATTAAACTCACTGTACTCGTTAGGTACATCATTAGAGTAGGCCGCCAGCGACTCGATCAATCCCCGTTTTTTGAGGTAACTGTGTAGGCTACCCTCACCTTCATACCCCAGAATTCGGGCAAGATAGCCAAGGGACTTCTTACGATAAAGGTGGTACTGGCTGGCCATAGGGAAAGTCAGCGACAGAATACGGGTATCTTTTAAAGGCTCAAGATTGATCCGTACTCCCATTTGTTCAGGGCTATAAGGCGCTTTTCCGGTACTCGCATGAATCTGTTCACCACCAGGAACGCCTTTGAATGACTCCTTCAGCCACTGCTCCAGTGTACTGACAGGTTCCTTGCCATAGATCACAACACCGATATTGCTGGCAACATAGTAGCGGTCATAGAAAGTCTTGAGATCTTTCCATAGAGACACACCGTCTTTATTTTCGAGTGTTTCAAGGCTGCCTATATTAAACCGGCTCTTGGGGTGATCTGGATTGGAGGTGGCATTCTGGGCAATCAGCAAACGCCAACTGTCTTCCTTGGCATGAAGCTTATACTCGGAATCGACAGCATTTCGTTCACGCTCTACGTACTCGGGATCAAGACTGGGTGAAACAAAAAACTGCGCCAACTTATCAAGCGCAGGTTGCAACTGATCACTGTTGATATCGAAGAAATAATTGGTGCGAGTATTGGCCGTATAAGCATTGGCACTGCCACCATTGGCCCGAATGAACTTGAAGTAACTGTCTACTTCCGGATATTTTGCATTACCCAGAAACAACATGTGTTCAAGAAAGTGAGCCAGTCCCAGGCGATTATCAGGGTCCTGCCAGCTACCAACATTGACATCCACGGCAGCTGCCGCCTTGTCAGCATCCGGATCGGAAATCAGCAGAGCTTTCATACCATTATCAAGAGTAAGATAACGATAGTCCCTGTCGTCCGCCGGACTCTTGATTACAACCTGGCTGGTTTTATCCATTGATTCCCGTTCTGCAGTCAACGTACACCCACCTAACAGCACTGTTGCCAGGATTCCGGCAACCAGAGAAACGTGCTTTATTACCATATATATTCCACACCTCGATAAAGGCTCAAAACATTATGCCTGTAATAATCTAAGAACCATAGTAGAGAAAACTTTGATACTTCTTTTACCGGCCTTTACATTTTTCGACGTCAGACAGGCTTCCTTGATCTTCACCGTCTGCATTTTTGATAAGATTTGTTCTTTCTATTATTAACCAGGAAGCGGTTAATAGATGAATGGATATCTACGCATAGCAATTGTAAAGATTTTGAACAATAATCCGCGGCCATCTGAATCAACCATTCTGCGATGGCGCCATGAAGTTTCCCGGCCGAAGAAAAATCAAACACTACTTCCCAGTTAATGCCGACAATCGTTTTGACCGCGAGAGTATGAGCTTTGGTCATACCAACACTTACGTCTGTGGCATTGACCAAAACATCGTTGACATCTATGCCCATGTAGACGACTCAGTTCTGGCAGATTTTGGGCTCGCGAAAGCCGCCTCCCAGCTGATAGACAATGATACTGCCAACCAGCTCTACCACTTTCTTTCCAACCAGAAATTGATTGATAACCAATATGCTGGCGGCACCATTGGCAACACCCTGCACAATTACTCGATTCTGGCAGATGACAGATCTGTCCAATTCGGTGTAATGAGCCAGAATATTCGAGTTGGCGATTACTCTTACGGTTATCTCTGCAATACCAGTTCCAAAGTTGACCTGGCCCAACTCCAACCCGTTGATGGTCCTATTGGTCGCTGCTACACACTGATTACACCGGATGGCGAACGTACTTTCGGTATCAGCCCCGGACTGATGAATAATCTGTCTCCGGAATACATCTCCGAGGACATCATCAAAGGCAGCTCCGCCCTGGTGCTCTGCGCATACACTCTGGGAGATGAAAGCCAACCGATCTATCAGGCCACTATCAAGGCTGCCAGTCTGGCCAAGAAACATGACATTCCTGTACTACTGACCCTTGGCACCTACTCGCTGGTCACTGCTATTAGAGAACGGTTAAGTCAGTTCATCCGTGACTACGTCACACTAGTGGCCATGAATGAAGAAGAAGCTCTGGCTCTAACTGAAAAGTCAGACCCTCTACTGGCTAGTAAAGCAGCTCTGGAGCTGGCTGATATGATTCTGCTGACGGCAGGTCCTGAAGGACTCTATATCTCCGGTTACACCGAAGAATCCATGGCGAGAGAAACCGACAATCCATTGATTTCTGCCGGCGTCACTGACTACAACCGCTATGAATTCAGCCGCCCTCTGCTCAAGAATGAGTGTGACGAACCTTTGAAGGTTTATTCTCATATCAACCCTTATATGGGTGGCCCGGACAAAATCAAGAATACCAATGGTGCCGGTGACGGTGCTTTAGCTGCAGTACTCCATGATCTGGCTGCTAACCATTTCCACCGTCAAGTGCTGCCTACTTCCAGCAAACACAAGAAGTCCTGGCTGACATACTCTTCTTTCTCTCAGGTTTGCAAATACGCCAACCGAGTTAGCTATGAAGTTCTAGCCCAGAGTTCACCTCGCTTATCCAGAGCCTTGCCTGAGCAAGAAGATTCTCTGGAAGAGAGCTATTGGGAGCGGTAACATCCAATAATAATTTGCCAATAATAATTTGCCAATAAAAAGCCGACACATAGCGTCGGCTTTTTATTGGCTCTAATATACTGAACATCAACAACAATATCCCGGAACTCAATCCGGCCCATGGACAACTACCAATGCTACATGCTTTTCTTATCTCACTGGCCATACTGGCTCTGTTGAGTATTGTTTTAGAGGAAGTGACGCACCTCAATAAGGCCAAAACCACTCTATTCCTTGGCTGTATTGCCTGGATCACTCTGTTCATTGCTGCCGACTCACCTTCTGCAGAGAAGTTGGTTGAACATCAATTGAACGAAAACCTGCTGGAAATTGCTACTCTCTGGTTGTTTCTTATGTCAACCATGACTTTTGTTGCTTACCTCAACGCCAAAGGCATGATTCAGATTCTCGTTCAGAAACTGTTTCCCCGGAAAGTGTCTGTCAGAATGCTGATGATTCAGGTCGCTCTGTTTTCCCTGATACTTTCTGCCATCTGCGATAACGTAACTGCAACACTGGTATCACTGGGGCTACTGACCACTTTCGAACTGGATAAACGGATGCGGCGCCGAATGTCAGTGCTCATCATCTTTGCTGTGAACTCTGGCGGTGTTGCCCTAATCACCGGTGATGTCACCACACTGATGATTTTTCTTGGTGGCCACCTGAAAATGTCTGAATTATTGATTTTGTTCGTACCTGCCGCCATCAGTGTCATGCTACTGGCTGTCATGTTCTCCATGAACGCTAAAGGTGAAGTGACTACGACGCCTGTTGAACGACAGGTTCAGACCATTGATTTGATCATCGCTGGCATTTTCTTTACCACTATTATTATGACCATGGTGCTGAATATGCTCTTCGGTATTCCACCAGTGCTGACTTTCCTGACCGGACTCTCCATCATGTTCCTGGTTGGCCACTGTTTCCGCAGTGATAAAGAAGAACTTCGAATGCTGGAATATATTCGCCAGGTTGAGTTCGATACTCTGCTCTTCTTCCTCGGAATTTTACTATTAGTAGGCATGCTAAAAGAGATTGGCACACTGGATCTTCTGACTAGCGCATACGCCAGCTTTAACCCGAATGTATCCAACTTCTTTGCCGGAGCCGGCTCTGCTTTACTGGATAACGTACCTCTGACCGCCGCTCTCCTGAAAGCTAACCCTGACCTGACAACACCCGAATGGTTGGGTCTGACTTACGCGGTAGGTGTTGGAGGATCTCTACTGGTGATTGGTTCAGCCTCAGGCATTATTGCCATGAGCAAGGTTAAAGAACTCACCTTTGTCAGCTATCTGAAATATGTACCCATGCTGACGATCAGTTACGCCATCGGCTACGCTATTACGCTATTACTGGCTCACCAGATCTACGGTTGATACTACAAGCAGCTCATAGAGTGCTGTATTTTCATAATAAAAAAAGGCGCCAAACAGGCGCCATTTTTTTCAATCACTGAAGTAAAAAACTCTAGAGTTCCAGCTTTCTTCTACCCGCTAAGGCGTGAGCTAGAGTGCCGCCGTCGACATATTCCAGCTCTCCACCCAACGGTACGCCGTGGGCAATGCGAGTAGCATCAACGCCCTTCTCATTAAGCCCTTCAGCAATATAGTGAGCCGTTGCCTCACCTTCTACAGTAGGGTTAGTCGCCAGAATGACTTCCTTGACCTGATATTCAGATACTCGAGCCATTAACTCCGTAATACCAATATCATCCGGCCCAATGCCATCAATAGGTGACAAATGCCCCATCAACACAAAGTAACAGCCAGAATATCCACCAGCCTGCTCCAGTGCGACAACATCCGATGGTGTTTCAACAACACAGAGCATAGTTCTGTCGCGCCCTGCGTGACTGCAGATCTGACAAAGATCGGTTTCACACAATGTGCGACACTGCTTGCAACGACCGACACCTTCTACCGCAGCAGAAAGAGCCTCGGCCAGTCGCCTACCACCTTTCCGGTCATGCTCTAACAGTTGTAGAGCCATGCGCTGAGATGATCTCGGCCCAACTCCGGGCAGACATCGCAACGCATCCATCAATTCCGTGATTAAAGGACTGAACATAACTCTCCAGCTTACTCTTCAGCTTTACAGGATTGATCAGAACGGCATTTTAAAACCGGGAGGAAGAGCCATACCCGAAGTCAGATCGCCCATCTTATCTTTGCTGTTCTCTTCTACTTTACGAACAGCATCGTTCACTGCAGCAGCCATCAGGTCTTCCAACATTTCCTTGTCTTCTGTCATCAGGCTGTCGTCAATCTCGACACGCTTGACATCATGACGGCCCGTCATAGTGATTTTCACAAGACCTGCGCCGGACTCACCGGTCACTTCAGCATTGGCCAGCTCTTCCTGAGCCTTCTGCATGTCTTCTTGCATCTTCTGGGCCTGCTTCATCAGGTTACCCATACCACCTTTACCACCAAACATAACAATTCCTCTAAGTTCACAAGGTGACAGCTTTACTTGATTACATTTCCAATGGGCTTGATGCTATTTTCAAGCACCACACCGGAAAATCGCTCTACCAGCGACTGAACATGACTGTCGTTAAAAATACTGTATCTGGCTTCCTGCAGCCGCTCACGAATTTTCCGCTCACGCCAGGCCGCCGGAGTTTCACTTTCTGCCACATCGATTTCTACAGAAAGGCGGAGTGGCTGTTCAAAATAATCAGACAGCGCTTTTTCTGCCCGTTCACGATGAGTGTCGTTGTAGAGCGTACTGCGCTGGCTGTCGAGCCTCAGGCTAATTCTTCCTGATGAGTGCGACAAATATTCACAATGGGATGCGATTGTTCGAGTTACACCTGCCAAAGGCAAACTACGGAAGACTGGAATCCAGCTACCCGTATCAAGATCCGCCAGAGAGACTTTCTCACCCTCTACAATGGGCTCGGGTTCGACTTCTACTAACGCTACAGGAGCATCATCAGGCTTGTTTAACGTTTCCTGCTGCGCTTTAGCCGCATAAGCTTCATAGGTCGATGCCGGAGGTTGAGCAACTTCCTGCCGAGGCTCTGACTCTAACTCTACAGAGTAAGAATCCTGACAGGCATCAATGGGAGGCAAGTCATGGACATTCGCCGGAGTCATTTCAACCAGCGATTTTGACTCCTCACCGACAACCGTTTCAACAGCCGGAGCTGGTGCTGGTGAAGGGGAAGGTGAAAAATCTTCAGGCAGAGGGTTTTCGTGTCTCGGTGTTTCTACCGTTACAGCCAAATCGATTGGGACTGGCTCAAAAACAGGCCGTATTTCACCTACAACGGTGGTTTCAACCGTTTCTGATACAACTGACGTCTGAACCGATTGATGGACGACAGGCTCAGGTTCGCTTTCAGGTGGCGCTGATTCAATGACTGTGATTGCAGCCGCTTCACTTTGCTCCCTTCTGCCGACAGCGCCCTGAACCATCACAGGCTCGGGACGAAAAGCCAGCATTCTCAGCAGAGCCATTTCAAAACCACCGCGAGAGTCAGGAGCCAGAGGCAAATCACGCTTACCTACCAAACCTACCTGGTAATAAAGCTGGACATCCTCAGCCATCATTCCGGAAGCCAGTTGTAACACTTGTTCCCGATCTCCCTGACTGTTATCAACGGCATCCGGCACAGCTTGAGCAATGGCTATTCTGTGCAACATGGACAACATGTCATCCAGTACCGCTGAAAAATCCGGCGCATGTTCAGCAAGCTCGGAAACCGCAGAAAGTACAGCAGGCGCCTGCCCAGCAGCAAGAGCAGTGATCATCTTCATTACTTGCCCCTGATCGATAGTACCGAGCATAGAACTGACTTCCAGTTCGTTCACTCGGCCATTCCCGAAAGCAATGGCCTGATCCGTCAAACTGAGAGCATCACGCATACTGCCATCAGCAGCACGAGCTAACTGCCAGAGCGCTTGGGTCTCAAAGCTAATGGTTTCCTGGCCAAGAACATTTTCCAGGTGACCTACGATGCGCTCCGGCGTCATATTCTTCAAACAAAACTGCAAGCAACGGGAAAGAATAGTCACCGGTAGTTTCTGGGGATCAGTCGTCGCCAGCAGGAATTTCACATGGGGAGGCGGCTCTTCCAAAGTTTTTAGCAGAGCATTAAAACTGTGTGCCGACAGCATGTGCACCTCATCAATGAGATACACCTTAAAACGTCCTCGAGTGGGTGCGTACTGAACGTTATCCAGTAATTCCCTAGTGTCTTCCACCTTGGTTCGGGAAGCGGCATCCACTTCAATCAGATCAACAAAACGACCGTCATTGATCTCATTGCATGCGGCACACTCACCACAAGGCGTCGAGCTCACACCCTGCTCACAATTCAGGCATTTGGCTAGAATTCGGGCAATAGTGGTTTTACCGACACCTCGAGTACCGGTAAACAGATAGGCATGATGAAGACGATCCTGGTCAAGAGCATTAACCAACGCCTGTAGTACATGAGATTGACCCACCAGCTCTTGAAAAGAGCGTGGTCGCCACTTGCGCGCAAGAACCTGATAGCTCATTGAAAAGCTTTAGCACCGGTAAAATAAGGAAAACTCTATGCTAACCAAGAAGAATGAAGATTGCACGAATCACCACACAATAAAGAAGGTGGTTTGACAATATTTGGTAGCAAATTTGATATAGAACATTGAGATGACTTGAACAAGCCATGTTCTTAAGTAATGGAGGTAAACCTTGCCAGCCACACCTCGGCACATGATGTCACTACTACCGTTGCTCCCTTCCGGGCCTGGCGGAGTTCATAGCTGATCATTGCGAAGGGACCGACAAGGCCCACCACAAACAGACGTTTCGTCTGGATGCAGCGCATTTTCCATAAAACCGAGGGGGTCGTCAACCACCAGCTTTAATAAATTGTTTTTCCAGTCATTATTGCTGTATCAGGAGGCTTCTAACTGCTCTAAAAAAGGCCGTTATCAGGCCTTATATTTCTGTCGAAGTTCTCTGTCATCCTGCTCCAGAGCCTTCAAGTGACGAATATCGCCAAGCATGCCTACGTAGCTGCGATGGGTGCAGACAATTTCTTCAACCACTCGCTCTTCTATAGTCCGGTGCTTTTTCTGATCATAAAGAGACCAGACCTCACGACCACTTTCAAACAAAGTGTCCGGAGTGTATTTCGACAGAATGGTGTTTTTCGCTTTTGGGTAAAGAAAACCTGTCGTGTTGTTGAACATAGCGACAGCAAGCTGAGACAAATCCAGAGAGCGGAAACGATTTTGAAATACAAAGGCACTTGAATCGCTGAGCAAACCATAGCGCTTGAACAGACTTAGCAGCACTGGCAGATCTGAGTGAGTAATGCCAATCCCACACAACAATGGAGAGACTCTTCGACTACCATTAAAGTTCTTCTCTTCTGCAAGCTGACACAGATAGCTGAAAACAGCTTCTACCAATGCCGCCTCTGACTCGTAATTCCATAACCAAAAGGCATCTATCTTAGGGGTGTAGTCATCCATCTCATCATGAAGGTCGTGACTGGCTGATGCAGACATAAAGCAGCCACCCAAAAACAGGGATTCGGAATCCCACGGATTGTAAGCCAATCCCTGCCTGCTTCGCCCCTCTTCCGGAACATAATATTCAAGATCAAAAAATACTACACTAGTCTTCTTCTGAGCCAACTTAACCTCGTGGAAAGCAATCGGGTTTCATCGTTATTTATTTTGCTGAATGACCTAGGCTAGGCAAACAACGCTCTGAGTGTTTGAATATAGTCTTCATCCTGACACATTACCTTGTCAGGATTGTCAGACAATTTAGCAACGGGCTTACCATTTACCTCAACCAGCTTGAGAACAATATTCGGAGCCGGAAATCCCATGTCGTTTGTCAGGTAAGTGCCAATACCAAAGCTTGTTTGTACCTGACCTGAGAAATGGTTATGAATTTCAATAGCTCGCTTAAAATCAAGCTTATCGCTGAAAACAAACTTTTTGCCCGCCGGATCAATACCAAGAGACCGATAATGAGCCAGGGCCTGGTCGCCCCAAAGTATCGGATCACCGGAATCATGGCGGATACCGTCGTAAGCTTCAGCAAGCATAGGGTCAAAATCCTTCAGGAAGGCTTTCATATTGATCGTATCCGTCAGCGCTACACCTAACTGACCCGTGTAGTCTTTTAGCCAGATTAACAGCGCTTGTTTCTGGCTGGACTGCAGTTGAGCGGAAAGAGCCTGATGCGCCTGTAACCACTCATGAGCCATCGTGCCGACCGGAGTCATGCCCGTCTTTCTGGCAAGATCAAGATTACTGGTGCCATTAAAATTAGCAGGGAGCTGTTCCTGCAGCGTTTGAACGACAGTTTGCTGCCACTCTTGGGAAAAACGCCGGCGGGTACCAAAATCAACCAGACTGAAGTTAGTATGATTTGAATTCAGGTGACTCTTGAGATATTCAATTTTTGACTGCAGTCGTTGCCTACCGATCTCAAATGTATTTTCTTTTATCTGATTACGGCAATGGAGTTCACTAACAATAGCCAACAGAAAGATTTCAAAATGAGTAATTTCAGCCCAGTTACCTTCAACCTCAATTTCAAGCTCACCATTTTGATCTCGTACAGAGACAGATTCCGGACGAAGGCGAAAGTCTGACAACCAGTGGACAAATTTAGAGTCAATAAAAGGCAGACTCGAAAGCCAACTGAGTTCATCCTCAGATAATCTCAAATCGCCCAGCAGTTCGATCTGCTCTCTCAGTTCATCAATAGCTACATTTAGCTGTCCTGATCGACAGCGAAAGAGCATTCGGGCACTGGCTTTCGGATATCTGAGCACCATTAACTGCTGCATGGTGTACTTGTATAAATCGGTATCCAGCAGGCTGGTAATAACAGGGTTAGAGATACTCAATGAAAAGTTACCTTTTTACTGCTCTGCAACTCAACGACTCTGGCCAGTTCAATATTATCATTAACAATAATGGCACCAGCACCCATCATTTCATCTATAGCTTTATCGCCCGTTGCTATCTGCAAACTTCGGGTAGCGGCAAGATTAACGATCACCTGAAAACCTTCTGCTTGCAACTGCAGTACAGTTAGTCGAACACAATAGTCCAGTGCCAGACCTCCTACCATGACTGTAGTGACATCCTGACAACGGAAAAACTCTATGACACCTGTCGAACGTTTTTCGGCATGGTCGTGAAAACAAGCACCGTATGGATGCAAATCAGGCTCAACGCCTTTCCAGACAAAAAAATCATAGTCGGTTACTGCGGGCAGACCTTTCAGTAACTCAAAACCGAATGTGCCGGGTACGGCATGAGCATTCCAGTACAGATCCGAGTTTTCGTGACCATCTACGGGAGAGAATTGAGGTTTGTCATCAGAAGCTACCCAGACGGCTGACTCCGGATGCGCATCCTTGGAGCCCACTCTCAAGTCAGCCAACTCAGCCTGAAAATTCAGTGACTCAACAATGAAATGACCATCCGGAACGGGAAGCTCATCCGGACAAAGTGGCGTAAAGCAGTTCTGGGCATCGACATCAAAAGAAGCAAGCTTACCCGATGATTCAGTCATAACATGTCTACCTCCATGACATAATGAACTATATTCATTATCATAGTGAATATAGTTCATTAAGCTGTCAAGCAACAGAACAAACACTCTTACTGCCTTATTCCTGAGGCTGGCATTGTGTAAACTGGTTTTTAACTGATTTTACGGAGGCTGCTAATGGGCCTGAATACAGCGCTCATATCCATAGATGTCGTGGCATTTCGAATGGCCAGTGGCCAATTGCAGCTGCTTACAAGAAAGCTCGGAGGGCTGCATATGTTACCCGCCGGACGCATTGAACCGGAACTGGATAACTGTCTTGATGAGACAGCCCGTCGCCAGCTGTCGTCTCTAAGCCATCAGCAGGTTGCTTATCTTGAACAAGTGGAAACCATCGGTAGTCCTGACAGGGACAGTAGAGGCTGGTCAATAACAGTCGTCTACTACGCATTGATGACCCATGAAGATAATCCTTGGTGGGCAGAAGATGCCGAATGGGTTGGTATTTCTGAAGGAGAGCTCGATATTTCTCTGGCATACGACCATAAGCGTTTGGTCATACAAGCTCTTGAACGACTGAAAAACAAAATTCAATACAGCTCGTTACCAGTCTACCTATTACCAGAAGAATTTACTTTGTCTGATATTCAAAAAGTTTTTACCACTCTTTTGGAAAAAGCTCCACCCATGCGATCAATTCGCAACCGTTTTCTCAGAGAGGACTTACTGGTTGATACCGGCAAACTGCGTAGAGGATCGAACCGCCCCGCTGCACTCTATCGAGTGAAAGAGCAGTCTCCTACCTGCCTGTTTGACCGACTCTATCTAACGACACAACAGTAAACAAATGATCTTTAAAACCAGCTAGTCAGGGCGTTGTCCAGCTGGTAAATATCCTCTCGAAATCTAACTCTACCGCTTTCGTCAGGCCACGCGGTGAAATACATAAAGTAGACAGGAATCTGTTGACTGAGCTTTCGCTTAAATGTGGGCGAATCAACTGTGTGTTTGTCTTCAACGTTTTCTTGAATAGCCAGTATCTCACCAATCAACTGTTCGATACCTTTTACTCGAGTACAACCTGAGCTAAAAGAACGGCGCTGCTTATCAAACAGTTCTGGTTTGTCTGTGTCGTGCAGATAAACACCAAAACTGTTTGGCAAATCAAGCTTGAATTTACCCAATCTGTTTAGCGCACCTGGTTGCTGCTCGAAACGATAACGGAATGTACGTGGCGTCAGTTTTTGCCACTGAACCGTGTCAGGGTTAATCACTGGAGCTCTGTCATCCCAGTTTTGATAGACAATAAATCCTTCCTTACGAAGAAAACCAGGTTGTTTTTTCTCTGCCCGTAGCATACCTCTGGCTGCAATAGAGTGAGGTACTTTCCAAACAGGGTTATAAGTAATGCTTTCCACCATGTCGTTAAAAACAGGGGTTTGCTTTACTCGTGTACCGACAATCGCCGGAAACAGACTGACCCGCTCCTGACTCAGAGCCCACGCCACCTTATAACCGGCAATATCCACTCTAATGTGCGGATAGGGTAATTCATTTGGCAACCAGCGAATTCTTTCCAGATTGGCCTTAAGGGTACGAATTCTCTCATTAGTTATGGCCAGAAGAGCCTGTCTCGTCAGAACACCCAGTCGACCATCGGGACTCAAATCAAATCTCAACTGCACCTGAGTAAGCACATCTTTGTGAGTTTGGGTGTATATGTCACCGTAAAGCTCATCGATCAGGTCCAGATCCAGCAACCATTGATTCAGTCTGGCTACTGCAGGATGCTGGTCACCCTTAAAAAAGATCAGCTGGTCGGGAAATTCTATTACAGCCGCTTGACGCCATTTAATCATCGTCGCAAGGCTGTCCATCAACCTGGAATACTGAGGCAGAGATGACTCTAACGACTTCAACTGCTGGATCGTTGGTAACTTCGTTCCCGACAGGGATGAGATGGGTTCTTTGATATACCAGCCTGGTTGAAACAGCTTTCTATCTAGCCTTCCTGACTCAACAAAGTATGCGTACTTCATGACCAACTGATCAATTTCTTTGCGGGAAGACTTTTTAGCCAGGGTTTGCCAGTCTTCTGTAGCCAGCTCAATTCCTTGTTTATTCAGGTTTGAAAGCCAATCTATATAAACAGATTCAGCGGCACAAAGACGGGTAGCTAACAACAATAACATCACAACTATACAACGATGCATAACATCCTCTTTCATACTGCAAATGATTTTATTCTTATTACTACTGAAGGAAGATGTGACGGGAAAAGCAACTGCATAAATTATGCGAAACGATTAAGACCTGCTGTTCACCAGCGAGCGGTACTATTACTTATATCGTGTCAAAATATCGACACGTACTTTCTAATTTCCAGCCACTCGGTTCAAGTCAGCCTATCCTAATATCTGTTTAGGACTGTAATTTAGATTTCGAGGCCAAGAATGAATACCAGTGGCATTGACCTGAACACGCTGACTCAAGATTTGCAAAAATTGCAATTGAAAAAACAAGATGATTGCAAGATAGGCGTCCAGAATGGACGCTTAGTCACAGAAACAGAAGTCGATGACGAAATAAGCTTTAAGTGGCGGCAAAAAGAATTGGTCCAATATCTATCTGCCCAACGCGCACCAAAAATAACAACATTACTTGAACGAAAAGTGTTCTTCAGCATACCAGACGAACTTAGACTATCTAATGTAGGCGAAGCCATTCATTCACTTCGCACATTAGAGGAGCTCGAGCAATCAGAAGCCGCCACCCAACATTCGGGGACAGTTTCACTGGATGAAATCGATTTACCTGAGTCAATTAAACACTTCATGTCGCCAGTTAAGTGCATCAAGTTAAACTCTGAGTCAGGCGTATATAATCTTCTCGCCGCTTTTCAAAAATTGAACAGTATGCCAGATTTACAAGCAGCAAAAGATCATCCAAAGCTGACAAGAGATGCTGAAACTATTGCTAAAAAAATGAGTAATAGCTCCGACCTTAAAGCCAACCCAAGACTTGCTGCATTACTGGAACAATCAATCAACAATTTCCCTGTCTCAACGTTTAAATCCACTCTTTTGAATAATTGGAAAAAGACCGAAAACAAGCAACCAGCGGCGGTTTCCCAGAATCACCCAAAGCAAGATCAGACAAAATCCTGGAGTGGTGACAAAGCCCAGCGCTCCCCCCACTATTCACAGCACTCTCCACAGCACTCTCCACAGCACTCTCCTCACCATTCTACAGAGCAGCCCATTCAACAAACTACAGGGGTAAGAACGTTTCAAACCCACTCCCCAGAAGAAGAATCCGCGAGAAAAATATTGGGTGATGGATTTGACTCTCAGTTTGTCAAAACAGCTATTAACTCTGCAAGCCGAATAAAAGCAAACGGATGTCCGTTACCCTTTGATTTTTTACTTGAGGGCTTCAGCCGTTTTCCCCAGGATGCGATCTGGATACAGAGTCTGGCCAACATGAGCCACGTTCAGTTTCAAAGAACAGTTGACCCTTTTTTACGGGATACAGTGCTGACTCACATGGGCCTGGATCTCAAGTTTGTCCCGCAGGACACGGCAGGACTGCTTACCACGATTAATCTATGGCACGACGAAGAGATCCTCAACCAAATCGAGACGCTGAAAAAATTGAATACCACCTATCAGGCGCTCCACGGCCAGCCTATGCCTATTGAGCTGCAGGTTTATGCTATTGCCGATCGAAAGATGACAGGGCCGATTGTCAGAAAAATTCAGGGCTACCCCGATGCCTCCCACCTGCATAGTGATCAGGCAGTATTAGGTAAACAATCTAGAAGTATTGCGACCATTGCCAGCGCTATAGATAACAGTGGCGACTACCCATCACCAGAAGCCATAAGAGTCTGTGAACTGATCGACAAACACGTAAAGAACCCAACCGAACCTATACCGCAAGAAAATCGGGACGCTATTTATGCGGGTCTGGACGCGATCAGATTCAAAGTGTTAGAACAATACGATCAACAAAACGGCTGGTTTGATCTTGATCGAGCCATCGCTCAAATAACGTCAACCCCAGCGAACTCAGACTACACACAACATCTAACTAACTGCATGTTCACTTTGAAATACAATAGACAACAGGGAAACGAACAGAACTATCTCCAAACATTGAGTGATGTTGACCGAAAAAATATTTATTCCATTCTTGATCAGCTGGCTAGGTACGAACTCGGAGAGCTGAACGGGGAACTTAAGCTTGCTCTTCAGCTGACTGCTATGTGCGCTTCTATTGACAATTTGACCAATGCGTTCAGAACCAGCATGGGTTTTATGGGAAAAACCAAACAGAATCAACTGGCTATAAAATTTGCCGCTACAGGCCTTCAACCGGGACAAAGGACTATCGCTGATGGAAACTGCGGCTTTTCAGCCGTTTCCATGCAGACCGGTGATTCACCAATGGAAGTGAGACGCAAGACATCTAAGGCAGCTGCTGATATTCAAACATATCTAGATACAGGGAATAACGACGAAATTGTGGGCCCTCCTGCTTATAAAGAGAAAGTCAAAACCGTTTCAGCGTATTACAGAGAGAACTTTGATGTAGCTGTGAATAAACCAGGAAACCGAACCCAATTTCTTGCGACAGACCCAGTGTATGTAGATTTTACAAAGACTAAAGAAAAAAATGAAAAGGATTACTGGTTGGCAGATACTGATTTGGTTTTCCTGTCTCTGGTTTATGACAGACCAGTAATTCTTGTCTCTGAACAGAACCAGGGTAAAGACTTCTATCGCTTCACCAGCCGTGAGGGTGAAAGTGTTTATGCTGCTTTTGAAGATACTGATCAAGCAAAAGCCAAACAGATGCTAAATGAAAAACCTGAACCTATTTACCTCTTGCAAATGGGTGAAGATGACCTTTTTTCCCACTGGATGCCTATGACTCTTGTGCAATCATCCGCCAGCTCACAACAGATGTAAAAACCTGTCGTAGCACAATGTTGTACTGAGGTATTACGCTGCCCCCATAATCTTCTTCGACAGCCAGAGTACCACTTCCGAAAACAACACTAGATCATCAACACCAGCAGAACATCCTAACCTGCTGGCTAGATCGAAATTAGGCAACACCCATAAGCTTGTTTGGCAACCAGAGTACTATCTCTGGAAACACCATGCAGATCACCAGAACCAATAATTTCAACAGAATAAAAGGTGTGATGGACTTATATATGTCCATCATAGTCACTCCCGGCGGTGCAATCCCTTTCAGATAAAAGAGTGCAAAACCATAAGGAGGTGTCTGAACCGCAATTTCAATATTCAAAATCATCAAAATACCAAACCAGATCGGGTCATAACCCAGTGACACTACAATGGGCGCAAACAGTGGCGCGCACATCAATACGATGATCAACTCATCAATAATAAAGCCGAGCAACAACATGATCACCTGCATCAGGATAATCACACCCAATGGAGGCAGCCCTAGATCCTGGGTGAATTGCGCTACCATGGTCTGAACACCACTGAGCATATGGAAGTTACTGAACACCGAAGCGCCAAGAATAATCCACATGGATGCACTGACCAGCAAGGCGGTTTCAAACCCGGCAGACTGGAACATTCTGAACTGAAATCGTTTGAAGAGTATGGCCAGCAGAATGGCACCAACAACGCCAATAGCACCTGACTCAGTAGGCGTAGCAATACCAGTAATAATCGATCCCAGCACCGCAACGATTAATAATAGTGAGAAAAAACCATCCCGGGCTGTACGTACTTTCTCCTTGCTTGACATCTGACGCTCATCGCCAGTATCCATCGGTGCCCTTTCAGGGTTCAACTTACAGCTGATAACCACATAAGCCACCAGCAGAGTGATAGAAAGGAGCGCAGGTATAACGGCCGCAATAAACATACGGCCGACAGAGTTTTGAGTCGTCGCTGAGTACATAATCATGGGGATACTGGGAGGAATCAAAATTCCCAGACCACCACCCGCCATTATTACACCCAACGCCAGTCGTTTATCGTAGCCACGATCGAGCATGGGTTTCAGGGCAATACTTCCTGACGTCATGATACCCGCACCAATAATGCCGACCATGGCTCCAATCATGGAGCAGACACCAATAACACTGATCGCCAAAGAACCACGAATACGGCCGATCAACATCTGACTCGCGTTAAACATGGCATCGCCAATACCTGACCGGGTCAGCAGCTGTCCCATATAGATATAGAGAGGAATGGCCAACAAAATAAAGCTGAAGAAGTTACTTTCGAGAGTGGTGGGAATCAGGGTAAATATACCTTCACCCCATGTCATATAGCCAATGGCCATGGCAATGCCTCCGAGAGCCAATCCTACAGGCGCCCCCAGAGCAAAACTGACCAGAATACAGGCCAGCAACAACACCGTCAGTATCTCAATACTCACGCTTCTTCTCCTTTTACTTCATTCTCTGTGGAGACACTCTCGCCGACTTCAGGCATCAACCTCTGACCCGTCACCAGAAAATACCCGCTCTGCAACATATCACTGACAAACTGCAGCACGAATATACCGCTGGCAACCATCATCATGACCCAGAAGTGGGCCATAGAAGGGGCCCACTCAGACTGACGACGGTAATTAAACGCTATCGCTTCTTCGAGCTTGCCCAGACTCATGTAAAAGATGACCGTCAGAAAGAATATCGCCAGAGAAAAGGTCAGCAAATTAAAGAGTGCTTTAACTCGATCAGGAACAGCCAGATAAAGTACGTCGACAATGATATGAGAACGTTTCTGTTGAGCCAGCGCACCGGTTAGAGCCGCAATATAACCAAACAGAAACAGCGAAACATCATAGGCCCAGATGGTGGGAGCATTCAGTACGTAACGGGAAAAAACTTCGTAGGCGACAGTAAATGCCAACAAAGGCATCAACAGAGAAGCAGACAAACCTGTGTAATACACCAGTCGACTTATGGCATTACAGCAGGACCGAATCAGCATCTTGAACATAACAGCGTGTCCTGATTATCCGGAGAGCCTCATCAGTCTATTGACTGCTGTCCTTTCGGCTTCCGGCTGCCTGAGAAAGTATCGTATGAGAAAGTATCGTATGAATAGAAACTTCTACACGACACTCATTGAATTCTAAAAAAGCAGAGAGCTGGACAAGAATTTTCTGACCAGCTTCTGTAGAGGGAACCAAACGTTATTTGAGAAGAATCTGTACCAACTGCTTGCTGTACTTGTCAGCATTAGCGTACTCAGACCAGAGGGCCTCGGCCGCTGCATTCCAGGAAGCAACGTCTTCCTTGCTGGGCTCAGGACTCCACTTCATGCCCTTCTTTTCCATATCCGCAACAGCCTGGGATTCCCACAAACGGGATTTGGTCATCTGCTCACGGGCATGGGTAGCACTGGCAGAACGAACAATGGCCTGCAAATCGGGAGACAACTTACCCCAGGCATTTTTGTTAACAACAATCGGCAGTGTCTGAGCACCGGCAATGGGCAAACGATACATATGCTTGGCCACTTCCACGTGGTTACCGTCACGATGATCAATCAGGTTACTACCGATGGAGCCATCGATAACCCCGGTAGCCAGGCTGGTGTAGATCTCACTCCACGACAAGGAAGCCGGAGAAGCACCAAGGTTGCGCAGGAACTTGCCATAAGCTCCGGGCGCACGAATCTTCATTCCCTTAAAATCCTCAATGGTTTTAATAGGTTTTTTGGTCAGAACATAAACCGGTAGTTGGATGTAAGGCTCAAGCCATACCATGTTTTGCTTACCGTACGCTTCTGTAAGAACCTGGTTCCAACCTTTCTCATGGAACAGGGCACTCAGCTCACCGACATCCGAAGTCGTTCCCGGCAGACCTACTTCCACAACACCAGGAGGAAATTCACCGGCATGCATCGCCTGGAACGGAGCGCCCATGGTCATGAGACCGGATTTAACCGAGCTCAGAATACCGGTCTGCCCTACTCCTTCACCGGCATACATCATCTGTACCTTGATTCGACCACCGGACATGGCTTCAATATTGTCAGCAAAGTTCTGGTAGACCTCGCCATAGGCGGTGCCTCTCGAATAGAGATTGGCGAAACGCCAGTTATGTTCGGCCGAGAAAGCATTAGGAATTATTGCCATGGAGACTGAAACGGCCAGGGTGCATCCGGCGATCGCTTTTTTAAGTACTGTCTTCATCTTGGAAGGAGAGGAGATCATAATTTTACTCCATTATTTTTATACGTCGCCTGTTGTATTATTGCATCAGGCTGTGAGAGTAACCAGAAGTCTTCATTGTCTTCATCAAGAGCTGTATGCTCGGAGACAAGAGATTTGATTCATGTCATGGTTGACCAGAATAATTACAATTCAGACTTTGCTAATAAATGTCTCTCTGTCCAAGTAAAGTTTTACGGTGATCAAACCTTTTCGTTTATGCTCATCAAACTTTCTTGAGTCAACGGTAACAAGGGGTCTATGAACTACAGTACGTTTTCATTTTCATCCTCTTTTTACTCCTCATACCGCCAGAGGATTTAATTCGTGCCGTTTGAACGTAATCTTAACTCTCTGATAGCCTGTGAAGAGTGCGGTCTGGTGGTCAACTTACCGATTATTCATCATGGACACAAAGCCGTCTGCCCTCGCTGCAAACACACTCTAACAAAAGTATCGAAGGATCAATATCGAACCATGATCGCTTATGTTATCGCCTGCCTGATCATGCTGGTATTGAGTCTCTGCTTCCCATTTATGTCGTTTAACGCTCAAGGTTTATCTCAGGAAATTAAGCTACTCCATGCCGCCCAAATGCTGACTACTCATCAAAATACACTTCTGGGCTTACTGCTTTTTACAACGGTTATTGTTTTACCCGCTATCTATATCACTACTCTTGGCTATCTGTACGCCAAAGCAGGTAAAGCGTCTACCAGAGAGCTTGATGGTAACGGCATTCGGCACTGTATAATGCTCTGCCGTGTTCTGTTTTATATACAGCCCTGGTTAATGGTGGATGTGTTTCTTGTGGGTGTACTGGTCAGCTTGATCAAAATCGCCTCACTGGCTGAAGTCTCCATGGGAAGCTCATTCTGGACGTTTTGTGTGTTCGCACTATTGGTCGTAAAGTGCTTATCCATGGTGGATAAATTCTGGCTCTGGGAACAGTTTGTTCAAAACAAAACGGTCATAGGAGTCAGCGCAGGAGACTGTCATCAAACAGGCAACCACCAGGCCTGCCATACCTGCCATCAGATTAACCCTTCTAGTACTGATCAGGACACTTATTGCCTCAGGTGCCACAACAAACTGCACGCATACAATCCATCCGACAATCTGCAAAAATCATGGGCCTTGCTCATTGCTTCAATCATCTTTTACATACCCGCCAATCTGTACCCAATGATGTACACCGTCAGTCTCGGAAAATCAGAGGGTTCAACCATCATGGAAGGCGTTACATTGTTGTGGCAACTTGGTTCTTACCCTGTTTCCATGGTTATTTTTATTGCCAGCATTGTCATCCCCATGGCAAAGATGCTGACGCTGACCTGGCTCTATTCTCAGGCTAAAAAAAGTCAAACTGAAAAGAGCCAGGCTCAAAAAAGCGAGCCGGAGTCGTTGAACGAAAGTTTGTCAAAACTGAAGATCTACCGGATTACTGAATTTATTGGTCGCTGGTCGATGATTGATATCTTTGTTGTTGCGATACTGGTAGCACTGGTTCAACTGCAAAATGTCATGGCTATCTACCCCGGACCTGCTGCACTCTCTTTCGCCGCCGTAGTTATTTTGACAATGCTCTCTGCAATGACTTTTGACTCACGTCTTCTTTGGCCCGTGTCATCAAGAAGAATGCCAAACTGACATATTTGGATCATGACGTATGAGCGATACGCTTTCACAAGCACAGATTGTCCCCCAAAAAAAATGGTCCAGCGTCTGGCTGATTCCTATGATAGCGCTGGCTATAGGTCTCTGGATGTTATTTCAATACATCAATAATACAGGGCCGGAGATTACCCTTAAGCTCCCAACAGCTGAAGGAATTGAAGAAGGGAAAACACCGATCAAAGCACTTAATGTGACCGTAGGGGTAATTAGCAAAGTAACGCTAAGCAAGAACTACGACCACATCATTGCCAGAGCGCAAATGAACAAGGACGCAACCCGTATGCTGAGGGACGACACCTTATTCTGGGTCGTTAAGCCTCGAATTGGTGCAGGAGGTGTTTCCGGACTGGATACCCTGTTATCCGGCGTATATATAGAATTACAGCCAGGCTCTTCCAAAGTAAAACGACGCCAATACATCGTTCTTGATTTACCTCCTGTTTCGCCACCCAATGCAGAAGGCCTCAGGTTGGTATTAACTCACAAGGAAGCAGAAAAACTCGGTGTTGGTGATCCGGTTCTGTTCGAAGGTTTCACTGTCGGCCGTGTTGAGAAAGCGTCTTATGACATTGACCAAAGAAAGGCCCACTACCAATTATTTATCTTCGCGCCTTATGATCGACTGGTCACATCAGATAGCTATTTTTGGCCCAACTCTGGGCTGAAAATGAAACTCAATACAGAGGGCATTGAGGTTAAGGTAAACTCCCTGGAAAGCCTTTTTAAAGGCGGAGTAACGTTTTCTTCATTCACTGGAAATACAGCCAAAGGTAAACCCGCTGATCAAATGCAGCACTTCCGTCTATTTGATGACCTTAGTCAAGTCAAAGAAGGTATGTATGACGAGTATCTGGAATTTGTCATGCTATTTGACGAATCAATTCGAGGCCTTAAACCCAAGGCCCCCGTCGAGTATCGCGGCTTAAGAATAGGCACCGTTGAGAAAGTCCCTCTTCGTACCCAAACAGAGATTCGGCGTCTGGATTCTCATCGCATACCCGTACTGGTTCGAATTGAGCTGGGCCGTGTCTTTGACCATATCACTTCTGATGATATGAGTAGTCTGAAAGCATCAATGGGGAGCGAATTCAAGCGTGGTATGAGAGCAACCCTTAAAACAGGTAACCTCGTGACCGGAGCCTTATACATTGATACCGATTATTACGCCGACCAAAAATTGCCAAGTATCGTAGAAGTCGATGGTTACCCTGTATTTCCAACGAAAAAAGGGGGCTTTGCCGAGGTTCAAAAGCAGGTCACTGATCTATTGCAAAAATTGAACGGATTGCCTCTGGATGAAACACTCAATTCGTTAAATCAGACACTGGCTAGTTCCACAGCCACACTGAAATCCTTCGATAAAACAGCAAAAAATATAAACAATCTGCTGGCCAATCAAAACACGCAGTCATTGCCTGCAAACCTGCATCAAACCTTGCAACAGCTGCAAGCTACTCTGGATGGGATTAACCCCGACTCGAACATGTACCGCAACCTCGAATCCACGCTAAAAGAAGTTGAACAGGTCATGATCGATTTCAAGCCAATGCTTCGCCAGCTTAATCAAAAACCGGATTCATTAATCTTTGGTGACGGTAAATCTAATGACCCTACCCCGGTCAAAGGAGTGCAATGATGAAACCATTTTATGGTGTGCTCGTTTTGTTGGCGTTACTTCTGACGGGTTGCAGTACCAGTAAGGTACCTACCCATTTGTATGTCTTGCCTCTGGAGAAATCAAATCTGACTGTATCGGTCAACAGTCAATTGCCAATAGTCATGGTAAAAGAGGTCGTTCTGCCTGAGTACCTTAACGACAGAAGCTTGGTGTATCGTGTTTCCGATTCACAAATCGTTCAGGCAAAGAAGCACTTATGGGCAGATAAAATTTCATCGCAAATTACTCAAAAAATCATTTCCGGCTTGCAGACCAAACTGTCAGGCTTTCGGCCAACGTCTTATAAAATTTCAGATAAACACTCGGCTTATGCTGAAATCAGTATCCAGCTAAACCTGTTCAACGGTAGCTTCGAAGGTGTTGCAGAAGTCTCTGGAACTCTGGAAGTGAAGTACCTTTCTGAACGGCCTGCTGTTATAGAACCGTTCAGTTTTTCAATACCCTTGGACACTGATGGATATCCAGCTCTGGTCGGCGCTCTTTCAAACGGAGTCGATCAGCTGACATTAAAAATCGCATCAACTTTTGAGTAGAGCTTTATTTTTATTAGCTATCCGGCACTGCTTTAACAAGCCAGCATTGTTCATGTTCATGGTTTCAACAGTATCATCTTCATGACTGGACATATTCATGCTCGCAGGCATTGTCATGCTGCCGAAAGCGGCTGATATCATGTAAAACTGCAGCACAGACAGAACCATCATCACCAGAAGGGCAGTGCTGATTATACGACTGCGTTTAAAGTGCAGGTGTTTAAAGTGCAGGTGTGTAAGCATATTTGGATTGAAGTATAAATTTACAGCAAAAAAAACCTTTTAGGTTAAGAAAGTCAATGGTGAATTCCCTTAGCATTTTTGATCACTCATTACCTTTTTCTCTGACATGAACCTCGCGAAACATACCTGATCTAGCATGATAAAGAAGATGACAGTGGAATGCCCAACGCCCAGGATTATCAGCATCAATCTCAACAACCCGTTCACCCATCGGAGGTACATTGACCGTATGCATTCTGGGTGCATGCCCATCTCTTTCATGACCATTCTGCAGCTTTTGCCACATGCCATGAAGATGAATGGGATGAGCCATCATAGTAAGATTGACCAGCTTGACTCTGACCCGTTTACCAAAATCAAATTCAACCGGTTCAGCCATATCATAGGTGACGCCATTGAAAGACCAAGTGTAACTGTCCATATTCCCCGTCAGATTGATGGTTAACTCTTGAAGCTCTCCTTCCGATGCAGTCGAGTCCAGCGAACGGATATCGAAATAATGCAGCACGCGTCGTTGAGTTTGATTATTTGCTGACTGGGCTATAGCAGTTATATGTTTCTTTCCCAGCTCCTTCATCGCTGTCATTTTGTTGGTTTGAATAGGATCCATATCAGGAATCTCAGCGGTGAGTCCCTTGCGAGAAGTTAATGTGCCAAGGGCATGACCGGAACGATTAACTGCCTCGGCAAACAGGGTATAGGCTCCTGGTTTCGGCTCTACAATCACATCAAACGTTTCGGCATTGGCTATATGAATCTGTTCTACCTGCACGGGTACTATGTTCTGCCCGTCTTTTTGAACAACAGTCATCGTTAAGCCTGGAATTCGAAAATCAAAATAAGTACTGGCTGCCGCGTTGATCAGTCTAAGTCGTACCGTTTCACCTTTCCTGAACAGAGCCTGCCAGTTCCCAGCCGGAGATAAACCATTCATCAGAAATGTATAACCGGTGACATCGGAAAGATCTGGCTGGTAACTACCTCTGGTTGAATTTTTGCTCTTGTAATAATTCCCATCAGATTTCAGGTTTTTATACACCTGTTTCGGGTCTTCATCAGTCCAGTCTGAAAGCAGGACAATATAGTCCCGATCAAAGTCAAAAGGCGCTTTCTTTTTAGGTTCAATAATCAGCGGACCATAAACACCAGACTGTTCCTGCAATCCAGAATGGCTGTGATACCAGTAGGTTCCGCTCTGCTTCAGGGTAAAGCGATAGGTAAAGGTTTCATCTGGTTTAATACCATCAAAACTGATACCTGGTACTCCATCCATTTGATAGGGAGTAATCAAACCATGCCAGTGCAGGCTGGTATTTTCCTTCAAGCGGTTGGTAACATTAATTACAACTTCTTCACCTTCCTTAAATCGTAGCTCGGGACCTGGAACCTTCTGGTTGATTGTTATTGCTTTTGCGGGCTGCCCACTGAGATTGATCGTTTTCTCCTCAATAACGAGATGGTAGCTTTTTGCACTCACATGAATGGTCAGGAGAGTAAGAAAACTACAGAGAAAAAATCGATAACATTTGATCATTCCGTTCACCAGAAAGATTCGTAATCATTCTCTTATCGACACAAATCAGTGAAAGTATGAATCAGCCACTTGACCTTCTAAAGGAAAAAATCATGACCAATTTTAAACAAGCTCTATTGTCTGCGTTTACAAGTGTTTCTTGTTGCCTCTCTCAACACGGAAGCTGTAAGCTTGGGTTTTTACATCCATGAAAACGCAGTGGGAGGTGTTTCTGCTCAAGTGTTTCAACAGGATGAGTCAACTCAGGAAATTTCCGTACAGCTTATTCAGTACGGAACAAAACCAAAATATAAAAACAGACCGACAAGAATGGGCGAGTTAGTTTTTATATCATTTCAGGCAAACGATCAGTAAAAGTTATAGTGAGAATTCTGACAAAAAAGATGCTAGCTGCCGGGTTTACTTTGATCGTGAAAGAACTGCTAAATCAACATAGACATATCTGATAAATCATAAGCAGCAACTTTTGGCCGATCTTCTATCTTCTATCTTCTATTTTATTTTGTAATCACGGTATAACTATGAAAAAAATCACTACTATAACGATTACATCAAGCCTACTGTTTTCTGCTCTTGCATTCGGTGGTGGTACTCACTCTGAACATCATCAGGCTAGTAATCACGAAGATAGAACGCTTGCTATCACAATGCATGACAATATGCGCTACAACCTGAAAAACCTGGACGTTAAACAAGGCGAAACAATCCGTTTTCAAATCACGAACAAGGGCCGCATTCCCCATGAGTTTACGATTGGAAGCAAGGATGTGGTTCTCGCCCATAAAAAAATGATGGAGAGCATGCCGGGAATGATTCACGACGAGCCTAATTCCATCACCCTTAACCCTGGTGAAAGTGGTGAAATTATCTGGACGTTTGATGAGTTTGATCAGCTTGAAGCAGCCTGCCTGATACCGGGGCATTATGAGGCAGGTATGAGAATGCAATTTATTCAAAAGGATTTTTGAGTAAAGTTAGCATCTTTATGAATGAACTCAAAAAACTTAGATAAAGAGACAGATTTGCCTGTGAGATATGAGCGCAGAATCTCAATTTCCTAGTGCATTGTAGATATGCTTATAAGCAGACTTTGTTGCTTTACGTCTCAGAAAACACGACTCCTACCACCCTTTTAATAGGCTATATCAGAGTCGTATAATACTAAGTTATGGTTCTTTTTTATTTTCACTTTATGCTTAAAACGCTAGGTAACTCGATCATTTCTGACGATCAGGTATCAAGACCCATGCAGAGGTATTTAATTTCCAGATAGTCCTCGATTCCATACTTGGAACCTTCTCTTCCACAACCTGACTCTTTCACTCCTCCGAAAGGCGCTACTTCAGTAGAGATAATGCCTTCATTAATGCCAACAATGCCGTATTCCAGTACTTCACTGACCCGCCATACACGGCTCAGGTTTTGGGAGTAGAAATAGGCAGCCAAACCATAAGGGGTATTATTCGCTCGCTCGATCACATCCTCTTCAGACTCAAACCGAAAAATAGTAGTCACTGGTCCAAACAGTTCCTGATGAGCAATATCCATACTCTCGGTAACGTCTGTAAGAATGGTCGGTTGAAAGAACAGATCCCCTTGGGTGGACTGTTGCCCTCCCTCAATCAGGCGTGCTCCCTGATCCACAGCAACCGTTACCAAGGACTGAACCTTATCGATCGCTTTTTGGTTAATCAATGGTCCAATTTCAGCGCCCTCTTCCAGACCAGACGCAACCTTAAGAGACTTAACTGCGGCCACATATTTCTCTAAAAACTGATCATAGACATCATTATGAACGTAAAGACGGTTAGTGCAGACACAGGTTTGACCGGCATTACGGTACTTGGAGATCATAGCTCCTTGTACAGCCTTATCGATATTGGCATCATCAAAAACAATAAATGGCGCATTGCCACCCAATTCCATAGACACTTTTTTAACCGTATCTGCGGCCTGTCGAAGAATATGCTTACCTACCGGTGTTGACCCAGTAAACGACACTTTACGAACCAGAGGATGAGTACACAACACTTCGCCGACTTCTGCCGGTTTTGACGTTGTTACAACATTAATAACACCGGCTGGGATACCTGCCATTTCTGCCAGCTTCGCCATAGCCAGAGCACAGAGAGGGGTATCTTCACCGGGTTTGATGACAATGGTACAACCCGCTGCCAGTGCTGGCCCTGCTTTACGGGTGATCATTGCAACAGGGAAATTCCAGGGAGTGATGGCGGTCACAACACCTACCGGCTGCTTAATGGTCAAATAACGAGTTGAGGCCATAGCCGACGGAATATGATCGCCGTATGTACGCTTACCCTCTTCAGCAAACCATTCAATAAACGACGCACCGTACATAACTTCGCCAAGAGCTTCTTTGTAAGGCTTGCCTTGTTCTGTGGTCAACAATGTAGCCAGAAGATCTGCATGTTCAACCATCAGGTCAAACCACTTCTTCATCAGGATGGCACGGTGTTTAGCGGTCGTTTTCTTCCAGGTTTTGAATGCTTTGTCAGCGGCCAGCACAGCCTTTTCAGCTTCAGACGCCCTCATATCAGGAACGGCTGCTACCTGTTCACCATTGGCCGGATTTATAACGGCCACTGTCTTGCCTGAGTCAGCCTGAAGCCACTGACCATCGATATAAGCGCCGGAGAGAGTAAGGTCGGAAAGATTCATGAGGAACAGCCTGATTAAGAAACTTTATTGTTGATTTAGTAGGAAATCCTAGCAGAGGTCTATCAGACAATTATATGATTTCTCACAAATCTTTAGTTTTATGGATGTAAAACAATGAATGGAATCTCTATTCCGATAGGACAGATCGGGGACTACGAGATCAAGCAACTGAAAATATTTAAAACCGTGGTCGATTGTGGCGGTTTTTCAGCCGCAGAAACCGAACTTAATATCAGCCGATCCACCATCAGCATCCATATTTCAAATCTGGAATCCCGTCTTAATTTATCACTATGTCGTCGTGGACGAGCTGGTTTTTCCCTGACCGATGAAGGTTCCGTTGTTTATGACGCCACCATCAAATTGTTTGGCGAGCTGGAAGATTTCCGCAGCACCATCAACAATCTCGATAGCAGCATGACAGGCAAACTGAGCCTGGCGTTCAGCGATACGATCAGCCTTGATTATCGTGCAAGCATACCCCGTGCCATCGAGCGTTTTTCCAGGTTAGCCAGTGAAGTTCATATCACGGCAGAAGTGGCCCGAATGACAGAGATCGAACGGTTGGTGATGAATGAAGAAACAGATATTGGCTTCATCCCCTATCATCGAAGCTTGGACGGTCTGAATTATAAGCACCTTTATACTGATGCCTGTTACCTTTATTGCGCCGAAGGCAACCCGTTATTCTCATTAAGCAGTGATGAACTGACCGATAAAGTCATTAACAGTACACCTGCTGTTCATGCCGGATTCAAAGCTCACGATAATATTAATATTCATCTGGCCCGAATGAATCAAAAGGCGACAGCTTACAGCTACGAATCCAGGTTGGCCCTGATTCTGTCATCACGATTTATCGGTTTTCTGCCGGAGCACTATGCCCGTACCCATGTTGATTCGGGTAAGCTCAAGGTTATTGATCAGGAAAAGCGCTACTACAAGCTGGATATTATGGCGATTACCCGTAATACCGTTGCTACATCAAAAATCAGAGATCGGTTTGTTCAGGTACTTCAGAGTATTTTCTAAATCGGCTTCAATAACAAATGACCCGACATGTGCCGGGTCATTGCGTTTCTGTAACTATTAACCGGAAATTTTATTAGATCTTTTTCAATCGCTTGATTTGCTCACCTGTCAGGGAGTCAATGGTCGCCACAGTAATAGAATCGTTCTTATCATTGGCAACACTCTGATCCAGAGACACATCAACACGGTCAGGCAGGTTATACATGGCGCCTGTCGCAGGATCCACAATCAGCATTCCAATCAAACCACCGAATAAAATATTGCCATAGTACCAACCATCAACAGAACTGGTCATGGTATACATCTTTGGTGCATAGCCATCCTTGTTCAGAGTGATTGTGTAGCTTTCACCTTCGAAGTAACCAGCAGATGATTTAAGAGTAACGGAGGCTGGAGTCCTTCCGCTATGAACCTTAAGCCCAGCAGCATTAGTCACTACAAAACTGGCGCTTTCCGGACTGCTATTAATCGCAACAGAATATTCAGACTTACTGACGATACTTGAACAACCAGATAAAATAGCAGCAGATAAAGCAATCGCGCACAGCTTACGTATCATTTTTTTACTTCCTTATGTATAGCTATCGTAAAGAACGGGTCACATTCTAACGGCCTCTAAATAAACCTCAAAGAAAATTAAGCAGCTTCTTCAGTACGGTTTCTACCTACAGGCTGTCGTTCATCAATTTTGTCGCAAATATAATTTCCAATGGGAATGGCAGAAGTAGCTGCTGGTGAAGGTGCATTACACACATGGAGGCTGCGTTTGCTTTCTGCAAACAAGAAGTCATGGACCAGGCTACCATCCTTCATCACAGCCTGTGCACGTACGCCTGCCGGATAGGGCTCCAGATCTTCCAGCCTTATCATCGGGCAATATTTATTAACCAGCTTTAAGTAACCGGGCTTCCACCAAGAGTTTTTGGTTTCAATCAATCCAGTTTTCAGATTCGCCAAACTGGCCTTCCAAAAGCCGGGGAAACGCACCATATCCCAAATATCTTTTGGACTGATATTAATCCGGCTATAACCTTCCCGCTTCCAACCCTGAACAGCATTAGGTCCGACCGTCACCGACCCATCAATCATTCGAGTGAGGTGAACGCCAAGGAAGGGTAACTCCGGATCTGGAATGGGGTAGATCAGATGGTTGACCACCTGATTGTATTTCGGTGACAGGCGATAGTATTCACCACGATAAGGAATAATTTGGAAATCTGTTTCAATATCCAGCATTTTTGTCACACGGTCGGCCATCAGGCCTGAGCAGGACACCAGAAAACGACCTTCAAAACTAACTGGCAGACCTTTCTCTTCGGCCTGAACAGTAATCGTTCGTGGCGACTCAGCCATATCAACGACTTCAGTTTCCATGCTCAATTCACCACCAGCCTCAACAAACTCTTCAGCAATCTTCTCGGTGACCAAACGATAGTTAACGATGCTGGTTGTTTTTACTCGAATAGCACCCAGACCAACGATATTAGGTTCAGCCTCTTTCAACTGATCTGCATTCAGCAACTCAACGTCAATACCATTAGTAAAGCAGCGTTCATAAAGCGCCTGCATACGTTCCATTTCCAGCGAATTAGTGGCCACCAGCAGCTTGCCGCAGTTTTCCACCGGAATATCATGGTGTTTGCAGAAATTGATAGTCGCATCAACACCGGCTTTACAAAATTCGGCTTTTAAACTGCCGGGAGCATAGTAAACACCGGCATGAATGACACCACTGTTATGGCCCGTCTGGTGCAGTGACAGACTTTTTTCTTTTTCCAGAACCAGAATGGATTTTTCAGGGTGACGTTGCTGCAGCTGCCAAGCCGTTGACATACCGACAATACCACCACCTACTATGATGTAGTCGTATATTTTTTTCACTGCTGTTACTCCCTGAAATCCACAGTTTTATTATTGCCGTACGCAACAAGGGGATTTTCTTACGATATTTTTCGAATCAATACAGCCAGAAAAACCTGCAGTTTTGTTAAGAATGCAGGTTTAACCTTCAATAATACGTCTGCTCAGACATTAACGGGTAAAGTGTCCGCGCTGACGCAGCAGCTCTCTCTTCAAGCCAGGATGAGCAACAAACTTGTCACGCCCATGAAGCCAGCAGTGATTCTGAACTACCAACATGGCACCTACGTTAACGCGAATATTACTGCAGTTTTCATCCGCTTCCAGCGATTCACCCATTGCATGCAGGTAAAGGCCCTGCTGCATATTTTCTGGCTGGGCAAACTGATCAATAAACAACATGTGTGGCTTACCATTCTTATCTTCTTCAAAGAAGACCGCATGCTCGATAGAGTAGCCAATATTTTTACTGGGAGGCGCAGACCAACGAATATCTTGCTTAGCCATGGGATGATTGTAAAATGTGCTCAGGTCTTGCCAGTCATCCACGTGCAATAGCAGAGAATCACCCATCTCCATATTTTCTTCAGCCATCTTCATCATCAGAACGAAGTCGGTGCGCTCATTGACGTAGGTGCCATCGTTATGCAGTTCCATACGACGGTGTGCCTGACGCAAATAGCTGTCACTGTTATCGTCATTATGAACCGTAAAACGGGCATAATACTTACCGTACATGGAATCAAAATTAGGCAAGCCAATAAGGTGTGAAATAGCTGTAGACAGTTTTACAAACGCATCACGCTGTTCATCGCTGTCAACAAATGCATTTCTCGCCGCTTCATCCGCTTCCAGAAGAAAAGCGCCGGTGTCCCGGTCTTCTATTGTTTTTAGCAGAAATTTGCCCAACTGATACTCGCAGCACTGATCTAATGCATCGGCAACGGCGAAACGATTGAATGGTTTGTATTCCAGTGCCTGTACTTGCCACTTATTGCTCAATTCTTCAAACCGCTCAATAGTAGCCTTATCGAGCGTAACCACCTGAACTCTGGAATTTTCAGGATGGTTGCTAACGGAAAAACCTTCGTAGCGTACAACGCTGGCAGCTGCAGTCATTATTATGTCCCTTGTCGCATCCGTTCCAGCCAGAGCTTTTATTAATAACCAAACTCTCTGACTGCTGTTATCTATTGTTGTGATGGAACTATAAAAGCTCAGGCTTGCAATTAAAAATATATTAACAATATAGTTTCCATATATTTTATTAATACCGGTAATCAATACGACATGGATATTAAACGACTGCTCTATTTTACCGTATTGGCTGATACCGGAAATTTTACCCGTGCAGCAGAACAGTTGGGCATTGCTCAGTCAGCGCTCAGTATCAGCATGAAAAAGCTTGAAGAGCAGCTGGAACTGAAACTGATTAATCGCCTTGAACGGAGAATGAGCCTTACTACGGATGGTGAGGTGCTACTAAAACACGCCCGCAACATTCTGGACAATGTTGAACAAGCTCAAAAAGAACTCCGGGAGCTGAAAGGTCTTACCTCCGGCATCATTAATTTTGGTGTTTCGGCCATGCTGGGATCCTATTTCCTGCCTGACGCTCTGGCCCGCTTCAAGCAAGCTTACCCAGGCATTCAGGTTAATATTCATGAAGCCGGTACCGCCACACTGGAAAAAATGCTATTGGAGGGTCAGTTGGACCTGGCGTTGATTCGAACCGATCAAGCCCACGAACAGATTCGCTCTATCACTCTTTTGCAGGAAGAGATTGTCGCCTGTGTTCCAGATCACCACCCTTTCGCTCAAAAAAAGTCCATCACTCTCAATGAGTTCTGTCAGCAACCGTTGGTTATGTTTCGCGAAGGTTATTTCCTTAGAGAAGCCGTCAGTCGATATTGCCAACAACATCAAATTGAAGCTAACATCCAGTTTGAAACCAATCTAACTGAATTGCTGAAGTCACTGGTGAAACAGGAGGTTGGCATCAGCACATGCCTCTCTCTGATTCTGAATAAACACGATTCACTCACAACGGTTTCATTTGATCCGCCTATTCCCCTGAAGCTAGGCCTTGGCTGGAAATCCAGTCATTACCTGTCCAGTGCCGCCAGAGCGTTTGTTGAGTTCATTGAGTCAGAAGTAAAGTAAGTTTGAGCGCATTAAAACTTTATTTTGAATCAGCAGAATTTTCCTAGAACTTCAGCGCAATTAACCTACTGCTATACAATAACAACAGAAGCAGTGCTGATAATGAATAAAAGAACTGGCTATGACGCTTTCTGGATGCCCTTTACCGCCAACCGGGATTTCAAATCCAACCCCAGAATCATCAATAAAGCGGAAGGCATGTACCTTTACGGTGATGATGGTCGACAATTGCTGGATGCAACAGCCGGCCTCTGGTGTGTTAACGCTGGTCACGGCCGCAAGGAAATCGGTGAGGCCATGGCCCGTCAAGTAGCTGAGTTAGATTACACCTCTCCCTTTAACTTTGGTCACGATATTGGATTCGAGTTTGCTGAGCGTTTGATTCAGTTCACTCCCAAAGGTTTGGACAAGGTCTTCTTTACCAACTCAGGCTCTGAAGCGGTAGAAACAGCTTTGAAAATTGCGCTCGCCTATCAACAAGCTCGAGGCAATAAAGGCAAGTTCAAAATGATTGGCCGAGAGTTGGGCTATCACGGCGTGAACTTCGGAGGCATTTCCGTGGGTGGTTTAACACCTAACCGCAAAGGTTTTGGTCCGCTGTTACCTGTCGATCACCTGGATCACACTCTGGACTTGGCCAGTAACGCATTCAGTAAAGGATTGCCTGAAACCGGTGTTGAAAAGGCTGAACAGCTTGAACGTCTCATAAACTTCCATGGAGCTGAGAGTATTGCTGCTGTCATTGTTGAGCCGGTGGCTGGTGCCGGTGGTGTCATTATGCCGCCCAAGGGCTATCTCCGTCGTTTGCGTGATATTTGTACTCAGCATGACATTCTACTGATCTTTGATGAAGTCATTACTGGTTGGGGTCGTCTGGGGGCGAACTTTGCAGCAGAAGCCTTTGATGTTCAGCCTGACCTGATCACATCTGCCAAAGGCATCACCAGCGGCGTCATTCCTCTAGGTGCTGTATTTGCCAAAGATGAAATCTACAACACTATAAATAACGCTGCTGCAGAAGGTGCCGTAGAGTTTTACCACGGCTACACCTATTCTGGGCATCCTGTCGCCTGTGCAGCAGGACTGGCTACTCTCGATATCTATGAGAAGGAAGGTCTGCTGACTCGTGGCAGTGGTGAGATCGGAGCATACTGGCAGGAAGCTTTGCACTCACTGAAAGACAACCCTAGCATTGTTGACGTTCGTAACTGCGGCCTGATTGGAGCCGTCCAGTTTGCGGAGCAAAGCCACGGCAAACCCATTGGTTTTGATATTCTCAAACAGTGCTACGAGAAAGGCGTCATGGTCAGAAGCATGGGCAACACCATTGCCCTGTCTCCACCATTGATCATTGAAAAACAACATATCGATCTGATTGTTGATACGCTGGCTGCTATAGCGAAAGACACCCCGCACTGATTGATAACAGGGTTGCCAGTCTTTGATAGTTGCATGCAAAGACTGGCTGGAGTTACTAACAAACGTTAATGTTAATTCGTTTTCTTATGCATTCGGGCTTTCACCCCCGCTATAATCACAGGCGCACTAAAACGAGCTACTAAACAAAACAATGAACTATAAGCTTGAGTCTCAGAAACAAGCGACATTGTCTTATTGTCAGTAGAAACATATTCTCGATTTAGAGGGGATAGATAACTAATGCCAGCGGCAGTATCAATAAAATTCTGAATTGGTTCACGAATAGGCTTGTAACCTGTGAGGATATGCGCGAGAGCGAGATAAAATATATTCGCCTTCCATGTAGTCAGCACAGTGGAGGCGGAGTTTGTTGGTAGTGTATGTATCTCTACCGCTCCAACCATTGAACAGTTACTACCGGCAACTGAGTCAAATCTTAATAAATTTGTGCCCAACATACCTGCTTGCGATTGATCAGAAGTGCTGACTGTTTGACGAGCATCTACGCCTTTCAGCAGTTCAACAAGGTAATGGAAATCAGTTGGTTCAAACTCTGCATCCAGTTTTTCCAAGCTATTGCAATGAGTATTTTGGGAACGATGGGCTGTTTCATCGAACAGCCCTGTATCAATGACTTTTTTGGCCAAATCCTCACGATTCACAGAACATTCCGGGGAAAAAGACAACAATGCCTGCCTGTGCGCTTGTTGCTCCATCTTATCCAGTTCGGCAGATGCATAACTGCACCTTATGATTGAATTAGCAGTGTTTTTATATGGTTCCTCGGCCATCAAGGTCGTTGCAATGAAAATGGGAATGACAATCCAGGGGTAATGTAAGGATCTGAATTTCACGACAAATCTCCAACAGAAATACTCAGAAGCTTTATTTCAAAACTCATTCGGATGAAATAAGCAGGGGACATAAACCTCTACCGCACGACAGTAGACATACACCTGCCCTGAAAGTGTAGATGAAATATATGAACTTACATTAATTACCAGACAGATATACAGACCATGAATAGTCGACACTGGTTTATACTAGCAATATTCAAGCTGACCACATGAACCATATGAGTTGTGCCAGGCATTGAACAAAAAAACCATCTCGTAGACGGTGGTTTGCCCCATGCACTATTTCTCCTGCCAACGAACAAATGAGTGACGCTATACAGCTATTATCGCTCTTCTTTTACTTATAGAGTTCACATTGCTCTTAATATGAAAAGGCTCAACTTCGAGATCTCAGACGCTGATCTTCTCTCAGGGCTCACCCTGACCAGCAAGCTAACAAACCACTTTTAATAAGTTCCCGCTTGAGTCAGCGGCCAGTTGAACGATATTGACACTATGGCCTAAAAACAGGGATGGAGATCAGAATGACTCCTGCGCAGGAGAGCTGCCTCAAAAGTATCTACCAACAGACGATTCCTGACATAGAGATGGCAGGGATGCAATTAGCCATTAAGGATAAGCCGGGTTCTGCTTTTGGCCGCAGTATTCGCTCTCTCAACGAATATCGTCAGCAATTGGTTGGCTACCTTAGAAAAGTAGGCGTATTGAGTTCCAAACCTATCCATGAAAGAAGTATCAGGGCTTGCAGGCTGGTTCGCTGCGTGAGGGCTGCAGGTCTTCACAAACCTGTAACCGACAATAACCTTCCAGCCAAACAGCAACTGGCATTGGAGCTATGGAAACTGGATCCACTGCAATACTCACACTGGTGTTTGAGTAATAACCTTCCCATTGAAGAATCCTTCCTGATGTCAGAAATGCTGCCATGGCTGATGGAGTCCTTTCATGATCAGGGAGTGAACAGGAATTGCGCCGCAGATTTGGCTCTGGAGATGATTCAGCTACTTAATTTCTATGAACTTCCTCCTGTTCAGAACCGAGACCAGGCACTCGATCTGTTGGCCAACTGGGATTCCGGAGATTCGGGGGATGAAGCTCTGGCAGAATATCTACACAATCAGATCACCAACCATCCGGAATGGTCCCTCAGCCAAATTCAGGAGCAGTTGAAAACACTGACTGAATCAGACCAGGATTATCTGAGAAGCCATATAGGAAAGTACTCTATCAGTGAAAAGCTTGATCTCCTGAGGGGCTGCATTCATGAGCTCAGCGACAGAAACAAGCAAACCAGCAAACTGTTTAGAAAGCCGGTGGCGGCTGTTGATTTGCTGTCTCTGGTCTCCCGAAGTCAGGAATCAAAAACAGAAACAGCTGCTACAAACTTTCTGTTTGAATTTGATCCACAGGATCCCGTCAGAAACGTTCCACCATAAACGATTCAGGTCATCTGACCAACACGCTATTGCCCAAGATGTACCACCTGATCCATCTGATTCAGAAACTGCTTTCTATGGGTGATCATAATCACCGTACGATCCTGATAGTGTTTCAACACTTTGCCAATAAGCATCTCTTCGCTGACCGGATCCAATCCCTCACTGGCCTCATCCATCACCAGTACCGGACTGTCTTTCAAGAGAGCTCTGGCAGCGGCCAGCCTTCTTTGCTCACCACCGGACAAGGGCACCCCGGCCTCGCCTAACCAGAGACCCAGTAACGTCGTGCCTTGCTCTTCATGGAGGGAATCCAGTCCTGCGACTTCTAATATTTCCAGCAACTGCTGATCTGTTGCTCCCGGTCTGGACAGCAACAAGTTGTTTCTGACCGTATCACTGAACACATGGGTTTTCTGGGGAATGACGGCAATGGTTGAATAGAGCATTGATTCTGTTAGCTCATCAACCGGTATCCCTTCCAGAATGATACGACCTGAATCAGGTTCCAGCTGACGCAACAAAAGGTTGGTCAGGGTTGATTTACCGGACCCGGTTCTTCCCACCACAGCAAGATGCTGACCGGATGGAATACTCAGACTGAACTGATTCAGAATCGCTGATCTTTCCTGGTCATAAGCAAAGGTTACTTTGTCGAACTCTATATCAGGTGAAGCCACTAACTCAGGCATCGCTTGACCATAACTCATCGGCTGTTCGTCCAGCACTTCATTCAGTCGGCTGGCCGCTAATCGAGTATGACCAAGAAATTGAAAAGCAGCAGGTAAAGGCATAATCGCTTCAAAGGCGGCTAGAACCGCAAACATACTGAGCACCATCACCGGAGCACTGATCATGCCCTGTTGATACTCCCCTGCCGCTAGATAGAGCATCAACAGACTACAGCTACCTGATGCCATCGCCAGCAGCGCAGCAGCCAAACCATCCAGTTTGGCCAACTGTTGCTGGTTTTCATAAAGTTCGGTTTCAGCGTCCAGAATACTCTGTCTGACACTGGCTTCATGGCCGTATATTTCCAGATCGGCCATAGCTTGAAGGTAATCCAGCACTCTCTGGCGAAGCTGGGCCGTCATAACTCCCGACTGACGTGCAAATGCATAACCCTTGCGATAAAAGAGAACCGGCAGCACTATCAACCAAAACGCCAACAGAACGAAGACTGATTTACCCAACAGCGGACTGAACCAGGACAATGCCAACGGCAGCAGTATTGTCACTAACAGCGCTGAGACTATTGGACTGAGCATTCGAAGATAAAGTTGATCCAAAGCATCAACATCCGCCACCAACCGATTAAGAAGATCACCCTTCCGATAGCTTTTGAGTCGAATCAGCGGCAATGGTAATAAACGTTCGAAGAACCAGCTTCGCAAGTGAGCCAACAGCTTGAAGGTGGCATCGTGGCTGACCAGCCTTTCGAAGTATCGGGAAGCAGTGCGGCCAATAGCAAATCCTCTGACCCCAGCGCCCGGTGAAAAAAAGTCAAAAACCTGCGCCGTGGCCAGCGTCATTCCGGCCAATGCCGTAGCGGTTATAAACCAACCCGACAAAGCCAGCAGAGAAAGGCTGAATAGGATGGTGGCAAAAGCCAGTAGTATGCCAACCGTCAGACCACCGAAATGACGAGGAAACAAACGAATAAACGGTAAGAGTTCACGCATTGTCAAAACTCCCTTCCAGCTCTCTGACAAAGCTTTGATAGACCAACGATGTCTGAGCCAGTTCATCTGGTCGACCTGCTGCCACAAGACGTCCCTGGTCAAGCATGAGTATCTGATCCATTTCACTGATTTGATGCAGTCGGTGAGTCACTGTGATCATAGTGCAGCTCTTTGAGACAGATTCCAGTGTCGATAGAACGTTTCTTTCGCTCTCCCGATCCAGACTCGCAGTCGGTTCATCGAGCATAAGAAATGCCACAGGTTCAGCAATAGCTCTAGCTAAAACAACACGCTGGGCCTGACCTACAGACAGATTACCTCCCTGCTCCTGCAGCATACTGTTCAAGCCATCAGGAAGCCCCCCAACAATGTCCAGAGCCTCTGCTTTCGCTAGTGCTCCCATAACCTGTTGCTCTGACAGTTCACGTCCAAAAGCGACATTCTCAAACAGGGAACCATGGATAATCAGTGGCTGCTGCCCTAACCAGGCCATTTTTTTACGCCAATGACTGGGGCGAACTGTATTCAACGCCTGGCCACCGACTTCCAGCTGACCATGGTAGGTCTGAAAACCTAACAGTGTGTTTAGAAGTGTGGTTTTACCCGCCCCACTGGGACCAATAATGGCTACCTTTTGTCCGGGTCGTATAACAAAGCTAATATCAGACAAAAGTCGTTTTTTATTAAAGACTGTTTCAACGCAGAGGTTGTCTGCAATGATATCAATGGAGTCGGAATTCAAGAGATTAAAGTCATTGCTACTGGATGAATCACTCACGGCCTGTTCTGTCGATTCCAAAAAATCCAGAATCAATTCACTGGCCCCGACAGCCTTGGCCTTGGCATGGTAATGAGTACCCAGATCTCTTAGTGGTTGATAAAACTCAGGCGCCAGCAATAATAGGAAAAGTCCCGTAAACAGCGTTACCCCATCACCATAACTGCCAAATTCCAGATACCCGAGAAAACTCATTCCCAGATAGACCGCCAGAACAGCAATAGAAACAGAAGCAAAAAACTCCAGTATCGTCGATGACAGAAATGCCAGCTTTAATACCTGCATGGTCTTGATGCGAAAGTCTTCACTGGCATACTTCAAAGACTCGTGTTCATACTGCCCACGCTGAAACAACCGCAGTGTTTCCATACCCTTGAGACGATCCAGAAAGAAACCTCCTAATCGCTCAAGAGCCTGGAAATTCTTTCTATTAGCACTGGCTGCCCTAAGTCCCACGAACGCCATAAACATGGGAACCAGTGGTGCGGTCACTAAAAAGATAACGGCTGCCGCCCAGTTCAAAGGCAGAGCTACCAGCAAAATGGCAAACGGAATCACTACGGCCAAAGCCATCTGAGGTAAATAACGGGCAACAAAATCGTGCAGTTCATCCACTTGCTCGACCAGCATGGTTGACCAGCTTCCGACTGGTCTGGAGGCAATAGTGACAGGTCCCATTTGCTGTAATCGGGTCAGAATGGCTGTGCGAATGATTTTACGAACTTCAATCCCGGCTTTGCAGGCGACCTGTTCCCGCCCCCACTGACACAGTGCTCTCGCAGCGATTAAAAATCCGGCTGCAGCAAAAGAAAAGACTAATTCTGAAATCGGCACCTTCGTCATAACTAACTTTTGGATAATACTGGCCAATACTGCGGCCTGTGCGATAAACAGCAACCCTGTGGCAAAACCAAGGGCTACAGCCGCTATCAGCCACTTTCGTGCAGGGGCTGTTTGCCCCATCAACCAACGGTAAGCTTGCTTTTCAGAAGTCTGACTCATAATAAAGAGGTGAATGCAGCCATAAAAGCCGCATTCTAGCAGCGGTACACACTGTGCTCTATGCTCTTTACTTCTTATAGAACTTATTACCGAACATAAAACCGATTATATTCAGCGCCGCTATCTGGACGTATAATGTGCAGTTTTTAATTCAAGGTAACGTGCGAGCAAGATGTTAACCAATATTCGCATCATTCTGATTAACACCTACCATCCGGGCAATATCGGTTCAGCAGCCAGAGCCATGAAAACCATGGGTTTGTCTGACCTAAGTTTGGTAACGCCGCAAAGGTTCCCGGCTTCGGATGCGGACTCCATGGCAGCGGGTGCTCAGGATGTTCTGGCTAATGCCAGAGTATTTGAATCCCTTGATGACGCCATTGCCGATTGCTCGATGGTCATTGGTACCAGTGCTAGAGGGCGCTCCCATACCTTTACCCGTCCTATGTTGACTGCAGAAAACGCTACCGACCAATTGGTAAGAGAAGCGGTAAAAAATCCAGTAGCACTGGTTTTTGGTCAGGAAACCATGGGGCTGACCAATCAAGAGCTGGAAAAGTGCCATTACCACGTTTCTATTGATGCCAATCCTGAGTATCCCGTGCTTAATGTCGCATCAGCGATTCAGATTCTCTGCTACGAGATACGCAAGAGCAGCCTTCATATTGATGACCAGTGCGAGAGTGATGAGGAAGCATCTGAGTATCCTCTAACGAGGGAACTGGAATATTTCTATGAGCATCTTGAAGAGACGTTGAACGACATTAATTTTATCATCAAGACGCACCCGGGATTGGCTATGAACCGAATGCGAAAACTGTTCAACAAAGCCAGACCGGACATCAAAGAACTCAATATGCTCAGGGGAATTCTTGCCGCTGCCCAAAGAAAAAACAAAGATGACTTTTGACCAGAAATGATACTTGAAGAACTGAACCGAATTCAGTTGCCGCTGGTGAACGGTTTTTACAAAGCTAACGGTCATAAAGGCAAGCCTCGCTCAGATGAGCGGGTTCTGGTTCTCAGGGATAAAGGAGCCATTGTTGCTGCACTTCGAGCATGCCCCAGGAAAACAGGGTATTTACTTCGAAGTGTGTGGGTGGCTCTTGATCGAAGAAGCGAAGGCATTGGCACTCTGTTAACAGAAAAAACTCTGGTTGTTCTGAACAACGACTGCTGGTGCTATCCCTATTCCCATCTTCAGAACTTCTATGAGACTGTTGGTTTTTTA
This sequence comes from Oceanospirillales bacterium, assembly GCA_004762125.1. Lineage (GTDB taxonomy): Bacteria > Pseudomonadota > Gammaproteobacteria > Pseudomonadales > Endozoicomonadaceae > Endozoicomonas_A. The sequence goes on along the minus strand of SIHQ01000012.1, from coordinate 48,111 downwards.
TTGAAAGAACCCGATCAGGTTCCGGAAGATATTGCTGTTCCCTATGAGAATTATCGAAGTAAAGGCGAAGCCTTTTTGCTAATGGCATTCAGCAAGAGATAACCCACTAAACAAAGCCTGCTTCAATGCCGCCGGTGCAGCGAAAGAAGAACCTTTTAACATAGGCCATGGCCGATTGGTCAATTCTCCGGTCAGACCATGGCCCGTTAATTTTGAGAGGGGGATATCGACACAGCTATCACCGTTCAGATCATAACCTATCGCCCTGCCTTGCTGATCATTAACCCTAACGGGCTGCCATGCGGCTTGAGCATAGACATCAACAAAAGAGTTATTGGCCACAAAGTGACTTAGCTCTGATTCTTTTGCGCCAACTGTTGTTACTCCTTTGGCAAAAGAAAAGGTATTAACCATATTACGGCCACCGTTGCCGGCTATGGTGTAAACCCTGATGCCTTTTTCTACGAGCTGTTCCAGCATCAAAATAATTTCGTGTGTCGTCTTCCAGACCGGATAACGTTCACCCATGGTTTTGACGATCGTTTTATAATGCTCAGCTCGTTCCCTGCGCAATGGTTTTTCAAAAGCACTGATCAAGGTAGAGGATTCCCAGGAAAGAATCAGCGCATCCAAAGTCTGTTTGGGGTACCTATCAAGAATGGTTTTTAAATTATTTCGAATCGCAGACATCGGATTCCAGCCATCCAGAATGGGGTAACTGATAAAAGTAATACCCGGATGGGCTGCAATCAGTCGAATCAGGTCTCCATGATAGATCGGCTCTTTCTGATCATCATCATCCAAATCAAGCAGCCCGTACATCCAACCTTTTTCAGCTTTCTCTTCTTCACTGTCGAAACTGAGAGAAAGGGGGAAGAATCGATCAATGATCGCGACCTTGTAAACCGCTGCCTTATCATCGGCAACACCTATAAAAGAAAGCAGCAGACTGCAGAGACAAAAATACTTCAGCATTACAAATACCTTAATAGCTTAGGAATTTCTTCGACTGAAAGAGGTCATTCTTCAAAGGTGTGACCAAATGGTCATATTACTGTCATATAACGACTTACAGCCAAAAAGTAATCATTCTCTGTAAGCATCCCTAACCAGCTTGTCAGTCATCTTCGGAATTTCCTTCACGCTCTCGGGTCAATAGTTTGGACATAATTCTAATTGAAGGAGAACTATCTGATGATGGCAGAAACTGTTAACTGCGCTATTTGCAAAAAACCTTTAGCACAAACCGTGGATTTGGAAGCTGGTATGCTAAATCATCTTGGTCAAGCTATAACTCTGCCCTGCGTTCATACGTTCCATGCCCGTTGCGTCGGACAAGCTATGGCCTTTAGGCAGCACTGCCCATCCTGTGGGGTGAAAGATAAAACAGACTTGGTATCCAGAAGAATCGACACCTTAGACAAGTACCTTGATAAATATCTTGATGAAGCAAGCAACGATAGCGTTGGCATCGATTTTAACGAACTGAAAGATTGCTATCGAAACGCAAGTGGCAATGAGAAAGAAGGCTATCAAAAAACCATCACAACAGTGACTGAAGTGGCAGAAGGTAGTATGATGGCCGTTATGCATAATGTGGAAAATGAACGGGGAAACGCACAGAGAGCGCAGGCTGAGTATCTAGTCACACTTCCACATCGCAATCAAAATGCTTGTGAACGATTCTGTACCATTCTATAAGGCCTAAATAGCTGATTTTATTGTTTTCCCTTACAATAAATTCAGTCATTCAAAGCGATCATTTCTAAAGAATAAAAATTCAGGCATTATTAGCCATTTTTGCCATCGGCAATTTCCTGTCTTTCACGGAGTCTGTGTGACAACAACCAAGGAGCCTTCAGGCTTGATGCCTGGAGTACTGGCTTTTTCTATCTGGGGCCTGGTACCCATCTATTTTAAATTACTGGACTCAGTACCTTCACTGGAAGTATTAAGCCACAGGGTATTATGGTCCGTACTTTTATTGCTGCCGCTGCTTAAATTTACCGGGCAGTTGTCTCAGTTAAAAACGGTTTTTACCAACCCGAAAGTATTGGGTCTGTTAATGCTGTCGTCCATACTCATTGCCGCAAACTGGCTGACCTTTATCTGGGGCGTCACCAATGATCATATTCTGGAAACAAGTCTCGGTTATTTTATTAACCCCCTATTGAACATTTTTCTGGGCTACCTGTTTCTCAATGAAAAACTCAGCCCTTTAAAAATGCTGGCCGTTGGCATTGCCACTTTAGCTGTAGTGATTCAAATCTGGATGCTCGGCACTATTCCCTGGGTTGCTTTTGCGGTTGCTGGCTCTTTTGGTTTTTATGGTTTGTTACGAAAACATATTCCAGTGGCTGCTGCTACCGGCTTGACTGTAGAAACTATATTATTGCTACCCGCAACTCTGGGTTATTTTTTCTGGCTTTATCAGACAGGTAATTACAGCTTCCGTTTTGATAACCCTCAACTGAGTCTGCTGCTGGCATTAGCAGGTCTGGTGACTACGATTCCTCTGGTACTGTTTAATGTGGCTGCCAAACGACTCACTCTGACGTCTATTGGTATTCTTCAATACCTTGGTCCGTCTATTTCTTTCCTCGTTGGTGTCTTTATTTACGGCGAAGAAGTTAATCAAGCTCGCTTCATAACCTTTGGTATGATCTGGCTGGCATTGACTATTTTCACTTGGGACAGCTATCGAGCACTCAAGGCCAGAAAATCTACTCTTCAAGCGGCTGACTGACATTTACATCCGTCGCCTTTGAATATGTGAGGTCGTTGGCTGCTCTCATATGAGTTTTACAGTATTCTTGCGGCCTCAAATAAAAACGACAGGGTGATGTTTTCCGATCACCCTGATTGAAATGGATTTAATCATGTTGGAAATCACTGAATACCTGGCCGGAGTACCGCTGTTCCTGGCATATTTCTCCATTGCTCTGGCTCTGTCCGGGCTGTATATCCTTATTTATACCACCATCACACCCCACAACGAGCTGCAACTGATTAAGGACAACAAGCCCGCTGCGGCTATTGCTTTTGCCGGTAGCCTCATTGGTTTTGTTATCCCGCTCGCCAGTGTTATCGAAAACTCTGTAGATATCGCTGATATGGCGATTTGGGGTGCTATTGCTCTGATTGTCCAGCTGAGCACTTTCTTTGGTTTGCGTCTGTTTATGCCAAAGATATCTGATCGTATCGACAATGATGAAATCGCTTCCGGTATCTGGCTCGGTGCCATCTCTATTGCTGCTGGCCTGCTTAATGCGGCCTGTCTGACTTACTGATCGGGAGCGCTGTAGAAATGAAGCGATCCAAAAAGCTCCAGTTGAGCCTGTTGAGTATGACGCCCCTTGCCCTGACGGGATGTGGTGGCCCAAAAGAAGATGTACTGGTGTATCGTGATGCGGACCAATGTTCATCGGATGGTCTGCTCAGCAAAGAAATTTGTGTCTCGGACTACACAACAGCTGTCAACATTCATCAAACGACAGCACCGAAGTATAAGTTTTTCGCTGACTGCTTTGATGATTTTGGTTCCACTTGTCGATGGCAAACCAATGAAGAATATATTCCGACCATGGAAGGCTACATGCTCGCCACACAGGAATCCAGAAACAGCGGTATGACCTTTTCCGTCGTCCCTCTCTATCTGAATGATGACGGCGAGTATGTAACCGGTGATTATGAGGACATCGGCGGGAACGGTCATTCGGGCTCTGGTCGTAGAAGTGTTCCGTCATACCGAACAGCAAAACCCTCAACTAAAGCCCGAACAATGGGTCGGGGTGGTTTTGGCAAGTCATCATTCGGAGGCGGCTGGGGTGGTTAGAGCGTGAAGCGGGTTACAGCAGTACCCAGAGCCAGCTGGAAACAAACAGCCGAATCCCTGGGCTTTCGCTTTCATACTGTTGATGGCGAAGCCTATTGGGATGAGTCAGCTTATTATCAGTTCAGTCTGCAGCAGATTGAACAGGACATTGAGCGTCCCACGGAAGAATTGCACCAGATGTGTCTTGATCTGGTAGCAAAGGCAGTACGATCTGAAGAGCTTCTGACCCAATTACGAATATCGTCGCAACATTGGGACCTAGTGCGAGATTCCTGGCTGCGTAAAGATCAGCACCTCTATGGCCGAATGGACTTCGCCTACGACGGGAAATCGCCGGCAAAGCTCTATGAATACAACGCTGATACGCCTACTTCCCTCTATGAGTCCGCTTTTTTCCAATGGCTCTGGCTGGAGCAGATGATCAGCCGAGGAAAGCTGCCGGTTGCTGCGGATCAGTTCAATCTCATTCAGGAGATGTTGATCGAATCTCTGGTGCTGCTGAAAAAAAGACACCTCAAAGAACAACCTCTCTATCTGGCCAGCTGTAGGGACAGCGAAGAAGATTTCGGCACCGTAGAATATTTTCGGGACTGCGCGACTCAGGCTGGTATCGACGCTCGATTTATCTATGTAGAAGATATTGGCATCAGCGATAACTGTCAGTTCAGCGATCTTGATGATCACAGCATTCCGGCTCTGTTTAAACTCTACCCTTGGGAGTTCATGTTTAAGGAAGAGTACGGTAACAGTCTGAAAACATCAGAGACTCTATTTGTAGAGCCCATCTGGAAGGCCATTCTATCCAACAAGGCCATGTTACCGCTGCTTTGGCGAGAACATAAAGGCCACCCTAACCTGCTCCCCAGTTATTTCGAGCATGACAAAAACATCTGCGACCTTGGCAACAGTTATGTGAAGAAACCAATTTTTTCCCGAGAAGGCGCAAATATTACTGTCTACCAGCAAGGGCGACAGACCGATTTTGTCGACGGCCCATATAACGACAGTGGTTATATACTACAGGCTTACCATCCGGTTCCTATTTTCAGTGGTAATCATACTCTGGTAGGCAGTTGGGTAGTGGGTGATCGATCGGCAGGAATAGGAATCAGGGAGGACAGTAGCGTGATTACTAAAAACAGCTCACGCTTTCTGCCCCACATTATTTTAGATTGAAAGTATTCTGGATTAGAGTCCATTTTTACACGACTCTTTCTTAGCATTTTCAGAAATTACTTTCAGCGCTCTTGGTATATCTTGCACTGATGAGGTATAAGCTTTGTTTTATGTCCTACAATCATCTAACTCATTCTTGCTGTCTCTGATAACAAATTCTTGGGCCGCACGATGTTTTTTCTCTTGTTCTGATTAGAGATAGAGAGTTATGAAAGCATTAAAAATGCTGAGCTGGTTGGCGGCAGTGTATTTGAATGTTTTACTTCTAGCCTCTCCTGTAAATGCCCAGTCAGGCCTCAATAGTACAGAATTAGCTACAAATCCACCTGCAATCGGAGCGACGACCGAACCTAGTATAATCACGGTAACCCAGGACTTCATTGAACGCTGTGGTTTTAAAGCCGGAAAAGAAGTTATGTACATTAGAAACAATTCAAGCGCAGAATTCATAAACCAGCAAATCAATCAGCATCAGGCTGCCAGACATTATCTGTTTGAAGATAATCTTATCCTCTCAAGAGCAATCGTTATCAACACAGGTGTAGCCACACTTCCTGATCTATCAGATGAAATTGTACTCTGCGGCTATCATGGTGATGGCACTGTTATTCCACAGAGTGCAAAAATAAATTTCTCCGAGGTACAGGGTGAACATGATCAGAGGATTAATACTGAGGAGGAGCAACCACTAATACATATTCGCTCAGTCCGATCTGATCAAGATTCAAGCAAAGAAATAGCCTCACCACACCACTTTCCAGTAAAGCTGAGCTACTTCATTATTTCTGAAAACTCACCGCCGCATTTTTTGATTAGTTCAGAGGCTCATACAAAAACGACAATCAAGTGGAGCGAGCTAATCAGTCATAATATTGATGGCAGCCTGACAGAAAGAATTATTCAAGGTGACAGGAATGAGCTGATGGTCTCTGGCACAAGTATTCATGGCTATATTAAGGAAGGTATACGACTGAGCGGTGGATCTCTGGTTAGTTATGGAAATCACATTTATACTAATCGATACGAAAATAATGCCATCGGTATTGTTATTAATCAGGGAGAATTAGAAGAGGGGGAGTCTATTGTTCCCTTCCGACTCCAGTTGGATGTTACTGGCTTTACCTTCCTTAATCGTGTTTTAAAGATAAACCGTGAACCGAATGATCGCCTGACAGTGGAAATAGTGTCTGATAAGATCAACTACTGGACCTGCCCCAAGTGTGAAGAATGCCCAATATGTCAAATGTGCCCTGGATGCTATATAAACGACTATTACTATTGTCGTGAATGCGATAGATGCAAAGTTTGTCAGGAACAAACCTTAATTCAGAAAAGAATTGATGGCTTTGTTAATAGTGGATCAATCAAGTGGCACGTTAGAACCCAGTATTTCATACCTGAGACAACTGAAGTAACGATCTTAGAATCAGGTGGAAGTACACAGGTTGCTCCACTTGTTTTCAGTGCCTTTGCTCTCTTTGCAAGCTATTACTTTTCTGCGTACTGAAGGCTTGTTGGACTTCTCAGTCCTCTTATGACGACTACCAACACATTTAAAGGTAGCAGGTACTGATTGATCGCATCAGGATGAAACGAAGAAAAATTACTTTTATAAAAAGTTTATTTTTATAGCCGTTTTTTCTCAGGATCAGCGTCACTATTTAATTTGCTGCCAATAAGCTTCCATCTCATCCAGAGTTAACTGTTGAAAATTCCGGCCATCATCTTGAGCCCGATGTTCCATTGAACGAAAACGATTTTCAAATTTGTTATTGGCCTGTCGCATAGCCATATCCGGATCGACTTTTAGGTGACGAGCCAGATTTACACAGGAAAACAGAAGGTCACCGATTTCTTCCGCCACTCTCTGTTGTCCTTCTTTGTCACCCACTGCATCCAGAACTTCTTGAGTTTCTTCCCTGATTTTGTCAATCACCGGTTTCAAGTCGGGCCAGTCGAAGCCTGTTTTAGCAGCGGCTTTCTGTAATTTATAAGCCCGAGACAAGGACGGCAGAGCATCAGGCAGTTTTTCCGGCATGGCAGAAACAGATAATTTCTGACCTTTGCTCTGCTTCTCTTTCTGCTTTATAGCCTGCCAATTATCGATGATTTGGTCAGAGGTCGTTGGATCATTTTTATCGCGAACAGAACCTAATGTACCATCAGGAAAAACATGGGGATGTCGTCTGACCATTTTTTCCAAAATGCCATCCACTACTTCCTCAAAACCAAAAAGATCTTTTTCCTGAGCCATCTGAGCATGAAAAACCACCTGAAACAGCAGGTCTCCCAGCTCTTCCCTCAGGTTATCCATATCACTATTGGCAATGGCTTCAAGCACCTCACAGGTTTCTTCCAGTGTGTAAGGCGCAATAGTGCTGAAATCCTGCTTCAAATCCCAGGGACAACCTGTCTCAGGATCTCTGAGTCGAGCCATCATGTAGAGCAGCTGATCCATGCTGCTCTTGTCATTCACACTGATCATCTCGTCAATGTTACTCATCCCTGCACCTTACGGTTACGAACGGCATCAATAACATTGGCCAATTGATTCACCTTGGTCAGCGTCGTACTCAGCTGCTGCAAACTGGACACTTCCACCGTCAATATCATCGTGGCCGAATTTTCTTCCTTACTGGTTCGGGTCAACAGGGATATCACATTAACCTTTTCGTTAGCCAGCACCGTAGTGATGTCTCGTATTAGACCAGCACGGTCGTAAGCATTGATTCTGACTTCTACCGGGTAAGCGTATTCAGGAGAGTGACCCCAGCTCACTTCAATCAGCCGTTCCGGTTCCGTCTCCTGAAGATTCAGAGCGTTATTGCAGTCTTGACGGTGAATAGTAACGCCACGACCTACGGTAATGTAGCCAATGATAGAATCACCCGGTACTGGGTGACAGCAGCCTGCCATTTGGGTCAACAGATTACCAACGCCATCAATAGTGATGGTGCTGTCGGACCGTTTTTCCTGACGTGGGCGAGTGCGTACTTTGAACTCTTCTTCTTCCTCCGGCTCCATATGACGTTGAGCCAGGGATATGGCCTGAGTGACTCGATAGTCGCCCGCACCAATGGCCGCGTACATATCGTCCAGCTCTTTGAAGGGAGTATTAGGCAACCACTCTGTAAAGTTAACACCGACCAAAGCCAAACGCTTGAGTTCGGCATCCAGCTGATTTTTGCCATCGATGACATTAGAGTCACGATCTTGCTTTTTCAGCCAGTTGGTAATCTTTGCTCGAGCACGATTGGTGGTGACATAGCCAAGGTCAGGGTTCAGCCAGTCACGACTTGGGTGAGCATTGGGTGACGTCAGAATCTCTACCTGATCACCGGTCTTGAGTGTATGATTCAAAGGAACAATACGTCCACCAACCTTTGCCCCACGGCACTTCTGACCCACTTCCGAGTGAATTCGAAAAGCAAAATCTACCGGTGTAGCACCCACCGACAGATCCACTACATGACCGGCTTTGGTAAAGACATAGATACGATCCGGTTCAATATCTGTACGCCATTCTTCGGCAATACCACCGAGATCACCCAACTCTTCATGCCACTCCATGACATTACGCAGCCAGTTGAGTTTTTCCTCGTAACTGTCACTCTTGGTATTAATGTCAGTGCCCTTGTACTTCCAGTGTGCACATACACCTAACTCTGCTTCTTCGTGCATATTCTCGGTACGAATCTGCACTTCCAGTGTTTTACCCTCCGGACCGAAGACCGCCGTATGCAAAGAGCGATAACCGTTTTCTTTTGGTGTGGCTATATAATCATCAAATTCTTTTGGGATGTGGTTATATAAAGAATGCACCACACCCAGAGCAGCGTAACAATCACGCACTTCTCTAGTGATAATCCTGAAAGCACGGATATCATAGAGCTCTCTGAAATCGAGCTCTTTACGCTTCATTTTCCGCCAAATACTGTAGATATGTTTGGCTCGACCGTGGACCTGCCCTTCAATCTGGGCTTCACCCATAGATGACTTCAGTTGATCAACTACCGAGTCAATGTACTGGGTTCGATCGGTACGCTTTTCATCCAGAAGTCTGGCGATCCGCTTGTAATCCTGAGGATTCAGATAACGGAAGGACAAATCCTCCAGCTCCCACTTAATATAACCAATACCCAATCGGTGAGCCAGCGGTGCATAAATTTCAAACACTTCCCGAGCTACCCGGCGACGCTTGTCTTTATCTGCATCTTTCAGCGCCCGAATGGCACAGGTACGTTCGGCCAGTTTAAGCAGCGCAACCCGGACATCATCGATGATAGACACCAGCATTTTACGTACTTTTTCCAGCTGATCCTGACTCTGATCAAGAACATTGGTTCGCGCTGGATTCAGCAGAGTACTGATGGCAGCCATGCCCTGAACATCTCTGATCAGACCGGCAACAGTAGTGCCAAACTGTTCTTCAACCGTTTTCAAAGCCAGCTTCCGTTCCCGAACGGCGCGGTAAAGTGATGCCGCCACCAGAGAATCTGAATCCGATTTAAGTTCAGCCAGAATTTCGACCATTTCCAGTCCGGTACGAAAACATCCTGGCCCTGTTGGCCAGGCCGTTTCTGCCTGCAGTCGAGCCTCTTCCTCAACATGTTTGCTCAATTCACAAGCCTTTTGAAGCCGGTCAGTATCAGTGATACCAAAAGAGTCTGAAAGCCTTTGCAACCAGGCTATCAGGTCGACAGAACCGTCGTATCGTATAGGGTGATCTTCTCTTACCTTAACCATGTAAGCTTTCCATTCTCAAATGCTGTAGCCCGCAATGTCCTTAACAAACGATGCCAATAACAAACAAGCGCGCTGTTCGAGATCCTTTAACATGCAAAAATTATGACAACTTCAGGTTATTCAGCCTGCAGCTACCCTGATCGATAAATAATCAGAATTAATAACGAGTAAATCAGTTAGGTTAATACCTTCAGTCCTTGATGAACAGAGCCATTGACTCCACATGTCCGGTCTGGGGAAACATGTCCATTACACCAAGACGCTGCAATCGATACCCTTGCCCGGACAATACACCGGCATCACGAGCCAGAGTGGCGGGATTGCAGGAAATATACAGTACTTTATCCGGCATTCGATTAACCATCTGCTCTATAACTTCTTTGGCTCCTGCCCTCGGAGGATCCAGTACCAGTGCGTCATATTGGTTCAGCAACCAGTCATTACCGGTTTTCTTGCCCCCAATGAGTGCAGACAGATCAGCCTGATAGAATTGGGTGTTTTCAATACCGTTCACACTGGCATTAAATGCGGCCCGTTCAACGGAGGCTGCACTGCCTTCAACACCCACCACATGGCCAGCTTTACGAGCCATAGCCAGTGTAAAGTTACCCAATCCGCAGAACAGATCCAGCACCTTGTCAGACTCCTTCAATTCCAACCAGTCAACCGCCTGCAAGATCATCCGGCGATTCAGCAACCAGTTCACCTGGGTAAAGTCTGCAGGGCGAAACTGAAGTTTCAAATCGAATTCTGGCAACGAGTTGTAAAGCCAGGGATCATCGGACGGCGAATACAAACAACTGATCTGGTCAGGCTGTGGCTGCAGATAGAGCGACAGCTGATGATCCTTAGCAAAAGCAGTCAATTTATCCTGATCTTGTATTGCCAGGGGCTTAATATGCCTTAAAAGAACCGCTCTGCCACTGTCGGCCAACATCAGTTCTACATGACTGACGGCTATTTTTTTCTCAAGCGACTGTAGCAATTCCCTGATTAGAGGTACTAAAGGTTGTAAAGGTTCCACCAGTACCGGGCACTGCTCCACATCAATAATGTTTTTGCTCTGCTGCTGTCGAAAACCCAGTTGAAGCTTGCTTTTACGCCAAATTAGAGAGAGTCGACAACGGTGACGATAGCCATAAGGAGCGGATATCAATGGGTCGGCCAGTGTTTCTGGTGTCAGATGCGAGAATCGACGCAGCTGATCCAGAACAATGCTCTGCTTGCCTTGCAACTGTCCTTCATGACTCCAGTACTGCAGACTGCAACCGCCACATTGATTAAAATGAGGGCACAAGGGATCGACCCGTTCCGGGCTTGCTTGTTCAATCAAAACAGTCTCAGCGCTGGCAAATCGACTACGGTCTTCAGTGATTTTTATCGACACCACTTCCTGCAGCAAAGCACCACTGATAAACACAGTTTTTCCATGGTGCTTACCCACCCCACGGCCATCATGGGAAAGGCCATGCACTTCAACTCCTCCGACTTCATGGCCCTTGCCTGGAGAAGTTCTTCTGGATCGCATGCAGTTGTGTCCTTTGCTTGATAGACACACTGTTGCCAGAAGTACTTCCGTCAACAGTGAAATATGGCGGGGAATTATAACCAGTGACGGTTCAGAATCCAGTGTTCATTAGGCGTCGTTAAAGACTCCGGTGGACAGATAACGGTCACCTCGATCACAAATAATGCAGACAATAACAGCATTTTCGACGGTTTCAGCCAATCTCAGAGCTCCGGCGACAGCGCCACCAGATGAAACACCACAAAAGATACCTTCCTGTCGGGCCAATGCTTTCATGGTATTTTCTGCGTCATCCTGACTGATATCCATGATCTGATCAACACGACTAGCATCAAATATTTCAGGCAGATATTCTTTCGGCCAACGACGTATACCTGGAATATTGGCACCATCAGCTGGCTGAAGACCAATAATTTCGATGTTCGGATTCTGTTCCTTAAGATAACGGGACGTTCCCATGATGGTTCCCGTGGTACCCATAGAACTGACAAAATGAGTCACAGTGCCTTTGGTCTGCTGCCAAATTTCAGGTCCGGTTCCCTTGTAATGGGCAAGAGGATTATCTTGGTTGGCAAACTGGTTCAGTACCTTACCTTCACCAGCATCCTGTAACTCCAGAGCAATATCTCGAGCACCTTCCATACCCACTTCACGAGTCACCAAACGAAGTTCAGCGCCATAAGCCGTCATAGCCGCACGACGCTCTTCACTCATATGATCCGGCATGATCAGGATCATTCGATAGCCTTTAATAGCCGCAGCCATCGCAAGAGCAATACCCGTGTTCCCAGAGGTCGCTTCGATCAAAGTGTCTCCGGGGTGGATACGACCCTGACTTTCTGCTTCATTGATCATGGACAGCGCAGGTCGATCTTTCACTGAGCCTGCCGGGTTATTACCCTCCAGTTTCAGAAGAATAGTATTACTGCTTTGCGATGCAAGACGCTGTAATCGAACGATCGGGGTATTACCGATCAGGGCTTCAATGGTAGGGTAATCCGTCATGTACTTATAACCAGAACTTCCAAAAGACGAGTTTAACTTTTATTATTCGCAAGAATAATGGATTGATACCTCTTCTGCACAGTTAATATTATGAAAAATACGACCCAAGCGGTTAAGCGCCGGATTTTACTGTTGGCCTTTCTGCCAGGGGCATTGATTTCGATCATAATGTGCAGTCTTTATTTAAGCGTACGTTTTGTTGAACTTAATCAGCACCTGACCAGTAAAGCCGAAGATACCGCTCAACGTATGGCGACACTTGTCGTTTTTACGATGAATACAGGTTTTAAAAACAGCAGCCAAGACCTGGCCAGCCAACTATTGGAAGACAGTGAAATTCGTGCCGTTAACTTGCTTAATGAAAAGGGTAAAGAATACCTGCATGCAGGTCCCAAGATGTTGCCTATTGAGGAAGGTAAACCTCTGCCAGAACGACTCAATGTCTATTCAGGCGAGGATTCTATGAGAGCAATTGCTCCCATAATAAATACCAGCTCGGGCTCCTTTAAAGTGACCGGCTGGGTGCAAGTAGAGCTGACCTATGCCGAAATCAGATTACAAAAGTACCGTGCCATGTTACTGGCTATTGTCGTTCTGGCACTCACATTGGCGATTGCCTACTCTCTTTGCCTGAAGCTCGGTCGCTATATTCTCCTGCCGCTAGCGAATATCACCCAAAACATTCGTGAAATTGATCTTTCCGGTCTGGAAAGTACCCAGCTGAGAGGCAATCAGGAACATTTTTATTCTGGTCTGGAAAATGCCATCAATTTAATGCTGAGTCGAATAGCCCAATCCTGGTACAACTTGCAAAAAAACATCGACCTGTCGACAGAAGAATTACAAGAAACTCTGGAAACCATCGAAGTTCAGAACGTGGAACTGGATTTGGCCCGAAAAGAAGCTCAGGAAGCCAGTCGCAGTAAGAGCGAGTTTCTGGCCAATATGAGCCATGAAATCCGAACCCCATTGAACGGCATATCCGGTTACACCAATCTGCTTCTGGAGTCCGATCTTAAGCCTCAACAGAGGGATTATCTGACCACCATTGAAAAATCAGCTCAAGGGCTGATGACCATGCTCAATGATATCCTCGACTTTTCCCGCATTGAAGCCGGTAAACTCGAACTGGATATCCAGAGAGTCTGCCTCCGTGAAGTGGTTGATGATTCACTGGCCATTATGGCACCAGCGGCACATCATAAGTCTCTGGAACTGGTGAGCTTTTTCTATGAAGAAACCCCTGAAGAAATTCTTGCCGATAAGCAGCGTCTGACCCAAATTCTCATCAATCTGGTCAGTAATGCCGTAAAGTTCACCAGCACAGGCAGTGTCGCCGTTAGGGTTATGCTGGAAAACACCGATAATCAGGGTATTCACACACTTAAGTTTACGGTCACCGATACCGGAGTAGGTCTCACGCCGGAACAACATTCCAGAATCTTTAAAGCATTTTCTCAGGCCGACTCCAGTCGAACAAGGCAAGCCGGTGGCACAGGTCTCGGACTGGCTATCAGTAAAAGCCTTGTGGAACAGATGAATGGTGAGATTGGGCTTGATTCAGACCTGGGTAGAGGCTCAGTATTTTGGTTTACCATACGAACCCGCCTTACTGATAAAGGCATAGTCTCAGAACAGCCTCCACTTCCTTTTAAACAAGTATTGCTCTGTGAACCTCAGGAACTGACCAGGCTTTCTATTGGTCATCAACTTCAATACCTTGGTCTTCAGGTCAATCAGTTTGACCATTTTTCATCACTTCATAGTTACTTGAAAGAAAACGCGGAACCTCAGTTAATTTTGCTAGGTCAAGGTGATGAGAATCTAGATCAGACTTTGAAACAAGCCGAGAGCATCAGCCATGCTTGCCCCGTTCTGGTATTAACCCTTGCCCATGAACATAACCATTATCCGGACAGACTGCCCGAGAATGTTTACCCTCTGCTGAAGCCTCTTGTATTTAACAAGTTGCGTAACACACTGGAACACCTATCAAGTGATGATCAGGTTCAGACGACATCACCCTATCACCCGATCTCTTATCAATTCACTAAAAAACTGGAAATACTGGCCGTTGACGACCACCCGGTAAACCTGAAACTACTGGCAGCTATTCTGAACAATCTGGAACTTTCCGTTAGCACAGCCAGTGATGGTTTTCAGGCTCTTGAACTGTGTAAACTGAAACAATTTGATCTAATCCTGATGGATGTTCAAATGCCCGGTAAAGACGGACTGGAAACCACTCAAGAAATACGTCAGATCAACAATGTTTACGCACGGCTTCCCGTGATTGCTGTCACTGCCCATGCTCTTCCTGAAGAACGCAAGCAGATACTACAAAGTGGCATGGACGACTATATGACCAAGCCGGTCAACAAGAAGCAACTGATCAATGCCATCAGTCACTGGACCGGCAATAAAATTGACAGTCAGGAACACTCTCACTTAAAAACTGTACCCAATCATCAGGAGTCAACTCCTATTGACCTCGCCGCCAGTATTAAGCTGACTGGTGGAAATCGTGAGCTGGCAGAAGAAATGCTGGCAATGATGCTGAATACATTGCCTGAAGATCTTCAGATCATTACCGCGAGTTTTCAGAAAGAGGATCAGCAGTCATTGCTCGAAAGGGTTCACCGTTTACACGGCGCTTGCCAGTACTGTGCAGCACCCGAGTTAAAAAAGGCCTGCTTTAATCTGGAAAACAGTCTAAAGAAAATTGACAGTCTTCATTCCCCTGCGCTTCGTCAGCAAGTACAGCATGTCACGAGAGCAATAGCTCGACTGCTTGATTGGCAAAAGAGTCGCAATGTGGAAGTAAGGGAATCTGAACAGGAACTGAATACTTAAAAATCAGGCTGGGTATTGACCAGTAAACTACGGGGCAATACCCAGCTCTGCTTCATGGGATCATGACAGTTTCAAGAACAACAAAAGCAACGGCAAAATCAACTTCATCAGACAGACTGAGATGAATGCCGGTAATACCACGTTGCTCTTGCAGCAACAGAGCATTACCCAAAAAAATTAGATGAGGTGCACCGGCATCATTATTGCTTACTTCCAGATCCTGAAAGCTAACCTTCCCGATTCCCGTACCCAACGCTTTGGCTGCGGCTTCCTTGGCGGCAAATCGCTTTGCTAACCAAGCTGCTTTAAGTCCTGCGCTCTCGAATATATCCCACTCCGAATCCGTTAGTATTCGGCGGGCAAAACGATCGCCAGACCGATCCAGAGCTTTCCGAATTCGGTCTATTTTAACGATATCTGTGCCTATTCCAGCAATCATCGCTGCTTAGCTGCGCCAAGCATCAACGTCTTCATATCTTTTACGGCATCTTTCAAGCCGGTAAACAAAGCACGGCTGATAATCGAGTGACCAATGTTCAGCTCATTAATCCCAGCAATGGCAGCAACTGGTTCAACATTTTGATAATTCAGACCATGACCTGCGTTAACAATCAGACCTTTAGCCAGAGCAAACTCTGTAGCCAGCTTCAATCGATTCAATTCGTATTGAAACTGCTCTAAGGTTTCCGCTTCTGCATAAGCACCCGTGTGAAGCTCAATAACAGGTGCTCCTGCCTCTACTGCGGCAGAAATCTGTTCCTGATCAGGATCAATAAACAGAGAAACTTCAGCTCCAGCCTTGGCCAGCCTTTCGCAGGCGTTCTTAACTGACGACAACTGACCAGCTACATTCAGCCCGCCTTCTGTTGTTAGCTCTTCACGCTTTTCTGGCACCAAACAAACAGCATGAGGTTTAACATCCTCTGCAATAACCAACATTTCTTCAGTGACGGCCATCTCCAGGTTCATTCGCGTCTGCAGAATGTCTCTCAACATTCTGACATCGCGATCCTGAATATGACGACGGTCTTCACGTAAGTGCAAAGTAATACCATCTGCGCCTGCCTGTTCCGCTTCAATAGCTGCCTGAACAGGATCAGGGTAATCAATGCCACGGGCTTGGCGAATAGTGGCAATATGATCAATATTCACACCCAGCAGGATTCTGTTGTGAGGAATCATGAAACTGACTTCTCCTTGGAGCTCGTCCGAAATAGCTCCCGGCTCTTGAATGGTTTATTACCCACCAGGGATAACAAAGCCTGACGGGTAAATTGTTTATATCCCTGATAATACTCAGGCTGGCTAAAATCCCTATTAGCCAAAGCCAGTAAAAGCGCTCCGGAAAAACAGCCTCCTCTGACAGAATTTCCGGACACTGGCTGCAGTCCACAGTTCGGACTGAATTTGTACAAACGATCGGGTATCACCGGCACGCCATCAGCAGCACAGAATTCAAGATCAGGCAGATAACCGGTCAAATCAAGAAGTTCCAGTTCGAACAATCGAAGTACTGGTTCAAGCTGACGGGTTTCAGACAGCTTTTTAAGAATCAGCTCATAAAGCTCGAACAAACCATCCAGCGGTTGCCCTGGAAGAACGGCTCGCAACAGCAATTCATTCAGATAAAAACCACAATAGAGCGTCTTTCCAGATAGCTGAACCGACCGCAATGGTTCAACCGCAGTCTGTGACTTCAACTCTCCCCTGCCCCGCCAACTGATCAACGAACAGGTAAAAGGTTGAATCAGGTGAGCAGAACGTGAGCGAGTCTTTCGAACTCCCTGCACTACCATAGCTATGCGACCATGGTCTTTGACCAAATACTCTGCAATCACCGAGCGCTCCTTGTAAGGCCTGCTATGCAGTAACCAGGCTGCGCTCAGTGTATTCATCAATCGAAATCGTATCCCAGGCTTTTCAAAGCACGGTCATCATCAGACCAACCGCCTTTCACTTTGACCCAGAGATTCAGCATGATTTTAGAGTCAAACATCTTCTCCATATCCAGGCGAGCTTCCTGACCGATCTGTCTTAACCGGGCACCTTTATCACCAATAACAATGGCTTTCTGGCTTGTACGCTCTACCAGAATAAGTGCACTGATAGTGAGTAGCGGGCCTTTGCCTTTAGGACGTACTTCCTGCTTGAATTCTTCGATTTCAACCGTCATTTCATAGGGCAACTCGTCACCCAGCTGGCGCATAATTTTTTCACGCACCAGTTCAGAAGCCATAAAGCGAGAGCTGCGATCGGTCACCTGATCTTCAGGGAAGAAATGAACACCTTCCGGCATCAGATCGTCGACCATGGTTTCCAGTTCTTTCAGGTTATGTCCGTTCAAAGCTGACAGGGGCACTATCGCCTTAAAATTACCTTTGGTACCTAATTCCTGAAGGAAAGGCATCATGGCACCTTTATCCTGAACCCGATCAATTTTATTGAGAGCCAGAATAATAGGACATTTCACATTGCTCAACTTGGTCAAAACTAACTGGTCTTCTTCAGTCCACTGCAAGCGATCGATAACAAATATCACTGCATCAATACCGGTCAGGGCACTGGTAGCTGCGCGGTTCATATAGCGGTTGATCGCTTTTTTCTCGACTTTATGCATGCCCGGCGTATCAACAAAGATCGTCTGGACATTGTTCTCTGTCTTAATGCCTAACACCTGGTGTCGGGTAGTCTGGGGCCGTCTTGACGTAATGGACAACTTTTGACCTAAAGCATGGTTCAACAGGGTCGACTTGCCAACGTTAGGTCGGCCAACAATAGCAACGTAGCCACAACGAGTGACTTCGGAAGTTTCAGATACTTCTGCGTTCATGCACTCTCTACTCCGAGCTTTTCCAAAGCAAAACGGGCTGCCTGTTGTTCGGCACCACGACGACTGGGACCCTTACCTTCAGCATTTATGTCAGGGTTATCCAGTTCACAAGCGACTGTAAACACTTGGTCATGGGCATCACCTTCAATATTCAGCACCCGATATTTCGGCAGAGGATTCTGCCTGGACTGCAAAAATTCCTGCAGACGGGTTTTCGGGTCTTTGTTCTGCTCATCCGTAGTGGAGAGTCCAGCCAAACGATCAGCAAACCAGTTGCGAATTTGATCACGACAAACCTTCATGCCTGCATCCAGATAGATAGCACCAATAATAGCCTCTACCGCATCTGCAAGAATGGATTCACGACGGAAACCACCGCTCTTGAGTTCACCGGACCCCAAACGCAGGTAATCTCCCAGAACAAACTCACGACCAATTTCAGCCAGAGTTGCACCGCGTACCATGCGCGCTCGCAGCCTGCTCAACTGTCCTTCCCGAGCTTCGGGAAACTGTTCAAACAAAGCTTCAGCTATGACAAAGTTAACAATCGAATCGCCAAGAAATTCCAGACGTTCATTATTGCGGCTGCCACAGCTGCGGTGAGTCAAAGCCAACTCTAGCCGGCCGCGATCCATAAAGGTGTAGCCCAGCCGTTTTTCCAGGCGGGCGAGTTCATCAGTCTTCACTGAGATTCAATATTCCAGTAATGTTTAAAAGATAAAATAAGATCAATGTTGTACATCAGATGCACACGACGCTCGTAGTTGATATCAATAATGACACCATCTTTACGATCCCGGGTTATTTTCAATTCATCCCGGCTTAAATCAATTCTGTTGGTGTTCAGGCCCTTATGGACCCACTCTTTCACTTCTGACCTGGACGCTTCAGCTATTCCAGATCGGTTATCCAGCGATTTGAGTACCTTGGCTACAGCGTAATCATCAAGATAAAAAGGGCTGGTCTTCATTCCCAGCATGACAGCAAAACCGATAACCAGTATAGCTACCAACAAGCCCAGAGTGGTTAATCCTTTCTGTTTCTGCAGAGGCATTTGCCTGCTCCCTTCATTGGTCTTAAACAGCAAAACCACTTCCAGCAGAACTGAAAGTGGTTTCGTGGCTACCTGCCACACCGAAACAGGCAACGTTATGCTATTAGATTACTCTATTGTGCCATTGTTTTTAAAGTTAGGAATCTGTTTCCAGCTTGGCCAGTGCATCCAGATGTAAACCGCCTTACCGACAATATTATTCTCCGGCACCAGCCCCCAGTAACGACTGTCGTTAGAATGATCACGGTTATCACCCATCATGAAGTAATATCCTTCAGGAATCACCCAACTGCCTTCTGCATCCCTTCGCAACAAACCATTATCCTTGCGGATGGTATGTATTTTTCCGTCAATGCTTTCATTGAAAAGCTTGTAACTGCCAGAGCTGTCTCTCAGCTGAGCAGCAAACTCTTCCTGCACAGGCTGGCCATTAATCACCAATTTTTTATTGGTGTAACTGATTCGATCACCCGGTACGCCAATCACTCGCTTGATGAAATTAATGTTAGGATTTCTTGGTTCCTTGAACACCATCACATGACCGCGCTCAGGATCATTTACTGGCAGAATCTTGGTACCCAGAACAGGCAGACGAAGCCCGTACTCGTACTTATTCACCAGAATAAAGTCGCCAATCTGCAGGGTTGGAATCATTGAACCAGAAGGAATCTGGAAGGGCTCAAACAGAAAAGAACGCAACACCAGCACTAATGCCAGCACTGGGAAAACAGACTTGGCTGTTTCAACAATACCTGGCTCACGCTCAATCTGGTCTACCGCATCCTGATCAAAGGATTGCGCGGAGGTTCCTGACTTAAAAGTGGCAACAGCTGTTCGACGCTTTGGCAACAACACCAGTCGATCAAACAGAGCTATTAGGCCGGTTACTAATACCGCAAGCACTAACAGCAGAGGAAAATTAATATCCATGATTGTTTATTCTCAAGCTCTCTTTTCTGTTCTACCGAATCGGGAGAGGCAGAACAACTCATATTATAGCCGTCCTGCCTACGGTAAAATCTATTCACCTATTCAGGTTACTTATCGATTTTGAGTACCGCAAGGAAAGCTTCTTGTGGAATTTCCACACGACCCACCTGCTTCATACGTTTTTTACCTGCCTTCTGTTTCTCAAGCAGCTTGCGCTTACGGCTGGCATCACCACCATAACATTTAGCTGTTACATTCTTGCGCAGAGCTTTAACCGTGGTTCGGGCACAAATCTGGCCACCTACTGCCGCCTGAATAGCCACATCAAACATCTGCCTTGGAATGATTTCTTTCATTTTATCAGCCAGAGAACGACCACGATTGACTGCATGCTCACGATGAGCAATCAACGCCAAAGCATCAACCTTTTCACCGTTAATCAAAATATCCAGTTTCACCATATTGGCTTCCTGGAAACGATCGAAGCTGTAATCAAGGGAAGCAAAACCACGACTCACTGACTTCAGTCGATCGAAAAAGTCCAGAACCACTTCGTTCATAGGCAGATCATAGGTGACAGCTACTTGTGTGCCTGTAAACTGCATGTCTTTCTGTATACCACGACGTTCAACACACAAGGTAATAACATTACCCAGATGCTCTTGTGGAACCAGAATATTCGCTTGAACAATAGGTTCACGAATGTTCTCTATAGTAGAAGGATCTGGTAGGCGGGACGGATTGTCTATTTCAATCACCTTACCGTTCTTCAACTCTACCTGATAAATTACCGTTGGTGCCGTAGTAATCAAATCAAGATTGTACTCACGTTCTAAACGCTCCTGAATGATCTCCATATGCAGCATGCCAAGGAAGCCGCAACGGAAACCAAAGCCTAGCGCATCACTGCTTTCCGGCTCATAAAACAGAGAGGCATCGTTCAGGCTCAATTTTTCCAGTGCTTCCCGAAACGTTTCAAAATCATCAGAGCTAACTGGGAACAATCCTGCGTAGACCTGTGGTTTCACTTTCTGAAAACCGGGCAGAACATCTACATCAGAGGTTTTAGCGTGAGTCAGAGTATCACCGACAGGCGCACCATGAATGTTCTTGATACCAGCAATGATATAACCTACTTCACCCGCTTTCAGTTCACCGGTCACCTGCATTTTCGGAGTAAAAATACCTACATTATCAACACCGTGAATCTGGCCTGTAGACTTGACCAGTATCTTTTCACCCTTTCGAAGTACACCGTTCTTAACCCGTACCAGAGAGACAATGCCAAGATAATTGTCAAACCATGAGTCAATAATCAAAGCTTGCAGATGAGCATCCAAAGCCCCTTCCGGTGCAGGAATGGTTTCAACCAGAGTTTCCAGAACTTCTGCGATACCCAGACCACTCTTGGCCGAGCAACGAACAGCATCGTGGGCATCGATACCAATAATTTCTTCAATTTCCTGCGCTACTCGCTCAGGCTCTGCCTGAGGCAGGTCCATCTTGTTCAGAACGGGCATGACTTCCAGGCCCTGCTCGATGGCGGTATAGCAGTTAGCTACAGACTGCGCTTCTACACCTTGTGCCGCGTCGACAACCAACAGTGCACCCTCACAGGCCGCCAGCGAACGCGACACTTCATAGGAAAAATCTACGTGCCCAGGTGTATCAATGAAATTAAGCTGATAGGTTTTGCCGTCTTTAGCGGTGTAATCCAACGTTACACTCTGAGCCTTGATGGTAATACCACGCTCACGCTCAATGTCCATGGTATCCAGTACTTGGGCCTGCATTTCACGAGCACTCAAACCATCACAGGTTTGAATAAACCGATCAGCCAAAGTCGACTTGCCATGGTCGATGTGGGCGATGATGGAGAAATTCCGGATGTGACTTAAATCGCTCAAAATTGCTTCACTACAAAAAATTAGTCCCCACTCAGAGATCAATCTCTTTTGCGGGGACAAAGGTTCAGTCGGCAGGTATGTCGATCATGTGTTCAGAATCGGTTCGAACCTGCTGTAAATAAAAGAAATTCTACAGCATTCATCGCATCACTTCACCCCTGCCGATACACCATTGCGTCAATCAGCCATTACTCCGTCAAACGGAATGAGATATATCCGGACTGATTGCGACGAATGACCCGCATGGAAATGGAGCGATCTTTGGGTAGATCACCCACTACTTTTTTGAATTCCTTGATACTGCTTACTCGA
Organism: Oceanospirillales bacterium; assembly: GCA_004762125.1. GTDB lineage: Bacteria > Pseudomonadota > Gammaproteobacteria > Pseudomonadales > Endozoicomonadaceae > Endozoicomonas_A. Next base: position 25,935 of record SIHQ01000012.1, on the reverse strand, counting down.
GTATTGTAGATATCGGTAATCACATCACCCTGGCGCAGACCAATATTTCTGCCCACTCCGGTAGTAATGCCAGTCACAACAACACCTTTGATATCATCCTTCAGTTGCAGCTTGTTCCGATAATCATCGTTTAGATCTTCAGCCTGAATACCCAGACGATTCTTGCCTACGGTTTTCTTTGGCGAACGCTCTGGAGTCTGTCCCATTTCATCAGGAAGCTCACCAGCTTCAACCTGAATGACTTTCTTCTTACCATTGCGTATAAATGTAACAGCCGCTTTATCACCAGGCATAATGACACCTATTTCCATAGGTAGAGAGCTGGAGCGAGTGATTTCACGATCATTAACCTTGACGATAATGTCCCCTGGCTGGAATTTCGCTTTATCAGCAGGACCGCCAGGTACAATATAGGAGACTAGCGCTCCCATAGGTTTACCGAGATTAAATGACTCAGCCAGGTCACGATCAACCTCCTGGATACCGACACCTAACCAACCGCGAGTGACACTGCCTTTTTCTTTCAACTGAGCCACGGCCCATTCAACGTGCTCTGCCGGTATAGCAAAGGATAATCCCATGAAACCACCCGAACGGGTAAAGATCTGCGAATTGATACCAATTACTTCACCGCTCATATTAAACAGTGGGCCACCGCTATTACCCGGATTGATGGGAACGTCGGTTTGAATGAAAGGCACGTAAGGCTCATTAGGAAGACCTCTATTCAATGCACTAACAATGCCTTTGGTAATAGAGTACTCAAAATTGAAAGGAGAACCGATCGCCGCTACCCACTCACCAGGTTTAACTTTTTCAGAGTTGCCCATTCTGACAACAGGCAAGTTTTCTTTGGTGTCTATCTTAAGCAGCGCCAAATCAGAGCGTTTATCGGCTCCAATTAATTCCGCAATTTTTTCACTACGATCATGAAGACGAACAATGATTTTCTCAGCACCTTCAATTACATGATTATTGGTCAGGATATAACCATCTTTTGAAACAATGAAACCCGAGCCCAGTGATGCGGGCTGAGGCTTATCAGAAGGCATTTCCGGCGCGGGAACACCAAAATAACGACGGAATATTTCCGGAATTTCCTCACTACCTGGACCATAAGCCTGCGACCCTCTGCTTTTCGGAGAAGCAAGCGTACTGATATTAACAACCGCCGGTGAGTTATCTTCAAATAACTTTGCAAAATCTGGTAGTTCACCCGCTGCATTGGCCAGTTGCAGTGTTATAAATGACATCGCCAGTAAGCCAAAAAAGCTTCTGAAGAGAAGGTTAATCCTGTTCATAAAATTGACTTCTCCTTACATCCCTCGACATGCACATGAATACATCAGACTACGAACACATCGAACTATGAATGAAATAAATAAATGGGTTAAGCAGATTATTGATTCAGACAGACCAGGACTGTTGGACTGGAATCAGTTCAGGTTCAAGTTGCTTTGCAACCTGTTTAATCACTTTCACTTTGCAGATATCTCCCGCACTGTCACCTAAAAGCTTTGCTGGAACAAAACCAAGAGCTAGCCCAGCCAGTGCAGCAGGTATAGCCAGCAACTCATGAAGACCGGACAAATTTATACCCCAGATCGCCGCCATCATAAATAACAGAGGAAGCAAGTAGGCTAAAATCGATGCTTGCACTAGAGCCGCTTCAGGAATACCAACGACGACTGTCGCACCTTCAGCGAGACTTAGCTCACTACTGGCTCTGATATAGGAATGTGTTTTTTTGGTACGATACTTATCAACCAGATGCTGACCACAACCATTTTTCGCACTACAGCTGGAACACGTTGACTTACGTTCAGTTTCGATCCAGACCGTACCTTCTTCAACAGCCACCACCCGGCCTTGCTCTTTTATCATTTGATCGCCTGTACTTGTTTCTGTTCTTCTGGTCGCACCGAAACAGCAATTCGCTCCGCTGTTCCCAAAGGAATTTCACCGACAACAGTTACATGAAAGAAACTGTTGTTACTTCTGAAAACTTTTGAGACTGCGGCCATACTGCCAATTTGCTCAGTAGCCTGACTCAGTACTCGGGTTTCATCCGGCTCTACAAACACCGAAAAACTCGCCAACCCATCGGAATAGTTCACTGCATCGACCGTTTGATCACTCACAGGTGATTTCCTACGACTCTGGCTTCTGAGACTGAAACCATCAGGAATCCAACCTGACTTCCAACTCCATTCTGCCGGTTTTTTGTTGTCTTCGTCTGTCAGTTTAACCAGTTTCTCATTGGCTGATACAGGTTTAACCGCTTTAATTTGGCTCAATTCAGCATCCGGAAGCTGTTCCGGAAATTCCAGATCCGTAAACTGTATACGTTCTATAATACGGCCTTCGCTATCAACCATCACCGACTTGAGCATCAAACCTGTTCGCCGATCAAGCCACAACTGATAACCATAACGATGCCGGTCAGTAGGAATCACCAGCAACTGTACTGCTTCACGATTTGCAATCCGATCCAGAGATGCTGGTTTAAGATTATAAAACTTTCTGAATTCCTTACCAGTAAAGCGTCCCACCATTGGCATCAGGGATTCATGTTCAAAACGAGTAGGCTCTCTGCCGGACGTAGCAAATACAATTTCTTTACCGCGACGAATCATCTCTCTGGGCAATCCATCTTGATAACGGATACGTTCAAGCTCGCGCTGGCCATTTTCTCCAGCTTCACGAGTATGGATAATGCTCAAGGTTTCTAGATTAGCACCTTGTTGGTAAACAAAGTGTCCGCGATAGGTAAGGTTCCTGGTGGCTTCAGACATGGCTTCAAGCCACTGTTCAGGAGTGTCAGCCTTAGTGGTTGCCGACGCTTCACCGACAACCAGGGATAGACTGAAAAAGAGCGCTGCGAGAGTCCTTCCTGCCTGAAATATTCCCTTCATAGAAATCACTGAGTCTCAAAAGTAGTCAATCGTGCAAATGGTAAACTGGCCTGCCCCGAGTACATGGTGCTGAGTTCAGCATGCTGAAGCGCGTATGCCCTGAACCGCTCTCTGATCGCACGAGTTGCCACATCCTGGGCCTGGGCCAACTGCTCGGAAGAAATACTGCTGTGTTGCTTTGAGTGATAACCGGCCTGAATAGATGAGGCCCCATAACCACCGGGTTTTACCTGAAACGGTTGATACAGAGTTGCCTGACTTCCTGCATCGGCCAAATACTCTGTTCCTGGCTCAGCGTTATATTGTTTGACGCCAAGAATCACCGCAAAGGTAACAGAAGCTGCCACAGCCACCTGACCGGTGCGCTCCCAAAAACGGTTAAAGAGAGTCACTACCTTGCTGTCTACTTGATCAGCTGTAGCATTTTGACTGGATTCAGAACTCACATGTTCATCTTTCAACTGTTCACGAATACCCGCGGAAAGATCAATACCCATGTAATCAGTGGCCTCATGACGAATCAAGTCACCCACCATCTGGTATCGCCTTGCTGCACCTCTCAGCTCGTCATCGCTGTCGAGTCTGTCGAGGACACGCCTCATTTCAAGCTCACTGGCTTCCCCATCCATGGCTGCGGACAGAGACTCCCTGAGTCTTTCACGGGCATGATTGTGAGATGACTTCTCACCCATAGGCATACCTCTGAGTTCTAGTATTTCGGTTTCTAAAAACACCGTTATTTAAGACTGATCAGCCACGACGCAAAAGCGGCTCGACCTCTTTATCAATGGCCTCCCTGGCACGGAAGATTCGCGATCTTACAGTACCGACAGGGCAATCCATCACATTGGCAATCTCGTCATAGCTGAGCCCATCAAACTCTCTCAACATGACAGCAGTACGCAACTCATCGGGCAGGCGTCGAATAACATCATGGATAACCCGCTCCATTTCATCGCGATACAGGTTACGTTCAGGGGTATCAACCACTCTTAGTGAGGCAGCGGAATCCAGAAAATCGGCATCATGTACATCTATATCGGACTCTGGAAGCTTTCTACCTTTTGACACCAAGTGGTTCTTGGCCGTATTGACAGCTATTCGATACAACCAGGTATAGAATGAACTATCTCCCCGAAACTTTTCTATGGCTCTGTAAGCTTTAATAAAAGCTTCCTGAGCCACATCCTGCACTTCCTGGTAGTCGGACACATAACTGCCCACCAAACCAAGAATACGATGCTGATATTTGATCACCAGCAGATCAAAGGCTTGCTTATCGCCTTTCTGCACACGCTCAACAAGATGCTGATCCGACTGTGGTTGCTCTACCATGGGAGCTCCCTCCCCTTACTACAGGCACGCAAATCCACCTCGGAATGAGCAGCTGCTAGACTATGGCAGTTTTCACCGCTATGGCCGGCATTGCTCTCCTGACAGCTTTTGTCAGTGGCGTAAATTCTTTCTGCATTTATATAGACCATGTCTTGGCCAAAAAGTTCCCGAACGTTTTGAAAAATTATTACAGCCTTAGTGAAAACTGATTCGGATCATCACAGCGTACTATAGTGCCGCCCATAAATTCTATATACTTGGCTGCATTTCTCGGTGTTTAAACCACCTGTGAAGAACGATCTTCGTAGCAACCATCGGCAAGCCGCTGTATGGCTTTAGCAGTGTAGCGAAACTCAGCTGCAAGTTTGGTAATCGATACAGCCACATATTCAGATAGCGTTCAGTCAACGGCTTGTTCACTTAAACATCAAACAACGATCACAGGAACAGTCTGTTACCTGACCATACAGGAGCAGCGAAAACCAAATGCTTCAGCACCATCACTATGACGCAGTAATCATCGGCAGCGGTGCCGCAGGCCTTACCCTTGCCCTGCATCTCGACCCTGGCCTCAGGGTCGCAATACTCAGTAAAGGAACACTTTCGGCCGGCTCCTCCTCAGGGGCACAGGGCGGCGTCGCAGCTGTCCTGAATCAGGAACGGGACAGTCAGGAACAGCACATTAACGACACCTTAATTGCTGGTGCTGGGCTGTGCCGAAAAGAGGCTGTAGAGCATATTGTCGAACACGGTCAGGCAAGCATTCAGTGGTTGATTGCCCAAGGAGTTCCATTTACACCTGATGAAAAAACATCCGGTTTTGAATTCCATTTAACCCGTGAAGGTGGTCACTCAGAACGCAGAATTATCCATGCAGCTGATGCGACTGGCAAAGCTATCTCGGACACACTCATCAGTAAGGCCAGAACAGCGACCAATATTGATCTCTATGAGCACCATCTGGCCATAGATCTGGTCACCACTCAAAAGCTAGGCTTGTCAGAGCAACATTGCGCTGGCTTGTACGCTCTGGACATCAAGTCCGACACCGTCAAACTGTTTCAGGGAAAAACAACCATCATCGCCACAGGTGGCGCCAGCAAGGCCTATCTTTTCACCAGTAATACCGACGGTGCCAGCGGTGACGGTATTGCCATGGCCTGGCGATCCGGCTGCCGGGTGGCCAACATGGAATTTAACCAGTTTCACCCCACTGGCCTTTACCACCCTAAAGCCAAATCCTTTTTGATTTCAGAAGCTGTCAGAGGTGAAGGTGGCCGACTGGTACGACCCGACGGCAGTCGTTTTATGAAGGACTATGATTATCGTGGAGAGTTAGCTCCCAGAGATATCGTGGCTAGAGCTATAGACCATGAGATGAAGAAACTCGGTGCAGATTGCCTGTTCCTTGATATCAGCCACAAACCTGCTGACTTCATCAAGTCCCATTTCCCAATGATCCATGAACGTTGCCTTGGTTATGGCATCGACATCACCAGAGAACCCATACCCGTCGTTCCTGCAGCTCATTACACCTGTGGTGGTATTCTGGTGAATGAAAAAGGGCAAACCGATATACCGGGTCTTTTTGCCATTGGCGAGTGCACATACACTGGTTTGCACGGAGCAAACCGTCTGGCCAGTAATTCACTATTAGAATGTTTTGTTGCTGCTCGAAGTTGTGCGGAAGAGATCAATCAATCCATCAATCAGACGCCTGATGCACTGGAGATTCCCCATTGGGATGACAGCCAGGTCAGTGATGCCGATGAAAACGTGGTTATCGCTCACAACTGGGATGAGCTGCGCCGGTTCATGTGGGACTACGTTGGCATTGTTCGAACCAACAAACGACTTCAACGAGCCAAGAACAGAGTTAATCTGCTGCAGTATGAGATCAATGATTTCTACAGCCATTTTAAAATCAGTAACGACCTGATTGAGCTGAGAAATCTGGCCCAGGTATCTGAACTGATTATCGACAGCTCGCTGGAACGTAAGGAATCAAGAGGTCTTCACTACAATGTCGACTATCCTCTGACCGATGAGAATGCCAGAGAAACCGTTCTAACACCCAGAAATTTCAACAAGAAAACTGCGCTGAAATTCTCACCATTGGGTTCATAGATCTGTCACTGATATCTGGAGGTGCCCGTTTGGTTGCCTCCATCTTTCTCTTTTTCGAGTAATAGACGCAGTCTCAAAGCATGAATAGACTTTGGGCTATCCGAGTCGGAAAAAAGGTTAATTCTAAGCCCGCCCTTCCCCACTTCGTCCACAAAACTTAATGAGATGAGCTCTGGCAAAACAAGCCGTTCACCTTTCAGCCAGACTCTATGCCAACCCTGATCATAGAAGGCATGCCAAACTCCTTGATGGTATCGAATAGCGGACATTGAACGGCTGTACTTTTTACAAAATTCAGCAGAATAATACCGCCAGGCAAGCACAAATAGCGTTACAGACAGCGCTAACCGAACAAGCAATACGACACCTGACAACCATACAGCCACAAAAGCAAAGAAAAACAGGGAAAGGAAAAGAAGCAAGTGACGGACAGAAAACCCTGCCCGCACCTCTATCAACTGATCACTCGCTGACAAGTGTTTGTGGCAGATTGCCACGAGCATGATTCAGTACCAGGTCAACCATTCGACTAAGCTGAGGATCCTCCGGCCTGTTCTCACTCATGAACCAGCTGAACAGGTCAGGGTCTTCACAATCGATCAGATCCTTATAACCTTGCTGGTCCTGTTCGGACAAAGAATTATAAATCTTGTCAGTAAATGGCCCAAGCAACACATCCAGCTCCAGCATTCCCCGTCGACTGTGCCACTGTAGCCGTTTGAAATCGTTATTATTTAACATTCTGGGCAAACTCCCTTAATAATCCTGATCAGGATTATACGTGCTCAACCGAGATACGAGAATGGCTTTAAAGCCTCTTTGTTTCTGCTTACCTCTCGCGAATAGATCTTAAGCTATCCCTTTGGAAGTAGTTCAATTCCTCAATACTCTATATTATGCAGACAAACCAGACAGTCGCCAGACTGAGTGACAAGCATTCGAGATATAATTATGACCACTGAGCGGAAAGAACACCTGAAGAACTTTCTAACTGAACAGGGCGCACAGTATCAGGAACAACAACTGATCTCCTTTGAGGGCTACGCTCAACCTTCTGTCCGGCATGCTCCAACCCTTAGCATTCTGGATCACAGAGCCGTTATTGAACTTGCGGGAGCTGACACATTCAAGTTTCTACAGGGACAGATTAGCTCTGATACCAGTAAGCTGAATATCGGACAGCATCAGCAAGGGACCGTTTGCACTCCCAAGGGCAGAATGTATTCACAGTTCACCCTGCTTAAGACAACGGAAGAACATGCGTTGTTGGCCATGCATGAAGGTTTGACAGAAATAACTCAAACCAATCTGGGCAAGTACACGGTCTTTTTCAAAACCAAACTGCAACAGAAAGAAAATCTCTACTGTATTGGTCTATCCGGAAAAGACATCGAGTCATCATTAGTGGCTGTATTCGGAAAAATTCCCAGTAATAATCAGGCGATTGCCATTGATGACAATGGTTGGCTAATGGAAGTAGCGGGTCTTTGCCAGCGCTATGAAGCTTGGATAACTCTGGAGAGTTTGAAAAGACTCTGGTCTGAACTGACTGAGCATTTCGCACCGACCAATCAGCAACACTGGCGACTCCTCGACATCGAAGCAGTGACACCTGCGCTGATGCCTGCAGCACTTGAAACCTATACACCTCAGCATTTAAATCAACCGAGCCTTGGCAGTGTCAGCTTTCGAAAAGGCTGTTATACCGGCCAGGAAATCGTTGCCCGCATGCAAAATCTTGGCCAATTAAAAAGCCGTTGTTACCGTTTAAGCGTCAATGAATCTGTTGAATTGGAAGCAGCAAGCAAGCTCTTTAACGAAGCAGGTAAAGCCATTGGTGAAGTCATAGATTGCGTCACTGAAAACAACAATACCGAGCTATTGGCCGTTATTCGTGTCGACGCTGCCGAAAGCAATACCGTGCAAACAGAGGCTGGTTTGTCATTGTTATGCCTACCACTGCCCTATGAAATAAATCCAAAAGCCGAGCTGCAACAATAAAACCGCCAGAAGAATAATCACAAAAAGGAAGAGGGCTGCGATCAGCTCCCTTCCTCACTTCACCTTCAAATTATTTCAGCTTCCTGTTCTATATCATCCAGGATTGAGCAAGCCTCATCGAAATCAAAAGATCGTATACTCTTTTGCAACTTACCAAGACGAGTATTATCAACCTTGCCTGCCAGACCATGGAGTAATTCTGACAAGGAGTCTGCCACTGAAACATCACCTTCATTAAGCTGTTGTTTCATTGAACTTAGCAGATAAGAGAGTCGCTCATTCTCTATCATTCCCTCGCCTATATTCAGTTCTTCCATGCTCTCTCCTGCCAATGGAGCGAGGGCATTCATAACCCGTTTAAATTCTATGTTAAATGCATTCAACAAGGTTTTATCAGGGTTTCCACTTTCCTGTCGTAACGTTGTTTCCAGCTGAGATGCTGCTTGCTGAAGAGATTCAGCACCAAGATTACCACCAGCACCTTTGATGCCGTGAACAAGAAAACGGGCCTCCTGCCAGTCAGATGCCCCCAGAGCAGTAGAGAGTTTCTCGAGATCATCACCCTGATTCTGGTAGAAACTTTTCAGCAAGGACAGATAAAGCTCTTCTTTATTGCGGACACGTGACAAGCCAAGAATCGTATTAACACCATCAATATCAGGCACTATGGAAACTGATTCAGAATCCAAATCATCGGCAGTCATAACTGGCATAGACACACTGGACAGATCGGCATTCAACCAGCGGGCTACCATATCCTGCAACTCGGCAGGGTTTAGCGGCTTTGAAATATGGTCATTCATACCAACCTGCAGGCAACGTTCGCGATCACCGGTCATGGCATGGGCCGTCATGGCAACAATAGGCAAACTGGCATTCCCCATGTTCCTACGAATAACCCGGGTCGCCTGATAACCATCCATCTCGGGCATCTGAATATCCATAAACACCAGGTCATAACTGTTAACACCCAGCTTGGTCACTGCCTCCCGACCGTTGTCAGCCAAGGTAATCGTCAAACCCATTCCTTCTAGCAATTCACGGGCAACCTGCTGATTAATTTCATTATCCTCAACCAACAGAACCGAGCCTGAGAAAGACTCTTTACGAGCAATACTGTCAACGCCTTTTCTCCCACCCCCTGCCTGCTTGTAATCCAGCGTCCTAAGCATTGTCTCTATCAAAACAGTGCTACTCGCCGGCTTGATCAGGAAAGCATCCACTCGACCACTAGCCCTTGCCATTACTTCCTCACGACCATAAGCGGATACCATAATCAATGCTGGAGTTTGTGTCAGATTCTCACCCCTGATCATTTCTGCCAGTTGAATCCCGTCGATCTCCGGCATCCGCCAGTCCAGCAAAGCCACTGAAATCGGTTTATCACCTTCGCTGTTATGCTCCTTCAGAAGTTTCATGGCACTCTTACTATGGTTAGCTTCCAATACCTCACAACCAAGGTTGCTGAGCATGTTCACCAACACCAGGCGAGCTTCATCCGTATCATCAACCACCAGAACTTTTACACCGGACAGCGCATCATCCTGTAGATCAATCACTTCACCTAAGCCCAGCTCAACATCGAAACTGAACCTACTGCCCTTATCCAGCTCTGATTCGACCTGAATATCACCATTCATCATATTCACCAGACTACGACAGATTGCCAGCCCTAATCCGGTTCCACCAAACTTTCGAGTGGTTGAACCATCCACCTGAGAGAAGGACTCGAACAGACGGGCCTGATGCTCGCTGCTGATACCGATACCGGAATCCTGAATTTCAAAACTCAATCGGCTTCTCTTGTCGGTGCGTTCAACTAAACGAACACTTATTTTCACCTCACCAGAATGGGTAAACTTGACTGCATTATGGGTCAGATTGATGAGTATCTGCCCCAACCTCAACGGATCACCTGTCAGGTGTCGTGGAACATCCGGGGCTATGTCATAGCTGAGCCCTACATTTTTTTCCTCGGCACGAATATGAGTAACATCATAAACATTGTCGAACACATCCCCGAGATCGAAATCAATGGCTTCCATATTCAACTTACCCGCCTCAATGCGGGAAAAGTCCAGGATGTCATTAATAATGCCCAGCAATGCATGAGCGGATGACTGTATCTTCCCAACATAATCAAGCTGTTTGGCCGACATGGTCGTTTGAAGAACCAGATGACTGAGCCCAATAATGGCGTTCATTGGCGTGCGAATTTCATGGCTCATATTGGCCAGGAAATTACTCTTCGCCTGATTCGCCTGATCTGCAGCTTCCTTAGCTTTATGAAGTGCATCTTCAGCGTGCTTACGGTCGGTAATATCTCGTCCAGTAGCAAACAGATAACCTTCACCTTCATATTCCATATAGTTGGCTGTGACCTCAACCGGGAACACTCTACCCTCTTTGGTTCTACGCAGGGTTTCATAGGTCATTGCCTTGCGCATGGTCAGCTGATCCCAGAGACGTTCCCAGGAGGCCGAGGTAACAGCCGGATTAATATCCATGATGGTTTTATCCATCATTTCATCGGTCCCGTAACCCAGCGTTCGGCAAGCCGATTCATTGATGTACTTGTGACTGCCATCCTGTCTGAACCAGTGAATATGATCCGCAGCCCGGTCCAGAGTAAAGCGCGACATGGAAAGCTCTCGTTCGCGCTCTTTCTGCTCGGTGATATCGATCATGGTACCAATAGCTCGTAACGGCAATCCTCTACTGTCACGGAAAACAACCTTGCCCTTGTTACGAACAGTGGCATAACTGCCATCCTTACGACGAATGCGGTATTCACAAACAAACGATCTATCAGAGTGAGCAAACTGATCATTAAAGAAATCAACCGCCGCCATCTTGTCCTCTGAATGAATCAAACGACGCCAGGCAAGTGGTGTATTGATCAGCTCGTCACCACGATAACCAAGCATGGTCTGGTATCTTGGGCTGAAGTAAATTCGGTCATTAACAATATCCCAGTCCCAGAGGCCATCGGATGCAGCGTCCATAGCCAGCTGATATCGTTCTTCACTCTCTCTCAATGCGCTTTCAGATAACTGTCTGGATCGTGCTACAGCTACCAGCTCACTCGCTCTGCGCAACAGATCAGCCTCATCATTCAACAAGGCTTCGCGGGTCTGACGATTAATCAGTACAACACCACCCACTTCTTCACCAAACAGGGTCATGGCGACATAAATACCCTGAATACCTCCTCCGGTGGTGAGTTTGCCCAGAGATTCATTACCGGCTGCAATCTGTTCTTCTGTGGCATAAAAGAGTGAGCAGATGCCGTCATCCGACGAGTGATCACTGCTTTGAAAAAAGGCATCCTGAAGCAAGACATCAAAGTCTCTAGCATTCATACGGTCACTGTAACTCCAGAAATGCTCGATGCTGGCTTCCCGGTCATTTCTGGAATGAATAAAGGCCACTTCGTATTTCAGATAACCTGCCAATTTTCGCAGGCAATAATGAATAGCCTCATCGAGAGAGTTATTCATAAACTTTCTGGAAATTTCGCTGAGTAATCGATCCAAATCCGAGCGGGTTTTCAATTCTTCTTCTGCTCTTTCTCTTTCGCCGATCTCCAAAGTCAGGCGACGGTTCCAGTAGATAATCAGAATCAATGTCACCAGTACCAACAAAAGACCAATGAACAACTCCTTATTGGGTTGCCAGTTCAATTCGGTGATCGACACCCAGCGACTGCTGATTTCATTGCGTTCAGCTTCTGTCAGACTCTCTACTGTTTTCTGAAGAATCGAACGCAGAATGGGCCAATCGTTGCGGCTGGCCAGAGCAAACTCATCATCAAATCCGGCTTCGACAACCACATGAAGGTTGGTCACCTTGAGTCGATCCAGTTCATAACTGGCAGAAGCCAGGTTGGCAACGACAGCATCCAGAGAACCACTCGAAACCCGGTTAATACCGTTGCTCAAACTCGTGATGGGTTTAAACTTGATGCCTGGATGTTTGGCTCGAATGTAGTCCAGCGAAGCACTGCCCGGGATATAGCCAACACTGCGTTCCTTTAAATCATTAATGTTTTCAATAGATTTATCAGAGGTTCTGGCCAGAATAACCGAAGGCACTTTAAACAACGGACTGGTGAAATCGAGATAACGACTGCGTTCGTCTGTCTTCTGGATCATTCCCAGTACATCGGTTTCATGCCGGTATGCCTTACCGATGGAATCCGACCAGTCTCGGCTCGGATTCAAACTGAACGTTACGCCCAACCGACTTTCCAGCAAGCGGATATAATCCATGGCAATACCCTGGTACTCGCCTTCATCGTCCTGAAATAGGAAAGGAGGGTTATCCGACTGGAGATCAATTCGAATAATTTGGTTCTGGGCCAGCCAGCGTCGCTCTTCCTCAGTCAGATTGACTCGAGTAATGTTCTTGCCAAAGTAGCGATGGTCCGGGTTAACCACCCAACTATCTTCCAGAGTCCGATATTCATCCAGGGAAATATCAGCAAGACCGTTATTGATCATTTCAATCAATTGACGAGGTTTTTCAAATGAAATCCCTGCCCCTATGGCCTCATTCATATTGAAGTATTTACTGCTGGTCACCTCACCCATCAGACCTAGCATGCCCAGTGATGACTCGACAACGACGGGCTCTCCAACAAAGGCATCGATCTCACCCGAAAACAAACTGCGAATCATGTCATTGGTATTGTCTCTCGCCACTAACTCAACACCGGGCAACCATTTCTCGACAAACTCTTCATGGCTAGAGTCAGCAATCACACCCAGTTTTTTGCCCTGAAGTTCTTCACTGAGATTAATTAAAGTCTGGCTGCTTCGGAAATAGATCCGTGAGTTGACGCCATAAAAAGGCACAGACATTCGCATCCATTCAGCTCTGGCTCGAGAAGGAGAAATACTGCCTAAAATGTCCGCCTTACCGGACTTAAGAGCTTCAACAATCTCAGGCTGGTCACCCATTCGAAACTTAATGGGCACACCCGTTTTTTCCGACCATTTTCCCCAGATATCGATATAGAGGCCGGCAGGTCTGCCCAGGGCATTAACAAAGGACAGTGGTGACGAATTAGCGTCTAAACCTACCAATAAAGTGCCATTAGTGCTGGCTGAATAGCCCAGCCAACGTTCCAGAATAGCGTTGCGCTGATGGACAGAGACCATCTCAAAGCCACTTTCAATGAGAAAGCCCAGCGCTGAGCGCCCTTCACGAAACGCTGTACGCAGAGACACTTCTGGCTCAATCATTTTTTTGTAGGTGGTGTAATCAGAACTGATTCCGCGACTGTCGAGATAATATTCCAGAACATCAACATTACCGGCAAATAAACGAACTTTTTTAGCCGCTATGTCATCAACCATCAATCGCTGGTTGGCATATTGAGCCAGCCTAGTTTCAGGTAATAATTTTTTCAGTTTGAAACCAATATCAGTGCCCTGCAACACCGCTACTTTATTATCATCCAGCAGATCAGAAATGGAGCGAAAAGATATATCGTTACGAATGAATAGAGCCGTTTTACTTTTTAAAACCTCCCGGGTATTGATGCCGTGCAGCTTCAGATCACCCGTTTGCTGGGTCATTGCCAGAATATCGATATCATTAGCACGTATTCTGGTCAGTGCCCGCTCTTCAGACATGGCATAAAATTGAACGGGAACGCCTATCTTTTCAGACCAGGCCCGCCATAAATCCAGAATAAGCCCATCAGGGTCCCCTGCATCATTGGTAAACGTCCATGGAAGATTGTCCTTTTTATAGGCAATTTTGATCGGCTTATATTCATTGGCACTGGCTTGTGAAGTAGAAAATACCAATGACAGCGAGATCATCAGCATTAGCAACAGACTGATAAAGAACCATGATTTTTTGTTATCGGGAGCAATGAACATAAGGGCTCAGTTTTAATAAATGTGGCGCTAAGTACCGCCATTTTACTATTAAATGAACGGTAAACCACTGAGGGAAGTACGCAATTTCACACATCCCCAAACGATTTCCTATGCTTAATAAAGATTTCAACCTCCCGGATAGACATAATGGATACCGAAGATATAAGCCTCAAGAGCATAGAGAATAGTAAAAATACCATCGATCAGGCAGAAAAAATGATGGTGTTAATGGCCGGTTTGAGAGGCAAGCTCAATATCAAAGAAGGTGCAGGAAGACGATACCTGCAAAGGGTGAAGCCCAATGCAGCCTCTCTTCATCAGGTTGAACAGGAAATCGATCAGTATACCGACAAGTCGACCACATCTCCCGAGGCTGATAAGAAACGCTCTGCTTTGACTAATGCTGTTCTCAGACATGGCAAGGCCTGAGAAGCCAATTTAGCACTCAGTAGAGAACTGGGTGTTGACAGCAAAAGCCAGCCAGTTAACAGTATCAGCAATATTGATTCCAGCTGATACCCTTCATTGTGCTCACCATATATCATTCCAACCAGCTTGATCTGTTAAAAGACCTACTGCTGGATCGCATACAAAAGCAGCCTCTCGACAATCCTCTGTCGGAAGAGCAAATTCTTGTCCAAAGCCCTGGCATGGCCCAGTGGCTTCGACAAGAGATAGCCAGTGGCGTAGGCATTGCCGCTTCCCTGACTTTCCCGCTACCTGCCAGCTTTCTCTGGCAAACCTTTGTCGATGTTCTGCCTGATGTCCCCAAACGTTCTGCCTTCAATAAAGAAGCCATGACCTGGAAGCTGGTCACACTGCTACCAGAACTCATTGACGAGGATCATTTCCAACCTCTTAAGCACTATCTTGATGAGGATCAAGACGGTGTACGCTGTTATCAGCTAGCGGGTAAAATCGCTGATATTTTTGACCAATATCTGGTGTATCGTCCCGAGTGGATTGAAAGCTGGGAACAGGGGCTGAACAGTCATGCAGAGGGTCAGCTCTGGCAACCCATTCTCTGGCGGGCACTGGTTCAGCGAACTGAAGAGTTCGGGCAGTCTCACTGGCACCGAGCCAACATGCATCACAGTTTCGTTCAGGCATTAAATAAGACACAGCAAGGAAAACTCCCGGAACGGCTATTTGTATTTGGCATTTCAGCAATGCCGCCACACTTTGTCGATACCCTGAAGAGTCTTGCTCAACAAACCGATGTTCATCTGATGGTCTGCAACCCCTGCCAATATTACTGGGGAGATGAGAAAGATCCGAAATACCTGGCACGGCTCTCCGCCAGGTTGTTTGCCCACATAAAGCCAAACCAACAACCGGATGCCGAACTCTTCAGTGAGTATCAGGTCGAGGACTGTCAGAGCAATTCCCTGCTCGCTTCCATGGGCAAATTGGGTCGAGATTACATTCACCAGCTTTTTGAACTGGAAGGTAACGAAGTGGTCGCCTTTGTTGAAGGCAAGGACGACTCACTGCTTCATCGCGTGCAGAAAGACATTCTGGAACTGCAGGACAATAGGGACAGCCCTGATTTTTCTTTATTGAAAGATGACAAGACGCTGGTTCTTCACAGTTGCCACAGCCCTCTGCGCGAAGTGGAAGTTCTCCATGATCAATTGCTGAAACTGTTTCAAGACAACCCTGAGCTGACCCCCAGAGACATCGTGATCATGCTGCCCGATGTTGATCAGTACAGTCCGTGGATTCATGCCGTTTTTGGTGGACTCAATCAACAATACAGCGACAGTCGTTATATTCCCTATTCCATCTCAGACAGAAGTGCGAGTCATGAGCACCCTATTCTGCCCGGATTTTTACAGCTGCTGAATATTGATCAAAGTCGCTGTGGCGCCTCCGAGCTTCTGGAACTGCTGGAAATACCTGCCATGCAGCGCCGCTTTGGATTTGATCAGAAAGGCTTTGAAACCATACGTCGATGGGTGGCCGATGCTGGCATTCGCTGGGGTGTCACACCGGAACACCAGCAACAGTTTGATCTGCCCGCTCGTTCCAGTAACTCCTGGCTATTTGGTATTCGACGAATGCTAATGGCCTACGCCATGCCGGAAGACTGCGGAATTTTTGAAGGCATTTTGCCCTATGAACCTTCTCAGGGAATGGACGCTGTTCTGGCCGGTCAGCTAGCGATGTTCATCGACCAGACCGAACAGCTGATCCTTGCTCTGGATCAGGATCGATCTATTCCTGAATGGACTCAATTCTGTCATCAGTTGATGGAGAATTTCTTTGAACCCGATGAAGACGATGAATACCCATTATCACTGGTACGAAGTTCTCTGGATCATCTGACCGAACAATTATCAGACGCTGGCTACCATGCACCGTTATCTCGACCGGTGTTACTGGACTATCTCACAGAACGATTGACCTCCGAACGCAGCAGCCAACGTTTTCTGTCTGGCAAGGTCAATTTCTGTACCCTGATGCCCATGCGTTCCATTCCCTTCAAAGTGGTTTGCCTACTCGGAATGAATGACGGAGCCTATCCCAGAAGCATTCCTCCAGCCGGTTTTGACCTGATGGTTCAATCTCCCCGTCGTGGTGACCGTTCCCGTCGTGACGATGACCGCTACCTGTTTCTGGAAGCCTTACTGTCAGCTCAAGAATACTTCTATGTGAGTTACGTAGGTCATAGCATCAAGGACAACAGTGAGCGTATTCCTTCCGTTCTGGTCAGCGAATTACTGGAGTACTGTCGCCCTTACCTCAAAGATCAGAAAGAGAACCACCTGATTCATCAACACCGGCTGCAGCCTTTTAGTCCTGCCAATTTTCAATTAGACAACCCTGACCGAAGTTATGCCCACGAATGGTTGTCCGTGGCCGAAGGCGATACCAGCGCTTATAAACTCTTTATCGAGCAACCGCTACCCAAGGCAGAGCTTCCCGAACATCTGGAAGTCACCGAGCTGCTTCGCTTCTTTAGAAACCCATCTCAGTACTTCTGTAACCGTCGCCTGAAAGTGTTCTTTGAAGATGAGGGTGATCAACAGGAAGATAATGAACCTTTCGAAGTAAATGCTCTGGACAGTTACCTTATACGACAGTCCATCACACAAATTCTGCTGGCTGATGATGATATTGAAGAGTTTCGCCAGCGACTGAATGCGGCCGGTCAATTACCCCACGGGGCTTTTGGTGAGCTGTTATTAGAAGAACAGCATCGAAGCGTAGAAGGACTGGTCGCTGATATACGACCGAAACTGGTTTCCAAAAAAGCCGACATCGAAGTTAATTTGATGATTGAGTCTGTCCAGCTCACAGGCTGGCTAAGACAGATTTATTCCTCAGGCCCTGTTCGCTATCGGTCGGCCAAACTGAAAGGCAGAGATCTGCTTTACGGCTGGATTGAACACCTCAGTTATTGTGCAGTGACAGACAATCCGGGCTCTACTCATATTTTTGCCCTGGATAAAAACGCCAACTTTGATCCGGTCTCCAAAGATGGTGCTCTGGCGGCATTGAATCAGCTGGTAAATCTGTATTTAAGCGGCATGACATACCCTCTTCCTTTCTTCCCCGAGACCGCTTTCGCTTGGCAAAAAGCACTTGAGGAGAGTGACAGAGACGCCGCTAAACTGGCTGCTCACAACACATTCTATGGTGGCTATATGAAGAGGGGGGAATCCGAAAATCACTATATTACCCGCACTCATCCAGAGCTTGATAAGGTCATCGAACAACTGGAATTCTTCAGTAACACTGTATTCAAATCTGCACTGAGCCACCTGCACCTGGAGAACCGTGATGACAAATAACAATACGGTTCAAAAGCTGGATGCAGAAACCATTCCGCTGTCCGGCAATCGACTCATTGAAGCCAGTGCCGGTACGGGTAAAACCTATACCATCGCCAACCTTTATTTAAGATTGGTGGTTGGCCATGGTATTCCGGTCCCTCTGACAGTGGATCAGATTCTGGTAGTGACCTTCACAGAAGCCGCTACCGAAGAGCTTCGTGATCGAATACGTAAACGATTACAAACGGCCCGAATGGCATTTGAAGAAAAAAAATCGGACGATCCGTTTATTCAATTCCTACTGGACGATCTGGATCGCCATCCTGAACGTGCCCGACTGCTATTGTCCGCCGAACGACAAATGGATGAAGCAACGGTTTTCACCATTCACGGTTTTTGCCAGCGCATGTTGAAACAGCATGCTTTTGAAAGCGGCACACTGTTTTCCAGCGAATTGATTACCGATGAACACCATCTTCTTCAACAGACGGCTGCTGACTTCTGGCGTCGACACTTCTATTCTTTGAACAAACCTCTGGCCCGAATGGCAAGAAAACTCTGGAAAACACCCACTGACTTGCTTATGGGCATTCGCAGCTATCTGGGCAAACACGATCTCAGTGTTTACACCGGGCAACTGCCTGTGGATATAGGGCCCTTCCAGAAAAAATTTATTCAACCTTCACTGGCCATTAAGGCGCTTTGGCGACAAGAACAGTCCGACATTGAAGAGCAACTTCTCAAAGCAGGCTTAAAAAAGACCGCCAAACCTCTGAAGCGTCTGACTCTGATGGCTGAATTTGTTCAGAGTGACGACCTGTTCCCTATTCTGGGTCGTAATGAGAGCTGGGAAATCTACAGCACCAGTACTCTGAAGAAAGCGCTGGCTAAAGGTGGCAAGCTGCCTGATCACCCGGTCTTTCAAATGATTGATGAGTTGATGAGCTCGGGCCTGAGTATTCAGGAAGCGTTTAAAGGCATGATCATCAACCTTGCCCTGGAGGAAGTTCGTCGAAACCACCATAAGAATATGGCAGACCGACATCAAATGTCGTTTGATGATCTGCTAGGCAATATGCAAAAGGCGCTCTATGGACCTTTTGGCGATACCCTGGCCACAGCCGTTCGAAAGCAATTTCAGGTGGCTATGATTGATGAATTTCAGGACACTGACCCCCAGCAATACGCTATTTTCAACAAAATATACAACAGCCATTTAATAGATTCTGACAGCGATGATACTGACAGCAATAGTAGTGATGGTGATTCATCCGGTCTATTCATGATCGGTGACCCAAAACAGGCTATCTATGCCTTCCGGGGTGCAGATGTCTTCACCTATATGGAAGCTCGAAAACAGGTTACGGCTCATTATTCACTGGACACTAACTGGCGATCCACCAGCAACATGGTCAATGCTGTCAACCGCTTGTTTTCAGTGTCGAACAATCCGTTTATTTATGAGCAGATCCCTTTTGAATCCGTGAAACCATCGAAAACAGCGGACAAAAAACAGTTGCTGGTCAACAACCAGCCTGTCCCTGCCGTCCAACTCTGGCTTCAGGAAGCGGATGGTAATGCCATTGGTAAAGGTGACTATGAAGAAGCCATGACACTAGCCACCGCCAGCGAAATCCATCGTTTGCTGACTCTAGCCAACTCGGAAAAAGCTTCTATTACCAAAGAAGACAAAAGCGAATCTTTGCAGGCAGGCGATATAGCGGTTCTGGTTCGTACCGGACGACAGGGACAGATGATTCGTGACGCGCTCTCTGAACAAGGCATTGCCAGTGTATACCTCAGTAGCAATGACTCGGTGTTTGCCTGTCAGGAAGCTCAGGATGTTCTTCGACTGCTCGCAGCCTGCCTGACACCGGCCAATGATCGGATATTACGTTCTGCACTGGCGTCATCTGTGCTGAACATGACCGCTCAGGAACTGGACAACCTGAATCAGGACGAACAAGCCTGGGAAAACTGCGTCAATGAGTTTCAAGGCTACCAGCTGGTTTGGCAGACCCAGGGGCTACTCCCCATGCTGCGAAACCTGCTACGACGACGCAAGATTGCCGAACAACTGCTTTCCACGACCTACGGTGAACGTCGTTTAACAGACTTCTTGCACATTGGTGAACTACTGGCATCCGCCAGTCTTGAATTGGATAGCCCCCATGCCTTGTACCGATGGTTGTCCGAGCACATATACACGCCTGATTCGGCCGCTGACGATCAACAACTCCATCTGGAAAGTGAACGGAATCTGGTACAGATTGTTACCATTCACAAATCAAAAGGGCTGGAATACCCAGTGGTGTTCCTGCCGTATATTTGTAGTTTCAGGGAAACCAAAGAGCCCCTGTATCATCAAGACAGTAAGACCATCCTTGATCTGACCCACAATGACGATTCACTGGCTCAGGCTGAAAAAGAGCGACTAGCAGAAGACCTGCGACTGCTCTATGTGGCATTGACTCGTTCAGTGCACAGTTGTTATTTGGGATTGGCACCTCTGAAGACCGGTTCAGGGAAGAAAGGTGAAAAAACCGATCTTCATAAATCTGCCATTGGTTACCTGTTGGGGAACGGAGACTTTATAACCTGTGCGCAATTACAAGAACAGTTGGATTCGCTCACGGCTCAATCCGAGCTCATCCAGCTGACCAAACTTCCTAAGATCCCAGTAGAACGATATCAACCACCAGCTGAAGAAAAACCGGAACTGTCCGCCAAAAGCTTTTCCAGTCGCATTGAGAAAGACTGGTGGGTGACCAGCTATTCAGCATTGTCCAAAACCTCCCATAGCGCTCCAAGGCACACGACTCTGGATGCCAGTATGGAAATGCTGGAGCAGGACCTGGAATCCATTCCCACAGAAATTGAAGCAGAAGACGAAACTCTGGATATCTTCAGTTTTCCAAAAGGTGCACGCCCCGGTACGTTCCTTCACACACTGTTCGAAGAATACCCTACTGTTGCAGGATCGAATGGCTCGGTCGCTGATTTTGTCGTTGAGCAACTGACCCGAGAAGGGTTCGAAGAACACTGGTCAGAAACATTGGTTGAAATGCTGGATCACTGTTTGAATACACCGCTGGATGGCAAAGACCTGACTCTTGGCCAGCTGTCTGCCAGCCAGCAAAAAGCTGAGATGGAGTTTTATCTGCCGGTGTCACGTCTTAATGCTGATGAGCTGAATACACTGCTTGCCCATGAAGATCCTTTATCAGCAAGAGCCGGCTCTCTGGATTTCAGAACAGTTAAGGGCATGCTAAAAGGCTTTATCGACCTGACCTTTGAATATCAGGGTCGCTGGTATGTACTGGATTACAAGTCCAACTGGTTGGGTAGTGAGATAGACGACTATCTGTCAGATAGTATGGACGCTGTGATGATCGATCACCGCTACGATCTTCAATATCAAATTTACAGCTTGGCACTCCACCGATTGTTGAAACACAGACTGCCCGATTACGACTATGAACAACACTTCGGTGGTGTTTTCTATCTCTTCCTCAGAGGAGTACGTAAAGACAGACGTGATCGACCCGGTATTTTCCAGCATCGACCCAGCTTGTCGTTGATCACCAAACTGGACAGTCTGTTTGCCGGAGAAGCCGTATGCTAAATGCACTGCGCCAATTGCTGGACACCCAAAAGATTCGTCCTCTGGATTATCAATTTGCACGTTTAATGCATGATATTGATAACAGTCCTCTGGTCTCATTGATCGCAGCCCTGCTCAGCCATGAACTGGGCAAGGGCAATGTCTGTCTGCCGTTGTCTTTTTTGACTCAGGATGTTTTTTTTGATCTGGACAACATCACTACGGATACTCTGAAACAGACAGCAAATCTCTCAAGTGAATCGAACCGGCAACAACTGCTCTCCTCATCCGTCATTGGTGATGGCAGCGCCGTCACGCCCATCGTTCTGGACAATGATAATCTCTATTTTTACCGATACTGGCAACATGAATGTACGGTGGCGGCTTTTCTTTCCAAAGGCAGTGAGCTATCGCTGGATCAGAAAGCGGCTAGCACTATTCTTGAACGGCTTTTTCAAAGGGATTATACCTTTTTGTTTTCAGTACTGGATCGAAGCGCCAGTGATGACAACATTAGGACTCAATTGATCAAATGGCTGGATATAGAACTGCCCGATCAAGTTGATTGGTCAGCCTGCCTGCAAACTGTCCAGACAGCTCAAACAGCTGAAGAGTTGCGTCTTCTGGACTCGATGATTCCAACTGAAGTCTGTCTTAACTGGCAAAAAGTGGCTGCTGCTTTAGCAAGTACACAACCGTTCAGTGTCATCAGTGGTGGGCCCGGAACGGGTAAAACGACAACTGTTACCCGGCTATTAGCCATGCTGATTGAATTGGGAGATCAAGCTGGCAAAGTGCCGGACATTAGATTGGTCGCTCCAACAGGAAAAGCCTCTGCTCGATTGACCGAATCCATTGGTGGTGCACTGGCTTCACTCCATTGCAGTGATTCAATTCGTCAGCTTATTCCCACTCAAGCGGGCACTATCCATAGACTGCTAGGCGTTATTCCTGGTCGACCTGAATTTCGTCATCACTCAAAAAACCAGCTGCATCTGGATATTCTGGTGGTGGATGAAGCTTCAATGATCGACCTGACACTGATGCGCAAGTTAATGGACGCCCTGCCCGACCATGCCCGTGTTATCTTGCTGGGCGACAGGGATCAGTTAGCTTCTGTGGATGCGGGTAGTGTTCTGGGAGATATCTGTACGGCTGCAGAAGGTGGTTACTCAAAAAGTCAGACTGTCCTGCTGGAACAATTGACCGGTTTTCATCTGAATCAATGGCAAGGCGCGCAGGAACTGCCTATTAAGAACCGCTTCTGCCTGCTGAGAAAAAGTTATCGTTTCGACGCTCGATCCGGCATTGGTACTCTGGCGGCAGCAGTCAACGCTGGAGACCTCCACACTGTAAAGACGACCATTGACAGTGGCTTTCAGGATATTCAGAGACATCAACTAACCGATGCCTACTACACCCAAATGATCGCCAGTGCTGCTCAAGGTTATATGAGCTATCTGGAGGCCATACGGGAAAAGCTGGATGAGCGAACCATCATTCGCCGTTTTAATAACTTCCGTTTGCTCTGTGCAGTACGTGAAGGGAAATACGGTGTTGAAGGTCTGAATAAAGAGATACGATCCCAGCTGGTTCAACGGCATTACCTGCCTTCTGAAGGCCTTTGGTACACCGGGCGCCCGGTATTAATCACCCAGAATGCCCACGGACTCAATCTCTATAACGGCGACATTGGTATTGCCCTGCCTGATAACGACGGCAAGCTCAAGGTGGTGTTCGAACTGCCTGACGGCAGTATTAAACATTTGCTCCCCAGTCGTTTGCCAGAACACCAGACCGTATTCGCCATGACCATCCATAAAAGTCAGGGGTCAGAGTTCAACCATACAATGATGGTTTTACCGGAAAAGATGGTGCCAGTACTCACCAGAGAACTGGTGTATACCGGCATCACCAGAGCGAAAAAACAGCTGAATATCTACTGCAATAACCAGGTACTGAATCAAGCTATCAAAAAACGGACAGTGCGCTTTTCGGGGCTAATTGAGCGTTTACAGCAGAGCTGAAACAAAAAGAGGTGATGGTTCTATTCAAACCATCACCTCTTAAAGCCATAGATAAATTCAGTAACGCCTTGCTAGCACAACTTTGAACTACGATAAAACCGATACGACTTCGGCTTGAGTGACAGTCTGTGCTCCAGAGCGCTCTATCATTTTCACTAAAGCTGACTGAATCACCTCGTCTTCACGAGCGTCTGATTTGCTTATGAATTTTTCTTCCTGAGGAGCAGAGTCTTCTTCAAAGACGAATTTTACTGAAACACCGCTAGCTAAACCTTCAGATTCACCGAAATACTCAATAAAGATAGTTGGGTAACCCTGAAATCCCATTTTAACCTTTTTAGCAATTCTCTTCTTCGATTTATCTAGATTCATAACATCTCACACAAAAGATAATAAATGGATACGTTCAACAACAAAAATAACACTAGCTAAGGTCCTGCGCCCTAGACGCAGTCTACCTTCTCTCATTTGTCATGTGTACTTTTTCAATACCGTTGTACTTTTAGAACCTACAAATCGCTTTGATGGATCATAGTAGGTCTCTACGATTTCAAAACCTGCTTTTAACATCATTCCAGCTGACGCTAAATTCTCTTCATGTCTCTCAATATATACAGCTTCTGAAGCTCGGTTTTTTGCTATGACAATACACTCATTGAGTAATTTATTACCAATGCCTTGACCACTGCGGGTTCTGCTAACGACCACATCATTGATATAATCTAGTGATGACAGTTTCGCGTATTTTTCCAACTTTTCAGGGGAGTGTTCTCTAAATATAAGAACGGCAAAACCGACAATTTCATCATCTTCTGCAAGAACAGCAAGAGCTTTACCTTCTTTAATCAACTGGAACTGATGATTAAAACTTTCATTAGTAAGAAAATTCCAGTTATTTGGACCATCTTCTAATAAAATTTTTCTCATTTTTATTAGATCAGAATCGTTTAAATCTCTTGAATGAATCTTCATTACTTTCCCAACAACATCAGATAACGATACAATATTCATTGTAGATCACGTAGAAATCGCTAGCTGTTTTCGCTCAGCTCAAGAAAAAGAACGTGTAGGTAGCTTCAAATCCATAACAAGTGATATTGACTGTGCCGCGTGCCAGAATAATGAATGTACCCTGATGCCGAGCTCTTGACCCAATCAAAGTAATCCATGCATCTAACAAAGGAGCCAAACCCCGGAGCAAACCTGAAGTATTTGTTCTGTGTATTCCCCGATACTTATTGATCGGGATGAATGATGAAACCAAAATTTTCCAGCAAAGACGCCATTTGCCACTCACATATCTGAACACCAGAGAAGTCTAATGCTCTGATGTCTATACCCGCTATTTCCGCATTTCGTAAATCAGCCTTAAATATTGATAGACCATCATACTGACTGGGAGCAAATGCGGTATTTGTGAGATTAGCCCCTTCCAAATTGGCTCTTGAAAAAATTACACAAGAAAAGTTACTTTCTGAAAGGTCACATTTTTCTAAATGAACCCCTTCAAAATCTGAATACTTAAAATTTGTTTTTGTCAGTTGAGCTGAACTAAACAGCATGCTTTTGCTGACAACCGTTACAAATTCAGCCAGTTCAAAGTTACAACCCTGAGCTTGGCATTCGTTTATTGTGATATCGAACAACTCGGATCGATAGAAGTTACAGGTGGAAATATCACAATCATAAAATACCGAGTGACGTAAGTCAGCCTTTTGGAAGTCACATCCTTTTTGATTACTTTTGTCGTAGAAAATGCTTTTTGTAAAGACGGCATTATTTAGAGTAGCTTCTGAAAAATCACAACTGACTATTTGACAGTTTTCAAAACGCAAACCTTCTAAATTTACTCCTGAGAAATCTGAGGAAGATATTGTACAGTCAATAAAATGCAGATCTTGTTCGTATTCATGAGACCAATCCAGATTGGAAAAATTGCGATCTCTTACCACTCTTTGATTTTCATCTAAAACCAAAGCTTCCTCGAACTTTTGAATGCTTTTCAACGTATCTCTCTCGGGAAATTAGTTCTATTCAATAGTGACAACATCATTTGCATATTCTGGAACCATTTGAACACCCATTCTGGTAACTCGTGAACACCCATTCTGGCCGTGCTTGAACACTCATTCCGGTAACTATTGAACACTTTTGGGTGATTTCCAGAATCGATGTTCAAATGACCAGAATCACTGTTCAAGTCACCAGAATCCTCTATCTCGCGGTAGTGAAAACACCGCTTACGCATTGATTTCC
>SIHQ01000128.1 GCA_004762125.1 Oceanospirillales bacterium | reverse complement strand
AGAGTCTGCTGGCCTTGTGCTGTAACGAATTTTACTGAATAAGAAACCGAACAGATAATGGTGTTGTTTATCGGTTCTTCATAAAGAAATAATTCGGTGGTTGGAACCAAGGGCTCTTGATGAACACCTGGTTCAAGTGAAAATTGTTCTTCTGTAGAAAGAGTCGGTTGATAGCCCTGTTGTTGAGGGACCTGTTGTTGAGAGTACTGCGTGGGTTCAGCGCCCTGAGAGATGGCGGATTCTGTTGCGGGATCTACCGTTTCCCCATGCTCTTGTGCCGGATGAACCGCTGCAGGCAGAGCAGGTTGGGGCTGATCAGTGATTAAACGATTTTCTTCTGTGCCTCTGAGCTCTGATTCGCTTGGCTGGACTCTGTGATCGCCATCAACAAAGTCTTCTTTAGTGATCTCTTCGTGTTCGTCGTCTGATTCTCTTTTGCCAGAAACAGTAGCGCCGTTTTCGTATTTGTTGTTAACGGTGGCCAGTGGTTTATCAGCGTCACCATTGACCTCTGGTTCGTTGTCAACGGGATCTTTTTCTTTGTCTGGAACACCGGTTTCAAGTTGTTGTGTCTCTTCAAGTGTGTGAGGCGGTTCGTTCTCGGTGACTTCTTCTGTAGGTGGAGGTGTTGGTTGATCCTGTGTGCCAGGTGAAACAGTTACAGTGTCGTCGGCTTCTTCTATGGCAGGGTCGGTTTCGCCAGCCCCAGTTCCGACATCAGCACCGGCGGCTGGTACATTGCCAGTTCCATCTCTGTCACTGTCGTCATGTTTTTCATCTTCGTTTGGAGCGTCGCCGGGTTGTTCTGTCTTTTCAGGTGTAGGAGGCAGATCTTTACCGGTGTTTTTCTGGTCAGAAACGAGGGTGTCTTCTCCGGTTTTTCCATCAGCGGCTAGCGGTAATGCATCCGTTTTTTTGTCATCGCCCGCTTCAAGTTCATTTTCTTCTTCTGGTGCAGGTGCAGGTGACGGAGTCGGCTGCGCGGAGTCAGCGCCCTGAGGGAAAGAGGTTCCTGTTTCGGGATCTACCGTTCTTCCAGATTCTGGTGTGGGACCAACCGCTGGGGGCAGAGTAGGCTGAGGTTGTTCAGCGATTAAACGACCTTCGTCACCTTCTGTATCACTGAGTTCGGGTTCGATTCTGTGATCACTATCAACATCACTATCAACATCACTATCAACGGAACCTTCTTCAACGATCTTCCCGTGTTCGTCGTCAGCGGGGGCTTTCTTGTCAG
The DNA here is from genome assembly GCA_004762125.1 of Oceanospirillales bacterium. Classification (GTDB taxonomy): domain Bacteria; phylum Pseudomonadota; class Gammaproteobacteria; order Pseudomonadales; family Endozoicomonadaceae; genus Endozoicomonas_A. The sequence goes on along the minus strand of SIHQ01000128.1, from coordinate 1,047 downwards.
AAACAGTAGCGCCGTTTTCGTATTTGTTGTTAACGGTGGCCAGTGGTTTATCAGCGTCACCATTGACCTCTGGTTCATTGTCAACGGGATCTTTTTCTTTGTCTGGAACACCGGTTTCAAGTTGTTGTGTCTCTTCAAGTGTGTGAGGCGGTTCGTTCTCGGTGACTTCTTCTGTAGGTGGAGGTGTTGGTTGATCCTGTGTGCCAGGTGAAACAGTTACAGTGTCGTCGGCTTCTTCTATGGCAGGGTCGGTTTCGCTAGCCCCAGTTCCGACATCAGCACCGGCGGCTGGTACATTGCCAGTTCCATCTCTGTCACTGTCGTCATGTTTTTCATCTTCGTTTGGAGCGTCGCCGGGTTGTTCTGTCTTTTCAGGTGTAGGAGGCAGATCTTTACCGGTGTTTTTCTGGTCAGAAACGAGGGTGTCTTCTCCGGTTTTTCCATCAGCGGCTAGCGGTAATGCATCCGTTTTTTTGTCATCGCCCGCTTCAAGTTTATTTTCTTCTTCTGGTGCAGGTGCAGGTGCAGGTGCAGGTGCAGGTGCAGGTGACAGAGTCGGCTGAGCGGGGTCAGCGCCCTGAGGGAAGGAGATGCCTGTTTCGGGATCTACCGTTCTTCCAGATTCTGGTGTGGGACCAACCGCTGGGGGCAGAGTAGGCTGAGGTTGTTCAGCGATTAAACGATCTTCGTCTCCTTCTGTATCACTGAGTTCGGGTTCGATTCTGTGATCACTATCAACATCACTATCAACATCACTATCAACATCACTATCAACATCACTATCAACGGAACCTTCTTCAACGATCTTCCCGTGTTCGTCGTCAGCGGGGGCTTTCTTGTCAGAAACAGTAGCGCCGTTTTCGTATTTGTTGTTAACGGTGGCCAGTGGTTTATCAGCGTCACCATTGACCTCTGGTTCATTGTCAACGGGATCTTTTTCTTTGTCTGGAACACCGGTTTCAAGTTGTTGTGTCTCTTCAAGTGTGTGAGGCGGTTCGTTCTCGGTGACTTCTTCTGTAGGTGGAGGTGTTGGTTGATCCTGTGTGC
>SIHQ01000127.1 GCA_004762125.1 Oceanospirillales bacterium | reverse complement strand
CACGCTGGTGCAATGCGGCCTGATATTAAGCCCCGACCTGCAAAAAACCATTACTCAGTTAATGCTGTTGAAAGACCGTGCGCCCCCTGAGTTCAAAGCCATGTTGAAACAGAATATTCAGCAGTTGCAGTCAGGGATTCATCAACCATTGGATCAGGGTCATAAACTGCGACGAGGCATTCTGTGGATCACGGTAAAAATAGCCCTTCATCAACAGTCACCTTCTGATGACGAGATGATGGTAGCCAGTCGCTTGAAACAGACGTTTTCAGGTGGCATGGAAACTGCAGGGTTAGCCGCTATGCCCATGGATCAGCATGAATGGTTACGACTGAATATGATTCTGGTCAATCACCCTGAACAAGGTCGATGGGCATTAAGCAAAGTCGTTGCTGATCCCGATCAGTCTTTGAATGAGCAGGTCTTTGATCCGGATTCATGCCTTGAAGTACACCCGGATCATCTTGTGATCGGCGTGAGTGATAAACAACGATTCATCAAAGTCTTGGTGGCCAAACAGCTTCCTCCATTCGCTGCGCTGGGTTCAGCGTTTAGCTTTATGGGGGACAGTCAAAGTGGTCATAGAGGCATCAAGTGTTATGCACAGATTCATGTGTTATTACGGTTTCCTCGCTGTCAGCAACTGCAGGCATCGCTGAACAGTCGTCAACGGATCGCTATTCAACAATCGTCCAGTCCCATTACCCGCTTTGAACCTCGACTGCTGGAACGTAAAAAGGATTTTGATGTGTTGTCCGACGCTCTGAATAAAGGCGATGCGCCGCTGCATCTCAGCTTTGTCCTGGTCCTTTATTGTGACTCTCAGAAAGAAGCTAATACCTTGTCGTCCAATGCCTGCAGCTATTTCCGTGAACTGGGGTTTATGCTTTATGAAGACGTCTATTTTATGCTGCCGATGTTTCTTAATACCCTGCCCGGTAACGCCCAAAAGGCCACCCAAGCCCTTGCCATGCATGAGAAGACCTTGGCGACCCGTCATGCGGTGCCCTTACTGCCGTTATTCGATGACTGGCCAGGGCATCAGGAAGTTTTACTGAATCTGGTGTCTCGCCGTGGTCAGCTAATAAACCTGTCGTTGTTTGAATCCAACAGTAATTACAACGGCATTATTGCGGCCACATCGGGTGCCGGTAAAACCATGTTGGTCAATGAGATCATCAGCAACATTCTAATTCGGGGCGGTCAGTGCTGGGCGCTGGACATCGGTGAAGGCTATAAGAAAATTTGCCAACATTTTGATGGCGAGTTTCTGGATTTCGACCAAGGTCATAAATTGAGTATGAACCCTTTTTCTCTGGTCAGGGAATACGATGAAGAAGGCGACATATTGCTGGCTTTAATCATTGCCATGGTGTCACCGAGAGAGCCATTGCTGCCGTATCAAGAGGCCAGTCTGCGAGAACAGATTCGTGAGCTTTGGGAACAAGAGGGCAAAGGCAGCAGTATTGATCGACTGCAAGAAAAGCTCAAACAACACCCTGATGTACGTATGACCGATCTGGGCGTACAGCTTAGTGCCTTTGCATCAAAAGGTGAATACGGTCGTTTTTTTGTTGGTGAAAATACGCTGGATGAACATCAGCCATTCACTGTGCTGGAGCTGCGGCATCTGGACAACCGCAAACATTTGCAGCGTGTAGTAGTGCTGGAGCTGATCTACATGATTCAACAACAAATGTACTTTGGTGACATCAACCGCCGTAAATTGGTGGTGATAGACGAAGCTTGGAACCTCATGCGGGACACTCAAGGTGCGGCTCTGTTTATTGAACACGGTTTTCGTCGTTTTCGACGCTATAACGGAGCCAACCTTATGGCAGCCCAGCGCATCGAAGATTTCTACGAAACCCCTGCAGGCCGAGCGGCTATGGATAACAGCGCCACCCAGTTTTTACTGAAACAACAGATCAGCACTATCAATGAGTTGGAAAAACAACAACGACTGGCCCTCCCGCCTGAAGGTTACAAACTGCTGAAAACCGTTCATACCGTAGAAGGCAAATATTCCGAAATCATGGTGTTAACCGAACAAGGTAAAGGCATTGGTCGCTTGATACTCAACCCATTTAAAAAACTGCTCTACTCCAGTCACCCCAATGATGAAGGTGCTATTCGCCACTACCGTGATCGCGGGCATTCTCTTAGTGACGCCATTCTGCAGGTCTTAAAAGACAGGAATCAACAATGACAAATTACCAGATTTTGTACATTGACACCGAAACTACCGGATTATCAAAAAACGACGATGTGCTTGAGATCGCCATCATCAACGATCAGAGCGAAATCCTTCTAAATACGTTGGTCAA
>SIHQ01000126.1 GCA_004762125.1 Oceanospirillales bacterium | reverse complement strand
CAACAATGACAAATTACCAGATTTTGTACATTGACACCGAAACTACCGGATTATCAAAAAACGACGATGTGCTTGAGATCGCCATCATCAACGATCAGAGCGAAATCCTTCTAAATACGTTGGTCAAACCTGTTCATCACCTCATCTGGCCAGATGCCCAACAAATACATCACATCACACCGAAGATGGTTCAACAAGCCCCCACTTATGACGAACTGCGCCAGCAAATAGAGTCTTTGGTTCGGGAACAGAACGTCATCATTTATAACAAGACTTACGACAGTCAATATCTGTGCAGGGAGCTGGCCTGCGCTGCTTCTGTTCAGTGTTGCATGCTGGCCTTCGCCGAGCATTTTGGCCAATGGGACTGCTATCACGGTAATTATCGTTGGCAAAACCTTAGATTCGCCAGTGAGTATGTTCTGCATCAGTGGCAAGGCGAAGCACACCGGGCTTTGGCAGATACACAAGCGACTAAAGCGATTTGGGAGTACCTGACGATTCCCGAAGTCAGAGAGCGCATTGATAACCTGCGTCGGGTGTAATCATGATGATTCCTATCGTTCTGGCCATTTCTGTTGTTCTTATGATTCTCCCACCTCCCAGCTATTCCCAACAATCTGAAAATTTCCAGAGTCGACTGTTCATCTCCGAAAGTATGGGTGAAGCGGTCATTAAAAGCCTTCTGAAAAACTTTGATCCTAATGAAACTCGCTTACTGGTTCGTGGACTTTCACCAAAGCACAGCCGTTTAAATGACACCATTGGCCTCTGGCAGAGTCGGCTGAAAGAAGTCAGTGATTCAGAGAATATTGGCATCGATATCAATCCTGTTGCTTTCCAAGAATATAACATTGAACACGTACCCACCCTGTCACTTGAAGTGAACGGTAAAACAGTGATTATGGCAGCGGGTATTACTTCTATAGAGTGGCTGATTCGTCAGTATCAATCAGGAAAACGAGGTCATCTGGGTAGCTATGGAACCACTTTTCCGGTTGTCGAAACAGATCTTCTGGAAAGTTTGAAACAACGACTTTCGATGATGAACTGGCATGCCATCACGGAAAAAACTCAACATAAACTGACCCATAAAACATTCACTAATCATCAGAATCTTCCTGTCAGCCGAACAGAAAGTAGTCGAGTTGTTCAGCTATCGGGCTCATGGAATACACCCATCATCGTCATGGACAGTCAGGATAAACGACAACAGACAGCCGTGATGGAATGGTTAACTCAACACCCTGATGCATTAATAATGACAAGCCAATGGTCTATTGCCGGATTACAAAAACTGCCTGATGAGATGCAGCAACATTTAATCTACTTGTTGCCTTCGGAATTAGTAAAGCGCTTTCAACTGACCCAACTCCCAGCATTACTGACTCACGAAAGCAGCTCTCAATGGCGAGTGACGACCACTGCTGTTTCAGAGAATGATTCACTGAGGTGGTACTCATGGTTAAAGGCATCATTGGCAGGTTTTTCATCAAAGGCTCATGCAGAAGAATCACCTCCGATTGAAAGCCAAAATCTCTCCAAAGCCCTGTGCCAAAGTGTTCCGATCTTGTCCGAGAAACTGATCACCGCTGTGCCCTGGAAAGAGCTGTTTCCGATCCGCATAGGATTAGCAAAACTGGGTTCAGGTAAAGAACCCAATCACAGAGCCAAAACCAATACCGGATTCTGCATGTGTGAAGACAGCGCAGGCCTATTTCACCCCGGTGTAACTACGGGATTCTGGCGACCACAGCGATTAATCGAACTCACCAGAAGCCCTGGTTGTTTAATGGCATTGGGCGGCCACAAACTGCCCATAGTAGACCAACGTCGTTGGGGAACCTTGGGCTCAGCCAATATCCCCAAAGGCCTAACCTATATGCACGCTCATGTGTACAGCTTGCCACTCATTGAAATGCTGAATATGTACACCGGCATCGGCGGCTGCAACAGTGACTTGGTGGATTTTGATCTGATCAATCTGTCAGAAGTTGATCCTTCCTGGAATCATCCTGAATTGGCGGCATTGTTATCACCGGACCTTGCAGCCTACGCCAATCCTGCAGCGATGAATGCTTGTACTGCCGATGGCGCAGCAGCTCTGAATTCACAACCCATGGACAGTCTGCACTGGTGTGCTGGCAGTTGGGGCAGCCTCTATCCCATGACTGGTTTTACCAGCACCTATGGGCACTTTGCTGACAACACCAGTCTGTTAGCAACCAGAGCTCTGGCCAAGATTCATCGCATCGGACTTGGCCGAAAAACCATAGGCAATGATGCGCAATGCCACAGTCGCATTACTCCGTGGCTCCCTAAAAGCCAGTACAAAATGAGTATGT
>SIHQ01000125.1 GCA_004762125.1 Oceanospirillales bacterium | reverse complement strand
TGTTCTCACGGTCGGCTCTCAGCCACCACCACCAGAACAGTTTATTGTCAATGACACCAACCAGAGTGCGGTGTTTTTGAGCTGGTCTCCAGTACTTGATATTGAAAGTTACTGGTTGCAGGTAAGCAATCCCGGATGCGGTTGTAAGAGCGGCAGAGTTGACAAAAGCACGACAGATATTACTTGTCGCTCCGTCAACTACACCGATCAGTGCAAATTTGAAATACAGTCAATTTCAAATGACTGTGGTTTTTTCAGCGCTGCACGCTTGCCCATTGAAACTTCTACTGAAGGTGCTACTGAAGGTGCTACTGAAGCTGCTACCTGGCTCTATTATTTAACACCACCTGCCACAATCATAGTTATGGCTGTTCCCGCAATAGCTGTTTCCGCACTTATTCTACATTATCATTTTAATCCATCTAAAAAGGGTTTTTCGTTGCATACTAACGACTAGATTTGACAATCTCTCTGTCTTGAAGAGGTTATTGCAAAAAACCTCTATCCCATAAAGTAAAATTTGATTAATACAGTATTTGTTTTTAAATATTTAAAAAGTTATTTATTACCAATAAATAACTTTTTCCTTGAGCATAAATAAAATTAATGCACTACTGATAATAGGCTATCATTTTTTCTTCTGCGAAAAGAAAAGAAGTAGCTAATTATGACGAACTCAATAAAAATATTAAACATACTGCTGCTGATGTTTATAACGATCAGTGCTAGTAAGCAAGTTCTTGCTAACTCTATCAACGGTACTAACGGTATTAACGTTACTGACAGCGCTGAGGCTCCACTCACGGTTACAACATCACTTTCAGAAGTAATAACTGCAACATTGCCAACACCCACAGTACCTGCAACGATAACTTCGCCAACAGCTTTATCACGTCGATCCGACCCTTACTTTGCTACCATTCTGTATCGTTGTGGTTTTACAAATAGTAAAGTTGAAATCATCACTTCAGATGCAACATCTGAGTCTATTACTCAATTAATAAATAAATACCAAGCGTCTAAACAGTATCTTATTTTAGATAATCTTGTGCTAACCGAGCCAATAGTTATAAATTCTGTATCTGAAGAAATACCTGATCAAGCTGATGAAATAGTGATTTGTGGAGGCATGTATGGGTCTGTATATGTTGAAGATGCTGTATTGAGTCTTTCTCAGTCTGCTAGTACGGAAAGCACGTCTGTTCCAGAAGAGGCGCAGCCTCTTATCTTAATTCGACTAACAAAACCCGGAGAAGAAGTTTCTAACACAGCTAACAAAAGCAATCGGATTCCTGTTCGCTTGGATAATCTGAGCATTCATTTACACAGTAATGATTTCTTTCCTGTTCGCAGTGAAGCTTTTACTAAAACAACTATTAGCTGGGCTACTTTTCGAATTTTTGGGAATGCAACAGTATCTAAAATGATTGAAGGTATTGATGCCGAATTGACTGTTGGAGCCATGGCGATCGTAGGAAATTTTGAGTCTGGCATCAGAATGCATGGCGGTAGCCTTGCTCTCTCTGGCAGCCGAATTCAATCCTTTGGTAGCAATGAAGAAAATCAAGCCAAAGGTGTTGATGTTAGAATTAACTCTAATCCTGATCGTATAACCAGCGATGTATCGTTGAGTATTGATAACACGGCGTTTAATTTTAATCTGTTGGGTAGGGCCGTGAACATATCAAGAAATGAAGATGAAAATTATAGAGTTACTATTGCCTCGAGAATAGCGAATTACTGGAGAGTTTCTAACTTACCTAAGCCTCAAAGAGTTGAAGGTTTTTTTGACGAGGGTGAAATAAAGTGGTTTTTTGACTCTAGCCGAGATACTACTCCGGAAGCACCTATAACTGAGCCCACAGGAGCTTCTTCAGCATTATCTACGAATTATAAACAAGTATGGTCGCTAATATTCATGTTGGCTTCTTTTTCTGTATTCCTATAAAATATATAGGGATAAATTTCTTTCTTGCCGGTTCGATGGCTGTTGTACGACAGCATGATCTTGTCATCCGATTCGCCAGGGAAAACGCATGAAAGGCCTTGGTATTTCAAGTCTCAAAGATGGTTTTGGTATTCAATAAATGCATTTTCCCTGTCCTGAGGGGGAGAAAGCATTTCTTTACAGGGTTTACACATTCTCCCTGCTCATCCCAGACCGCCTTCGGTAATAAAGAGTATTGGAGATGAAGGCTTAAATTTCTTCATAATGATGAAGTGGCAGTTTTTTATTCTTGGTATTGATTCTTATTTATTATACGTAACACTGTCTGCAAGCATACTGGGTGTGATGTAGCCTGAAGAACCCTTTCACCGCTTCAGGCGTTTGTTGAAGGCTTCTCATTCTTCCTCGAACGAACTTTAT
>SIHQ01000124.1 GCA_004762125.1 Oceanospirillales bacterium | reverse complement strand
TCCTGCCCTTTCCGCCAGTAATCAGCTTTCCAGTCTGGTTGCCTCCAAAGATTCAGCCCGAAAATCAGCAGGAATGGCTTTTAGTCAGGCGACCAGTCATGCATTCCAGCAGCGCTATGGTGAATCCGTTGATGCCAAGGAGTTTAAACAATTCAGTAATAGCCTCAGCTCTGGGCAGAGTCAGGTGACGCAGTTTCGAAATGACTTGGGGAGAGACTTGCAGAATCGGTTTGGGTTGAGTTCTCAAGTATCCAAAGAACTTGCTTCACAAAAGACTCTCAGTGTTGGTGCTCATGGAGGTCCATCATTTAAAGGTATGCCCGTTGATGTGGGTATGAATTATCGTAGCAATGTGTCAGGAACAAATAAGGAGTCTCAATCTGATTCCATTGGAGAAGCGCTGTCATACTTGAATAACGAAGGGCTCTCAAAAACTTGGGGATCACAGTTACAAAAAGCCATGAAAGTGGATGCAGGGAGTGGCCAATCTCATAGTTGGATGAAAGAACTGGGGGTCAGTGATAATCAGCAGTACCAGCAAGCAGCTCAAGAATCACTAAGCTCCGAAAAGAGCTTTGAACAAACCAGTCAATTACAACAACAGCTAGGGCAGGCGTTAAGTTCGGGCCCTGCAGTGTGGGCGCATAAACTGGCCTCTTCTCCAGAAGCTATGAATACCCTTAGAAGCAAGCCTTTTGATTCTGATTATCAAAAAGACGTTAACAAAAATTACCAGGGATTTGAGGGACAGTTTGCCAGCAAAGATGAAACTCTCGCCGCAGCACTGGTTACCTCTGCATTAAAAACCGGCGACGATAAAGACATTGAACGGTTAGGTAAAGCTTTGAATCAATCAGGATTCATGACAACAGCCAATGAAGCTGAACCACGTTCTAACCAATCTTTCGAACACAGAAATACCGATCTGAACGAGAGCCCAATACAGGAATCTGTTGCTGGAGCTCTAAAACAAACTCCAGCACTTGATCAAAACCGAACGGAACAAAACATTAACCGTATTAAAGGTAACTCGCGATCTGTTGATCAGGATTATGGTAATTCGTCACAATCCGTAGAATCCCGTTACCAGCAATCAAACCAATACAAATCCCATATGACTGATCTGATGAAAAAAGCCTCGTTTGGGAATAGTCAGTCGTCAACCGGTAAAGGAATACGACAAACTCCAGACCAAGCGTTCACTCAAGCGAAAGAACAAGGTCTGACAGACACTCAAGCCATGATGTTTAGCTCTATGGTGAAAGATCGTGATCCACGGTTTGAACGAAGTGCGGATTCGTCAGACCGCACTCATCGACTAGGGCAGGCGATTGCTGAAGTCAGCCGGGGGTGGGGAGAACAAGGTGCAACCCTTGGCTGGCACGCGTTTAACCACCTTTCACACGCCGCTGATGAGCCCCAATACACAGCAACCGGATTGAAATTAATGGGTGATATGAATCGCCTTTATCAGCCTGAACTTCAACAGTACGATCAATCAATCTCTAACATGTTAAATGGACAAGCGCTCTACCCTATGGAAGGGAATTATTTGGATACCAGCATGAAACCCGAACAAATCGGTTCAGGTACCAAGGAAATGCTGCAGGCAAGAGAGAAACAAAATAATGAGTGGTTATTTCAGAATAAAAGTATTGGGCACTACAAAGATAGTGAAGGTAAGTTAGCCCGCTTCGCTCATGACGCAAAAAGCAGTTTGAGCAACTTCATCAAACCCGATTAATTATCGTCACTTTCACCATTAAAATATCCCGCTGTATCAAATAGTCTATTTAACATTGGATACCCCGATGCATAGTTTATTCCGTAATAGATATCATCTTCATCTTCAATAACGACCTTACTACCTGATTTATCTCTGGTCACCCATAGCTGCCAAAAGCAAGCCGATGAAACGATACTCCAGAACACAGGTGATACCAGCATCCTTAAAAAGTAGCCTGATAAAAAAATACTATAAATCATTTGCTCTGCAACCAGACAGCAAAGACACAGTATTAACACACTGATCAATGTCTGTTTTATACGCTCTAACACGCTCATAACGCTTACCTACTGCTCTTACTCAGCCTGCAACCAACACAGTTTTTAATCCTGACTTCATCAGTCAAACATAGCACACGACGAGACCCTTACGATGTCCACTCAACGAACGAACCCGATACCGGAAGCCCGAGAGTTTTCCGATCATCTGCTCACAACCCGTGCCTTTCAACCCGATGAATCTCTTTTCTTATGCGACGACCGACATCTTTTCTTTGGTTTTCTTTGCATGACACTGAACGGGCTCGATAACGGTCTGGATGATCGATTGAATGGTTTGCTGAATCAGGATTGGCCGGATAACACGCTGGTGCAATGCGGCCTGATATTAAGCCCCGACCTGCAAAAAACCATTACTCAGTTAATGCTGTTGAAAGACCGTGCGCCCCCTGAGTTCAAAGCCATGTTGAAACAGAATATTCAGCAGTTG
>SIHQ01000123.1 GCA_004762125.1 Oceanospirillales bacterium | reverse complement strand
TGCCTATTCTGGTCAGCTTGAACACTCATTCCGGTTCATTTGAACACCCTGAACCACTTACACATTGCCCACTCTGATTTTTAGTCCAAGTGTTCATTTGCTTCCAGTTTTCCAAGCTTCTTTCTCATCGATTCACCCTTCAAGGTGAGACGGTGTGCGTTGTGCATTAAACGATCCAGTATGGCGTCAGCCAAGGTTTCATCGCCGATGCTCCCATGCCACTGCCGAGTAGGAAGTTGACTGGTCACCAGTGTTGAGCTGTGTTGATGACGGTCATCCATAATTTCCAGCAAGTCATTCCTTTGTTGCTGGGTCAGAGGCTCCAGCCCCCAATCATCCAAAATCAGCAGGTCGGTTCTAGCCAGCTGCTTCAACAGTTTGCTGTAGCTGCCATCGCCATGTGTGACCGTCAACTCTTCAAGCAACCGGGAAGCCCGGTAATAGCGAACGCTGTAACCTTTCAGACATGCCATATGGCCCAGAGCGCAACCCAGATAACTTTTACCGCTGCCGCAGGGACCGGTGATTAACACGTTACGGTGTTTGTCTAACCAGTCACCGCTGGCCAATGTTGCTATCTGGCTGGCTTTTAATCCTCGGGGATGTTCGTAGTCGATATCTTCTATTCGGCCCGCCAGTTTGAAGCGGGCTCCACGAAGCAGTCGGGCTAATCGTTTATTGTTGCGCTCACAGTCTTCCTGGTCAGCTAGCAATGCGAGCCGTTCTTCGAAGCTTAAACTGTCGTATGTGCCCGGTTGGTCAAGTTGCAGGTTCAGCGCATCCGCCATGCCGGTTAAACGCAGCGACCGCAGCCGGGTCAAAGTCTGATTGATCATGATTCGTCTCCGGTTACTGGTAGCTGGTTGCACCACGAACATTCTCATGATGCTCATGTAAGGGTAATGTCGTCTGTTCAGCCTCTGCTTCAGTGACCTGTAAGTCTTTTCCTGATGTCAGGATGGCTCTAATGTTTTTCAAACGGTATCCCTTGATCTGGCGAGCATGAGCACAAGCATTGTTGAGTCGCTCAGCACCGAAGTCACGTTTCAGATTCAGCAGTCCCAGACAAGAGCGGTAGGCTTGCTCCGGATGCTCACGGCTGGTCAGTAAATACTGAGTGACCCAGTGCACGTCGGGGCCAAGATCTTTTGCCCATTCGAGTAAGCGCTCTGGTGACCACTCCTGATGTTTACGGTGCCTCTCTGGCATATGAACACCCAACGTCGTAAATCCAGTTCTGAACTTGCGGGCATGGGTGGCAACCGTTTTACCCTTGCAGTACAGGGTTACGCAGTGCTCGGTTACCTGTACATCAACGTCCTGTTTAACCAGTTGATGAGGAACCGAGTAGTAATGTCCCTTCCAACCGATGTGATAATCAATATTGACGCGAGCTTTGCCAAATTCAGCGAATACAAAGGCCTGCTTGGGCAGAGGCCTCAATGCAGGTTCATCCAATTGTTCGAAGGTACTGCGTCGTGAGCCGGGTAACTGCTGGAAGGGTTTAAGGTTGAGTTCTGTCAACAGCTCCCGTATCTGACTATTGAGTTCCGCCAACGTAAAAAACGTATCGTGTCGCAGTTTTGCCAGAATCCAACGCTCAACTAACTGTACACCCGCTTCCGCCTTGGCTTTGTCCTTAGGTTTATACGGCCGTGCCGGTATAACAGCCACCTGGTAATGATTGGCCAGATGTTGATAGGCCGGATTGAGATCCGGCTCGTACCGACAGGCCTGAGTGACACCACTTTTGAGGTTGTCCGGCACAATGACTTCCGGTAAACCCCCAAGGAACTCAAAAGCCCGAACATGTGAACCTAGCCAGTCTTCCGATTTTTGCGAGAGTGTAGCCTCGGCGTAAGTGTAATTAGACGCACCCATCACAGCCACGAAGATCTGGGCCTTATGGGTGATTTCCCCCGTATCCGGATTCACAATCGGTACGGTTGGGCCTGCATAATCAACAAACAGTTTTTCACCTGCTTTGTGGTGCTGCCGCATGGAGCGTTTCTGGCAGCCCCGCCATTGGTTATAGCGATGACAGAACTGAGCATAGCTGTAAGCATTCAGTGTGTGAGCCTGACAATATTCTTCCCAGAGCAGCTGTTTGGTGACACCTTTACGTTTGAGAGATTGATGTAATTCTCCCCATTCAGGATCAATCAACCCTTTTCGGCTGGGTAGCGGAGCCTCGGGGAACAAGGTTTGTATCAACACGGTTTCAGAGCAGTTATCAGGTAATGGCCACTCCAATGTTGAGTTTTGAAAGGCTTGAATGTAGTTGGAAACGGTACCCACACTGACTCTTACACTGCGTGAGATTTTTCGGATACTGAGTTGATGGTCAAAACGCATCCGAAGTATTTCGCGGAGCTTTCGCATAGAAATCCTGGTATCAGACATGATCGCTTCCTTCCCTGGTTAAAAAGGAAAGCGACCAAAAGTTAAGGAAATCAATGCGTAAGCGGTGTTTTCACTACCGCGAGATAGAGGATTCTGGTGACTTGAACAGTGATTCTGGTCATTTGAACATCGATTCTGGAAATCACCCAAAAGTGTTCAATAGTTACCGGAA
>SIHQ01000122.1 GCA_004762125.1 Oceanospirillales bacterium | reverse complement strand
TACCTCAGTAGGCGATGACGGTGAAGGGTACGCCTTGATCAAGCTGTTTTTTAATACAACCAACCTGCTTATGGAAGACCGATGGACGCCCGATTCATCATTGGACAAGTTGGCCAGAATGCAGCAAACACAACAGGATGGTTTGTGTCGTTTGAGTTTCAGTTGTCTTGAAACCCTGACGGACGCTGAACACTCAGTTCATGGCAAAGTTATTCCTTTGCAATCAACGCTTTCTCAGCAACTGCCATCGGATTGTAAAACCGTGAAAGCAGAATCGGATTGTTTCTATTACAAAACCACTGCCACACAGTACCCACCAGATAACTGTGCGCAACTGGCCACCGACCCGAACTGTGAATTTCTGGACAGCCGCTGCTTGGGAGATTCTCCCTCTCAAAACTCTAATATCTGTTACACACGACAAGAGCGATATGACTGCGGTTATACAGGTAACCTGAATCGAATCGGTATTGAAGAAAGCATTCACTGCGAAGGTCAGCCCATGCAATGCATGTTGGGAGAATGTCAGGCGGATATTACAGAAGCCGACAACAGCGACTTTGCCAGCGCCGTCAGTGGTCTTCACGCAGCCAAACAGCTGTCCCATGATATGCAATGTGGCTCTTCTGAAGGTGCATCAGAAAAAGAGAGTACTTCCGGATGCAAGGTCTTCAGCGGAAGCGCTTGCACCTGCAAACAAGGTATTTTTAATATGGTGGACTGCTGCAATCTGCCCACCAACGTTAATTTCGCCAGTTACATGAATCTCTTACTCATGGGTTATCTGTTCGATAAGTCCACGGTTCACCTACAAAGCAATTACCCCAACCAGCTGACGGGCCAATATCAAAAAATGCGTGAGCCGCTAATACGTGGCATAAACAAACTCAGCCAACCTGTTAAAAACCTTTGGTCTGACGGAACTGCTTCCATAGGGAAAAACTGGGATAAGCTCACTGACAAACTCTGGCCAACACCGGCTGAAGTGCACGCTCAAACGGCTACAGCAAAACCCGTTGCCGGAGAATTATCACAAGAAGCGCAACGGTCGATGCTTGGTAATATGCAGCAACAACTGATGCACAAAATGGCAGAAGTCGTACAAAAAGTGCTGGGAGAGGATGCCACCAACCTGTTATTCCGAACCGTCGGCAATAACTTGGCTTCACAAGGCGGACAACTGAGTCAGCAATCGCTGATGATGAATCCCGCTATAACCTCAGCCATCAGTGCCGTTACCATGATTTATACGGCTTACACCATGACCAAGCTGATTGTACAGATCACCAACAAATGCGAAGACGATGAATTTGAACTGGCCGCCAAACGGGAAATGAAAACCTGTCATAAGGTCGGTCGTTACCGGAAATCCAAACTATTGGGATTGAGCAGTCTGGAATACAACAGCTACTGCTGCTTCAACTCGCCCCTGTCCCGTATTTTACAGGTGCAAATACGTCAACAGCTGAACATGGGCTGGGGCTCTGCCAAACATCCTGACTGTTCCGGGATTACTCCGGATATTCTGCAAACCGTAGATTGGAATCGTATTGATCTTGGGGAATGGCTGGCACTGCTGAAACTTCAGGATAAATTGCCAGAGATTAATGAAGTCACTCTGAAACAATTGAACCTTGAAACTCTAACCGGGAACGAGTCAAGGCTGGATTTTGATCAGCAGAGAGAGGATAGCAGGAAGCGATTGGAGACAAGGTATGAGGGAATTAATCAAAATCAACTCAATCAATTTCAATCCCGAAAAACAGAAAATCTTCGTAATCAAAGCGTGCCAGGCAATCATTATTTATCGAACTAATGATCAGTACTGCTGAGATTGATAATCCATAGATTGATGAAGCACTCTCGCAATCAAAATGCCATTTTCACACTCTCTGAAAAATATAATATGAGCCTTAACCGAATAGGATCGAAGCCCTCGTTTCACTTCGTCACGCTTCCGAGCAATACCGGGATTTTCCAGCAATCTCTGAAAAGTATCAAATAACTTCCGAAGGTAGTTATCTGTCTGATTTTCGCCAAATTGCTGCAAGGTATAATCGTAGATACCTTCCATATCTTGTTCAGCTAAAGGCCTGAATAAGTACTGCTGTTGTTTTGACATAGTATCAGCGATTTTTCATCCGGCTAAGAAACTGTTCCACTTCAAGATCAACAGGTGAACCACTGTTATCACCTTCATCAACCATCGTTCTTAGCTGTTCAAGGCTGGAAGAAGCCTTTTGCTCTCTGAGGCTGCGAAGTGCTTCACGTACTACCTCGCTCACTGAGGAATATGCACCGGAATCGACCAATTTTTGAGCAAAACCTTGCAATTCATCACCCACGCTAATAGTCAGGGTACGAGCCATAAGAGTATCTCCTGTAAGAATATGTCTTACAGAGTATAGGCCGTCTTTTTGAGAAAATCATTATGGAAATACCTCGCACCATCAACGATCCCATCCAGTTCCTGTTCTGGTCTCTGGATGAAATCTACCCTGTAGCGGTGGGTTTGATCTGGGGCATCTGGTTTGATCAGCTGCTGCTGGGCATTTTCCTGGGCATGATGGCTATTCGTCTTTATCGACGGTTCCGCGATC
>SIHQ01000121.1 GCA_004762125.1 Oceanospirillales bacterium | reverse complement strand
TCCTGCCCTTTCCGCCAGTAATCAGCTTTCCAGTCTGGTTGCCTCCAAAGATTCAGCCCGAAAATCAGCAGGAATGGCTTTTAGTCAGGCGACCAGTCATGCATTCCAGCAGCGCTATGGTGAATCCATTGATGCCAAGGAATTTAAACAATTTAGTAATAGCCTCAGCTCTGGGCAAAGTCAGGTGACACAGTTTCGAAATGACTTGGGGAGGGATTTGCAGAATCGATTTGGGTTGAGTGCTCAGGTTTCAAAAGAAATGGCTACTCAAAAAATGATGGATATCGGAGGGCAAGCCTCAATAGGAGGTAAAAATTCACCCATTGGTAGTACTCTACCGTTAAGTGCCATGGCGGGGTACAGAAACAGTTCCACAGGCAGTAACAAGGATGGACAGAAGAGTTCTGCAGAAGAAGCTTTTGCTTATCTTAACAATGAAGGTCTATCAAAAAGTTGGGACTCGCAACTGCAAAAGGCCATGAAAATGGACACAGGCAGTGGTCAATCACACAGTTGGATGAAAGAGCTTGGAGTCAGTGACAGCCAGCAATATCAAAAATCTGCACAGGAATCCATGAGTGCAGAATCGAGCTTTGAACAAGCTAGCCAAATACAACAACAGCTAGGACACGCCTTAAAATCAGGTCCAGCGGTTTGGGCCCATAAGATTGCTTCCTCTGATAAAGCGATGCAAACCTTACGGAGCAAACCTTTCGATTCCGACTTTCAAAAAGATGTGAATAATAACTATCAAAAATTTGAGGGACAGTTTGCTAATAGTGAAGAGACTTTAGGTGCAGCTTTAGTGACTTCACTTTTGAGTACGGGTAATGACCAAGACGTAGAACGACTGGGCAAAGCACTTCAACAATCGGGTTTAATGTCTACTGGTACTGACGCAGCACCACATTCAAATCAATCTCTGCAACAAAGTAGCACTGCCTTTGAAAACAGTAACGTTCAGCAAACCACGGACGAAAAGGTTGTCCAACCTGATAGATTAGATACATCCAATACAGAACAAAATATTCATCGCATTGAAGGCAGTACGGCAGATAGTTCCACTCTTGCAGCCTCTGATATCAGCCCGAACACAACAAACAAGCCGTCTTCTGAACTTCAGCCTCTAACTGATGATCATAAAGTGTCATCACAATCACTGACAAGTACTTATCAACAATCTCCTCACGCTAAATCCGCTGTCACAAATATGATGAAGAATAGCGATTTTGGTAACGCTCCTTCCACAACGAGCAAAGGTATTCACCTGAACTCCAATGAAGCATTCACTCAAGCAAAGGAGCAAGGGCTGACGGACACTCAGGCTGTGATGTTCAGCTCTATGGTGAAAGATCATGACACTCGCTTTGAACGCAGTACCGATGTATCTGATCGAGCCCACCGTCTTGGGCAAGCAATTGCAGAAGTCAGTAGAGGATGGGGAGAACAAGGCGCTACGCTTGGCTGGCATGCATTTAATCACTTATCCCAGGCTGCAGACAATCCACAATACACAGCATCCGGGTTGAAACTAATCAGCGAAATGAACCAGCAATATCGACCAGAGCTTCAGCAGTACGAACAAACCACTTCCAATATGCTGAAGGGTCAAACGTTATACCCCACGGAAGGAAACTACCTGGATACGAGCATGGCACCTGAGCAGATAGGCATAGGTGTTAAGGAGAAAATTCAAGAACGGGAAAATCAAAATAATGAGTGGCTGTTTCAAAATAAAGATATAGGCCGCTATGAAGGGATGAGCAAGCTGACACGGTTTGGCCAAGACATTAAACATCAAATAAGCAATTCAATAAAACCTGATTAATCATCGTCAGTATCATAAATGCTGCCAAATAACTGTGATCCGTAAGCATTACCCCTACAGTCGAAACAGTCATCCACCATTAAATACCCAGATGCAGGATTGAAACCAAAGTCATCGCATTCATCATCTTCAGTAACGACCTTACTACTTGATTTATCTCTGGTCACCCATAGCTGCCAAAAGCAAGCCGATGAAACGATACTCCAGAACACAGGTGATACCAGCATCCTTAAAAAGTAGCCTGATAAAAAAATACTATAAATCATTTGCTCTGCAACCAGACAGCAAAGACACAGTATTAACACACTGATCAATGTCTGTTTTATACGACCTAATACGCTCATAACGCTTACCTACGGCTCTTACTCAGCCTGCAATCAATGCAAATTTTTAATCCTGACTTCATCAGTCAAACATAGCACACGACGAGACCCTTACGATGTCCACTCAACGAACGAACCCGATACCGGAAGCCCGCGAATTTTCCGATCATTTGCTCACAACCCGCGCCTTTCAACCCGATGAATCTCTTTTCTTATGCGACGATCAACATCTTTTCTTTGGTTTTCTCTGCATGACGTTAAACGGGCTCGATAACGGTCTGGATGATCGACTGAATGGTTTGCTGAATCAGGATTGGCCGGATAGCACGCTGGTGCAATGCGGCCTGATATTAAGCCCCGACCTGCAAAAAACCATTACTCAGTTAATGCTGTTGAAAGACCGTGCGCCCCCTGAGTTCAAAGCCATGTTGAAACAGAATATTCAGCAGTTG
>SIHQ01000120.1 GCA_004762125.1 Oceanospirillales bacterium | reverse complement strand
TTCCGTATTTACGAGCAAGGCTGGAAGGGTTCATACCTGTTTGCCAGTCCTTGATGGCTTCGAATCGTATTTGTTCCCTGACTTGATCCGAAATTTTTCGTCCATCGATATTATTCATTACTGCCCCCATTTATGAAGCAGGTTATGATATCAAACGACAGATGTTACGTATAATGTTTGGAAATCAATAAGTAAGTTGCGTCCAACACGACAGTGTCCTTACGCGGTGATCGCCATTATAACGGTCAACGACCTTCTGAAATTGGTGACGTGACAGTTCTTTGATCAGTTGATGGAAAACGTTGTTATTATGTTTCATGCCTGTCTTTTTTGTTTTGAAAATAGCTGTCTCGATAACTGCTATTTTACCGCAAACCACTAAGGACAGGCACCTCCTACCTATTCCTGATTTTTAACCGGACAGTAGTGTGGTGTCATAACAAAAACAACGCAGTTCTCTAAGAATGAAGATTAATAACTCAGCAGACTTATCTCTTGAATTACCTCACAAGTCCCAAAGTCTTTAGCTTCAGAGTGATGATATGTTTTTTTCTCTATTTCTTCTTACCCTTCTTACCCTTCTTATCCTTCTTATCATTCGTATCGTTCGGATCGATGGCTGAAATTTCCGCATTTCCATTCGGCATCACGATGATTTTAATTACACCATGAGTCACAGCTTCTAAGATAGCAGGGTCTAGACTGTTAGCAGAAGTAGGCTGAAAACGAGGCGATCTATAGCCTGAGGGCATAGATGCTGAAGAATAAAATTTTTTGTCTGCTGGGATAAGGCTATATATACCATCCGGTTCAAAACAATCGTTGACCTGCTGTTTTGATTCTTGGGGAGCGCTATATGGTTTATTTTCAGGCACGCCGCTCGAACTTCGATCAAGGCTTTCACTCTTTGAATTTCGAATTCGACCCCTTCTATTTTGACTGCCATTTGATGAGTCCTGACCTTCCCCCGCCAGTACATCTCTACGAAAACGCCTAGAATTTAAGGTTCTTTGACTACCATACAAAGGATTTATGGCTTCTCTAGTCCTTTCAGGGACCATGAGGCCGTCGTCAAAACCACAGGCTCCACTGATGCTATTTTCTCCTTTTTCTGAATGCCGCATATTCCTATTTCTTGGTGGCAATGGAGGAGGAAAACTATCAGCGCCAGCTAAAGGAGAGGGCAAAGGGAGATTAAGTTCTAAGCAAGTTGAGCTATAGCTAGCTGAAACTGTAGGCGAGGGCTGAGGAGTTAAATCACCATTTATTAATACGTACTCATCCTCTTGCTCGCCAAGAGCAGTCATAGTCTCGTAATGATCTTCTTCAGAGGCCACCGCGATAGGTTCTTCATTCATTAGCGGGAAAAACAAATAGGTATATTCGCTATTAATAAAAAGAAAGTCATAATTACCGTTTGGTTCATCAACCATATTATTGAAGTAAGTATCATGAATACTTTGAATATAGTAGCCAATAAATACTTTGTGTTCGCTATTCCCTCCCGGTAATGGCATGTATAGAGCTTCTATTTTCCAGTTACATGTTATTCCTATAAAAGGCACAGAAACCCACTCGGTTGAATTTTCAATAGCTTGGTTGCTAAAAAAAGTCACAACTGCATTATATTGCTTTTCGGTGATACTAATTTCTTTTGTTTCGTTGATTTTTTCATAACTAGGTTCACCTTTATGATATTTTCTAACAACAGAATAACCTTCCGCTGAATCTTCTCTTTCGATGCTGTACACAGAAGTCTCTTTATCAGCATCACTTGCAGGTGATGACGACGATGCAAGCATTTCAACGATACTGCAAGCCTCACCCTCATCATCAACTTCAAAAGTGCAATCACTATCTTCTTCTGGAATTTTTATTGCCTCTTTTACTGTTTTTCTAATCAAATTATTTGGTACTATCAATTGATTTCTATCAGTTTCTGCTACGGTAATAGTGATTGAGTTAGAATCTGCAAACTCCTGTTGAATTGTTGCTAATTGATACGCATTGCCCACCGAAGCATGTTCAGGCTCCGTCTTATTATTTTCCCCCTTTTTGTCATTTTTTACATTTCTATTTTGGTCAAATATATTGTGCATGGGTTCAAAGCGTATAATCGTAAACGATTGACTGCATTGAACGATACTAGAGAAAGAAAAAGAAAAACATAACCCAAAAAGAAAGCAATAAAAGCAAGTACCAATGTTTTTAACATATGACTTGATCGTATTGTATTGAGGTATTTTCGTTTCCAGAAACATAACGCTATCACGCCTCTTTATTAATGAATTTGTGACTTATGCATTATTCTTTATTTCTTATTTGTGAAAGTGAATCGAGTAATCGCTATTACTTCCCTTGGTATCACCTTATTACTACTTCTAGCTTGAATATTCACGACCTTCCAGTTTTTTATTTTAATTTTTATTCTGTGGTATTGAGAGTAAATCTTTACGAAAAGCAAGAAAAGCAAAGAGCAAGAAAAGCAAAGGACACCAAAAGCAAAGGACACCCATAAATTTGACAACACCAACACGCCGTCTACTTTTCCCCTGACTCCCACAAACAGTAAAAAGTATGACCCGTGCCAGACGCGCCCTGATCGATACAGACACAACTCCTTAC
>SIHQ01000119.1 GCA_004762125.1 Oceanospirillales bacterium | reverse complement strand
GGATTCTGATGAGTCGCCCAATATCGTCGTAGGGCTTTGAGCGTACGAAGGGGAAGGTCGACATAGCGATCTTTGCGATCTTTACAATCTCGTAAATGAACTCTCATCCGTTCGGAATCGATGTCAGTCGTGGTCAGGTTAAGGCCTTCACTCAGCCTCAACCCCATACTGTAAAGTGTGAGCAGAATGGTGTAGTAGCGCAGTTTTCAGGCTTTATTGAGCAGACGTTCTATTTCTGATGCTGTGAGAATAACGGGAAGCCGTTTGACTGTGGGCGGCTTGATGATTTCCACGAAATTCCAGTGTTTTTTAAGAACATGTTTCCAGAAAAACTGAATCCCGTTACGGTCGGTTTTGACGGTGCTCCATGAATGAAATTTCACCAGAGCAGCAAAATAGGTTTTAAGATCATCGGGAGTGAGTGTGTCAGGGCAGCGGTCAAAGAAGGTCGCTAAACGCCGCAGTGGTCGACTGTAAAGATCAATGGTGGATTTGCTTTTGCCTTGAAGTACCAAGGTTTGCAGGTGATTTTGGTACAGTTGTTCAAATCGTTTTTGTTCGGTACTGTTCATTGAATGGACTTCCGGAATAAGCCACAACGGGTTGTTGTGGACTCAGGAAGTATTGGATATTCGGAACGGTGCTTGTTTTCGTCGCGTAGCGGCTTGGTTCATCAAGGCAATTAAACGGAACTAAAACAGTGGGTTACGTTTCGCTTCGCTCCACATTATAACCCACTATTTTAGTCCGCTTATTGCGGCGTTATGTGGCAAAGCATCACCGTTAATCTTTGCTAACTTAATATATTCTATGACTACATGATTTGTGACACTGATGTTCCCCATAAAAGTACATTTTTTAAAGCAAAGAAATTTAGGTTATTATTTCAGACTACTAACTCTCTCCTTTACCACAATGGCTAGCTTGTATGCGCTGTCTGACGAGGTTCTTAGGGAGGTTAAGCTCAGAGATCCAGAGAGCCACAGAATCTATTATTTTAGAGAATACAAGGTTTGTTCTGGGGTTTATTACTTCAAGTTTTTTGGTGAGGATGAAGTTGAGATGAATGTAGAAGTAACTGGACATTCTAACATGAATGCTGATAACGAGGTTACAGTATATTTTGAGTCTTCAAACCATACCTATGAAGTGTTATCAAACAGCATTCCAAGTTACAATTACTATGTCGATTACACAATATTTTTGTCTAAATGAAATGCCACATAACAAAAATTTCCAGGGGACTTCGCCTGCGGCGCAGCCCCTGAAATTGGCGTGTGTGCCGAGCATGGCACTTAACTAGAGAAGTGAAAGTCCTCTTACCAGGTATTCGCAGAGCCGAAGGTTAGCGAAAGGGCACCAAAAGTAGGCGCTTTAGGCGAGGGCGCTGTCGCGAGGCAGGGTCTGAAGGAAGTCCAACGCACCAACAGTAGGCGCTTTAGGCGAAATCGCGGGGCGACGAACAGGAACCCGATATGAGGTGTGACGTATCTGGGGCCAGTGGGCACGTGACCACTAAGCCCTCCATCTGCAATTGAGATACGTTTTATAAATTGGGCGTCTACGTGATGAAAGTTAAGTGTCTTACCTCGGGAGGTCTGTCGTATGTTGAGGGATCAACTGACATCAGAGCAATTTGATGTGATCGTATGGCAGAAGTCAGCAGATGGCATACGACTGCATGGATGCAGGAGGTAGAGCAACGCAGGAGCAGTTGCCGAGTAGGTGGTTTCTTGCCACTGAAGGCCGGAACAAATCACGGAAAGTAATCGTTGGGGAAGTATTTCTGAATGGCATCTGACAAACAACACATGTTGTCTCTGGACAAACCAGAGGATGAATCAGGAATGGGAAATCCAATTGAATCAAAATCCACCTTTTGTTCATCTTTAATGAGTCGTGTACTGGACAGGAATAATCTGGTGCGGGCTTTGAAACAGGTTCAACGCAATAAGGGCGCTCCGGGCGTTGATGGTATGACCGTCAATGACCTTCCAGCTTTTCTCAAACAACACTGGCCTAAGATACGAAAACGGTTAATCGAAGGAACCTACTCCCCGAAACCGGTATTAAGGGTAGAAATCCCTAAGCCGGACGGTCGCAAGCGCAAACTGGGCATTCCCACTGTATTAGATCGCTTAATACAGCAGTCGATAGCTCAGGTGCTTCAGGAAGAATGGGAGTGCGAATTCCATGACAATAGTTACGGATTTCGTCCCCGCCGAAGAGCACAGCAAGCGATACTCACTGCGCAAGAGACTCTGCGTAATGGATATGACTGGGTAGTTGATTGTGATCTTGAAGCGTTCTTCGATGGTGTGAATCATGATCTATTGATGAAGCAGCTCGAAACGAAACATCAGGATCAAGGTTTTCTGAGACTCGTTAACCGCTATTTAAAAGCCGGTGTTGAAATCAACGGAAGAAAACAAGCGACAACGGAAGGTGTTCCACAGGGCGGCCCATTGTCACCTGTACTTTCCAACGTTGTGCTGAATAATCTGGATTGGGAGCTGGAAAGACGAGGGCTTCGGTTTGTCCGGTACGCTGATGACTTTATGGTGTTTGTGAAAAGTCAGAGAACGGGCACACGTGTAATGAAAAGCCTGCAGCGTTTTGTTGGAGAATCCCTGCGACTCACAGTGAATACCCAGAAAAGTGCAGTAGGCCGACCATGGGAGAGAACCTTCCTTGGGTTTACGTTCGGCAAGCGGGAAC
>SIHQ01000011.1 GCA_004762125.1 Oceanospirillales bacterium | reverse complement strand
TTTTGCCTGGTGACCATAGAGTATTGGAACCACCCGATCCCATCCCGAACTCGGAAGTGAAACGATACATCGCCGATGGTAGTGTGGGGTTTCCCCATGTGAGAGTAGGTCATCGCCAGGCATTGAAATTAAGAAGCCCAGTTGAGAAATCAACTGGGCTTTTTTTATGCCTGGAGAAAAATGCAGTTATTTATTCCTCCGATTCTTGAAAATTAATGTGCAGTTCAGAATATAGATCGTATTTAATATTGGCTTTTCAGGTGGTTGTCGAATGCATCTTTAGCCGTCTCGAAAGATCCCCCGCCTTTTAATGAAGAAAGTCCGGCCTTTAGTGCTTCGAAAGTCGTCTCAAAGCCCTGGTCCCCATTGTCACTACGTAGCTCTAGAGTCTCGCTCTGATAGTTGAATAAATATTACTGGTAGTCATCAACAATGGATCCGGCAATGATTCGCTGTTTGA
Organism: Oceanospirillales bacterium; assembly: GCA_004762125.1. Taxonomy (GTDB): domain Bacteria; phylum Pseudomonadota; class Gammaproteobacteria; order Pseudomonadales; family Endozoicomonadaceae; genus Endozoicomonas_A. Next base: position 152,673 of record SIHQ01000011.1, on the reverse strand, counting down.
GTGGGCAGTGCCCCAATTGATAAGGTAATTCATTTGGATGGTCTATTTCCCAGAGGCAGAGATCTGCCGTCTTGCCAATAGCAATGCTGCCGTACTGGCTATCAATGCCGAGGGCTTTGGCAGCATTAATCGTCGCTCCTGCCAGAGCCTCTGCAGGTGTCAGGCGAAAGAAAATACAGCTCATATTCATCATCAGACGAATTGAGGCTAATGGAGATGTTCCCGGGTTGGTGTCGCTGGCAATGGCCATGGGAATATGATGCTTTCGAAACAATTCAACAGGAGGACAGTGCTTTGACTGCATAAAGTAGTGAGTGCCTGGAAGGAGGACTGCAATGGCTTTAGCTTTAGCCATATCTTCTACACCCTCTTCGGAAATGTATTCAAGGTGGTCGCAAGAATGCGCCCCATAAAAACTGGCGAATGAAGCACCGCCATTGCAGGAGTATTGCTCAGCATGGGCTTTCAGCATCAGCCCTGATTCAGCGGCAGTTTCAAAAAGGCGTTGACGCTGTTGTCTGCTAAAAGTCGTGCAATCGCAGTTAATATCGATAGCAGATGCTAATTTTTCAGAGACGACTGAAGGAATCAGTTCATCGCAGATCATGTCAACATAACCATCAACCCGACCGGCGTACTCAGGAGGAATGGTATTGGCAATAAGAAGAGTGGACATGATTTTGATAGGGTAATGATTGGAAAGATTCTGTGCGACCTTAAGCATTTTCATCTCATCTTCGATGTTCAATCCATAGCCGGATTTGACTTCAATACAGGTGGTTCCTTCTAGCGCCAAAGCCTTGATTCTTGGTAGAGCAGATTTAATCAGTTGTTCCTGTGACCTGATTCGAGTAGCTCGAGTAGTCGCTAGAATCCCTCCCCCCTGATGGAGCAATTGTTGGTACGGGATGCCTCTCAGTCTCAGTTCAAACTCTTGAGCTCTATGCCCACCGAATACCAAGTGAGTGTGACAATCAATCAGGCCAGGAGTGATCCAGCCATTGTGTCCGTCAATGACGTTAAAAGGTAGTTGGGTGGCAGTCACTGATGACATGGAGGTTATACAGGCGACAAGGCCATTTTTTATTCCCAGCGCATAATTGCGTAAAGAACCGTACTGATCAACAGCCGTGTTAGAGAATGTGGCCAGGTTGACATTAATCCAAACCTGGTCGCAGATTTTTAATGATTGAGTTTGAAGCTCTGCCATTATGCTCACTTAGCTATATGTCACCATCAGAAGGTGAAACCGGAACAGGTGACTACAGGTGGCAGATAGCATAGCGCATTATTCAGGTCTTAACCTGAGGATTGGAAAGTGATCTTTTTGATTACCTTCCTGATAAATCTGCTGCATCAAGAAAGCAGGACGTATGTTGGCCATGCGAGGGCTAAAACAGTCAGAAACCAATAAGCAAAATCTCCGATTTGTTGTTCTGCCTTAACAAGGCGATTTAAGCTATCCATAACTGTTTCCAAATAAACGAAAGTGGCTGGAAAAACAGCTATCGGCGATGCCGTTATAATCATAAGTTCTGAATGATAAGAGAGTTCGAGGTGTATTTGTGGTTTTTACACAAAACAGGTCTCAGGCTTTTTTTGCAGGGAACCAGAAGTGATGATTAAAGGGTTGAATGAGACTAGTACCTTGGGCTGCAAACATTGTTTCTGGGTGAAAACGAGAAATTTGCTGACGAATCGATGTTTCTTGAGCTTTATGAGTATCGATAAGTAGAAGGTAGAAACCCTTCTCCAGATCATTATGGAATCGGGTGATTTTGTAATTTTCTTTCATGACTCCTACCAGTCCACCGCTCCAAGCACCAAACAAGGTGAAGGTACCCGCAATAAGTGTATGAATAGCGACTGACAGATCATGAACATGAAGCCAGTAATCAATGAGTACCGAGAAGAAAATACCAAGGATTATTCCCAGTATCGCGCCAAGCAGCCCAGAATGAATAACATCATTTTGCTGAAAAATATGGGCACTGTGTATATGACGATGATATAGGCCTGCTTCATCCTTACTGAGAACATGTATGTTCCAGTCGGAAATGCCTTCATGGTGAAGATCGTCCACAATTTTACTGACGCTCTCGAGAGTTTTAGAAAGATAATAGAGACGTTTCACAGCTAAACTCCTCCTGCCTGAAATCAGACTAAGGAAGTATAGGGTATCTGTTATTTGTGCTAAGACTGCTTCCTGATAAACTGCGGTATACTCAGCTAGTCGGGCAATAATGGTGGCATAATGAAGCAAATAAAAGTTGCAGTCAGGAAAAAAGGTCAGCCAATCTCATCTGTAGAAGAAGACACTGGCTATGATGAAGAGCTAAGGAAAACGCTGGAAAGGTTAATTAAAAAAGGCCTCAATCCTATGCAGGTTTGCCAGAAGCTGATTGAACACAGCGAACCCGCACCCCAAGGAGTGAGCTGGAATTACGATCTTGTGGTGTCTGAATGCAAGCGACTGAAAATCGATCACCATTAACAGCCTCAATACATTTTAGAACTGCTCTTATTTGAGTTGTCTCGATTTCAGTAGTTGCTGAAATCGGGCTTGTTTTTCCTCGGGAGTTAACTCTGGTACTTCGATACTCGCCTCGGATACCAGAGGTCCCGTATCGAGTTTCAAAGCATCTTCAGAAGGTAAGGTTTCGGCATCAGTCGAACTATGAATATGCTGGTCAAGCACATCTAAAGCTTCGAGAAGTCCAAGTGAACTGTCGTCTGAGTCATCAAGCTTAGCCAATTTTTCGGCGATGCTTTTTCTGATCTGCTCAACTCTTTCTTTTGGAGCATTATTTTGGTTTTCTTCAAGCCATTTTCTGGCTGATTGGCCATTAGTTGCCATATTTCAATCAGTACGCTGCTAAATCCAGTTGACCATAATAACATGTCCTTTGTTAACATGGTCCGTTCGGTAAATACCATGCTGTCAGTGGCAGCTTGTAAACCGTACAATTAACCTTTGAAATTGTACTGCAGAGCTTGGGAGTCGGGTGTTGATTAATGAGGTTCAGTGTCAGGCTGCAGAACTGATTAAATGCTTAAAGGAACTAGAGACGTGCTACCAGTCAGATTTAACATTACTGAGGGTTGAAACGTCTCTGCCTATGATCAACTTGTTCAGTTGGCTGTCCTCTCAGACATCTGCGGGACGTTGTTACTGGCAGGATCGTAATAGTGACACCAAAATTGCCGGACTAGGGCGAGCCTGGTCTCAAACAGTGAAGACCCGGGATGAAGCTGGGCAGATGTTTCAGACTGCTCACGTCAAATTACCTAAAGCGGGTCGTTGCCTCAGCTACCTCTCTTTTTCTGATAAGCCTCATATGCTCTGGCATCAATTTGGCTATGGAGAATTTTTCTTTCCTCTGGTGGAAATTGTTCAGACACGCAGTGGCTGTTTTCTGGCCTGTAATCTGGTGCGTGATAACAAGGAAGAGTGGTTGGAGAGTTTACGTAAAGCCAGAAACTGTATTGAGTCCATCAACTGGCAATTAGCGGATCCTGATTGGGATTATATGCTTGAGCCACCGACCTTTAATCCTGATCCGAATCGTTGGCAAGGCTTATTGGAAAAAGCAATCGCAGGTATTGGCCAGAATAATCTCAAAAAAGTGGTTCTATCCCGTGAAATCAGAATGGGGCTTGATGGTCACCTTGACCCTTGGGTACTGCTTCAACAATGGCAAATGATTAATCCACGTTCCTATGTTTTTGCCTTTGAAGCGGCTAATGGCGATTTCTTTTTTGGTTGTTCACCCGAGCGTCTGTTCAGTCGTGTTGATGGTGCGATCCATACGGAGGCGCTGGCTGGAACAACATCGAGAGGCGAAAATCGTGATGAGGATTTTCGTCTGGAGCTGCGTCTCCTTAATGACACAAAAAATGTTCATGAAAACAATCTTGTCCTAGACGATATACGACGAAGACTTGATGAAATATGCAGTTCTCTAGAGTTTGATCGCAGCCACTCAGTGGTCAAATTAAAACGGATTCAGCATCTCAGGCATCTCATCAGAGGTGTGCTTAAACAAGGAGTGAATGATGGCGACCTCTTTGAAACATTGCACCCGACCCCCGCTGTTGGTGGTACAGGCAGGAAAGAGGCCATGACCTTTATTGAATCGAATGAAGGTTATGCCCGCGGACTCTACGCAGGAACCTGTGGTGTGATTGGGGAGCGCGAGTCGGAGTTTACTGTTTCCATCAGGAGTGCGTTGTTGCGTAGCAAGAGTCTTTCATTATTTTCCGGTGCAGGCATTGTTGATGGCTCAAAAGCCCGAGAAGAATGGAATGAGCTGAATAACAAGATTGCAACGCTGTTGACGCTATTAGGGAAACAAGAAATAACAGAGAGTTGCTGGACCGGTCAGAAAACGATTAACGCAACAGGAATCCTTCATGATCTTTCCCATCAAGCATCATAATCTAAACACGCTTTGGGCTAACGTGTTGCTGGAAGAGTTATGGCGGTTAGGTGTTCGGGACTTATGTATTGCTCCGGGTTCACGCTCAGCTCCACTGACGCTGTCTGCTGCTGTTATGGAGAAGTATCAGAAACATGTTCATTTTGACGAACGTGGCTTGGCATTCTTTGCACTAGGCTTGGCTAAAAGCAGCGGCCGTGCTGTTGCCGTTATCACTACATCAGGTTCTGCTGTTGCTAATCTCTATCCTGCTCTGGTGGAAGCAAGACAGTTTGGTGTACCACTGATTTTGATTACGGCTGACAGACCAACGGAGTTAGTTCAGTGTGGAGCTAATCAGGCCATTCAACAGCAAGGAATATTTGCGGACTACCCGGCTGCCAGCGTTTATTGGCCAGCACCTGACAAGAATATATCTGCGAGCTGGTTACTAGGGAGTATTGATCAAGCCTTTGCCCGTTCCTGTCATAAACGACTTCCTTTGCACATAAACTGTATGTTTCGTGAGCCCTTCTATCCAAATGGAATGCTGGAAGATTTCGATGACTGGGTGAAGAAAGCTGGTTGCTGGCATGAACGTGATAAGCCGTATACCGAATACTTTTTAGACAATAACTTTAGCGGTTCCATCAGTGGTCATGAAACTACTGATTTTGCTCAAGGAAAGGGCTTGTTGGTTGTTGGACGGTTAAATGAAGATGCAGATAACGATTCCGTAATAAACAAGCTTGTTGAACTGGCAGACCTGCTAGATTGGCCGATCGTGGCTGATGTTCAATCTCCTATGCATGGGCATCATCGGACGGTGAAGTACGCAGATTTATTGCTTGCTACTTCTGAAGGTGAGCGACTATTCAGCTGCGCTGACAGAATTTTACAAGTCGGTAGTCACCTGGTTTCAAAAAGAGTGAATGCTTTTCTAGCGAGTAAATGCTGGCAAAATTACTGGTTAATCAGCGATGAAAATCGCTGGCTGGATCCCGTTCAGGTGACCAGTGTTCGTTTCGTAGGTCCTGTGTTTAAGGGGTGCCAGCTGCTGATTGAAACACTGTCAGAGTATCGCAGCGCAAAAATAATCTTTCCTGATAAAGACAGGCTTCGTTCACTCTCTGAATCTGTCGAAGGGGTTGTTGCAGAGTATATTGATAAAAGGGATGAGCTGACCGAGGTTTGGCTGGGTCATAAACTGACTCAAATACTACCATCTTCGACTAATCTCTTTGTGGGTAACAGCCTGCCGGTGCGTCTTCTGGATATGTTTTCCGGTCAGCAAGTTGGCAAGGTTTTTAGTAATCGTGGTGCCAGTGGTATTGATGGTTTGATGGCAACGGCTGCAGGCTGTGCCGTTGGAAGCGATGAGCCTCTGCTAGCTATTATTGGTGATCTGTCGTTTTTACACGACCTGAACTCAATGCAGTTACTGGCCAAAGTAAAAACACCAGTCGTTCTTGTGATGATCAACAATGATGGTGGTGGTATTTTTAGTCTGTTACCGGTTGAAAAAGTCGGTGACGCTGCCGTTGAGTACTTTCAGACCCCGCATGGATTAGACGCTCGTCAGGCCGCAGCCATGTTTGACATCAAATATCTGAATCCGGTCAGTCGCTCTGAGTTTTCCGAACAATGTGCGCAAGCCCTTGATTTCAATAGCTGTACATTGATCGAAGTAAAAACCCAGCCCGGGCAGGCTGCTGAACAGATCAAACAGGTGACCCATCTGTTGAAGGAGCTGTTATGAGTGAAGTGGTGAATCTTGCCTATCGTACCTGGGGTGTTAGAGAAGGAACGCCGCTGGTTCTGCTGCATGGTTTTCTTGGTGACTGCAGTGACTGGTCGTTATTGGCAGAACAGTTGGCTGCGGACTTTTATCTCATTGCTATAGATCTTCCTGGTCACGGGCATAGCAGCAATATTCCCGTTGCTGAAGAAAATAGTTTTGACGTTTTCAGTGATCTTTTGTCTGCAACCCTTCAGCAATTGGACGTAAAAGATTATGCACTGGTGGGTTATTCTTTGGGGGGAAGGTTGGCTATGTATCATGCGCTCAAATCTCCTGAGGGGGTTGAGAAGCTGATTGTAGAGTCATCGCACCCGGGTCTGGAATCTGAAGAGTGTGCCGCAAGACTGGAAAATGACCAGAGTTGGGCTTCTCGATTCCGTACGGAACCCTTATCAGAGGTGCTGACGCGCTGGTATCACCAAACTGTTTTTGCTGATCTGAACAGTAAGGTAAGGGAGAGCCTGATGAAAAGCAGGCTTGCCAGTAACACCGATGGAAATTTACTGGCTGATGCACTTGAGAGATACAGCCTTGCCAGACAACCTTCACTCTGGGGAGGCCTTGGCAGTGCGTCATGCCCGATCACTTATCTTCATGGTGATAGAGATATAAAGTTTCAGAGCATTGCTCATAAGTTACTTGAATCGGGTTGTGTCATGAATATTCACAGTGTCAGTAATTCAGGTCATAACATCCATAGAGAGCAGCCAGAAATAATGGCAAAAGTTCTCAGAGATGCTCTTTTGTAAGAGGCTGTTTTTTTAGAGACAGTTTTTATGAGACTACTTACTTATGAGACTACTTACTTAAGAGACTGTTTTTTTTTAAGAGATTTAGTTTGATTATTTCCTCAGCGGCAGTATATCGATTTGTACTGCCACTCAAATATTCCCTGCCTTTGAAAGGTTCATCTCTGGCAAACAGAGAAGGCCTTATAGTTGAATTAAAGACTGATCAGGGAAAATGCCGTTATGGTGAAGCCTCACCATTAACGGACTTTAGTCGTGAATCTTTCCTGGAGGCAGAAGCATCTCTTGTCTGTGTCATTGCTGAATTCCTGGAAAAAAATACACTTCCTGAAGATCTTCCGGCCAGTGTTTCCTTTGCGATAGAATCAGCGCTTGATCCGTTTGAATCTGATGTTTCTGATCGTGATCTGAAAGTTGCGCCGTTACTGATGGGTGATCGGGCGGATATTCTACTGCGATTGGAGAACTGGGATTTCCCTTGGCCGAGAGAGTTTAAATTGAAGGTTGGGCGGCAATCCGTTGAGTTCGATATCGCCAATACTCTTCAAATTCTTGAAATACTGCCTAAATCTGTGAAATTGAGACTTGATGCCAATCAGCAATGGACATTCAATCAAGCCATAGCCTACGCAGAAAATATACCTGTGCAGCGAGTTAGCTATATAGAAGAACCTATGGTGACAGCTTGTCGAAATGAAGCGTTTTTTCATGCATCCGGTCTTGGTTATGCTTTGGATGAAACATTGCAGAAAAAAGAATATAGCTACAAAAAAACCGATGGGCTAAAAGCGCTGGTGATCAAGCCAACACTGGTTGGAGGTTTGAGTCGTTATCAAAACTGGTTAAAGCAGGCTAGAAAAGACAGTGTTCGAATCGTTTTCAGCTCGGCCTTTGAATCTCATCTGGGTGTTGATCTTATTCGCCGTATGGCTCATGAAATTGCACCAGATGAATTACACGGCTTTGATACACTCTCTGCGTTTACTCGGCCGCTGTGTTCCGGTTTACCTGACAATGGCCAAAGATTGTCACCGGAAGTACTGAAATCAATGGAGCGGATATGGTGCAGCAGTATTGCCCACTAAGGGAGTGGGTTCGTAAAAATCCAACGGCTCAAATAATGAATCTGGATGGTAAAACCGTCTCAAGGCGAGAGCTGGATACCTGGGTAGAGCAGTATTGTGACTACTTAGGGCACAGTGGTTTAAATGCAGGGGGCCGCCTTCTAGTCGTGACTGATAGCCCACTGACCTCAGTGCTTCTTATTATTGCTTGCCTGCGGTCAGGGATCATATATTGTCCGGTTAATCACAGGTTTTCTCACCATCAAATTGAAGCTTATGGGAAGCGTATTGGTAGTGAGTACGAGATTGGCGCTTCTCTGCCAAGCCTGAAGAGTCTGCAGTTACCTGAATTAAATCATCAGGTTTCTGAGAATTTCAGTTCTATCAAAATTCATCCAAACCAGCTGTGTAATCTCATAGCTACTTCAGGCACTACAGGTGTTCCAAAGGCTGTAGCTCATACATTTAGTAATCACTGGTTCAGTGCAGAAGGGTCAAAAACCAATATTGCGCTTACAGAGAATGATGCCTGGCTATTATCGTTGCCTCTGTTTCATGTCGGTGGATTCAGTATAGTAATCCGATGTCTACTGGCGGGTGCCATTATGGTTGTCGATACCAGAAAAACAGCATTAGCTGAGTTGCTGATACAAGAGAAAATAACGCATCTATCGATGGTCAATACTCAGTTGTATCGACTGTTAAAGCAGCCAGACTTTGATTTTTCTGAAACACGGGTCGATCTCATTTTGCTAGGAGGAGGTTATGCTTCTGAACAGGTTGTCTCGGCTGTTGATGAGCAAGGCGTTCGTATATTGACCACCTATGGTATGACCGAGATGAGTTCTCAGGTTGCTACCGGAAGACCTGTTTTCACTGATAAAGGTGTGACTTCAGGAAAATTGTTACCCAACCGGGAGCTGATGATCGACGAGAGTGGTGAGATATGTGTCAGGGGTGAAACGCTGGCGGCCGGCTATTATGATCATGGTGAACTGTCGCCTTTACTGGCGAAAGACGAATGGTTCCATACCGGAGATATTGGGTGTTGGTATCAGGACCATCTGAAGATAACCGGTCGGCGGGACAATATGATGATTTCTGGTGGAGAAAACATTCATCCGGAAGAAATTGAGCAAGCTTTACTCAGTATTGACGGAATCATTCAGGCAGTTGTGGTATCAATAGAACATCAGGAATATGGCAGTAGACCATACGCGTTTGTTGATACAGAAAAGGATAAGTTCGATCCACTATTTACAAAAAGGATGCTGGCAGGCAGTATTGGTCGTTTGAAAGTCCCTGATATAATCCGCTTGCTTCCTGTTGAATACTCTGGCGTCGGTATAAAGCCCGATCGTCGTTTATTACAGGCTCTGGCTAGAAGCGATTCCGGATATTAAATCCTTACGAATTAGCTGGTTGCCATCGTCATCTGTTTTTGCAAGCGGCATAATAGCATCTGATGTAGACGGTGGTAGTTGAAGTCCCTGATGAATACACAAGATCAAAAAACCATCCGTGCATTTATAGCTGTCAGAGTTCCGCTGGACCTGGCTGCAATTTTGCACAAAAAATCCCAGCACAGGGCTGGAGATCTACTTCAGCACAAACTGCGCTGGATGGTTCCGCAGCAGCAGCATGTGACACTGAAGTTTCTCGGTGAGTGTGATGATGCAAGCCTTGAGGGTTATGCTCATTCACTGGAGCAGGCATTGGCTGATATGCAGACGTTTGATTGCATGACCGGCTGTTTTGAATTTTTCCCTGATGCTCATCGTCCAAGAGCTTTGGCACTGAATATGCACTCAGGTCAGCAGTTGAATACTCTGGCAAGAATCTGTGAGCGTACCGCTCAGGATTGTGGTTTGCGCCGAGAACGGAAAAACTTTCGTCCTCATGTCACTTTGGCCAGATTCAAACAGCATCATCATGTTACCCATAGCGATTTCTTTAATATTCCCAGCTATCGCATGAATGTCAGTGAACTTGTACTCATGAAAAGTGAGTCTAGTGCTGAAGGTACTCGATACACTGCGCTAAAGAGTTTTTCTCTTCAGCCTCTAGCAAAATCTGCCTGACCTCTGTAAACGTCCATTCTTCATTTCTCAAGTGAGCTGCTCAGTCATTAGGCAGCTCCTTGATAGGCGTCAATTTTCATTCTGGTTTCATGTGCTAACTTCTTGCTGATTAAAATGGGAGAAGTATATGGAGCTGGTCTGTCCTGCCGGAAATTACCCTTCGCTGAAATCGGCTGTTGATAATGGTGCCGATGCCGTTTATATCGGCTTCAGAGATGAGACAAACGCCCGCCACTTTGCCGGTTTGAATTTTTCAGACAAACGAGCACTAAAAGCTCTGGAATATGCCCGTGATCGCAAGGTTAGAATCTTTGTTGCGGTCAATACATTCGCTCAGGCTGATAACTGGAGTAAATGGGAAAGGGCTGTTGATACTGCCAGTGATCTGGGTGTTGATGCCTTGATCGCCGCTGATTCTGGAGTGCTGGGTTATGCTGCAGAAAAGCATCCTTCATTGAATCTTCATCTTTCTGTACAGGGCTCTGCAACCAATCAGGGAAGTCTGGAATTCTATCATCAGAATTTTGATATCAAGCGTGCTGTTCTACCTCGTGTTTTGTCACTAAAACAGGTAGCCGCACTGACTGAGAAAAGTCCGGTAGAGCTCGAAGTATTTGCCTTTGGCAGTCTCTGCATAATGGCTGAAGGGCGTTGCCTTCTATCTTCATACGTCACCGGTGAATCACCCAATACAGCGGGTGCTTGCTCACCAGCCAGTGCTGTGCGCTGGCAGGAAACGGCCGCTGGAGGCATGGATACACGTCTCGGTGGAAAGCTGATTGATCGATTTAAGGCTGGAGAGCAAGCAGGTTATCCAACTCTGTGCAAAGGACGCTTCGAGGTTGAGGGCGATATTAACCATGCTCTCGAGGAACCGACCAGTTTGAATACTTTGGACCTGATACCTGAGCTATCTGTAATGGGAATTGGTGCCGTTAAGATTGAAGGGCGTCAGCGCAGCCCAGCTTATGTCGGTGAGGTAACTCGTGTCTGGCGTGAAGCCCTCGATCATTATAAGCAGGCTCCGTCGTCCTACCGGGCTAAAGATCAATGGATGAGAGCTCTCGGTAAACTGTCAGAAGGCAGTCAGACAACTCTGGGTGCTTATAGCAGACCCTGGCAGTAATCAGCGGAAAATACTATGCAAACTACATTAGGGCCATTACTGCACTTCTGGTCAAAAAATGAAGTGTTCGATTTTTATGAACAAGTCGCAGAATCAGGTTTTGATCGAATCTGCCTCGGAGAAGTAACCTGTGGCAAGAGACGTGAGTTGAAGCTGGCAGACTGGCTTGAGCTCGCTCGGCGTCTTCAGAATAGTGGAAAGAATGTCATTCTTTCCACTATGACATTGCTGGAATCTCAGTCTGATTATTTTCAGTTGAAAAAGGTCTGCGGCAATGAAGAATTCTTGGTGGAAGCAAATGATATGGCCGCGGTTCAGGAACTGTCGAGTCGTGGACTTGATTTCGTTACCGGTCCATCGGTGAATATCTACAATGCCTACGCCCTTAAACACCTTCAAAAGTTGGGATTGAAGCGTTGGGTGATGCCGGTTGAGTTGTCGGCGGAGAAGCTTAAGGCGGTGCTGGCTCAGGCAGAATCTCTGGGTATCAGTGAAAGCCTGGAAACGGAAGTGTTCAGTTATGGATACATGCCTCTGGCTTATTCAGCTCGCTGCTTCACAGCTCGTGTAAACAAACTCAATAAAGATGCCTGTGAGTTCACTTGCCTGAAAACCCCGAATGGTATTCCTCTAGCCACTCAGGAAGGTGAAAAGCTGTTTACGATTAATGGTATTCAGACCATGTCAGGGCAGTGCATGAATCTACTGGATCAGTGGTGGATGATGGAAGATATGGGGGTTTCCTCCATGCGTTTTTCTGCTCATTCGAAAGAAGTGTTTACTGCTTTAGATAAAGTTCTTGCACAGCTGGAGTTGGAGCAGCCTGGAGAAACCATGCCTGTGAATGATCAGTGCAATGGTTATTGGTTTGGTCGAAACGGGCTGGAGATGGAGCAGATTTGATTGTATTGATGCTGCCAGAGAGCTGGCAGCATCAATTTTTTTAGTGACTTGTGAAACGCTGGCTCACTTTCATCGCTGTCGACATTAAACGACGAGCCAAGGGTGGTAGTTGTTCCAGATCGATACTGTCTAACAGATTTTTAAGTCCCAATCCCAATTCGGTATCGCCTTCAATCATCAGTTTTCTCTGGAAGAATAAAGTGTCAGGGTCTTCCCTACGCAATGCCAGCGTTGTAAAAGCCTGAGCATCACCTTTAAAAACCACATCCGCTTGCTGATTATTGGTCACCAGTAATTGTTCACCATCAAAGCCTATACAAAAAGCCAGATCCATATCTGTGATACTTAGTTTGACCCAGCGATCTTCAAGAAAATCAAACTCACCTTCTTCGATGGCCATAACCAATAAATGGTTAATCAGCTTTTCCAGTGGTTTATGGGTCATATGGTTCGGCAGGAGGCGAATCGGTCTGGCAAGTAGTGCTGGACTGGGAAGCAGTGGGTGAAATTGCATAATAGTAAGACAATGTCCTTTCGAAGAGAGACTCTCAAGAGAATTAAGAAAGCTCGGTAACCAGTTGCAATCGTTTTTCAATGGTACTGGCATTGATCTGGTAAAGCTGATCAAGAAGATTCAACTGTAGAGAACCAGGTCCCTTGCTTTGTTCAGCAGCGATTTCACCTGCTATGGCCAGACATGAAAGGCTGGTTACTGTTGCCATCCAGGGATCTTCACAAGCGGCCAGAAATGCACCCGTCAGGGCAGTCGCTGTACAGCCAGTACCAGTTACTCTAGCCATTAGAGGGTGACCATTGCTAATGGCTGCCAGGCGTTTACCGTCGGCTACGTAGTCAACTGCACCCGTGCATGCAAGCACTGAGCCCAGTTCTCTAGAACTCTCCTGTAAAAATGAAAGCGTTGAATTGCTGTCGTCTATGCTGTCGACGCCCTTGCCGCCCTCTCGCCCGCCAATCAGAGCGATTAACTCGGAAGCGTTGCCTCTCAGTACCGTGGGCCTCAACTTGAGAAGCATGCTGTTGGTTTCCATGCGGTAACGGGTTGCACCTGCACCAACAGGATCCAGTATCCAGGGCTTCCCTAGCTCATTAGCTTGTTCTATGGCAAACACCATGGAGGCTACCTGACTTTTGGTGAGCGTTCCGGTATTTATAACCAGAGCTCCAACCAGACTGACCATTTCACGGACTTCCTCCGGGGCATGAGCCATGATGGGAGACGCGCCAATCGCAAGCAGCGCGTTAGCGGTATTGTTCATGACCACCTGATTGGTAATGTTATGAACAATGGGATGATTGTCACGCAGTGACTTCAGGCAGGAAGCAATTTTCAAATGCATACTGATAGAGAACCGGTTAATTATTACTCGTAGAAACTATAAATGAAAAGCATGGGTGATGCCTTGATATTTATCAGCAGCTTACTATTTACTCGTTTTTAGAGGAATGATCTGATGTATTTTACTTATATTAGGAATAAACACTGCATAATGAAAATTATACAGGGCTAATTCTCTATAAATAGAAATATATACAAAGTATATAGCTGTTGAAAGTAGTGCTTTTCAGCGATAAATTATATCTGTCGATCAAGCTCTTTAATTTCCTTGTTCTTAGGAATTAAATGATTGATTTAAGCCAATTCTGTCAGCATAAAACCTGATCAATTAATCATGAATTTACTTCGGCTATTAAGCCGAAGTTTTTGCGTCTCCGCTCTGAGGTCAAGAGGATGTCTATTAAACGTGAAACACTGGCTGATACATTTGCCATGGTCAGCTTTGCATTCATTATTGGAATGATGGTTGAAGTGTTTGTTGCCGGGTTAAGTTTCGATCAATCCCTGCAGTCGCGTCTGTTAAGTATTCCTGTGAATCTTTTTACTGCGAGACCTTATGGTCTGTATCGAGACTGGTTGATGACGCTGGCACGATACATGCCCGGGCGATTTCTGGGAGGTACTCTTATGGATATAGCTGCATTTATTTCATTTCAGTTGCCACTTTATGCCGTGTTAATTGCTTCCACCGGGGCGAGCAAAGAGCAGGTCATTACAGCCTGTATTGGTCAGGTAGGTTCAATGGTTGTGATGGCTAGACCTTTTGGTCTGTATATTCAGGCATGCAGAAACTGGTTCGTACCTGCCACTATGTCTGCTGCTTAAATATCTATTTCTTTCCTTCTTTTGATGATACTTATCCTTACAATGTAAGGATAAGTATCTAATAATATCTTTACTCTATTCAGACTATTCAGTTATATTTCTGATCAACCTACCCGAATGTGTTGTACGGGATGAAAATTCAGAGTCGTGTATTATGAATCTGAATATGTCGTATATGTCTTTGCTTGCACTTAACTGATAAATCAGAAATATTTCTGATTGTTAATGTACAGATGATGAGTTTGTTACCAGCAAACGTGCACCTTTCAGGTAAAAAACAGCCGTGAGAAAATAACTTTCACCTTGGTGATTGATATTCACGGAAATAGCGAGCAGCTGACGCAGAAACAGAAGATACTGTTGCTGTCATCTAAAATACAAGATGTCGTACAACGACACAGTTGCCTGATATAACGATTATAAGAAAATTCAGGGGGAAACATGTCCTTATTGGAAGTCAATGACCTGTGCATTGAATTTCCTTCCCGTCACGGTATTGCCGTGGCTGTAAAGGGAGTCTCCTTCACTGTAGAAAAAGGTGAAGTTCTTGGTCTGGTAGGAGAATCCGGAGCCGGAAAATCCACCGTAGGTAATGCTATTATTGATTTACTCAGTGCACCGGGGCGCGTAGCCGGTGGTAAAGTAACTCTGAGTGAAGAAACCATTTCCGGTTTAAGCAGTGAAGACATTCGAAAGGTTCGTGGTCGTCGTATCGGCTTTATCTTTCAGGACCCGATGACTTCTCTGAACCCCTTGTTAACCATCGAAACCCAGTTGACAGAAACCATTATTGAAAACCTCGGTTTCAATGGGAAGCAGGCCTTCGAGCGTGCCATTGAAATGCTGAAGTCTGTTGGTATTCCTGAGCCTGAACTCAGAATAAAACAGTACCCTCATCAATTTTCCGGCGGTATGCGGCAGCGTGTTGTAATTGCTATTGCTCTGGCCGGTGAGCCTGAACTGATTATTGCTGATGAGCCTACGACGGCACTGGATGTTTCCATTCAGAGTCAGATTCTGGATCTGATTCGAACACTGTGCAAAGAACGAGAAGTCGGCTGTGTGTTTGTTACCCATGACATGGGCGTTATTGCCAATGTTACTGACCGAGTTGCGGTTATGTATATGGGCGAGCTGGTGGAACTGGGTACAACGGAACAAATTCTTCAACGTCCTGAACATCCTTACACCCAAAGCCTGATCAGTGCTGTGCCAAGAACCGATGTCAAATTGCATCGTTTTCCACGGGTAGAGTACATTGAGAAAGCCGAAACCAAAGCGATCGATGTTAAAAATCACTGGCTGGGCCAGCGGGAAGATTTTGGTGAGTTAAAGGGTGACGCTTTGCTTGGTGGAAAAACGTTGCTTGATGTGAAAAACGTTGAGCTTAAGTTTGAAACCCAGTCCGCCTTTTTTAAAAAAAACCGAAAGTATGTAACAGCTTCCGATAATGTCACTTTTCAGATAAAAGATGGAGAAACCTTTGGTCTGGTGGGTGAGTCTGGATCAGGAAAATCTACGATTGCACGAGTTATAGCAGGGCTTTACAAACCCGATGCGGGTTCTATTGAGTTCGCTGGCAGAGACATCACTCACTTGTCTGAAAGGGAAAGAATGCCTTTCCGTCGACAGATTCAGATGGTCTTCCAGAATCCGTACTCCAGCATGAATGCTCGAATGACGGTGAATGACATTATTGCCGAACCTATTCGTTTTCATAAGTTGGCTGAGTCCGAGCAAAAGATACGACAGATTACGGCTGATTTGCTGGATCATGTAGGGCTTGGTCAGAAGTCAGGGATTAAATACCCTCACGAGTTCTCTGGTGGTCAGCGACAGCGTATCTCTATTGCCCGAGCGTTGGCCACACGTCCAAGATTTCTGATTTGTGATGAGCCAACATCAGCGTTGGATGTTTCTGTTCAGGCTCAAATTTTGAATCTTTTGAAAGATTTACAAGACGAACTGGGTTTGACCATGCTGTTTATCAGTCATGACTTGCCAGTAATACGTCAGATGTGTGACCGTGTTGGTGTAATGAGATACGGTACTCTGGTAGAAGTAGAAGAGACGGAAAAGCTGTTTGAAACACCGCAGCATGAATACAGTCGAAAGCTGATTGAATTGATGCCCCGTGTAGATCAATTATCCAGAGCGGGTCTGGACATTGAAGAGCACCGAGAGCCGGCGCTGGCGTAGCCGCATCTGCTCTCAAACCTGTCGATTAATTTGACAGGTCGACAGTAATAACTGTCATGCAATAGCGACAAAAGTAAAACAATAATAGCAATAATTATAAAGGCGGCGAAACACTACTTGTGTGGAAGCTGCCGTATAAAAAGAAAGCACTTTTTCCAGGGGGAAGAATGAAAAAGCTCGTTAAATCATTGGCAGGTATTGCTCTTGCGACATCTCTAGCACTGAGTGTGAATGCAGCTTCTTTGAAGATAGCCTATGACTCAGATCCAGTATCTCTGGATCCCCATGAGCAGCTATCCGGTGGTACTCTGCAGATGTCTCACATGACATTTGATCCGGTTGTTCGCTGGGGCAAGGATCACGGTTTTGAAGCTCGTCTTGCGGAAAAATGGGAACGCATCGATGACAACACTATGCGCTTTCATCTGCGTAAGGGCGTCAAGTTCCACTCTGGTAACATCCTGACAGCTAATGACGTTAAGTGGACTTTTGAACGTTTGGTATCAAGTCCTGACTTCAAAGCTGTTTTCCCAGCCGGCACAGAAGTTAAAGTCGTCAATGACCAGACCTTTGATCTCGTTACCAAGGCGCCTTATCCGCTGATCCTTAACTCCGCAACTTATATCTTCCCAATGGACAGCAAGTTCTATAGCGGTGAAGACGATAAAGGTCGTGACAAGGGTTTACTGAAAAAGCACGGTGACAGCTTTGCTTCTCGCAATCAGTCAGGTACCGGTCCTTACATCATCACCGAGCGTCAGCAAGGTGTGAAGGTTCAGTTCGAACGTTTCGCTGATTATTGGGATAAGAAATCTCCAGGTAACGTTGATGAAATTACTCTGACTCCGATCAAAGAGAATGCAACGCGTGTTGCCGCTCTTCTGTCCGGTGGCGTTGATTTTATCTTCCCTGTACCACCAAACGACCACGATCGTATTGAACGTAATAGTGATACTGACCTGGTAACACTGACCGGTACTCGTGTTATTACGCTCCAGTTGAACCAGGAACGTGTTGAAGCCTTCAAGGACAAGCGTGTTCGTCAGGCAATCGTTCATGCTATTAATAACGAAGCGATTGTTAAAAAAATCATGAAGGGCTTCGCTACTGCTGCCGGACAGCAAGGACCAAAAGGCTACGCTGGCTTCAGTGAAGATCTGACTCCTCGTTATGACTTGAAGAAAGCCAAGCAGTTGATGAAGGCCGCTGGTTTCGAGAAGGGCTTTACCATCTCCATGATGGCGCCTAACAACCGTTATATTAATGATGCCAAAATTGCCCAGGCTGTTGCCGGCATGTTGCGCAAAATCAATGTTACGGTTGATCTGAAGACCATGCCTAAAGCTCAGTACTGGCCTTCTTTTGATGAGCGTGCAGCTGACATCATGATGATCGGTTGGCATGCGGATACAGAAGACTCTGCCAACTTCACTGAGTATCTGACAGCTTGTGCCGATGCAGACAGCGGTTGGGGTCAGTACAACAGTGGCAACTATTGCAACACAGCCATTGATGGCTTGGTGAAAGCCGCAGGTAAGGAAACTGATCCAGCCAAACGTACCGAAATGCTTCAGCAAGTTGAGCGTGAGCTGTATGAAGATGCTGCCTATGTTCCTCTGCACTGGCAGAACCTGGCCTGGGGTGCTCGTAAGGGCGTTCAAGCGGAAGACGTTGTTAACGTAATGAACTTCCCTTACCTGGGTGATCTGGTGGTTAGCGAAAAGTGATCAGTGAAAAATAAGCAGTGATGTTTATCTGCGATCTGGACAGTCAAATCTGACTGTCCTTCGGCAGGCTTCAATTTTACTCGTATTTTGAGGTTTGCCATTACTCTGATCAGTCTGTGTTGTGCCTGTAGTACATCTCAGTAATTTATTTATCAAGAATACCTTTTTGTCATCACAAGTGACGACAGTGATTCTTAAGATCAAGGCTGCTTATGTTGTTATTTTTATTCAGACGACTGATGCAGGGTTTGGTGGTGATGTTTGTCATCAGCCTGATCAGTTTTTCCATTCAGGATAATCTTGGTGACCCTCTGCGTGAGATGGTTGGTCAGTCCGTTTCCGAAGCCGAACGTCAGCAGCTTCGTGATGAACTGGGTCTCAACGATCCTTTTTTGACCCAGTATGGCCGCTTTATCACCAAAGCCGTGCAGGGTGATCTGGGTACTTCCTACTTTTTCAAGGAACCTGCCCTGGATGTTATTCTCGGAAAAATGCCAGCAACTCTGGAACTGGTGTTTGCCGCGACTCTGATCATAATCATTATTTCGGTTCCAGCGGGTGTTTATTGCGCTATCAGGCCGAACAGTATGCTAACCAGAGCAATACTGGGAATCAGTATTCTGGGTATATCAGTACCGGTATTCCTGACAGCGATTTTCAGTATATATCTCTTTTCTATTGAGCTGGGCTGGCTGCCTTCCTATGGGCGTGGTGATCAACTGGTGCCACTTTTTGCCCGTTGGGAGACAGGCTTCCTGACCAGTGATGGTTTGAAACATCTGGTGCTGCCAGCTGTATCTCTGGCCAGTATCATGCTGCCGTTGTTTATTCGGCTGATTCGTTCGGAAATGGTGGAAGCCCTTTCCACTGAGTATGTGAAGTTTGCCAAGGCCAAAGGTCTGACAAAAACCCGTGTTTATTTTTTACATGCTTTGAAGAATACGATGCTGCCGGTCATCACTGTTGGTGGAGTCCAGATTGGAACGATGGTTGCCTACACAATCCTGACCGAGACAGTATTCCAGTGGCCAGGTATGGGCTTCCTGTTTTTGGAGGCGGTGAATCGTGTGGATACGCCATTGATTGTTGCTTATCTGATTGTCGTGGGTGGTGTGTTCGTTGTTGTGAATACTTTGGTGGACCTGATCTACGGTCTGATTAATCCAACGGTTAAGCTGGCCGGAGGTAATGCCTGATGACTGACTCAACCATTACGCACTCTCGTGTTGCTGATAGCAGTGTTGATGTTGCACCGTCCCGCTGGCAGCGTATTCGTCAGTCCAATATCTGGTACAACTTTACTCGTGACAAGATCGCGATGGTATCGGCATCGATTTTTGCCGTACTGTTTCTTGCTGCCATGCTGTCTCCTCTGATTGCGCCAACCAATCCTTATGATCTGTCCAATATCGACATCATGGATTCGGAAATTGCGCCGGCGTGGAATGAAGAAGGTGATGAGCGTTTTTTGCTGGGCACTGATGCTCAGGGACGTGATATGTTCAGCACCATTCTTTATGGTGCCCGTATCTCTATCACTATTGGTTTTCTGGCGGTCATGCTGCAAGCGATTATTGGTATCGCGATTGGTTTGATAGCGGGTTACCGTGGTGGCCGAGTAGATAACTTCCTGATGAGGGTGGCAGATATACAGCTCTCATTCTCAACCATGATGGTGGCTATCGTTGTTTTGGCAGTGTTTCAGGCGTCCTTTGGAACAGAGCTTTACAGTCAGTTAGCCATGTGGATGTTGATACTGGTTATCGGTATTGCCGAATGGCCTCAGTATGCCCGAACCATTCGTGCATCGGTTCTGGCTGAGAAAAACAAAGAATATGTAGAAGCGGCGAGAGTCATGGGCTTTGGTGCCGGGCGGATCATGTTCCGTCACATACTGCCTAACTGTCTGTCACCGATTCTGGTGATCTCTACAGTACAGATTGCCAATGCCATTATCAGTGAAGCGGCTTTGTCGTTCCTTGGTCTGGGTATGCCGGTGTCCGAACCCTCTCTGGGTTCACTCATTTCCAGCGGATTTGAATATATCTTCTCTGGTAGCTGGTGGATTACGGTGATTCCAGGAGCCGTTCTGGTGGTTCTTGTACTGGTGATTAACCTGCTGGGTGACTGGCTGCGAGATGTGCTGAATCCGAAAATTTACAAAGCCTGATACTTTGTAGAAATTAATTAAAGGCCGGCACTTTTTTTGAGTGACCGGCTTTTTTTTTGTTTTTTACGGTGCCAGCATTTTTTTGTTCTTTAATTGCCAGATAATCAAAGTTGCAAACAGTAACGCCATCAGCGGATTAACCCAGCTACTGCTGCCTGAAACCAGTATGCGGGAGATGTCGAAGGCAAAGAGAACGCCTATACCAAGCATTCCAGATTGCCAGGCTAGCTTTTTATCCTGCCAGAAATGAATGGCGGTCGTGAACCAGAAACCAATCATAGTGCCTAGCAGTATGTAGTCAGTGTTAACACTTCTGGGGTTGAACATCAGGTGATAACAGACTGACAAACTGAGTAGGTAGATCATGCCATTCTTTGTGCCATGGCGAGTGACGGCATAGGCGCAAGCTATCCAGGTCAGAACAGCCATTAACAGTTTGATAAACGTTTGATGAAATTCTGGGACTGAGTCACCGGTGAGCTGCATGGGGATATTAAACAGACTGGCCCATTTTGGCGTGAACATACCTCGGTCCATGGCTGAGTCGGCCATTTCTACAAAGTTATAGTACTGGGCTATGCCATAATCCGTTCCGCCAAAGATTAAGGGTAATAACAGGAACAGTATTAACAGTGGTGGCACTCTGAACCATAACGGCTTGAATAAAGTTGTGATCAGCAGGAAAAAAACAGCAAAGGTAGGCTTTAGGCTCATGGTCAGAGCCAATAACAAGGCTGCAGAGGTCCACTTACGCTCAATTACCTGGCAGGCCACCAGTAACATTATTGCAATTAGAAAGACGTTCATCTGCCCGTTTCGAAAGCCCGAGAAGGCAATGGGAACAGCGATCAGGCTGTAGATTCCCAGCCAATTCATCATGCTTCGGTCGCTATAGCCATAAAAATGGTTAATCAATCGAATACTGCCCCAGAAGTAGAGCCCGATAATCAGCAGTCGCCAGATCAGATCGGCAACAAAGGGAGATAGATGGGTAAAAGGTACGAACAGCAAGGCAAAGGTGGGTGTATAGATAAAACCGCCAGGGCCGGAATACAATTTGTCTCTGTCTATCCAGCGTTCTGCTCCGAGTAGATAACTATCAACAACAGTGTGATCTCCAGGTTCGAGAAACACCTTTATCATCACCAGAGTAAGAGCCAGAAGCCAAAGGAAAAGGCCAAAAATAGCAGTCGGGTGCAGGCGATCTTGACCAAAGTTGGGCCCGGAGCCCAGATTAAAAGCAGGCATTGATAGTAATGATTTCATTCCAGCAACCTTTGCTGCGGTTAATTCATTCTTCCTTAATTCGACAGCCGAGCGTAACTATAGAGGGTCAGAGAGTGGCTGTGAATAAATCATTTACAGGATTCTTGGCCTATAAGTTAACCCTTGGTAAGGGATATAGCGTGTTTTGCAGGGGTTTTTAACTAAATAGTTAAGCTGTTATTCAATTGTCGCAGTGGTAAAATAAACACTAATTTAGGTATACCAGTGAAGATGTAGGTTATGTCCAGAATTGCCATGCTGTTTGGATCCAGAGAAGGACAGACAAAAAAAATCATTGAGAAAATACAAACGCTGCTGACCAGTGATGGTCACCAAGTGGATGTCATTCAGATCAGGCCAGAACCTCGGGAGATCAACCTCAAGCAATACGATGCATATTTCCTCGGTTGCTCCATTCGCTATGGTAAGCACCACCGTTGGTTTTGCGATTTTGTGGAAGCACATTCAGAGATGCTGAACAGCAAACCTTGCTTTTTTTTCTCGGTCAATATGACCGCACGAAAGCCTAATCGCTGTGAACCTTATATGAACAATTATCTTGTGCGATATCTTGAAAGCAGCAGTCTGACGCCAGACAAAGTAGCAGTATTTGCTGGAGCATTACGGTATTCTCAATACAATTTTTTTGAAACTCAGCTGATTCGAATGATCATGAAACTTAACAAAGGGCCTACCGGGACGTCACAGGATATTGAATTTACCGACTGGTTGAAGGTAATAAGCTTTGCTGAAGAGTTTAAACAGATGCTTGTGATATCAGAGCACGAAAAACAGGCTGCTTGATAATCCAGATAAGCTCTATTGAATTATTTCCGATAGAGCAGTATCAAAAATGTCATTCCATAAGTGACTGGAATCAATAGTGAGAGAGCAAGAATAAGAAAATCCATTTCCATTCTGAAGTACCCTTTTAGATAGGATTATTATTTTAAACAATCTTATCAGATTATCAAAGGGAATCGGCTATGAACAGGGGTGCTTAGACCCTATCCTTACCTTTTTGCCTCTGCCAGCATTCAGTCAAATTAATACCCATCTTATCCAGCAACTGACCAATCGCGTTCAATACTTTATAACGAGATAAAGCTACCTGGTGTTTGTTGTTGCTGAATGCTTTCTGTGCCAGGAATTTTTCGTTTTCACTATCAAGCAGATCTAATAGTGAGCGGCGACCAAGCTTAAATTGTTGCTGATAAAGAGAAACCGTTTGCTCGCTGGCTTCCATATGATCTTTAAGGAAGGGGTGCTCATCGTTGTAAGACTGCATGGCTGACCAATGAAGCTTCAGGTTTTCGGCAACAAGATTGCGGCTATCGCAGGTTCTTGCTCTGCTCTCTTCTTGCTGATAGGCCGCTTGCTGTCGCCTGGCACTGTCAGCTCCGCCACGGAAAAGATTATAAGTCAGGCTGACAATCGCTGTGCTGTCATTATGGCTTCCCGATAATCCGTGAATATCGCGGTCCCAATGACGAGAGAGGCTGAGATCCAACTTTGGAAGGAACTCGCTTTTGCTTCGTTTGTAATCAAATTGGCTGGCCTGGAACTCCTGTTCAGAAGCATGTACGACGGGATGGTTCAATAAAGCGGAGTCCATAGCCTCGTTAAGGCCGTCAGGCAATGAGAGGTCCTCAGCCTGAGGGAATTCAAGGTTATCCGGTGTCTGATTGACCAGTCTGAAGAATCGGGTTTTAGCGTTTCTCAGGTTACCATCAGCGCTAATCATGTTGGCTTTAGCGCGTGCAACCCGGCCGCGAGCCTGCAGCAGATCTGACTGGTTGGTAAAGCCCTTTTCCGTACGTTGTGATACTAGGTTGAAAATCTTTTCATGTATGGCAAGGTTTTTGGCGGCCAGTGCCTGCTGTTGCATAGAGTCCAGAACCAACAGGTAGACCTCAGCGACTTCCATGGCAACATTTTCGGCTTTTTCGCGAAGTTGTTCCCTAATTGAATCGCTGAGTGCAACGCTCTTTTTTACGCCGTAAGTGGTGGCCATGCCATTAAACAGATTCTGTTTAATGGTCAGAGATTTTTCCCGGATACTTTGATATTTTTCATCAGTAGCAGGGCTACTGTTTCGGGTAGAGGGTGTATCAAGTCGTTGAAATCCCGCAGCAATTCTTAAATCAAGATTTGGCAGATACTCGCTCTTAACAATGTCAATATTTTCATTGCTGGCAAGGTAGTGGCTCATGCTGGCTTGCAGCTGGGGGTAATTCTCAAGGGTCTGGTTGATAGCAGCCGGGAGAGTCATTGCCAGTGTACTGGCTGACTGAGCCAAGCAACAAAATGACAAAATAGCCGTTACTGAATGTTTTATTATCATAATGCCAGATCTTTTCCTGATTATTCCGGAGAGGTGTCCTCCATTGCATATCTTTGCCTGCACTGGTTATTGAAATTAGCACAATTAAATAAAATTGCAGACGATTGTGAATGCCATTAATTTAGAAAAATATGGATATTTGATTGATCAACGGAAACTGAATGTGAATAATTGATTTCCTGAATAATTAAAAAATTAACTTAATAATCATTTTCTACGATTATTAAAGGGGAAAATGGGTACGCCTTGTTAATAGATAAATATAATCTCACAACCATAGCTAGTTTGTTGTTTGCTTGTCTGCTGCTAATGGGCAGTGGGCAAATTAATGCAGAAGTACTAAAGTCACAGCTTATTCAAGGTGGATTTTATCTTGGAGCCAGCCAGCCAGGTGAGACAATCATCTATAAGGGCAAGCCTGTCAGAGTGTCTGATACTGGCCATTTTATTATTGGTTTTGGGCGAGACTCCAAATTAAAGCAGAGCTATGTGATCAGAACAGATAGCGGGCAGCAGCATGAGGTAAAACTCAAGCTGGAAAAACGTGAATATAAGATTCAGAGAATAAAGGGTGTCGCGGGGAAATATGTTACACCCCCAGAGAGGGTGTTGACGCGCATTCGTCAGGACAATACCAAGGTGAAAGCAGCACGAAAGTTCGACTCTTCAGAGTTTCTATTCTTTCAGGGCTTTACTCGGCCGGCAGAAGGACCTGTCAGTGGCGTCTATGGGAGTCAGCGTTACTTTAATGGTAAACCCAGGAGGCCTCACTTTGGTCTTGATATAGCAGGCCCAGTAGGTACCAAAGTACTGGCGCCAGCTGCGGGTAGAGTTCGACTTGCTGATTCGGATCTGTATTATTCCGGGGGAACACTGATCATTGATCATGGTGCTGGTATTTCCAGCAGTTTTCTGCACTTGAGTAAGCTAAAGGTTGAGGTTGGCCAAAAAGTGAAGCGAGGACAGATCGTTGCAGAGATGGGCGCTACCGGGCGAGTGACAGGCCCTCATCTGGACTGGCGGGTTAACTGGTTTGATGTTCGTATGGATCCTGCATTGATGTTAAAAGAGTGAATCCATATTGTTATCTCATCGTATAAAAAAGCGATACAGAGCAGTAAATTATTTTCGTTTCTGTAGAGAAGGAGTAACAGAGTATGACCGGTTTTGATAAAAAGCAGTTGCCGACACCAGAGCAGGCCATTAAAGGACATTCGGAAGAAGTTTTAGTTTCGGATATCCACTTCGTAAATGGTCATTCCATTAAAGAACAAATTCCGGATCAGTTATCTGTTGTTTATTTGGGGATGGGTTGTTTCTGGGGAGCGGAGCGCCTTTTCTGGCAGGTAAAGGGTGTCTGGACGACAGCCGTAGGATACATGGGGGGATATACAGAAAATTCGACCTATGAAGAAGTGTGCAGTGGTGGCACAGGCCATGCTGAGGTAGTGATGGTCGCCTATGACTCGACAATGATCAGCCTGGATTCTTTACTCAAAATATTCTGGGAGTCTCATAATCCAACTCAAGGAATGCAGCAGGGTAATGATCGTGGCACGCAGTACCGATCAGCCGTCTATACAACCAGTGAAGAACAGGTTGCTGTTGTCGATGCGTCGAAAGAACTCTATCAGCAAGCTCTGATAAAAGACGGCAAAGGCAGTATTACCACAGAGATCACTGCAGCGACAAAATTCTATTACGCTGAATCCTACCATCAACAGTATTTGGCCAAAAATCCTGAAGGATATTGTGGGTTGGGTGGAACCGGTGTTTGTT
The DNA here is from genome assembly GCA_004762125.1 of Oceanospirillales bacterium. Lineage (GTDB taxonomy): Bacteria > Pseudomonadota > Gammaproteobacteria > Pseudomonadales > Endozoicomonadaceae > Endozoicomonas_A. The sequence goes on along the minus strand of SIHQ01000011.1, from coordinate 126,864 downwards.
TGCCTCCTTCATTGAATCAGTAATAATCAAATTTGCAGGCAGTCGTTTGGCTGCCTGCAAATTTATGAATCATCTTCCTGCCCATTACATCTGCTCATGCGCTTTATTTTGTTAGTGGATGCTTATATGCTTCGTATAGCGTATTAATACAAAAATAAAAGCTGGAAAGGGGACTTCGATGAGAGCTGTACGTTGGTTGTTGTTACTTTCGATATTTGCAGTAATGAGTGTTCAGGCTTCCTGGACATTGGATAACGATCGTTCAAAGTTTTACTTCACGTTCACCAAGAACACACATCTGGCTACCACGGCAACGTTTGAGCGGTTGAAGGGTAGTATTTCTGAAAAGGGTAATGCTTCCCTTTATATTGATCTGGCCAGCCTTGAGAGTGGAATAGTCAAACGTGACAATCGTTTACGTGATCTATTTTTCAAAGTAGTTGACTTTCCTATGGCTGAAGTCAGTGTTCGTCTAAGCAAGAGAATTAAAAAGAAAATCATTGAAGGCGAAACTGCTCCGGTACAGGTCTCTGCCAAAGTAGCATTGAATGGTAAACAGGTGAGAATGAGGCCTGAGCTGTCAGTCTTTGAGCATAAGAATGGCGATATCGAAGTAAGCAGTGTTCAGCCCATTTTGTTGAACGCCTCTGCTTTCGGTTATGACGAACAAGTTCAGACACTGGTGGATTTGGCTGGTGTCAATAATATCTCCAAAACCGTGATGATTAATTTCAGGCTCTACTATCATCAGAATCCAGATGAGATTGAATTACTGGTGACTGATCCAATGTCAGAAAACTCCTGATATTCCTTATTCTCTCTTTATAAAGCAGATGGCTCAATAATCGTTGAACTATCTGCTGTATACAACCTTTCTCAATCCACGTTATTTAAATTCTGTTTCTAGACATATCCCTGATCAGAAATCTTGCCGGATTCATGGCGTCGATCAAAGAATCTGGAATAGGAGATGTTTCTCCACAAATCATCGCCGCTAGTACTTCGCCAGACAGTGGTCCTGTAATCATTCCCCTCGACCCATGCCCCGCATTGACATAAAGACCGTTCAGGTAAGCTGGAGGCTGGTTGAATGTATGCCGTGTGTTTTTTCTCAACATGGCAAAGTCATCCATAAATTGCAGCCGGTCAATGATAGCTCCTACCACAGGAAGATAGTCAGGCGTTGTTGATCTGAATCCTGCTTTACCGCCAATGATCTTTGTATCCGCACCTCCAGCTGCTTCCAGAAAGTGTGGATTCCATTGTTGCTGCATTACAATATTCTGTTGATGCTCTGCGTCGATGACTTCTTCTGACTGGCTGTTAAAGTCAAAAGTTGCACCAAAGGTGTGTCTGTCGTTATCAGCAGGTGCTACATAACCCTCACCGCAGACAGTAGTCTTTAGTTGTTTACTGGCACTGGTTACTTCAACTTCAGTAATTTGCCCCCTGATATTTTTCAGTGGCAAATGCGAAAGCTGATCCAGATTTTTGCTTGCGGTTGCACAAGCCACAACAACAATGTCTGCAGAAAAACGGAGTGGTTGTCTGTTGTGAGACTCTACGGCCTCAACAGTCCATGTATCCGATTCCCTTTTTAGAGACTCTATTGTGGTACGGCTCTTGATCGTGATATTCGGGTGAGAGGCCAGATTTTTGCACAATTCAGCAGGTTTAACCCAACCAGCGGCCGGGAAATAAAGACCGCTGTGGTCCACAGGAATTCCCGCGATGCGAGATAGCTCATCACTGTCGTGAAAACTGAGTAAATCTTCAGGAAAAACGCTGGCAAGCTCTTTTTGGCGCTGTTCTATCTTTGCGTTGATGGCCATTTGAATGACGCCAGATTGCTGCCAAAGTTCGGTACTGTCGTCAGATAGCTGTTTCAACAGATTGATTGAGTAGCAATACCCCTGAACAATAAACTGACTCAACGGTGTCTGATTTGCCGAAAGCTTGGCGTAGAGAATCCCTTGTGGGTTTCCTGATGCGGCCATGGCCAGGTCTTCTCGCTGTTCAAGCAGAGTAACCTGCCAGCCTCTTCTGGCTAATGTATGAGCAGTGCTGGTTCCGGCAATGCCACCACCGATAACAATCGCTGTTTTGCTTCTTGACGAGGACAGAGCTGGTGGTTGAAACCAGATTGGGTGATTCACTTCTGCTCCAGGCAGTTTTGCTAACGTGCCTTTTATTACTTCTCTTTTAGGATCGAAACAACAGGCTTGCTCAACACTGAAGCCGGCCTCTGCAAGGCTATTGCTTACGGTTCTGTCGGAGGTAGATGCAGTATAGGTAGTGTGCAGACGACTTTTTCCGGCGATGGTTTTGAATAGCTCTGGTTGCCACATGGCAGTGTTTCTGGATGGTCTAAAACCATTAAGGAACCAGGCGTCCACCTTACCGTCCAAATGCGAAAGAGTGTCCAGCATGTCACCCATTAACAGGGTGAGTTTTATCCGCCCTTCTGCAAAGCATAAATGTTGATGACCGATGCTGGCGGAAATGTACGACGAAGTCAGTTGTTCCGATAATTCCTTCAGGCTGGGAAATAAGGCCAGTGCTCGTTGCCAATCCTGGGGAGAAATCGGGTTTTTTTCTGCAGAAATAAAATGCAGGCGAGCGGAATCAGGCGCTTGTTCATTGAAATGTTGCCAGCAGTAGAGAAAGTTGAGTCCTGCTCCAAAGCCGGTTTCACCGATGGTAAACAATTCATGGTCAGCCAGAGCGGAAAAACGCTCAGTTAACTGGTTATGTTTGATAAAAGTGTGATGAATCTCTTCCAGTCCGGACGTCGTTGATAAATAAGTACCGTCAAAGAGACTGAAGACAGGGTAACCATTCTTTAACTCGTTCAGTTTCGCGAACTCAAGACGGCTGCTTTTACCTTTGTTAGTACTTGTCATCCAGCCTCCTGAATAATGTTCGAAATGTCCTGAATGCTGGTTTGTTGTTTAACTTGCTCGAACAACTGACGGGCCTGAACGGAGCTTTTACCCATCATGCTTAACCACTGTTTCAAACGGCCATCAAGGTACCGTCTTGGGTCAGTAATAAGGTAGGGGTGCTCCTGCTCAGGATCCTCTGGTACCTGAGCTACCTTTTCAGTAAAGCGTTTAATCAGTGCCAGAGATCGCTGCCATTGTGCGTCAGGGTCATCATTCTGGATATTACTGGCAATGGCCGCCGGTAAATCCGGGTTTCTGAGTACACCACGGCCGACCATTATATCGTTGCAGCCAGAGACCTCACGACACTTCAGAGCATCTTCTACAGAAAAAATATCGCCGTTGGCAATCAAGGGGATATTGATAGCCTCTCGAATAGCCACGAGTTCCTGCCAGTGAGCGGGTGGTTTATATCCCTGAAGTTTAGTTCGGGCATGAACGACCAGAGATGCTGCTCCAGCTTGCTCTATAGCTTTTGCGTTTGCTATTGCAAGTTCACTGTCGAGATAGCCTAACCTCATTTTTGCAGTGACCGGGATAGTATCCGGTACGGCCTCTCTAACAGCGGAAACAATATCGTAAAGCAAACCGGTGTACTGAAGCAGAGCAGCACCACCGTTATGACGATTAACTGTTTTTGACGGGCAGCCAAAGTTGAGGTCGATACCTAATGCACCTAACTCGGTGACTTTGACCGCGTTAAAGGCAAGCCGTTCGGGGCTGTTTCCGAGTAATTGAATATGTACAGGTGTTCCACTTCGGGTGCGGCAACCGTGTTTCAGCTCCGGACAGTATCGATGAAAGGTCTGGGTGGGCAGTTGATAGTCTGTGATTCGAATAAATTCGGTGACACAAAGATCTATACCGCCGGCCTCGGTCAACAGTTCTCTCAACAGGTAATCAACAACTCCTTCCATAGGAGCCAGGGTAATGGTGCTCATTAATTTGGTATCTGGCGTCATGAAAATTGACAAATGTAACAGATAAGAATGAAGGGGCAAGTCGTAAAGCTCTCAAGAGCTGAGTGGGGCAATATTATGGCTATTTCATTCGATATGTTTTATTGCTTCGGTTACCGTTGACTTGCGGCAGTATTCTACGTACAGATGTTGTGGATAATGCGAGTATCGATACTGCAGATGTTAGTAAATGTTAGATATTGTTCGGACATTGCTTATTTGTCCGTGACAGGGTAAATTTGCGCTGCGATATATCACGGAAAGTTGTGTCGATTAGGACTGACTCCTAATGGTTGATTATAAGAGCTGCCGATTAACAGGTGGCCGGAAACCAGTCAGGAGTCGTATAAATAGTAGAAAAGAATTACAAAGGATCTAGCTGATTATGTCCCCGTCTGAGTTAATGTCAGAAGGCTGGAGTCTGATGGCTTTTGGAATGGGCTTCGTGTTCCTGTTCCTGTCTCTGCTGGTTTTTGTTACCAGTCAGATGTCCCGCTTTATTGGTTGCTACTTTCCGGAACCCGAACCGGCAAGGATTGCTTCCGGCAGTCGTTCTGCGGCTACTACTACAAAAAAAGACGATCATGAGTTGGTCGCAGCTATCAGTGCTGCTATCAAGATGCATCGCTCAAAGAAAGAATAACGATTTTAAACCATTTTTTGGCTTTTACTGGGGGAAACTTGTCGATGTCTGACGTTAAACCATTGGGAATCACAGATGTGGTTCTGCGCGATGCGCACCAGTCCCTGTTCGCAACCCGTATGCGTCTGGAAGATATGCTGCCGATTGCCGAGCAGCTGGATAAAGTTGGTTACTGGTCACTGGAAACCTGGGGTGGTGCCACCTTTGATGCCTGTATCCGCTTTTTGGGCGAAGACCCTTGGGAACGTTTGCGTGCCCTGAAAAAAGCCATGCCTAATACTAAACAGCAAATGTTGCTGCGTGGCCAGAATCTGCTGGGCTATCGTCATTATGCAGATGATGTCGTAGATAAATTTGTTGAACGTGCTGTTGCTAACGGAATGGACGTATTCCGTGTCTTTGATGCCATGAACGACCCGCGTAACCTAAAGCAGGCTATGGCGGCTGTTAAGCGTGAAGGCGCTCATGCTCAGGGAACTATTTCCTACACCAAGAGCCCGGTTCATACACTGGATAACTGGATTGATTTGGCCAAACAGGTAGAAGACCTGGGCGCTGACTCACTCTGCATCAAGGATATGTCCGGTATTATTACGCCGGGTGATGCCTATGAGCTGGTATCTCGTCTAAAGAAAGAAACCGACTTTGAGATTCAGTTGCACTGTCACGCAACTTCCGGCATGTCTTCCATGGCACTGCTGAAAGCTATTGAAGCCGGTATTGACCGGGTTGATACCGCGATCTCTTCCATGTCTATGACCTACGGCCATTCACCAACTGAAGCCATCGTTGCGGCTCTGGCTGGTACTGAACGCGACACAGGTCTGGATCTGAACAAGTTGGAGGAAATAGCGACTTATTTCCGTGAAGTTCGTAAGAAATACGCCAAGTTTGAAGGTGCGCTGCGCGGTGTGGATGCTCGTATCCTGACGGCTCAGGTACCAGGCGGCATGCTGACCAATATGGAAAGCCAGTTAAAAGAGCAGGGTGCCAGCGATAAGTTTGATGAGGTGCTGCTGGAGATTCCACGGATTCGTGAAGACCTGGGCTTTATTCCTCTGGTAACACCCACTTCACAAATTGTGGGTACTCAGGCCGTTCTGAACGTACTGACTGGTGAACGCTACAAGAGCATATCCAAGGAAACCCAAGGTATTCTCCGTGGTGAATACGGTGCTGCTCCTGCGCCTTTCAACAAAGAATTGCAAGAGCGTGTATTGGCTGGTGATGAAGCTGTGACTTGTCGTCCAGCTGATTTGCTGAAAGCCGAGATGGACAAACTGTCCAAAGAACTCAAGGGTTTGGCTTCTGAAAAGAGTATTTCTCTGGCGACGGATGTCGTGGATGATGTATTGACCTATGCCCTGTTTCCTCAGGTTGGTCTGAAGTTCTTGGAAAATCGCGGAAACCCGGATGCTTTTGAATCAGCACCAGGTAATGAACCTGCTGTTGAACAGAAGGCTGCCTCGGTTGCTTCAAGTGCTTCTGATACGGGTGTTTATACCGTCAAGGTCAACGGTAATAGCTATGTAGTCGAAGTGGCTGAGGGCGGTGATGTTACTTCTCTTAATCAAACGGCAGCTGGATCGACTGTCTCTGCTCCTGTAGCTGTTGATGGTGAGCCTTTGCCAGCGCCTCTGGCCGGCAATATCTGGAAAGTACACGTTAACCCTGGGCAAGAAGTGCAGGAAGGCGATGTGTTGCTGATTCTGGAAGCGATGAAGATGGAAACCGAGGTCCGTGCACCTAAAGGCGGTAGGGTGACTTCTGTCGATGTACGTGACGGCGACAGTGTTGCTGTAGGCGACATTCTGTTAGCCATTGCCTGAGTGAAGGAGCAGTAAATGGATAAGCTTCTAAATCTTTGGCACGGATCGGGTATCTACAACATGACTGGCGGACAGCTGGTCATGATTCTGATCTGTTTTGTGCTGCTTTATCTGGCGATTCGTAAGCAATTTGAGCCACTACTGTTAGTGCCTATCGCCTTTGGTGGCATCATGGCTAACATTCCTGAAGCAGGGCTGGCTTACAATGCTCTGGAAATTGCTGTTCATCAGGCTCGTCCTGAAGTCATGGAAGCCATTAATGCTGTCCTTGGCACCAGTGGTTTGGCTGGTAAAGAGTTGCTGACGACTTATACGGCAGCAGGCAGTGTTATGCACGCTACCATAGGTCACATAGTTGCTGATGCCGGATACAGTAACGGTGTCCTCTATCAGTTTTACTCTGTTGCTATCGGTAGTGGTGTTGCACCTCTGTTGATTTTCATGGGGGTAGGGGCAATGACGGACTTTGGTCCGTTACTGGCGAATCCCAAGACACTGTTCCTGGGAGCAGCAGCACAGTTTGGTATCTTTGCTACCGTATTGGGCGCCTTGTTACTGAATTTAACAGGGCTGATGAGCTTCAGTCTCGCGGATGCAGCTGCTATCGGTATTATTGGCGGTGCGGATGGCCCAACGGCGATCTATGTCTCCAGTGTACTGGCTCCGCATCTGCTGGGTGCCATTGCCGTTGCAGCGTATTCTTATATGGCTCTGGTGCCGTTGATTCAGCCTCCTATCATGCGTGCGTTGACTACTGAAGCCGAGCGCAAGATTGTGATGACTCAGCTGCGTGTTGTATCAAAAACTGAAAAAATCGTATTCCCATTGGTTCTGTTGATTCTGGTGGCTCTGATGCTACCTGATGCGGCTCCTCTGTTGGGTATGTTCTGTTTCGGTAACCTGATGCGCGAATGTGGTGTGGTGGAACGTTTGTCGGACACGGCACAGAATGCCCTGATCAACATCGTTACCATTTTCCTTGGACTCTCTGTAGGCTCCAAGCTGGTGGCAGATAAATTCCTGGCTGCAGAAACCCTGGGTATTCTTACCTTGGGTGTGATTGCATTTGGTATTGGTACGGCTTGTGGCATTCTGATGGCTAAACTGATGAATCGCTTCAGTACCAACAAGGTTAACCCGTTGATTGGTTCTGCTGGCGTATCAGCAGTGCCGATGGCAGCGAGGGTATCCAACAAGTTGGGACTGGAAGCCAATCCGCAGAACTTCTTGTTGATGCATGCTATGGGTCCAAACGTAGCCGGAGTTATCGGCTCTGCAGTGGCTGCTGGTGTGATGATCAAGTATCTCGGTAGCTGATTAAGTCGGCACGGTTACTTGTCGTACAAAGCATGATCAAGGCTGCATGAGGGTGGATCTTCCACCCTCATCTTTTTCTTCTGTTTATTCATTGATCTGACTCATTCTTCAGCAATTGACAGACATGTGTCTGAAGGTTAGTTTTCGGATGTCTGAAACCAACGCAACTGGATTTCCGTATGGAATATAAAACACATGTCGTACCTGTGAAGAAAAATATCGCGCTGGTAGCACATGATAAGAAGAAAGGAGAACTGGTGGAGTGGTCGCTCCGTCATCGTGAGGAGCTGGCTGTTCATAACCTGTTCGCTACAGGTACCACTGGTAGCCTGATGGAAAAAGAGCTGAAATTGCCTCTGACCAAACTCATTAGTGGCCCTCTGGGTGGTGATCAGCAGATTGGTGCTCTTATTTCGGAAAACAAACTGGATCTGCTGGTGTTCTTTTGGGATCCGTTTGAATCTCAGCCCCACGATCCTGATGTAAAGGCGTTGCTCAGAATTGCAGCTGTATGGAATATTCCCGTGGCCTGTAACCAGAGTTCTGCAGACTTTATGTTCTCATCGTCTCTGATGCAGAATATTCATGAGCGTAGAATTCCGGACTACGAAAAGTATTTGAAGACACGTCCTTTCTGATTATCGAAATCTAAACCGTCATACCTGTTCAAGGTATGGCGGCATTACTGAGTCAAGTCAGAGAAGATTACTTCCTTTACGAGAACCGTTTAAAGTGAAGCCGATGTCAGGCAACGACGCTTTTTGTAGATAACCTTGGGCTGTCTATCCCCCTTGGATTCTTCAACCGCTATCGGAGGGTAGTTCACCGTTCGCTGCTGATCATTGCTGCGAGCAGCGTAATGATTTTTCGTGCGATATTGGCTTGTCTCAGCTCGCTTTGGCTGACCGGTCAGAGTCATGCTCGGTAAAAAGTGCGCCTGGCTGTCGAGGTCATCACCAAGTGTGGATTCCAGTTCAGCTTCAAATTCCAAACCTTGTTCAATCTTTGGCTCCTGCTCCTGCTGATCTTCGTCCTGAATGTTCAAACGCATTCGGTAAGGATGGCCATAGCCTCGTTTTCTGCGTGGCTTGTTTGATTGGGGTTCAGGGGGCTTAAGTCCGGTGAACTGCTCGTAGATGGTTGCGTAAATATATTTACTCATTTGTTTCTCCAAAGGAGACTCAATCCGTAATTAGTTAAATTAATTATTTATGGAGTGATGTTATTAAATTAAAAATAATGCCTGAATAAGTAACAGTACTTAAATAAAAGCTAAGTATCCAATGACTTAAAATATTAGAAATTAATGCGAGGCAAGAATAGCAGTGATTGAAAAAATACGTGGAGAACGAATCAATACTATTTTTGAATGTAAGCAGATTGTTAATAACTATAAATATTATGCTTGGTTTTAATGTTGATAAGTTATTAAAAATACGTGTTTAGTTGTTATAGAAGTAACTCGATTTATTAATGCGTGGAAGTGATGTTGCTCGTTGTTACGGAATGGTTGAATATGATTGAAGCTGTTGTACTGTAAGTCTTCTGACGTCTTTTTATATACGGTCTGCAGCCTTTTCTGAATCAACTATGTTATAGGTATTGCTCACGATAGGCTTAACAGTAAACTTAAGATATTTTTTAATTATTCGAAGTCCACTGAAAACCAATGGAGAGGGAAGGGTCAGGTTAAATAGGCAGATCATTGATACAAATTATTGTGTCACATCTATACTGTTTATTTTTTGACATGACTCAAATTGACATAATATTCCTTTCTGATAGTCAGGCATTATTTAAGCGCTGACAGGTTGAGTGATTAGTGCTTCAACAGTCTTTCAAACATGAGGAGCTTCTTCAGATGAGCACTCCAGTTAACGAACTTCCTGCTGGATGGGAAGGTTTTGCTCAGGGTGAATGGGTCGAAAACATTAATGTTCGCGACTTTATTCAGAAAAACTACACCCCTTATGAGGGTGGTGATGACTTCCTAGTCGACGCGACTGACGCAACCACACGTCTCTGGGCAGACGTTATGGAAGGCATCAAGGAAGAGAATCGTACACACGCACCCATCGATTTCGATCACGATCTGCCTTCAACTATTACTTCACATGACGCGGGATACATTAACAAGGATCTGGAAACGATCGTTGGCCTGCAGACTGAAAAGCCATTGAAGCGCGCTCTGATTGCTAATGGTGGTATCCGCATGGTGGAGACCTCTTGCAAGGTTTACGGCAAAGAGCTTGACCCTATGGTCAATAAGATCTTTACCGACTACCGCAAGACCCACAATGCTGGCGTTTTTGACGTATACACTCCGTCTATCCGTGCCTGTCGTAAGTCTGGTGTTATCACTGGTTTACCTGACGCATACGGTCGTGGTCGAATCATTGGCGACTACCGTCGTATTGCTCTGTACGGTATTGACCGCCTTCTGGTTGACAAGAAAGGCCAGCATGCCAGTCTGGACTCTGTATTCGAGTCTGGTGAAAACCTGGAACAGACCATTCAGCTGCGTGAAGAAATCATGGAGCAGATCCGTGCTCTGATGCAGATGAAAGAGATGGCCGGTAAGTACGGTTGTGACATCAGCAAGCCTGCAACGTCTGCACAAGAAGCGGTTCAGTGGACTTACTTCGGTTATCTGGCTGCCGTTAAGTCACAGAATGGTGCTGCCATGTCCCTAGGCCGTACTGCTTCTTTTCTGGATGCTTATATCCAGCGTGATATTGATGGAGGCAAGATTACTGAATCCGGCGCTCAGGAAATGATTGATCATTTCGTGATGAAGCTGCGTATGGTTCGTTTCCTGCGTACTCCGGAGTATGATGACCTTTTCTCTGGCGATCCTATCTGGGCAACAGAGTCCATTGGTGGCATGAGTATGGACGGCCGAACACTGGTTACCAAGACCAGTTTCCGCTTCCTGCATACGCTCTACACTATGGGTCCATCCCCTGAGCCGAACATCACCGTACTCTGGTCTGAATCCCTGCCACAGGGTTTTAAGGAATACTGTGCCAAGGTATCCATCGACACTAGCTCTATCCAGTACGAAAACGATGATCTGATGCGTACGGATATGGACAACGATGATTACGCCATTGCTTGCTGTGTATCACCGATGGTGATTGGTAAGCAGATGCAGTTCTTCGGTGCTCGTGCCAATCTGGCCAAGACTCTGTTATACGCCATAAACGGTGGTGTTGACGAGAAACTGAAAATCCAGATTGCTCCTAAAGAAGCACCGATTACTGATGAAGTACTGGATTTCGATACTGTTTACGGTCGTTTCGACAAGTTGATGGATTGGCTGGCTGTCCAGTACGTGACTGCTCTGAACAGCATTCACTACATGCATGACAAGTATTCTTACGAAGCAGCCCAGATGGCGCTGCACGATCGTGATGTAATGCGAACCATGGCTTGTGGTATTGCAGGTCTGTCTGTTGCTGCTGACTCTCTGGCTGCTATCAAGTACGCCAAGGTTAGACCGGTACGTGATGAAGACGGCATTGCTACTGATTTCGAGATCGAAGGTGATTACCCGAAGTTCGGTAACAACGAAGAACGTGTTGATGTCATTGCCTGTGAACTGGTCGAGTCCTTCATGAAGAAAGTGGCTTCTAACAGAACATACCGTAATGCGACGCCAACCCAGTCTATTCTGACCATCACATCAAACGTTGTGTACGGTAAGAAAACCGGTAATACTCCAGACGGTCGTCGTGCAGGTCAGCCATTTGGCCCGGGTGCTAACCCAATGCACGGTCGTGACACCAGTGGTGCTATTGCCTCTCTGAGTTCCGTTGCAAAACTACCGTTTGCTTACGCAAAAGACGGTATTTCCTATACCTTCTCTATCGTGCCTAAGGCGCTGGGTAAGGATGAAGACGGACGTCGTAAGAACCTGGTCGGATTGATGGATGGTTACTTCCATCATGAAGTTGAGCGTGAAGGTGGTCAGCATCTGAACGTGAACGTACTGAACCGTGAAATGCTGGAAGATGCGGTAGAGAACCCAGAGAAGTATCCTTCCCTGACTATCCGTGTATCCGGCTATGCAGTACGCTTCAACTCTCTGACGCAAGAGCAGCAACGTGATGTCATTGCCCGTACCTTTACAGCCAGCATGTAAGCTGATTTGTAAAGGGTAAGAGAAGGCCGGTTTTTGCCGGCCTTTTTCATAGAAGAAAATCTGTTTTTCGCAGGTAGTTCACTTTTAATCTGAGGTTTCCTTGATGTCCCTTGGCCGCGTTCATTCCCTTGACTCTTTTGGCACAGTAGATGGTCCCGGTATTCGCTATGTAATATTTATGCAGGGCTGTCTGATGCGCTGTCGTTATTGCCACAACCGGGATACCTGGGATTTGAAAGAAGGTGGAGAGGTTAAAAGCCATAGGGAAGTTTTTAACGAAATAAAAAAGGTTAAGAATTATCTATCCGGTGGTATCACTGTGACGGGTGGCGAGCCATTACTGCAGTCTGAATTCGTTAAAGATTTGTTTACCGAGTGTCGTAAGGAAGGTATTCATACCTGTCTGGACACCAATGGTTTTGCTAAGCAGATTAACGACGATGTGGTTCAGTTACTGGAGCAGACAGATCTGGTTCTGCTGGACATAAAACACATGGATGAGGAAATGCATAAAAAACTCACCTATGTGACGGGAAGCCATACTCAGCGTTTTGCTCGTTATCTGAATGAAATCAATAAACCTGTCTGGATTCGATATGTGATTGTTGATGGCTATACCATTAACCCTGAGTACGCTCGTATGTTGGCTGAATTTATTGCGCCCATGAAGAATGTTGAGAAAGTGGAAATTCTCCCTTATCACAGTCTGGGTGTGCATAAATGGGATCTGCTGAATGACACGTACGAGTTGGAAAAGGTGACACCGCCGACGCAAGAGCAACTGGAAGCGATCCAGCAAAAATTTATGAATGTCGGCGTTCAGTCTGCCTTCTGATGACGAGACAGCCAGCAGTATTTGTAGAGTAAGATACCGCCAGATATAGCGGCCACCCAAAAAGCAGTATGCCCGGCATGAACTGTGAACAGTATACCTTCAACACTATTTTGGCTCGCTTGCGTTGCGATGGGTGAGCACAGGGTACAGCCACAGACACGGTTGCTGTTGGGCGAATCTTTTTCTTCACCTTCAGTAAAAAGTAATGTTCCTTCAATTCTCGTGTTTTGGTTTAAAGCTGAATTATATTGATAATTTCTCTGTGTCTTTATGTCGTTGGAGAGAACATCGGTTTGTGTTTGGACAAAAACATCACAGCCCGCTAAATCTGTTTGACTGTTCGTCGCATCGCCAGGGCAGTCCGGGCAGCGACAATTTACCGAGCTGGTTAGAAATTCAACAAATGAGCCGTAGGTTCTGAATTTTGTACTGGTTATGTTATCGAGGTGTGAAATAATTGTCTCAACAGGCTCTGTAGCATCGTAGATAATCGGAGTGATCTGATTGTTTTTTAAATCGGTGTAAAGTTCTTGTGTCAACACCTCTACGTGGAGGTGGCAGCCGGTAAGGTTGTAAGCGGGCTGAGGTTCATATTCCAATATGTAGTCAGTAAGTTGTTGTTTATATAAATATTCGACCAAGCCGGTAAGCGTCCAGGGTATTAGAGCCACGGATGTAATCACTGGCCAGCGTTTTTTAATTATACTTAGACCCAGTAATGCTGTATCCCAGTAATGCTGTATCAATGGTATTTTGGCTGTGATTACAGAGTTGACTCTTGATTGACCTTCACGAGTCATTTTACGGTACGCGTCTGTAAAGTCACTTGCTACCTTATATAATGTGTTTGCACTATCTTTAAATTGCATCTGTTCTAACTGTGAAGAGGTGAATAATGGGAAATACATTCCGCCATCACCTCCTATAAGAGCAGCAGACCCTAAGACATCATGATTTTCTGTCATGAGATCTATGGTTGCACTTTGATGTTCATTGACATCATTTGTTACATGAACTATTTCGTTTGCAGTTGGGTCATAGAGTGCAATAGCTTCCCAGCCCATATGAGTTTGTTCATGTGGTGCGGTAAAGACCATAACAATAGTGTCGACTGGAATTTGAGCTGCGGAATTGGGGATATTTACTGCAACCTGCGTCAAACTAACTGCTTGTTGAGAGTGAGTTCCATGGTCTTCTTGTGAATGATGTGACTGGGAAGGAGAGTCTTGTGCGTAGTTCGACGGGCTGTCGGCCGGAGAGGTAGCAACGCTTAATGCCGAACAGAGTCCACGGTTCAATGTCTGGGCAGATTCGGGCCGACATATGATGGCCTTAAAACGACTCGTTTTTTTGAGGCTATACCCATCCAGTTCATCTTGTATATTCAAGTATTCATCAGCTGCGATGGCTTCAGGTGGCTGACTAAATAATGTGATGAGGCAAAGCAAACTGCTCAGTAAGAAAGATTTTAAAACGGTTGCTGGTAGTAATGGAGTTTCCGGCTTCATTATTGTCACTCAAAATTATGTTGAAACGCTGATGAGTAACTTGAAAATGTAGACAGTATTTTTATTTTAGCCAGATAGTCGGTAGAAGGAAGAGTTCTGTCTACTGGCACAGTTTTAGGAATTATGAATAAATGCGGTTTTCCTGCTCTTGAACCCTAATAAAGGGTGTACACTTGCTCAGCTCTTTCAGGGTGCCTGTGCACTGTATGGCTGAGGATAAAGCGCGTTCCTAACAGTACATTCTGAGCCATTGCAATGGCTAGGTTCTCGCAACAATTTTTCTATCAGTGGTGTTGGTTTATACGCCTATAGGTTGTTTTACAGAGTGAGCAACAAAGCATAGGTATGATAGTACCTGTTATGAACACAGCGACATTAGTTCCGATAAGTGCGGCAATCGCATAATAATTAGAGAGGGCCGTGGGCGTTGGGGGGCATGACTGGCACTGGCAGTGAGAGGGAATGCCGAACAGTTCATCATTGGTGTTATCAAAAGACGAAAAATTGGCAAAATTGTAAAGTCTCTCTTTCAAGATAGTGTTGCTTATGTCAGGAGTAGAAATATTGGTGGCATAGATTTCAATTTCTGAAATATTGCCTGGTGGTAGATCCAACCTGTTATGAACATTGCCAAGAACATTTGAGAGAAGTACGTCCAAAAGTATCAGTCCATCAACCAGGCAGCCGCCAAACTCACCTGCTGCTCGTCGATCTATGTTGGCACAGTATGGGCACTGGCATCGTTCGGCTTCGTCGGCAAATCGAATCAGTTCACCGGTGGTTTGAAAGGTGCGAGAGAAATGTTCTGTGTTGATAGCGTTTGCAATTTCATTGACAGTATTGGCACTGGTGAGACGATCTATGCCGTTGTCGGGATCGAATATCAGGATATTCTGTCGGTACATGTCTCTAATGAGTTCGTCTGTGTTGATCAGTATAAACACACGGCAACCCGTAAAGTTAGCTGTTGGTGACTCTTCATAAGTAATGACACTCAGGGCAACAGCCTCGGCGTAGGCGCTGGAAAATAGTGATAAAGCCAGTGCTCCAAGTGGTGAAAAAGCGGCGATGTGTTGATAATACTCACTCACTATAAGCCAAAGTTTTCGGATGGTCGTAGGAATCTCGGCTTCTTCATCGAAGTCCGATGCTATCTTGTAAAGCTTATCGATAAGTTCTTTAAGTCGAGACAATCGGTCAGTATTGAGTTGAATAGCAGGTGTCGTGTAATAAATAGGGCTGCCATCGGGTGTTAAAGTAAATGTTTTGCCTGAACGAAAGCCTTCCAGAGAGTTCGTTACTGATTTTTCTCTGGCATGAGTAGGTAAGCAGCGTTGTTGAATCGCTAGCCTATTTTTATTGAAATCGATTGCGGCAATAAGGCTGACTGCATTGCCTACACCTCCTGTTGTTAAATAGGAATTAGTGATTATTATATTTGTGCCTTCTGTGTCTGTGTCAGGATCGACCTCAAGCTCAATCTGAATTGCAGTATCTTCTTGTGGGGCTGCATGTGGATATCGGTTACGAACTTGCGTCTCTTCTTTGTCTTTGTCTTTGTCTTTCTTTCTTTTGCAATGTTCAATATAAAGAAAATATTGATACCCTGAATCTGTCGCTAGTTTTCCATTGCCCTTCAAAAAAGGGCTCAGGTCGCACGAGTAATGGTATTCCCAGTCGCTGGAAACGGAAACTCTTGGATGTAGCAGAAGAAGGCTGATGAATACTAATTGAAGAAAGACGCTACGATGACTTTTAAGCAACACGACGGAAGTGTCCAAGTGTAAAATCACGAAGTAGGAGTGTAGTTGCTTATTTATCGTGTGGAATGAGTAATCATAAATAATGCTGGAAATGAGTGATACAGCTATCAGATCAGAATAGTGATAGCTGCATGAGGTGGAAAAATTAATTAAAGAAGCGGTTTTCCTGCTCCAAAACCCGAATAAAGGTTGTACGTTTACTTAATTCTTTCAAGGTTGCAGCACCCACGTAGGTACATGTCGAACGTACACCACCCAGAATATCCTGAACGGTTTCAATAACAGGTCCGCGATAAGGAACCTTAACTGTTTTACCTTCCGAAGCTCTGTAGTTGGCAACGCCACCGGAATGCTTGTCCATAGCCGTTTGTGAACTCATTCCGTAAAACAGTTTGAACTGTTTACCGTCTTCCTCAACGAGTTTGCCGCCGGATTCATCGTGACCAGCAAACATGCCACCAAGCATAACGAAGTCAGCACCACCACCGAAGGCTTTGGATACGTCACCTGCACAGGAGCAGCCGCCATCGGAAATAATTTGCCCGCCTACACCATGAGCAGCGTCAGCGCACTCGATAGTGGCGGACAGTTGAGGATAGCCAACACCGGTTTTAATACGAGTAGTGCAAACAGAACCCGGGCCAATGCCCACTTTAACGATATCAGCGCCTTTTAGGATCAGTTCTTCAACCATCTCGCCTGTAACCACATTACCAGCAACTATGATCTTATCTGGATGGGCTGCTCGAACTTTTACTACGAAATCAACAAAATGCTCAGAATAACCGTTAGCCACATCGATGCAGATAAAGCGCAGCTTGTCATTGAGTGCCAAAATGTCACCCAGTTTGATGAAATCATTGGCAGAGGTACCGCTGCTGACCAGTACGTGGTTTTCAATGCCTTCAGGAGCGCTACTCAGGAATGCCTGCCATTCATCAACGCTGTAATGCTTGTGAACAGCTGTCAGCATTTTTTGTTCAGCAAGAGCCAGAGCTATTTCAAAAGTGCCAACAGTATCCATGTTGGCAGCAATGACAGGAACACCGGTCCATTCCTGGTCGGTATGAATAAATTTGAAGGTACGTTCCAGGCTGACCTGGGAACGGCTCTTCAGGGTTGAACGCTTGGGTCTGAACAGAACATCTTTAAAGCCCAGCTTGATATCAGCTTCAACACGCATAATTTTCCCGTAAGACTTTCTGTTGGTCTGTGATTAAGAAAAATGATTGGTTTGGAGTGTATAAGGTGGTTTTGGGTGGACTTTCAAAAACACTAAATCAAAAGCAATGAAAGTGCGTTCGTTTGCAACGCTTATACGGCACTATCTTAAACAAGAAAGAGATAAATTAGAAAGTTTTTATTTTACCAGAACCAGTGACTATTACGAGCCAAGCTGAGAACCCTGTACTGTATCTCCTCTAAAGAGGTTTATGCTGCCAGTTTGTTCCATTATCAGTGAAGGACTTGGATGTTAGCTGAAGATGTTGAATTAAGTCTGAAGGCAGGTGTGTTTAGTTGAATAACTGAAAAATCAGAGGAGTAGAAAAAGTAAAGATGAGCCTCTGCTGCCGTAAGCAGACAGAGGAGGCGGTAAACAGGTTAACCTATA
This sequence comes from Oceanospirillales bacterium, assembly GCA_004762125.1. GTDB lineage: Bacteria > Pseudomonadota > Gammaproteobacteria > Pseudomonadales > Endozoicomonadaceae > Endozoicomonas_A. The sequence continues at coordinate 109,309 of SIHQ01000011.1, read as the reverse complement.
AGATCTTGAATTTTGGTCTTGATCAGGTCAATAGCAATACGGTTTTTGCCACCGTGAGGGATGATCAAATCAGCGTGTTGACGGGCCGGCTCGATAAATTGAAGGAACATGGGGCGAACGGTTTCCAGATACTGCTTGATAACAGAATCTACGTCACGACCACGCTCGACAATGTCACGCTTCATTCGTCTTATCAGGCATATATCCAACGGTGTGTCCATGTAGAAACGCAGGTCGAACGCTTGACGGACTTCAGGACGGGTAAACAGCAGAATGCCTTCAATCAGGATCACTCGTGCAGGCAGGACATGTCGACACTCTTCTTTACGGTTGTGCGCAGTATAATCGTAAAGCGGTACGTTAACGGCCTGACCTTCTTTCAGCATATTCATATGCTCAAGCATGAGGTCATGATCCATGGAGTCCGGGTGATCGTAGTTGGTACGAACCCGTTCTACCATAGACATATGAGACTGATCGCGGTAATAGGAATCTTCAGATATAACGCAAACATGTTCGGATTGAAGCTCTTCTACCAGAGTGTTGGCCAGCAAACTTTTTCCGGAAGCAGAGGCACCGGCAATGCCGACCAGAATCGTTTTCTGTTTCATTGTATGGCTCTCTTCTTATCTCGATCTACAGGAATAGGCCTGCCGTTTTGGTCAATGGCAACATAGGTGAAAATACCTTCAGTGACCTTGCTACGGCTCTGACTGAATGGCATGTTCATGTTCCAGACCTCCAGTTTGATTCTCATTGATGTCGTACCAACGTGCATCATCTCTGCATAACAGCAGACCACATCACCCACCTTGACTGGCAGGTGAAATGACATGGATTCAACCGCGACCGTTGATACACGACTGAAACTTCGTTGCTTACCAGCAATACCACCAGCAATGTCCATCTGGGACATTAACCAGCCACCAAAAATATCCCCATTGGGGTTGGTGTCAGAAGGCATTGCAAGTGTGCGAAGCATCAGTTCGCCACGTGGTTCCAGCATGTTGGGCTCCATTGACAGAAGAAACTGAAAAGGTCGGAATGAATCCGATATATTCTCAGGAACAAATAGGTAAATTGGCGCGCATGCTAAGCCTGTGTCCAAGGCTTGTAAATTGGTACTTCCTGCAAGATTGAAACAAACTGTAATAAGGGCAGGGCATCCTCGGCATTGCTTCTTGTAATGTGATTGGCAAATGGGGAGGTGTTCAGGTATAAGAGCGGCATTTTACATTCAGTCAAAAGGTTTCTATGAGCAATCAGGCACTGACGAATCCAAGTCAGCTTATTCTTCGAAACAGCTCTGAGCTGGAGTGCAAGCGTCTGCTAATGGTAGGAATGCCTGCTGATGGTCTGGCAGAAAACCTGATAGATGAAAGTATTGTTGAATCTATTCACGGCTTAACCAGCGATTATTCGGTATTTTCCACCATCGATTCTAATTGGCAAAACAGTGAGCAACTGACTCTGGAGTTTGGTTCTGCCCTGAAAGAGGCTTCTGGAAGTTATGACGGTGCTTTGGTCTTTCTACAGAAAAGCAAACCGTTGATGGATTTCTGGTTGGACATGATACATCCGCTGCTGAGCGAGACTGGTACCATCTGGTTAGTAGGGCAAAACGGTGAAGGTATTAAGTCCTGGCGTAAAAAACTAAAAGAGCGTTATGACTGTGTCCGTAATTTTGATAATGCTCGTCACTGCGGTTTGATTGATGCCTCTGAAGCAAAAAAGGGTGCCAGCGTATTCAGTGTTGATAAGTACTGGTCAGAGTTTAATCTCGACGTAAATGATAAAGAGTTGAAGATACACTCCCTTCCCGGTGTATTCAGTCACGGCCGTGTAGATGTAGGAACAAAAGTATTACTGGAAACCCTGGATCGAGTACCGGAAGGTCCGGTATTGGATTTTGGCTGTGGTGCAGGTGTTATTTCAGCCTTCATGGCAGCGAGCCAGCCTGGGAATAAATACACGCTGGTGGATGTCGACGCTCTGGCATTATCGAGCTCAGAAGCAACAATGAAACTGAATGAGGTCGCAAATTTTGAAGTGAAGGCGACGGATGGCCTTTCAGAAGTAGAAGGCAGTTTCAAGATGATTATCTCGAACCCACCTTTTCATCAAGGTGTCAAAACGCACTACGCGGTCACTGAACAGTTTTTGAAGCAGACGGCCAATCGCTTGTTCAAAGGCGGTGAATTACGAATCGTAGCAAATAATTTTCTGAGGTATGAACTCATTATTCAGGAGGCGTTTGGTAACTGTGAAAGGCTGGTGACAAAAGATGGTTTTACTGTTTATAAAGCAATCAAGAAGTAGCTATATTTCGTTTGGTTATAAAAGGCTAAATAAATGATATTTCCGCTATAAGAAACTGTTCTGATATTCTCCGCGGCATTGTTAATGCCGCGACTTATCCGTCGTTAGGCAGTACTCATTTCATATTTATGCCTCCTCCTGAAGTCAACCACTTACAGCGGCAAATATGATCTGATCAGGAATAGTGAGAGAAAGATGTTCGGATTATCCATCAAAAAAGTTCTAACTACCGCCGTACTAGCTGCCAGCGTTGCTCTGGCCGGATGTTCTGGTGAAAAAGATACGCAGGCTGAAAATGCTGTTGCTCCAGCAACGGTTGTAAAAGTAGGTATGTCTGGCACTTATTTCCCTTTTACTTTTATGAAAGAGGGTGTATTACAGGGTTTTGAAATTGATGTCTGGAATGAGCTGGGTAAACGACTGAATTCAGATGTTAAGTTTGTAACTGCACCTTTCTCTGGCTTATTTGGTATGCTCGAAGCCGGTCAGCTGGACACGATTTCGAATCAGATCACGCTTACTGATAAACGTGCCGAGCGTTATGCGTTCGCTGACCCTTATGTATTTGATGGTGCTCAGCTCGTTGTTCACAATGACACCAATGACATCAGCTCTGTGAAAGACCTGTCCGGTAAGAAAGTTGCTGTTAACCTGGGTTCAAACTTTGAAGCCATTCTGCGTGAACAGGATCCGGAAAAGAAAATTGACATCGTGACTTACGACACAGGCATTGAGAGAGACGTTGTTTTGAAACGTTCCGATGCGTTTGTAATGGATCGTGTCAGTGTACTGGCTCTGATTGATAAGGCTGACCTGCCTCTGAAACTGGCTGGAGAACCGATTGAAATCCTGCGCAATGCTATGCCCTTCCTGAAAAATGAAGAAGGTACTGCCTTGAGTCAGAAAGTCAGCAAAGCACTGAATGAGATGCGTGCTGATGGTACTCTGGCCACGATTTCCCAAAAATGGTTTGGCGCTGATATCACTGCTAACCCTGCCAGTTAATGCCCGCCTGAGCAGTTGTAATGCCCTGGCTATTGCCGGGGTTTTTTTACTGTAGAAATGCAGCTCTACCTGGCTTTGTACCATTTTCATATTTCGAAGTTAGCTGCATTTCACGCTCAGGGCTGTTTGAGATAGATAAATGATTGATTTTGAATACGCTATCGGGTTGTTACCGACAGTTACCATGAACCTAAGCACGACGCTCTGGATGACACTGGGTGGCTTGATTTTGTCACTGTCTCTTGGGCTCTTGTTGGCCATGCTTAAAATAACACGACCCTTTTATTTGCATCATGTTGCCGATTTTTATATCTCGTTCTTCAGGGGTTCTCCCTTGTTGGTGCAGCTGTTCATCTTTTATTACGGTTTACCGCAGCTGATTCCTGCCATGGCAGAGGTCCCTGCCATTATCGCTGTGATCATTGCTCTGGGGCTGCATTTTGCAGCTTATATGTCTGAAAGTATGAGAGCGGCGATAATCGGCGTACATTCCGGACAGATGGAAGGAGCCCTCAGTGTAGGCATGACCCGAGCGCAGGGTATGCGCAGAATCATCATTCCTCAGGCTGCCCGTGTTGCCTTTCCCGGACTCATGAATAATGCTATTGACCTGCTGAAGAGCACTTCTCTGGCTTTCACCCTCGGTGTCGTGGAAATAATGGCAAGAGCCCAGATGGAAGCCGCTAGCAGTTTCAGGTTTTTCGAGAGTTATCTGACCGTTGCATTGATTTACTGGGTGGTGGTCGTCGCTTGCACCTGGTTCCAGAAGTGGGCTGAGAAACAGCTAAATAGAGCTTACGTGTAACGGTTTTTTGAAGCTTGTCAGGGAACTGACAGATTAACTAAACAGGCAGGAGTTACTCCGACTCCTGCTGCTATTCTGACTGATTATTAACTTGCAGTTCTTCATTTCAAAATCTCCTATACTGACAAAATCAAGTCTTGGATGACCAAGGAGAGGTCAGTAATGAGTATTAGAACCCGCCTAGAAGTACTGGCCCCCAAATATTCGAATTTTACCGCTGAGGTAAAGAAAAGATATCAGGCTTCTCATATCTTAAAAGGTATGGCGCGAAACCTGGGGAAGCTGGTAGAAAAAATAAAACTTAGTGCACTCTATGTCAAAGGTAAGGCAAACGATGCACTGTATCAGGTACCAACGGTTAAGCTCACCATGAGACGTGGTGTTCAACGAGAAGTCGAAAGCATGATGTTTAGCAATAGTTTTAAAGCTAAATGCCAGCAAGGGGTAAAAATTACAGACGGAGCGCTACTCGAGCTTATTGAAAAGTGTTCTGCCTTTATGTCATCAGAGAGTATTAAGGGTGTCAAAGGAGCGGAAGGTAAAGGCGTTCTTCTTTTCAAAGTTCGTTCAAAGGCTGGAGACAAGCTAGAAAAAAGCTACCAAGCCGCTGTGAAAGAATTTGTAAAGTCTGAAGCTACGTATGAAAGAGCTTTAAGAGCAAAAAAATCACCTAGAACCCTTGAGGCACTGACTACAAAGATGAAGGCCGATGAAGAGAAAATGGAGGTGGCAGCAAAAGAACGAGGGCAACTTAAAACACTGGTGAACCAAGTTCGGAGAAAAGCACTGGGTGAAAAGGCAAAAACACGAGGTGCAGCTGCAGATGCTGTCAGAGTTACACATGCTTTAGACAGTTTGACTAAGTCAGGTATGGACAGCCTTCGTACAGATATCGTTGAGAACAGCACTGGAACGGTTGACGCTGAGCAGAAAATTAAAACTCAAGGTGAGGCGAGTGATGCTCGGTTCTTCGAGAAAATGCATGAAGTATTCACTAATACCATCAAACCCAAGAAGGGTTATCAGGATGAAGTGACTTCCATGCAACGCAGACAGTTGATTTGGGGTACTGATAAATTGCATTCTGCGACGTCAAAGCTGGGTGGATATACTGACAGGATGCCTGGTCTGGAGTACTACCTTGGGCACGCTGAAATGCATAAATCCAAGTATTTTCCTGGTGTGGCAGAAGTGTCCAAAGATCAAAAAATGAACGCCGCGTTCTATCAAATGCATTCAGACTGGTCTGCTTTTATACCTTCCATTCAAGCCACAATGGCTGAAATCAGAAATGATGGAACCAAGTTCTTTGATATGGATCGACTCGAAGAGTATCAGCGGTTAGAGGCAATGGTGGAAACAGTGAGTGAGATAGAAAGAATTCTTGATCCAGCCAATGTGAAAGTCACCGCAAGTGATGTAATCGGTAGTTATGGTGAGGATCTAGGATTTGGTAATCATCCAGGTGCTGATTTTGAAGCTCTGGCTAAAGCTGCTTCTGAAAATTATCCGCATTTAGGTGGAACCACACTAAGGGCACAGCCAGCTATCTTCGGAGCAATTATGAAAGATACCGGAAACATAAGCCCGAAACCTTTTCGCCCCAATCTAAATGCGTTTAGGACTAATGCTACCAATCTCAGCGTTGATGATGATGATCAAATGCTTCCCCATTAGCTTATGCTTTGAGTCTTAACGGTTAGTTTTAATTTAAATAGCACCTTTAGAGGTGCTATTTTTTTTACAGAGCCAAATAGTAAGATGATAATAGCTGCTGGGCTTTCTGTGAATATACCGGCTTATCCTCAAATACTATTACACTACTTTCGACACATGCTTTCGCGTGAGAACCAAGCACAATAAAATTTCGGTGAGCTGGACGATTGACAGTCGACTGTAATGAAATCAGTTGTATTATATGAAGATTGTGTCGTTCTGCGTTCTGCAGAAAGCTGGAAGTTTCTCGAATGGGCAGAAGAACCCATGCCTGTCCTGTCGGTGACAATAGTCGTTTTATATCTCTGCTAAGTTCATCAAAAGTAAGGCTGTCTGTATGCCTTGCCAGAGAACGCTGTTCGTCTGGAGCTTTTAATGAGTTTTCAAAGAATGGAGGGTTGCAGATAATCGTGTCATAAGGTTCAGCCTCATAAGACTGAATCGCCGAGTGGATTACCCTGAGCCGCTCTGACCACGGACTTTCTTTGAAATTTTGCCGGCACTGTTCTGAAGCACTCCGATCAAGCTCTATCGCATCAATGATGGCTTTACTCCTTTGAGCGGCCATCAGGCTCAGTAATCCGGTTCCTGCACCTATATCCAGAATTCTTTCTGAAGATTCAACATCGACTATTGCGCCAAATAGAGAAGCATCGGCGGTTACTTTCATTGCACATTGATCTTGCTCTATACGGAACTGTTTAAATTTGAAATAACTGTTTCTGGCCATGGATACACATCGGTTTGAGAAAGATTCAATGGTTACGTCTGATGCTCTGCTGAATAAGAACGGCAGCGATAATCATCACAAGCCCCAAATAGGTAGCAGGGGCGATTATTTCATCTAGGATCTGGTTAATAAATACCAGCGATAGGAAAGGACTTAAATAACTGATATTACTGATCAAGGCTGTATTTTCTGTCAGTTTCAGGGCTTTTAGCCAGAAAATATAGGCAATCCCCATTTCGATCAAACCAATATATACAGCACCAGTTAACCCTTCTATAGGGATTGGCCAGATGCTGGATTGCCAAACAGTGGCTACAGTTATCCAGGGTAATCCAAATAGAAAACAGAGTAAAAGATTGACCAGTGTGTCACCAGTCAACTTGGTGCTGTAAGTCCAATAGAGAGCCCAAATCAAAGTGGCAAGCAGCATTAACGCGACACCATGAGGGCTGTCAAACTGCATAGCCTGAATATCACCACCGGTGCTGATTATAAGAACGCCGAGATAGGCAGCCAGACAACAGAAGCTGTCTTTTAGGGTGACCTTCTTACCCAATAGAAGACTGGATAAAAGGGTCAATGCTAGCGGCCATGTGTAGTTTAAAGCTTGGGCCTGTTGAGCAGGTAGGAGGTCATAGCTTTTAAACAACAGCAAATGATATAGAAAAGGATTGAACAAGCCCAATAACAGGTAAGCTTTCCAGGACTGTTTAGTCTGTTGGGTAATCAGGTGGCTTTTGCCTTGAACTAAAACAACCGTACCTAATAGAAGAGTTGATGTGACTACCGGCCAGAACACCATTTGCCATGGGTCTATAAACTTTAAAGTCAGTTTGAAAGCTGTTGCGATGGTCGACCAGAGCAAAGCTGTTATAAGAGCGTAAAGGCAGGCTCTGGTCTCTGTGGTCATCAATGTCCGCTACGCTGTTATCTTCAGGAAGGGAAGTATAGCGGACAGGTGTAATGGTCAATTAAGGACTTAATGCTGCGCTGCAGATTCTCCCCATAGCTCTTTCAAGCGTTGATCCCTGCCGCAGTTATACCGATAGAATTTATAGCGAACCGGGTTTTTCTTGTAATAGTCCTGATGATACCCCTCAGCAAGATAGAAACTGTTGAAAGGCTGAACTTCTGTGTAGATCTTCTGGAAGCGTTCACTGTCTTCAAGTGTTTTCAGGGAACCAAGAGCTGCCGCTTTCTGTTCTTTACCCTGATAGTAAACACCCGTTCTGTATTGACTGCCAGTATCACAGAACTGTCTGTTTTCTACGGTTGGATCAATGGTTGTCCAGTAGATGTCCAGCAACTGTTTATAGCTGACTTTATCCGGGTTAAACGTCACTTTTACCGCTTCAGTGTGACCCGTTCTACCCGATGAAACCTGTTTATAGGTAGGATTCTTTTCTGGTCCAGCGGTGTAACCACTAACAGCCGTCAGAACACCCTCTACTTTTTCAAAATCGGATTCAGTACACCAAAAGCAACCACCGGCAAAGATGGCTGTTTCAACACCCGAAGTAGTTGGGGTGAGAGGCTCCTGTTTATTGCCGCCAGCGACTGCCAGACCAATACCTAAGGCCAACCCGGTGATTGAAAGCCATTTCAGTTTACTGCTCATAATGTTGTCCTGAATTGTTCGTATGCCTAAATTGTTCTTATAGGGGTATACGCTTTAATAGGGTCAACGGATTCAATGGGTTGAGACTTTAGACAAAAAGTTCTGCCGAACGAGAGACTATTGCTCGAATCCAGCTTTAATCACTGGAGGTGGTTTGTAGTGCACCAGCTGATCACTATAGGTTTTCAATAGAGCAGCCTGTAAGCGAAGAAAATGAAGTCCTTCCGAAGCTCCATCCTGTCCAGGATTTAACAGTAGGTCATTAATGGCTGAGTTTGTTTGCACAAAGCACTTATCCAGTTTTAACTTTTCACTTCTTAAGAGGAGATCATGATTGATTATATCGCCTGAAAAATACCGGCAACATTTGTTCATGACCTGATTAAGGAATAATCTCTGTGTGGACCAGTCAGCTAAATTGGCACGAAAAGTAGCTGTTGAGGTGATAGCGGTGAACGCTTTTGTTATGTGAGTTCGATTAGGCTCATGGAGTTGTACATGGGCGATTGCAGAGGTAATACCGGTTGTATAGAAAAAATCCTTGTCCATCGGAGTGCTATTTGCTGAGGTAAGCAGCATGAGAGGAAAGTCGGGGAAAGGCATTTCTTGCTTTATTTTTTTAAGGCGAGCAATTTCTACTTTTAGGCTGCTGTAAATAGCGTCGGATATTCTGACATCATTGGTAAAATCCAGAGTGCCGCACTGGGCAAGTTTTTGTTTGATTTGTGCGTCCAGATCCTCTTTCTGCTGACACCACTGCTCAATAACGGTATTAATTACGTTCTGGTGAAGTTCAACTTTTTCACATCGAAAGGCTGCTGTTGGTTTACTTGTTTCTGAGCCTGTATGTAGATAGCACTGAAGTTGCTGACCCGTTCTTCTCAGAGCAGGGCTGTCATCACCAAAAGCAGGAGAAACATGGTCTGTTTTTAATAATGGGGACGCCTGCCGGATATTGCCTACAGTCGTTTTAATCAGCCCCAAGAGCGTTTCCTGATTGAACACTTTGGCTTCTTTGCTCTTAACTGACTGAAAGAATTTGAGGCTAAGAGCTAGTAAGGAATTTTCAAGCCACTGGCTGTCTTTTTCAGAGCCTTCATTGATCAATTGTCCAAGAGAATTTCTGTAGTCTTCTATCGCTTCAATCGAGACATGGTTATACACATGTTTTATACCCATCTCTTCGCATAATCGATTGAAAATTTTTCCTTCCGGGAAGAAGGGGGATGCCTGAGAGAGGGCGGCAAGTTGGTCTACGATTGATCTTTTAGAGGTGTTAGTGGGTAGTGTGCTTGTCATTTGAGTAAGTGGACTCAATTTATTAAACAAAGCAGCAAGCTCTTCTTTAAGGGCTTCTTCCAGTTCAGCGGGTGTTGTGATTGTCGAATCTTGCCTGTGGTAATTCAGGGCTTTTCGGTAATTCTCAAGACGGTCAGATGAAAAGTGTTTATTTGGAAAAATATCACGAGCACGGCAGGCTGTTTCGAAGTGATTTCCTTGAGGCATGTAATCCTCAACCAGATCAGCGTTGAGTTGGATTTGACTGACCGCAAGACCTTCGTAAAGCTGAGTCAAACTATTATGTTGGCGTTTGAGGGCTGATTGTTCTATTGGCGGTAGATAACCAAGGAGTTCAGAAAGGTCTGTTAATTGTTTGCGAATATGAGTTAGTTTTTCTGAAGATGGGTATACGCTGCTATTCAATATGTTAGCCATTTCAAAAGCTAGGCTGTCCAGGCTTTTGGGTGTATAGGGAATGTCACTCCATTCGTTGATTTTCATAAGTGCTTTTCTAAGAGTCGTTGCTTCCTTATTTTTTATAGGCTCTATCTCTTTATCGTTAATTTTTTTGGTTTTTGCCTCTTTCCTCTCATAAGGTTTTGCGCCCCACTGACTTATCCTACGAAGTGTTTTTTTCAGTGGATTTAATTCACCGTTTTCAACGGATGTGGCTTCTTGCGAGCCTTGGTCGCTAATTATTGTTTTTTCGGTCGAAGACTGTCGCTCATAGTGATCAGTGATGCAGGGTAAAAGCTGGTGGCCAGGCAAATCTGTTTCTGCCAATTCTTTGGCGATAAATTTGGCTTTTTCTAGTATCCGAGATGAATCTTGTGGTAATGCTGGCTTATCAGAAACGGATGCAGCCAGTTTTTTTTGTAGGTCAGTATCAACTTCAATGCTTGTAATGGACATGCCAACAGGTATCGGCTCTTTTGGTTCAGGAGCGCTATACCATGAGCCAGACGAAGATACAGAGCTGGATCGTTCTGTCAGAGAGACAGTTGGCTGGTGGGTCTGTGGAGAAGGGGGAGTTAATGGTTCTGAGGGTTGCTCGGTTTTTTTAGCCCAACGACCACGGAAGGTAACGATATTCTTTGCTGTACTGACAACTTTTTTAGCAGCCTTCCTGTAACGCTTATATAAGGCTCCAAGTGGACGAGGTATTCGCATAAACAGTTAGCCTTCCCTGGCTTTAAGCTATCTCAGAAATTCTGAATATTCAGTTAATTAAAAGTAACCCTGTTAATTATAAACTCTTATTCCTCTTCTGTATTCAGGTCAACTTTTCGGTTCTGGGCTCTGCCATCATGGGTCTCGTTGTGCTCCTTGATGATGCCACCTCTGTATGGTTCAACTTGCTTAGTGCTGACACCCTGCTCAATCAGGTAGTCGGTAACGCTTTTGGCACGGCGCAGGCATAGATTCTCATTATGACCCGAAGGGCCTGAGACATCAGTATGGCCATAGGCATTCAATTTCATATTCGGATTAGCTTTCAGCTTATCAGCAATACCATCAAGATATATTTTTGCTTCATCGGATAGAGTCGATTTATCAAATTTGAATAGAATCTGTCCCACCGGCTTAATCAGGATGACAGGACAGCCTCTCTCATCAACCCTGGTGTCAGGAGGAGTGTTTGGACATTCATCTATGTTGTCCGCAATACCGTCCCTGTCAGAGTCTGGGCAGCCATCGTCATTCACAGCCGTATTTGGTTTGGTGTCTGGACATAGATCGAGATAATTGGGTATGCCATCTTTATCGCTGTCTACGGGGCAGCCTTTCTTGTTTAGTTTTGTGCCTCTAGGGGCAGAAAAAGGGCAATGCTTATCTTTGCCTTTATCTGTGTCTGCACTGTGGCATAGCAATCCTCCCAGTATTGCCAAGCCTGCACCGCCAGCTGCGGCAGCCCCAGCCGTTTCTATAGCTCCAAGAATCAGGCCTCCAGCTCCGCCAGCAAGAATGCAGTGCCCTTGCTGGCGGAGACTCGAACAACCCGATAGCAGGAATGCAATCAGAGAGAGAATAAAGAGTTGTCGTGCAGGCTTCATGATCATAATTATGACCTAGGGAATTGAGTAGGGTTCGAATTGTGCAGGGAAGTATAGGACAGCCATTGGGAGTGATAAAAAATTTATAGAAATATTGCCTTAAGTCTTCAAACTCTGACTCTCCTCTAGTCCATATGCGGTTTCGCAACGGGTCATGATCACGGTTTAATGAAACAAAATGGCTGTCAGTTCGTGCTGATGGCAATGCACACCAAACAGCCATATGTGTGGTTTATCCGGAACAAAAAAAAGATGACAAAGCCGGGTACGTTGGACCAACGTGGCAAAAAATAATAAAAAAAGGGGTAAAAGATGCAGTGGGATCGTGAACTGGATGTTGTAGTGGTTGGCTCCGGACTAGGCGCCCTGACGTCTGCACTTTGTCTCAAAGAGCTGGGTGTCGAAACCGTTGAAGTGATTGAAAAAGCGGAACGCTTTGGTGGTACAAGTGCTGTATCCGGAGGCGGTATCTGGATTCCCAATAATCACTATGCCAAAGCCTGTGGAGCGAAAGATAGTGTTGAAGACGCTCGTGCCTACCTTGTCAGTACAATAGAGCAGGGAACCGTACCGGAGGAACTGATAGAAACCTATATTCAGCAGTCGTCAGCCATGCTCAAATTTGTCACAGAGCGAGCTGAAGAAGTCGGCTACATCTCTCTTGAACATTATCCTGACTATTACATGCAGAATCCGGGTGCAAGAGCCGGGCATCGTTCTCTGGAACCTATGCCCATCAATGTCGATGAGCTGGGTGAAGATATGAATAAGCTTCAACCCACTCACCATATGCTTTACCTCTATGATCGCATTGGAATGACGCAGGTAGAAGGCCACGATCTGGTCACCCGCTCAAAAGGCTGGATGGGCATCATGGCCAAGATGATGCTGACGTACGCCAGTGAAACCTTTTGGCGAATGAAGCATAAAACCAAAAGATCACGTCGTATATCCTGCGGCTCTGCAGGTATTGCTCGTATGTATCTGGCGCTGAAGAAACGCAATGTGCCCGTTACTCTGAACACGGCTTTGGAAGAACTGATCCAGGACGAGAACGGCCGTGTTATTGGTATTAAGGCGCGAGAGCAGGGTCGTGAGGTGTATATCAAAGCTCGCCAGGGTGTGGTGCTTGGTAGTGGTGGTTTTGAATACAATCAGGAGCTGCGTGAAAAGTATTTGCCAAAGCCGACCAGTACCGAATGGTCTGGTGGCAATATTCGAACCAATACTGGTGACGCGTTGCTGGCTTGTTTGAAGTTGGGAGCAAAAACTCGACTGATGGATGGTGCCTGGTGGTGCACAACCATCTCTGCACCGGATGAACCTGCACCAAGACTGGCCATAATGGAAAAGTCTCTGCCTGGATCTTGTGTTGTTAATATGGCGGGTCAACGGATTGCCAATGAATCCCAGAACTATATGGCATATCAGACTGAGTTTTTTCAGACTCACTCAGATGAGAATCCGAATGCGCCAGCTTATATGGTGTTCGACAAGCGATTCCGAAACAGCTATCTGGTTGGACCGTTGTTGGACGTTCAATCTCGCCCTGATTTCAGGCTGCCTAAAAGCTATTTTGAAAATGGCTTTATGGCAAAAGAAGCGTCCATCGATGAACTGGCTCAGAAACTAGGGATTGATCAGAGTGGTTTAAACAAAACCATTACTCAGATGAATGGTTATGCTAGCACGGGCAAAGATACTGAATTCCAGCGTGGTGATACTGAGTACGATCGTTATTACGGTGATGTGACAGTGACGCCTAACCCTTGTTTGAATGCCATTGATGAAGGCCCCTTCTATGCGATACGCATTGACCCCGGTGATTTTGGCACCCATGGTGGCATGGATATTAACACCCATGCCCAGGTGCTCTCTGAATCAACAGATAAGCCAATAGAAGGTCTGTATGCCATCGGTAATTGTGCTGCCGCTATCCTCCCAACCTATCCAGGTCCTGGTTCCACTCTAGGACCTGCCATGACGTTCGGGTATCAGGCAGCCAAGCATATTGCCAGTCAGGCAAAGAACGTTGATAAAGCAGATAATAGAAAGGTTGAAAAAGCGTCTGTTCCTGCTTAACAACCGGTGGCACAGGGTTTGCATTCCGATCTGTAACTGATGATTGAAATACAGGGAAGATTCGGAATGCATTCTATGCCAGCAAATCCCAGCAAACAGCTGATGGACGCATTATTAAAGATTCGGCGTCGTGTAAAAGTAGAGCAAGGGTATATTCTGAGTTTGGCTGATCCTGATTTGCTGAAAAATCTTGAAATGTTCCAACCGAATCTATCTCAAGAGACGTCGAAGTTAATTGACGATTGCTTTCAACAGCTAAATCAATCTTTGCGGAAAGAACCTTTTGGCGGCAAGCCCCATAGAATCTATCGTGGTCAGGTTGTCGCAGCTTAAGGTGTTGTTCAAAAAAATAGTTCAAAAAAATAGTTCAATAAAAATAAGAAAACAGCGAGCCATTAATGACAGCTTCACAAGATATTAATAGACAATGGTTGCTTAAGAGCCGTCCTTCCGGAATGGTCGGACAGGATAACTTCGAGTACGCAGAATCAGCTATTCCGGAACCGGATGTGCAGTCCGGTCAGGTTTTGTTGAAGAACTTGTATCTTAGTTTTGATCCGGCTATGCGGGGCTGGATGGATGATGAGCCTAGTTATCTACCTCCGGTACAGATTGGTGAGGCCATGAGAGCCTCATCGATAGCAAAAGTCATTCGTTCTACTAATTCAGCCTGGCCTGAAGGTAGCCTGGTACAAGGAATGTTCGGTTGGCAGGATTATGCCGTTGCTGGACCTGATGATCTGATTCCACCTACTGCTGTGGCTGAAGGCATACCGCCTACCACAGTGCTGTCTGTATTTGGTGGCAGTAGTCTGACAGCTTATTTTGGCATGATGGATGTTGGACGTCCGCAGCCCGGTGAGACAGTGCTTGTTTCTGGCGCAGCCGGTGCCGTTGGCTCAGTAGCGGTTCAGTTGGCAAAACTGAAAGGTTGTCGTGTTATTGCTATCGCCGGTACTGATGAAAAATGCCAATGGCTGAAAGAGGAATGTGGTGCAGACGAAGCCATCAACTACAAAACGAGAAATATTCAGCAATGCTTGTCAGAACTTTGCCCCTCAGGTATTGATATCTTCTTTGATAATGTGGGTGGAAAAACACTGGAAGACGCTATTGAACATATGGCTGAGTTTGGTCGTATTGTTCTTTGTGGCCAAATCAGTGAGTATAACTCTGCAGAGGCGCAGGCAGGACCTACGAACCTGAAGTATCTGATCACTCGTCGGATCAAAATGCAGGGCTTTATTATGCTGGACTACCTCGATCGAATTGACGAGGCTGCGGGCAAACTGGGTGAATGGGTTATGTCAGGACAGATAAAATACAGAGAAGACATTCAGGAAGGGTTTGATCGTATTCCTGCGACACTTGAACGATTGTTCAAAGGGGAGAATAAGGGCAAACAGCTATTGGCATTAGAACCGTCCTGATTACGGTTCTGTTGCAAACTGACGTCGATTTATAAGCCTGCTACCTTATATTCAGTCATAGTAGTTTAGTTGAGCCTTTTACCATGGACTTTTCCGGTCGCCACTTTCCCACAGATCTCATGCTTCAAACCATCCGCTGGTACCTGCGCTATAACTTGAGCTACCGCGATCTGGGGGAAATTTTAGAAGAGCGTGGCGTCGAGATCCATCACACTACTCCCTACCGCTGGGTTCAGGAATACGCTCCACAACTGGAAGCGGAACACTGTAAACGTCGCAAGTCTTGTGGTACCTCCTGGCGTATGGATGAAACGTACATCAAAATCAAAGGCGAGTGGGTCTACCTCTACAGGGCAGTCGATACAGGAGGGGATACAGTGGACTTCCTGCTGACCAAAAAGCATGACAAGAGGGCGGCCCTGCGATTTTTTAGGAAGGCTATTCGCCTCAACGGTATGCCCGAGAAGGTGACCATCGACAAGAGCGGGTCTAATACAGCGGCCCTGGAACAACTCAACAAAGAACAAAAGAAAGCCGGTCAGCCAAAGGTCGAAATCCGCCAGATCAAATACCTGAATAACCTGATAGAGCAGGACCACCGAGGGATCAAACGAAGGACAAAGCCCATGCTGGGATTTCAGAGTTTCAAAACCGCCCGGAGAGCTCTGAAAGGTGTGGAGCTATGTCACAGTATTCGTAAAGGCCAGTACGACAAAACTCAATCAGCCAATGACTGGGATTACTTTCATTCTCTCGCAGTCTAATTGTGTCTGGAAGATAGGTCTCAGTGTTCTATCGAAAACTTTGCAACAGAACCAAGGAAACGGTTAATGGCTGTTTTGCAAGTATTCCAATAGAGGATAGGTATTTATGATCTATCGGAATATTTGGAACACAACCATCATTAATCACTACAGCAAAAAATGATATGAGTGAAAATAGAAAGCTTTAAATCTTAAAGTCTAAAGATGAATTTTTAAAGCTTGAAAATGAAACTGCAGCACCTTGAATAGTCGTAAAGTGCTGCAAAATTAAAGGAGAGATTGCTTCGACCAGCTCAGTTACACTCAGGAATATGAGTCAACGGCTCTGAGAATTTTACAGCTTTGATCCAACCCCAGCATTCAGGCTTTTTCGCCCATTCAGAAACCATTCTTCCGGATGCTGAGCTATGCAACTGTTTGTGGACTTCTGCAGACCAAGCAACAATTTGATCTTTCAATTTCTGAGATAAATCTTGGGCTTCCCAAATCTTATCTAAATCAAGCTGATCACCAATTTTCATTGATAGTAGA
Organism: Oceanospirillales bacterium; assembly: GCA_004762125.1. GTDB lineage: Bacteria > Pseudomonadota > Gammaproteobacteria > Pseudomonadales > Endozoicomonadaceae > Endozoicomonas_A. The sequence goes on along the minus strand of SIHQ01000011.1, from coordinate 92,974 downwards.
GACAGGGTATAGGTTGTGATATTTCCTTGAAATGCCTGATATCTTGGCCTGATGAGTTTAGTGGCCGTTTTGAACAGAATTGCCTTCGACACCAGTTTTTTATAATCATCCAGTGTTGGTTCAGCCTCTCCAGATTCCCATCTAAAATCTGAAGCAGTTTCCATAAACTTCATAAAGTATTTCTGAGCACCCAAGGATACTTGGTCTGGTTTTTGATCCCAGATACCCAGAAATTTTGCCATATCCGGCTTTGTGATTTTCCTAGCTGGGGGTATTGAGGCTTTGAGCTGTCTTTGTTTAGCAGGAGTTGTTCCTTCACGCTCCAACATTACTTTATAGCTTCCTGATGCTCGCTCATAAAACCACCTACTAACACCATCAGGACAGTAAGTTCTTAGTGCATGGCTTTCAATTGCCACATGGAGAAGGTGGTTCGCTGCAAAGTCAGATTGTTTCACGGCATTCTGACTATTCGCATAACGTGAGATGTCAGCAATTAATTGTTCCTCATCGCTGACCTTATTTGAACGAAGAACTATTAGCTTGGCGGGAATCCTCACTCTCGAGAGGTCAATCTCAGGATTTCTTTTCTTTGTGAAATACAGGGATGCAGAAGTTTGTCCTCCATTCACAACTTGCATGCCCTTAAGCCAAGTAATACCGGGGCTTCCATCAGCTGCAGTTTCCATCCTGACTTCGTCAGCAACTATAACAAGGCCATTGTTATAAGCCATAAAACGTTCTGGCTCATCTTTAAGGGTATCCCGAATACCTTTGTTTACTTTCCCTGTAACACTTAAGAATGAGCGAACATTTGCTTCTAGAATTCTGGGGCCATATTTATCATAAATTGATCTGAGAGCTTCGCCAGGTATCACTGTCATGGCATAATCATACTCACTCATCTGTCCGGGAACCCAAACGCATGGAAGAGGTCCACCTGCTAACTCTTCAAAGTTAACAATAAGTTCATCCCGTGGCTTTCCTGCTGAGGTGTGCCTGAACAATCGCTCGATATCCATGATTTCAAGCTTGATAGTTTTTCCATTTACTTCTCGGGATTTAAATTGTTTTTCTTTAGCAACTCTATCGGTCAGTACATAAACTCGAATCTGCTCAAGACTTGAATATGCAGACTCAATAGTGAAGGCAACCTGATAAGCTTCAGTTGAGTCATCCATCTTGGATGAAAGCTTCTGCTCAGCACACATTGATACAAATCTTAAGCAGTAGTCCGCTGCACGTATAGCCTCTGTTTTTGGAATGTACTCAATATCTTCTACATCACTATAAAGACTCACAAATAAGTCAAGTTGGTCAACATCATCAGATAATGCATAGCCACTGAGTCGAACATTATACCGACCAATTTTAGCATCGAAATGACATACCTCTGGCTCGAAAGTCATCCCTACTTCCGCCATATGCTGCATCATTACTTCTGTGAAAACAGACTCTGGAAAGGGATAAGGTTCTCCAGGAAGGTCCATTCTTTCATTCAGAAGGTCACGAACTTCAGATTGTGTTTGTCTTAAATAATCTATTAATTCCATACTTAAATTACACCTAAATTCTTAAACATCTCATCAGTAGGAAAATCTGATGACTCAATCTGATCAAGATCAATTTCATATCTTGCAGATCGGATACCTGAAGGAACATTTGCTGGGGTGAGGCGGGGAAAATTTTCATCCAATTGAATATGTCGCATATCAGTAACTGAGAACTGTCGTGCATAGTGCTCGCTGTGAGAATCAAGATATCCGACTTTCAGTAGGCGGTTTTCTAACTCTGACAGAGCCGACTGGTTTGAAATAAGATCTTTTCTTATGCTGTTAATCATTTGAGGGAGAGTGCTACCACTACTTGTTACTTTCAATCTGACTGCACTCAGGTACATTGGCTGATGTGTGGAGTCGTCCAATTGCTCAAGTGAATGAATTTTGGCCGGAAACCCTTTGCCTGCCAAAGTTGCCTTAACCTCAACTGCCCCAAAACCTAGATAAAAGTCTTGCAGTCCGTCTAATGGCCCCTGCCATGACTCCAAAGCTTCATCAAAGGTAATTTCTTGCTGTAACAGCAGCTGGAGAAAGCACAGCTCGCCATAAAGCCCAGTTTCAGCCTCTGGTCCCAAAGCAGCTCTTGGGCGACTCATGAAATCCTGCCAAGCTCTAATACGTCCAAGAAATATGCTGAACAACAGATCTGATGGTAACTCTGAGCTTTCCTTTAACAGCGTTAGAATGTCTTTGACCATTGCTGCGAAAATATCAGAAGACCCTGTTTTAAGTCTGATGAGACCTATCCAACGCTTGGTTTCACCTAACTGTTTGTCACTGACAACTTCTACCCTGAAACCTTTTCCTTCAGGAAGCTGTTTAGATGCAGGCTGCTTATTGAGGTCAAAACCAATTAATATTGATTCTTCATTCTCAGGAAAGTGCCGAGCGGCCAATACACGACATTTACCTATAGTTGAAATAGAGACTGTTTGCCATCCAGAGTCTTTTTCAATTGTGCTCAGAGCTGCCCAAGCTGCTGTAATATCTTCTTCAATATGCTTGGTCATATTCTTGCTCCCAAAGCACATTGTTTACTTCATATTTTACTTTTGTCCCACTATGACTACGGGGAAAACTGATACCAAAAGAAACTATGGGTGTACTTTCATCAAAGCTGTCATCTACTTCCTTTGGGTCGAGAAGGTAGATAAGCATGAGCCCTCGTTCTGGGCTGCCCTGGATAGTATTCGCACCAAGTCCTCTGATTTTTCTGATCATGGGGCCACTAGGCTGACTAGGTTCCTTACTTTTAGAGCCATTAGACCTTCCTGGATCATTACTCCATGCATCCAATGTTTCTTCCATGGCAACCGTCCACGCAGCGTCATCAAGGTCTAAAGCTTCATCGCTGGGTGAGAGAAGTCTGCCAATCGAATATCTGTCATCAGGACCGGATCTTGGTGTTCGTTTTACCAGCTTGAGCTCAATTTCATTATGTAGGTTGAAAGATCTCTGCTGGCCACCATTGAGAACAGCTACCGTCCATGAAGTTAGTTCATTCTCTTTTGCCATATTATTAATGAAATCAGATAGCAACTTACTGTTTACTTTCATTGCGGCAGGGTGCGTCTTGTACTCAGATAAAAACTCTGTAATGCGTTCAGCAGAGACCTCTGACCATTGCACTCCATTTCCTGATTTCTTACTGCCATTACGATTTCTATCAGGTATGGGTTCTGGTTTACCAAGTTGTTCTGCCAGCTTGGTAAAGGCTTTAAGGTTGGATGCCAGAGAATTTTGGTCTTTCAATAAGGATACTGTTTCTACCGACTCTCCACTGAAAGAAAGGTATAGACTCTGGGAGTTCCTCATTTTTAATCTTGAAGTCACCATTAGTACAGGGTGAGAAGCTACTTTAAGACCATACTCAAGTGGCGTAGCACCACTTGCAGTCATCAGGTCGAACTCTTCCCGGAGCTCTTCAGAAGCATCAGCAATATGTTCAAACCATTCAACAAGATCACTCGTTGTATACAACCTGCACACGTCAAGATAACCAGGACGATATCCAAACCAGCGGCCCATTTGCATCAAGGTGTCGTACATTCTTGAAGCTCTGAGGAAATAGCTGACACAGAGGCCTTCGAGAGTTAAACCCCTTGCCAGCTTGTCACCACCAATAGCAATAACCTTGAGTCCACCGGCACTGTCAGCATAATCCAAGGCCTCTTTTGCAAAGCCATTAATGGCTCTAACCTCTATCTCTGAAACGGCATCCGCCAGATCTTCTTCAATTTGCTCCCAGTCTATTGAATCTTCTTCTACCAGTTCTGGATAGAGCCCATGAATTTCTTCTGTTACAGGCTTAAAGTCCTTTTCCCATAGAGTGCGAAGGTTATTCACAGCCTCTGTATGGTCAACTCTGCGAACCAACCTCTTTTTCATCCAATCAACATATGAAGCGACCTGCTCTTTTACGATACCCTGCACTGAAGTAAAGCGGGTCACATGAATCAGCATCGAGCAATGTTCATCCTTCTGTCCTCTCAACCTTCTGATTGAGCAGGCAAGGATATAGGCATCTATTGACTCCCGGAGAGATGGAGGAATTCCAAACGATGCATCGCACGAAGGGATATAACCATTTTTATGTTTAGTTGGCATCCATCCAGATTTTTCATCTTCGGAACATTGATCACTTACAACTTTTACGAGAGGAAGACACCCTTCTCTCCCATTTTCAGTAGATAGTCCAAATACTTTGGCTGGTCCTATATAACTTGATGAAGCCGACAAATTGGAAATGAATGCTGAAGGAAATAGGTCAGATCCCTCTTTTTCAGTTTCGCTTCGATTGTGGATAAAGATATTGGCAAAAGGTGTTGCCGTATAACCTACATAAGCCTTACGTGTGAAAGTATGTAGAATTTTCCTAGTAAGGCTGTTTATTGCAGTTGGTTCATGTTCAAGATCTGGCTTTCCAAATTCATCATAAGCCTGAGCTCCAGTATCAACAGATGCATTATCAGCTTCGTCATCAATGATTAGGAGAGGAAGGTGAGTGACCAGTTTTCTACCTGATTCTCGGTCTTTAGCGTTGGAAACGTGATTTTCAATCCATTTGAGCAATCTCTGAAGAACTGATTTATTTTTCTTTACTACAAACAACCAAGGCCTTTGTTCGGGAGATATTCCAAGGTGCTTAGCTGCCTTAGCGTTAAAGTCACCCTTTTCAGAGCGATTAGTAGCAAAGTTAGGCCTTATTGATGGATCTTTGTCTATTTCACCCACACCAATAGAATGAATTTCATCTTGGATGACACTTGTTGTGTACCCTAGAAAGCCTTCGTCCAGTCGAATCTGTGTTTGAGATCGGAGGTTATTGTGCATCCCAGCCAGCACAATAATAATTTTATAACCAGCATCAGCTGCCTTACATATCAGACCGGTATAGTTACCTGTTTTACCGGACTGAACATGACCAACAACCAACCCCCTTCGATCCCATGGGCCATCTCTTTTTGGATCTTCTAGGTTACCCAGTATCTGATCTGTAGACTTATCAAGACCTTCTACAATTTTCCAGGAAAGTTTCTTCTCCTGATATTCACGATATCTCTGCCAATAGCGCCAATCTTTTTTCCTCTCATGATTCAGCCATGGAACATGGCCTTCGTCATTAGATAGGAATGCATCATCACCGACCCAAGTACTTGCTCTTCTGATTAATTCACCAATAACTGCATCTTTATCAAGATCTTCAGCCCACTCTTTTTTGACCATCAGAGCTATATTGATTTTTTCTTGAATAAGAGAAGGTGTGATTTCACTCTCGTCTTCCAGCAGGGTTTGAACAAATGTTAAAACTGTCTGTTCTGTAGCGTTTAATGCCATGATCTTTCCTTGAATATAGTTACTCTGCTAGTGATGACACAAGCTGTGGATAATCTTGAAATGGTTCTGTCAGAAGCAGTTTATCTACAGCTGCTTTCGGGCTAAACCCCTTCTTAGTTACCAAGTTTTCGAACATCACCTTCAAAACAGAGATAACCTCATCCGAAGCCTCACCCTCAAAGTGTGTACGTGGAGTTTCTTTATTTTCAGCTGTATCAAGCCAGATGCGCTGAACTGGAATAGTTTCTTCCAAAATTCGGAGCATAACTTTTACCTGTGGAAGCATTGATCCAGCGTCGTCCAAAACATTTCTTATCGCTGGATGAGTTTCGTCAATTCGATATCGAACACCTCCAGAAGTCTGGTCTGCTTTCCAGGCTTGTACAACTGGCTCACCTTTACTTGTTCTGGCAGGCTTTCCTCGAGAGGCAAAGGTTCTTCTTGCTCGGGCTCTGGTATCTTCTGCCAGCCGCATCAACCACTTTCTCATTACTACGGGAGGTCGGGCAGTCGCTTTGCGAATATCAATTTTCCATTCCGAATCCGCAGTGTTGGGTATATCCAGCTTGATTCGGGCCAGTCTATGAGACTCTTCTTTTGTCCATGCTCTGCCTTTACCTAGCCCCAGCCAGCTCCCTGCTAACAATAACCTTTTGTTCCTATAAACATAAAATCCTTGCTGAGCAGTCCACCCATCTGATCCACCAGCAGATTCAAACTCCTTGTTGGTAAGCTTGTCTTTATGAGGAAGGACATGACACTCAACAGATATGCTACTTCCAGAGGAGGTCCGTGTTGCCTTTGGTGAATGCCAAGCTTTGGCTGGATGACCTTTTAGAAAGGGATCCCAAGGTTTGAGTTTTTTCTTATTTATATACAAGTCAAAACAGTTCGATCTGTCTTCTAAATATCGGTGAAAAACCATGGCTAAATGAAACTCAACCTGATCAATCAGATCCAGAAAGTCATCAGCAGAAAATCGATCAGTAATTATTCGGTCTAGCTTTTCCCAAAGAACCAATGTGCCTTTCTGAGCATCCAAAATAGAGTGCACGAGATCATGGTTGTTCTCAGATGGACCTTCAAGTAAATACCAGCCATCCCCCGTACTTTTTGCGAGAACATCCAGATCCCACCTGAGGCAGTTCAATTCTTCTTTTTTCTTTGTTGCAACTGTCAGTTCACGACATTGAGAAAACGATGCGGTTTTAAGTCCCATGCCAAACCGTCCTAAATCTGACTCATCTCTCTGATCCAGCGGGTTCAGCTCACCAAGGCGCATAGCCTTGTCCAGTTCAAGGGCATTCATACCGTTGCCATTATCAATTATTTCGATACGGCTCTTTTCCTGATCCCAGACAAAATTGATATCTACCTGACTGGCATTTGCTGCAATACTGTTATCAATAATATCTGCAAGAGCCGAGGCCGTTGTGTAACCAAGCCCACGCAGCGCTTCAATCATTGCGCCAGCTTTTGGGGGAGCATGGCGCTTACCTGTAAAACTCATATATACGTCCCTGAATGATTAAAGTGCTATTGGCTCTTGCCCAACAAAAATTCTCAGATGGTTTGTTCGTGTAGGATGTTGGGCTTTTATAAGAGCTTTGGCCTCAATCTGCCTGATTCGTTCGCGAGTCACATCAAATTGAGCCCCAACTTCTTCTAGTGTGAAATCAGAATTCATGCCGATACCAAACCGTAGCTCAAGGACTTTCCTCTCTCTATTGTTGAGACCATTCAGAACAGCTTTGATTTGAGCATTTTTATTCGTCTCTATCGCAGTTTCCTCTAGAGATAAATTGGTTATATCAGCCAACTCGTCAAAGACCTGCTCCATGTTTTCGACAGGCATTATTGTCGTCAGCTTTTGCAGTTTCAGTATTTCCGAGTCGTCCACTTCTAGGTCATGGGCTAGCTCTTTGATGGTTGGCTCGTTTCCTAACTGCTGTGAGAGTTTTCTTTTCACAGACTCGAATTTATTTATCCTTTCAATCACATGTACAGGAAATCTTACGGTTCTAGCCTGGTCAGCAATTGCCCTTGTGATAGCTTGGCGAATCCACCAAGTTGCATAAGTTGAAAACTTAAAACCAAGTTTGTAATCAAACTTTTCAACAGCTTTCATCAAACCAATATTGCCTTCTTGGATAAGGTCTGCATGATCAAGTCCTCTGTTTCCATATTTTCCAGCAATATTCATGACAAGCCTAAGGTTAAAGTGGATCATTTCATCCCGAGCTTTATGACTTTCCTTCTGGCTTTCACGCACTCTGATGAGAACTTGATGTAAGTGGTGTGACGAAGTGCCTGAGCTCAGTATTGACTCATGCCAGTGCTTGATTGTTAACTTTGCCTCATTGACACAGTCATTTATCTTGTCAGCAGATTCAGAATACTGCTCTTTGAGCTGCCCCAATAGCTGATCAAAGCTTATTGCCTTATCAATCAAATTTTTTACAGCTGCACGAGGGAGTCTGGCTCTACGTGTAAAAATTTGAATCAGCTTTCTTCTATGTAAATCTATGTCGTCTACACACTTGCTGAGATTGTTAACTAATTCGTTTAACATATTCTCAGTAAGAATCAGCGACCTGAAGCAATCGATAGCTCTTTGATTGTCACTACTTTCAGAGTCTTCCAATAAAAAAACAAGTTGATTCACAATCTCATCAAATGGGTACGTTGAGTCGTATTCTGTGTCATCATCGTCCGGTACTTCATCCTCAAACAACGGTCCTGTGACTCTATCATTTGTGTCTAAGGTCGGTTGATCCCTGATACCGGCAACTATTTTTTTCAGAACTGGTTCCGGGGAATCTTCATGCAAAGCACGGATACATTGCTCAAAAAGCTGATTTTGAAGTGCTGGTATTTCAGAAAGTGCGTCCATTATCTGTTCATGAGCTAGCTCTCTTTGTTTACCAATATCTGCTTCCTGCTTTCTGGTGAGCACCTTTTTTTCAGGAATATTTGAGTAGTAGAAATCCAGGGGGTCGTCTCTAGAGTGAAGCGTGTTATCAAGAAGTAATAGAGCATTATCAAGAGAGTCCCTATCAACTTCATTTCTACCTAATGAAGCTAGCCCGTGACCTATAGAATCACTTTCTACATATACTCCCAAGTTTTCCAAAACTTGGCGAACTAGAAAGATTTTCTCAACTAATTTTGACTCATGTTGTTCCTGAATAGCATCGTCTTGCAGTACCCTCGAAAGATTACTCGGCTTTGAAATCTGATACTTCCTGATGGATCTGAGGGTGTGATCAGAGTAAAGCTCATGGATGGATGATTCTAGAAATTGTTCTGAAACAACGCCTTCATCTATTGCATGTGAAAGAAGGTTCCTGAAGCCATCATGAATTTGTGGACTGCGGAACAATTCATCGTCAGAAATATCATCAAGCTCAGGCAGGTCAATAATTATATTTGACCAATCTTCACCAGAATCCACAGGAATATGCTCTGAAATCTGATTTTGCACTTCACTGGCTTTCTCCTTGCTATCAGAATTTTCTTCTGGAGGAATATCTTCTTCCTCTACTTCCCAGCCACCTAGATCTACACTTCCGTTTTCTAGTGGCTCTGGAGTAGGCTGAATACAAGAAATTATTTGAAGTTCAGACTTACTAGCTATAGCACTTGCTGATAACTGACATTGCTTATAATCAGATTCTGTTGCAGGCTTTTCTTCAACATTAATATCTGTCTTATACTCATCATGTGTACAAGATTCACTGACAACGAAACTACTGTCATCCTCTTCTACAACTTCCCACTCATTACTGGAAAAGCTAATATCTTGTTCATCAGAGGATGATTCAACCTCATGGTTTTCTTGAACTGAGAGCTCGTTACATTCAATATTTACAGGAGATTCTAATCCTTCGCTTATTACCTTCTCTTTAGTGCGAGTAATGCCCCCAACACGGTCTTCATTACCTTTGATGTCTCTGCTTTTAGGATCATTATTGTTTATTGTTTGAGTGACGCTATTATCTTTCTTCTGGAAGCTTTCCAAGCTTGTTTTCGCAATAAACCCATCAAGTTGAGCTATCAATCCTTTGAGGTCTTTTGATGAGGTTTCAGGAATGTAAGAATGATTCTCTTCTTCCTCCTGTACCTCCAGATGGAGAGTTAGTAGATCGACAATATCGCTATGATTTTTTTCTTCTGCATACGACTGTGCATTTCTCTCTTGAGAATCTTTTATCTCAGTATCTGCACCTTCTGCCAGTAGTAGCTTGCATACGTTAACGTGGCCTTTTTTGGCAGCAAGCATTAACGGAGTTGTGCCGCTACCATCTTGAGCATTAACAGTCTCGGGAGACTTAAGTTGGATTTTTACAGCCTTTGCTACTCCTGTAAGAACAGCAAGCTTTAATAGACGGCTGAGCTTTTCCTTTGGCTTTCCTTGCATTACCGTCATATTTCAAACTCCTTTATTTTATAACCAGGGGCGATTAATGCGCTTTTCACCCCATATAACTCAAGTGGATTACTTAACCAGAGGTCGAACTCAGGGCCTTTCAGGCGATGATCTCTAGAACAATCAACATTCCATTGTCTAAGGCAATACCCAGCAGTTGCAGCCCTTAGCTTTACTGTCAGAGTTCTGCCTTCAATTCCATAATCTAGTGCCACAGCTTCTGAAAACGCTTGATTTGGGTGAGGCATCAACTGAAGTTCAACCCACCTGTTCCATTGAACATCAGATTCAGCTGTTTCTTTCTCTGATGGTAGGCCTTCTAGTACCTTTGATTCTGTAATTCTTGATAGAACAAAATCTCTGAACTCAGATGTTTTTCTGTCATATGCTCGTGTATGCCAGCGATTTCCATTACTGACAAGTGCAAATGGGACAATCTCCCTATTAGACCAACCGCTGCTTTTTGATAGATACTTTATCTGGATGATTTTTCTTTTTTTTATTGCTCTGGTCACGCTGGAAAGAATATCAATACAAGGTGTATTAAGAGACGCAGGTGTTATGTAGTTTATCTGTGGAGGAAGGCTATATACACCGTCTCCAAAACCATTCAATAGTGTATTTAAAACACGATGTGTAGAGTGATTAAAAACAGGTATGAAATGTTGATGGAGGCGGTAGTATTTTGTTTTCTGATCAAACTGCGAATTTTCTGGGGCTAGCTTTCGATACAAAGCTATATCTCTCGTAGCACCTGCTGGCCCGGTTCCAAATTTTTCGCAGATGTCAGAGCGTCTCAGCTCATCCAGAAAGAAAAGCCTAAATTCTATAAATGCCAGTCTTTCTCGCTGACTATGACTGAGAGCTTCAATTGACAAATCTGACATAATGCTCTGACAACTAAAAGTTATATTGCAGGCATTATACGACTATTAATTGATATAATAGAATTGTGCATATGACGTGATCAATATGATGATATGACGTATATCAAGGTCACTTCGATTATTTGCAGCTACGTAGAATAAGTAGCTGCAATCTAGATGTTAGTTAATTTCAAGACTTAGCTGTATAACCATCTAATCTTTTACGACAAATTCTGTCCAGACTCTTTGTATTACATCCGCAATATGAAAGGCAAGTAAAGGTGGTACAGCGTTACCTACCTGTATTCTCTGTAGTGTAGGGGTTCCTTCAAAAAAATAGTTATCTGGAAAAGTCTGTAATCTTGCAGCTTCTCTTACGGTCATACTTCGACACTGAGTCGGATCTGGATGAATGTAATAGTGACCATCCTTCGATAGGTGACAAGTAACTGTAGTAGAAGGACTCTCTTCTCTCTGTACCTTGAATCGATCTACAAAAGACTGGGTATTCTGGTGGTCTGGGTCTAGGCGTACTGCCTGCAGTTGCTTAATGCTAACTCTGTCGTAAATACTTGCCTCTTTCTTAAGCAACTCTTTTATATTAGTAACTCGAGCTCCTTTTAGAACCCGGTTCGGTATGTTCTTCTCCAGTTCTACCTCAAGCTCTCTATATGCTTTTACATAACATGCTGCATAAATATAGCGTGCTAGGTCAGTATCCATGTGACCTCGTGGGAAGTGGTTCAGTACAGGAAGACCCAAAGTGTTTCTTTTATACCAAGCATCTAGTTCTTCTTGCCTGCTTTCACTGCAATCCCACTGATAGTATTGGGAAATATCAGAGAGGCTTTCTGCCTTGGATATGACTTCTCTAATAGTTTGATCTGCACCTTTCAACAACTCTCTGATTCGAATATTAAACACGGCCTCTAGCGATGTATCTGACTTCTTTGCTTTTACCTGAAGCAAGTTTTCGGGTTCAAATTTATTAGCAAGATCAGCAATAGCAGTGTGCAGAGTTTTTTTCCATTCAGGCTCTTCTAAGTTTTTCGTATTTAGCCGATGCCCTACAGCTCTTAACACATTGCCGATTTGAGAACTGATATTCTCTTTCCACTTAGACTCAGCAAGTGCAGATGGTACGCTTTTTCGTTGACGTACATCTGTGCTCTCTGAGCTGAGAATGCTGAACTGAGGAGGCAAATCAGAAATGGCACTGCCTACACTTATATTTTTATTTAAGCTGTCTGGAAGGTGTATGCTTTTGAGTGCAGTATCTATTTCCATATGTTCAAGCAGGTCAGTTCTGATTCCCAAAAGAATAACTCGATCTCTGTGCTGTGGAACACCATAATCAGAGGCTCTAAGGACAAACTTTTTCGGATCAATTTTATCAAGCTGCCCAGATTCTCCTGAGTAATAGCAGCCACTACCTTCCACAAGTGATGTAATAATATATTTGCTGCCAGCAGCAGAAGTTTTGTAATCAGAACCTAAAGCCTGAGCTGGATTATGAAGTTCTGAAACAACTCTCTTCCATACTGGTTCTTTTGAACCGTCATCATTAGTAAACTGGGCAGATAGCATTCCACGAACATTTTCCATGACAAAGAGGGCCGGCTTATTTGCTGCCAGAACTCTCAGATACTCTTTGTACAGAGTTGCTCTGGGATCTTTATCGAAAATGTACTCGCCTGTTTCACCGCAAGTATATTGAGTTAGATCATTCTTGCTCCGGCGGGAACGGCCTGCATTTGAATAGGCCTGACATGGAGGCCCTCCAACTAATACAAATTCATCACTATGTAAATTATTTTCAGGGTGGGTAAGTGCTTGGGTTATATATGGGCTGATATCGCCAGCTTTTTCTGGGATATCTGCACCTCCAAGTTCAAAGTGTTTTACATCTAGTCGGGCATGAAAAACTGCCTGCAGTATTTCATCTGTTTCTGCTGAATAAGCCCCTGAGAAGAACTTCCATCGATCACCAAGCTCATGAGTGATCGCTTCGCAGAAAGAAGCAGATGAACCTTGATGGCATACCTCCATATGAAGTAAATCATGCAGTAAAAGGGCTGCATGTTCGTTATCAGCTTTTACTCGAGCCGTAACGTAGTCTATGTAGACTTTCGGTGGGTTTTTCTGTCGCTTTCCGTAGATGAACCAGCGAAGGAATGCTCTCAGCCTGAGAGTGGTGAAAGCTGACTCGTCTTTTTCAGCCGACAGAATGCTCTTGAATGGATAGTCTTTATTCTGCTCGAATGAAGAAAACCCTTCACTCAGCCCTCCTGGGCCAGCGAAAATGTCTACTAGTGGTATTGTCTGATGCATGACAATTTCTGACTCAACAAATAATGACAACCAGGATACCAGGATACCAGGTTAGAGGTAGCACTGGAAATAGTACATACACTAGACAGCCTTGCCTGATTCCGAAATATGGTGAAGTTAAGAGTAAGGAAATACGATATGGTTCAAATTCAGTGAACACATATTAGTCAATGGTAGGCACCGATCAAGTCACCTAAGTATTAGAGATACTTGAATTACAGTACTTTCTGTCCCTCTCCTGACAGAATAGGAAGTGGTCACTAAAAATCGAAGTTTTGAACAATGTTCAAATTTTGATAGATCATCAGTAATATGAGCTTGCACTAGAAACAAACGGCTGAGGTGCAGAGTAATCAATAAGTTCAGTACCAATTTCCAACTCGTCAGTTCGTCACTTACCTAAGGTAAGTGACGAACTGACGAGTTGGAAATTAGGGTTTTACCACCGGATAAAATGCTCCGTTTCTTTCCAAAATGTAACCGTCATCCATTAGTTTCTTAATCCACTTTGAGAAAGAGTTGATATTCAATCCTTGCGCCTTGAGATCATCCAGAATCACAGCTCGGGTTGTTGCTTCTCCTGAAGCTGTGCGACTTCTTATTGCCTGTAAAATAGCCTCGTGGTTTGCTGTTATTCTCACCGGTTTCTGAGGAGCTATAACCTGTTCATTGGTTTCTTGAAGCACACCACTGGTAATTTCCTTGCCACGATGATCCGTAATGCCAAGATTGACGATGCACAATTCAAAGTTTTTCGGTTCAGGGCGATCAGCGTCTTTCATTTTGGTGCCCTTCACAGAAATCAGGCGAGTTTCCTGCTGCCGTGTAATCATATACTCGGCATCCACAGCGGCTCTCAGGGCAGAAGATCCTCTTCCACGCTCTGTAGAGGCATAACCGGTATGATGCACAATAAAAATGGAACAACCCCAAACATGCCGAATAAAATCAATATTACGAATAAATTGGTTCATGGCCTGTGCGTCATTTTCATTCCCTCCGCCAAAGTTTCGTGCCAGTGTATCAATGACAATCAAGCCGGGTTTCATGCCTTGCTCACAGAGAGCGTTCATGGATTTCACAATGTTGGCTACTTGAGAAACGCTTGAAAAATCTCCGGCACCACTGCTCAGATAGAGAGGGTAAGGTTCGGTATCGATACCATGGGCTAACTCCCAAGCTCGAAAGCGTTTTTTCAACCCCGGAATACCTTCACCAGCAATATAGAAAACCGCCCCCTGTTTTACTTGTAATCCGTGCCAGGGAATTCCTGTAGCGACTGATGCTGCAATGTCCACGGCCAAAAACGATTTATAGCTTTCTGGCGGGGCAAAACACAACGTTAGAGTGCTGGATTCAATGAAGTCATCAATCAGCCATGAGGTGGTTTCAAGATTTTTGGTCAGTATTCCAACCTTGAAAAATTGAAACTGATTTGGCTCCTTTGTCGGCAAGTTGTCGGGAATTCCGTGACCTTCGGGTATTAGAGAGCTGTCTTCAGTGCTTGGAAAAGGTACAGGTTCCATCACCGCAGGATCGTAGGCTATAGGTGGAGTGTGCAGATCATCTGTAGGCATGATACTGCTCTCCTAATAGTGCTTTTTGTAAATGCATATTGATTACCCAATACGACAGAGAGAGTTGATAGTGTTGTTTTGTTGAAACACTCGGATGTTGATGTGCCGATATAACAACCAATCTGCCAGGGTGAAATCAGTGTGCTACAGACAACAGAAGTCGTAAAAGATATGAGCCAGTCAGAACATAAACAGCTATGCCATAAGCATTTGAGATGCCATTAGCTCTGAGAGAACTCTCTCGAACTTTTTCATGTTGTACGTAAGATTGATTTATTGGTTTCGGACCAGACAAAGCTCCGCCCAGCTCGAATGCTTTGAGCGACGCAATCCGGACAGCATTATTCGCTGTGACCGAAACCAATTTTATGGCAGATAAATACTTCAGATAAACCGAAGACTATCCGTTTTTCGGCTCTCTCGGAGTTCCCGAGACAGCGTACTTTTGAGCAGTGCGCCATGAATCAATGATTCTGGCGTGAAGCAGTAAGAGCAACCAGTACATTCAAATAAATTGAATAGATACGATGCTCCTTTGACTAACCAAACCCAATATATCGATATGGGTGGCTTAGCGGCCCGGTAGTCCTTTTCTTCCAGTGCTCTGCTGCGAAACCACCGTTCTCCGGTCTCCCGGGTGGTCTCTAACCTGAGTGCTGGTCTTTGTCGGGCTCTTTCATAGAAGCGCTGATTTACCAGAGTAAATCGTATCCTTACCATCGACAAAGAAATTTTACTCAACGTATGTCTGGCATAGTAATCGAAACCGATTTAAGTGACAGACACTTTGAACTTTTGAATTGTAGTACAAGTTAATAGGTTACATCGGACAGATATTGCTCCAATCATTAGCTGCTTGTAGTTTTATGGAATTTTGCTCACTTTTCAGCTATTCACATACTCAATGGTAACGAGGCTGTAGTAACGGGAACTAACAATCCATAGCTGTTCCTATACTGGTTCGACAAGTATTAGCAAAGAAGATATTTCTCAATGAACGACGTACAGCAAGCTTTTAAAAAACTGTCTGTTTATCAATCAGGTGTATTTCATCGCGAATCTTTGCAAGTGCTGATTGATCAGCAGGGTGAAGCCGTACCGCTGTTGTTGGAATACCTGAAAACTGTGTCGGAAAACGTTCAGACAGCCGTCGACAATGATCAAACTTATTTTATAGTGTTTGTTCTTTATTTATTGGCACATTTTCGAGAAACCCGTGCTTATCGTCCGTTGATAAAATTACTAGAACAACTGGATGAAACAAATAATGCATTTTTAGGTCACTTGTTGAAGGAGAGCTTGTCACAGGTTATTGCTACAGTGTGTGACGGAGATATTACGCCGATTAAACAGCTGGCTGAAAATCCAAAAATCGATGAGCATATTCGTGCTTCTGCGTTCTATTCGTTGTCGACGCTGGTACGTCAGAATCAGCTAAAACCTGAAATATTAAAAGACTATTGTCGATCAATGTTGGAAGGTGAGCTGAAGTATGAAGGGAAGTGTCTACCCGTTGCATTAACATCTATTTGTCGAATTCTGAATTTTTCCGATCTGGTACCTTCTATTCGGAGTGCTTATCAGCGGTGGCCGGATATGGCAGATATCGTCAGGTTGGAGCACGTTGAGGAGCAGTTAGTGCCAAGTGTCTTTGATGATTATGGATGTTCTCATCATAAGGATGTTGTCACCGACACCATTGGTAGCCTTGAGAGTTGGGACAGTTTTCAACCGGGAGCTGCTTTTGAAGACTTTGATTATGATGAAGATTTATCTTGGCTTCCTCCAGTTGACTCATTACCCGGAAGTTTTGGAAGAAAAGAATTACTGACAAAGGAAACTTTTGTCCGTGAAGTACCCAAGATAGGGCGTAACGATCCTTGCTTTTGCGGTAGCGGAAATAAATTTAAAAAATGCTGTGGATGGGCTGGATAGAGCAGGATTTTTTCAGAGCATGGTCTAAACTTTAATACTTCAAAAGTGTTCCGTCACTCTAAAACGGTTCTGATCGTTATGTAAGGTATTGGTCAGGTAAAAAAAAGTGGTTGGTAGAATGGAGGTGACGTTATTGATTCATTGAATCATGAGCGTCACGCGACGTCTTCACTGAAGAATGCTATCCACTTCAGGCTCGCACTCAGGTTAGGAGAACCCTCAGACCCGGCAGAATCGGGTTCGACGCAGCGGAGTGTTAGTTGCCTTGTGATTCTTTTTTAAAAGAATTAACCAGGTTAAGCCGGAATAGAACCTTGATGGTTTTCAAACAGAAAACTGAAAGATAAACAGTCTAAGTATTTTATTAGACTGAACTTGGCGAGTAACTTCGGAAGTTCGTACAACTGATTTTTGATTTCTTATTATAAAGAATGATGAATCGGTATGAACTAGTCGCTTTTGCGATAATGGCAAAGTTAATGGCTTTCCAGTGGCGCCAGTCAATGGTTTGCTGTGCTTTTCCAAACTGATAGATCATTGCGTTTCGGCGTTGTGATGACTGCTCCAAAGCGTCGGTTTTAGTAGCGACAGGGGATCTGTTGCTTGCGAACAAAACCGGACGAAGCCCTATAGATAAATTCAGGCGGTGATTTCTGTGCTTGGGTTTATACCAGCTGAAACAAGCCTCGTAAACTGAGCGCTGTAAGGGCTGCTTCAGAAATTATTTTTGCGGCTTTAACTGTAGATCCCTTTAGTGTTCTGCTGCCTCGTTGATATTACTTACTGCGAAAGTTTGTTGTATGTCTGTTTGTCATCGCTCGGATTATTTGAGCCAGACATTCAATAGACTTGCGTATTAGTCGTGTCAAAATCTGAAGATAAGTTGTTTTTAAAGGTGATTTCGCCTGAGACTTCTCATCAGAAAAAAAATCGGTTCGAGAGACTGTTTCCTGAGTGGTTGGCATTCGTGCCTTGCAGCTCGTCCAGTGTCTTCTATCGACGGTGCTACCGCAAAATCGTGGTTATTTGTTCCGAGAATATTGTACTGAACCCGGCTTGATATCAGATCAGGTTATAAGGTGCATATTTTAAGCTGCTGGCATCAGCATTTTCCTAACCGGAAATAACTGCCCGCAACCCTTGCGTTACAGGCTGTCCCGCTGACTGGTGCGTGAACCGGTACTCCATTGAACTTCGAACAGGGTTTCGAGGACAGATTGTCAATTACACCAAATCTCAATGGAGGGGCGCATTGTGCCTAAATTTAAGTCAAAAAGTGCTAAAAATTTCTGTTATGGCAAGCAGCTTATGTTTGCCGGAGCTAATGCACTTAAAACGCATATGCCAGGACAGTTTCAAACGATAGCTAATCACAGGGCACGCTGGAGTCTATTTTGTGAGTGGGCTAAAACCCAACAAATAAGAGAGGCTCATCAAGTAACACGCAGAGTACTCGAAGATTATGCCAATTATCTGAGGGCAAGACTGGAGGGGCAGGGAAAAGCATTGGCGGTATCTACGGCCCAGAATCGGCTTTCAACGTGCAATGTTGTACTGAAATACTTGCGAGGAAATGAGCAAGTCAAAATCAATCCCGCTAAAGCATTGCATGCACAGCGTCATACAGTCAGAACAAAGCCTCCGGAAACCAGTCGAGAAGTGCTTGGTTCTGTACAAAATGCATTAAGGAAGGAAAATCGACACCACGAAGCAGTGTTATTAGGACTTTGTCGTGAACTGGGTTTACGGATTCGTGAGGCTTCATTACTTAACTGCAAAGAAGCATTGAAGCAAGCAAGCCACGGAGTTGTCAACATCACTAGAGGCACGAAAGGAGGGCGAAGCAAGTCAACAAAAACATCTCCTTCAAAAATTGACAGAATAATACCGGTTACCAAGGAGATAGTGCAGGTTTTGGCGGAGGCTGAAAAGCTTCAGGAAGAAAAGGATAATCTGATATCTAAAGGGAAGAAACTATCTGACTTTATGGTGCTTGTTCGAATGCGCACGGGCCCCATATTGAAGAGGTACGGAATTAAAAACCGCCATGAACTCAGAGCTTCTTACGCTTGTGATCGGTATCAGCAAATTACGGGGTATGACGCGCCAGTCATAGCAGGAACAAGAGTCGCACCAGACGATATTGATAGAGAGGCCAGAGAAATCATTTCTCAGGAATTAGGACACAGTCGTCCGGATGTCCTGGTGGCTTATGTCGGCTCACGAAAAGCAGTGACCCATGAAAGACAAGTTAATTAAATTGAACGGCTTTAATGACAGAGTGAGAAATATTATGAAAGACGATATCAAAGTGTACTACTCCATTCGTGAAACCAGTCAGCGTTACAGCGTGGGCGTTTCTACGATTTACAGTTGGATTCAGGATGCTCGCTTTCCCAAACCAAATCGTTTGGGACCAAAGTTGGCTCGATTCCACATCAATGATTTGCTTCGTTGGGAAGAACAGCAAATAGAGTGCGATATCAATAATCAGGAGTATCTGTGGAAAAAGGAAACTGATTTTATGGAGAGGGTCACGAGAGGAGAAAGTGACTGATTGTTCAGCGTAGCGTTACATGGGTTATACATCCATGAGTCGTTAATTTTTTCAAAACACGAGGACAGCAAAACAGAAGTAGGGGGCAAAACTGGGGGCAAAACCCTAGATACAAAAAAGCCCGTAGTGTTTACTAACGCTACGGGCTTTCCTATGTTTGGTGCCGGCACCAAGAGTCGAACTCGGGACCCACTGATTACAAGTCAGTTGCTCTACCAACTGAGCTATACCGGCGAGGAACGAGATGCATAATATGTATGTGCGGCTTTCTTGTCAACAGGTCTCGTTCAAATCCTGTTGATACCGCATACAAAAAACAGACCATCTGGTCTGCTCTTTGTATAATCCCTTACTTGGGTAGCATCCTGCTCTCGGAACTCCATGTTCCGAACTGCATCCTGCATTTGTTTGGTCTTCCTGACCCTTCAGGCATCCTGCCTGATTCCCTATCCGTGTCGGCATTAGATCTTCCTGATCTCCGGACTTCCTGTCCCCTGCTGACGAAACCTATTATCCACTTTTTACTTTTGAGTAAAATAGGACGTTATCCTTTCAGATTGTGAGACATTCGCCATAGAGGGTGCTGAAAATAACGCTATTGTATGAGAAAGTTACTTTTGACTGACTGCCAGCAGCCGTTCGCAGGTGATAAACATTGAGCCAAAAATTCTGCTCTGTAATTTCTTGTGTCTTGTTAAAACAGGCGTGATCTTTAGAGCGAGTGACGATTAACCCAGTATTCCCATAATCAAGTATTGAGGCCTCAGAGTTAGATCTGGTTGAACGAACTGGGGTAGAAATGCTGCGAGGAAAATGCTGGCTTCAGAATTTGTCATGTTTACAAAGATAGTGCTGGTAAAAAATTTCCTCTTACTCTGGTTATTTTTATTTGTAGTTAACCCTGTCTCTCTCTACGTCATAATACCCAGATAAACGAGATAACCTGCACCCAGCCACTTAACAGCATTAACGAGTCGTTCTAGTGTGACAAGGATGGCTTCAAGGCCTGCAGCGACCACTACTATCAGGTAAATAATCAACCCAATTTGTAATCTTATAATTGACGGCAATGTCCGCACAAAACCATATTTAATGGCAGTGGACATAATATTCACTGCACCAGCTTCAGGGATAATGTTAATCAGAGTGGTTGCTGTTAGAAAAGCGAGCTAAGTATTGAGTTCAATGATGCAAAAGAAGTTTTTATAGTTGTGATTGGCTGGGGAATAACCTGCTGGAATTGAAAATCAAAGAATTCAGAGTGTAATGAATATTTTTTGCGAGGAGTAAAAACAAAAAAAGCCGATCAAAAGATCAGCTTTTAGCTATATGATTTGGTGCCCAGAAGAAGACTCGAACTTCCACGCCCTTACGGACACTAGCACCTGAAGCTAGCGCGTCTACCAATTCCGCCACCTGGGCAAATCATATAAGTTGTATGGGTTTAGAACCCGACCAATCTTAGCTATATGAAAACTAAATGATTGGTGCCCAGAAGAAGACTCGAACTTCCACGCCCTTACGGACACTAGCACCTGAAGCTAGCGCGTCTACCAATTCCGCCACCTGGGCTTGATAAGCTTCGTTGTGCTGCTCAGCAAGTGCCGCGAATATTATGGATATCAGGCGAAACTGTCAACACTTTGGAATGAAATTATAAGTTCGGCTTTTACGAATAAGGGTGAATTAGTAACGATGCAGCGGAATGACAACAAAAAACAAGCAGATAAAATAAAACGAGGCTATTCAATGAATAGCCTCAAGATGAGTTGTATAACAAGTTGTACAACCAACAGTTACATCTACCGCAAAACTGATGGACAGAGTTAGAAAAAGCGATTAACCGTTTACAGCTTCTTTCAAGGATTTGCCTGGCTTAAAGGCAACCGTATTGCTGGCAGCAATTTGAATGGGTTCACCGGTTTGTGGGTTTTTACCTGTGCGAGCTGCACGACTTCTCTGCAGGAAAGTTCCGAAACCCACCAGGCTGACTGTATCTTCTTCTTTCAGAGCAGCTGTAATGGTTTCAAGCACTGCGTTCAAGGCTTGATTAGCTTGATCTTTTGTCAGGTCAGCTTGATCGGCAATAGCGTTTACGAGGTCTGGCTTACGCATGATGTCATGCACTCCTTTTGTTTTTTTTATCTTCCGTTGTTGGGTAAGCAACCCTAAACAGACTAAAACACTGGAGCAGTCAGGGCAATAGGAATTGCCCTGAAAACCTTGCAGGACGCGGGATATTTTGCAATATCAGTCGATTTCAACCATTTCAAAGTCATCTTTGGTGACACCACAGTCCGGACACAGCCACTCTTCAGGAACGTCTTCCCAGCGGGTTCCAGGTTTAATATCTTCTTCAGGCCAACCTTCAGTTTCATCGTAAATAAAACCACAGACCACACATTGCCACTTCTTCATAATTATCTCCGTAACACTGTTAATCGCTTGTTAATTCTATTTATTGTTTATGTCAGTGTTGGTTCAAAGTTTATCAATCCAGCCAGTTTTGTATGTAATTAGGCAGGACTATTTTTTAGCCGTATTAATGACTCTTTTGTAATGCAAGGCCAATACCCAATGAAACCAGTAATGAACCTGTTACGCCATTGAAGCCACGGTTGACCGCAGGACGAGATAACCAGAGTCTTGCTTTGTTTACGGTTAATGCCAGAGAAACCTGCCAGACCATAGCGATGGAAAAATGCAGAGTGGCCAGTGCCATCGATTGCCCAAGAGCTGAGCCTTCCGGATTAATAAACTGTGGCAGAAAGGCCATATAGAAAATCACTGTCTTTGGATTCAGAACGTTAGACAGAAAACCTTCCTGAAAAGACTTAACAGCTGAAAAAGAGTGCTCTTTACTTTGAACATCAAACAGGGCTGTATTTGATCGAAAAGCCTGACGAAGGCTTCCTATACCCAGCCATACAAGATAGGCCGCACCAGCAAGTTTTAAGGCGCTGAAGGCTGTTGCAGACTGGAGCAGAATGACGGAAATACCCGCAGCAGAAACCAGTGCATGAATGAACAAGCCTGAACAGATACCAAGGCTAGTGATACTTCCGTCCACCAAGCCGCCACGACTGGTGTTTTTCATGATAATTAGAGTGTCAGCCCCGGGTGTCATGGTGAGCAGGGTCAAGGCGATCAGTGCCGGCCAGAAATCCAACAGCATATGAATTCTCTTTATTTAAGCTGTGATAAAGCGTCACTATAGCCGATATTGGCTGCAATTTTTAATCACCCATTACCCAGCGGTAGACCACAACCTCTTAGAACAACATCACAGATGGTTTCAGCGGCTTGTTGATAAAGGGCTCTGGAAACTTTACATGGCCGTCGCAAACGAGCTTAAGTGAATTTGTCATTCTCAATTGAGTCATTTTGGCCAATAATACAAATCACCCGAAGGGCTTATACCCAACTTAGGTTTAATGAAGCATGCAGCCCGGACTCTAGCGTATGAGCAGACTGTGAGGAATGAAGTACCAGTGCCCTTTTTTGATTTCACCGGCTTACCCTGGAACCCGAAACAGTATTCGCCTGAGCAGATTCCTGAACAGTGGCGGAGCTGGCTATTGGATAGTGGTTCCTTGACTCAACGGTTAAAACTGGAGTGTCCCAATGGTTTCAGTGTTCGGGTAGTGAAACATGAATGCGAGATGCCTACGGACTCTGAACAAAATTTTCTTGATCAGCCGGCAATAGAAGCGAACATTCGGGAAGTAGTATTATTTTGTGATAAAAAACCTAGAGTTTTTGCTCGTAGTGTCTTGCCATTGACCAGTCTTGAAGGTGCCAATAGCGAACTTTTAAAGCTCGGAAACAAGCCTCTGGGCGAGTTTTTATTCACTCATCCAGCAATGAAACGAGGGCCGTTTGAAATAGCGGAGTTACCAGCCAGACAGTTCAATACACACCTTGATCAACGCTATGGAAATGAAACAGCCTGGGGGCGTCGGTCATTGTTTTATCTGAACGAAAAACCTATTTCGGTGTGCGAGATATTCCTGCCGGATAAAGAAGTTGGCCGTGTAACCTGATAAACTGGAACATCATTCTGCCGTATATAATATGCCCGGAGCGGGTGAACAGTTGTTATGTTTCCCAAAAAAATAATGCTTTCCAAAAAAACGATGTTCATCAGAAAAACGACCGAGAGCTATTTACAACAAAATCGTTTCAATAAACGCTTTTCCCGTTTTGCCGACTTTATCCAACTTGCCAGGCTTGATCGCCCTGTAGGCATCTATCTGCTGTTGTGGCCGACTTTCTGGGCTCTGTGGCTATCCGCAGAAGGAATTCCTTCGCTGGCCAACCTGCTGATCTTCTCATTGGGTGTTGTGCTAATGAGAAGTGCAGGCTGCGTCATTAATGATTTTGCCGATCGGAACGTTGATGGTGCTGTCAAAAGAACGAACTCCCGTCCTCTGGTGACAGGAAAAGTGACAGTGAAGGAAGCGTTAGCCTTCTTTTTGGCGATGGTTTCAAGTGCATTTATTCTGGTACTTTTCACTAACCAGCTAACGATAATGCTGTCGTTTGGTGGTGTCCTGCTGGCGGCAGCCTACCCTTTTGCCAAACGTTATACACACCTGCCCCAGGTAGTGCTCGGTGCCGCATTTGGGTGGTCCATTCCTATGGCATTTGCTGCACAAAGCGGTGAGCTAGCACAAGTCACCTGGTTGCTCTTTTTGGCCAACCTGTTCTGGACTGTTGCCTATGACACTCAGTACGCCATGGTGGATCGGGATGATGATCTGAAGGTGGGTATTAAATCCACCGCCATCCTGTTTGGTGAAATGGATAACCTGATTATTGGTTGTCTGCAGGGGCTGACTATTGTGACCCTGTTTTTTGTTGGTCAACAATTGACGATGGAACTGCCTTTTTACCTGTCACTTGCCGGTGTTTCCGCACTTTTTGTTTTTCAGCAGGTTATGACCCGTGACCGAGAAAGAGATGCCTGTTTTAAGGCTTTTCTCAATAACCATTGGGCAGGAGCCATGATCTTCGCAGGTATTGTTGGTAGTTACCTGATGAAGTGACTGTCATGTACCTGTAACAATTAACCTTGAGAATGCAATTGTATAAAAGGGACAGTACGCTGTCGAAAAAGGAACGGACACAGGTATAGAACAATGTCGGGAAAGAAGATCCTCATTGTTGATGATGAAGCCCCTATAAGAGAAATGGTATCAGTTGCCTTGGAAATGGCAGGCTACGACTGTATGGAAGCCGCTGATGCCAGAGAAGCTCATTCATTGATAGTGGACCACAGGCCTGACTTGATCTTGCTGGACTGGATGATGCCGGATATTTCAGGCATTGAATTAGCCAGACGATTGAAGCGCAGTGAACATACTTCTGAAATCCCCATCGTTATGCTGACCGCTAAGGGTGAGGAAGATCACAAGATTCAAGGCCTGGAAACGGGGGCTGATGACTACATTACCAAGCCCTTTTCTCCTCGTGAACTGGCAGCCAGGTTAAAAGCAGTTCTGAGAAGAACCGGTGGTTTTGATAATCAGGGTCCTATTGTTATAAAGGGTCTGGAGCTTGATCCAATCAGTCACAGGGTATCCATTGATGGCACTCCAGCTGAAGTTGGACCAACAGAGTATCGTTTGCTTCAGTTTTTTCTGACTCATCAGGAGCGTGCTTATACGCGTGGACAGTTGCTTGACCAGGTTTGGGGTGGCAATGTGTATGTAGAAGAAAGAACTGTTGATGTACACATA
The DNA here is from genome assembly GCA_004762125.1 of Oceanospirillales bacterium. Lineage (GTDB taxonomy): Bacteria > Pseudomonadota > Gammaproteobacteria > Pseudomonadales > Endozoicomonadaceae > Endozoicomonas_A. Next base: position 68,142 of record SIHQ01000011.1, on the reverse strand, counting down.
CGCCGTCTTAGAAAGGCTCTTGGCAATAATTATGAAAATTATGTCCAGACAGTTCGGGGTACAGGCTATCGCTTCTCGACGAAAGTCTGATGTTTAGATTCCTGACATTTAGGGCTTTATTCGGAACACTATTCTCGGAAAATCAGTCAGGACAATAGTTCTGTCTTCTGATCGGTACTGGTAGTTTGCCGGGAGAGTTATGACAACATTTTCCAAATTCCGCATGATCAGGCAGGTACTTATTCTGCTTGGAGCTGGTTTACTGCTTGGTTCGCTGTTTGGCAAACCTTTTCTTGGGTTATCCATTGCCATGAGCGGCTATTTCATTTGGAGCATTCTCCAATTGAGCAAGTTGTTGGATTGGCTTAATGATCCGAAAGCGACAAGTAAAGAGCCACCCGAAAGTAAAGGACTTTGGGGGGAAGTATTCGACAGTATTTATAGAATGCAGAAGCATCATGGGCGTTCAAGACAGAAGCTAACCATGGTGATTCGGAGAATTCAGGAATCCACTTCAGCGCTTAGTGATGGTGTGGTTCTTATTGATCACAATCATAGTCTTGAATGGTGGAATCCTTCAGCAGGTATTCTTCTTGGATTAAAAGAGTCCGATGATCAGGGGCAAAATATAACTAATTTACTGAGAGATCCTCGGTTTTCTGATTATTTTGAATTAGGACGTTATCAAAGAGCCTTGGAAATCCCTTCTCCGGTAAATGATGAGGCTCAGCTTCAGTTTAATATTACGGTCTATGGTAAAGGCAATCGATTGATGATTGTTCGGGATATAACCCGCCTTAATCAGCTGGAAGTCATGAGGAAAGATTTCGTAGCGAATGTTTCTCATGAATTGAGAACGCCTCTTACGGTTGTCGCCGGATATCTCGAAACGATGCTCGATAATTTGGGGCCAGATTCGGATCTACCTCCGGTCTGGGAGAGAGCACTTAATCGTATGCAGGAGCAGTCGCTGCGAATGCAGAATCTTGTGGCTGATTTATTGTTGCTATCAAAACTGGAATCGGCAGAAGCAAACGCTGATCCAAATGGCGTTCATCTGGCTTCAATGCTACAAAATATTGTTGAAGATGGTCGTGCACTGAGTGGTGAAAATCAGCACCAGATTTCTTTGAAATGCGACGACGACATTCTTCTGGCTGGCAGCGAGCAAGAGTTAAGAAGTGCATTTTCTAATCTGATATTCAATGCAGTCCGCTACACACCTTTGGGTGGCAAGATCAAAGTTCGCTGGAAACAGAGTAAAGAAGGTGGGCGATTGACGGTTGAAGATAATGGTGTCGGTATTGACCCTCAACATATTCCTCGACTCACAGAAAGGTTCTACCGTATTGATAGAAGTCGTAGTCAGAATACAGGCGGCACAGGTTTGGGGTTAGCCATTGTCAAACACGTTATGTTGAGACATGGTGGTCGACTAACAATCAGCAGCCATCCAGGTAAAGGCAGTAAATTTGTTTGCCATTTTCCAGTAAAGTGCCTTGAATTGGCTATTGCAGTCGAGTGACTTGTAAAGCAGATATTAGAAAAGGGGCTATATGCCCCTTTTTATTAAAAGACTTAATTTAACTTAGTCTTTTGCTACGCAGTCCAGACGTTTTTTGCCTGAACGCTCCAGGTAAGCCTGGAAGTCACGTGGGAGACGGCCAGTTGTCGAACCATTCCATTGAATCTTGTCGCCGGCATCGGTTTCGTATTCAAAAGTGAATTTTTGTACATTTCTCTTGCGTTTAGGTGCTGCTAGTTCAAGAGCATCCAGATCTTCCATGGATACACCCTTGGAAGCCATGATTTCTTTGATAGCTTCGATGCTGTCCAGCTTGGCCTTACGCTTTTCATCGTCTTTGCCACGAGCGTCAATCTTTTCATCCAGCACTTCATTCATGCGTTTGATGATTCGATCCAGGTCTTCAACGTGAACATCTTTAAATAAAGAGCGGATTCGGGTTTTGCTACTCAGGCGGTGATGGATTTCTTCAAAAACGTTCATTCAATTACTCTCGAGAGTGGTAAGTATAAAAATTTTATTATGAAACTAAAAAAGCGTACTGCCAGGGCATGATGTTAATTGATGATAATTGTAGTGATCGATATATGATGAGAGAACGTCGATTAGACATGCACTCAAAACAAAATTAATCATACAGAGTCAATCAAACACTGCTTGATATTCCGCTCATTTAGCCAGGCGATACAAATGTTATTACCTGATTCAGGGCAAGTGTATAACTCTTCTGTTTTTTTGCAAAGTATTAATCTGTGAAGATAATTTAAATTTACAGGAGTTAGATAGTTGTTTTGTGATTTTTAAGCAAATATTTTCAGACAAACAGTGGGGAAAGAGATATCAATATGAATAAAATTAAGGGTAAACATTATCTATATGCTGAGGAAAGAAAGCATTCCAGATTTTGTCTGAAATGCTTTCATTTAAACAAATGACCATCAACCGTTAGCAGATTATTTTTTCTCAGGACACATGAAGCTTTTACCGACTTTTTCATCAGCAACCGAATCCAGCTTTACGTCAAATTGCCATAATTTGTGTATATGCTTTAACAGCTCATCGGTTGTTGTCTTTTCGAGGGGCCTGCTTTCATGCTGGTAATGACGCAAGGTTAACGTCCGGTCTCCTCTAACATCGACATCGTAAATTTGAATATTAGGTTCACGGTTACCAAGATTATATTGAGCCGCCAGTGATTCCCTGACTTCTTTATAGCCCGGCTCGTCATGAATAGCATTTACTTCCAGGTAGGATTTACCTTCGTCATCAAATATTGAAAACAGACGAAGGTCTCGCATAACTTTCGGTGAGAGGAATTGCAGAATAAAACTCTCGTCTTTAAAGTTAGTCATGGCAAAGTGCAATGTTTCCAGCCAATCACTACCGGCAATATCTGGAAACCAGTGTTTATCTTCTTCTGTAGGATCTTCACAGATTCTCTTGATGTCCATAAACATACAGTAGCCAAGAGTATAAGGATTGATGCCACTGTAATGGGGGCTATCAAAAGGCGGTTGATAAATGACGCTGGAATGTGAATGCAGAAACTCAAGCATAAAGCCTTCTGTAACCTTGCCTTCATCATAGAGTTCGTGAAGCAATGTGTAATGCCAGAAAGTGGCCCAGCCTTCATTCATAACCTGAGTTTGGCGTTGCGGGTAATAATACTGGGCAACCTTGCGAACAATTCTTAATAACTCTCTTTGCCAGATTTCAAGCAAGGGAGCATTTTTTTCAAGAAAGTAGAGAATGTTTTCTTCAGGATCTTCAGGAAAACGTTTAATTTTACTTTCTTCTTTTTCTTCCGTTTTTGGAATAGTGCTCCAGATATCGTTTAACGTACGTTGAATGTACTCTGCACGATCTTCCTGCATTTCTCTTTCTTTAGCGGCTGAAAGCGGTCTGGGACGTTTATACCTGTTAACACCTTGGTTCATCAAAGCGTGGCAAGCATCCATTATGTCTTCAACGGCCTCAACACCGTATTTCTCTTCACATTCTGCCACGTATTTTTTGGCAAACATCAGGTAATCAATAATGGAGTCAGCGTCTGTCCAAGTGCGAAACAGGTAGTTGCCTTTAAAGAAAGAGTTATGACCATAACTGGCATGAGCAAGCACTAAGGCCTGCATGGTCATGGTGTTCTCTTCCATCAGATAAGCGATGCAGGGGTTGGAATTGATGACGATTTCGTAAGCCAGCCCCATATGGCCTTGCTCATAGTTCTGTTGAGTGTGTAGAAACTGTTTACCAAAGCTCCAGTGGTTATACATTAATGGCATGCCAGTGGAAGAATAAGCATCCATCATTTGTTCAGAGCTGATGACTTCAATTTGATTAGGATAAGTATCAAGCCGAAATCTATCAGCCAGTCTGGCCAGTTCTTTGTCATATTCCTCTATCAGTTCAAAGGTCCATTCCGAGTCAGTGGAAATTGGTTTTCGTTCTTCACTCATGCTGTTTCCTTTTTCTCAAACAGGCGTCGGAAAACTTGATAGATGTCGTTAGGCGTTTTGATTTGTTCCATGGCGAACTGGTCAGGGAACTGGTCGCCTAGAGATTCGTATTCCCGCCAGAGATTTTGGTGAGCCCGGTCAGTGATTTCCACATAAGAGAAGTACTGAACCTTGGACATGATCTGTTCAGTTAAAATTTTGGAGCAAACGCTAGAATCTCCTTCCCAGTTATCACCGTCAGAGGCCTGAGCCACATAGATATTCCAGTCATTAGGGCTGTAGCGGTCATCAATAATGTCACGGGTCATCTCCAGAGCACTGGAAACTATTGTTCCACCTGTTTCTCTGGAGTAGAAGAAATCGTCCTCATCGACTTCTTTGGCAGCCGTATGGTGGCGAATAAAAACGACTTCAATCTGTTTGTAATTTCGCTGCAAGAAAAGGTAGAGCAGGATAAAGAAGCGTTTGGCCATGTCCTTTATTTCCTGTGTCATGGATCCGGAAACATCCATTACACAGAACATCACTGCTTTGTTGCTTGGGCAGGGTACTTTAACCATGTTGTTGTACTTGAGATCAAAGTCATCAATAAAAGGCAGCTTCTTTAATTTGTTGTTGAGTTCTTTAATCCGAATTTGAAGCTGTTCGACCTCTTCCGTATCTGTGATTTCTGCACTGACTTCCAACTCTCTGAGTTTTCTTTTCAGGGCTTTTACTTCTTTACGGGCACCGCCTCCCAGAGCAATCCGGCGAGCGTGAGCTGATTTCAGGGAGCGAATAATATTTAAACGATCTGGAGAGCCTTGACTGGTGAAACCGGCATTCTTCATTTTGAATTCGGTCGCATCCTGAAGCTGCTTGCGAACCAGGTTAGGCAGTTCAAGATCATCGAACATATGATTCAAAAATTCTTCATGGTTGATCTGGAAGCTGAACTCATCCATGCCGTCGCCAGAATTACCAGCTTTGCCCTGTCCTGATCCCTGTCCCTGTCCACCATTGGGACGCTTGATTCGGTCTCCGGAAATAAATTCTTTGTTGCCAGGGTGAACCTGTTTATAACGTCCGCCCTGCCCGTGTCGGAAAAAAGGTTCTGATAAATCTTTGGTAGGTATAGTGACCTGACTGCCTGATTCAACATCAGTGATAGAGCGCTTGTTAACCGCTTCAGAAACCGCCTTCTTGATATGCTTGCGGTACCTGTCGAGAAAACGCTGACGGTTTACAGTACTTTTGTTTTTACCGTTCAAACGTCTATCAATAATGATGCCCATCAACACGCTCCCTGTGGTTACTGATACGAAACACTGCTGAGCTTCATATCAAGGTTTTGAGCACTCCATGTTCAAAACCTTGTCATTCCTTCGCCCTTGAATGGGTTATCGGAATACGGTGACATTCTTCCACCGCTTTTCTTATTGTTGCTTCTGCGTTGAGAAATCATTTTTTGATCATGCTGCTCGTGGTTCAACTCTGTTTTAGCAACTCTGTTTTAGCAATGATCAAAGAATAATTCCTTACTGCCACAACTGCTTTAAAGCATCAGCCCGCTCGCTAGTAACAAGCGAGCTGATGTATCGCTTATTGAGACTTACGAACTCTGATATACCATTCAGCCAACAGTCGTACCTGTTTCTCGGTATAACCTCTTTCCACCATACGTTTCACAAACTCGTTGTGCTTACGCTGGTCGTCGTTACTGCTCTTGGCATTAAAGGAAATAACCGGCAAGAGATCTTCAGTGTTGGAGAACATTTTCTTCTCGATCACTGATCTCATTTTCTCGTAGCTGTTCCAGGATGGGTTAGAACCATTGTTGTTAGCCCTGGCTCTCAGTACGAAGTTAACCACTTCATTCCGGAAGTCTTTTGGATTGGCAATGCTGGCGGCTTTCTCGATTTTTTCCAGCTCTTCGTTGATAGAAGAACGATCAAGAATATCGCCAGTTTCAGGATCACGGTATTCTTGATCCTGAATCCAGAAATCAGCGTAGGTGATATAACGATCAAAGATGTTCTGTCCGTATTCTGAATAGGATTCGAGGTAAGCGGTCTGAATTTCCTTACCCAGAAATTCAATGTACTTAGGTGCTAAAAATTCTTTTATGTATCTCAAATATCGTTCATGTACTTCTTTCTGGAATTGTTGCTGTTCTATCTGCTGTTCCAGAACGTAAAGCATATGAACCGGGTTGGCTGCGATTTCAGTTGAATCGAAGTTGAATACCTTGGAAAGAATCTTGAAAGCAAAACGAGTAGAAAGTCCTTCCATTCCTTCATCAACACCAGCCGCATCTTTGTATTCCTGAAGAGGTTTAGCGTTTGGATCGGTATCTTTAAGACTCTCTCCATCGTAAACCCGCATCTTGGAGTAAACGTTAGAGTTTTCCGGCTCCTTGACTCTGGACAAGGTGGTGAACTGTGCGAGCATTTTTAAAGTATCGGGTGCACAGGGTGCGTCTTTCAAAGAACTGTGAGCCAATAGTTTTTCGTAAATCAAAATTTCTTCGGTTACTCTAGTACAGTAGGGCACCTTTACGGTATTAACCCGGTCAATAAAGGCTTCGTTTGTTTTGTTGTTTTTAAAGGTTTGCCATTCTGATTCGTTAGAGTGCGCGAGAATGATTCCGTTGAAAGGAATAGCTCCCATACCTTCGGTGGAGTTGTAGTTTCCTTCCTGGGTAGCAGTCAACAGAGGGTGCAGCACTTTAATAGGTGCCTTAAACATCTCGACAAATTCCATCAATCCCTGGTTGGCATTACAGAGTGCCCCGGAGAAACTGTAAGCATCCGGGTCATCTTGTGAGTATTCTTCCAATTGACGAATATCCACTTTACCCACAAGGCTGGAGATGTCCTGGTTATTTTCATCACCGGGTTCGGTTTTAGCAATGGCGATCTGGTTGAGAATGCTGGGGTAGAGTTTAACGATTTTGAATTTGGTAATATCACCGCCGTATTCATTCAGCCGCTTCACAGCCCAGGGTGACATGATGCCGCCAAGATAACGTCCGGGAATTTTGTATTCTTGGGTAAGAATATCGCCGTCTTCAGTCGCATTGAACAGGTTCAGGGGTGATTCAAAAACAGGGGAGCCTTTAATGGCGTAAAAAGGTTGGCGTTCCATCAAGGCTTTCAGGCGTTCAGCCAGAGATGATTTACCGCCACCTACAGGGCCCAGTAAATAAAGAATCTGTTTCTTTTCTTCCAGTCCCTGAGCAGCGTGTCTGAAATAGGAAACTATCTGTTCAATAGCTTCTTCCATTCCGTAAAATTCTTCAAAGGCGGGGTAACGTTTGATCAGTTTATTGGAAAAAATACGGCTCCTTCTTGGGTCCCGGGAAGTATCGACCATTTCCGGTTCGCCAATGGCCAGTAACATTCTTTCTGATGCATTGGAATATGCGGTGGGGTCATCTTTACAGAGATTGAGATACTCCTGAATCGTCAACTCTTCCTGTTGATAGGATTTATACCTTGTTTGGTATTTATCGAAGATATCCATGTCGTCACCCTGCCCTGTCTGCTGTTCTGATTGGACGTGTCGCGAGCTTCTCACTCTTCAATTACGACTATCGGCATTATCAGTTTTTTGGCCATATTTTTTTTGCTGCGTGTTTTTTCAATGACTCCGTCAAAGAAAAATTGAGTTGTAAAAAAATTTTTATTTTTATCTTTTTTTGGCCGGAGCTGACAGTCACCCATTGGCGGACTTCATGGAAATCTCAACGAAAACATATCTGTTGACTCAAACAGAATGGAGCAAAAATTCAGCCCCTTTAAAGTTATAATGTGGCGAATCATTTTTTACTTCAATAGCTTTTTCAGGATTATTTACCATTAACTCCAACTTTATATTTCTTTTCTTCTATGAAAGTTAGAGTTGTCAGGGTTTAGTGCAGGGTTGTGAATATCGACTCTGTGCAGATAAATACGGCTTTAGTCTTGTAAGAAAGTCTTTGTATTGAAGAGAAAGGCTACTCCATTTTTCAAGAATGAAGCAGCCATAAAACTATTGGCTCAGATGTTCAATTACTGCTTGAAGAAAGCGGGTAGATTCTCCACCGGTAACAGCTCGATGGTCAAAAGTCAGTGAAAGAGGCATTATTCGGTGACTGACAATACGGCCATTAACACTGACTGCTTTTTCTTTCAGTTTCCCAGAGCCAAGGATGCACACCATGGGTGGTACTACTATGGGTGTTGCAAACTGTCCGGCAAAAACACCAAAGTTACTGAGTGTAATCGTTGCTCCCTGCATGGTGTCGGGAGTCAGAGATCTATTTGCGACGGCTTCACGGTAACCATTGATAGAGTCTCTTAAAGAGACAGTGTTTTGTTGTTCGGCATCTCTTATAACGGGAACGAACAATCCGTCATTGCTGTCTACGGCTAATCCCAAATGAACATTGTCGAACACTTCTCTGCTCAAGGTGGAATTATCAAGCCAGGCATTCAGCGCAGGTTCTTTTTTACAGGCTGAGGTTATAGCCTGAATTAGCCGAACGGTGATGTCTTCTCCTTGAGGCCAGTGATTGATGTCCACTTCATCAAACAAAGTGACAGGTACAACCTCTGCATGGGATTGAGTCATGGTTCGAGCCATATGTTTACGAACGCCTTTCAATGGCTCAGGGTTATTCAATGAGTAACTGCCCGACTGATTCCCTCTGTTCAAGCTGTGACTGTTCATGGATAGACCAAGATTCGCGGCGAGATCTGTGAGTGAACCTTTGGTTGAAGATGTCTGACTGCCACTTTCAGAAAGCGGTGTATCCATTTCAGAAGGCGGTGTACCCATTTCAGAAGGCGGTGTACCCATTTCAGAAGGCGGTGTACCCATTTCAGAAGGCGGTGTACCCATTTCAGAAGGCGGTGTACCAATAAAGAAAAAGTCATTGGAGTCACTGGAACCAGTGTCTATTGCCAGCTTGCCAACGACTGTTCCACTGTCTTCCTTATCTGATACAAACTCCAATAAAGGGGCGCCTGTTAAAATAGTATCTCCAGGCTGACCATATAATTTTGCGATTACTCCGGTTACTGGAGATGGCACTTCTACAACCGCTTTAGCCGTTTCCACAGACGCAATTATCTGATCTTCGGTCACTTGATCTCCTTCAGAGACAAACCATTCAACGATATCAGCTTCCGGAATACCTTCACCCAGGTCGGGTAGATTAAAGAATTTCATTGCTATTATTCCTGTTCCTTAACGTACAGTCTGAGTGGCTCAGTGAAACGACAGAGTCTTTAATGCAGCCTTGATAATATCTTCCGGCTTGGGAAGAAAATGATCTTCCATTCGGTAATAAGGCATGGTGATGTCGTAGCCTGTCACCCGTTCTACCGGAGCTTTCAAATCAGCCAGTGCTTCTTCAGCTAGAGCTGCACTGATTTCTGCTCCAACACCAAAGCTTTTGCAGGCTTCATGAATAATGACGCAACGACCAGTCTTTCGAACAGATGTCAGAATGGTTTCCATATCCAGCGGTTTGATTGTGGCGACATCAATGACTTCAACTGATGCTCCATATTCCTGAAGTGTATTCGCTGCTTCCATGGTTTCTTTGATGGATGCTCCCCAGCTGATAAGAGTTACATCGCTACCTTGCTTCAGCGTGAAGCACTTATCTAATGGCAGAATGGCTGTGCCGTAGCTGACTGCCTGTTTTACAGCACGATAGATTCTCTTGGGTTCAAGAAAAATAACCGGATCAGGGTCATTGATGGCTGCTCTTAACAAACCGTAAGCCCGTATAGGAGAAGAAGGTATGACAACTCTTAAGCCGGGAATGTGTGCCAGAAGCGTTTCTGTACTTTCAGAGTGATGTTCAGGTGCATGTATACCACCGCCGAAAGGTGCCCGCAGAACCATAGGACAGGATAAACGTCCACGGGTACGGTTTCTCATTCGAGCCGCGTGACAGATCAGTTGTTCCAGTGCGGGAAAGATGAACCCCATGAACTGGATTTCTGCCACTGGTTTCAACCCCTGAGCTGCCATGCCAATACTGATACCGGTAATGAGGGTTTCTGCCAGAGGCGTGTCCATGACCCGCTTAAGGCCGTATTTGTCACGCAACCCCTGAGTAGCCCGAAATACACCGCCATTGACGCCGATGTCTTCACCCAACAGCACAACATCCTGATCATCTGCCATGGCATGATCCAGTGCCAGATTTACAGCTTCAACCATGCTGAGTTTTTCGGTAACTTCTTGGGGAATTGACTGGTCGACGGTTTCTGAAACAGAACTGTTCATCAGTGCGCCCTTCCATTGGCTTTGGCCAGTGCCTGTCGCTTCTGCTTTTCAAGCTGAGCGGGCATTTGGGCATAGTGGTAATCAAATAGATCACTGACTTCAGGCAGTGGGGTATTCAAATAGCGTTTCACTTCACTGTCGATAAGCTCAGTGGCTTCCCGCTTCAGTTGCTGCTCTTTTTCTTCATCCCATAAACCACGGTGATAAAGAAAGTTTCTCAGACGCTTGATAGGTTCCCTGCCCCAGGCTTCCTGCAGCTCTTCACTCTCACGGTAACGGCTGGCATCGTCTGCCGTAGTGTGATCCCCCAAACGGTAAGTGATGGCTTCAATAACCGTTGCGCCTTTACCACTTCGAGCCTGGTTTATCGCTGAACTGACGGCTTCATGGAGAGCAATAACGTCATTGCCGTCTACTTGAATGGAAGGTAGACCTGCAGAAACACCTTTTTGGGCAAGAGTCGGAGCGCCGGACTGAATTTTTCGGGGAACTGAAATCGCCCACTGGTTGTTATTTATAATAAACACGATAGGTAACTGCCAAGTTCCAGCCAGATTCAAAGCCTCAGTGAAATCACCTTTTGACGTTGCACCATCCCCCATGGAAACCAAAGCAACATGATGTTGGTTTCTGATCTTAAAAGCCGTAGCGACACCGGCTGCATGGCCTGCCTGAGTGGCTATGGGCACACAATTGGGAAAATCTTTTCCCCAGGCTTTACCGGCACTGCCTCGTTCATCACCTCCCCAGTAAAGAAGAACATCTGATAGAGGAATTCCCCGTTTCATCAGTCCGGGAAGATCTCGGTAGTAGGGAATCAATACATCGTCTTTTTCCAGCAGGGAACAACAAACCGTACTGATGGCTTCCTGACCCAGGCTTGAAGGGTATGTGCCCATCTGCCCGGTTCTTTGCAAAGCAACTGCTTTGGCATCACCGGCTCGGGCAATAACCATAGCTCGGTAGTAATCGATAAGAGTTTCGTGATTTTCGGTCCAGGCAGGCAACTGTTGCAGTGCTTCTCCCTCATCATCCAGATAACGAATATAGGGAATATGACAGTACTCTTTTGCTTTCATTGTTGACTCCATTTTCGTATTGCGAAGAGTTTTTATTGAGAGCTCTCTGTTGAAAGTGCTAGTGCGCTTTTCAGCTCAGGCAACCTTCTATTCATGCGCTTAGGCGTCCGTAGAGCAGAACTTCCGCCATATGGTCAGCAATCAAACTGCTGGGAGCCTGTCTCTGTTGTTGATGACGAAATACCTGCAAGAGAGTTTCTTCAATAACATCAATACGACGATCAATTTCCACCTGACCGTTGCCAAAATACTTCATGGCTACAAAAATCAGGCCTCCGGAATTGATCAGATAGTCGGGAGCGTAAAGAATGTCCCGGTCGAACAGTTGCTGTCCGCAATCAGGGGTAAGGAGTTGGTTGTTGGCTGAACCGGCTACAGCAGAGCACTGAAGCTGATTGATGTGGTTATGGTCAAGAACACCACCGAGACCACAGGGGCTGAAAATATCGCAGGGAACAGAATAGATTTCATCACTGCTAACAGGGGTTGCACCGAAGTCGCTGACACACTGTTCAACTTTCTTTTCATCGATGTCGGATACAATCAGCTTGGCTCCATCATGATGCAGTAGTTGGCAAAGAGCATAGCCCACATTACCAACACCCTGAACAGCGATTCGCATACCTTTTAGTGAATGGCCAGAATCTTTGTGAGCTTTCAACGTGGCAAGAATGCCCTTGTAAACGCCAAGAGCGGTTGAGGGAGCGGGATTACCACTGACAGTGGTGCAGGATACATGGCGGGTTTGAGTCGCAATGGTATCCATATCTGAAACTCGTGAGCCACTGTCCATGGCTGTTATGTAACGGCCTCCCAGTTCTTCAATGAAACCACCAAAGGCCTTGAACAGCTTTTCTCTGTTGTACGGTTCTGAGGGCTCAATGATGACAGACTTGCCTCCGCCGAGATCCAGACCGGCAAGGGCAGCTTTGTAGCTCATGCCTTTGGCAAGTCTTATGGCGTCGGTAATGGCTTCATCGGTTGAGGAGTAAGGAATGATTCGACAACCCCCGAGAGCAGGTCCTCTTCGAGTATTGTGAACAGCAATGATTGCTTTTAGGCCTGATGCTTCATCGAATTTAAAATGAAGATCATTCACTCCGGCCTCTGCTATCTCATTAAAAATAGCCTGCTGAAACATAACGGGATCCTCCGTATGTGTCAGAGCTGATAAGGCTCTGCTTAAATTTATTATTTTTATTTTTGATTTGCCCGGTTTCAGGTATGACCCAAAGCATTGTTAAGAGGAATTGTTATCCTCCTTAGTTATTAAAAACATCGGCTAGTGTCTTGTCAATTCAAGACAAATGACTGAGGTTATTTATCAAGAAGAGACGCAAGGAGAGATACAAGGAGAGATACAAAGAGAGACACAAGGGAGGGCAAAGAGAGAAATAGGTGACTGACAAACATCTTGTGAACCATAGGGTCTACTGTTTGCGAGGACTAACATGGCCATTTTTGTCTTAATCAATAAAAACAGGTATGTTCAATAATACTCCGCCTGGAACAGAGGACGTGTTATGACGGATACGATGCTTCAGAAGGGACAGCTCGAGAAGAGGCGTTCACCCCGTAAAACGCTGGCTGAACCCGCACAGGTTCTGGACAGTGATACAGGTCAGCTGATGGGTGTACTTGAGGATGTATCTAAAAATGGTTTCAGTGTTTTGACGGGGCAGCAGGTTCGTTTGTCTGAAACAAGGAAGGTCACAATCATTCTGCCGGGTCCTCAGGAGAGTACTCATCGAATCAATATGTTGGCAGAGTGTGTCTGGTGTCAGTCAGGCAATAAGCAGGGCGATCATAATCGGGATTACGCAGCAGGATTCCAGCTTCGAGAGATCGAAGAGCAGGATGCCGTCGCCCTGAATTATTTTATGAGAGATTACTGAACTGTTTACTCCGGAATAGGTAGATTCAGAGTCTCTTTTAGCTCTTCCATTACAATATAGCTTTTGGATTCACGAACACCCGGAAGCTTTAGCAAAATATCGCCTAGCAGTTCGCGGTATGAAGCCATTTCAGAAATACGGGCTTTGACCAGATAGTCGAAGTTACCTGATACCAGATGACATTCAAGAACGTTGGGCAGTGCAATGACTGAACGACGAAACTCGTCAAATATATCAGCAGACTTGGAGTAGAGACTGATCTCTACATAAACCAGCAGACCCGCTTGAAGATACTGAGGATTTAAGCGAGCACTGTAGCCCAGAATAACCCCCTCACGCTCAAGACGCTTGACTCTTTCCATGCATGGTGTGGTACTTAGACCCACACGATCGGCAAGATCTACATAGGAAATACGACCATTTTCCTGGAGAGTTCGAAGGATATTTCGATCAATCCTGTCCAGCTGGCGGACAACTTCTTTTCGACTTCTCATGACTTCAGTAATCGTCTGATAAAGGGTGCCCGGTAAGGCAGAAATAGAGCAACAGCTGATGATTAAAATAGTCAGCCAGTTTCGGATCGAAGCCTATGGCACGAACAGGAAATATACAAGTGTGGATAACCCTGTGGTATTTAAATTCTCTGCTTTAGTGACCTGCTGTGAAAAATTATCTGGTTTGAGTGGATCAGTAAGGGTTATATGTCCGATTCGTTTTATGGCTTTAAGTGCCGCTTAAGTCTTATTAATGAACTCTTTGAACATACGAAATTGGTTGTCTTGCTTGTCTCTCTATTGATGGCAGGTTGCCAACTATTGCCTTTAGATAAAGACGCTCAATACTCGGAAGGTTTGTCGCTGGTATGCGATGCAGTTCCGTGTCGATACACTGATCGAAATGACTGTTCGCAGTCATGCCTTGTTGGTTTGTAATGACACGGGGATTTGCAGGTGCCAGGAGAGTGGAGGAATGCAGTTAATAGAACCCGACAGGCTCTCTGCAATAGAAATTAATCAACGAAGAGCTCTGGATAAACAGCGATAGAGGTAATGATTAGGAATCGTTTTTCAAGGTCAGTCAGAGAGCGTTATGTGATGACTGCTGTGACAGAGTCATCACACGATAATGGTCAAGCCATCGACAGCACTGATTCCTTGTAGCTGACGGGAACCCGGTTAAAGTTACAGAACAGTTGGTAAGGAATAGTGTTGGCATGTTCAGCGACTTCACTGACTGACAAGCTTTCTCCCCACAGCAGCGCTGGATCACCAATCTTCACATCATCCAGGCCGGTAAGATCAACCGTCAACATATCCATGGAAACACGACCAATGAGTGGTACCCGTTGACCATTGATAAGAATAGGCGTGCCATTGTTGGCGTGCAGCGGATAACCATCAGCGTAACCCATGGCAATGACACCAAGTCTTGATGGTTGTGAAGTGACTCCCCTGCCCGCGTATCCAACAGAACTGCCCGCTGGAACTTCCTTGATACTGATAATAGCGGAATGCAGTTCCATTACCGGCTTCAACTGATCTGCAATGGGGTGCGAATGGGGAAAAGGCGACGCACCGTAAAGCATCAGGCCAGGACGATTCCAGTCACTTCGAGCCTGAGGAAACTCAACCAAACCAGCTGAATTGGCAATACTACGCTCACCTGGTAAACCAAGAGTGTACTGCTCAAAGGTTTCAAGTTGATTCAGCGTATAGCCATGGTCAGGATCATCGGCACAGGATAGGTGGCTCATCAAAACGATGTTGTTCACCCATGGGAGCTTGTTCAGACGTTCCCAAGCATCACGATACTGTTCTGGTAGAAAGCCAACCCTATGCATGCCTGAGTCCATCTTAAGCCAGACTCGTATTGGCCTGCTCAAAGGGTTCTGTTCCAGCATGGTCAGCTGATCAGGGTTCTGGATGACAATATCCAGCTTTAGTCGTGCAATATCAGACAATTCAGAGACTTCGAAAAAGCCTTCCAGAATCAAAATGGTTTGTTCAATGCCTGCTTCTCTGAGCACAAGGGCTTCTTCTATACAGGCAACCGCAAAGCCATCGGCCTCATCAGCCAATGCTTGTGAGCAGGCGACAGCGCCATGACGATAGGCGTCAGCTTTTACTACAGCCATAACTTTTCCGTTGCCGGCAAGTTGTTTTGCCAGTCGATAGTTATGCCTAAGGGCGTCTAAATTGAAAACAGCTCTGGCCGGACGACTCATAAATTCGGAAATCCTCCATAGTGCAACAAAGAGCGGATAGAACTGTAATGCTAACAGTTAATAATTTTTTGCTCTTTAAGTATTTTTATAGATTCTTTTTGCAATTTCATAATACCCCGAGTAGTTATTTTTACCTATCTCTTACGACGTAATGTTCTAAGCGATATGAACTGTTAAGTATCTAAACTGTTTCACTTGGTTGTAATGGGAAGTAGAGATGATATTTGCGGAAGATTTTGAGTATCCAGAAGCACCACTGCTATTGAAGAATAATGACTGGTTGGTGGCGGAAATGGCCATGGGGACTGGCAAGTTGACTCAACTTTCCGCCTGCGGTGAACATCGAAAAACTTTCGCAGAATGTGCCCGTCCAAATGGATTGCTATTGGATAAGGATGGAAAAAGCATCTGGGTTGCAGAAACCTGGCAGCCATCGTTAATTAAATTTGATGGAACGGGGCAAGAAATACTGAAAATTAATTCCTGTGGTGATCTGCCATTTATGTGGCCCAACGATTTGGTGTATGGGCCAGATGAATATATTTACCTCACTGATTCCGGCACTTTAGTCAGAGACCTGATCAAGGATGGGCGACTTGATCCTGAAGTCTGGAGTTCGTCAATGAAGGGAAGGCTTTTCCGTATTGATCCTGTGACACTGAGTATTGAATGTCTGGATGATGGCTTACTGTTCGCAAACGGAATTGCCTTTGGCCCTGATGGTAATTTGTATCTGGCAGAAACAGTGACAGGGCTCATTTATCGTTATGTTTTTTCCAGTCACCTTGAACTTGTATCAAAAGAGATTTTTACCAATGTGATTGATTCGTCGGGGCCCTGCAGAGTGGTCGGCCCAGACGGCATAACGTTCGATCAGAAAGGCAATTTATACGCAGCTATCTTTGGTCAGGGGCACGTTGCCTGTGTCAGCCCGGAAGGAATTGTTAGCCGAAGTCTGGTAACGCGAGGCTCTTGCCCAACCAATGTGACCTTCGGACCTGAAGGTAGCGGACAGCTGTATGTCACTGAATATCAGCGAGGCAGGATTGAAGTATTCGACCTGGCAACAGATGGCTTTTCTGGCTACTGATTGACTGGTAGAACTATAGGCCGCTTAGGGGGAAGTGGTTGAGGGATTGGCTCCTCGATTATTTTACGACGTAAATGTCGAATGGCTGCTTCTAATTGGGTGTCTTCCCCTTTGAAGGTCGCGTATGGCAGGTTATCAATTTTGACATCAGGTTCAACGCCCCAGTTTTCGGCAGACCAATGCTTGTTATCAAAATAGTGACCGAAAAAAGGCAGAGAAACGGCACCATTATCGATAAAGGATTGCGCTGAGCGATAGATCCGGCCCCCCCAGGTTCGATGACCAATGATGGTTCCAAGTTTAAGGTTTCTGAAACCGTCAGCCAGCTCTTCTGCATCAGATGCTGTGTGCTCATTAACCAGTAGAACAATGTGTCCACGGAAGGCGTAATGCATATTCCAGCTGTCGTTTTTTCCTCTGGCTGAAGCGTAGATAAAGGCTTTTCGAACAAGACGGTTGAGAATCCAGCTGCTGATATTGCCACCGGTGTTATTTCTGATGTCCAGTATTAAACCGTCACGATTAAATACCGGGTAGTACTGTCGAACCCAGTCAGAAAAACTATCGGTATTCATAGCAGGCAGGTGAACGTAGCCAATGCTACCGTTGCTTTCTGCATCAACGATCTCACGACGCTCTACCAACCATTCCTGATAGCGAAGATTACTGGCTTCTTCTGTGGATAACGGTTTGACGATTTCCTGCCAGGAATTTTCTTCAGAGGCACTCTTTATGGTGAGCAGCGTCTGGGTATCTTTCTGAAAAGTCAGATGCTGTTGAAGATCTATAGCGCTCTCAACAGAGTGCTGGTTGATATGGGTGATCAGGTCACCTTTTCGAATGTGACTATCAGGTCTGGCAAGAGGAGACATGAGAGAAGGGTATTCATAGTCAGCCTGATAGATATGTTTTATCAAAAAACCTTTTTTGGTTTTTTCAAACTCGGCACCCAATGATCCTTCAAAAGACCAGTTCAGCCCTGAACGCTGATCACCAGGGTATGTATAAACATGGAGAACACCAAGACTGCCGAGCATGCTTGCCAGAAGCAGGTCCAGTTCACGACGATCTGTAACTCTGGGTAGTATGTGCAACTGCTTTTCCAGCTCCAGCCGCCAAGCCTTCTGATCCATCGCCGGATCAGTGAAATAGTTGTTAAACAGGGACCAGGTTTGGTAGAGAATTTCTTTCCACTCGGCCTCAACGTCCACCAGAATGCGCCAGTTCTTCAGATCAATACTATCTATATGAACGGATAGATCAGCACCCACTGGTTTGATGGTAAACCCTTGATGATTATTGATAACCACACTCTGTTCATCTGACGAAACCTGGTAGGAGTTTATGTTTTCCGCCACAGGATAGGGCTTGGGATTGTCATAGCTGATAGGAATAGTCTTAAGAGTTTCACCGTAAGAGTCGGTTGCCAGCCAATAGATATGGCTGCTTGCCAGTTTCAGGCTGGAGTACTGGCCAGGTGATACAGGAACCTGATACAGCCTTCTGGCCAGATTCTTTCGATCAACAGGCATGGAAGGCTCAAGCTGCTCAGGTGATTCGTCAATGACGGCTGGGGTGTTTTGTCCGCTCAGTTCATTGGGCTCCCTGAATGGCCATTCGTGATTCTCATTGACTGCGAGCATATAGATGCCCGTATTCTGCTCGGAATAGGGTTCTGGCTGGTTTAATCCGTAAGGTGAATCAACCTTGGAAGAGTAATGGCGGTTCGATAAGAAGTAGATCCAGTTGCCATCACTGCTCCAGGCTGGTGAAAAACTGTGATGCCTGTCCGTTGTGATGGCTTCAGGCGTTCCTTCAGAAAGATTGTAAAGAAAAAGCTGTGAGTTCTGATTGGCTGCTTTTTTGGTATAAACCAGCCAGTTACTGTCGGGAGCCCAGGTGACCGAATCAAATGGCCAGTTAAAACTACCTTGATCTACTGTGCGGGTGTCACCTGATGGAAGGTCGGTTATCTTCAACTTGTAGTCGGAATCAAGCCATGCAAAACGGCTGCCATCGGGTGCTGGAAAAATATCGCTATGAAGGGCCTTGTCTGTCTCCAAGACTTTATGGTTTTTTGATTCACCATTTGAGGGGAGTAGCCAAAATGCTAATTTTCCTTTCTGACTGCTGGTGGCCAGAACTTCCTCTCTGGCTGGAATAAATTGAGAAGATTCAAAAAAAAGATCGTTTGAAGGCTTCGGTAATGTAATCGTTCGGCCACTGCCTATCGGGTTGTTAACTATCTGGCCTCTGGCGGTGAGCATCAAGCTCTGGTTATCAGGTGAAAGACTGTAGTCTCTTAAAAATCTAGCAGGCATCTCCAGCCAGCGTTTACGTTTTTGGTCCAGATCCGAAGGCAAAGTGATATCCAGTTTTCGGACAGCCTCGGTTTTAGTTTCGAAGATGTACAGGTCGGCATCGGCATGAAACACAATCCGTCCCTGATTTATGGCAGGGGTTTGAATATCCTTGTTTCTGAAAAAAGTATGTTGCTTCAAGCTTCGACCTTGGAGATCCATAGACCAAATATTCATTCGACTTGAGCGGTCACTGACAAAATAGACTCGGCCCTGCCATGGCATGGGAGATTTGCTGGTACCCGGATAACCATGGGTGAGAGGTATTGCCTCTTTATCTTTTGTATAGAGCCAGAGATTTTCAGCGGTGCCTCCCTGATAATTTCGAATATTATCGTTGGGACCTGCGAAACGAGTGAAGTAGAGATCGCCGCTCTCGGTAAAAGAGCCATCGGAAGCCTGCGCTAAGGGAATGCGGGTTTGATGTCCTGATTCAGGGTTGACCAATGTCAGCTGGAGGTTCTGCCAGAAGGTGGAATGACGATTGGTTGCCAGAATGATTTGATTGTCCTGAGTCCAGCCTTGAACTCGGTTAAGGCTGTTTGAGAAGGTCAGTCTTTCTGGTGCGCCACCCTTTATGGGAATGGTATAAAGCTCTCTAGGCCCATCATAATTGCCAACAAATGCAATTTTACTGCCATCCGGAGAAATGCGAGCGTGACTTTCAAAGCCGTGATCGGACGTTAGACGAGCTGCCGGTCCTCCGTTTATGGATACTTTCCATAGGTCGCCTTCAGCGGTAAAGACAACCGTATCATTATGGAGGTCGGGAAAACGGTAAAAGCCTTTGCTGGCAAAGACGAGGCTGCTGAAAGAAAGGAAAAACAGATAGAGTGCCAGCTTCATGGCGAGTCCCTGAATATTTGATTATTCCTTTAAAGTTAGCAAGAGGTTGTTAAAAGCGGGTTGTATCCGTTGATGTAAAACGGGAGTACTGCACCCTCAAAGATGAGAGTCCCCCCCGAAGGTCATTTCTATCGGCCTAAGTCGTTCAAATCTTTACAAATGCATCCTTTTTAAAAAATACATGGAACATACCCTTTGAAAGTCATAAAAACTCAGGGGCAGAAACGAGAGGGGTTTGATTGTTTGAATGACCTGGCGTATTTTGCTGCCGTCAAAATAGCTTCAGTCATACTGACCGCGCTTGCGCTGCCTGTTCCGGCAATATCGAATGCAGTACCATGATCAACCGAGGTTCTTAGAAATGGTAGTCCGCAGGAGTGATTTCTTTATCTTCCTCCTCACCAAACAAAGACTGTTCTCCACAATGAGGGTTGAGCCCTGCAATGGCCAGATGTGGTAAGTTGAGAGTGCTTGCCTGGAACCAATAATAATAAGACGACAAGTGTCTGAAAGACTCTGTTCAGAGAGAGCTTTGACAATGATTTCCGGGCCGAGATTTCCGGGCCGAGATTTCCGGGCCGATGCCGGCAGGATCACCCATGGGGACAGCGATCAGGGGGAGCATTAAAACAAACTCACAGCCTGCTATAGACTGTGAGTTTAGTCGACAACCTGAGGTTACTCAGATTTAAGCACGAAATACTTTAGTACCGCACTCTTCGATGGCAGCTAGGCTTTCATCGTCGAAGCGGCTGTCAGTAATGATCGCATCCAGTTCGGACAGCTCACAGATAGTCTTCATGCTGGAAGCGCCAAACTTGCTGGAGTCAGCCAGCAGTATCTTGCGATTGGCACGATCTAGCATCTTGCGACGAATGAAGTAGTGATCAGTAGACGCAGTCGTCACTCCATGCTCCATGCTCCAGCTGTTGGTTGCCAGGAAAGCAATATCAGCGTTAATACTGTCCAGGAAAGCCATAGCTGAAGTGTCATTGTGAGCTTTGGTAATGGCACTGACCAGACCACCGGTGGTGTAAACCTTGGCAGTGGAAGAGTCGGAAAGCTGTAGAGCAATCTTCAGGTCAGGAGTGATAATAGTGATCTTCATACGCATCAGTTGCTTGGCCAGAGCCATAGTACTGGTGCCTGCATCGAGAAGAATAATCTGACCTTCCTTAACCATTTTAAGGGCTTCGAAAGCGATGGATTTTTTCTCTTCGATGTTAACCGCGTTTTTCTTCTCGTATGGAATATCTTCCATCAAGAAGCTCTTGGATACGGCTCCACCATAGGTCACACGTAACTTATCTTCCTGCTCAAGAGTACGGATGTCACGGCGAATGGTCATCTGGGAAACATCGAATTTTTCAGCCATTTCTTCGATATTTGCGCAGCCTTTTTCTTCTACATAAGCCAGAATGTGCTCGCGGCGCTCGACGGGAAGCATACCTAAACCTCTTGAATCATTATTACTTATCTTGATCACCCGGACTGACTGGGCCAACCCAGGTCAGGTTCTGCGGGCGCAGTACTGATCAGTCCTGCCGATATAGAGGCAGTGCACCAGAACAGCATTGGCTGAATTGAAGGTAAACCGTTTAGGCAAGAATCCTGTGGCATTGACAGCCCAAGAATCAATTGCGAAGGTTTGTCACCCTCATTCAGCCTTGAAAACTCTGAGATGGGATTATATGGCAGATTGCGTTCAGATTCTTCCTAAGAAATATCTATATGGACCTCAGATTTGAAAAACAATGGTCTTACAGGCTTAAGACTCTGCCGGGATTGTGATCTTCTGGTGAAGATTCCTTCGTTTGAAAACAGCCCTGGTTGGAAGCAGCAGGCTGTTTGCCCACGCTGTGGCTACTGCCTGGAGCAACATCAACCGTCCAGTGTGCTGATCAGCTTGGCTCTGGTTGTAACCGGTCTCTTGCTGTTCTTACCGGCCAATATGTTGCCTGTATTAAGTATGGAAATAATGGGTAATGTTCGGCAGAGCACTGTAATGGTTGGCGCACTAGCTCTCCATGATGAAGGGCTGATCGTTGTTGCTTGGCTGGTGATTGCCACGGCGATTGTAATACCCTTGCTCAGACTTTTGATTCTGTTTTATGTTTTGTTAGCTGTCATCACCGCTTCGATGCACCGAACGGCAGCCAGAATGTTCCGTTGGTATACCCATCTTGGTGAGTGGGGAATGATGGAAATCTATGTGCTTAGTGTGCTGATTTCAATCATTAAGCTGGCAGACATGGCTAATGTGAATATTGGCTATGGCCTCTATTGTTTCGTAGCCCTGATGTTGGTTGAACTGATTATTTCAATATACCTGAATCCTCATGCTCTCTGGAATCAGCTGGGAAAAAATCATGAATCTTGAATACAGTCGGGGAATTGATAAGGGATTGATACTCTGTCTGGATTGCCAAAAGATTTGTCAGGATAACGAACAGACTTGTCCACGTTGTAGCAGTAAGCTTGGCCGTCGCAAAGCCAACAGTTTGTCACGCAGCTGGGCACTGACTCTGGCAGCGATGATTCTCTATATACCGGCTAACGTATTGCACATCATGACAGTGAGCAAACTGGGTGACGGAAAACCGGAAACCATTATGTCCGGTATCATGACACTGATTAACCAGAATATGCTGACTATTGCTGGTTTGGTGTTTGTTGCCAGTATTCTGGTACCTCTTTTAAAATTGTTGATTCTGTTTTGGTTACTACTCAATGTTCAACTGCGCAGGCTGGCATCTGACAACCAAATAAAAATGTATCGATTGATTATCTGGATTGGTCGTTGGTCAATGCTGGACATATTCATCATTTCCTTATTGGCGGGATTGGTTCAGTACGGTCATTTGGGGACAGTCACGGCCGGACCTGCGGCTTATGCTTTTGCCAGCGTGGTCGTCCTTACCATGTGGGCGGCAAAGAGTTTTGATCCCAGACTTCTGTGGGACGTATCCGCTTTGGAAAATAACAAGCCTTCTATCAAGGAGCCGGATTATGGTTGAACAACTACCTGCAGCTGATGCCAGAGTGGTTAAACGCAGGAGTGTCTCTATTGTCTGGTTACTGCCACTCATCGCTATTTGTGTTGTTGGTTATTTGGTCTGGTCTTCCAGTTACGCCCGGAACACAGACGTCCATGTTTTGTTCAAATCTGCTGAAGGCATAAAGAAAGACAAAACCGAGGTCAGGTACAACGGATTGGTGATTGGTCGGGTGTCGGGTATGAAGATGACTGACGATCTGAAAGCGGTTGATATTACCCTTGAAATTGATCGTTCCATGGAAAAGTTTCTACGAAAGAACAGTCAGTTTTGGTTAGTAAAACCACAGCTAACTGTCGCAGGAGTTTCAGGTCTTGAGACTTTAGTTTCAGGGAATTATATCGCTTTCAGTCCGAGTATGACGGGCAAGAAAAGCGCTGTATTTGAAGCGTTGAAATCACCACTCTTACCAGCCAAAGATGGATTGCGATTGACGCTGAAAACCAGTGAATTGTCGTCCTCTATTCAAAATGGCAGCCCAGTCTATTATCGCCGTCTGAAAGTCGGAAAAGTAACTGGGTATGAATTGACAGATAATGATCAGTTTGTCGCTGTACAGATCAATATCAGGTCAGAATTTAGCCATTTGATTCGTAAGAATACTCGTTTCTGGAATGCTGGTGGTGTGGATATTTCCGGTAACTTCCCAAGGCTAAAGATAAGAACTCAGTCATTGCTGTCTATTGTTCAGGGCGGCATAGCTTTTTATACCCCTGATTGGGAGCCAAAAACCGAAGAGGCTGATACTGGCAGTAACTACTCTCTCTATTCTGACTATGATGCTGCTGAAGCTGGTTTTAAGGTAGCCATTGAATTCCCTCTTGATGTTGCATTCAGTCAGGATAAAACCAGAATTTTATTTCATGGAAAAGAGGTAGGATTTATTCGAAAAACTGCCTTCAATGGAGACTACTCATCAGTCATTACCGAAGCGGTTATTCGCCCTGAAGCTAAATCACTTATGGTGGATGGTGCCCGATTCTGGATGGTGAAACCCCAAGTCGGTCTCGAGGGGATCACTGGGCTGGAAACACTGTTAGGAGGGCAATACATTGCTCTGGACATCAATCACAGCGACGTAAAAAAGGGCAAACTCAAAGACAGTTTTAAAGGACTTGCCAGCAAACCTCCGGCTGCACTCTCCACGCCTGGATTACATCTGACACTGGTTGCCCAGTCCCTGTCCGGTATCAGTCATGGCAGTCCGGTTCTCTACCGTAAAATGCCTGTCGGTTCTGTTCAGTTTCATACATTGGACGACGATGGCGTAATTATTCAAATTCTAATCGATCCTCAGTATAGCCATCTGGTAAACAGCAGCAGCGTATTCTGGAATGCCAGTGGCATTACTCTGGAAGGTGATTTTCAGGGACTGAAACTGAAAACGGGAACCCTGGGGACAATCCTTTCAGGGGGTGTTGAATTTATTACACCAGACTCTGAAGCCAAAGCGGTTGCTAATAAAGCGACCTTTGCTATCTATGATGACGCTGATCAGGCTCTGGAAAACGGCAAGGTTATAGAGATCTGGTTTGAAAGTGCTGTCGGGTTAAAACCAGGAACGTTGCTTAAGTACCGGGGCCTGGAGATGGGTCGAGTAACCGAACTGGAACTGGATGCCAAGCGTGAAGGTGTTCAGGCGAGGGTTCTGCTGAAAGAAAATGAAGGATGGGTTGCTAGAAAAGACACTCGTTTTTGGCTGGTTAAGCCGAAACTGGGGTTAACAAGCACAACGAATCTGGAAACTCTGGTGACTGGCTTTTATATCGGCATGTCCCCCGGGAAAAATGCCAATGCCCGTGAGGCATCATTTTTTAATGCAGACCGTAGTCCTCCAGATAACCTAACCCTTGCAGGAGGCCTGAGGCTCAAACTGATTTCGCCAAAATTGGGTTCTATACGACGAGGCAATCCTGTTTATTACCGTGAGATTCCTGTGGGTAAGGTCACTGGTTACCGACTGGATAACCCTGCCAGTCAGGTAGTGATTTTTATTAATATTGAGGATCGTTTTGCGCCTTTGGTAACCGAGCATAGTCAGTTCTGGAACGCTAGCGGTGTCGATATCGATGTTAGCCTGTTTAGCGGTGCCAGAATCAGAACAGAGTCTCTCGAGTCTTTGCTGTCGGGTGGTATTTCCTTTGCTACTCAATACGTAGCTGATCATGCCAGTCAGGGATTACGCTTCAAACTGCATGAAAAACCGAAGAATGAATGGTTACAGTGGGCTCCAGCTATTGAGTTGTAACTTTTAAAAATACAGGCATCATGGCGGTATCAATAAAAATTCACGATAAGAAATGATACTGCCGATGCTTCAGGAAACTATTACCCCCCGCTTCTGTGAAACCGATGCGCTTGGGCATATTAATAATACCGTTGTGCCCGAGTGGTTTGAGCATGCTCGTACGCCTATTTTCAAGATATTTTCTCCAGATCTGAACACCAATAGCTGGAAGTTAATTATTGCCCGTATTGAAGTGGAATATACTGCACAACTGCAATTTGGTAGTGATGTTCATCTGAAAACCTGCATGGAAAAAGTGGGGAACTCTTCCATGTGTATCCACCATGAGGCGTGGCAAAATGATGTGCTTGCCGCAAGAGGTAAGGCTGTAATGATTCATTATGATTACGACAATGAGTGTTCAGTGCCTATTCCTGACTCTATCCGCCAGCAATTAATGGAACACCTGCAGAGATAATCGCTTAAATGACTGATGTACTGGAAATAAGGGCCGGAGGGAATGCCCTGCAACACATTCGTGACCATGGCCTGAAGGCGGATGATGTAAGTGTCATGCTGGGTGCATCGGGTGGCCCGAAATGGTTTGTGCTCAGTGGGCTGGATAAAGTTCTTATTAGTGATTTTTTTAAGGACAGAGAAAAGCCTCTGCACTTACTCGGAACCTCCGCTGGCAGCTGGCGTTTTAGTACTTATGCCATGAATAATCCACTTCAGGCGCACCGAAGATTTGAGCAAGGTTACCTGCTGACCGACTACTCAGAGCAACCCGATACGGCTGAAATCAGTATGAAAAGCCGTATTCTGGTTAGGGAGATGTTGGGGGAGACCGGTGTCAGAGATATCATTGAAAACTCGGTTTTCAAGTTCAATGCCATTGCTGTCAGAAGTCATGGACTTGGAGCCAGTGAGAAAAAATGGCCACTGATGGCTGGTTTGGGGCTAGCGGCTACAGCCAACCTATTCAGCAGAAAAACACTGGGCTGTTTCTTTACCCGAACTCTTTTTCATCAAGCTGATTCCAGTTCGCCGTTTTTGGGTATGAGTGATTTTCCCACTGAAGAGGTTGCGTTCTCCGAGAGTAATGTGAGCGATGCCATTTTATCGTCCGGCTCCATTCCTATGGTTATGGAAGGTATAAGAGATATTGCCGGAGCACCAAAAGGAATGTATCGAGATGGTGGTGTGACCGATTACCACTTTGACCTGAATTTTAATCTGGGTGATGGTCTGGTTCTGTATCCACATTTTTACAATCGAATGATTCCGGGTTGGTTTGATAAGGCTCTGAAGTGGCGAAAGCCTGCATTGGATAAATGTAAAAATCTGGTACTGGTATCGCCTTCAGAATCTTTTGTCAGCAAACTACCTTTTGGAAAAATTCCGGATCGAAATGATTTTGTTAACTTGTCGTACGATGACCGAGTTAAATACTGGCAAACAGTTATCGCAGAGAGTGACCGGCTAGGTTCTACGTTTATGGAATGGGTTGAATCAGGAAAAATAAAAACGAAAGTGAAAGCTCTTAATTAAAGCTCTTTCACTATATTCGACCATAATGTCCTGGCTTTCCAGACTCTAGTTCCAGACTCTAGTTCCAGACTCTGGTTCGAGAATCAGGCAGACTTTCTTACTTAATCATTTGTCTGACTTCTGGCCAGATGTTCTCCAATAATATGGGTTGGGCTTTAGCGAGAGGATGAATACCATCAGGCTGGTTTAAATCAGAGCTGCCGGCTACCCCGTCAAGAAAGAAAGGCACCACTGGGATACTGTAGGTTTTGCCGAGGTCATGAAAAGTTTGTGTAAAACGTTGGGTGTAAATAGAGCCATAGTTAGGCGGAATTCTCATCTCAAACAGTGCCAGTGGAATATTTTCTTCCTGCACGGTTTCAATTATTTTCTTCAGGTTTTTTTTCATTATTCTAAGTGAAGTCCCGCGTAGGCCGTCGTTTGCACCCAGTTCCAGCAGGATAAGGTCAGGCTGATGTTGTTCCAGAGTAACACTTATTCGACTTAGCCCTCCGGCGGTAGTTTCACCACTAATGCTGGCATTGACTACTTTCCAACCCGGGTTGGTTTGCTTCATTTTTTCCTGTAGTAAAGTAACCCATCCCTTTTTTATATCGATGCCATAAGCGGCACTCAAGCTGTCACCGTACACCAATAATGTTTTCTGCTTGGCAGCAGATGCATACGGGGCTGAGACAAGAAATAAAAAACTTACAATTAAGACTGAAAATAAGTGACGACTCATGATAAGAGACGGTATGACGAAAGACGGTATGACGAAAGACGGTATGACTAAAGGCACAGATTCCTCCATTGCCGTTTCGGCTGATTCCCTGGAAAAAACAGTATCAGCTCGTGATGGTTCGCTGACCATATTGTCGGGACTTTCGCTCAAGATCAAGTCAGGTGAGTCCGTTGCTATTATTGGAACTTCCGGTTCCGGTAAATCAACACTGCTTGGAATTCTTGCCGGTCTGGATTTACCAACAGCAGGTCAGGTTCATCTGTCAGGTAAACGTATTGATCATCTTGATGAAGACGGCAGAGCCAGAGTTCGAGCTGACCACACCGGTTTTGTTTTCCAATCTTTTCATCTTCTGCCAAATTTGACGGCTCTTGAGAATGTCATGTTGTCATTGGAGTTGGCAGGTGTAGTTAACGCCAGAGAACGTTCAACAGAATTATTGGGACGAGTGGGTCTTGCTGAGCGTTTAACGCACTACCCGAAGCAACTTTCAGGCGGCGAGCAGCAGCGTGTGGCTATAGCCAGAGCTTTCGCCGGACAGCCGGATATTCTCTTTGCAGATGAACCTACCGGAAACCTTGATGAGAAAACCGGCGACACAATTATCGATCTCTTGTTTGAAGTAAATCGTGAAAAGAATACGACACTGATATTAGTCACTCATGATCCAATACTGGCAAAGCGGTGTGATCGCGCGTTGCGACTGACAGCAGGCAAGCTGGTTGAAGAAGTCAAAGCTCATACCAAAGATAGTGCTGAGGTAAGTCAATGACCGGAAGTCTAAAGCAGTCATGGCGGTTTATGCTCAGGGACTGGCGATCGGGTGAATTGAGGCTTCTGGTGTTGTCCCTGCTATTGGCAGTGAGTGTCAGTACAGCGATCGCTATTTTCAGTGAACGGCTCCAGTTGGCATTAGGTCGACAAGTCGCTGAAGTCATGGGCGCTGACCTGGTGATCAGCAGCCCGAGAAAACTGAATGAGCAGGTTCAACAGGCCATCAGTAAACAGAATGTTGAAACGGCGACCATTCTGGAGTTCTCATCAGTAGTGGTGGCTGGTGACGAAATGCAGCTTATTTCTGCCAAGGCTGTTACCGATAACTACCCATTACGTGGCCATATTCGTGTATCTGATGAACCCTTCACTGAAGACAGGTTGACCAGAGAGACGCCATTGCCAGGTGAAGTCTGGCTGGAACCCAGGCTCTTTTCTCTCTTGAATGTGAAAATTGGTGACAGTCTTCAGCTTGGTGAAACTCGGTTTACTATCAGTAAAGTAATTACTCTGGAAACGGATCGAGGCAGTAACTTTTATAGCCTTTCTCCCCGGTTGATGTTCAGTATTCAGGATCTGGAAAAAACCGGGATTATTCAGCCAGGCAGTCGGGTGAGCTGGAAGAAGCTGGTGGCCGGAGAACCTGGCGATCTTAAACAGTTTCAGGCTGAGATTAAGCCTGTGCTGGTTGCCAGTGAAAAACTGAGTATGGCAGAAGCCAATCGAGAAGATCTTCGTAATTCCGTAAGCCTTCTGAAACAGTTCCTTGGTCTCGGAAGTATGGCGGCTATGCTGCTGGCGGGTATTGCTATAGCTATGTCCAGTCGCCGTTTTGCTGAGCGACGGTTTGATGGTATTGCCGTCATGCGTTGCATGGGGGCACGACAGAATCAGATCGTGCAGATCTTTGTCGGCGAACTAATACTGGTAGCCTTGCTGGTGGCTGTTCCCGGTGTTGCCATAGGTTGGTTGTTGCAGGCGGGTGTCGTAGAACTCTTAACCGGCGTGTTGCCATCCTGGTTGCCTCAGGCCGGATTTATGCCCTTACTGGTGGGCGGATTGACAGGAGTTATCACTCTGGCTGGCTTTGGTCTGGCACCTTTACTAAGACTGAAGGATGTTACTCCGCTTCGTGTACTGCGCAGAGAACTTATGCCTGCAGCGGCTGGAACCTGGTTGGTGTATGGCTTCTCCTTTGTGGCCATGATGCTGTTGCTCTGGTACCACACAGGCCAACTGATGATGACTGTTGGATTGACTCTGGGAATGGCTGTAGCTCTTCTGCTGGTCTCTTCCGGAGTTCGTTTTCTACTGGGCAGGGTTCAGAAACGCATTGTGAATAAACCGGTTTCCCTGACCTGGAGACTCGGTCTGAATCGGTTGCTGCAAGAGCAAGGACAAACCTCCGCCCAGTTGACTGCTTTTACTCTGACGTTTATGGCAATGGCATTGGTACTTCTGATTCGTACGGATCTACTGGATCGTTGGCAGCAGCAACTACCTGAAGATACGCCCAATTACTTTGCTATTAATATTCAGCCCCATGAAGTGGATAACTTCAGGAATTTTCTTGAAGGTAATGACATTGATACTTCCGGCCTGTACCCAATGGTTCGTGGTCGGCTGGTGGAAATTAATGACGTGCCAGCCAAAGAGGCTGTGGATAAAGAAAACAGAAAACATAACTCCCTGAATCGTGAACTGAATATGACTTGGTCTGACACACCAGCGGAAGAAAGTACTATTCAGGAGGGTGAGTGGTGGCAGCCTGGGGAGAGTAATGAAGTATCCATTGAAAACTCTCTGGTTGAGCACCTTGGATTAAAGTTGGGTGACAAACTCACGTTCAACATTGCTGGAACCCCTGTTTTTGCAACAGTGACCAGCATTCGCGATGTTCAGTGGGAATCTTTCCAGCCTAACTTTTACATGGTGTTATCAAAGGCGACGTTGGAATCCCTGCCCTCTACCTGGTTGAACAGCTTCTATCTGGAAAGTGAAGATCAGACAGTTTTGAATGATTTGGTCAGACAGTTTCCTACTGTCAGCTTACTGGATCTGGATGCCGTGATCAGTCAGGTTCAAAAAATGCTGTCGCAGTCTATTCTGGCGGTTGAAGCAATGTTATTCGCTCTACTGGTTGCTGGCTTGTTGGTACTTGCTGCTGCCATTGAAGCGACACTGGACAGCCGTCTGCGTGAAGGTGCCCTGATTCGCTCCCTTGGAGGGACTCGCAGGCAGTTAATGGCGATGCAGGTAGGTGAGTTCGTATTGATCGGTGCTCTGTCTGGAATCATTGCAGCCATAGTGACTGAATTCTGTAGTTGGTGGCTGAATATTCAGGTCTTTGAATTACCCTGGCAGCCCGTTATTTGGTTGTGGATTGCCTTGCCCATATGCAGCTCTTTGTTGATTGGTTTTTCCGGATGGCTGGGAGTACGTCGTGTATTAAAAGAATCCCCAGGGAATGTTCTAAAGGAGACTTGATCAAAAAATAACCAAGTCGAAAAAGACTGTAAATATGCAGTCTTTTTAAGTTATCCACAATTCATTCAACAGGTTGATCAGTGATAATGTGAATAAGTGTATAACTTTTTCCACATTGTGGATGAGCCCTCTCGTGTTAGAGTAAAAAAAGACGCAGTAAAACCTGCGAGCTATCCGCAGTAGTGTTTTATAAAGATGTAGGCACAGGTGGCTCTCTATGGATTGAGGAGACACTGAATGACTCATCAGGAAGAAGCGTATCTTTCCCTGCTCTGTCTTAGAGACAGTACCCAGCGTATTGCTAATCTCTATTGGACATTTATTGAGCTGCGAACGCTGACAGGTCAGGCGCCTCCTATCTTATTGATTATGTTGAATGTTCTCTGTGAAAAGCGGCAAGGCTTGCAGGACAATCTGGTAATAAGTTTTCCTCAATCTATGGCGGATGAGAAATGGCATGATCAGAATGAGCAGGTCAGTCATCTCTCCGAACTCAGTGAAGAAACTCAACAGGATCTTCAGAAGATTTGCGCTATGGAAATGCAAATGATGCTATTGGTTTCTGCGATGATGCGTAGGTAGAAGTGTCTATCCACAGGTGGGTAAATGTGTACGAATCTGTGGATATCTTGTTGGATAACTGTGATTTAGGTGTGATTATCACGGTATAAACTGTGGTTAGCGAAATAGAGTTATCCAATGGTATTATGTAATCAACCGTTTACCTTTCTTCTGCTTGAATGAGCAGTCACTGGAACTGGACATTATTCGACTGGATAAAGAAGGCCATAGCAAACCACCGATCACATCGGAGTTTGTCAGCAGAAAGCTCGACAAGATGACCGAGGAATTACCCAGCCAGATTCGTTTCTGGAATTATCTTCAAGAATACGCGAGAGAGCACAAGAAATCGCTATTCGCCAAAAACACATAAAACAGCGTTGGAGAGAGTATTAGACGACTATAATCAGGAGATACGCATGTGTTTTTGCAAGCAGTATAAAAATGCGGCACATTAATATCTTCTGAAATCTGTCATTCTTACAACAAATATATATATATATATGTAATGGATGCAGCGCATATTAGTTATTTGTACTTATAACTATTGCCTGAAATATGGTTGGCAAATAATAACAATTAGCAACATCAACCCTCGTTTGTAGAGATTGTTGTCGAATAATCTTGCTTGGTTGGTTGATAACACTGAAATCGTTTGTTTTATGAAGGCTTGTTTCTATATATACGTTCCATTAAATTCCTCATCCGATAATGACAAGAAAGCCATATGCAGTAATTAACCTGGCTTGGAGTACTTGAGTTCTATGAATAATAATTTAGCGACACGTATTATGATGGCTTTGGCCATCGGTCTTGTTCTTGGTGGGGCCATTCAGATTTTTGCCAGCCCTGATGGTTTTTTCCAGGACTATCTAGTAAGTGGCTTGTTCCACGCCGGTGGTAGCATCTTTGTCGGCATGATTAAGCTGCTGGTTGTACCACTGATCTTCATCTCTATTGTAAACGCAGTATGCAGTCTGGAAGACATTGGCCAATTTGGTCGACTGGGCTTCAAAACCTTCAGTTTGTATCTGATTAACACGGTCATCGCCATTTCCGCCGCTATTGGCGTGGCCATGATTGTTCAACCGGGTGTTGGCGCTAATCTGGGCATGGTTGATGAAACCCTAACCCTGAGTCGTACAAACCTGCCAAGCCTGCTGGATATGGTTATTGGTGTTGTTCCAACCAACCCGTTTCAGGCTTTTGCTGAAGGCAACATCCTACAGATTCTGTTTATGGCCATCATCACTGGTGTAGCCATCAAGAAACTGGAAAATCACGAGACTCACAGTGTCAGCAATGCTTTTGCCCTGGCAAACAGCGTAATGATGAAGTTGATCACCATGGTAATGAGCCTGGCTCCTTATGGTGTGTTCTTCCTGACCGCAAAACTGGGTGCCACTCTTGATGGTGGTAGCATCATTAGCGTATTAACATACGTTCTTACAGCACTGACAGTAATGGCTATCTGGTTGTTCGTGTTCTATCCGCTGGTAATTGGTGCGACCACAAACATCACACCGATGCAGTTCCTGCGTGCAACTCGTGAGCAAATGCTGTTCTCTGTTTCTACAGCCAGTTCCAACGCTACTATCCCTGTGACGTTCCGCACCCTGACCGAAAAGTTAGGTGTTTCCCAGAAAGTAGCAGGCTTCTCTGTACCTCTGGGTGCAACCATGAACATGTCCGGTGCAGCTATCTACATGGTTGTTGCTACTATCTTCGTAGCCAACGCCTATGACGTTGTTCTAACCGGCACTGCTCTGTTTACTCTTGGTTTCACTGCCTTCTTGCTGGCTATCGCAACTGGCGGTATTCCTGGCGGCGCAGTAGTAACCACTGGTGTACTGTTGCACACTCTGGGTCTTCCTATTGAAGCTCTCGGTATCATTGTTGCTACCGACCGTATTCTGGACGCAGCCTGCACAGTGACTAACGTAGTAGGTGACACCGCAGTAAGTACCATTGTGGCCAAGACAGAAAGTCAAATTGATGAAGTAACAGAAACAACAGAAAAAAAAGTACAGGGTGAAGTTCAGTACAGCTAATAACTGACTCAACATACTCCTAAATATCCCTGTTTCTTGTGAAGAGAGCGGGGATTTTTTTTATCCATTAGAGCGAGTTGTCAGCAACTGCTGAGCCGAATGAGGTCTAATCGAAGAGTCATTAGATTATCGCGATTAATACGAAGTTTTTCACGATTTTCATGTCATTTACTATGCTGTCCAAGACAAGGTCATCCCATCGATCAGGGGGCGACCATATTCAGAGCAGGATATCAAATGACCCATCCAATTATCACGGATCTAACTGCCCGCTACACCGCTAAACATTATGATGAAACCAAGCGTATTCCGAAGGCTGATCTTGATGTCATCTATGAAGCAATGCGTCTTTCTGCATCGTCAATAAACTCACAGCCGTGGAAGTTTATTGTTCTTGAAAGTGATGAAGCAAAACAACGGATGCATGAAAGCTTTTCGAATATGTTCCAGTTCAATCAGCATCATATGAAAGCCGCTTCACATATTATTTTGTTTGCACATAACCCGGCATATACCCGTGAGGATTACGCAAAAGTCGTTGATAAGGATATTATTGAAGGCCGTACTCCTGCAGAAAACAGAGAACAGGCCTTTGGTGCTTTTGCTTTTGTTGATCTCAATACTGGTGAGGATGGCGATACATCTGCCTGGACGCAATCCCAGACTTATCTGGCGCTGGGCAACACTTTACACGTATTGGCACGCCTTGGTATCGACTCAACCACAATGGAGGGTATCGATAGCGAGTTAGTTGGTGAAATCTTTAAAGAAGAGCTTGGTGGATATCATTGCAGCGTAGCTCTTGCGATGGGATACCATCATAGCGATTCTGATTATAACGCTTCGCTGCCCAAGTCCCGCTTAGCAATACAGGACGTTCTGCAAGTTTTGTAAAATACTCTCGTAACGGTAAACCTCGCTGCATTGGTTGCGAGGTTTCGCTGAACAAGTAAATTTAATTTCCAGCCACCTGTGGGTATGAAACATTACTTTTTTCTGGGAAGCTTCACAGGAAACAGATACCTGTAATGTGTCGCTCAGTGTGTAGACATACACAATCGAATATTTAATCGATTATGTTCCTGCCGTATGTGGAAAAATGATAGGTGGATTTATATGCCTGCCTTAAAATTTGGACTAATAATGTACAAAAAACTCTTTTCGATTCTTGGTTTAACCCTGTTGTTAGCAGGTTGTGGAAGTGATGAAGTGGGTAATGTCTCACTGGGAATGTTTACGACCAAAGATATAAAACTAAACGTACTGACTGATCCGGAAGTACCGGGTGTGACCTGTCATGTTGCTAGTGTTGAGGCGGACTTGAGTTTTTCTGATCCTTCCGACTCATCTATATCCTGCCGTCAGACGGGTGAAATTACTCCGTTAATGCTTGCAGGTATTGATCGATCAGAATCAGGTGAAGTGGTTTTCAAGAAGTCTAAAAGTATCTTTTTTAAGAACATGAAGATTCGTCGTATCTTTGATACCGAAAACCAAACTCTGTTGTATTTGTCGTATTCCACTAAAGAAACGTCGGGAAGTTACAAGCACAGCTTGTCGACTGTTCCTCTGTGGGGAACTCAGGCTTATATGAACAATGAGAGTGATAGTTCAAAGGTGAAATAGCAGGAATAAAAAAAGCCCTTGGTGAGGACACCGAGGGCTTTTCTATATCAGTTCTTCTAGAAGAGAATTAAGGCGCCTTAATTCTGAAGAAGATACTGTAGAACAATGGCACCACGAGCAGTGTCAGCGCAGTAGCAAACGCCAGACCGAACATGATGGCAATAGTCATACTCTTGAAGAATGGGTCAGCCAGCAGAGGTGCAACACCCAGAATGGTAGTAACTGCGCCCAGAATTACCGGGCGGGCACGACTCAAGGCTGCAGCAATGATCGCATGATAGGGTTCCATTCCTTCGCGAATCTCCGTATCGGCCTGATCCACAAGCACTATGGCGTTCTTGACCAACATCCCCACCAGACTCAGCACGCCCAGTAGGGCCATGAATTCCAATGGTGTGTTGAACAGACTCAAACCAATGGCGACACCAATGATGGCCAGTGGTGCAGTCAGCCAAATAACCAGCGGCTGTCTCCAAGCATTGAACATGAAGACAACGGCTAGAATCATGGCAGTAAAACCCCATGGAATAGCATTAGCTATCGCACCATTGTTCTTCTTCAGGTTGTCGTATTCACCTTTCCATTCCAGCTTGTAGCCAGGTGGCAGTTGAATCTCTTCAATCAGTGGCCGCACTTTATCGAAGGCTTCACTGGTCAGAATACCGGAGGCTGGATCTGATTGCGCAATCAGGGTAGGTGAACGATCCAGACGGCGAATCATCGCATCCTGCCATACCAGCTCCACGTTGTTGATCAGTTCACTGATCGGTACGACAGAGCCTGTTACCTGACTGGAAACCATAACGTCGTTAATCTGGCTGGCACGATCACGCTCGTCAGCCGGAGCACGCATGATGATTGGAATCAGGTCGTTACCTTCACGGAAGGCACCAATGGAGCGACCAGTGAAGTTCTGGTTCAAAGCTTGGTTCAGTTCAGACTGAGAGAGTCCAAGCTGCTGAGCCAGATCCATACGATAATCAGGTTTCAGTACCGGAACCTGTTCACGCCAGTCATCCTGAACCGCAATCAAATAGGGCTGGTCAGCCATGATCTTCTTGGCTTGTTCTGCCAAGTTGCGCAAAACAACTGGGTCCTGGCCGATAAAGGCCGCTTCAATCTTTTTGCCACCACCTGGGCCGAGCATAAACTTCCAGACTTTGAACTGAGCTTCAGGGTGTAAAGCGGTGAGTTCAGATTGCAGATCTTTCACCAGTCCCTGAATAACGGTGAAGTCTTCTACGTCAACCAACAGCTGTGCGTAACCACTGTCGCCTGAATTAGGCGCATAGGTCAGCATAAAGCGCAGGCCGCCCGCACCGATTAAAGAAGTAGTATCAGTAACGCCTTCTTTTTTCTGAACATATGTCAGAATATCTTTTGCCAGTTTGTCAGTACGCTTGATATCAGTGCCTTGAGGCAGGTATACATCAATGACAAACTGAGGTCGTTGGGAATCCGGAGCGAAACCGGAAGGAACGTTACCCAGAGCAATCAGTCCCCCGAATAACATACCAATGACTATGCCTACAGATGCCAGACGGTGGTTGAGTACCCACTCCAGCAAAGACTTGTAGCTACGAAGAGCTGCAGAAGGCTTGGCATCTTTTTCCAGTGTTTTTACTTGCAGGAAGAAGTAGCAGAGCAGTGGCGTCAGAGTGACAGCAAATACCCAGCTCATGAACATGGAATAGCAGATAACCCAAAACAGCGAACCAGCATACTCACCCATGTCAGAGGGTGACAGGCCAATAGCACTGAATGCCAGAATACCTACAACTGTTCCGCCTAAAAGAGGCCAGATAGTGGCTTTCACAGTAGTATTGATGGCACTCAGGCGGTTTTCACCTTTTTGTAGCCTTACTAAAATGCCGTCGGTTACCACAATGGCATTATCTACCAGCATGCCCAAGGCAATAATCAATGCCCCCAGGGAGATGCGTTGCATAGCGATGCCATCGGTGAACATGATGATCAGCGTAGCGGCAACAATCAGCAGCAGTACCAGGCCAATGATGACACCGGATCGAACACCCATAAACAGAAGCAACACAACAAAAACAATGGCTACTGCAGCAGCCAGGTTGTTGACGAAGCCGACTACGGATTCCTGAACAGATTCAGCCTGCAGAGAGACTGGGTGCAGCTCCATACCAATAGGTCGTAGGCTTTCTAGTTCTATCAGACGAGCCCTCACAGCAGCACCCATCTTGACAATATTGCCGCCGGATTCGTTAGAGATACCAAAGCCGATAGCAGGTTGACCGTTGTAGTACATGAACATGCGAGCTGGAGCCTGGTAGTCGCGATAAACGTTTGCCAGATCCTTGATGCGAATCAGTTGCTGGTTGTCGCCTACAGAAACGGTCAGATTATTGATGTCTTTAACACTGGTTGTATACAGCTTAGGCAGTATCGGGATACGAATTTTGTCAGCTTCCAAGCTACCCGCTGGAGACAGGGTGTTCTGCTTGTTCAGAACATCCAAAACCATGTTGACGCTAACACCCAGTTGAGTAGCGCGTTCACGGGATATTTCAACGAAAATAGCTTCGCTCAGTTCCGCTTGCTTGGTCGTACGAGCAACACCATCAACCTTGGATATTTCCTGCATCAGCATATCCACGTAATTCTGGATCTGCTTGTTGCTATAGCCTTCACCAGTTACGGCATAGTACTGGCCGTATACATCGCCAAAGTCGTCTTGAACAATGGGTTCCAATGCACCAGGTGGCAACTGAATTTTTACATCCGCAATTTTACGGCGGAGCTTGTCCCAGATGTTGGAAAGGTCTTCCTTGGTTGGGGCATATTCCCGTTTAATGGAAATGGTGACCTTGGACAGGCCGGTTTCGGAAACAGATGCAATTTTTTCTACTTCTTGCATGGTCTGGAAAGCTTCTTCCAGTTTGTCTGTGACTTCTTCTGCCACCATTTTTGGATCAGCACCCGGATACTGAGTGATGATCATGGCAGCACGGATAACAAACTCAGGGTCTTCAAAGCGGGCCAGATTCTCGTAGGACATATAGCCCCCCAAGAGCACGAGCAGGGCTATCACCCAGGCACTGAAGCTTTTTTTAATGGTATATTCAGCTATGTTCACTGGTACTTACTCCTGGTCCAGTGGACGCACTTTCATACCGTCTCTCAGGCTGCTGACACCGGCAGTAACAACTCTGTCGCCACTCATCAGGCCATTCAATACGGTAACCCGGTCGCCTAACAATTCTCCGGTTTCAATGAAGACCTGGTAAACAGATCCATCATCTTTTACTTTCCAGAGATACTTGCTACCAGAATTATTAGAAACCACTGCGCGTAAAGGTACCAGCACATTGGAAGCGGTTTTATCGTCAAACAAAGAATGATCAGGAATAACCGTCACTGACATGCCTGGCAGAATATTGGCTTCTCTGGTTTTTGGCAGAGACAGAACTACTTTATAGGTTTGAGTCTTAGCATCGCCTTCAGTGGCAATGTATTTGAAGTCAGCGGGTAGCTTTAAATCAGGCAGTTGATCGAATACAACCAGAGTTCTGGCTGTTTCCGGGTTGGTCAGTATCACTGAACCCGGGATATACACTTCTACTTCCAGTTCTTCAAGATTCTGCAGGCTGAAAATGGTTTCCTTGGCCTGAACAAAACTGAACTCATCAGCAGCCTTTCGGGAAATTACACCAGAGAAGGGAGCACGCAGAGTGGCATGTTCTAGCTGTTGACGCTGATTTTCCAGTCGAGCATTAAGGATGTCACGTTGAGTACGAGAGTTTTCCAGGTCACTCAGGGAAATAGCACGATTGGCTTCGTAAATCGCTTCAAGACGTTCAGTGTCTTTTTCTGCTTTTCGGTATTCAGCAAGGCTGGATTGGTAGTTATTGGTCAGTGTTTTCTTATCAAGTTCAGCAACAACTTGACCTTTCTCAACAGCGTCGCCTTCCTGGACGAGCATGGAGATGATTTTTCCGGACAACTCGAAAGAGAGATCTGCACGTTGAGCCGCTTGAACGGTGCCGACATAAGCAAAGTCAAATGCGGCCGCTTCTGAAGAAACTGTTTCTATCAGAGCTGGGCGAATAATTTCAACAGCCGCCTGAACAGATTTCTCTGCTTCGGCTTCCTTCGACTCTCCACACCCCATCAGGCTGAGTGTAGTTACCAGCATTATGACGCTGGCCAATGATTTTTTGGTAAACAAGGTTTTAACCCCCAAAACGACTTATGAATTCTTTGTATGACAGTTCTTTTAAATTACTTGACTGAATCTGATCAATTATGGTTTATCCTGATTTACGCTTTGCCATGACAAGAGTCGTTGAAATCGATTTTATTGGCTGTGCGATCAGGTAATGATACTTAAAACGCAACGCTTAATCACTGATCTTAATTGATTGAAACAGTCTATTTCTGTAGAAAGTCATGTAAAAGTTAAAAGTTGTGAATAATGCGAAAGCTACGTGTTGTCTGATGTTGAGACCATATCAAATTTGATTTTTCTTATGTGATATTAAATCAACTGCTTGTAGCAATGACTTGAATCCGATATTAAGTTTCCACATTTGGGAAAATGCTGTTTGTGAGAGTGGCATAAAAGTTTTTAATTGATATTTTTTGTGTTTTATTGGGATTTAATTTAATGCTCTCCAGAGTTTTTTACTGGTTATCTTTCTCTTTCCTGATTTTCTCCTTTACTGCTCTAGGTGAAATTGATAAGTCGACAGATGTATTTACCGGCAGTGATGCCTGTAAGAGTTGTCATGTGAAAGAATTTGAACAATGGAGTTTGAGTCAGCACAAAACGGCTCTTCAGAGCACATCAAAACAGAGTGTCCTGGGTGACTTTGAGAACACTACGTTCAACTACAATGGTGTATCCAGCCGATTTTACCGTCAGGCTGAACGTTTTATGGTAGAGACGGATGGCCCTGACGGTCAGCTGAAAAGTTACGAAATCAAATACACTATTGGAGATTACCCACTGCAGCAGTACTTTCTCGATTTTGGTAAAGGACGTCTACAGTCGCTTGGGGTAAGTTGGGATTCAAGACCAAAGTCAGAAGGTGGTCAGCGTTGGTTTCATCAGCAAGAAGGTAACAAGGTCGATTACGCCAGCTCTCTGCATTGGACCTCGGTGCAGCAGAATGCCAACTTGATGTGTATTGAGTGTCATACGACAGATTACAAAAAAAACTACAATGCTGATTTACGATCCTTTGATAGCCAGTGGCTGGAAATGGGAGCAGGTTGCGAAAGTTGCCATGGTAGTGGGCAGAAACATATCGACTGGGCTAACAATGTTTCTGGAAACAGAGTTCCTGGAAATAAAGTTCCTGGAAATAAAGTTCCTAGACATAAAACACCGGGAAATTATGTTCGTAAAGGCCTAGAAGCAGACATCAGCAACAAAAATCATTGGGCATTCCAACCAGGTCAAACAACAGCAACAGCCGTAGAGCAACACTATCAGCAACAGGTGGAAACCTGCACTCGCTGCCATTCCCGCAGTCAGCAGATTGCAGAAAAAACCGAACGAAACAAACCTTTCACTGAAACCTATCAGCCACAGTTGCTGGATGATGGTCTTTATTTTGATGATGGACAGATACGGGATGAGGTCTTTGTCTACGGGTCATTCAAACAAAGTAAAATGAGTGAAGCGGGTGTCACCTGCAGTAACTGTCACAATACCCATACCAATGAATTGAAAGCAGAGCCTAATCAGGTATGCGGGCAATGCCACTTGTCGTCTGAATTTGAAACAGAGAAACATACGCTGCACAAAGCAGGTACAGCAGGTTCCCAGTGCGTGGACTGTCATATGCCTGAGCGTATCTATATGGGTGTTGACCCACGACGTGATCATTCTTTCAAAATTCCAAGACCTGATTTAAGTCAGATAACCAATGCGCCAAATACCTGTTCAACCTGTCACTTTGATAAAACGGATCAATGGGCGGTGGAAGTTCTTGATAAAAAGATAGGTAAAGATTGGAGAGAGAGGCCTGAGTTCGCCACAGCTTTTCATGCGGCAAGAACCGAGTCTCCCGATGCTGTCACAGAGCTGATCAGAGTTATTGAAAATGACGCTTTCGCACCGATTGTTCGCGGTTCGGCGTTGAAAAAACTGGGCAGCTATTTGTCTGGTCAAACATTACAAACCATTGCTAAAGCACTGAATGCACCGTCGCCGCTGGTAAAACAGGGTGCTCTGGAAGCTCTGACTAATCTCCCTGTTCAATATAAATCGAGACTATTACCACCTTTACTGGAAGATGAGTCACGACTGGTCAGGCAGTTAACTGGACGACTTTTGTCTGATGTTCCGGCAGCACACATTCCTCTGCAGCTTAATCAGGCAAAACAGAACGCTGTTAATGATTATATTGCTGCTCAACGATTAAGTCAGGATCGCGGTACAGCCCGTATCAATCTTGGTCAGGTTTATACTCTTATGAATCGTTATGCCGAGGCTGAGCGGGAGTATCTGGAAGCTATTGAGCTTGAGCCTTGGCTAACAGCAGCTTACGTGAATCTGGCTGATTTATATCGACAGCAAAATAGAAAGAAAGACGAATCGAGTATTCTGCAGAAAGGACTGGAAAAGTCAGTGGATAAGGCTCTTCTGAACCACACTCTTGGGTTGTATCTGGTGCGACAAAAAGATTATCAAGGTGCTCTTGTGTACCTAAATAACGCTGTTGTAAAAAATCCTGATAACGCTCGCTATGTCTATGTGTATGCCGTTGCTCTGAACTCTATAGGTGAGAAACAAAAGGCTATAAATATTTTGACTGAAGCGGTCTTAAGATTTCCTCAGAACCGGGAAATCACTAATGCGCTTATGCAGTTCAGGCAGTGATATTAAGTACCCTGACACATGAATCTATACGTCATACGCCCTCCATAGGTGGGCATATGACTGATTAGACATTGGATTACGTGTGTCCAATCACTTAGGCCAAATCAAAAGCTGACCTGAATTCAGAAAAGAGATGAAGAGTTAAGGTAAAATAAGCTGACCTAACAAATACGGATGTAAGATGAGTAGCCTGAGAATAGATATTATCTCTGATGTTGTATGCCCATGGTGTGTTATTGGCTTCAAGAGACTGGAGAATGTCTTGAAACAATATGAAGGGGATATTAAAGCAGAAATATTCTGGCGACCTTTTGAATTGAATCCGGACATGAGAGCTGAAGGTCAGAATATAAGGGAACACCTGCAGGAAAAGTACGGTTCTACCCCTGAGCAGAGTCGTATGATCAGGCAGCGCATCACCAATCTGGGAGCTGACCTTGGCTTTGATTTCCAGTTCTCGGATGAGATGAAGATATACAACACCTTTAAGGCTCATCAGCTTCTTTGTTTTGCTGAACAGTTTGGAAGTCAGACAGAGTTAAAGATGGCTCTGTTCAAGGCTTATTTCTCTGATAGCAAAGATATCTCTGACAACCAGGTGTTACTGGAAGTCATTGCCGAGGTCGGTCTTGATGTTGAATCAGCTCAGTTGATCCTTACAGAAGATCGCTTCTCCAGTGACGTCAGGGAGCAGGAATCCTTCTGGCAGCAACAGGGTATTCATTCAGTTCCAGCCATTATTTTTAATCAGCAGGATCTTATTTCCGGTGCTCAGGATGAGACAGTATTTACAGACTATTTGAAGCAACACCTGCTTTGATTAAAGCTGGCAGCCATGTGGCTGCCGGCGCGATCTGACACAATTCTCTCAATTTTATGCTATATCCGCTAAAGCCATTGTCCCAAACTGATTGAATGGGATAAGTTTCGGGCAACTTATTTGAAATGGGTATTCAGGAAAATGAGCAATATTTCTGACTGGTTTGGCTACAAACTGATTCGTCTGAGCAACAGCAATGGCGTGAAGGTTGATATTTCAGACCTCGGCGCAACCATCGTTAATTATCTGGTACCGACTGGTGACAAGGAGATCAATATTGTTCTGGGTTATGACACCCCGGAAGAGTACCTGAACGGTGGCTGTTATTTCAGCGCTGTAGTCGGTCCCTGGGCAAATCGTATTGCTGAAGGTCGCTTTGAACTGGATGGCAAAACCATTCAGGTTGATCAAAATGAAGGCTCAAACCACCTGCATGGTGGTAAGGGTGCTATTGATCAGCAAAAGTGGGACATTGTTGAGGCTAATAAAAACTCGGTGATTCTGTCTATCAGAGTACCTGAAGGTTTTAATGGCTATCCGGCTACTAGTGTGTTGGCCGTAAGCTACACACTGACGGACGACAATGAGCTGGTGATTGATTATAAAGCCAGTGTCGATAAACCAATGCCGATCAATCTGACTCAACATGCCTACTTTAACCTGACAGGCGCCGAAACCAGCCATCTGAATCATGAGATGCATATTCACGCTGAACACTTCCTGGCTGTGGACGAAAAACTGATTCCGGCTGAAAAGCTTTCTGTAGCCGGTACAGCCATGGATTTCAGAACAGCCAAGAAGCTGGGGCAGGATATTCAGGCCGATGAAGAGCAGGTTACTTTAAGTAAGGGCTTTGACCACTGCTGGTGTCTGGATTTTGATATGAGTGAAGAACCAAAACTGGCGGTTACCGTCACTTCACCGGAGTCTGGTATGACACTTGAAACTTATACCAATCAGATCGGTATCCAGCTTTACTCCGGTAACTATATCGATAATGAAAAAGGTCGTGATGGCCAGGTTTATCAGCAATACGATGGTTTCTGTCTGGAAACCCAGTTGTACCCTGATCAGGTCAATATGGAAAGTGCTGAACAAGCCATATTAAAGCCAGGGCAGGCATACCAACACACTACAATCTATAAGACGACCTTCAAATAATATTGAATTTATTTGTATACAGGTCTGTAAGTTATGACTGCGGATCTGTTTATAGTTATCTCTTATAGATTTGATTTTATATACATTGACTACTAAATATTAGTTACTGCAAATTTAGGTAGCTGGCATGAAGTATTACCCTGTTTTTTGTCTCTCACTGGCTGTATCTCAAGCGAGTGCACAACTTAGTATTACAAGTTCTGAAAATGTTTTAAGGGCAGGTGTTTTAGATCAAGATGGTGCAATTACTTTTCATCTTAAAAAATTTCAAGAAATTCAACGTCAGACAGAAGATGAGTTTAATCAGACAGGCCTGTATCCACA
This sequence comes from Oceanospirillales bacterium, assembly GCA_004762125.1. Classification (GTDB taxonomy): domain Bacteria; phylum Pseudomonadota; class Gammaproteobacteria; order Pseudomonadales; family Endozoicomonadaceae; genus Endozoicomonas_A. Next base: position 24,182 of record SIHQ01000011.1, on the reverse strand, counting down.
GTTTCCCTGGAAGCCGCCAGAAGACAAACTCTATGTAGAGATTGAAAGTAAAACGGAAGAAAAGGTAGCACTGTCACTGTGTACAACGTCTCCAATGTTGAACACGTTGGCTGATAGGATTGAAGAAACACCAGTAAATGGTTACGAGTATCTTCACATCCTTGGGAAAGGAAATTATGAATTTGAAACAACTCTAGAGAACACTGAAGCTCGATGTAGCAGTCTTCAAATAGATGGTACGGAGTTTGATCTTCATCTATTACCACTGTGTGGCAGTGCTGAAACCGATTATGACGTTATGATTAGCATTGCTTGGGCTGGAGGCATGCCTGACAGCAATACGCAGTACACCTCCTTACCCCCAGGAATTATCCAATGCGGAGGCGGCGGCAAAGGCGGCACGACTACAGGTGGAAATAGAGGCGGTGGAGGTGGATTTTGTTGCTTTGGAGGCTCACGGACTGCAAGTACTGAGAATGTTAGCTTGAATCCTGTTGTAGCTGCAGGAGGTAAGCCACCTAAAAAGCCAACAGGCAATGAAAATGGCGCTTCTAAAGCGACACCAGATCTGGAAGAGGATGAATTAACTGAAGAAGAAAAAGAAGCAGCCTTGGCAGCTGCTGCCAAAGCAAAAAATAGTGAACTTACCAGTGAAGAAAAACAAGAAGCCCTACGGAATGCCATTGATTTAAAGAGAGGTAAGCAGCGTTTTAAACATGGTTTAAAAACAGCATTAGATCAAAGTTTTGGAGAAAGTATCGCTTCAGATTTGGAAGGAATCCCAATGACAGAAGTAAGTATACTCTTGGGAGAACGATACAATCATATTCAAACATGGCTAGCGTTAATGAATCTTCTAGAAAGTGACGTACCATTTTTTGACTGGTTTGTTGAACATTGTCCAACAGGAGTAAGAGCTCGTATCAACTCGGCATTATCTACCTTCAGACGTGGAACCGTACGAAATTAGGGTGTCAGTAAACGTTATTTCAGAAGTGAGGTTATTTATTAGATGATCTCACTGACAATTATTATTCAAGCCACAGTCTCTCTGCTTCAACTCTATAGCTATTTTCTTACAGCGCTCGATGTCCATTTTTGTACTCAATATCAGTACAAAAATGGACATCACAGTCAATGGAACGGTGGCTGCCAGAGTAGTAATACCAAAGGTAGCTAGCTCGGTTTCTCAACATGAAAAAATATCGCATTGCAAATTTAGTGTTGTTGTTTGGTTATGGTCTTGTATCCAGTGCTGTCTCTGACAGTGTCATAAGAAGTATTTTGTGTCAGCCTATTGCCCTGGAAGAATTCCAGATTAATGAAAGAATATATGCTGATTCTGGTCATTGGCCATAATTTCCCCATAAGTGGCCGTCTGATTTACTTTATCTCCGAGTCTATGGCAGTAACAGCCGTCTCGAACTCTGTTCAAAATCCCTTTTTAATTCTGACTTTCTGTGATCAGAATTTGTAACAGGTTAATTCCATAGAGTAGCCCTTGAGTGAGTGGGCGTTAATTCAGAATTTAAGCTGGGTGTGCTACGAAGAAATGTATAAGTTGGAAAGCAGAAACACGGCTAAGAATGCCGCCTTGCAGGAACGTATTACCAGGTTAACTGATGCTGGATACCAAACAGTAATTAGCCGTTCTGAAATGCCAGAGTTGTTCAGGAAGAACTTTAAGGAAAACTCACAGCAGAGTTACGTATCTTCAAAGACATCATTAAAAGCCCGAATCTACAAAAACGATCAGAACAAAACTATTGCCATAGCCTTTTCTGGTACCGATTTCAGCAGCCCTACCAGTGTTGTGTCAGCGGTAAATCTGGCCTTTGGCTATGTTTCCAACACGGTTCAGGAAGCGCTTAACCTTGTCGTAGCATTGCAAAATAACAATCCTGAGCATCGCTTTGTTTTGACCGGAGCTTCCCAAGGAGGCGCTATTGCTCAGTACGTTGTTAGCCAAACCAAAAATACGTCAGCCATTGTGTTCAATAGTCAGGGACTTCATCCCGAAATGGCTCATGGGCTTACCGAAAATAATGTCACTCACCTTTTCGTTGAAGGTGAGTCCATGAGTGAAGACAGCGGTCATCTACTTGGAAGTTGGGTTCAGAACGCTCTGCCGGTAACGGGAAAGATGCTGCCTGTAAGTGAAGTAATGAGTTCAATCATCACTAACTATTATTTTGATGCACAGCAAGGGCAAACTGTATCGGGATGGTTGGCCTACAGAACGACAACAAGCAGTTTCGTTCGCCACTGGACAGGGTCAGTTCTTGCGATATTGGAACAGAATAATGGTTACAACATGACGAGCTTGTATCAGTAGGAAAAGGAGCCGACTGTGCCAGCTCCTACAAAGCTATCAGGCCGCTGTCTGCTTTTTTTTATCAATCGTCTCGTGAATCATTGCTGCAACCTTGTTCGGGCAGCCAAACTCATCCCAATTCAGGGAAGACAGTTCAATCTCATGATCTTCACAGATGTGTGGCAGCATGCAGTCGTGGAAATCAGAGATCAGTCGAATGTACGCTTCCGGAGTACCTGATTCAGATTCACGGGCACGGTCGATCATACGCTGATAGCACACCTTGGGTGTTGTCTTCAGGTAGATCACCATATCGATCTTTGGGTAGTCTTCCAGACGATCGTGGATATCGTAGTAGTAGCGGATATCATCGCCATCAGGGCGTGGCATGTTGGACAGGTTGGCCTGAGAGAAGATCAGGTCGCTGACCAGTGAGCGCTCGATAATGTAATTGATGGACTCATCAACACCTTCCAGCAGCTTGGCCCGGTGATTTGTGATAAAGCGCTGGAAGCGAATACGGGCAGAAGGATCCTGAGTAAATTCAGCCAGTAGCTTCTGAAACTCGGGGTTCTCGTCAACGTCTTCCTTGATCAACTGCCAGCGTTCGCCGGGTACTGTGTTCAAGGCATCAACCAGAGGACCTAACAGTGTGGATTTACCGGCACCGATATTGCCTTCAATAGCAACGAGTTTAAAAGCTTTATCTTTCATGATTCTCCGGAAGAGGGCGTAAAAACGAGGCGGCAACCTTACTGATAATCCCCCGAAAACTCAATCATGGTTTACCGGCTATTTAGTTGATAAACAGCCCCTTTAACACAAGATGTTGTAGCTGTGATTTTTACGTCAATAGCGTCGTCTATGAAGAGAAGAGAGTAATTTCATATATATAAATCAGGTAATCCCATTAATATTAGAGTGTTCATTTAACAGACATTTATATTGTTCAAGAATATCGGCTGTTTTCTGGCAGTTGCTCTTCAGTCTGCGCTGATAATGGGCAATGGTTTGCTGCAGATAAGAGTAGTGACTCTCATCAGAAAGGTTCCACATTGTAGAGCCTATGGTCGTCAGCTCTTCCGTACCGTGTCTGGCAACATGTAAAATTTCATAAGGTTGGCGATTTTCGAACATCAGAGATTCATCGATCAGCTTAATACCCATTCTGATCAGATTTTCTCGCACGTGATGGTGCTGACGAACCGGGCAGAGCAAAAACTCGATGTTGAATTCAGGATGTTTGTCCGAAATAGCTTCGACCAGTTCTACTGACAGGTCTCCACCAATACCGGCAATAATGACTAAGTGGGTTGCTCCCTGTCTGAGAGACTCTTTATGAATAGGGAGTTTAGCGACATCTTCACACAAGGTTTGCCAGTGTCCGGAAGGGTATAGGTCCGGATTTTCAGACAAATAGGCATTAGCTTTCTCAACCAGAGGCCCAAGGACATCAACAAAGTGAACTTTGTCGGCCCTACGCTCTTCAAGCAACTGCATGCCCAGCATGCCGTGGTCGCAGCAGCAATCCCAAATGTGGTCATAGTGTTGAGTGACCATTCCAGCAATAGCCTGCAGGCGCAGACCCAGTTTGACTGATTTCTCCAAAATAGACTCTATTGTGTTTATGAGAACAAAACTCTAGCAAAAACAGGTGAGAGAACCTATCTCCTCTTTTCAAGTCGAAGCATGGCAAGCAAAGCAGTCACCACTGTACGTCTGTTACCGTGGGTGATCACTGAATTAAGATTCCTAAGCGTAAGCCCATAAAAACCAGGGTTCATAGAGAAGTATCCGGCAAGGTGAAGTCAATCACTCTGTCTTGCTGGTGCTGTTTGTGATTCCCTGCCCTACACCATTCTTTAGGACTTTGGTTGGGCTAACAGTCCTAAAGAACGAATACAGGGATGAATACAGGCGAAAAGTTAACTCTTTAACTATATTGAAGGCTTCATAGAAATCACCAATCAGGTTGTATGGCTGTATATAGACTTCAGTTCCAAGTTCAGAGCTATGAGTGGGGAAGCGTCCATGGCATCAGTAATTTGCTGGGCATTGCGAACCCCGAGAAGAAGAAAATAGCTGAACTATGGCTCGGTGACCACCACCGAGGCCCTTCATTGATTGAACTGCCAGACGGGGTGATGCCGCTGGATCAGTTTTTGGCAGAACGCCCTGAGCATTTAGGAGATGATTCCAGAGCTGCTTTTGGCGATCATCTTCCTTTCTTGCTCAAAGTACTCTCTGCAGCGAAGCCTCTTTCTATTCAGGTTCACCCTGATCGGAAACAAGCTTCGGTTGGGTTTCAACGAGAGGAAAACGAACAAATTGAAATGAATGCCGGCAATAGAGGTTATCCCGATGATAATCATAAGCCTGAGTTGCTCTATGCACTGACACCTTTTCGAGCACTTTGCGGATTAAGGCCTGTAAAGGAAATTGCAGATAGTCTCAAACCATTGAAATCGACGCAGGTTAAAAGACTTCTAAAGGCATTGAGTTCATCCAGTGAAAAATTACCGTTAAAAGTGTTCTTCTCTGCTTTGCAGAATATGGATGAGGAGGAACAGCAGTTATTAGTTGATGAGTGTCTTTCATCCTTAACCCAGGATGCACGAATATGGAATGAAATCAGAAGACTGAATAATCTTTTCCCCGGTGATATCGGAGTGCTAAGCCCTCTGTTTTTAAACCTCATTCAGTTGAAACCTGGAGAAGCTATGTTTCTACCTCCCGGTACTTTGCATACCTATCTGGAAGGAGCTGGTCTTGAGGTAATGGCCTGCTCGGACAATGTGGTTCGGGGTGGTTTAACGGAAAAACATAGAGATATCGAAGAGCTACTGAAGGTTGTTGATTGGTCTGACCATAACACGTCAGCAGGTCGGCTTCTTTCGAGAGCGATGGAGTCAGAAGAGCAGGTATTTAAAGCGCCAGCCACTGAGTTCTGCTTTGCGGTGATGACTTTATTCGGTAGTACAAAGACTCATAAAGCGACTGCTGCTGAAATTATTCTTTGTCTTGAAGGTAAAGTTAAGGTGACTGATGAGTGCTCTGCATCTGTCCAGCTCACTAAAGGGCAGGCCTGTTTTGTGAGTGCTGTGAGTGGACAATGTTCGATTTCAGGAAGTGGTAGAGCAGCAAGAGTGAGCAGTAATGTTGAGGAGGCTGATTGAACTCAGCCCTCTCAACAATCATCGACTATAAATTGTCTAGAATCTCTTTCATGCTGACCATTTTGAAGTTCTGAGGGAGACGATGAGCTAGATGAGCCGCTATCGTTACAAGCGGCTAAAGCTAATGTCAGAGGAAGTGCGAGAAAGTAATGAGGTTTCATAAATATCTCTGATCTATTACTCAAGGGATTCAGATCAGAGACATTAAATTTGTTGTGTTAATTAATAGTTACACTTTAGTTCCATGTCTATGATCAACCTATTTCAGATGAGAAATGATCAGCACTACTCAAGGATTACACTTTTTAGTTTTTCCCACACAATCTGAGGTAGAACCATATTATCATGGTTATTCTCGATATATGAATGAGCCTCTTTGAGGCTTTTATTTCCATACCTTTCTTGACCTCTTGTCTTGCGTTTCTGTTTACATTTCGTTATCAAAGCATAAATAATTGGCTCCATCACTGTTGGGTCAAGTTTTGCTTTTTTTAATGTTTCGAGTAACTGTTTTGATGTCATATCCTGCAAAGTTAACACTGGCGTGGCAGCAGCAGGAAGTGGTGCTTTATAAGGAGGGTCTTCTTTTGGCGGCTTATCTCCACCTGAGCTTGCTTGGCTTTTTTTGGTCGAGCCTGACTGACCTTTATTGATCCCAGTTGCTGAGCTGTCATCTTCTGAGTCTGGGTCATCCCAGGATTCTTTTACTTTTTTACCATTCCCGCTATCTGAAGGAGGTTCCTGCCCTGGTACATAGATATCCATCTTACCGTTTAAATCCGAGGAGACTTCAATGACGGAAGCCATCCGTGAAACCTGGCTGGTTTGATCGAATGGCAGAGTGAGACGTAACCCCTCTCCTGCTTCAAGGCTATGAACATTATCGGGTAAATGTGATCCTACAGAACTGAGAGCAGAGTCGACCACAAGCCAGTGATAAACAGGCGTATCCATTAATAAAAGCGTTTCTGCGGAGCTAGTGATGACAAGAGCCGGAGTTAACGACAATGGTTTTAATGTGCCGTATTGAAAGTCTCCTGAAGAGTCTGAGCCAGTTATCATGAGATGAGTATATTGGCTGGCAGCCTTATTGATTTCCGGGCGATAAACAAGAAATGAAGGGCGGTTTTCGATTCCGGAAACAGATGTCAGAGGCTCAATAAATGGCTGATTGGTTTGGGGCAAAAAGAGGCTACAATCTGCTTCACCACAGCTCATTGACATAGAACTTGTCTGAAAAGCGGGAACAACAGTTTTAGGTAATTGTATATCCCAGTTTCGTCCTATAGACGAATCGAACAGTTCCAGAGACTGTGAATACCCTCCAGATGGAATGCTGGCTGCAATGATTAGAACCGCCAAACTTCTCATAAATAGGCTCTGCAACTGGTACGAGCTGTATATCATAGATCAAAATTTGACAGGCTAGCTTTGGAAAAAGAAACAGGTGCATTTCCTATATTTACTGAAGGACTTATTTCGCGATTAAATCTACGTATCTCTATGGAAAGATTCTATGTCATGGCCTCCTGTGCATGGTTCTGTAGGAACCCAGCTGGCTCCAACGCAGAACCATACATTTCACCCTTCCCCCCATGGTAAAACTCCCAACTATCGCTCTGTATCATTGTCCGCAGGAATGGTTTCATTGTTCAGTAATGATCTGAGCACACTGATCACCCAGGTTTCGAAGAAATTCAACGAACGAACGGCAAGCACGCTGGAAACCCTTGGCTTGTTCAAAAATAGACAAGCGCAGCCTTTATCCCAGAAAGAGAAGGCGATGGTGGTCAGTCTGGCTGAGTACATATATGCAGGGCCTGAGGGTGGACGAACTCAGCGGGATCTTGGTAGCTATATAGTTCGACATGCTGAAAATCAAGCCACTAAAGAAGAGCGAGGTGCAGGTTTTGCCAGTGATGTGGTTGTTCCATTATATTCCGAACAGGAAATTTTTTTTTACGAGAACTGTTGGGATCAGGGAGATGATCTAGCACTCAGACGATTTCAGTTTCTAAAAAATGATCCGCTGATCGAAAGAATGAGCAAGCTTGTCAAAAATCAGGAAGCGATCGTAAAACTCTTGAAATCAAAACAGTCTGCACCATTGATCGATAAGCTGCTTCAGAGAAAAAAGCTCACTAATGCCGAGTCTGCGGCACTTAATTCCCAAGTCTCACATTTAGATGCCATTTTACGAAAGGAACATGGTCAATCCTATCAATCTGCTGAGGCTGCCATGCCTCACAGCTCAATCATTGATATAACCAGACCAGATACTGCTTGTGAAATTCTTGAAGTGCTTGGAGGTATTACTGAAGTGGACGGTTTGGGAAGAGAAATACGATTAAATTCGCTTACTGAACTGGGTACAAAATCCCTCCCTCATGTCCATGACATTGAAAATAATCAGGCTGGCAGTTCGTCTCCACATTCCAAACGAAGAGCCGTCGCAAAAGGATCTCAACCGCCTGACGCGGGTGTTTTTAATGAGTTTCGTAGAAAAATGATCTCTGATCGTACATTTCAGGCACAGGTTTCCGAGAGTGATTTTACTTCTGTGAGCAGTATGAAGTTATTAATCCAGTCTGTTCAGGAAGAAGCGGTACAGATCGGGCAACACAATGCACGAATGACGAATACCCTGCAGATCATGGGAGAGCGTGCTGATGCATGGAAGCGCACAGGCAGTATGATCGAGTTGTCTCAGTTATGTATTAGTCTTCGAGAGTTGGCTGAACTGAATGATGATCCTCATCTTTCTGAAACATTAGAGTTGTTTGCTGATCACCTCAGTGACCAGGTTCTCATCCATGCTCGAACTCTGTTTGAAGCGGATCTTAGAAAGCAACTAGAGGATCTTGAAAAAGGTGGTGCTGAACGAAACATTACGATCTCAGTTAACCTGGGCGCTAGTCTCGCTGCTTACGGTGTCAAAGGAATCTCTCTGGATTGTGGTATGGAGCTTACCTTCCGAGTGGCTGGTGGTGATGACACTCGGGTTCGCGAATTTAAAGTGATCAATAATACCTGCAAAGTGTCGTTGGGTGATGAAAAGATTCTTGCAGGATCAGTAGAGCTAGGGCTAAAAAAATCGACAGGAAAGGTATTCAGAAATCTCGATGATTTCGTCAGTTTTCATACCAATGACATAGCGCCTCTTCTGCTTACCCGGGTTGAGAATGCGCTGGATAATGCAACAGGCATTCTACAAATAAGAAAACAAAGGAAACTAAAACGAAAAGTTGTAGCTGATGCTGATCTGTTAACTAAGAGGCTTCAGGAAAACAGTATATTGCTGCCCTCTCAAAAGATAAAAGTTGAAGCTGAGCATAAAGCTAATTATGCCGAGTTCAAGCGAGCAGAGCACTCTATGAAAGGAGAGGTATCCGTTCTGGAAGGCATGCTGAATGCCTCTCTGAAAGTGACGAATACCGTCACAAAATTCACGACGCGAACAGACTTACTTGCAGCTCTCAAGAACAACCCTAAAAAGTTCTACACCAGCAAAAAATCTCGAATTTCACTTTGGGTGCCTGCTGATGGGAAAGAAGCCGAGTGGGCTATCCGTAAAAAATGGTGTGAAAAGAATGGCATGAAAGGCTTTGAGCAGAAAGTCATGATGTCGAATATCTCCCAACAGCAGCGTAAAGATTTACTTGCTGAAGCATCAGATGGCGCACACTACAAACAGGACAGTGCAGGCCGATTTCAAAAGCGAGTTACCGGTGAAGAGGGGATTGGCTGGATAAAGGATCAGCAGCGACAGTTGCAGAAGAAAGGTGCATCAACTGCAACGAGGATAGAGATCAGGGAAAAATGTAAGCAGGCCATTCTGGATCAATATGCAGAGAGAGATCTTTATTACTACACATTGAATGCTATGGATGGGCACATTGGTGTTGAAGCTCATCAGAAGAAACGGTTAGCTGCTGTTGAGAAAAGTTTTAGGGAAGTGGTGAATGCCAGAAGTCGTGGTGAGTTTATCGAGATTCATACAATCACGTATTTCAGGCTTTGGATGACTTACATGATGACATTCAATGAGGGTGAAAATCCGGCTGTGGATGATGCCTTGTTCTTCCAGCCACTGGAACAATTTATCGAACCCACTCTGACCAATCCACAGGTTCATTTGAGTGATGAGCATGATATTCGTGAATATCTGCGAATTCCGGCCAAGGCTACTAGTATCTCTAAATCTATTGATGGTGACGTTGAGATTAAGATTCCACATACCTCGATTAAAGGAGCCGCTCACGTTACTTATGTAGATACAGAAAAAAATACGAACCCGGACAACGATGGTGAATACGTAAACTTCAGCTTTACTCTCGGCGCAGGGGGGCACTTAGGTAAGGCCATCCATCTGGTCGGAGAAACGTTGAAGCAGAAAAGTATAGATGGCTCACAGACATTGAATCCTCGTCTTGAGCTGGCTCTATCCAGCCTTGAGAGCGGTGACCTCGATATGACCGCAGAAGCGGATGTAAAACTGGAACTCAATTTCATTCACAGAGACCGCAAACGCTTTAGAACCGAGGATCAGAAGAAGGACTGGCATCTGCAATACGTGAGAGTGTCTGGCAGTAATAGCCTAGGAGTAAAGACACCGAATATAGGCATTCCAACAGGACCTGTAGGTGAGTTGAAACTAGGCTTTGGTGCCAAAATTGGGGGATCGAGTAACTGGTATGAACGCGCTGGTAACAATACCCTGACTTATGTTTATACCAAATATAATGGTTGGAAATCTGGCCGAAAAGTAGGCGGCGATCCCTGTTACTGGCAGGCGTGGGCGAATCAGAATAAAAAATACCTCCATGAAATGATGGTGTACATGGGGCGTTCTTATAAGAACGCCAATGAAGAAATAAATGAAACATTTATAAGCATTGAAACCTACTTACCCTCATTCAGTGGGTCCATGACATGTCAGCAATTAATGCAGTTCAAGCAACAATTTATACAAAAAATGGCGCTTTATTCCGTCAGCGCACGACTGGATAAATTGATAAACAAGAAGAACGCTTCTGAACGAGATATGAGAAAAACCTATGAGAAAATTGCAATAGATTGGCCTGCGATTCAAGAGAGATTTACAGTAGATCAGTTCATTGCCTTACGGAATCAGCTTAAGAGTAGAGGTGGTCAAGCTTTGTATACCGCTTTGAAAATAGATAAGACAAAAGATCAGCTGGATTATGACAAGGACTTGCTGCCCATGTTTCAGACGTTTCTAGATCTTCAGCATGAAGCCTATCTGCAGGAAGCCCGTCGCCGTTATGCCCCTTCGTTTAAGCATTTACGTATCGTATAGAAAAAGTCACCTTCTTACAGTAACGGAAAGATGACTGAGCAAGCATTCGATTACCTATTATGAATTGCTATGCGGCAGCCGTTTGGTTTTTTTCCTGTTGTGAGTAATCCACAGACAGTTTAACCAGATCTTTATCCGCTGAGCTGTTATCTACATAAACTTCATACTTCACTGGTTCAAAAACACAAGAACATTTAATAATCCGATGCAGTCAGCTGGTTGAACAACAAGGTCATCGAAAGAAAGGCCTCAGATTGTCTAAAGCCATGGAGTATAGAGAGGAAAACCCTTTTACCGAGCTATCCGTTGAGGCTATCGCGAGTGTTTAGGTAAGACTGTGGAGTGACTGCCATGCAGTGGCGAGAGGAAAAATCACCGACGTAATATCGAAAATTGCATCAAAATCTCTGATTGGCTTCTTCTTAGTGGTCTACATTTGTTGATTGAATCACAAATGTAGACCCTATCCAGTTATGCTCAGAGCTAGCACAGGCGTACTTATTCTTGTTTTACTTTTTTCAGAGTGCTTGCCGGCAAGTGTAACCTTGCCTCATAAACAGCAGCAATTGCCTTTTCTCTACCATTTATTTGAGAGTTTTTTAGCTTTAAACAAAGCCTATAAGATTTCACAGTTAATGGAGCATCCATTTTCCAGTTCCGCGTGTGATTTAATGTCTTGTTTTAATAAAGCTGATGCACAACAAAGAAATCAAGCCGACAGATTTCAGGAGGGTGCTCAGTTATCACGTGAGAATGAAGGCGACGATGAAGATGAAGATGAAGGCGAGGGAGAAGATGATGATCAGCAGAGTGATACGGATGAAGATTTAGATCCGGATCCATTCAAAAAAGAGTTAGATGAACTGGCAAAAGAAGCTGAAGATCGTGGGCTTCTGATAGTGTTGTCACTGGATATAGATGGCACAATTTATTATAGAAATCGAAAGGATTGGCCAGAACTCTCCCGAGAATATTTTGCTTGGCAGGGGTATTACAATGATATCTTTGCTAATTGGTTAACTGAAGGCAGTGGGCAGCAGAGAGTCCTCTTGGTATATAACACCACCAGAGATTATTCACATTATAGTTGGAAAGAACATTTCAAGGAACAGGGAATACCTGAGCCACATATATTGATTCATAGTAATGGTTTGGGAATTGATTTCTCAGGAAAACTGCCACAGTTGTTATCAATGTCCGATCGTCGACAGCGGGCGGTTTCTGAGAATTTAAACAGGAAACTTAACACTCAGCTAAAAAAAAATAATCTTGCGGCAAGCTCTTCTCTAATGACGTGTTCAGAAAATACCGAAAAAGCTAAAGTACTTGATAGTGATATGCATACTTATAGGACAACGGTTGGTTATAATTTTGATGATGAAACCTTTCAGTTAGTCGTAACACCAACCTCTTTTCTCTTTATTCCCGATTATCAGGAGCCGTACAGTACTCCTTTCAAAGTTGAAAATTCAGAAGAAGTAGAAACCTATCGTCACTACTTCACAGCTTGTAGCCACAATAGTAATGCAAAAAAGCTTAGTTATTCCTATCAGTCCAGTACGGATGAAAAGACTTTTTTATTGTATATGGACCGTTCGATTAATAAAGGAACCACTCTTATTCTGCTTCTTGATCGGATTTTGAGAGAATCCAGAGATGTTGAAATGAAGATATTTACTGCCGGTGATGATATTAATGATGTCCCGGCTCTTTTTCTGGATTTATTGGCTCAAGCCTACAGGCCGGAAGTTTCTGAGGTTGGTGTCAGCGAAGTAAGAAGTCTGGAAATGAATACAGTTGATCTCGTAGAATTTGGTGTATCCAGAGAACGATTGCTGCACATTCAGGCTATGTGGAGCTATGGAATTTTGACTCCACTTTATGAAAGTAATCATGGAGAAATGTCTGGTTTACTGGAAGATCTACAGCTTTTGAACAGACCAAAATTGAAGCAAATACAACAACCAGGCATAAAGGCTTTATTGAAGCCGATAAGAGAAGCTATTGCCCGGTAAATTTCTCCATAAGCCTTTATCAGAGTGCAACAGCACGATATTAAATCATGCTGTTGCAGGGATGATCAGAAGCTATTTTTTAGATCACGATACAGCTGTTGAAATTGACCGCGTTTATCTTCATATCGGGCATGTTCTTCCATATCAGGCTGATGTTCCTGAACCAGTTCTGGTACCGGACAGATGTCTTCGATAGCAGTATCAGGGTTCATAGCCAGGTTAGCCAGACGAGCTGCGCCCAGAGCTGGACCAACATCACCGCCGGAACGGTAAACCAGTTTGCGACCAAAGATGTTGGACAACATCTGACGCCAGTATTCACTGCGAGCACCACCACCGATCAAGGAAATCTCTTCCGGAACCAATGAGGTAGCGTGCAGTACATCCATGCCATCGGCAAAGGCAAAACCAACACCTTCCAGTACGGCTAAACAGAGTTCAGCAGGACCGGTATTATGGGTCATACCAAAGAAAACGCCTTTGGCCATTGGGTCATTATGAGGGGTACGTTCACCGGACAGGTATGGCAGGAAGGTTACAGCACTGTTGCGGTCAGCCTTATCTTCCACCATTTTCAGCATGGAAGGTACGTCTTCCTGACCAGTCAACTTAGCTACCCAATCTAGGCAGGAAGCTGCACTCAGAACAACTGACATCATGTGCCAGGTGTTAGGCAGAGCATGGCAGAAGCTGTGAACAGCTGATTCAGGATTGCTCAGGAAACCATCGCTGACAGCAAAGTACACGCCAGATGTTCCCAGAGAAAGCATGGCCTGATTCGGCTTAACAATACCAACACCCACGGCGCCTGCTGCATTATCGCCACCGCCGGCAATAACCGGTACGGCGTTCATACCCCATTTTTCTGCCAGATCAGCAGACAGGTGACCGGTAATCTGGTTACCTTCAAACAGCTGTGGCATATGTTCACGAGTCAGACCGCAGGCATCAAGTAACTGTTCGTTCCAGTCGCGCTGACCTACGTCCAGCCACAATGTGCCAGCCGCATCGGACATATCGGTAGCAAAGTCACCAGTCATCTTGAAACGCAGATAATCTTTCGGCAGAAGAACTTTGTCCACCTTGGTAAAGGTGTCTGGCTCATGCTTTTTCAGCCAGAGTGCCTTGGGAGCAGTGAATCCTGGCATCATAATGTTGCCAGTGATAGCCCGTGATTCAGGCACCATCTCTTCCAGTTCAGAGCACTCCAGAGCACAACGGCCATCGTTCCAGAGAATGGCTGGGCGCAGAACATCACCAGCCTGATCAATGAACGTCGCTCCGTGCATCTGGCCAGTCATGCCGATGGCTTTTACATCTTTCAGTGATAGTTGTTTGTTCAAGCCAGTCACTGCATCACAAGTAGCATTCCACCAGTCTTGGGGATTCTGCTCTGACCACAATGGCTGGGGACGGGATATAGGCAGTTCAACGGTTTGTGTTCCCAACAAACGACCGGTTTCATCCAGCAGTACTGCTTTGACACCAGAAGTGCCGAGGTCAATTCCCAAATACATAATGTGTGGCTCCAAGTTAAAGTGATGTCCGAGTGAAATAGGCTCCGGGTGAAGAGTTACGGACATCATTTCTATTTTTATTTCTTATTGGTAATGATCAATTTGATGGCTTTAATAAACTGCTTGTTGAGTATTGCGATCAAAATATCGAGAAACGTGTAGCTCATCTCGCCATTACTCATCATCACAAAACCGCGCAGAGGCAGGCTTTCCTGCATTTTTCCAATAAGTTTTTGTGTTGTTTCATCAATGTCTGCGGTATTTCCGGCCATGCCTTGTCTCCTCCAGGCTGACCTTCGACTATTCGTTAATCCTATAGCCATGAATAGTTGAATACTGCCTTGATGATGATGTCTGCGATATGCACTTTTTGACGTGTTTATGGCACTTTTTGATAGCGTCATGGCCGGTAGATAAGCAAACAGGAAGGGAAACAACAAACAAAAAAGGTGCTGTGTTCAGCACTTTTTTTGTATTAGGTTATCCATGATTTCGATGAAAAAATCAGGAATTTTCTTAATTTCTCATGCCATTGCAGGTTCTTTTTTTGCAACTTTTTCGGAAGAGTAATTAACAGTCAATTCGGTCAGAGAGGAATCAGCAGAGCTGTTGCCTACATAAACTTCATAACTGGTTTTCTCGAAGACAAACTGCTTCTGCTCGTTAGAGAAGTATTCGATTTCAGCCAGAGGCACATCGATTACAACCGGCACGGTATGTCCCGCACGAACAGCTACTTTGTCAAAACCTTTCAGTAGCTTCTTCTGACGTTCAATAGCCGAGTTCTTGCTACCCACATAGACCTGAACCACTTCTTCACCATCAATACTACCGGTGTTGGTCACATCAACAGAGATACGGAAGAAGTTATTGTGCTTCTTGATGGTGTGGTTGCTCAGTTCGTAGTTGGTGTAGCTCAAACCGAAGCCAAATGGATACATTGGCTCGACGTTGTTCTTATCCAGCAAACTGTAACCGTGATACAGGTCGTATTTAATCTCTTTGTCGGTACGGCTGAAGTAAGGCAGGTGTGCTTCGTCGTGTGGTACGGTGAACGGCAATTTACCGCTTGGGTTAACATCACCGAACAGTACACGTGTAACGGCGTGACCACCTTCCATACCAGAGTAAAAATTATGCACAATGGCAGGTACCAGATGATCCCACTCTTTGGTCATAATCATGCTGCCGCCAATCAAGTTTACGACGGTATTTGGATTAATTCCGGCGACAGCCTTGATCATCTTAATTTGATTAACTTTTAGCCCCAGGTTCGCACGGTCTCCACCAAAGCCCTTTCCTTCTTCGTCGGAAGCAGCGGAAGCTACTTGGCCCTTACCAACTTGCCACTTGATCAACTTCCCGCGTAATTTCATACCTCGGTTGATGTAAGCGTCACCGATTAGTGAGTAATCGACGTCTTCATCTGGAACCAGAAACTCACCTTCATCATGGGCATTACAGCCAGCAAAAATAATGACGGCATCCGCTTCTTTGGCATAGGTTTTGGCTTTTTCCAATTCGGTGTCAGTGCAGTGAATAATCTCGCAGGTGTCGCCAAAGTAGCTTTGCAGGCCTTTCAGCTGGGTAATAGCGTGAACCGGTTCGATCTTGCTGCTGCCGAAGTCACCCACGTTTTCAACAGAAGCGAGGTCACCCAGAACCAACAGTTTCTTAACGTTCTTTTTCAAAGGAAGAACAGAGTTATCGTTCTTCATCAGTACCAGAGATTTCTCTGCGGCTTCTTTTGCCAGAGCAATATGATTCGGGTGAGAGACCAGATGTGGCCCGTAATTCATCTTCTCGCGGCGAGTGTGGAAAGCCAGTACGGTTTTAACGACTCGAAGAGCGGCAGTATTTACGTAAGATTCATCGATTTCCCCGCTTTCTACTTTCTTCAGCAGGTTGTCCTGATAGTAAACCGGGCATGGCATTTCAACATCCATACCGGCTTCAATGGCTTTCTTGGTGTCACGAATGCCAAAGACGAAATCGGAACTGGTGAAACCTTTAAAGCCCCACATATCACGTAGAATTTCGGTCTGTAACTTATGGCTCTCACATACTTGATCGCCGTCGTACTTGTTGTAAGCGCCCATCAGGGAAGCCGCACCGGCATCAACGGATTTCTTGAAGTGGGAAAGGTACACTTCATGCAGAACACGGTCGTCCATGGTGACATTCAGTTTGAAGCGAGTATTCTCCATGTTATTGACTGCATAGTGCTTAATGCAGGCCATCATATTGTGATCCTGCACAGCCTCAGTCAGAGCTTTGCCCATTTCACCTACATGGAAAGGATCTTCACCGTAAGTTTCCTGAGCACGGCCCCAAGCAGGGTGACGCAACAGGTTGATGCAGACACCGGCAAAGTAGTTGGCACCCTGAGCACGGCCTTCTTTACCAATGACATCGCCGATACGGCTTTCCAGATTACGGTCAAAACTGGCACCACGAGCCATGGAAACAGGAAAACAGGTGGATTTACCCATTACGATACCGCGAGGGCCATCAGTAAAACCGATAGGGGGAATGCCCAGACGCTCACAACCCTGAGTTTCAATTGGGGTCGGGTTGTAAGCATTCTTGTGCTTGATGATGTTGTGGAGCATGTTCCATTCGCCATGGAGCAGATACACTCGCTCTTTCAGCGACATTTGCTTCAGGGCTTTTTCGGCCTGTACGGTAATCGCCTTTTCGTCGATACCCAGCTTCTTGTAAATCATGGAATGCCTCCAGTGAGGTAATTCATTTTTTCTAGTTGATCAGTGAATTACCAGACATGAATAAAATAAGTCATTTGATGTAACTATATGAGTCCACCTGTTTTCTTGATATGCATTTTCTAACGTGTTTTAGAGCACTTTTGACAGAAGCTATGGGGATCAAAGATGAAAATCATTACCCCGTTAAGGCATATACTTTGACAGGATTTATGTTCAAAATATTCGATCCTGTTTCAGGCTACAGTTGTACCTATTTACTATGAAAATGCAGCTCTATCAGGTTCTGTACCATTTTCATATTTCGGGGTGAGCTGCATTTCCCGCTCATGGCTGTTTTAACGATAAATAAGAGGTTTGGGCATGGAAACGCAGTTGGCTAAAGCGGCCAGAAATATCTATCGATATTTCAATGGCCAGACTGATATCAGGCAGGTGAAGAAAGGACTAAGCTACCTTTTTCAGACAAACGACACTATTTCTCTTGATACCAATGGTGAAAATACAGGTCCTGATTTGGACGTCTTTCTGACTGAGCTTCAGAAACAACCCAGCTTTCCCGCGACTCTTGCCAGTTGGGAGCATCCCATGGCTGATAAGATAGAGTTAAAGGATAAAGATGCCACCGAATTTCTACGTCAGGTGTTCAGCACACTGGAACACGACAAACTGATTTTTACCCATAAGAACGTTGCTGCTCATGAACATAGAGCAAATAATACCTGGGGCGATTTTCACACCATTCGGCCTCAAATAAAGGCTGGGTGGACACTTCATGTCACAAGAGAAGGCTCCGGTCATTACAATTGTGTTCGAACCGAGCTGAACACAGAGCCTGGCGATATTCTGCTATTCAAACCAACAGCTTATCTGGATTGTCAGCGAGCAGAGCACTCTGAAGAGTGGTATTACAACTGGGTATTGTTTCAGGCAGGGAACCGTATTGTAGATCTGCTGGACTGGCCGGAAGTGGCGCCTGGTATATTTCATATAAAAGCAAAGATTGGCAAAGAACTGGACAACATCACTCGTGTTGTCGACAACCTTTCTACACTGGGTTGGTCCAATGATCCTAATGAAGTCAGAATTCGTGCTACAGCGGTTGAGCATCTGATGGTTCGCTGTAATCAGCTGATTGAATCCAGAGGCTATCATCGAACGGATCCTAGAATTCAGGCGGCCATCGGTTTTATCGAAGAAAACCTGTTTGCTGATTTGAATATCGAAATGGTGGCAGAAGCGGCTTGTCTTTCGGTATCAGGTTTAACCCAGCTGTTTAAAAAACAATGTGGTGTCAGCGTAATGCAGTGGCGGGAAGAAAAGCGTATGACCGTTGCCTGTAATAAGCTGATCCACAGCCAGAAGCGCATCGTTCAAATTGCTGAAGAGCTGGGTTATGTCAATCAGATGTACTTTGCTCGTTGCTTCAGAAGGCATATGAAAATGTCACCGTCGGACTATCGCAGGAAATATCTGGAAAACTGATTATCCTTGAGCGTATTTGCTGAAAAAGCTCTCTTCCTTCGATCCTTTTAGTGATACTGACAGGGTTGTTAAAACTTTCTCCTTTTTAGATGGTCAAATTCATATCCGATGACAGGAGTTGTGTCATGGGCACTGAAAAAACCATTAATGAATAGGAACAGGGAGTATGGAGTCGAAGGGAATACCAATAACACCTCAAATGGCAGGTTATCCATATCCAGGTTCACAGTAGAGGTTTTTACTACCCAAAGGTATAGATTTAACGGCCTCTTCAAGCAGTTTGGCAAGTGTTGTGACAGTACAGCCTCTTCAGAATATTCCTGCTTTGATTGGCGGTGTTGATCCTATGTCCGTGTCTGATCGCAAGACTCACCATGTACAAAGTGGATTGAATACAGTGTTGTCTGCAGATAATTCTATTGAAGGAAATGATTCTAAAAGAAAAGATTGCAGCATCGAAAAATTAGAAGAAAAAAAAGTAAAAGACAGAGTAGCCGCGCAAGAATCCAGAGATAAAAAGAAACTGGACGTTGAGTTTTACGAAATAGTTCTTAGAAAGTACTATCAAACTACTACGGCACAGATGCTGCTGTTTGTACCGAGCTTTTAGACATTAGAGAACAGGTACAAAAACTGCTTCTTTCCGGTGAGGAGGCTATGAGTCTTATCTATACAGATCCTTCATCCAACCATTCTGTCATGGTCAGATTAGTAGTCAGTGATAGTAAGATGATTACCTATCTGCATGAGACACTAGGAGGGAATTGCGAGCTTTCAAAAAAAATAAAATTAGATTTGATTGGTCAGTTAGGCACTGCAATAAAAAACGATTCATCCGGTAAAGAACTTTTTGTATTCAGTCCTGCTTTTGTATTGCAGAAAGATCAAAGCTGTTGTGGTGTATTTTCTCTCAAGGCTACACGAGCCTTCCATAAGGTACCTGCGCTGGATGATTGGTTGAAGCAATTGTCGCAAGGTAAGCAAAAAATTCAAAGATGCGCTGGGATAGCTTTGAATGAACGTCAGATTCCTCTTAATGAAATGCCTGCCAGATTGTTGAAAAACAGTCAGGGTAGAGTGAAAAACCTGAGTAAGCAGAAATTAGATGAAATAGTGAGTGGTCTGGGTAAGCAAGAACGGTCTCTCAGTCTTGTGCAATACCAGGAAAAATACCGCCGAAGTATGGAGTCGTTAACAGATTCGCTTTCTCAATCCAGGCCTAACTTTTCAGTCACATGCAAAAAATACAAAGCATTACTCACATATGAAGCATTGATTGAAAAAAAATCTGATCTTGGGCCGCAGAACATGGAAACGGACTGAGAATAATATAAATTCAAAAGACGCTTTTTACAGCGCCTTCTTTATATTTGTTTGATCACTTAACCGTTTCAGGATCAATCGTACCAGCCATACCGGCCTTTCGAGTGGCTTCATCAGTAAAGAAAATCAGCCATACCAGCTTCAAGAAGAGCACCAGGCTTACATCAGTTGGATTTGCAACGCCTTGAACTACGTTGAAGCTCAGATAAATAATGCCAAAATATGGAATTGCGTATTTAACGCCGTATACGACGAATGACCAGCCGAACAGTGCCCAGTTATTCTTCTTGATGTAAGACTTATATTTCTTGTGAGCAACAGGATCGAATGTCTCTTTTTTGATTCCCATTTTCTCAGTCCAGCCACGCAGATCGCCACGGGAGCCAACAACGAGGAAGTAAGTTAAAAACATGTTAGTAATGATGAAATCAACGATCAAACTACCCCAGCTGATGTCGCTGCGGAACGCTATCCAGGAGAAAAATCCAGCCAGAACCGTGTTAATGAACATGCTGCGCGCAATCAGGTTGTAGATGCGTGCACCGACTAGTGTTGGATTTTTTGTTGAAACCGCGTACTCAATCTTATCTACAAAACTCATTTATCAAGCCCCCTCAAAACATGCCCGTTTGTTAGAATTTTTCATCAACGTCGAAGGCAGTTGTTTTAATCGATACTATGCATTAACCAGTCAAGCCACTTAGCACACGTGTCTGAAATTGTTTAGAGGGGATACTATATGAGGCTTTCTGGAGCACAGATATGTCCATATCAGCGGTTTCTATGCTTTTTTGTGCAGGTCTGAACTATAGAAAAAAAGTACCAGACGCAGCGAGTAGGTTTACCGTGTCTGGTGTGGGACATAAACAAACCGCTGATGTTACCCTTTGATTTACTGCAACCTTGTCATTATTCGGTTGGCTTATCTTTTCTGACAGGCAGGTTAGGACGGTTTCTTTTGGTGAGTCCGGAAATGAAATTTCTCAGGAATTGGTTTCCGCACTCTTTATAGTTTCTGTGTCCTTTTCGTCTGAAAATTGCGGACAGCTCTGTTTTAGAGACGTCGAACTCAGCCAGTTTCATCATATCGATGATGTCGGTATCTTTTAGTTCAAGGGCAATTCTGAGCTTACGCAATACTTCATTTTTTGACATCAGCTCACCCAGTGGCACATATTCCGGCTTTTTTCCTTCCTGAGCACCACGACGATAAATGATGAAACCGTCGAGAAAACGGGCAAGAACGTCATCCCGGCAGAGCACATGACCCGGTTCTTCTTCCTTTTTCATGATATTGACCAGGCGAGGAGGGGTCATATCAAACTCGGCCAGTTTGAATATTTTTATCATCTCCTGATCATCCAGATTCAGGGCAAAACGCAGGCGACGCAACACATCATTGGTAATCATAAAGTTCCAAAAACAAAGGAGTTAGATACAGAAGAGATGAAATTGATTGGAGCCATTATAGCGGATCGAGTAACTGGAAACAGGTAGTGACTTTACGTTTGATATGAATAACAGAAAGCCCCGATAAAACAGAGTTTTTATCGGGGCTATGGGGTAACCGGTTAACTGGAGATTAGCGGTTGAAGATCACATTGTTCACTTCATTTTCCAGCAGTTCCTGACGACCAGAGACCAGCTTTGGATCAAACTCTCCGGCAACAGCAGTCTTGGCCACGTCTTCCAGAGACATTTCACCTTTCAGGATTTTCTGACCCATACCTTCGTCCCAGCCAGCGTAACGCTCGACTTTAGCGTCAGCAAGGAAGTCGTCTTCGATCATCTTGGCTGCACGCTCAAGAGACAGAGCCATAGTATCCATGCCACCGATGTGACCGTGGAACAGATCAACCGGATCGGAGGACTGACGACGCAGGCGAGCGTCAAAGTTGAAACCGCCGGTGGTGAAACCGCCAGCTTTTAGAATTTCATACACAACCAGTGTGTTTTCTTCGATGCTGTTAGGGAACTGATCGGTGTCCCAGCCCAGCTGTGCGTCACCACGGTTAGCATCGATAGAGCCGAATACACCCAGAGAAGTGGCCGTAGCGACTTCGTGGTGGAAGCTGTGACCCGCCAGAGTGGCATGATTAGCTTCGATGTTTACCTTGATCTCTTTTTCCAGACCAAATTCCTTCAGGAAGCCAAATACAGTCGCAGTATCGTAGTCGTACTGGTGCTTGGTAGGTTCCTGTGGCTTAGGCTCGATCAGGATAGCGCCGTCAAAACCGATCTTGTGCTTGTGCTCAACAACCATCTGCATGAAACGACCCAGTTGCTGACGTTCACGACGGAGGTCGGTGTTCAGTAGAGTCTCGTAACCTTCACGACCACCCCACAGAACGTAGTTCTCGCCGCCCAGACGCTTGGTAGCGTTCATGGCATTGAATACCTGAGTAGCCGCGTAGGCAAATACTTCAGGATTAGGGTTAGTCGCAGCACCGGACATGTAACGAGCGTTGGAGAATGCATTAGCAGTACCCCACAGCAGTTTCATACCGGTTTCTTCCTGCTTGCGCTCCAGCACGTCAACCATGGTGGCGAAGTTGTTGATGTATTCCTTCAGGGACTTGCCTTCAGGTGCTACGTCTACGTCGTGGAAGCAGTAGAAAGGAATATTCAGTTTGGAGAAGAATTCGAAAGCAACATCGGCTTTCATCATCGCCATTTCCAGCTCGTTACATGGCTTGTGCCATGGACGAACCATTGTGCCTGCACCGAATACATCAGAACCGGTCCAGCAGAAGTTGTGCCAGTAGCAAGCAGCAAAACGCAAATGCTCTGCCATGGTCTTGCCCAAAATGATTTTGTCCGGGTTGTAGGCCTTAAATGCCAGAGGGTTTCTGGAATCGGCACCTTCGAACTGGATCTTGCTAACATCTGTGAAGAATTCGGACATGGGTCACTCCCGTCAGACAGGTACCGCTGGCTTAAACAACACCTGATCAATTAAAGGTAATCTTGTGAATCTTGATGGTGTGACTATAAAAAGTTGGTGGGAATTCAGATAGGGATAAAATCGTGGAGTTTATGTCCTTTTTACTATCAACAACTTTCGTAAAATGAACAAGGGTAGAGAGCAGTAGGTGTAATTTCTGACCAAACTTACTCATTTACCTGCTGTTTGTTGATATATTGATAGTTTTAGCTGTAAAAATAATAACAATGAAACAGTTTTTAAGTGTCGGGGAGGCCGCAGCCATGCTGGGTGTCGCCGTTTCTACTCTGCGTCGATGGCACTCTTCCAAGAAATCAGTTCCTCAGTGTCGATCTGTCGGTGGTCATCGTCGATACAGTGTCTCTCAAGTGCTGGCCATTACTCATCCTGACCAAATAAAGCAGAACCGCATTAATGTGGGTTACGCTCGGGTATCCTCGCATGACCAGAAAAAAGATTTGGAAACTCAAAAGCAAAGACTGGCTGATTACGGGGAGAGATTCGATACTTTCGACGTGATAGATGACCTCGGCAGCGGCTTAAATTACCGTAAAAAGGGTCTTCGTCGTCTGATTCAAAGGGTCTGCCAGTCCAAAATAGATAAGCTGGTCTTGATTCATAAAGATAGACTGTTGCGGTTTGGTAGTGAAATCATTTTCCAGCTATGCGCTTACTTTGGGACGGAAGTAGTGATTTTGGAAGAGGTGAATGTGACATTCGAAAACCGGCTGTGCCACGATGTTATTGAGTTGATGACAGTGTTCAGCGCAAGGTTGTACGGAAAAAGAAGCCATAAAAACAGGAAAAGCTTAAAATCTTCCGCCATTGTCGGTCGCCTGATTAATATTGCGATTGTCGTGTAGCTTGTGTACGTTGCACAACTGTATATATAAACAGTTGTATAAAGCAGAGTATGAGCGAAACCTATCTCACGTATCCGGCCAAGTTGTCGTTGTCTCAGGAGCAGAAATGCTTTCTGGACGACTATGCTGTGCTGTTTGGTGAGGTCTGTCGCCAGTACTACGCTGCCCTGAAAAGTGGCCGCTGCAAATCCCGAAAAGACTACCATGTCTTCACTGGCCAGCGCCTTCCTTACCGCGTTATGCGTGGCGTCGAGCAACATTTGAAAGGTCAGATTAAGTCGCAAGAGACTAATCGAAAGAACTGCATTGCTCAGGACGAGAACAAGCTGGATACGCTGAAGGGCGATATTGCAAAGCTGGCCAAGAAAGTGGTCGGGCAAAAGCGTTCCGGTCAGGATCACTCAAAAACTTCCCAGTCTCTCTTTCAGAAAAGACGTCGATTTAAACGACTGTCAGGCCGTATCGAGCGGATGAAATCCGATAAGGATTCTCATATCTGCTT
>SIHQ01000118.1 GCA_004762125.1 Oceanospirillales bacterium | reverse complement strand
CGAACTCACTGATAAGAGAGATTCAGTGAGCATAGCTCTGTAGCCCTTGTTGTAAATAGGCTGCAGAATATTCGCATAATAAATCTACAGTATGTTATGCGAAGTGAGTTCGTATAAGCAGCTGTTAGGCACTTAAACGAGTCAAGGAGTGATCCCCGATGTCTTCATCGATATTAAAAATGGATAGCATTAAAAATATAGCTGTCTATAAAGATTTTCAATGGTCAAGATCACTTAGAGATGAAGGTAATAACATTGCTGAATTTAAAAGTATTAATGTTATTTACGGTAGGAACTATTCCGGGAAAACAACTCTATCACGAATTGTAAGAGCAGCTGAAACAGGCGCGATTTCAGACAAGTATATAACACCAGAGTTTAGATTTAGCTTTGATGATGGAAGCAATATTTCACAAGGCTCATTAACCACGCATAATCACGTGATTAGAGTATTTAATGAAGATTTTGTTAAAGATAACTTACGCTTTATCACTGACGATGAACAAACTATTAATTCATTTGCAATACTTGGTGAAGATAACACTAGGCTTGAAGAAGAAATAGAAACAAATGAAATTGAGCTTGGGAACGTCGAGGATAAAAGCGGCTTGATTGGAAAGTATCTTGAAGCTAATGAAAAACACACTAATGCAGAGAGGGTTCACAACCAAAAGACATCAGCTTTAGAGACCAAGTTACGCGACAAGGCTAATAAAGCAGGTACAGGAATAAAGCATAATAAAGTATTTGGAAATGCCAACTACAATCTGACGAAAATTAGAAGCGATATTCTCAAAGTCGTTAAAGAATCCTATTCCCCAATTTCTGATGATAATGCAGCTGCTAATATTTCTCTCCTTAAAGAACTGCCTAAAGAAGAGATCAGAGAATCATCTCCTTTTAATCTCCTATATTCGTCAATAGTTGTGAATGCTAAAGAACTAATAGAAAAAAAGATTCAAGCATCAGCTCCTATTCAAGAGCTGCTAAACGACAGTGTTCTTGCTGCTTGGGTGCGATCAGGGCGAGAGCAGCATAAAGATAAAAAAGATCAATGTGCATTTTGTGGAAATGATCTACCGGCAGAACTTTGGGAAAAATTAGATAAACACTTTAATCAGGAATCTGAAGAACTTCGTTCTGCTTTGGATGGTTTGCTAACTTCAATACAGAGTGAAAAGGATCGGATACCCACTTTATTGAAAATAAATAATTCAGAATTTTATTCTAATTTTCATGAAGGGTTAGATGTATTGAAAGAAGATCTATCTACCAATGCAGCAAGCTATTTAACAAGTCTAGATATAATAGAAAAACAAGTTAAATGCCGAAAAGAAGATATATTTAATGATGCACTATTCGAGGAGCCAAAATCCGCAGAGGCTGAATTAAATACTGTTAGGCTATCGTTTGAGCAACATAGAGAAGAAGCAAATCAATCAACTGCATCATTAAGTGCTGATCAGTTAAAAGCTCGTGATGCACTTCGACTTCACGAAGTGTATACGTTCATCAATGATATTAGCTATGAAGATGAATGCAAATCGATTGATGAGCTAAAAGAGGATCAAGTAATAGCAGCAAGATTAAAAACAGCTAAAAATATCGACGTTACCACTAAGAAAGCGAAAATAGGTGAATTAAAATCGAAATTAAAAGATGAAAGTAAAGGCGCAGATCAAGTAAATGATTATTTGAACGACTTTTTTGGGCATCAGTCACTTTCTTTGAAGGCAATTGAAGAAACGTCTCCGGAAGTACGGACTGGATATAGGTTTGAAGTAACTCGCAATAATCAAAAAGCTTACCACCTAAGTGAAGGTGAATGTAGCCTAATAGCTTTCTGCTACTTCATGGCGAAGCTTAAAGATATCGAGACAAAAGGTAGTCAGCCCATTATTTGGATCGATGATCCAATTTCAAGCCTGGATGCAAATCATATTTTCTTTGTCTATAGCCTAATTAATGCTGAAATTGTTACGCCAGAAACATATGATGACGCAGGAGAAGTTAAAGAAAGAACACGCTTTAAGCAATTGTTCATTTCAACGCATAATTTGGATTTTCTAAAATACCTTAAAAGACTTCCTGGGGCATTGAATAAAAGGAAATCACAATACTTCATCATTAATAGAACTGATCAATCCAGTGATATTTCTTTAATGCCTAAATACTTGAAGGAGTATGTAACTGAGTTTAATTTTTTATTTCATCAAATTCATAAATGCGCAGCAATCACTTCAGTAAATGATGAAAACTATACGACATTCTATAATTTTGGGAATAATGCGAGAAAATTCTTTGAAATATATCTGTATTACAAATACCCGGCACTAGGTATGACACAAGCAACTCTAAAATCATTTTTCGGAGAAGAAAGTGTACCTGCGATCCTTACTGATAGGATCAATAACGAGTATTCGCATTTAGCTGGTGTTTTTGAACGAGGCTCTACGCCAGTAGAAGTCCCAGAAATGCATACAGCCGCAAAATTCATATTAAATAAAATAGAACAAAATGATCGCGAACAATACTTGTCATTAGTCCAAAGTGTTGGTGAAATCAGTGCCTAACAAGGCCAAGCAACATCAGTCGCTGCGCTCCTTGGACAGCCTTGCTGCTGCGCTTTCTGTGCATGGCTTCGCCATTATTGCACAAAAATCACAACAACAAGTCTGCCGTTGTTGGCGGCGTTATGCGAAGTAAATGATGAAAAAGAGTCTGAGCACGAACGAGAAATTACTCTATAAAAGGGTTGCCAGAATCCTTTGGAAAGACTGGGATCCGATTGGCGTTTATAATGAAAATGATGAATGGGA
>SIHQ01000117.1 GCA_004762125.1 Oceanospirillales bacterium | reverse complement strand
CATCAGGCGAATGTCGGGTACAGATAATCGTCAATGCATTGATCAACAACTTGGCAACACCGGCTTCCAGCCCTTGTCGAATCAATACCAGCGTTGGTCGTTGACCGCATAATAAATACCCCTGAACTACGGCATCTACGGCTTTTTGAGCAAAGGCTTGGAAAGGCGCGTGACCACCATCAGACGGCATCAGCCCCGAAATGCGACTGGCCAATTCGCTGGAACGATTGAAATGCTGCAGCAAGTTGATGCGTATGGAATCGCCAGGAAAACCCGGATGAAACTTGATAAATCGATCAGGCTCTCCTGACAGCTCACAGCTTCTGCGAGTATGGCGAGCCAGATCGTGGTCGCCTTTTGGGTCAATGATAATCACCGGCTCATTGCGTAAAACAGCTTGGGTAACCAGTAAGTCAAACAATCGTGTTTTGCCACTGCCCGGCACTCCGATGACCAGCGTGTGCATTTCGATCTGTTCCAGAGGTTGATACAAAGGTTGCTCATGGTGACTCATGCCGTGTATCCAGTGAGCACCCAGTGTGTTGTCGGTTTTCAGCGGAACATTATCACTTCGCAATAAATCCCAGGCACGCTGCCCATGTTCTCTTTGCCATTGAAACCCCCAGCCTAACCAGAGCCCTTGATTTTGGTTATCCTCTTTTAGCGTTAAACAGTGTTTTTGATCCAGGGTCAGAAATGACAGAGGTTGCCCTTTAATGTTGCGGTGTTTTTGCCAGATAGGGAGTGCTTGAGAGAGTCGATACAAACAAAGAACGCCACACAGACTTGCGGTACCCATAAATCCGGTCAGCGGAAGCGCATTGTAAAACGACATCAGCAAGCTAATCCCCATAGCGATAAACCAAAGCAGGGCAGAAGCCCCTTCGTAATTAGGTCGCCAGTTCTGAAGGTAAGGCTTGTCACGAATCATTGGGATTCAGCTGCAGGTAGCCACTGTTTACATTGTTCGGAAATGGCTGGCTTCAAAAACACACACTGTTGCCCATTGCGACAAACAATCAGGTTGTTGCCGGAAGACTTAATCCAGTTGCGCTGATGCCATAGGGCAAGCCGCTCCTTAGCCGTTAGCGTGTCTGTTTTCAGATCGTCCGGCCATTTCAAAATCAAGCAGTCTTTAACCCATTTGATCTGTTCCGATTCCAGTTGAGCGACGACTGTCTTTAGGTCTTCCTGCGTATTGCTCTCTTCTGAAGAGTTTTCCTGTTCGACCGGTGGTATAGGCAGGCCCACTGGTTGGGTCAGCGCTTCACCTTTCATGGAATGTTGTTGGATACTTTTCTGTCGGGATTGTTCAATGGCACTGACCAACCTATCTACGGCCAGAGGGCTTTTCTGTCCGGTCAATCCACTGATAAAGGTTTGCCAGAGAACGCCTTTGTCATGGTCGGGTTTCAGAACATCTCTTAGCGCATCTGACATCAGATGATTCAGTAACACCAGATTGATCCAGGTGTATTCAGAAGACAAAGGTTGCTCAGGGTGCTGATCACAGTGTTGCCAATGAGGCGTGTAATGATGGATTCGATGTCTCTGTAACCAATCCCCTAATCCGTATTGAAGAGCAGACCATTGACCACCGTCCGGATGATTCACAGTAATGCAGCTCACGATACGACCGCTGTCATACAACAAACCTGTCACTGCTGCCATTAATCGCCAAACAGGTTGTCGTGCCCGTTGTTGGTCGGGGTAGAGATCGTTATCAAAATGAATCTGTTCGGTCGCCGCCACAGACCAAAGAGCGATTTCCAAACAGTGACGAAGTGCCCCTGCCGGTTCGCAATGATGTTGGGGGTGCGCCGGTAACAGGTGCAGCCAATTTGCCAATCGATCCAGAGTAATATTGAACAGAGGCTGCAGTTCACTGGGCAATCTGAGTTGCCCATTAAGCGTTTCGATCAGGGCTTCATGGTGATGCAGAATCGCACCGGTACCTACGGGATAGCCGCAGCAACCGTGGGTGGTTAACCATGAAGCGTGGGAAGTAGTTTCAATGACATCCACGGTTACAGTCCAAAGATGGAATTGATAATGGTGGGCGTCACTTGCAAACCCACAGCGGCACCAACACCTGTGGCAAAACCGAGTAAGGATTGCCGGGCCATGCCGTACGCCAGTCCGATCAACACAAAGGCAATGGACAGAGTTCGGCCTAAATCCCCTTTGATCCAGCCCACTAAACGCCCATAAATATCAGCGAAATCTTTGGAACCGGATACCACAATGGGATCAGCTGCCCAGAGTTCAGGGGCTAGAACAGAGAGGCTGATGATCAATCCGAACAACAGAAATCGTGAGCAACGTGAAAAACCAGACGCAGTAAAAAAGTGAGTCATGATGAATACCTTTGAAAATAAACGAGTTTGGAAGGCTATTGGTTTACAGAGGATTATTAGGGTGTAACGGACTGCCACTCCCGAGGATAAATATCAGACATGACAACGCCACCGCTGTGCCAGTGACCTTGCTTATCCACCCAGGGCGCTATCCAGATTCTGAGAATGTGTGCTGGTAATCGTTGTGGTGTGGGGATCTCCTTTGACGTTATGGTTTGATCGAATTGATGGGCTGACGGGACGGCAGGTACCGACGATTTGTGATCGCTGTCGCTAATATCCTGATACACCTGTCGTGCAGATTTACACACGCCTTTGCCGGGTTTATCGCAGGCGTACTCACTTTCGCCGACGCCTAATATCGTACAGCCTGAAAGAAAAAGCGTTGCACCACAAAGGCACAAAGACACAAAGGTTTTAAAAGCTCTTTTCTTTGTGCCTTTGTGCCTTTGTGGTTCAAACATTA
>SIHQ01000116.1 GCA_004762125.1 Oceanospirillales bacterium | reverse complement strand
TACCTCAGTAGGCGATGACGGTGAAGGGTACGCCTTGATCAAGCTGTTTTTTAATACAACCAACCTGCTTATGGAAGACCGATGGACGCCCGATTCATCATTGGACAAGTTGGCCAGAATGCAGCAAGCACAACAGGATGGTTTGTGTCGTTTGAGTTTCAGTTGTCTTGAAACACTGACGGACGCTGAACACTCAGTTCATGGCAAAGTTATTCCTTTGCAATCAACGATTTTTCAACAGCTGCCATCGGATTGTAAAACCGTCAGGGCAGAATCAGACTGCTTCTACTACAAAACTAACGCCACACAGTATCCACCGGATAATTGTGCTCAACTGGCCAACGACCCGAACTGTGCATTTCTGGACAGCCGTTGTTTAGGGGAGTCGCCATCACAAAACTCTAATATCTGTTACACACGACAAGAGCGATACGACTGCGGTTACACAGGAACTCTGAATCAGGTAGGTATCGAAGAAAGCATTCACTGCGAAGGTCAGCCCATGCAATGCATGTTGGGAGAATGTCAGGCGGATATTACAGAAGCCGACAACAGCGACTTTGCCAGCGCCGTCAGTGGACTCCATGCCGCCAAACAGCTGTCTCATGATATGCAGTGCCGCTCTTCTGAAAACGGATCTGAAAGTGCCTCAGAAAACGAAAGCACTTCAGGATGCAAAGTCTTCAGCGGAAGCGCTTGTACTTGTAAACAAGGCATATTCAATATGGTGGACTGCTGCAACTTGCCCACCAACGTCAATTTCGCCAGTTACATGAATCTCTTACTCATGGGGTATCTGTTCGATAAGTCTACGATTCATCTGCAAAGTAATTACCCCAACCAGCTGACCGGGCAGTATCGGAAAATGCGTGAGCCACTGATACGTGGCATAAACAAACTCAGCCAACCTGTTAAAAACCTTTGGTCTGACGGAACTGCTTCCATAGGGAAAAACTGGGATAAGCTCACTGACAAACTCTGGCCAACACCGGCTGAAGTGCACGCTCAAACGGCTACAGCAAAACCCGTTGCCGGAGAATTATCACAAGAAGCGCAACGGTCGATGCTTGGTAATATGCAGCAACAACTGATGCACAAAATGGCAGAAGTCGTACAAAAAGTGCTGGGAGAGGATGCCACCAACCTGTTATTCCGAACCGTCGGCAATAACTTGGCTTCACAAGGCGGACAACTGAGTCAGCAATCGCTGATGATGAATCCCGCTATAACCTCAGCCATCAGTGCCGTTACCATGATTTATACGGCTTACACCATGACCAAGCTGATTGTTCAAATCACTCACAAGTGCGAAGACAATGAATTTGAACTGGCGGCAAAGCGGGAAATGAAAACCTGTCATAAGGTGGGTCGTTATCGGAAATCAAAACTACTGGGATTGAGCAGCCTGGAGTACAACAGTTACTGCTGCTTTAACTCACCCCTGTCCCGTATTTTACAGGTGCAAATACGACAACAGCTGAACATGGGCTGGGGCTCTGCCAAACACCCAGATTGCGCCGGCATTACTCCAGAAATCCTGCAAACCGTAGATTGGAATCGTATTGATCTTGGAGAATGGCTAGCACTTCTGAAACTTCAGGATAAATTGCCAGAGATTAATGAAATTACCCTGAAACAAATGAACCTTGAGTCTCTGACGGGGGAAGGATCGCGACTGGATTTTGATCAGCAGAGGGTGGATAGCCGAAAGCGATTAGAAACAAGATACCAGAATATCAGCTCTGAAAAATTGAATGAATATCAACATCAAAAAGTACATAAATTAAGAAGGACGAACAGATAAACCGTGGATCTTGATTGTTTGTTAGTACAGATAACTCTTTTGTCAGTGATAGTGATTTCTTCCCAGTGAATACTATTCAATATTTAAAGGAAGAAGCTTATGGATAGTATCTTCAAACCTACTGCTCTCGACTTTGGAGTGTATGTAGATGATGACAGCGACCTGTATGACGATAATGATGCTCCTTTGAACTCATCCATTGAACGTCATAAAAATGATGTCGGAATTCAGACATCACCGGACTATACCAGTACAGCTTTATACAAAAGGAAATCTGAAAAACATGAAGAAATTGAAACAATATTTTTAAACCATGATATTGGACCTTCAAGCATTAAAGCCACTGAAGATTACTTAGATTTTGTATTGAAAAGGAAGGTACCTGTCATCTCACCAAATTTAGGCGCACTAAAAGAGCGTGGATACCAGAAAGAAGTAAGGGATTTTAACCAGTTTACATCTTCACTTGGCATCTGGGCTTTAGTTGATCAGAAATGGACTCAAGAATTGGCCAATTGGATTGGTGAAAAGGAATGTTTGGAAGTTATGGCTGGCAATGGACTTCTTGCGAAAGCCCTCGAGTGCAAAGGAGTATCCACTTTGGCAACTGATGACAAATCATGGGATGATCCTGAGAATGAGCCTTTTGTTTTCTGTGATATCAAGAAGCTTGACGCTATAGAAGCAATCAAAGTATACGGGGATTGTGATGTATTAATAATGAGTTGGCCTCCACCCAATGTATCCATTTCTTTTGATGTTTTAAAAGTATGGGGAAGTGACAAACCCATTGTATTTATTGGGGACAAAGCTGGAGGAATGACCGCTTGTGACGAGTTTTATAAGTATTTCAAACCAATCGTTCAGCAACCAGTAAAAAGTTATATGCCTTCTCACGGAGCGGAAGATAACGTCATTATTGGTTATTACAAGCCACAACCCTGAGCTTCATAGAACTATGGAAATCCCTCGTACCATCAACGACCCTATCCAGTTTTTATTCTGGTCTCTGGATGAAATCTACCCTGTAGCGGTGGGTTTGATCTGGGGCATCTGGTTTGATCAGCTGCTGCTGGGCATTTTCCTGGGCATGATGGCTATTCGTCTTTATCGACGGTTCCGCGATC
>SIHQ01000115.1 GCA_004762125.1 Oceanospirillales bacterium | reverse complement strand
ATACTCAGAATGGCAACAATCAGAGTGATGACAACATCAAGCCGATCAACCTGTTTATTGATGAAGCCGCTGAAGTGCTCTGTCCACAATTACTGTCATTGTTGAACAAAGGCCGAGGCGCACAATTCCGATTGTACGTCGCTACCCAGACACTGGCCGATTTTGAAGCCCAACTGGGTTCTCGGGCAGCAGCTCATCAATTGATCGACAACTGCAATCACTTGATCTGTTTGAGAACCCAGAATCCGGACACTCAAAAATTCATCACCGATAAACTGCCAACAGTGCGTTATCGCTACTTTATAAGAAACCAAGGTATGAGCACGGATACCCACAAGCCCATGGAGTTCACCGGCAACCTCAGTGAACAACAGCTGGAAGAAAGTGGTGATCTGTTTCTCCCTCAATTACTGGGAGAACTGCCTAATTTGGAATACGTTGCACGACTGGGCGGTGGTCGCCTTTTGAAAGGACGGATTCCTATTCTAAAGGAACCTGGATAATCCTATGGCGACAGAACACTCTTCTACTCATCCTATTTTGATCTGGTTTTATGGACTGATACTGGTTTTGCTCTGGCTACTGTTTACAGGACAATCATTGAATCAGCATCTTCAACAAGAACACGCTCATTATGCCAACACTCTGGGCAATGAAACCAGTCTCTGGATCATGAAAACCAGCCAACACTTTTATCAAGTCGCCTTCATAAAAACCGGCACCAAGTCTTTTTTACTGAAATACACAACACCGGACCGCAATATGGGAGAAGGTTTTACTCAAGCACTTAATTTTTTCGGAAGTGTTATCAATAATTTTCTCAACCTGATGCTTCAGCTGTGTTTACGCATGGCGTTGTTACTGGTTTGTTTGCCTTTCTGGGGTTTGATATTGATCACTGCCATTCTGGATGGCTTTTTGATCCGAAGGATTCGCTACCACGACTTTCATTACACCAGTCCTTTAAGAAACCTCTGGAGTCGAAGACTGTGCCGATGGATTCCGGGATTATTTTTATATCTAATTATTGTACCGCTGCCGTTTCCAGTGTGGTTGATCCCTTTTATGGCTCTGGTGACATCCCTATGCATGGGATGGTGGACAGCTAACTGGCAGAAGCGCGTCTGATGTTTGTTTTGATTCTGCTATTACTCATCACAACCACAGTATCCGCCGAAAGCGCTTGGTTTGACCGACACTCAGAAGGGTGGTTTTGGTATGAAACGATTCAGGAGCCAGAGCCTCTCGCGGATAAAGAGCTGGAACACTCTCAACCAAGTACAACAAAAGACCTTCCTCTTTCGACTCCATGGCTTAGAAAAAATATGGGTCACTATCTTGATAAAGCCATCGACGAACCCAGCAAGAAAAACGTCAGTGATTATTTGTATCTGGACAGGTTGGTTAAGGAAAAAGCGGAGCGGTTTGCCAGAATAGGTAAACGCGTTATCGAAAGTGACCCTATGCTGGATGAGAATGTTCGGCGTCCGATATCACCCGCAGCGGCAAAAATTAATGATGGTAGAGCCCATCAAGCAAAAGAGGAGGTATTGAAAAAAATAGCTAAAAAGGCTGGTCTGGTTTTTTACTATCAGGGCAATTGTAAACTTTGTCACCTGCAAGCCCAGACTGTGCAAATGATGAAAAAGTTCTATGGATTTGAGCTAATTACGTTCTCTACGGATGGCGTATTAATTTCAAGCTTTCCAGCCAGCCACATTGAACTGTCACCGCACCCACAGTTAAATATACAAGCTTATCCAGCTTTATACCTCATGCAACCACCCAGCAACATTGCGCTGTTAAGACAAGGCGTTATTTCTTTCACTGAACTTACGGAACGAATTCTAGAAACCGCTTTTGAACAAGAATGGATTACTCATCACGATTTTAGAGAGACTCGAATTAATCATGAAATATCGAGACCACCTATTACCATTCAGCATTACCCCACAGCGCACAATACTCCAAATATTCTACACACCAAGTAATCAAATAAACTGCATTCTGTGAGATTATTATGAAAACTGCATTTTTACTGTTGGCTCAATATGAAAAACCTCTAATTCCTTTGAAAGAAATATCTGAAGTATATTTTGGTTGTGCTCCAGGCACAGCTCAAAAAAAAGCTTCATCGGGCAGTCTTCCTCTGCCTATTGTAAGGCTCAGTAAATCTCAGAAATCACCCTTGTTCGTTCACATTAATGATTTAGCTGAATTTATTGATCAACAAACAGAAAAGGCCAGAGAAGAATGGGAATCGGTCAATCTGTGATTTTTTTATTATGAGTAACGTACCGAAAATATAAGAAATGAAGGTGCCCCTATAGTGCCCCTGACCCAACATAAGCTTTTCTGAACCCTACTCCAATAAGACCTCTACACACTACTCCGCCCAATCCATCATCGGAGCTACGGAAAATTTTCTATCTAAGGAAATTGGCTCTATCTCTTGTTTATCAAGGCTTTTAGTCGGTTTCATAAACTCAGTATTTGAATATATTTAAACAGGTTTTAGATCGTTTTTTTCTAATCGGTGTACCAATGGTGTACCATAATATGCTCTGGTACACCGTCTTTATAAGGTGAAGTCAGTATGGCATCTTACACAATACAGCCAAGAAAAAAATCAGACAGTTCTACCAGTTATCGCTGTATAGTTCGCATGGGGGGCGGTAAAAACCTGCAATACACAGAATCCCGAACTTTCCCAAAAAAACGGTTCTGTTGCAAAGTTTTCGATAGAACACTGAGACCTATCCTCCAGACACAATTAGACTGCGAGAGAATGAAAGTAATCCCAGTCATTGGCTGATTGAGTTTTTTCGTACTGGCCTTTACGAATACTGTGACATAGCTCCACACCTTTCAGAGCTCTCCGGGCGGTTTTGAAACTCTGAAATCCCAGCATGGGCTTTGTCCTTCGTTTGATCCCTCGGTGGTCCTGCTCTA
>SIHQ01000114.1 GCA_004762125.1 Oceanospirillales bacterium | reverse complement strand
CCGGCTGGGAAACACTTTGCGGGAAGAGATTAGCCGGGAAGCACAAACCCTGTTTGAGCAGACCTTCAAGGATAAACAAAAAGTCACCCGAAAAGCTCTGAGACCCATTATCCGCCTCAGAGATAAGCTGAATGGGTTGGCGTTTGTTGATCCCGACATTGCCCCTCTGGTGCAACGACTGGATGAAGGGTTAGCGCAGTTGCCGAACCGGGGTTCTTTAGAAGGTGAAGCACTAGTACTTTACAGCCTGTTCGGCCAAGCCCATATAGTTCCTTATTTACCAAGGGTTTCAGAGTAAGTGCACTATTGTTCAGTATCTCTACAGCCCTTGGTAAACGGGTATGCGAGCGGGTTAATCAAACAGTTACAGCCACCTGATGATAAAGCGGCTGACTGCATAAGCTTGGTCGAATAGACAGAAAATAACAAAACAAAGTGTATTCTATTCTAATCTAATGTAAGTCACTTGACGTATTTATGCAGCCGTCTGTCTTGGTACTACCGTATTTGATTAGGCAGTTTCTCAGCCACCTGCGAAATCCCTAATTGTTCCCATCCTCATCCTCATCCTCATCCTCATCCTCACTCTCTGAAAATGCTGGCCACTCAGGTTTCTCATCTTTTCCAAGCTTTCTTTCAGGTTGTACTTTGCTGATATCACTAACAGCTTGAGTGACTTCAATATTACTTGGTAGCCCAGATACTCTTATACCAGGCCCAGTGATGACTTGCTCCCCGCCCGATGCCGTGCTGTAAAAACTGGCGCTATCAAGCATCTCTACCCCTGGTAAATGCAGTGATTTTGTTTTACTAATCTGATGCACTACTTGGGATTGGTTTGATGTTCCTGGCTTTTTTTTAGGCAACGGTTGGCTACTCCCCCCTTGAATCATGTCCTGCTGAGGCGCTATGGCTTCAAAGGCACTAGCTATGTCCAGAGTGAAATCGTAATGCATTTTCTTTAAGACTGCCTTGAGTGTATATGCAAGACCTTCTCCACATTTATCTTTCCAGCTTTGAAGTAGCTTTTTGGTTTTTAACTTACCGTTTTTGTGGGTATAGTTATCCTTGAAGGTCTCTTTACTCTGAAAATGACCGTCGATCTTCTCAAGTAACTTACGATTTACTGCATACATGTCATCTATATCTGTTACCTTTTCTGCAAGCCAGTTCATTATGATTGCCAGTGGATCCAAACCGTCAGGGGTAGCAGCGTCCTGCATAATGGTAGAAAAAAGCATATTGACCTGTATGACTTCTCCTTGCGTAAATGTTTGGTGAGTGACGATGTTGTCCAGATACAACCGTTTGCTGAGTGATAAATCCGGTAGTTTGAATTGAAAATCTGCATTACTGCCCCCTCTGGTTAACCACGAGTCACCCATGGAAGTAGCTGCTGAATCAAAAAAGGCATCTAATATATTAAATAATGGGAGTTGGGCATTGCTATGAGTGAATGAATCACTTTTTTTGTTGTGTGGGGGCTTACGATGGCTGTCCGAATACTCTGAATATTGTGATGAAGCCTGATCGTGTAAAACAGGCTGTGTATCATCGAAACTGGTTATAATAACGGCTTCCAGTTTGAGTTTTGCATATTGTGGAATGTAATCAGTATCATCAGGAGCTTTAGGTTGAATTGAATTAAGGCGAACCTTTTTCCCGTTAATACTGACGATTAAGGGGTATGAAGGATCGAGATCGGATGACAATGTTAATTTCGAAAATCGAGTATTTATTTCGTCATTTTCCTCATTTTTAAACCAAAAAATAAGTTCATTCTTTTTTACTGCCTCGTCCAGAGGAAGTATTGATCCATCAGGAAATACAATATCGCTGGTATCACTGGATGGCAGGGTAAACCCTACCCAGCCATCGTGGAGAGGCGTTAACTGAGTGAAGGTATCGTCTGACAGCACGTCAAATCCATCCACTTTGAGCTGTTTTTCGTTGATCAACAATACCCCGTGAGAGGTCAATGTAATATTGGATATTTCTTCAAATGCAAGAGCGCTTTGCAAGCGAAATGCTGCCATCAAGATCGACAAAACTACAGAACGACGGAGTGATTTATTACTAAGCATTATAAGTACTATTTTAGTTTTAGAATCTACCAATGTAGGTTAATAATTTAAAAAAAATGATATTTTTTGTTCTGATGGATTTTATCTATCTTGAATCAAGAGCCATGATTACACATCTATGGCAACAAGATTTTGGCATTCAGTGCATCAAGTGCTTCAGGAAAAAACTAAACGATGTTTGATTTTAATGATTGCAGATGGAGGGGCGAATATTGATCTACAAGATGACGAAGAGAGCGGCCTAATCGGTCCAGCTTACATATAACTAAAGTGTCGCCTTTTCTGAGAGTATCTAACAAACGCAATAAGCCGGATCTTTCGGATTTAGCACCGCTGGCAATATCTTGAAAAATCTTCTCGCAGCCAGCAGCTTTTAATGCGTCGATCTGGGAAATAATATTTTGATCATTAGTGCTGATCAGATCATAACCAAATATCATAAAGCAGAAACCAAACGGTTCATTTTTCACAAATACATCCTTTAAAATAGACGAATAAAAAATGAACGACAAAAGTAAACTGCTTTTTAAGGTTATTCGAGAATATGGGAACAATCGTTCTGTAGTGCAGAAAAACGATCGTTTTTTTGTACGAGTAATGACGTAATAAGTTAAGAAAAATTCACTTAAAATTGAGATGTGTTTTTGACAGTTAGGGGCTCTTGGATGTTAAGGTCCATGGACGTCTGTATTTAGAAGCTAAAAGCTGGCACTATTACCCAAAAATAAACAACTGAGCTATAGGGACCCATGCTTATGCCTTTACAACAAGGCAAAAATCTTCGTGCGGTAGCGTGCCTAGCGATCAGCAGGACTTAGCACGGCTCTGCCTCCTCTATTGATTCTTATTTATTATACGTAACACTGTCTGCAAGCATACTGGGTGTGATGTAGCCTGAAGAACCCTTTCACCGCTTCAGGCGTTTGTTGAAGGCTTCTCATTCTTCCTCGAACGAACTTTAT
>SIHQ01000113.1 GCA_004762125.1 Oceanospirillales bacterium | reverse complement strand
GGCATTCAGGCCGACATCAAAGCGATTGACGGCAAAAACCTTCAGCAAACCATTCAGCAGTTATCGCAGAATCCTGAACTGGCCTGGATGGCACAGCTGGACAACAACCCCGACGTCAACTGGCAACAGGTACAGGAGATACACGACAGCTGGGATTATGAATCCCAGGGGTTGACCGGGCCTGCGGCGGCTTTGGTGGCTATTGCGGTGGCTATTGCTACTCAGGGAATAGGAGCGGGTCTGGTCAGTGCGAATGCTGGTACTGTCACAGCCGCTGCTGCCAATGCCGGTTTTACCAGCCTGGCCTCTCAAGCCTCCATCAGCTTGATCAATAATCAGGGCAATATCGGTGCCGTTCTGAAAGAACTGGGTTCCAGTGATTCCATCAAGGGATTGGCTACCGCCATGCTGACGGCTGGTTTTCAGGCCAACGCCGGTCTTCAGTTTGCCGGTGGTCAGTCTGTACCCGGTAACGTCAAGCAGGTTGTTGTTAACGCAGGCATCAAGGCCGGTGTTAACACCGCCATAAACGGCGGCAGTCTTGGAGACAACCTCAAAGAAAGCCTGATTGCTGGCGTGGTTGACCTAGCTGGACAGGAACTGACCCAGCAGATTGGTGATACAGAAACCGCCGGACTGACAGAGGCGGGCGACCTGACCAAGACCCTTGCTCATGCAGCGGTAGGGTGTGCGACAGCCGCCGCCAAAGGTGGTGACTGTGCCAGTGGCGCTGCCGGTGCAGCGATTGCGGAGCAACTTTCGCCGCACCTCTCGGATGCAACAGAAGACAAGGTCAGTTCAGAGCTCACTGTTGCTTTGACAGCCGGTACTGCGGCACTGCTCACAGGAGGCGATGTTAACTCTGCAGCGGACAGTGCCTTGCAGACCGATCGATACAATCGTCAGCTACACCCAGACCAAATCAAAACAATTGCGGACTTGACGGAAGATGAAGATAAGCAGAAACAGTTAAAAGCTGTTCTCTGTGTGCTGCAGAACTGCAACCTTGATGGCTTATCCGGGTTTGATGAAACGGATAAAGCTTCTCATCAGACTGGTTTGACACTGCTTCAGACTGAACCTGAACACTTTGAGCGGCTGGTGTCTGAGATAGCCGGAGCAGGGCTTGTATCAGACCGTTTTGAATACAGTGAGGCAGACCTTCTAAAAGACGCACTCGGCAAAGAATTTGACCAGACCATTGATCGTGTTGTCGGAGTCTACGACCTGGCTACTACAGCACCCGATGATTTAGGTGATGTGGCAGTTGGGGCAGCGAAAGGGCTGGCAAGCGGTGTTAAAGGCGGCGGAACCTACCCGCTTGATAATGCAGACGAACAGCGAGGCGCTATCTGGGGTAGCACGGCTGTAGCGGTTGTTTCGACTGCTGCGGGGTTAAGAGTTGTTCGGTTGGACGTTAAAAGGAGCTCTAAATCTCCTGACTTTGACTCAAATACAGAACCAGCTCGCAACAATGATGGCTATGATATTCCTGAGGCTGTAACCCGAAGTGACAATGACTTTACATCATCAGTAAATGAAAAGGGTATTGGGAAGTCCTACCTCAGCGATGAAGGCAGTTTAGTACCAACTAATCCTGAAGCAGATGTAAATATAACTCGTCATATTCGAAATGATCCCGTATACAAGTCGAATGCGCCAACCACGTCAACTTCTGAAGTTGGAGGCATAAATACTCCAAGAGATTATGGTACGGATCAAATAAAGGTAAGTACTGGCCAGCTACAGCGAGATATCAACGACAGTGTTATATCTGACGTTAAGATAATCCCTAGTCAACAGCTGCAAGATTTATTGCAAGAAAAAGTGAATATTGCCAAAAGAAGGTATGACGCAACCCCTTCTGACAACAATGCAAGAAGATTAGAAGCAGCTGAGCGAGACCTGAATAATGCTTCAAATGATAATGAATGTTTGCTGGTTGGCTGTATACCAAGCACTTACATCAATAGAGGGAAATAATGTCACATTTAGCTAGGTTGATGGGAAAGGAGGTTTTCGATCTTATTTTCACGCACTATGACAGTGATGGTAAAAAAATCGAAGATCCTGAGGATGTTTTGTACTGCGACGAGACGGAAATTGATCACTCCAGAATAAAGCCGCTTACAAAACTTCTTTTGCCAGCATCTACTAAAGAGGAACTCATTGTGTCCATAGAGGCTGCTAAGTTGTTAGCTTCTTGGGGGGTAGAAGAGGCGGTAGATTACTTTGAATATTGTATCGAAAATCGCATTGATAAACTTGGCAACTTATATCCAGACAGGCTACACAGCTATAATGTGATCTATGAACACATTACAGATGCTTTATTACATTATCAGGCTCGCTGTAGTGATCGTTCTTCACTAGATGGCGATCTAGCTCTTGAGAAGGTTAAACCTCTGATTTTGGATATATTAGAGTTGTCTAGAATTTTACCGTATAACATGACATGGATACTTCCGACTCTTAAACGAAAGAAGTGGAAGTTATTCGCAAGTGAATTAGAACTTTGCTTCACCAGCAGCCTTTCTAAAGAAAAGAAATCTCATTGTGATCATCAAAATATAATTGAGTTGAAATTACTTTTTCAAAATTGGGATCCAATCTTCCTCTCTGATATCGAGAAAAAATTTGGAGTTATCAGTAACTCAACGAAGAAGGAATGATATCTGAATTGAGTAATAACACCGGCAGTTAGCCCTCTGCCGGTTCCTTCCTCACTACCTGCCTGACCAAAACCAACCCGGCCTTTGCCACCTACACCCATTTCATCAGCTCCGACTATATGCTGGAGCGGCTGAACCTGTCTTCCGGTATTGCCCTGAGCGCCGAGCAGGTAGCCGCTCTGACCCACGATATTGTCTGGCTGGAAGAGAAAGACGTTGATGGTCAGAAAGTACTGGTGCCGGTGCTCTATCTGGCCCAGACACGGCCCACGAATATTCAGCCAGACGGCGCTCTGATTGCGGGCAACCATGTTCAGCTGATCAGTGGCGGCACTCTGGATGGCTCTTTTGTGAACGAGGGCACGCTGGCAGCCTTTGATAACCTCACCCTTGAAAGTGGCGGTAACTTCACCAACAGCGGCGTCACTCAGGCCGG
>SIHQ01000112.1 GCA_004762125.1 Oceanospirillales bacterium | reverse complement strand
TGTTGGTCGTTTAATGAGATTCTTGCTGAGACACTCTCAAGTTTATAACCGGCCCCAAGCCGGTTATTGCTAAAATGTGTATGGCGATTTGACCGTTAAGCGTAACGGATCAAATAGAGATCGTAGTAAGTAGTTATAGATTTTTATGACACTTTAGTCGTTTAACAACGTTTGTTGTTAGATCGCTTTGGGTTATATGGTCAAGTGACTAAGCGTACACGGTGGATGCCTTGGCAGTCAGAGGCGATGAAGGACGTGGTAATCTGCGATAAGCTTTGGAGAGCCGATAAACAGGCTTTGACCCAAAGATTTCCGAATGGGGCAACCCACTCACATAAGTGAGTATCTTTTACCTGAATACATAGGGTTTAAGAGGCGAACCCGGGGAACTGAAACATCTAAGTACCCGGAGGAAAAGAAATCAACCGAGATTCCCCTAGTAGCGGCGAGCGAACGGGGACCAGCCCTTAAGCTGTTTATGAGTTAGTGGAATGCTCTGGAAAGTGCAGCCATAGTGGGTGATAGCCCTGTACACGAAAACTCATTTACAGTGAAATCGAGTAGGACGGAACACGCGAAATTCTGTCTGAACATGGGGGGACCATCCTCCAAGGCTAAATACTCCTGACTGACCGATAGTGAACCAGTACCGTGAGGGAAAGGCGAAAAGAACCCCGTTGAGGGGAGTGAAATAGATCCTGAAACCGTGTACGTACAAGCAGTGGGAGCAAGCATTACGTCTTGTGACTGCGTACCTTTTGTATAATGGGTCAGCGACTTATTTTCTGTGGCAAGGTTAACCGAATAGGGAAGCCGTAGCGAAAGCGAGTCTTAATAGGGCGTCTGAGTCGCAGTGAATAGACCCGAAACCGGGCGATCTATCCATGAGCAGGTTGAAGATCAGGTAACACTGATTGGAGGACCGAACCCACTGTCGTTGAAAAGCCAGGGGATGACTTGTGGATAGGAGTGAAAGGCTAATCAAGCCCGGAGATAGCTGGTTCTCCTCGAAAGCTATTTAGGTAGCGCCTCTTGTATCACCATTGGGGGTAGAGCACTGTTTGGGCTAGGGGGTCATCCCGACTTACCAACCCCATGCAAACTCCGAATACCAATGAGTGCAATCAAGGGAGACACACGGTGGGTGCTAACGTCCATCGTGGAAAGGGAAACAACCCAGACCGTCAGCTAAGGTCCCAAAGTAATAGTTAAGTGGGAAACGATGTGAGAAGGCCCAGACAGCCAGGAGGTTGGCTTAGAAGCAGCCATCCTTTAAAGAAAGCGTAATAGCTCACTGGTCGAGTCGGCTCGCGCGGAAGATTTAACGGGGCTCAAACTATTCACCGAAGCTACGGGTTCGATACTCTTTTTATTAAGAGCATCGAGCGGTAGAGGAGCGTTCTGTAAGCCGTCGAAGGTCCGCCGGGAGGTTGGCTGGAGGTATCAGAAGTGCGAATGCTGACATGAGTAACGATAAAGGGAGTGAGATGCTCCCTCGCCGGAAGACCAAGGGTTCCTGCGCAACGCTAATCGGCGCAGGGTGAGTCGGCCCCTAAGGTGAGGTCGAAAGACGTAATCGATGGGAAACGGATTAATATTTCCGTACCGCCCTTGACTGCGATGGAGTGACGGAGAAGGCTAGGCCAGCCCGGTGATGGTTATCCGGGTTTAAGGTAGTAGGCAAGGGGATCAGGTAAATCCGGTTCCCTCTTTTAAAGAGAATGCTGAGAACTGATGACGAACTGACTACGGTCAGGAAGTGGTCGATGCCATGCTTCCAGGAAAAACTTCTAAGCATCAGGTCAAGGGGGACCGTACCCCAAACCGACACAGGTGGTCAGGTAGAGAATACCAAGGCGCTTGAGAGAACTTGGGTGAAGGAACTAGGCAAAATGGCACCGTAACTTCGGGAGAAGGTGCGCCGCTGATGGTGATGGGACTTGCTCCCTAAGCTGTCGGCGGTCGAAGATACCAGGTGGCTGCGACTGTTTATTAAAAACACAGCACTGTGCTAACACGTAAGTGGACGTATACGGTGTGACGCCTGCCCGGTGCTGGAAGGTTAATTGATGGGGTTATCTTCGGAGAAGCTCTTGATCGAAGCCCCAGTAAACGGCGGCCGTAACTATAACGGTCCTAAGGTAGCGAAATTCCTTGTCGGGTAAGTTCCGACCTGCACGAATGGCGTAACGATGGCCACGCTGTCTCCACCCAAGACTCAGTGAAATTGAAATCGCTGTTAAGATGCAGTGTATCCGCGGCTAGACGGAAAGACCCCGTGAACCTTTACTATAGCTTCACAGTGGATCTTGATGTTGCTTGTGTAGGATAGGTGGGAGGCTTTGAAGCAGTGACGCTAGTTATTGTGGAGCCAATCTTGAAATACCACCCTGGCAATATTGAGGTTCTAACTCTGGTCCCTTATCGGGATCGAGGACATTGTGTGGTGGGTAGTTTGACTGGGGCGGTCTCCTCCCAAAGAGTAACGGAGGAGTACGAAGGTTGGCTAAGCACGGTCGGACATCGTGCGGTTAGTATAATGGTACAAGCCAGCTTGACTGCGAGACGTACATGTCGAGCAGGTACGAAAGTAGGTCATAGTGATCCGGTGGTTCTGAATGGAAGGGCCATCGCTCAACGGATAAAAGGTACTCCGGGGATAACAGGCTGATACCGCCCAAGAGTTCACATCGACGGCGGTGTTTGGCACCTCGATGTCGGCTCATCACATCCTGGGGCTGAAGCCGGTCCCAAGGGTATGGCTGTTCGCCATTTAAAGTGGTACGCGAGCTGGGTTTAGAACGTCGTGAGACAGTTCGGTCCCTATCTGCCGTGGACGTTGGAAGTTTGAGGAGAGCTGCTCCTAGTACGAGAGGACCGGAGTGGACGAACCACTGGTGTTCGGGTTGTATCGCCAGATGCATTGCCCGGTAGCTACGTTCGGACGGGATAACCGCTGAAAGCATCTAAGCGGGAAGCCCCCTTCAAGATGAGACTTCCCTTGCCCCTAGAGGGCACATAAGAGACGTTGAA
The DNA here is from genome assembly GCA_004762125.1 of Oceanospirillales bacterium. GTDB lineage: Bacteria > Pseudomonadota > Gammaproteobacteria > Pseudomonadales > Endozoicomonadaceae > Endozoicomonas_A. The sequence continues at coordinate 147 of SIHQ01000112.1, read as the reverse complement.
GACTACGACGTTGATAGGCTGGGTGTGTAAGCGTTGTGAGGCGTTGAGCTAACCAGTACTAATGACTCGAGAGGCTTGACCATATAACGCCAAAGCGATTTACCATGCCATACGCATGAGAGTGTTAAGCAAGAATTAATAACACAG
>SIHQ01000111.1 GCA_004762125.1 Oceanospirillales bacterium | reverse complement strand
CCTACTGTTGGTGCGTTGGACTTCCTTCAGACCCTGCCTCGCGACAGCGCCCTCGCCTAAAGCGCCTACTTTTGGTGCCCTTTCGCTAACCTTCGGCTCTGCGAATACCTGGTAAGAGGACTTTCACCTCTCTAGTTAAGTGCCATGCTCGGCACACACGCCAAATTCAAGCGGCTGCCGAAGGCAGTCCGCTGGAATTTTTTGTTATGTACGTCTACGTTTTTGATTCAATATAGTTGAAAGCGGGTTTGTAATTGAACAATAAATTTAAATCTTGGGTGAAGCTAACCTTTTTATCTATCACAATCATCTGCCTCTCGGAAGCCTGTCTTTCGGATTCTAGTGAGGGTGAAGAGACGGTTAGAGATCAAGAATTTTGGTATCACCCCACCCAAGAAGCACTATATTACTACATCTATGTAGCAGCAGATTATTACATAAGCGTAAGAGGTGTTTTTCGTTTGCTAACAACACTAGCATTGGGATATAGAAACTACTATGAATTTTACTTGCATCGAAGAACGGGTGATAGGTTAGATATTGGTCTTGTTTTATTTGCATTCGCATTTATTCCTATAAATTTAATTTATGATATTTCAGAAGATAGCAAAACTCCAAGTGATATTAATATGAATGAAATAAAGACAGCTAAGACTATGGGGCTTTCTTCTCTTGAGCTAGAGCTTGCCGGATTATCAGAAAGCAGCGCTCTATACAATATATCAAAGCAGCTACGCAACCTTGGCATTAATAAAATTGTATTTACCTATTCTCAAATAGACAATGTAATGCATCTTTTAGGTGAATTAACACAAGTAGAAAATAACGATAAAATATTTTTCGACATTAGATTCTCTACTTTAGATTCTGGTAATTATTATTGGGTTGAACTGTGTTGCAATGCAAATGTTGATTGTAATACATCTTCCGCAATTCCACTAAGTGTGCTATCAGAAGAAGTACTCAATAAATTAGCCTTTCCTTTAAATGAAAGTAATTTTTCCTTGGATTCGACTAGTGATTTTGAAGTAGTCAAAGGGGTTGATTTTTCAGTTAACGAAAATTTTATTGTAGTAAAAATACAACGAAGAAAAGCCAATACCGATGCCGCTGCATATTCTATATGTGACACCCAAACTCATACTCTACAGCTAAAAAATAACCACCTGAAATTTTCAAATCAAACTTTAGTTTCCGAAATTAAAAGAAGGCTATCTGTTAAACCTGAAGGGTGGTTTCCATATATCATAAAATTATTTGTCAAACAGTTTGAGCATATTGCGTTCTTATGGATAACTGATTCATTTTTTGAACGAATTTTTCTTGGAGAGTGCGGTATTTGCCGTGAAGCTATGACGTCGGGAGCGATCACGCTTGCTAGTTGTTATAGACATAATTTTTGTACTTCATGCCTGAAACAATGGGCACAACATGGCTCTGGAAAGTGTCCATATTGTCAATAGTTAATAGAGCACATAACCCTTAAGTTAAGCGGTTCGTTGCACAATCTAACAGTCTGCACTGAGCTTCGGCAGCATGTACCGAAGTTCATCGAATCCGTTTAACTACTTGTTGAACCAAGCCGCTACGCGACGAAAACAAGCACTGTTCCGAATATCCAATACTTCCTGATTCCACAACAACCCGTTGTGACTGATTCCGGAAGCCCATTCAATGAACAGTACCGAACAAAAACGATTTGAACAACTGTACCAAAAGCACCTGCAAACCCTGATACTTCAAGGTAAAAGCAAATCCACTATTGATCTTTATAGCCGACCACTGCGACGTTTAGCCACTTTCTTTGACCGCTGTCCTGACACCCTCACTCCCGATGATCTGAAAACCTATTTTGCTGCTCTGGTAGTGAGTCACTCATGGAGCACCGTCAAAACCGACCGTAACGGGATTCAGTTCTTCTGGAAACACATCCTTAAGAAGCACTGGAACTTCGTAGAAATCATCAAACCGCCCACGGTTAAACGGCTTCCCGTTATTCTCACCGCCTCAGAAATAGAACGTCTACTCAATAAAGCCCGAAAGCTACGGTATTACACCATTCTGCTCACACTTTACAGCATGGGATTGAGGCTGAGTGAAGGCCTTAATTTGACCACGGCTGACATCGATTCCGAACGGATGAGAGTCCATTTACGAGATTGTAAAGGTCGCAAAGATCGCTATGTCGACCTTCCCCTTCGTACGCTCAAAGCCCTACGACGGTATTGGGCGACTCATCAGAATCCTCGATTTCTGTTTCCTGAAGGACAAACCGCCAAACAACGGCATCAGGCCACTCAATCCATGAGTTTGTCCTGTACCCAGAAAGCCATGAAACAATTGGTCGAAGACGCCAGAATCAATAAAAAAGTCAGCCCTCACAACTTACGACACAGTTTTGCTACCCACTTGCTGGAGCAAGGTCTGAGCCTTAGAGCTATTCAGACTTTGCTCGGCCACATGTGCCCTAAAACAACGGCTATCTATACCCAGCCCACTGAAACAGTTCAACTGAATACTCAGAAAACCATGAATCATATGATCGACGCTCTTAACTTAAAAGGAGACGGTCAATGAATCTCGCTGACATTGCCGATCAGTATGGTGATCGGTTTCTGAAAAAATACGAGCATTGTTTATTACCAGGTCATCGCAAAGCACTCAAAGCAATCCAACTCTGTAGAACCCCAGGGTCGGGCTTGACATTACTGGAATGCAATGGCTGTGGCAGTCGAGATCAAAAGCCTATGTCTTGCGGACACCGTAATTGCAATCGTTGCCAGAATACGGATACCAGCCAGTGGCTGGCACGGCAAAGTCAAAAGCTGCTACCGGTAGAATACTTTATGGTGACCTTTACCTTACCCGCTCAACTTCGAACGCTGGCATGGCAGAACCAGCGAACGGTTTATGACCTCTTATTCAGAATCGCTTCAGATACTTTGAAAGAGTTCGGTGCGAACCCTAAAAACATGGATGCAGATCTGGGCATGACGGGTGTCTTACATACCCACAGTCGTCGGTTGGATTACCATCCCCATGTACACTTTGTCGTACCCGGCGGAGGTATCAATACCCGAAAAAATGAGTGGCGAAAGCTTAAGGGCAACTATCTATTTAATGGTAAAAATCTGGCCAACGTGTTTCGAGCCAAACTCCTGAAAGCACTGGATGAACACAAACTTTTATCACCAACGCTAAAAGTCACAGT
>SIHQ01000110.1 GCA_004762125.1 Oceanospirillales bacterium | reverse complement strand
TGAGAAAGAAGCTTGGAAAACTGGAAGCAAATGAACACTTGGACTAAAAATCAGAGTGGGCAATGTGTAAGTGGTTCAGGGTGTTCAAATGAACCGGAATGAGTGTTCAAGCTGACCAGAATAGGCAACAGTTGCGCCAAACCTGGATTGGCCAGAAAATCTAGTTTCAGCACTCTGCTGAAGTTCTGCTGACCAAATTCATGCTCAATCAGAAAGGATTTACCGACCTGACGGGCACCATCAAGTAGTAGAGGTTTACGTTTTGGCTTTTGTTTCCAGTCAATAAGCTGCTGTGTCAGTAGTCGTTTCATAAAGAATTACTCAAAGTAACTTTATTTATTATATGACTATTTCTGTTATCTCGTACTTTTTTATATGACTTTATCTGCTTTTTCGCAATTGATGAGAGCAATTTAAGAAAAATATTTATTACAGATAATAAAAAAACCCCGTAGATCAATGACCTACAGGGTTTTTAATTGGTGGGACGGCGGGAATTGAACCGAGACCTATAGGCGTTGCAGCGCAAGGTGTTCGAGTTGTTTGAATTATTGTAGTGTATCTAAAAATGTTACCAAAATAATGATTAGAACGAGAATCTCCAATATAGCTATTAGCCGAACTAAGCGAGAGAAGGTTATGGGAAAACAGCGTTAATAAATAATAAAAAGATACGTATATTAAAAATAGATATGTATAGAAAAGCTTAAATACTTATACAGATCAGGTATGACTTGTATAAAAAATGAGATTTTCTATACATATGCTGATAACGTGTATATTAAATGGCTGTTTTCTATATATGTCGGGAGTGTCAGTGAAGTTATTTCAACCGTCCAACTTGCCTTTGCCTCATGAAGAGCAGCTCGAGACACGCAATGTGTTAAAAAAACTGGCTGTAGCTCACCGACATTTGGCAGAATTGAAAGGAGTCGTGCGCTCTATTCCTAATGAAGCCATATTAATCAGTACTCTCACCCTACAAGAAGCAAAGGACAGTTCGGAGGTGGAGAATATTGTTACCACTCATGATGAACTGTTTAAAAACGATCTTGCTATCACAGCATACAGCCCTGCAACGAAAGAAGTAAAAAGTTATGTCAGAGCGTTGAATTGTGGTTTCGACACAGTAAGAAAGACTGAACTGCTCAGACTACAGGATATTCTTGAGATCCAGCAAACGTTGGAAGAAAACCGAGCAGGGTTGCGTAAACTGCCAGGCACCGAACTGAAAAATATGTCTACGGGTGAAGTTGTTTATACGCCACCACAAAGCCCCGAAGATGTTGCATCATTGATGGCTAATCTTGTCGTTTATATGAATGATCATGATTTGTCGGATAATGATCCGTTAGTAAAAATGGCTGTCATTCATTTTCAATTTGAGAGCATCCACCCTTTTTATGACGGCAATGGTCGCACAGGAAGAATAATTAATATTCTGTATCTGGTTGCCCAGCAATTATTGGACTTGCCTGTTCTCTATTTGAGTCGATATATAATTCGCAATAAAGCTGAATATTATGAAAGGTTGCAGGCTGTCAGGGACGATCAGGAATGGGAAGCATGGATTCTATTCATGCTTAAGGCTGTAGAAGAAACATCGAAAGAAACCACTAACCTTATTGAACAAATAAAAAAATTGATGCAAAAGGTTAAGCACCGCCTTCGTGATGACTTACCCAAGATTTATAGTCAGGATTTACTCAACAACATGTTCTGTCATCCTTACACGAAAATTGAATTTCTTGAACGTGACCTAGATGTTGGTCGGCTGACCGCTACAAAGTATCTGGACCAGCTCTGCGAGAAAGGTTTTCTGATAAAACAAAAAATGGGGCGCAGTAATTACTATATTAATGAACCGCTAGTAAAGCTCATCATGGATATCAGCAGATAGGTATAGAATTCAGCTCCTGTAGCGAAGCCTCTTAAGAATCATTAAAACGTGCATGAATTACAAACTCGTCGTCTCGTCACTTACCTTAGGTAAGTGACGAGACGACGAGTTTGTAATTATGATTTAACCAACGGATAAAGTGCTCCGTTTCGTTCTGAAATCAAACCGTCCTCCGTCAGTTTATTAACCCACTTTGAAAATGAGTTAATATTCAATCCCTGAGCCTTCAAGTCATCCAGAATCACAGCACGAGTAGTCGGTTCTCCAGAAGCAGTGCGACTTCTAATGGCCTGCAAAACAGCTTCATGGTTTGCGGATATTCTCACTGACTTCGGAGGAGTAAAAACCTGTTTATTGGTTTCCTCAAGAACACCGCTGGTAATTTGCTGACCACGATGATCGGTAATGCCGAGATTGATGATACGTAACTCAAAATTTTTCGTTTCAGGACGGTCGGCATCTTTCATTTTGGTGCCCTTTACTGAAATCAGACGGCTCTCCTTCTGTCGTGTAATCATATACTCGGCATCCACAGCAGCTCTCAAGGCGGAAGATCCTCTCCCTCTCTCTGCCGAGGCATATCCGGTATGATGCACAATTAAAATAGAGCAATCCCAAACTCGTCGAATGAAATCAATGTTTCGAATAAACAGGTTCATGGCCTGCGCATCATTTTCATTTCCTCCACCAAAGTTTCGCGCCAATGTATCAATGACAATCAAGCCGGGTTTCATATCGGGTTCACAGAGAGTGTTCATGGATTTCACAATGCTGGCAACCTTGGGAATGCTTGAAAAATCCCCGGCACCACTGCTCAGATACAATGGGTAAGGTTCGGTATCGATGCCGCGTGCCAACTCCCAAGCTCGAAAGCGTTTTTTTAATCCCGGAATACCTTCGCCAGCAATGTAGAAAACAGCACCCTGCTTCACTTGTAACCCGTGCCAAGGCAATCCGGTGGCGACTGAAGCGGCAATATCCACAGCTAAAAACGACTTATAGCTTTCTGGCGGTGCAAAACACAACGTCAGAGTGCTGGATTCAATGAAGTCATCAATCAACCACGAAGCAGCTTCAAGGTGTTTGGTCAGCTCTCCAACTTTGAAAAACTGGAAACGATTCGGTTCACCTTCAGGCACGTTGTTCGGTATGCCGGGATCGTCGGGTACCAATGAGCTGTCTTCCATGTCTGGAAAAGGTACAGGTTCCATTACCGCAGGATCGTACGATTCAGGTTCGGAGTAGAAATCATCTGTGGGCATGATATTGCTCTCCTAGTTGTGCTCTCTGCTGCATAAGTTCTCCAACCAGGCATCGAATTTCATCGTCCCCATGACCTGCT
>SIHQ01000109.1 GCA_004762125.1 Oceanospirillales bacterium | reverse complement strand
GGGAGTGAGTCGATTCCTTGCTTGGAATACGGCGAAATCAGCTCACGGAGTCTGGCGTTTAAGTGGTAGTCCGGCACTCACCAGAGCACTGCCGAATAGATATTTCAGGAACTTGGGTTTGCCAGAAGTGGCGACAAGATAAACAACAGTCATTTGAACCGCGATGCTACGTGATCCGTACGGCTCGTGGTGTGGGAGGAGGGGTATCGTGAGATACCTCCCTATCCCGATTAGGCTCACAAAACATATATTGACAGTGCTGCTGACAGCATTGTTACAACAAAACAAGAATACGGTTGTCTAAGTACACAAATGGATATAAATAAATTTGGAGAAACACATGTTTCCAATACATACTCATAATTCTTTAAGTAGTCAGTCAGTTGAAACAAAAACTTCTAAGAGCCATGATGGTCCAACAGAAGTTACTAAATATTCTAATAATTTGCAAAAACGTAGTCCTGAAATAAGTTCGGAGTCTTTATGCGCACCAATATCAAAACGTAAAAGAATTGCAGCTAGTCCTGATGTGCAACGTCAGAGAGAAAGGAAGGCTGCTGCTCTATCTAGACAGAGAAAGAAAGAAAGAACAACGAAAGCATATGAAGATAATGAAAACCTCAAAAAAGAATTAGGTAAACTTAAATCACAGATTGGCATAACACTTGAGACAACCATCGCAATGCCAGAGCAAAGTGAACAAAGCGCCTCTTCTGCTAAAACCACTGGGATTCAATTTCGGCCACTCTTACCAAAGCCACCTGTACTTATTAAAGAAAGTGAGTTAGAGATGCGGGAAAGGTGTACGGGGCAACAGTCAACACCAAAACAATCCTTAAAAGAAAAAAAACAAATTAGAGATAGAGGCAATGCGCAAAATAGGAGAGATGCTAAAAAGTTAGCCTTAGATAAGATTGAAACTGAGAATGCTAATATGGCATCTGAAATAGAAGATTTAAAAAAAATCATTAAACAACAAACTAAAGCCTGAGCCTAACACATATGAGCCCTAACTCCGTCAAGGGATAAAACAGTACCCTTGGCGACAACAGCCAATAAAAAATAACTTAGCAAGAGCCTTTAGCTTCGTTCTGTCATGATCCGCTGTTAAATCAATCGTTTACAGCAAACACATATTGAGGCTCTCTTACAGTGGTCTCACCACAGCCTGATGGTTTACTCCTGTTAACCCCAGGGGCACTAGACATTTATCGGTTAACCCTTGCTGGCACTATTCAAGTAAAATGGCTCTGTCGTCCAGTTAGTTTCAGGCTCAGTTCGGGTGTAAACGATCTTGCTAAGTTGTCTTATTGCGCACACAGGCAGCGTCTAATCAAAAAAACTGGCTCTCGTAATTGAAATACCTACAACACTTTCGGCCTCAATGGACCAGTCGTCTGTTGGGACGGTTGCAGCGTTTATTTTCACGATAGTGTCCAGTTAGGTGTCGAGCTCACTGCCTGTAGCGACTTGCCCTTTTAACAGTCGTGCTTCATCGAAGACGCTCCCTGTTTTCAACATGTAATACGCCGCTCTGCCCAACTTGTGAGCCAGTACTGATAACGCTTTGCTTTTGGACATTCGCCGCTGAAGTTTTTGCAGATAACGCTTGGCGTCATCGTTCCCTCTCAAGAACAGGACAGCTGCTTCTGAGAAAGCCCATTTGAGATGAGCATTTCCAATTTTGTTGCCTTGGGTGCCATAAACCTTGCCTGCCGACTCGGTGTTTGTCAACAAAGTTGTCGTCTCAACTTATGCCGCTTTTTGTAGTTTCTGATCAGCCATCGACCGATCCGGGTTCAGCCAGACTTGTTCAGCTAAATCCCAGTTTCTCGTTGAACGTTTACCCCAGCGTTCAGGGTGGTGTTGCTTGGCTTCTTCATAGACTTTTTTGCGGCTATTCATAAGCTCTTCAGTTTCACCTCGATGCCTTTGAATGGGTGACAGAAATTTTAGGCCACTATGCTTGTGTTTTTTATTGTACCACTGGGTAAAACCATGCACCCAAGTGCGTGCCGATTCAAGATCAGCAAACGCGCTACGAGGGTATTCAGGTCGGTACTTCAAAGTTCTGAATATTGCCTCGGAATAAGGGTTGTCATCACTCACTCTGGGCCGACTGAATGACGTCACGACACCAAGCCGTTGCAAGGTCGATAGCATGGTACCGCCTCTCATAGGACTGCCGTTGTCAGAATGCAAAACCAGCGGCTTATCCAAAGCGGCAATGCTGTGTTTCATACACGCTTTGGTGATCATTTCTGACGCATATTCAGCCGATTCAGTTTCATGAATTTCCCAAGCGACAATCATACGACTATAAATATCTTCGACTAGATACAGATAGTAAAAATGACCCCGTACAGGGGACTTTAAATAAGTGATGTCCCATGACCACACTTGATTGGGGCCGGTAGCGCAGTAGGACGTCGGCTTATGTCTGGAAGGCTTGGCAGCGCGACCTCGATGATGTTGCTGTCCTACCTCATTCAAGACACGATAATAGGTTCTTTCAGAGCCTATATATTGACCTTCATCCGCTAGCGTTGGCACTATCTGGCTGGGTGGCAGGCTCTTAAAACGAACACTGTTGCAGACGTCGACGATAGCTTGTCGCTCAGCTTCAGACAGCTTATTAACAGGCTCTGGTCTGTCGGCATTTTTACGATTATCCGATACTACTTCATCACCTCGCTGCCAGCGTTGAACGGTTCTTTCTGACAGGCCAAGAGTTGTGTAGGCCTTTGACTGTCGAGCTCCGTCCTTTGTCGGTTGTTTGATCAGATTGACCGCATTGCGTCGATCCGGGAGAGAGATTAATCGTCCTCTGGATCCCCCCAGATCTCTCGGGCCTTTTTTGTGAGTACCAGCAGGGCAGCAGTTTCTGCTAATGCCTTGTCCTTGCGGTTCAGTTCACGTTCCAGCTTTTTGATGTGTTGCTTGTCTTTTTTGTGTTCATCGGACAAGGTTTTTCGATTCTCAGTCTGGCTTCCGGCTACTGCGGAACGACTATTAATAAAGGCTTCTTTCCATTGTTGTATTTGTTCAACAAACAGTCCTTTTTTACGACAGTATTCTGCCATTTCTGCTGAATTTAAGGTCGCCGTTTCAACAATGATAGCGAGCTGGTTTTCAGGCTTCCATTGATCTGGATTTTTACCATCTCCGGGCACAGCCACACCTTGATTTTTTGCATGTTTGCGCCAAGTGTACAGAGTGGCATCGGTGATGCCAGTATCACGGGCCAATTGGGCAATAGACACGTTGTTTGGAGGCATCATTTTCTGAA
>SIHQ01000010.1 GCA_004762125.1 Oceanospirillales bacterium | reverse complement strand
CGTCCGCCGCTCGTCAGCAACTAGCAAGCTAGTTCTGTTACCGCTCGACTTGCATGTGTTAGGCCTGCCGCCAGCGTTCAATCTGAGCCATGATCAAACTCTTCAGTTTAAATCGGTTTGCTTCATATCCATTCCGAGGAACGAACAATCAGCTGCTCAATGTTTGCTATTAAACGTACATGAATTTTGTTCAAGTATGTTCGCCTGCTTGATTAAGCATCTTAAGTCTTTCTAGCCAAAGCTAGTTAACCGATGCAATCACACAAGCGCCCACACGAATTGTCTGATAAGTTTTTAAAGAACGTTTCAAGCCAGAAGGACTTGAAGTCGCTAACTGCGTTCAACCTAGTGGTTGGTGCCGATCAGCGAGGCCGCTATATTACCGCGACCGTTTTTGTTGTCAACCGTTTGTTTTTCGAAGCGTTTCAAACATCCTATAAAGAAGGTTTAAAACATTTTGAAAAACCAGATGGCTAGTCAACCCACTGAGCTTCGTTGCTTCTTTCGAAGTAACTTTACTTGGTCAGCGGAGGCGCATTCTACCGTTTCAGCCGTTGTTGTCAATCGCTTGTTTTCAGTCTCTGTTAGAGGAGAAAGAAGTGATTGAAACGCACTGAACGGTGCCGGTTAAGAACCTCTGTATTAGAAGCGGTTAACTGGCGATGTGCCGTTGAGGTGGCGAACTGTACGCAGCTATACGACAACTGACAACCCTCGGTATTTACTTATTTATTGCCACATAAAAAAAGGAAGTTTGGTCGTCAAACCAAGCTTCCTTCTATATAGACGTTATTTGTATAAGCGCTACTTATTACAAGCATTATATAAACAATTACACGCCTATAATCACATAATAGGAGCACCAGCCAACTGGGGCGATAACAATCCTTTCCTATCCAGAGCTTCTTTCACTTCATCAATAATGGCTGGATCATCTATGGTTGCTGGTACAACAAACTCTTCACCGTCAGCCAATTGTCGCATAAGTTTTCTGAGAATTTTTCCTGAGCGGGTTTTAGGCAACCTAACCACCGGCATAGCATTTCTGAAACAAGCTACCGCCCCAAGCTGCTCACGGACCAGCTGAACCAACTCTCTACTCAATACATCACTCGGAACATCAAAACTGTCTTTAACGATATAAAGACCAATCGGAACCTGACCTCGTAACTCATCAGCTACACCAATGACCGCACATTCAGCAACCGCCTCATGCTTGCCAACTATCTCTTCCATCTCTCCAGTGGAGAGTCTATGGCCAGCCACATTAATAATATCGTCAGTGCGCCCCATAATGTAGAGGTAACCATCTTCATCAAAATAACCACCATCACCGGATACATAATAGCCAGGATGCTCTCGGAGATAGCCATCAACAAAACGAGCCTGATTCCCCCAAATACCAGGCAAGCAGCCAGGAGGTAGCGGTAGCTTTATAGCCACTGAACCTTGTTCACCGAAAGGAAGATGCTGGCCTGACTCATCCAAAATGGCCACCTGAAAGCCCGGAACAGGGTAAGTAGATGAACCCGCTTTACACGCAACCTGCTCAATACCAACAAGATTCCCTGCAATAGCCCAACCTGTTTCTGTTTGCCACCAGTGATCAATCACTGGTTTTTTCAGCTTATCTCCCAACCATTCATACGTTGCTGGATCCAGCCGTTCACCGGCAGCGAAGATTGTTTTCAAACTACTTAAGTCGTACTTATCTGCCAGAGCACACTGGGAATCTTCTTTTCTAATCGCACGAAAAGCCGTTGGCGCCGCAAAAAGAGTTTTTACTTTGTACTCTTCACAAACTCGCCAAAAAGCACCGGCACCGGGTGTGCGTACAGGCTTTCCTTCATAAAGCACTGAGGACAGTCCGGCAATCAACGGACCGTAAACAATATAGGAATGACCCACGACCCATCCAACATCAGAAGCGGCCCAGAAGACATCACCTTGCTGCTGGTCATAAATAGCCTCCATGGAATACTTCATAGCTACGGCATGGCCACCATTATCCCTGATAACACCTTTAGGTTTACCAGTGGTACCAGAGGTATAGAGAATATACAGCGGATCTGTCGCCTTAACTGGCGTGCATTCAACAGGAGCCGCATCGGACATCGCTGTTTGCCAGTCAATATCTCTACCGGTCAGCATCTCAGACGCTTTGAAATGGGTACGCTGGTGAACAATGACACATTCAGGCTTATGTTCTGCCTGATCAATCGCGGCATCTACCATAGGTTTGTAAGGAAGAATTCGATCCAGCTCAACACCACAAGAGGCTGTTACAACAACCTTAGGTTGGGCATCATCAATACGAATAGCCAGCTCATGAGGCGCAAAACCCCCAAAAACGACAGAGTGCACCGCTCCTAAACGAGCACAAGCCAACATAGCAATTACGGCTTGGGGCACCATGGGCATATAGACAATAACCCTGTCGCCTTTTTCAACACCTTGATTCCTTAGAGCTCCTGCAAAGACAGACACTTCCTGCAGCAACTCTTTATAAGTAATGCTGCGTTTGGTTGCAGTGACAGGAGAATCGTAATACAGCGCAACTTGACCTCCCCTACCCTGCTCAACATGATGATCCAGCGCTAGCCATGAAGTATTCATCACTCCATCGGGAAACCAGCGATCAATATTGTTTTCGTCTTTTGTTAAAGCTGTTGAAGGTGCTTTAAACCAGGAAATCTGTTCAGCCTGTTCAAGCCAAAACTGCTCAGGATTATTACAGGCCTGCTGATAGTGTTGTTGATAGCCCATGACTCTGTCCCGCATTTTTTTTGTGTTATAGCGTCTAGATTACAAGGAAGGGCATTTCAAACCATAAGACTTTAGGTTTAGTGAGCCATTATTAATCATTACAGCGGCAGCTATAGTGAATAGAGGCAGGCCTATTGCCCTGTAACGCATTAGCCTTTTACAATCTTGATAAATATAAGAAGCACACGGACATGCGACTCAAATACCTTTGCTTGATTTTTTCCTGCTTTATCTTTGTGAGTGGGTGCAGCCACAAGGAACCATTTCGTATTGAAACTTTGGCTAAGTCAGAGATCGACATGGTTGCGGATCAACATCTGAAAGTAGCTAACCAGTTGCTTGCAGAGTTACTTCTAAAGCTGTATGCCCGAAACCCCAGGGAACTGGACAAAACTTCCTACTCCGTCGAGTACCGAGCTCAACAACTATTCGGCGAATATCGATTACTTCAGGGCACCAAAGAAACTCGTGATAGTAAAGGAAGTGATACCTTGTTATTGGCAGTAGACGAATCATTTTCCGGCGATCGTGTTTTTGCCTTAATGTATGGCCTGACAGGAATGATTCAGACGTCTTATAACAATCAGGATGAATTTTTTATTACTGACTCACTGGATGAACAAAGACTTTATAATTCAGCCCGTAATATCGAAATTCTACTTTGGAGACTCCAACAGGTTGATGATGAGAATAATCAACCATTGATTCTGACAAATGCCACGGGGCCTGAAATCAACCTAAGCTTTGAAAGGCTGTTTGGAAAACTGATTGCCAACCAAGATATGATGGCTCAATTAATTGCCAGAAAAAATCACCGTGTTATTAGAAGTGCCGTACATACTATTGGTAGTTTGATTTTTCTGCCCATTTAAAGATGAAAAATACATTCTACTTCACCTCTTTAATTCCAACTCCGTAGTTATACGACACTAACCAAAGTAACACCAATACGAACATTCCCACAAAAGTACAACCCTCGACTTAATATCACGAAGCACGATCACTCAATAGCGAAAGACATAATAAAGCACGCATGCAGTACTACTTATAGTTATCCGTTGGTATTGCTATGTAATATCGGAAAAATATTTTTAAGTTCTCCGGCGCGAACAGTGACGATGTAGACAAAATCATTGAGCACATCAATGCAACCGCCGCCAAGAATGAAGACAAGCGTGATTATGAGTTCATGGACTTTATGATCACTCTTGGTCTAGGTCTTGCGGTAGCCGGTGCCGTTATGGTTCTGGGCAAGCGATACGTTAACCCAGGTAATCTGACTGACGACAATATCCTGTCCAGACTGCGTGGCTTCTTCAGTGCTAGTGGCTGGGTCGTTATTCTGGCAACGATTTCCGGCATCATTGGCAGCATGACTCCTTTGAAATCTGTAATGGGTTCTGATCACGCAGGCAGCGTATTGCTGTACGTTGTTGTTGGTCTGATTGCTACATCTACTGACTTCTCCACAATTGACTTTGGTGATGCAGCGTTCTATATCCTTGCAGGCTTCCTGATCCTAGCCTTCCATCTGGTGGTTCTGCTGATCATGGCCAAAGTATTCAGACTGGACCTGTATATCTGCGATATCGCCTCCCAGGCAAACATCGGTGGCTCTGTATCAGCACCTATTCTGGCAGGCACTTACAACATGGCTCTGGTTCCAGCAGGCTTGATGATGGGTATCTTTGGTTCTGCCATAGGTACTGTTAGCGCCCTAATGCTGGCCAAAATACTAATGACTCTCTAATTGATTCATATCAGTAGATAATCAAAGCCCGATCTTGTATCGGGCTTTTTTTTACCTCCTATTCTGAATAACCCTCTATATTTCTCTGGCAGCCATACCGTAATAGCTCAGGCAGATCATGAAATATCTGACAATTTTCTTCTTTACTACTTTCCTTAGCCTGTCTGCCAATGGCAGAACAATTGCCGGGATCAACATTCTCGAAGAAATCGTAATAGAAAATAAAAAAATGTTATTGCAGGGTGCAGGCATCAGAGAAAAGTTTCTCTTCAATATCTATACCGCCTCTTTATATCTGGTTGAAAAATCCTGTAACCCTCGAAAGGTTATCAACTGCAGGAGTCCCGTTATGGTTCAACTGGACATAACCTCGACAATGATCACTTCTCAACAATTCATTGATGGTTTAATTGAAGGTATCAAAAGAGCGACAAATGGCCATGTTGCACCTCTTCGTGGAAGGCTTGATCGAGCAACAGGACTGCTTCAAAACAAAATAAAAAAAGGAGATCGCTTTCAACTGCTGTTTATTCCAGGAAAAGGAGTGGAAGCCTATAAAAATGGTAAGTACATAGTTCTTTTAAAAGGCGACGACTTCAGAAAAGCCCTGCTTGGAATATGGCTGGGAGCCAACCCCATTGACAAAAAACTCAAGCAGGCCATGTTGAACTCGGAAAATATATAACTATTATTTGAGTCTGAAATAACGACTCACAGCAATCTGATCTCGAGCTACACAGAAGATATTTCGAGATGCCAAATCATGGCACCGAGCAGAAAGCTGCTCTTTCAATAGTGTGGTGAGTATGTTTTTCAATAACAGCTGGTTATAAACTGGTAATACGGACTGAAACCCTGATAAAAACTGCTGAAAGAGATCTGTAATGCACCTTGCTTTTCTGCCGCATTCAAACCTGTTTTTCCTGTTAAGAGTATCGACAAGATTCAGATAAGAACTGAACCACTGTCGTACTAGCCGTTCTACATTTTGATGTTTCAGCGGATTTTTCTCGCTAGCGACCAGCTCAACGAAGAATACGGCGCCCGTTTCCTGGTTGTATAACTGATTCCTGGCTGTGCGATCTGACAAGCGAATTTTCACCCCACGCTGCAATAACTCTTTCGAACTCTCCGATGGCAGAGACGGATCGAGACCAAAGGTCGCAATGGTCTGCCCAAGACGATAAAACAGTCTGCCAAGCACGTGTTGCTGAGAAGCGTTTATCAAGTAAGGTGAGGAAAATTGAGCTTGTCGATAGATTTCTGACAGTGACATACCCGACATAAGGGGAAAACTGGTTAAATAGTGTCTTTTTCGTTGAAAAACAAACGTAGCCGCACTCTCCGGCAATACTCTGTATATATTGAACTCTGCCAAACGACGGGCTGGCTCAACATCCTGCTTTAACAACCATTCCTGATCAAAGCGCAGAAAAGAGCAATTATTACAGTCATTCCGAACCAACCTGACGTAATGTCGTTGACCAGCAACGGTTACCCTGAAAGAACTAAAGTCATCAACGCTATAAGTTGATACCTTCTCAACCGTCAACTGTCGGCTGCGAAAGTGTTGATAAAAAGCATCATCAAACTCTCGTAACACTGAATAGTCCGGCACATCCGGTAAGTACTGAAGATCCGCAGACACTTGCGCAGTAGCCAGAAAAGCCAGAAAAGAAATAAACCCTGATTTCAGTCTCATAGTGTTTCAATCTTTCTGCCGCATAACTCGGGTATCGGCAGAAAGATTGAACAAGCCAAAATCTGAAAAAACATTCAAGCTCTGACTATCAGATCAAAAACACAGCCCTGAGATCAATAGGCCAGCTGTGACATGACCAGTCTTTTTTCAAGCATACGAACCACAGCTTCAAGCCCCGCTTTGTCTTCATCATCAAAACGATTGGCTATTGGACTGTCGACATCCATTACAGCCAAGACCTTTCCGTCTTTGATAAAAGGAACAACAACCTCGCTGCGGCTCGCCGCATCGCAGGCGATGTGACCGGGAAATGCATCTACATCATCCACCATCTGGGTCTCGGCATCAGAAGCGGCTGTACCACAGACACCACGTCCCAGAGGAATTCTTACACAGGCTGGATTGCCCATAAACGGCCCCAACACCAATTGTTCGCCACGAAGGATATAAAAACCTGTCCAGTTTACTTTCGCCATAGAAGTAAACAACAAGCTGGAAACGTTAGCCAGACAAGCCAACGCATCCTCTTCACTACTGGTCAGAGCTTCAGCCTGAGCCAGCAATAGGCGGTAAAAATCGCCTTTATTCTCTGGCATGTCTACTGCTTCAAACATGTTGAGATCTCTTTAAATAAACCAAACCGTGCAAACTATCTCAGTCTTTCCCTGACGGCAAGTCTGCCAACCTTTTAACCTCTGCTTCCAAGACAACAACCTGCTGCTCAAGCTCAATAATTCGTGCCTGATCAACATTTCGGTTTTCAAAAACCAGGGTATCTGTATAAAGAACCGTACTAGGCTCACCAAAAAGATGCATATACCGCACCTCTCTCTTACCCAATTTTCTAGGCAGTTCTTTGACCACACCCAATTCTGAAAGTGCCTTCAGCTCAATATCTACCCCATGAACATCACTGAAGCCAGTCATTCTTGCGGTTCGGCTTCTAAGCTCGCCAGGAGTCTGAGCACCACGTAACAGAAGACAACAAACCAGTGCTGACTGCTGTCGGGATAACTGCAATTGAGAAAATTCTGTATTGCAGAATCGATGACGATAGCGACTGACACGACTACCTGACTCCTCACTGACCAAACGCTCAGACATAAGAGATTGCACCACTTCCTGTATCTCCTGCTCCGTTACCGCCATCACAGGGTCTCTGTTGCTTTTCTGGTTACAAGCACTCACGAGACTGTTTAGGCTCAACGGATATTGGTCTGGAGTCGTACTTTCTTTTTCCAGCAAACAGCCAATAACACGACATTGATTAGTAGTAAGACGAATATCCACGATTACTTCTCCACTGCGTAGGCAGACAAAATATCAAAACAGAGCTTGCATCACAAAAAGAGCTAGGTTTTAATCGCTGGCATTTAGCTAATAATACTTAATATATATTCGTATTTTTAGTATTGATTGCATAACTTGAGATATCGCTGTGGTTAATAAAAAACTACTAATATTCACAGCCCTAATTGTTCTGTCTTACACAGGCAATAGCTTTGCTATTCCTCAGTGCAAGAATGTCATTCTGGCCGGGCACCCTGATCTTCCGCCCATAACCTGGGGTGATTATCAAAAGACGCTAGGAGCGGCTACCGACCTGACAACAGATATTCTGAATTCGATGGATATTCAGGTTACTTCTGACTATAACGGTGGCATAAACAGGGTTATTCGCAATCTTCAATCGGGCCGTATTACTATTAACCCGGCAATGATCAAATCCCCTTATCTGAGCGAAGATATTGAGTTCATTGAACCCGCCATCTATACACAGAAGTATGTTGTACTTGTTAAAAAAGGCAAATCACTGCAACTCGACAACTGGGATGATTTAAAAGGTCTTCTCGGAGTCACACCGAAAGGTCTCAGCTTTGGTAAAGAATTTGATCTTTTTTCCAGCGAGCATCTGCGCATTATTCGAACCTACCACGCCCGACAAGGGTTATTAATGCTGAATGTAGGCAGAGTCGATTATGCCATTTACCCTGACACTCAAAGTGATCTCTTTATTTCCTTAATGAATCTTGAGCGAAGATTCGAAAAGGCCGGAGTCGATATTGCATCCTTTGAGCTTTTTATTGGTGTTTCAAAAAACATATCCTGCAAGCTACCGCTGGCAAAAATTTCTGAAAAGCTCATAAAGAGTCATAAATCCGGCAATTCGGCTCATACCATCAATGACAGCCTCTATAAATGGATGGAATACAGCCTGAAGCTTAACCCTGCCTCTTTTCGCTGATTAGCTGATCAGCTCCCCTCTTGTCTGACTTCAGGCAGTATTCTCTTTTACCGTCTATCCTGCCTGCTAAGGTGAAACCATCCATAGTCCGCCTGAACTTTGAGCGATATTGATGGTCATAAATATCAACAAGCCTTTCTGGAGCGAATATGTTTAACCTTCATAAACTTTTGTCCGGCATGTCTATTATGGACTGGGCGCTGGCACTTTTATGCTTATCGATCTGGGTTGCACTCACCTATTTGATGGGTGAATACTCGGATAAGAAATGGGGAGATAGGGAATCGGGAGCTCTGGTAGGATTTTTTGCACCAGGTTTACTATTTGCACTAGGACTCTATTTTATCTGAGTGAGTGCGGCAACAGCCACACCCACTCTTGATAACTACACAGCGATCATACGATCAATCTTTAACCACAGACTGTTTTTCACCTGTCCAAAGCCACACGAACCGGCTTTTTAACCTGCCAGATCCACGTTTGAGATCTTCAACCACAAGATAGAGCGTTGGTGTCAGAATCAGGGTAATAACAGTACCAAACAATATACCGAAAGCCAGTGACACAGCCATTGGAATAACAAATTGAGCCTGCAAACTCTGCTCCAGAGTAATGGGAACCAAACCCAGGAACGTCGTCAACGAAGTCAGAATAATCGCACGGAAACGCTCTCTACCAGCCTGAACAGCAGCATCGATGAGAGGCATTCCCTCAGCTCGACCTTTATTGATGAAGTCCACCAATATCAAACTGTCGTTGACCAGCACCCCTGCCAGAGCAATCAGTCCAAAGATCGACATCATGCTGATCTGAAGATCCAGAATAAAGTGACCAATAACAGCACCCACCAAACCAAATGGAATGATTCCCATAATAATCATGGGTTGAAGGTATGATTTCAACGGAATCGCAATCAAGGCATAAATCAACAGCAACCCTAATAACCCTAGCTGTGCTAACTGAACCATTGAACTCATTTCTTCACGAGTAGAGCCACCTGTTTCAATATCAACCGTCGGGTAACGACCCTTAAGCTCGGGTACAAGATTGGCCATAACATCTTCAACCGCAGTACTGACTTCCACCTTGATAACATCAATATCAGCGCTAACCGAAAGAGATCGCTCACCATCAGTACGACTGATGAGACTAGCGCCTTCACCGGTTTCAATACTGGCTACCTGAAAAAAGGGCACTTCGCTGCCATCAGAAGTTCGTATGCGCACCTGCTCAAGGTCGGTCAAATCATCACGCTCCTCTCTTGGATAGCGCAACATGACCCTCACCTCTTCCTTTCCTCGCTGGATCTTCTGTACTTCCTCACCATAGAAACCCTGTCGAATCTGATTACCCAGCTCAGCAAGATTCAAGCCCAGTGCCTGAGCACTAGGTTTGATATCGAGAACCACTTCATCAGTAGAGGCCTCGGCAGAGTTTTCAACATCAAACAATCCGTCGTAGCTCTTCAGATAGCGAGTCAGTTCCGCTGCAGCCAACTCTAGCTGATCCGAATCGGTACCACTAAGCTGGAAATAAAGAGGCTTACCACCGCCCGCTCGCTGCCCCGAAGTAAAGTTAAGCTTTTTCACTCCTGGAATCTCACCGGTTCGCTCACGCCACTGATTCAGAATTTCTTTGGGTCCTAAACTGCGATCTTCATTTTTGGTTAACTCCAGAACAGCAACACCGTCATTGTCCCCCTGAGACCAGATCATCAGACTCTCAAGAAGATGTTCCTTCTCATTAGTCTTAGCCCTGTATTCGCTGTCCAAATCAAACACCGCCTTTTCGACAGTTAATAACGCCTGATCGCGATCTTCCTTTGAAGTGCCACTGTTCATGCTCAAGTTAACTCTGAGTATTTCACTAGGTACTTCCGGAAAAAAGGCAAACCGAGTCAAGGGACTCTGCAGCAAACCAATGGTAAGCATCATCAAACCAACGAATGAACTAACGGCGACATAGCGATTACGAACCGCCAAAGTAATCAACGGCAAGTAACGTCTCTCAACAAAGCTATCCAGCCATTTTGAGAAAGCCATCTGAATTCGAGTAGTAAACCCTGGTGCCTTATCATCCAAGTCTAGCTTTTTCATATGAGCCAGATGAGCAGGTAGAATCATTTTTGATTCCACCAGCGAGAATATCAAACAGAAGATCACGACCAGAGAAATAGCTTTAAAGAAGGGTTCAGCGCCGCCTTCGACCATTAATAATGGTACAAACGCAGCCATGGTCGTCAATACACCAAAGGTTGCTGGAACCACAACCCGGTTGACACCTTTAACGACATTTTCTGTCGTATGACCATGACGGGTTATCTGGGTATAGACACTTTCACCAATGATTATGGCATCATCAACCACTATTCCCAATACCAGTATGAAAGCAAACAGACTGATAACATTGATGGAGACTGGCATAAAGGCATTGGGCATCAACCATACTGCACCCAGAAAACAGACCGGAATGCCGACAATCACCCAGATAGCCACACGAATTCGCAGAAACAGACTCAACAAAATGAAGACCAAAATGCCACCAAAAAGCATGTTGTCCATCATCATGTCCATACGACCCTGAAGATAGTAAGACAAGTCTCCCCAAACTTTTACACTGACTCCTTCCGGTAAATTTGCCTGTCGCTCATCCAGAAACTTACGAACCGCTTTGGATGTTGCTATATCGTTCTGTTCTTTCTCGGAAACAATCTCGATAGCGATTGCTTGCTTACCGTTGAAGCGAATAAAACCGTCATCCTCAACAAAGCCATCAGTGATGGTTGCTATGTCAGATAGATGCAAACGGCTACCATCGGCATTGGTACGAATGACAAAATCAGAAAAATCAAAGCCGTTATAGGCCTGACCGCGGGTTTTAACCGCAATATCCCCATCGCGGGTTTTGATGGAGCCACCGGCCACATCTATGGACGCCACCCTAAGAGCATTAGCAACTTCAGTGAAAGTAAGTCCATACTTTCTTAACGCCTGCTCCGAGACCTCAATGGAAATTTCATAATCATCATCGCCAAGGATATCGGTCTTGAGTACTTCCGACAGCCCTAACAGCTCTGTCTGGAGTTGCTCAGCGGTTCTTTGCAATGAGAGTCGATCTTGATCTCCGTACAACGAGATATAGAGTACCTGCTTGTTGTACTCCAACTTGGTAATCTTTGGATCTTCGGCTTTTCCAGGCAGGTTTGTTACACCTTCCACCGCCGATTTAACATCGTCGTACAATTGATCAAGGCTATAGCCAGAATCCAATTCTACCGAGAGCGACCCATATCCCTCACGGGCAGTAGAGTCTATTTGCTTTATACCGGTCACATCCTTCAAGGATTCTTCCAGTTTTAACAAAACCCCCTGCTCAACATCTTCCGTACCTGCTCCCGGGTAAGGAACAGCGACATGCACTGTTTCCGAGGCAAAGTCCGGAAACATTCGTTTCTTGATTGTGAACGCGGACATAAGACCCGCCACCAGAATCATAATCATTAGCAGGTTGGCTGCTACAGGATTATTAGCGAACCAGGCAATAAAGCCTTTTTGGCCAGATTGGGCATCAGTATTCAATTCACTTCTCCCATTCAGCCATTCGCTGCTGGTGTTTCAAGGGGATCAACCAGTGCACTTTCGGTGTCCACTCTGATTCTCATTCCTTCAACAGGATTAACCAGCGGAGTAAGACAAAGCACGTCTCCCGCCTTAAGCCCGTCACTGACATAAACACTGTCCTCATCGGCATAGACACTGGTTACCTTTCTGAAGCTGATACTGCTGTCATTCTTTACCAGTAAGACCTGCCCATCACCGTATACAACATTACGGGGCACACGAATCAGATTATCCAGCTCTCCGCCTGTGATACTGGCTCGAACAAAACTGCCTGCTTTCAGCGGCATTTTCATTGTTTCAGACTGCAGACCATAAGGATCGGAAATAGTTGCTACAACGAAATGCATTCGACTTTGTTGATCAACAACACCTTCTATCCGATCCAGCTTACCCTGCCAGCTCAGTGATTGGCTGCCCATTTCCTGGGTAAATGTCACAGGAATAGCCTTTCCAATAACCTTGCCAGCTTCCGGTAATTGAACAAACATCAGATCTGCGGCTTTTAGTGGCAAACGAACTTCAGCGCTGTCGATGGAAAAGACAGAACCTACCACCGCGCCTTTAGCTATATATTGGCCGAGGTTAATCTCTCGATCCTTAACCATACCGTCGTAAGGCGCACGAATACGAGTACGCTCCAGATCCCTGCGCGCCTTCTCAAGTTGAGCCTCAACGGCCTTAACATTTGCCTTTGCCTCATTAACATAAGGTAGACGCAACAGCAGAGGGGGTGCATCAACGAGCTTGCGACCAGATCTCAGCCAACTTTTCTTTTCCGCTTCGGATTTCGCTACTTCTTCTTGCAGCTTGGCCTTTTTGGCAGCAAGAGACGCTTCCGCCTGCTTTAGACCCACACGATAATCACTGTCATCAATCCGAGCCAACAGTTCGCCTTTTTTAAACAAGCGCCCACTGGCAAAACCTGACACTACTTCAGTAATTACACCCGTTACTTCTGCGACCAGCGAGGTTTCAATAGCGGGCTGAACAATGCCCTGACTGTCTACTGTAAAACTAACCGGCTTTTGCTCCAGAATCAGAGTTTCAACCAATGGAAAGGGGTTGGGTTTGACTTTCTTTTTTGGAGCTTTAGACCAGTTCGATAACCCGAAAGCCAGTCCCCCACAAATAGCCAGTACGACTGTTGACACCATCAGCTGACGGAGTCCGTTTTGTTTCGCCATATTAACAATCCATAGATGATAATTTTGTAATTGAAGATGGAAGATCTCAAGCAACGAAAGTGAACCGTGCGATTTCTGAAGGAGAAACGTACTAGCCGGTACTTCTGTTTTAAAATCTGATAGCGATCATGATCGCTCTGTAAGGTATGGGAGTAAAGAGAGCGGAAGATATTTACTGAGAATATACGTATAAGAACGAGGGTTATCACGGCAAGGACAGAAAGACTGCCTTTGCCGTCAAATTACAAATGAAACTGTTTTAAAGCCGAACTATTCAACCGCAGCACTTCTTGAATTTTTTACCACTACCGCAGGAGCAAGGATCGTTACGGCCCGGAGTCTTTTCAACCACCATAGTGGTCGGCAGATTCTTCAGCAGTTCCAGATCAGAGACATTCTCTTCCAACTCTTCATTGACCTCGGCAACATACTTCCAGTCATTTTCCTGAAAGATTGCATCCAGTTCCTGCAGCCTTTCTTCTGTCTGCACAACAATGCTGGCCGGATTTTTTTCGGTGCCCAGTCTTGCTGTCTTCTTACTATCAAAACCTCGGCTGTGCTTATCGGTAAGGTTCATCAATCGGTTGCCATCGGCATAAAGCATAAACTGCCCACCATATTCTTGATTAATCGTCGGCTTCCTGAAGGTCGACCAGAAGGCCACCGTTTGGGGAGCGGGTAAAACCGACCCAATTTACTTGATTTGCCCTCTGCTTGCCAGAAGAGGTCGCCCTTCAGCTTGCTTTTTATTCAAAATACGTAATTCAGCCTTGAGATTTCTCTCAACCTAGCCGAAATAAAGTATCAATGGCGGCCGTACCCATAGGGCATTTCATGTTTAAGTAAAGGCTCTGTCAGGATCTGAAAAAATAGGGTGTCTGTATACAATTCCCTTGGTCTCTGTGCCATTATTCCTATCTATCGCAGACATGTGTCTGTAATTGGGCAAAAGCCCTCTCAAAACAGGGCTTCACCGGTCCATTGGAGATTGAAGAGTGAAAAAGGTTCTCAAAGTTACCGCACTGGCCGTTGTTGTGGCTCTCGCAGCCGGTTGTCAGAATAAGGTTGAGCCAGCAGAAGAAGTAAAGCTGGAGACTCCGGAGCAGAAGGCGGCCTATGCTATGGGAGCCTCTTTAGGTAACTATGCTGACCAGACTCTGAAACAGCAGGAAGAAATGGGCATCGTTATTGATCGCGCACTGCTGAAGAAAGGCTTCATGGAAGCTCTGGATGGCAAGAGTAGACTCAGCGAAGAAGAGAATCGTACTGCCTTGCAGGGGCATGAAGAACGTATTCGCCCTATCATCGAAAAGAAAGTTCAGGAAAAGCTGGACGAAGATCGCAAGAAGAACGCAGATTTCCTGAAAGATAATGCCAAGCGTGACGGTGTTAAAACCACTGAATCCGGTCTTCAGTACGAAGTTGTTTCCGCTGGCGAAGCCGGTGCATCAACTCCTGCACTGGAAGACACTGTGACCGTTCACTACACAGGCACTCTGGTTGACGGTTCCGTATTCGACAGCAGCGTTGAACGTGGTCAGCCAGCTAAGTTCCCATTGAATGGTGTCATCAAGGGTTGGCAAGAAGGCCTTCAGTTGATGCCTAAAGGTTCCAAGTACAAGCTCTACATTCCTTCAGAGCTGGGCTACGGTGAGCAATCAGCCGGTTCTATCCCGCCTAACTCCGTACTGATTTTTGAAGTTGAACTGCTGGATATCGCTAAGTAATTCTACGCTTCACTGTTAGGCCCTTTAACCGGGGCCTGACAACTCTCTCCTGACTCTCATTTCAATCACATCACACCATGAAAAGCTCACTGGAATGCCATATCTTTCGGTTATTGCCGAAAACAGATCTACTTGAATCCTTAAAGACCTTTCTTATTCATGAGAATATCTCCGCCGGCTGCATTCTTTCTTGTGCTGGAAGCCTTAATCCTGCTGTACTGCGATTATCAGATCATGACTATGGTACCTATTACGATAGGCCCGTTGAAATTGTCTCGTTATCGGGAACAGTGTCAACTGAAGGCTGTCACCTGCATATGTCTATAGCGGACGAGGAAGGAAACGTAATGGGCGGACACGTACTGTCTGGCAGTAAAATTTATACAACAGCAGAGATAGTCATTGGCCAATTACCTGAACTGAAATTCACCAGGCAGCCTTGCCTCATTTCCGGTTACAGTGAACTGATTATATCGAAGACACTAACTTAAGTCCCCTTTGAGCAGCCTGAAAAGTTGAGCCAAAATACAAAAATAGTGAAAATCACAGTAGGGTAAATGCACCTGTTTTCATTTACCCCAAAGGCCGGCGACTACAGTTGGTGGATGATAACTGTTGTCTTGCCCTTTGCCCTACCTTTAGCCGAAAAGCTCAGAGATACTTTTCTGTAGATCGTCAATTTCAGCAATGTTCACGGGTGCCACCATAATAGTGTCATCACCTGCCACACAACCGAGAATGCCATCAGCCCGACCGATAGAATCCAACAATCGAGCAATCATCTGAGCGGCTCCAGGGCTGGTTTTAATAACAATCAACATGCCGTTATTGGCAATTTCTTCAACAAGGTCTCGAACAGCAATATTAGAATCCATCTTGCCCATCTCTGGCGGCAAGCAATAAACCTGATCGTTACGGGCATTTCTTGCACGAACCGCCCCATGCCGACTTAACAGCCTTGATACCTTGGACTGGCTGACGTTATCAAAGCCTTGAGCTTGAAGTTGCTCAACAATCTGACTTTGAGAACCACATCGCTCTTCTTTAAGCAGCTGCCTGAATGCCTTGATTAATTCTTCCTGTTTCTGGCTGGCCATAGTATTTGTCAATCGCTCCCGAATATGTAACCAAATAAATTACGTTTAAATACTTCAATATACAAATTATCCTATATTTAGGCGAAAAATTGAATAATTATTCAATAAAAACTTGATTTCAACCAAATACCGTTAGAAAATCACCTCATCCTAAATGATGAAAGAATTTCCAGGTTATGGGCATTGAAGTACAGGGCCTGAGCAAAGCATTTGGCTCCACCACCGTTCTAAAAGATATTAGCTTTTTTATTCCTCGGGGAGAAACCACCGTTCTACTGGGCGCCAGCGGAGCGGGTAAAAGTACGCTTATGCGTATGCTTAACCTGCTGGAAACTCCGGATACTGGCACTATGAAAATAGCCGGTATGAATTTCAGTTTCTCAGAAAAAACTGATGAAAAACAACTGAATAAACAGGCCAGTAGCCTTCGCCGCAAAGTGGGTATGGTTTTTCAGCAGTATAACCTTTGGCCGCATATGACAGTACTCCAGAATCTTATCGAGGCCCCAATTGTACAGGGCACTCCAAAGCAGGACGCCATCATCCGCGCCAAAGAATTACTGGACAGAGTAGGCCTCACTGATAAGACCAATGCCTGGCCATCGTCACTGTCCGGCGGACAGCAACAGCGAGTGGCTATCGCCCGTGCCCTGATGTTGTCACCTGATGTATTACTGTTTGACGAGCCTACCGCTGCTCTTGATCCCGCCATCACCAACCAGGTGGTTGAAGTGATCAAGGAACTGAGCCAATCGGGCATCACTCAGGTTGTAGTGACCCATGAAGTCGAATTTGCTCGCAAGATCGCCAGCCGGGTCATTTATCTGGAAAACGGCGAGATTGTTGAAGACGGCACTGCCGACCACTTCAAAAACCCGCAAACCGAAGCGTTCAAAGCTTATCTCGAACATTAAGATAAGCTTGAAAGAGAGCCAATAGCCCGGCTCTCTCCTGTATATAGACAACGACAGCCAAAAGCTGCCGGAAGATACTATTATATAATACGACTATTGTCGTTGGAATTGTTTATGAAAAAGCTGATTGCTACTTTAATCGCTGCCACCTGCATTACCTCTGTTCAAGCGAGCGATAACATTCGTTTTGGCATGGAAGCCACTTATCCTCCGTTTGAATTTGTTGGAGACAACAACCAGATCGAAGGCTTTGACGTTGATCTCGCTAACGCCATTTGTCTGGAGCTTAAAGCAGAATGCAGCTTTAACAATCAGCCTTTTGATAGCCTTATTCCAAGTCTTAAATTCCGTCGCTTCGATGCCATCATTTCCGGTATGGATATTACCCCTGACCGTTTGAAGCAAGTTGATTTCAGCCAGCCCTACTATGAAAACTCCGCTGTTTTCATAGCCAGCAAAGGTACTCTTTCTTCTATTGAACAATTGAAAGGTCAATCAGTGGGCGTTCAGAATGGTTCTACCCACCAGCAATACGTCATCGATAAACTAGAAGCTAATGGCGTAACTGTACGTCCTTACGACAGTGTGCAAAATGCATTTCTGGATATGACCAGTGGCCGGGTTAATGCTGTATTTGCCGATACGGCTGTCGCCAACGAATGGATGACCCAAAAAGGAGATGGCCAGTACCAGCATGTAGGTCCTGAGATAAAGAACCCTGACTACTTTGGCATTGGTTATGGTATTGCCGTACGTAAAGGCAATCCATTGAAAGGGAAAATTGATACTGCACTGAACACGCTGAAATCTAACGGTACCTATCAGCAGATTCAAAACAAATACTTCGCCAACTGAATAAAACCAAAACATACCATCGGAAGAAGTAAACCATGGCAGTATTGTTTTTTAATGCGACATTGATGACCCTAGGATTAGCCCTGTCATCTCTGATACTGGGCCTGATTTTGGCCTCAGTCTTCGCCCTACTTGAATTGGGCAGGTTTCGTACTCTCAGATACCTGACTACAACTCTGGTGATGGTACTGCGAGGCTTACCTGAAATTCTGGTGGTATTTTTTATCTACTTTGGCTCTTCCCACGCAATTTTCATGCTAACGGACGAGTATGTTGAAGTCAGCCCTTTCACTGCAGGCACTATTGCTTTGGGGTTGATTTATGGAGCTTATGCCAGCCAAACACTGCGCGGAGCTCTCATGGCGGTTCATAAAGGGCAGCTCGAATCGGCCAAAGCCTTAGGGATCAACGCCAGAAGATCTTTCATAAAAATAGTGTTACCACAGGCCTTGCGTCATGCTCTTCCGGGACTTGGTAATCAGTGGTTGGTATTACTGAAAGACACAGCACTGGTCGCACTGATAGGTACTACAGAGCTACTGCATCAAGCACAAATGCTGTCATCAAAAACCTTTGAGCCATTCACATGGTATTCCGTAGCTGCCGTTATTTATCTGATCATTACCATAATCAGCCAGCGACTCTTGAATAATATGAAAGCCAAAGCATCGCAACATGAAAGAGTGGTGACTGCATGAACTTTGAAGCCATCATGGATTATCTACCACAACTGCTGAGAGGTCTTGAGACCACTCTTGAACTGACTTTTGCCAGTCTGTTCAGCGGTCTGGCTCTGGCTCTGCTCTTTACCCTGATTCTGGTTCTCCGCTTCAAGCCATTAGAGTGGCTGGTAAAAACACAGATTTTGTTATTTACCGGAACACCTCTGTTGGTACAGATTTTTCTGATTTACTACGGTCCGACTCAATTCAAAGGTTTGCAGGAAAGCTTTCTCTGGCCACTTCTCAGTGAGCCCTGGTTCTGCGCACTTCTGGCTTTAGCGCTTAATTCTGCAGCCTACTCAACACAACTGTTTAAGGGTGCTGTAGATGCAGTACCTGTCGGCGACTGGGAAGCTGCGTTGGCTCTGGGCATGAGTAAGAGACAAGCTCTGACTAGAATCATTCTTCCTCACGCTATTCGCCGCGCCCTGCCCGCCTATGGTAATGAAATGATTCTGGTGATGAAGGGAACGTCGCTGGTCAGCACTATTACGCTAATGGATCTTATGGGCTATGCCGACAGATTGAACGCCAGAACTTACGACACTCTTACTGTATTTGCTTTGGCGGGACTCATTTATCTGATTATGACGGGTATCATGACTCTGATCATCAGACTGATGGAAAAGAAAGCTTTAGCCTTCTCTCAATAACACTCTACTCAATATGTTCTATAGCTGCTGCTATCAGGGAGCAGCTTCGCCATTTCTATTCACAAGCAGTAAACAGCTTGACCGAACTCTTGCACATATCTTTTACAGAATCTCGATCTAGATAAATACCATCATTAATAAAACGACACAATCCATGCAATGTACCCCAGCTGACCTGAGCAAGCCTAAGAGAGCTTTGATCCTCAGAAATCAAACCCTGATGCTGACACTGGTGAACAAAATCCACATACGACTGAAAGGCATCATAGGACAACTGCTTCAGTGATTCGGTCGGTTTACCCTGTTTCCAAATTGGACGGCCAAACATCAAGTCGTAATGTTCTGCCGACTCAGTAGCAAAATCCAGATAGGCTCTAGCAAAGGATTCAAACCATACTTCTATACTTTCCGGCGTTTGATTCAGAAAGCTATTCAGCGTTACCTGCCAGCGCCTGAAACCATCTTCAGCAATAGCGCAAAGTAATTCATTCTTATCCTTGAAATGGTGATAAGGAGCCGTCCTTGAAACCTCAAGGCGATCTGCGAGACCTCTCATAGAGAGCCCCTCAACCCCTTTTTCTGCAATGACGACCTGAGCTTCAGTAAGAAGCTCCTGTCGTAAATCACCATGATGGTAGTTGCTTTTTCCAGCCATAAACCTGAGCCGTATCGCTATATCTTGACACCGTCAACATACATCCTTATCTTGACAGCGTCCAGATAAAAAATAATACCTAAAAAAGATCAAATGCGTCTGATGAGGATTTACCCATGACCGGCCAACACAAGCAGTATCCACACCTGCTGGCACCACTTGACCTCGGTTTTACCCAGCTTAAAAACCGTGTTTTGATGGGTTCAATGCACACTAACCTTGAAGAACATCCTGGTGGCTATGAAAGGCTGGCGCATTATTTTGCCGAACGAGCAAGAGGTGGTGTTGGCTTGATTGTCACAGGTGGCATTGCTCCCAATCGTGAATCAGGCGCATTGCCAAATTCCGCACTAATCAACACTGAAGAAGAAATAGCAAACCATCGCCTTATTACAGATGCCGTTCATAATGAAGACGGCAAAATATGCATGCAAATCCTTCACACCGGCCGCTACGCCTATCATCCAGAAGCCATAGCCCCCAGTGCCATTCAAGCGCCTATTGCTCCTTTTCCTCCAAAGGAACTTCAACCAAAAGAGATTGACCAACAGATTGAGGACTTTGTCAGTTGCACTGTAAACGCTCAAACGGCCGGCTATGATGGCGTGGAAATCATGGGCTCTGAAGGTTATTTCATAAACCAGTTTATTGCCTCAAGAACCAATCACCGTGAAGATAACTGGGGCGGTACTTATGAAAACCGTACACGTCTGGCAGTAGAGGTCGTTCGCAGAGTGAGAGAGGCTGTAGGCGAGCAGTTCATTATTATATACCGACTTTCCATGCTTGACCTAGTCGAGGGAGGAAGCGACTGGGATGAGATTGTTCAGCTAGGCAAAGAGATTGAAAAAGTCGGTGCAACCATCATCAATACTGGTATTGGCTGGCATGAAGCCCGTATCCCTACTATTGCTACCATGGTTCCCAGAGCGGCTTTCACCTGGGTAACAGCTCGAATTCGCAGTGAACTGAGCATTCCGGTTATTACTTCAAACCGAATCAACATGCCTGATGTGGCTGAAGGAGTTCTGGCCCGCGGCGATGCCGATATGATTTCCATGGCTCGACCTATGCTGGCCGATCCTGAGTGGGTTAACAAAGCAGCTGAGAATCGTTCTGATGAAATCAACACCTGCATTGCTTGCAACCAAGCCTGTCTTGACCACGTCTTCCAGTTAAAACTGGTCAGCTGTTTGGTTAACCCAAGAGCTTGTCACGAAACCGAACTTAATTTCCCAACAACAAACTCACCGAAAAAACTAGCTGTTGTCGGGGCTGGACCTGCGGGCCTATCCTTTGCGACTACTGCCGCCAAAATGGGTCATGAAGTCACACTCTTTGAAAGCAGCAACAAGATCGGCGGTCAATTCAACATCGCAATGACCGTTCCCGGCAAAGAAGAGTTCAAAGAAACGGTTCGTTACTTTAAACGACAGTTAGAGATAACAGGCGTAAACCTGCAACTCAACACACGAGCCACTAGTGCCCAGCTAGAACAAGATGATTTTGATGAAATTATCCTGGCAACCGGCGTTACGCCCCGAACGCCTGATATAGAAGGGGTTGATCACAAGAAAGTGCTTAACTATCTGGATGTATTCAAGGGAGCACCACTGGGCAAGTCCGTTGCAGTGATTGGTGCCGGCGGCATCGGTTTTGATCTTAGCGAATTTATCACTCAACAAGGTTCTTCCAGTAGTCTCGATATCCCTACCTTTATGGCTGAGTGGGGCGTAGATATGAGTCTCTCCAACCGAGGTGGTCTTAAGAAACCGGATGCACATACCAGTGCAGAAAGAGAAGTATTTCTGTTGCAACGAAAATCATCAAAGCCCGGTGCTGGTTTAGGTACGACTACTGGCTGGATCCACAGAGCTGAAATGGTCAAGCGAGGCGTTACCATGATTCCATCTTGTGAATACGACAAGATTGACGATGATGGGCTGCATATGACCGTTGCCGGAGAGAAGAAAGTCGTGAAGGTTGATAACGTTGTTATCTGCGCCGGGCAAGATCCTCTCAGAGAACTGGTTGAAGGTATCAGCAAGCCTGTACATCTTATCGGTGGTGCTGATATTGCTGTAGAGCTGGATGCAAAGCGGGCAATTGATCAGGGAGCTAGATTAGCCGCAGCTATCTGATAGCATTAGTAAAATCAGTCTGACAAAGCGGGGCAGTTAAAATAACTACTCCGCTTTACAAGTGTTTTATGCTCATTCTTTATAAGCAGAGAAGGAGGAAAGACTGGCAAGCGTGATTGTGGATAATACTGCCGAGCAGAAACGCTCGACGTTTTCAGGC
Source organism: Oceanospirillales bacterium (assembly GCA_004762125.1). Classification (GTDB taxonomy): domain Bacteria; phylum Pseudomonadota; class Gammaproteobacteria; order Pseudomonadales; family Endozoicomonadaceae; genus Endozoicomonas_A. Next base: position 136,750 of record SIHQ01000010.1, on the reverse strand, counting down.
AGAAACGTTACTAATTTACTGCCTGTTCTTTTTTACAACTCCAGCCCCAATCTTGCTGTTTCTTAACAAACTCTTTCGTCTTTTTCTCACAATATCCAGCGGTATAATTGGCATTCCAGAGTGTATCCTGAGCGCCACTTTTTGTGTATCTGACTTCACAAGGCAAATTGCTTTCTCGCTGAAGATAGACCACTTCAATCTTTCGCTCTTCTTTCTGATGCTCACAGGTAAATGCATAATTATCATTCGCCTGAACAACAGCACTTGCCCCTATGACCCCCATCAGTAATAGCAGGTTTCTTATCTTCATATCCAAGTTCACTCATAATCATTTCGACTATAAAAACTTTACCATAGTCCTTTATTAATACCGATGATGAAGATCACGTACTTTTTTTCTTTTGGCGAAAAGTTCTCTTCTTTCGATAAGGTTTAACCGACATTGAGCTCACTTGACCTAACCCATTTGAGCTGGCACTCGCAAGTAACCCCCTCAACTGATGATCAAGATCCTGCATAAACACCTTATAACTACCTCGTCGCTCAACAATACTGTTTAAATATTGCTCCCAACGTGCAGTCATATCCGGACTGGTCGCTGGTTCTGGCAGAGCTCTGATCAAAGCAATACCCGTCTCCGTCGCATGAATATTTTTAGTTTTTCTGGTGAGATAATCACGTTTAAATAGCAATTCGATAATGCCGGCACGGGTCGCTTCTGTGCCCAATCCATCAGTATCTTTGAGTACCTTTCTAATTTCTTTATCACTGACATAGCGAGCAATACCGGTCATTGCAGACAATAGACTGGCATCATTAAAAGGTTTGGGTGGCTGAGTGATTTTTTCAGCGACCTCTGAATCCTGACACAGCACCGAATCGTTCTTCTTCAAATCAGGCAGTTTTTGGTTTTCACTCTCAGAAGCTTCTTTTCTGCTCTTTGGGTAGAGTACTTTCCAGCCTTCTTGAAGAGAAACACGACTACTGGCCGTGAACTGGCCTCCTTCAATGACCACTTCAAGCTTACGTGCGGAATAGGTGTGTTCAGGATAAAACTGGGTTACGTATTGTCGCGCAATCAATCCATAGATTTTATTCGCTTTGTCTCCCATTCCAGGCAAATTTGTTCTCCGTGACGTGGGAATAATCGCGTGGTGAGCTGTTATTTTTTTATCATTCCAGGCTCGACCTTTTCTATGGGTATCCGCGCCATCTACGGCTGAAACCAACTGATCCGCATTACTTCGTATCGCAGCCAGCACTTCAGGAGCCTGCTCAAAGTGTTCAGCAGGCAGATAGCGACAATCAGAACGAGGATAGGTAATCAGTTTTTGTTCATAGAGTTTCTGGCAGATATCGAGAACTTCTTTTGCTGCCATTCGAATCTGCTTTGCAGCATCAATCTGTAAACTGGAAAGTGAGTAAGGCAAAGGAGCGTTCTCTTTTCCCTGTTTGTTTTCAGCATTGGAAACAGTGCCATCTTTGCCTTTTATACGGCGTGCAACATTTTCTGCCAGTTTATGGTTCAGTACCCGACCATCATCGTCCATCCAGGGCTGACAGGATTCACTGGGTTGCCACTTTGCTTTAAAACCTTCCCCCTTGTCAGCGAGAAGTTGAGCAAAAACCTCAAAGTATGGGTGAGGCTGAAAATCAGCTATTTCCAGATCCCTTCTAACAACCAACCCCAGAATAGGTGTCTGAACCCTGCCAACGGATAACAACCCATTAAAACCGGCTTTTCTACCTAACACCGTATAAGCACGGGTCAGGTTAATACCATACAGCCAGTCAGCTCTCGAACGAGCCAGAGCTGAGACAGACAGAGGCGCAAACTCAGTATTCTGCTGGAGTCGATCCAGAGCCTTTCGAACAGCTGATGCGTTAAGGTCGTTGACCAAAAGCCGTCTGACATTTTTTTTTCGGGTTTGCGACAGCTTCAGGTAATCCAGTACTTCATCCACCAGAAGTTGTCCCTCTCTATCCGGGTCTCCTGCATGAACAATCACATCAGCTGTTTTCAATAATTTTCTGATCGCCGTTAATTGCTTCCGAGTCCCCTTTTTAGGTTGTAGGTGCCACTGTTGTGGGATAATCGGCAGATGCTCCAGCCGCCACTGTTTATAAGCTGGATCATAATGATCAGGCTCTGACTGTTCCAGAAGGTGTCCAACACACCAGGTAACGCAATCTCCAGACGATGACTCGATATAACCCTCGTGTTTTTTCAAAGGCTTTGGCAGCACATCGGCAATAGCTCTACCCAGACTGGGCTTTTCAGCAATAATTAGTCTCATTTTTTTCTGACGCACTCACTCTTTTGTACAGGCTGCTTCCTGCTCTTGCCTACCGCTTTTTTACTGTACAAATGCAGCTCTATTAAGCTCTGTACCATTATCGTATTTCGGGGTGAGCTGCATTTCCCGCTCATGACTGTTTCTTCACGGTCTTCTGATCATTGGCAATACCGAAGGGGATATGAACCATAGGAATATCACCGGCTTCGGATGTAAGGTGGCTTCGCTGATCATCAAAAAACATATGAGGCCTAAGTTTGCTAAGGATCCTTTCCTTGGACATTCCACCCAGAAAAAAGGTTTGATTAGCACTAACTCCCCAGCTCTCCAACGTTGTAATAACCCGTTCGTGTGCCGGAGCACTGCGAGCGGTCACAATAGCGGTTCGAATCACAGGACTGTAGACAGGATTACGTTCTCTTTCCTGCTCTTCAAGATCCTGTAACGTGGCCAACTTTCTGAATAAATCTGCCAAAGGCCCTGGTTTATGAGGAATGTGTGCTTTAGCGGCTTCGTATTGATGAAACTCCGGAAGATCACCCTCTTTAAAGACAGTTTCCGATTCATCGTCGGCAATCACACCGTCAAAATCAAAAGCAATCCTCAATTCATCACAGGCATCATCATTGACAATTTTGCTGGGCAATACCAACCCTGCAGGAAATCCCGCATCAATGGCCTGCTGGACATCTTCCTGATTGGCTGTCAAAAATAGTGAGGCATTAAAGGCCGGAATATATTCATACGGTGAACGTCCTTCCATGAAAGCCGCCCGACTGATATCCAGCCCGTAATGGCTGATCGAACGAAATACCCGTTTACCCGATGTGGCAGAATTTCGGGACAAGAGAACAACCTCTACTGGCAGCTCTTTGCTGAACCGGTTATTCAGTGACAGACAACGTTTAATAAACGGAAAGGCCACTCCTTTGCCAAGCACCTTGTTCAGATTATCTTCCTGAAACTGTTTATAGGCCTTATTGCCCTTGTTGGCATAAACAGAGTGCGACTCGGAAAGATCAAACAGAGCACTGGAAGATACGGCGATGACCAGTTTCTTTTCTATCGGGAATAACATCTTCTCTTCAGAGTCCTGAAAGCCTTGAATATAAACAGTCTACCGGATTTGAGTGGGATTTCGCGTAACGCGATAGCAAATAGTGTTCTAACTTAACAACGATTGTGGCCGAGAATCTTTTCTATGAGCGATTCTATGAACTATTCAAAAAAATTAACCAGCCTTCGTCCCAAACCAACGAACAAGCCTACCAGAAGTCTACTGACTGAAACCGAGAGTGACCGTGGGCGCATTATTCAGTCCGCAGCCATCAGACGGCTGCAACAGAAAACTCAGGTATATCCTCTAGAAACCAACGCTGCCGTGAGAAGCAGACTCACTCATTCGCTAGAAGTTCAGCAAACCGGCCGTTTTCTGGCCCAGACGATTCTCACTAAATTTGCCAACAGCCATCAACTTGCAGCGGTTGGGCTGGCAGGAAATGAAACAGTGTTTACCAACATCGTTGAGATGTCCTGCCTTATGCATGATGTGGGTAATCCACCGTTTGGTCACTTTGGTGAAGCGGCTATTAGCAACTGGATCAAAACAAAGGCCGAGACTTGTCACCATTTAGCAGTAGGGACACCATCAAAACTGTTCACGGATACTCTACTGCCCGACTTGGTTGTCTTTGAAGGCAACGCTCAAGGACTTAGAGTTATTCACCAGCTACAGAATCTCAACCTCACCCACTCTCAGCTGGCGGCTCTGATGAAATACACTCGCCCGCCCTATCAGAGCAAACCGGCTAAAACAGCTAAGGACTATTATCGAAAAAAGAAGCCTGGTTATTACTACTCTGAAGCTCAACTTGTAAAAGACATTCAATCAAGTTTGGGCATAGACGAAGGTTGTCGCTTCCCTCTGGTCTACATCATGGAAGCAGCGGATGATATTTCCTACTGCATTGCCGACCTGGAAGACGCTGTTGATAAAGGCATTCTTTCATACCGTGACTTGAAGTATTACCTGCAATCAGTCTGGAGTGAATACGCAGGTAGCGGAAATCACTACCTTACCAATATTATTAATCAGGCCAGCAGCCAATCCCAACAAGAACCTCATCGCTTTATCGTCAAACTGAGAACACGACTGGTTAGCGACCTTGTTGAATACGCTGCCGATCGTTATCTTCTGCAGCATCAGGCTGTGTTTGACGGTTCCCTGGATGAACCTCTTATTGATGGTGACTCCCATCAACACCTCGCTTTAAAAACACTAAAAACCATAGCCATACGTCATGTTTTCACTAGCAAGGAGAAAGAGACACCGGAACTCAAAGGTTATTCTGCACTGAATGGTTTACTTGATCTTTATCAGCCACTTTTAGAGCTGGATACCCAATCATTCACGGATATTGTTTTCGAGGATCAGGAGCAACACTTTCTTGAACAGAGGTTATTTCACCGCCTCTCACCCAAACAGACATCGGCCTACAAAAGAGCTGTGTCACATTTAGCCGACAGTGCATATTCCCCTCAGGAACAAAAAGATCTTGAGTGGTATCACAGGGCCAGACTGATCATTGACTATATAAGCGGAATGACCGATCACTTTGTTCTGGAAGAGTTTCAGAATCTCTCAGCTATCTAGAGCAGATTCCCTTTCCGCTCAAAATGGCTGCTTTTCAATTATTGACTAAGGCTGACCGAACGGTCACGGATCGTTTTCGCTACGGAGTTGGTGTGATACTGCTGAGAGAAGTGATCTACCAAATCGACACTCTCTTTACGGACAAGCTTTGCAGGTATAAAACAATAACAGTCGCTGGGACTGATTTTACTCTTGATACGGGTTGTTTCTGGTACTCGCCAGTACATTATTTTCTTTTTTATCAGATACATAGATATTCTCAATGAATTTATTGTGCAGCTATTAGTCCTGCTTTCTGCTGTTTGGTTCCCTAACGCCCCCCTGCACTCTCTCTTTAACACTATATTTCTGCCATTCGTCCAAATTTCCTCAGCAAGTATCTCTCCGAAACCAGCTCATATCATTTGTCCACCTACTATTGATTCAGGAGAACTAACCACTGACCTCATACAGCGAGGCTGGCAGAGTATCTAAAGGGAGACCACAATGAATTTTGATCCTAACAAGGCAAAAGGAGACTTCTTTGCCGGCCGTAAAAACATTCCTCAGATCAGCGTCACCAAGGATACCGCCTTACGAGGAAAAACCAAGACGACCTGGGCTCAAAGGTTAAATCGCTGGGCTTCAATTATTTTCCGCCCTATCAGAACCTATAACCTTCATCAGCAAGACAAAAGGATTCTGAAACAAGAAATCAGTAACGGTGCTTTTTCAAACGATACAGATCTCCAGAAAAGAAAGGCTTCTGTCACCGTTGAACACATGCAATCTGTCATCAAAACTTCTCAAAAGAACAACTCTCAAAAACGCTTAGATGGCAAAAAAATTGAGAAAGATCGTCCTGACTGGATCGCTCCAGATAAAGAACTAGAAAGAGTACGCACAGTCCGGATAGGACAAGGCAAATCCGACCCAGACCCTCTTGAGCCCTGGAGTGAAGAGTATATGGAGGAGCGCCAAGCCTACGCTGATGCGTTTATGGCTGAGCGTAAAGAAACCAAACAGAGAAACCAGGAAACTTCGGAGGTATTTAGTGACCTCCACAAGCCTGATACCGAGATAATGCAGTTACGTGACTCTATTCAACAAAATCGCAGATTATTCTATCAGTTCAAGACGAGACTGGATAAGTTGCCGTTTTATAGCTTTGAGGAATCCTCTTCGAGAGGCAAGGATAAGCCTATGAAGAGAAGTCAACTTGAGGATAAATTAAAACATCTCGGTGATGCAATTGTTAGAGACTACAAAAAAATCGAAACTACGCTAGAAAGCAGAGTTAACTCTGAAGACGTGGACAAAATACCCGACCACAAAAGAGAAACTCTCGCTGTCATGACAAACATCAAGAATGGTATGGAACAGTGGTGGGATAAACACAGAGACGATTTTGCCCAAATTGAGTTGTTACTGGGCAGTGATGAGATTGATACAGAGGACTCTGATATCCATAAAGAAGTGTCTATCAGGAAAGCAATAGGCTGGACTAGAAAATTCAGGAAAGATGATCTTGGTAAACTAAGAGACGAGTTCATTGAATTATCCAAAGACGACAAATCTCGTCAGGATAATGCAACCAGGCTTAAGAGTTTGAGTGAACAAATCTATTCCGGTGAAATGATGACTATGCGCCTGAGTCAAATTATCCGTGAGTCCGAATCAGCCAAGGGCATCGGTGAAGGTATCAATAAATACCTTGAAGATAATGAACTTAAACCAATTAATATTGTAGGCTCATCAGCTAGTTTGGGAGAATACAATCCAGAAGACTTCAAATCCTTAACGGACCCGATTCCAGGGTTAAAAGCTTATTCGCCAAGCGGCCCTCTCCCGGACATTAATACTCTAATTCCTCCACCGGGATGAATAACTACAACAAGCAGTATCTTCATCAACAGGAGCTACGAGCATACTGGATTTATCAGGTACCGGACGCAGTAACATAGAGGATACTGATTTCAGCACATTTGTAAGTGCGCCCCCAACACCAGATAACAAAGACAATACATAACACTTAAAAGGTCTCTTAACGGGACCTTTTTCTATTTTCACTCACCTGCTCGTACGCCACCTGAATCTCCTGAGCTTTCTGGTTCGCTACTTCCATCATCTCTTCCGGCAGCCCTTTTGCGACAAGTTTGTCCGGATGATGTTGGCTCATCAGTTTACGATAAGCCCTTTTCACTTCAGCATCCGAAGCCGATTCCTTGACCCCCAGTACCTCATAAGCTTTAGACAGCCCACCAATACCTTGGGTAGACCAACCACTGCCTGTACCTGATTGGTTCTGATAGTAAGATTGCTGCGCCAAAAAACGTTGATGGATCTTCTCAAACTGCTGTTCACTGACTCCCAGATTCTGACAGATCTGGGTAAACACCTGTCTCTCGGCCTGAGTCAGGCTTCCATCGGCATACGCAGCCTGCAACTGGACTTCCAGAAAAAACGGGCAGAGGGTATTAAAGCCAACCACTCGACGAAACTCTTGAAGTGCGGAGCTAATATCAGATTCAGGTTGTTTGCCTTTATTAAATTGATCAATAGCCGCTTTTTTTTGATCAGGCGACAACCGCATTTTATTCATAATGGCAGCAGCCATCTGAATTTCATGTTCACTGACCCGGCCATCGGCTTTCGCCAAACGACCCATCACTAAAAAGGTGGCATTAAAAAAAGCGCTTTGGGTACGAAAGCGATAAAAACCATTTCCACCTGACTGCCCTCCCTTGTTTTGGGAGATATAATTTTTATTAACCCAGGCGCCTAAAAAACCACCCAAAATAGCAAGAAACCAGTTACCAGTGAGAGAACCTAAAAATATTCCTATTAATATCGACGTCATTACTTCTTGCTCTGATTGAGATACGCTTCGAGTTCAGCCAGTCTCTGAGGTGTTCCGACATCAGTCCAGACACCTGTAAAATGTTCACCGCTGATTTGATCATACTTCATGGCTTTTGATAACAAAGGTGCTAGACGAAAACTACTACCAATCTCACATCCATCAAACAACTCAGGAGAAAGAATACTTAAACCACTGAATGTCAGCAAATTCTCTCCGTCAGATTTCACCTGATGGTTACTAAGAGCAAAATCCCCTTGCTCTTTAAACTCAGGATTATTCACAAGTACCAGGTGAGCCTGCCCTTTAATACGCAAAGGTAAAGAGCTGAAAGCGTATTCCATATAAACGTCGCCATTAACCACCAGAAAAGGCTCATTATCCAGCAACGCCATTGCCTTGAGAATCCCTCCCCCCGTTTCCAGTGGTTCAGTTTCTTTCGAATATTGAATGTTGACGCCCCATCGTTGACCATCCGCCAGATACTCGATCAGCTTATGCCCCAACCATGAACAGTTCACGACGATGTCTCTTATACCTGCCGCGGCAAGATTTTCTATATGGTAAACAATCAGTGGTTTACCTCCAGCTTTCACAAGAGGTTTAGGTGTTTCAAGAGTCAATGGTCTAAGTCGGGTGCCCAGACCTGCAGCAAGAATTACGGCTTTCACAGCTCAATTCCTTCCTGAACCGCATCAAGTCGTTGTTGCAGTATTGGCATGACATGGTCCGTCAACCATAAGCTATAGGACTCAAGCTCAGGGTAATGGTGACAGACCTCCAGCACGTAATTAAAGGTCATCGGAATCTCTTTCAGATACTCCGACTTACCATCTCTGAACCATAACCGACTGAATATACCTAAACACTTCAGATGTCTTTGCAGACCGATCCAGTCAAACCACTGCAGGCAAGTATCAAAACCAACTTTTTGAAGATGTGGATGACCACTCACAAAAAAACGCAACCAGTTTTCCACTTTGTCTCGCGGCCAGTTGATGTAACAGTCTTTCAGAAGAGATGCTGCATCGTAGAGTGCAGGGCCAGACAGAGCTCCTTGAAAATCAATCACTCCAAGTTGATTTTCTGGCAGTATCAACAGATTACGGGAATGGAAGTCACGATGAACCATCCCTTGGGGCTGTCTCAACGCACTATCAACCAATTGAGCGAAGAAAGAATCATGCAAACCTGCACTCTCTTCATAAGACAGTTCCAACAAGTCACCCAGGAACCACTGTTTATAGATAGCCAGTTCTGCCGTCAGCATTTCTCGACTGTAGGGCATTAGAGCGTCTTTATTGCACTTCTGAATATTCAGAATTTCCAGCAATGCTTGTCGATAATAGATGTCCGCAGTTTGTTCTGATAGTTCAGCCAGTAACAATCGGTCACCGAAATCTTCTACCAGTAAAAAGCCATTAGAATAATCAACAGCTTTTATATCTGGGACATTAATACCACCCGCTTTCAACATACCGGCAATACTAACAAAGGCTCTTGAGTCTTCCGTTTCAGGTGGGGCATCAACAGCCAGAACAGTGCCTTCAGGTGTTTGAATGCGATAATAATGACGAAAACCTGCATCCCCTCCAATAGCCTTCATAAGAGGAAACAGTGGCAGCAGTGGTTGCGCAGTAGGCAGCAATGTTTGCAAGGTCCATTCAGACAGCCGCTTGATGCGAATTGGATCGGCTTTGCTCATGTCCGGCCATTAAGTCCTGAGTCATAACCTGCCTGAGTTAAATCATTGCAGGCAGGGCATTTAATAAGAAAAAAATCACTATTATCGAGAGTATCACAGAGCAGCAATAGTGATAATAAAGAAACTGCTACTGTCTTCTTACACTTTGGGTACCAACTCTCAAACATAGTTCAACTATTGTTCAAGAATAAATCAGATAAATCTTGAAATTAAAACTCATTTAGGTTTTTTTTCAGGTATGATTTCCCGATTAGCTCTGGAAAGATTGTCGCTGTAGTCACTCTGAAGTACATTGATATTCAGGGAGACATTTTCAGCAAGCCGTCAATGTTGCCCAGACCGTCTTACAGTAGTTGATGACAGAGATAGTTTCAGTCACTGATTACGTCAGATAGAACCAGATTTCAACCATCATGAGCTGTATTTATGTCAATGATTTCTATGCATTGGACAGTATCATGGTAAGAAAAAAGCCCGGGATTGTTGAGCTCATGGAGATGCACCCATTACCTTTTAAACCTCGTGCCCTAACTTTGGCCATTGCTGCGATATTGATCAGCAGTCAGCCAATTAATCAAGTTATGGCCGAGACGACTCTGTCCCCAGAAGAACAATGGAACTGCAGTGTATCAGCCAGCAGTAATGGCTGGAGTTGCTCCGTTTCTCCGGTAAGACAGGGAGACCTGCGCAGAGCCCCAAGACCTGCTCCGATTGTTACCGGAGAAGGCTACTCTCGATCAGCTGCCAATGAGCCTGCTCCTGCAGCAACAACGAAAGCAAGAGCTCACCTCAAACAGCAACTCGATTGGGTGTCCAGAGAAAGATTGCCCGAACAAGAAAAAAATCAACTCGAGCAGGATATGCCTTGGTGTGATGGCCGTTATATCGAACCTGATCGGCCCGGTAAACATTTCAAAGGAAATTCCGAAACAGCGCCTATCGTTGCCGAATCCGATCAGTCTTCTTATGACGAAGAATCGGTTGCCACACTGACGGGCAATGTCACTCTCAGACAAGGCAATAGGCAAGTTCAAGCAGATATCGCCAGACTGGACAGGGAAACCAACTTCGCTGAACTGGAAGGTAACGTGGTTTTCCGTGAACCGGGAACCCTGCTCACAGGTGACCACGGCGACATGATGTTGGAGACTGGCCGGGCAACGGTGAAAGATGCCAGCTATGTCATGCATCAGGCTCATATTCGTGGTGACTCTTCAGAAATCATACGTAATGAAGATGCCGTTCTCGAATTAAAGGATGCCACCTACACCAGCTGTAAACCAGGCGACAACGGTTGGAAACTATCCGGTGACAGCATCACCCTGGATCCTAATACAGGCTTTGGCACAGCAACAGACGCTGTGATCCGTGTTCATGGGTTACCCATTTTCTACACGCCTTATTTGTATTTCCCTATTGATAGTCGTCGACAATCTGGTTTCCTCTATCCAAGTTTTGCCTTCGGTGACGAAAACGGTTTCGACCTCACAGTTCCTTACTACTGGAATATCGCACCCGACTATGACGCGACCATCACTCCACGTTATATGGAGAAACGCGGACTGCTGCTAGAAAATGAATTCAGGTATATGAATGAATCTGGCAAAGGGGAAGTAGGTGTTGCCGGACTGGTTAATAAAGATCAGCTAGAAAAAGAAAATCCTTATCAGGACAAAGATCGCTGGTTGGCAAATGTTCGCTACCAGCAGAACTTCAGCCGTCGTTGGACTGCTGATCTGGATTATGCCGACGCCAGTGACAAAAACTACATCACCGATTTCGGCAGTAGTCTGAAACTGAGCAGCACAGCGCCACTGAATCAAAAGATAGGTACTGAGTATCAGGGTGGCAGTGACATCAACTTCTGGTCTCTCAAACTGAAAGCTCAGAAGTTCAAGAACATGAGCCAGACATCAGACGATCCATACAACAAGCTGCCTCAGCTGGTGCTGGATGGTCACTGGCAACTGGGTGAGACGCTCAACCTTGACTATCTGGCTGATTACACTTATTTCCAGCGTGCTGATAAATGGCGCTTTCTTAGAGAAAATGATCATCCAGATTTCCCGAATCCTGAAATCAAGCAAAGTGAGTATGATAAAGGGTTTGGTATTAAGCGAGCTCAAGGTGGGCGAACATACGCTGAAGCTGGCATCAGTTATCCAATCGAAAATCTCTGGGGATTCCTGACGCCTGAAGTCAAGGTACGAAGCGTTAACTACAACCTAAAGGATTTGGTCAAGGCTGATGTCACTAATGATTTGGAAGGTTCTTATGGCACTAATAACATTAATGCCAATGACTTTTCCGATTCACCTAAAACCAATGCAGCAAGCTTTGCTTTAGACAGCGGCTTATTCTTTGATAGACTCACCAATCTGTTTGGTAACGCTTATACGCATACCTTTGAGCCCAGAGCCAAATATCTGTATGTCCCTCACAAAGAGAATCAGGAGTTTAATCCTAACTTCGACTCTGGAGCCAGTAGCTTCAGCTATGGGTCTCTCTGGAGGGATAATCGCTTCAATGGATATGACCGTATCGGTGATACCAACCAAGTTGCGTTGGGTTTCACTACCCGCCTGATTGATGATTCCGGTTTTGAAAAAATGCGCTTCGGGTTAGGTCAGATCCTCTATTTTGCAGATCGTAAAGTGTATATTGCCAGCAATCTTGGCCAACAGGGGCGCCCGGTAGATGACATTACAGACAATTACGTAGGACTGGACGATCGTACCAAAAATGAACTCACTAATTCGACCTCCCCGCTAGCGTCTGAATTTGTCTACAACTTCAACCGTACCATGAGCCTGAGACAGGATTTCTCATGGAACACCAATGAAAACCGTGTAGACAACTATCAATTAAGCTATCAATGGAACCCTGAAGACCGAAAAGTGGTCAACTTAGGGTATCGTTTCCAGGACAGGGTCGATCGCTACATTCTGAATCAAAACGATAAATCAACTGGTATAACGACTGGTAACAACCTGAATCAGGCTGATTTCTCCTTTGCCTGGCCACTGGCTTTCACCCGTAACTGGGGAGCTCTGGGGCGTTATCAGTACGATATGACTAACAAAAGGAACCTTGAGCAGCTTGCCGGTGTCGAATACACCAGTTGCTGTTATCAGGTTCGGATGTTCTGGCGTTCATGGATCGAATCGGATGATAATATCGACCATCCTGATCCGAAGAAAGGGATCTTCCTGCAGTTTGTCCTAAGTGGGCTGGGGAACATCACCGGAAACTCCGGAACTGAACATTTGCAAGGTATCAAAGGCTACAAGATTCGCGAGAAGTAATGATGAAGGGATTGAAACACTTGTTCATGGCCGCCTGCTGCACGCTGGCAATGGCTAACGGTACGGTTTATGCCAAGCCGATACCTTTGGATCGCATAGTTGCTGTCGTCGACAAGGACGTAGTAATGGAAAGCGAATTGAAAAACCGTATTGTGTCTGTTCAGCGTCAGCTGGGTAGCCGTAATATCAATCTGCCTCCTGAAAGCGTTCTTAAGCAACAGGTTCTCGAGCAATTGATTCTTGAGAACTTGCAGTTGCAGTTAGGCCAACGCGGCGGTGTTCGCATCGACGACTGGGCTCTGAACGATGCTATCAGTCGAATTGCCGGCCGTAACAGCATGTCTGTTGAGCAGTTCAAGAAGAACCTTGAAGCAGATGGCATGTCCTACGCTAACGCTCGGGAGGAGATTCGTCGTGAGATGATCATCAACCGTGTGCGTCAGCGTCAGATTGGCGAACGAATTCAGATCAGTGAACAGGAAGTGGATAACTTTCTGAAATCACCTGAAGGCCAGGCCAGTACGCAGATTGAGTATCGTCTGGGTCATATTCTGATTGCTACTCAGGACAACCCAACACCGGATCAGGTTCGTGCAGCTCAAAAGCAGGCCAACGAACTGGCTCAGAAGCTGAACAAAGGCGCGAACTTTACTGAACAGGCTATCACTTACTCTAAGGGACAAAATGCCCTTAAAGGCGGAGACCTGGGCTGGCGTTCACCGGATCAGCTGCCAAGCCTGTTCGCAAACCAAGCCATCAAGATGAAGAAAGGACAGGTTTCTGCTCCGGTAAGAAGCCCTGGTGGTTTCCACCTCTTCAAACTGCTGGACACTCGCGGTAATGAAAAGCATATGGAAGAACAGGTTCATGTTCGCCATATCCTGGTCAAGCCCAACGAAATCCGCAGTGATCTTGAATCTCAGATGCTAGCCAAAAATCTTTACGATCGCATTGAGTCCGGCGAAGAGTTCAATGAACTGGCGAAAGCCTATTCCGATGACCCCGGATCAGCGCTGAATGGTGGCGATCTTAGTTGGATAGCACCTAAGACTCTGGTTCCTGAATTTCAACAGGCCATGAAACTGACACCGGAACAAGTTGTTAGCGAACCTTTCAAGAGTCCGTTCGGCTGGCATGTTCTCCAGGTTCTGGGTAAGAGAAACTCTGATGTCAGCGACAAGGTTCGCCGCGACAAAGTTCGTGAAGTCCTCGCCAGCCGCAAGTTCGAAGAAGAACTTCAGGTATGGCTGAGAGAGATCCGTGACCAAAGCTACGTAGAGGTTCGTCTCTGATATGACCTTGTCTCCTGCAGTTCCCCGGTTGGTAATCACCTCTGGGGAACCTGCTGGAATTGGCCCTGACATCTGCCTGATGCTAGCCAGTCAAACTATTCCGGCTCAAATTGTAATCATTGCAGACCCGGAGCTATTGGCAGAAAGAGCCAATACGCTTGGGCTCGATATCCAATTCAAACTGTTCAATCCAGATGATTTTTCAATACCTGCTCCTGGTACAATTCTGGTAATGCCTATTTCCCTGAATACCACCTGTAGCGTTGGTCAGCTAAACCCCAATAACAGTCAGTACGTACTTTCCATGCTTTCTGCTGCAGTTGACGGCTGCCAGAGTGGCTTGTTTGATGCCATGGTAACTGCTCCCATCAGTAAGGAAGTGATTAACGACGCAGGCGTTCCATTCAGCGGACACACCGAGTTTCTGGCAGATAAAACCAATACAGATAAAGTCGTGATGATGCTGGCTACTGAGGGGTTGCGAGTAGCATTAGCAACCACTCATTTGCCTTTGAAAGATGTTTCAGACGCTATAACCGAAACATCTTTGACAAAGGTCATTCGAATTCTGCACCAGGATTTACAGAATAAATTTTCCATCACCAAACCCAGAATTCTTGTCTGTGGCTTAAACCCTCATGCAGGTGAAGGCGGGCATTTGGGCATGGAAGAGATAGAGACCATCATCCCCGTATTAAACCGTCTCAGATCTGAAGGTATGGAACTGGAAGGTCCTCTGCCGGCTGACACTCTATTCAATCCTGCCTACCTAAAGAGAGCTGATGCAGTGTTGGCCATGTATCACGATCAAGGGCTTCCAGTATTGAAGTACAAAGGGTTTGGCAACGCCGTAAATATCACTCTTGGCTTACCCGTCATCAGAACTTCCGTGGATCACGGCACAGCTCTTGATCTCGCCGGTACTGGCAAAGCTAACTCAGGCAGTCTGCTCACGGCTATTAATTATGCCCTCTCGATGGTTTCTCAATGAAACCATCGCATCTTTTCTGATAGTAAAATCTCTTTACTGTCAGTATTATACCGCCCCCATCACAGGTTCTACGTTCGACACACTATGACAGATATTCCTTTTCACAAGGCTCGCAAACGCTTTGGTCAAAACTTCCTCCATGACCATGGCGTTATTCAGCGTATTATTCGCTCCATCCACCCTAGGGAAGGTCAGAGTCTTGTGGAAATCGGTCCTGGTCAGGGTGCCATTACCGAGTATCTGCTTGAAAATGCCGGTGAACTGGATGTCGTTGAGCTCGACAAAGATCTTATTCCAATACTGAATCTTCGTTTTGGTATGAATCCTGGTTTCAGAATCCATCAGGGTGACGCCCTGAAGTTTGATTTCAAGACGCTTCAAAAAGACAATCAACCGCTTCGACTGGTTGGTAACCTGCCCTACAACATCTCAACACCTTTGATTTTTCATCTGTTGGATTTTCAAGGGTTGATCCACGACATGCACTTTATGTTGCAGAAAGAAGTCGTAGAGCGCTTGGCGGCACAGTCAGGTGATAAGCATTATGGTCGTCTGGGAATTATGACTCAGTATTACTGCCGGGTTGATTATCTGTTTATTGTTAATCCAGAATGCTTTAGTCCTGTTCCCAAAGTCGACTCAGCCATTGTACGACTGACTCCTCATAAAGAGCTGCCCTACCCCTGCAAGAACGTAAAAATGCTGGAACGCGTTGTTCGCGAGGCTTTTCAACAGCGACGAAAAACCATGCGCAATACACTGAAATCACTGATTTCTTCTGAAGAGATGGAAGAACTGGGTATTGAACCTACGCTCAGACCCGAGCGAGTTACTCTTGAACAGTTCGTTTCTATCGCGGACTACTTGAATGATAAGGGCTGACTGGGTTAATACTATTAGAGAACGCTAATAGTTAGCTCTCACTTTCTTTTTACCTGTTGGTTAGTCTGGCTTCAGGAGAAATGCATTAATGTCGGTCTATGTCGTCGGTGATATACAGGGTTGTTACGACCCTCTGCGCCATTTGCTGGATAAGGTAGGCTTCGAGCCTGGGCCTGACCAGTTATGGGTGGCTGGCGATATGGTCAACAGAGGTCCCGACTCTCTGTCGACATTGCGTTATCTCAAAAGTCTGAAGAAGAACTGTATTTCTGTGCTTGGCAATCATGATATACACCTTCTAGCTGTGGCGGCCAATATACGACGTGCTAAAAAGAAAGACACTCTGACACAGCTACTAAAAGCGCCTGACAGCGAAGAGCTTATTGATTGGCTCAGACACCGACCACTGCTGCACCATGATAAGGACCATGCAATCACCATGGTGCATGCAGGCATTCCGCCTATCTGGACATTAAAACAGGCCAGAATCTACGCTAAGAAACTTGAAGCGGCTCTCCAGGCAGATGATTACCAGCAGTTTCTGCGCTTTCTGTTCAAGACCGATAAAGTCAACTCAATGGAAACCGCTCTTACCCGCGGCGCCAAACTCAAAATGACAGCAGCCTATCTGACCCGCATGCGCTTCTGTGATCAGTATGGAAAGCTGGACCTTGAGAATAAAGGTACCAAACCCAGTAAGGGCTTTGCTCCTTGGTTTGATTTTCCAGACAGCCCGATGTTTAAGGAAAAAATAATTTTTGGCCATTGGGCCGCTCTGGAAGGTGATACACCTCGCAAAAATCTATTTGCACTGGATACCGGTTGTGTCTGGGGTCGCTGTCTGACAGCACTCTGCCTTGATGATTTCAGCTTAACTTCAGTCGACTGCTGTTAATGCAGTCTCATTAGAAAAAACACTTATTTTCCAGTCTTTTTATCGTTTTGCCAGCTGGCGCATATAAAGTTTTATTAAGGTCTCGTACAATACACGCCGACAAAGCCTATAGCGAACTCATCAGTCTCGGTATAGGCACGTGAAGGATACTGAAATTTCGTCATTGAATCGGCGAAGTTTTTCACGATAGACAAAAAACGAGCTACGGAACGGGCTACGAATGGCACGTAAACCTAAAAAATCAACCACTTTTGTCTGGGAAGGTAAGGACAAAGGTGGCCGGAAGGCCAAAGGAGAGATGCAGGGTAGCAGTGCAGCCCTGATCAAGGCCGAACTCCGAAAGCAGGGAATCAG
The DNA here is from genome assembly GCA_004762125.1 of Oceanospirillales bacterium. Lineage (GTDB taxonomy): Bacteria > Pseudomonadota > Gammaproteobacteria > Pseudomonadales > Endozoicomonadaceae > Endozoicomonas_A. The sequence continues at coordinate 119,537 of SIHQ01000010.1, read as the reverse complement.
CTCAGCAAAAGTTAAGAAAAAGGGCATGAGCCTGGGCACCAAGGGTGGCAAAATCACCCCTATGGATATTGCTCTGTTCACTCGTCAGTTGGCCACCATGATGAAAGCCGGTGTTCCTCTACTGAACTCTTTTGACATTACTGCAGAAGGTGTGGACAAACCGGCCTTGAAGGAACTGATTGGCAAGATCAAAAATGATGTTGCTGGTGGTACTAACATGGCTGATGCCCTTAGGGCACACCCTCTCTACTTCGATGACCTCTACTGCAGCCTAGTTTCTTCAGGTGAGCAGTCTGGTGCCCTTGATACGCTATTGGATCGAATAGCCACTTATAAAGAAAAAACCGAAGCACTGAAGTCCAAAATCAAAAAAGCAATGAACTACCCTATTGCGGTTGTCTGTATTGCGTTTGTTGTGACTGGTATTTTGCTCATCAAAGTGGTTCCACAGTTTGAAGAAGTGTTTGCCGGTTTTGGTGCAGAATTACCAGCATTCACCCAAATGGTTATCGGTATTTCTGAAGTGGTTCAGGAAACCTGGTATATCATGGTGGGAGTAATAATTGGTCTTGTGTTCGGCTTGAAAAAGGCCATGCAAAAATCCAAAGCCACCCGCGATAGAATGGACAAACTATTACTGAAAATGCCCATCATTGGCGGCATTCTGGATAAATCAGCCGTTGCTCGTTTTGCCAGAACCCTAGCGACAACATTCGCAGCAGGTGTACCTCTGGTTGACGCTCTGGAGTCAGTTGCCGGTGCCGCTGGTAACGTAGTTTATTCTGATGCGACCAACCGGATTATGGAAGACGTTTCCAGTGGTCAACAACTGCAGTTTGCCATGAAAAACACAGGCATATTTCCATCCATGGCCATACAAATGGTAGCCATTGGTGAAGAGTCTGGTGCTCTGGATGAAATGCTGGACAAAGTTGCGACCTTCTACGAAGACGAAGTAGACAACATGGTGGATGGTCTGACCAGTTTGATGGAACCTCTGATCATGTCGGTACTTGGTGTACTCGTAGGTGGTCTTATAATTGCAATGTATTTACCAATTTTTCAACTGGGTGCTGTCGTCTAGAAAAGCTAAGTAACTTTTAAAATTATTTCATAAAAGGGGGAAGAGTTATCTCTACCCCTCTTTAATAACATCTCTTCTTTAAAATCTCCTAGTACATATCTGAACGACGAGTTATTAAAAAAACAGCGCCTTCCATAAAATATCACTAAAAACAGCACTCTTTTTTCCGATACCTATTAGTAGAAATCAAACAAGAAATCACTCCATGGATTCAAGCCAGCCCCCAGGCCCACCAAAGCCCTATCCATTGCCTCCCGAGGGTGAAGCAGTCGGTGACCGGACACAAGCGGACGATCCACCTATTACGCAATCTACACCTGCTACCGTTGAACCATATTCAAATACAGATATCACTTCCAGAAACGTATCCCTGTCCCAGCTTGCTCAGCAAGCGAACGAGACATCGACCTATCAACCTGATTTCGAAACACTCAAAACCCAATTTCTCGAACTGAGCTGGCCAAAGATAACAATTACCGATAAAAGCAAAAAACAATATGTGGATACCTGTAAGGAAAAGTGGGACATATTTAACGACAAGAAGACTGTTTCTCCAGAAGAGAAAAGAAAACTACTTGCTCGAGATTATTTTCATAAAGCACTTTTTGCAGAAAGGTTTGGAGATTCAAAAACAGCAGCATTCATTTTTGGTGAAGCCTGCAAAACAAACATCAATGTAATCGATAATGAACTGAAGCTGTGTAACGCTCTTCTTGCTGTTTCTAATGGGTCGGCGACTGATTCTCACCTAAAAGCACTAGAGCAACACGCCGTTGATTATTCATCTTATCAGGCCAGCCTGGCACTCGCCGCGCTGCATACCAGTCTTATTTCAATACCCGATTTTTCAGCTCGCCCTCACTTGTTACCGAAAACAATATTTGCAATGGCAGCCTGTCTGGAAGACTCTCCAATTGTTGAGTCTAATTTCCACTCCAACCTCGGAATGGCACACGCACTTCGACAACAGCACTTATTGCCATCGGGCACCTCCGATGAGCAATCAATACTGTTATCTCTGTTGTGGACACCACTTGCGGCAACAGAAAAAAACGAAGAACGCAAGAAATTACCTACAACAACTCATTCTGATCTCGATTCCAATCAGCTGGCAGCTATGTCGCAGTACCTTGCTTTATTCGGAATGCCCGATGAAAATAGCTGGAAGGAAGGCCTTAGCAGTCAGCTTATGCAATTTCTGATAGAAAGAAGGAAAATACTCCAACGCACAGCTGAAAAGACACACTCCTCCTTTATCAAATCACTGGCCATGACATTGGTGGGTTGTGCGTACGAAGCACGCCTGGGGCCGCCCTGCCTATACAATAAACTAGCCGCAGAATCATTTGAGGCCGCAGCGACTGGCCACCCCGATTTCCAGGACTGTTATGCAAAAGCGGCTGAATGCTATAACAGTGCCGGATATCACTTGCATGCAGCTCAATGCTATCAAACATTGTCACAACAACTCAAAGTCACTCAACCGGAACTGTTTACTCACTATTCAGAGCTAGCCTACGAACAACAAGAAAAAGCCGATCAAGTGTTAGCCTTTCTCTATGACGAATCTTCACCGAAACTTCATCCCGATAGAGTCTCATCGACAGAATCAACACGCCTGCCTGAAGAGCAGAGTCTTCCGATACCACTGAAAGATTCGGCTTCTGCACTCACCACCGATAATGTTCAATTACCGACTGAGCAATCTGCAACGAAGGTCAGCATTTCATCAGCCGTTGCAAACGAAACTCATTCTCTATCAGCAGAAAAAAGTTCAGCTTCGAGTTCCAAGATCAGTAAACGTCTAAGAAAAAAATCAATGCGGCCCCCCCTGACTAAAAAAGAATCACCTTCTGTACAAGAACATTCAGTCAATTCGACAAACCTCAGCCAAAACACCGCCACAGCTCCTATTCAAGCAGGTCTCGAACGATCTTTATCATCTCATAATTTCCGATTCCTCGGTCCTCCAGAAAACTGGAATTCCATGACTAAACGCTCTTTGAAGGGCATTCATTCTGCGATAAAAAATGACAATTCAAAGCAATTAGAAAATGAGTTATCCAAAGCAGGGCTAGAAACACCGAATACTTCTGAAAAAACCTTCATCTATATCGAGCAGGCATGGTTCTACATGAATCAATGCTCTTTACCTCTCTATGCACGACCAACAAAGAATAAAGAAGGTATCTCTGCTTCTATTGATGATCTTTGCGAGCATGCGAGAACATCACTAATGAACGCTTTAAATAATTTGTGTGGACAGAATTTTTCCAAAAATATTTCAGCTGACAAGCTCATTGACCGACTTAGCTCTTACCTCGACGCTATTCCACCAGATACTGACAGTCAGATGCGAACAAGAAAACTGCTTCGTCAAATAATGAGTTCATTAGGGCACAGCTACAGTTTTCAGGCAGACCAATGGTCACATCCAAGAGGCGCCTCGGAAAATACAAGAGCTTTTTATGCATTGAAGAGACGAGTAGATCCGGGATACTCTAAAAAACTGGAAATCGCTTATCCACATTCGACTGAAAAAATTCAGGTTGTCAGTCAAGAAGAGTTCGAGAGATTAAAAAGAAAATAATTAGAGCTGTACAACTCACTCCTATCTTCTATTCGCCATTCTTTTATATTGATGGCGACGTCCTCGTAAAGTAATACCTAATTTTATTATATTTTCAGGTATGGCTAAGCCAGAATATCCACTGTCACCTATATGAACAATATCGGCACCTGCCGCTTTTGATTCCATCGCTACTTTTTCTATATAGCTTTCATCACTGCCTTCCTGAGAAGTCCCGATGGCTAACATTCCTAACAATCCAGCGCTATGAACCGCATCCATCATTTCTCCAGCCAGCCTCGGAGAAACACCTGGCGTCGTATAAGGTGCAGGAAACATCATAATGTCTGCACCCGCCGCTGCAAATGCCGGAACTATTTCCAGATTATAATCGTTGCCAACGCCTGCTCCATGCATTTTGCCAGCTACGTTAAGGATGTCTTTAGAAATACTTCGAACCAGCCCAATACCTGTAAGAATACCTGTAAGAATTGTTTCTTGCGTTACCCCTACCCCCGGATTACCAGTCAACATAATGTAATCCAACTTTAGTTCAATAGCTCTCTGCACTGTCTCTTTGGTCAATGTTTTGCCCGAAGCAATACCAATAGAACCGTCAGGTATAGGTTCCAGATTGCAGCCCAGCTTTCTTCCTGTGTACTTTCTGACTTGGTCAATGGATACGCTAGGAGTCTGTCGGACATTGAAAATTTCATCAGGAAAGGCTACCTAATAGTCTTTTCGCCCCCTATGTTTGCGTACAAGCGGCTCTCATCATCAGTGACCTCTCCCACGAATAGCAGAATAACGCTAGGAAAACTCTATAAACAGTTAGAAACTGTATGAAAAACAACCATTTTTCTATACCTGCCATCAACAGAGTAAACATCTTCTTCAAATTGAAGCCAATGCATAACTGATCCCATTCAGCATCTTGCTGATAACGCTCTTCAGCTCGTCGTTCAATCTCAGCTTTGGCATCGGCTATAACTTTGAGGCGATCTTCTCTGCGTTTCAGCTCATCGGGAATAGACAGCTCTTCAGGCTGTTTTTCAGTATCTGCCTGCTCAGCTTTCTTGAGAAGATCTTCAACTTCCGCCTTGAGTTGCGCTTCCAACTTACAGGCATACTTATAACTGAGCGCTTTGTGTTTACTGGCGTTGGCCTTCATTTTGGTGCCATCAAGGCTAATGGTTCCCATCTTCAACCATTTTGCTTGTTTGGCAATCAGCAAAATCTGGACAAACAACACACTGATTTCCTTGCGAAACCGCTTACAAGAGGTATTGATGCTGTTGTGGTCTGGATATTCATTAGTGCAGATGTATCGAAAAACGATGGAGTCATGTGATGCTTTCTCTAATTGGAGATTATACTCGGAATTTGCTCTAAGTCCGACAGAATCCTAGCAGTTACATACATAGCGAGTGCTGCTGGCAACCCGAACATCATGACTGGGAAGAACCCAGTCATGAAAACTCCTGCTTGCGGATCGCCTGCAAAGAAACGATTAAGATCGCCAGTCACCAGTTCACCTGCAACATTGGTAAAATCACCCAGTGCAAACCAGAAATACGTATTCAATACATGATGAAGTCCTACAGGAATCAATGCCCTGTTGAGAACACCATAGGTAAACTGCCCGGCAGGGCCTGAGTCAGCAATAGAATGACCAAAAACGTCAATACCGCTTTGAATCCCTGGCCAGATATAGCCGCATGCGAAAGCAAGAAACAGCATCTGAAAACCAGTCAGTATCGGAACCAGGCGCTTACCACTGAAGAAACCTAAATAGGCAGACAGAGCCGTAGCATGAAAGCGGTTGTAAGTATGACCAGCGACAATACCGCTGAGAATACCGCCGAAGAATGACATATTAATACTGGCATCAATTGTACTGGTGCCCGCTGTCAGAATGAAGTAACCAACCGCTCCGGCGAGAGCCGCTGCACCCGCCGAATCTTTCGACAATCCTACAGCAATACCCATAGCAAAAAGCAGAGGGAGATGACTAAAAATGGCATTACCTGCCGCAGCCATGAACGCAATATCAAGAAGATCTGGCTGCCCTAGTCTTAGCAATAGAGCCGCAACAGGCATAATGGCGACAGGCAGCATTAATGCCTTGCCCAGTTTCTGCATGTACCCAAACACGTTCATTTTTCGCCACCTTTTTATTATTTTTATCAACGATTCAAATATTATCGAACATATTTTTAGTTAAAAACTAAAAATAGAATATTTCGCTTAACTGCTACGATAATTACTGCATTTTTGATATTTTTAATCGTGTAATTGCGTCTTTTATTTTCTATCTAAAAATAATATATTAGACTGATTAACATTCCAGCAAATTTATACTTGGGCATGAACCATGAGATTCTTACCTCTTACCGATGAGTCTTCAGCTGCTCGCTGGGCGTCAAAATATATAGTTGATAGAATAAAAAAGTTTCAGCCATCACTTGATCGCCCTTTTGTGCTAGGTCTCCCTACCGGAGGCACACCCGTTGCAACATACATAGAACTCATTCGCCTTTATCAAGAAGGCAAAATCAGCTTCAAGCATGTTGTGACCTACAACATGGACGAATATGTCGGTCTACCCAGCACTCACCCGAAGTCTTACCGCACATTTATGCGTGAAAAATTGTTCAACCATATTGATATTCCTGACACCAATATCAATTACCTGGATGGTAATGCTGAGGATTTGGAGGCAGAATGCGCTCGCTATGAGCAATCAATGGAGAACGCTGGTGGTGTGGAACTCTTTTTAGGCGGCGTAGGTCGGGATGGACATATTGCTTTCAACGAACCAGGCTCTTCGCTTGCATCATTGACCCGAATCAAAACCCTGACGGAAGATACCCGAACAGCTAATGCCCGTTTCTTTGACAACGATGTATCACAGGTCCCGGTACTTGCTCTAACTGTCGGGGTAGGAACGCTACTGAAAGCAAAAGAGATTGTCATTCTAGCCACAGGTTTAGATAAAGCCCATGCCGTCAAAGCGACTGTTGAAGGTTCGGTAAATCACATGTGGTCAGTTTCTGCCATACAGCTTCACCCTAAGTCCATCATGATTTGTGACCAGCCCGCAGTATCTGAATTAAAGGTGAAAACCCTCCGCTACTTTGAGCAAATCGAAGCTGCAGCTATAAGAGATTTTTAACATGAGTCTGAAAGATATAGATTCTTATGTATTGAGCAATTTCAATCTGTATCCTGTGCGAAATTCTGAGGTGGCATACATCACTGTTTCAAGAGGTCGTATTTCAAAACTGGATAAGGCTCTCAAGACTGCTTGCGATCTGAAAGTTATAGATCTTCAAGGATTGAATCTGAGCTCGGGATTTATTGACCTACAGTTGAACGGTTGCGGTGGAGTGTCATTCAATAATGATATATCCATTGAAACACTGGATATTATGCACGACTGCAACCTCAAATCTGGTTGCACGTCTTTTTTGCCGACACTCATTTCCTCCAGCGATGAGGACATGGTCAGAGCTATAGAGGTCGTTCGTCGATATAAAAATAACTACCCTGATCGTGTACCTGGCTTACATATGGAAGGCCCTTATCTAAATGCAGAAAAGAAAGGTATTCACGATCAACAATTCATTCGACAGCCCGACCCTGTAATGATCGATTACATCTGCCTTCATTCAGATGTTGTTTCCATGATTACTCTGGCTCCGGAAGTCTGTAGCAGTAAAATAATCCGGCAGTTATCCGACGCCGGAATTGTGGTCGCAATTGGCCATACTGATGCGACCTACGAGCAAGTACAAGAAGCTGAGAAAGCTGGAGCTAGCTTTGCGACCCATTTGTATAATGCTATGAGTGCCATGAACTCCCGCGAACCCGGATTAGTTGGAGCGGTTTTAGGCAGTGAAACCCTCGAGGCAGGTATTATTGCTGATGGTTATCATCTGGCCTGGAACAGTCTAAAGATTGCTGAACAACTTCTGCAAGATCGATTGGTATTGGTAACCGATGCTACTGCAGCCGCAGGAACAACTCTGAAAGAATTTGACTTTGCCGGACAGAAAATATTCCACAAGGAAGGTAAATGCATAAATCAAGATGGCACTCTTGGTGGCTCGGCACTGACTATGATCAAAGCGATTATCAACTGTATCGATCAGGGAATTGATCAGAATAAAGTCATAAACATGGCAACACAAAATCCTGCCCGGATTCTAGGAAAAAGCTCTGAGCTGGGCGCAATAGCTATTGGACAATACGCAAACTTGGCTATTTTTGATTCAGCCTTAGTTATCAATGGTGCAGTGAGTGGTGGTCAACTGCACTTATTTCATAGACCCGGTGACAACCCATGACTCGTGTTATTGTTAACTTGGATTACGTTAAAGAACGCAATACGTCCACCGTATTCAAAGCCATAGTCGACAATGGATCTATATCTCGCATTCAGATTGCTCGCCAGTGTGGATTGGCTGCTGGCAGCGTAGGTCGAATTACTCGTCAACTGATGGATAATGGATTAATCAGAGAAGTAGAACTGCAAGAATCTGTACGCGGTCGCAAAGCCACTTCACTATCTCCTGTGGTAGATAGAATACAGATTCTCGCCGCAAGAATAGGTCGAACTCATATTCACATAGGGCTGTGCGATCTGTCAGGTACTTTACTCGCAGAGCATTCAATCCCGGTAGCGGCTCTAAATCAACAAGACTTGAGCAACCAGATCATTCAGGAACTTAAAAAGTTTCTAGTTCTACATAAATCAAGATTCAATCGCATCATTGGTATCGGTCTGACTGCGCCAGGTCTAATCAACTCTGCAAGCGGGGTCATCAGTTATATGCCCCACTTACAAGTAGACAATCTTCCGCTGGCTGATCAAATAGCAAAAGCACTGGGTTACCCCTGTTACCTGGCTAACTTCACCGCCTCTATGGCACTTGCAGAATCAAATTTGGGAGCAACGAACTGTTATCAAAACAGCTTATTGATCAATGTCCATAATGGTGTGGGCATGGGTATGATTCTTGATAATCAGCTATACGAGGGCAGCAGTTTGGCCGTTGGAGAGATAGGACATATTCAGATAGATCCCCTAGGAGAACACTGTTATTGCGGTAATATTGGCTGTCTCGAGACACTGGTTTCTAACTCTGCCATTGAACAGAAATACCACCAGATCACTACTGCAAGAAAGACTTCCTCCACAGCTATTCCCCTGAATATTCTGGAAATCTGTAAGGCTGCGAATAGCGGTGATGAATTGGCACAGATTGTTTTGAAAAAAGCGGCCTCCGATCTTGGCCGTGCCATTGCACTCAGCGTTAACCTGCTTCGACCAGACTGTATAGCTCTGGGAGGAGAAATTTGTACGGCTGCAGAGTTCGTATTGCCTGTTATTCAGCGTTGTATTGAAACCCAATCTGTATCAGTAAGTAGCGGGCATACACCGGATCTGGTTTGTGCAAAACTGTACGACAGCCCTTGGTACGGAGGCTTTGCTCTGGTACGAAGAGCATTACTAGAAAAAGGGCTGTTATTAAAGCTGCTTGAAACAACACCGAACATATAAATCACTCCTATTTTGGCTACGCACGCTAGACTATCCAGCTTGAAAGGATCAATTTTCATCCTTTGAAAGATTGAGATAAAAAAACGACTGATTGGAATCAATTCCAAACAGTCGTTTTTAGGCTATGGGCTATGAGGAGAGTTTATTCAGCCCAAGCCTTTGAACACTTCACTGCTTTTTTCCAACCTTTATACAACTTTGCACGTTTTTCTTCTGTCATATTCGGAGAATAAATCTTGTCTACGGAAACACGTTCTTTCAGCTCATCCATGTTATCCCAGAAACCAACAGCCAGACCGGCAAGATAAGCAGCACCGGCAGCGGTTGTCTCAACAACAGCAGGCCGAACGACCTCAGTATCCAGAATATCGGACTGGAACTGCATCAAGAAGTTGTTATTAACAGCACCGCCGTCAACCCGCAGCTGGGATAATTTAATGCCTGAATCCTGCTCCATGGCGCTCAACAAATCACCACTCTGATAAGCGATAGCTTCCAGTGTTGCACGAACAATATGATTACGATTGGAACCACGAGTCATACCAACAATGGCACCGCGAGCGTAAGGATCCCAATGAGGTGCACCGAGACCGGCGAATGCAGGCACTACGTAAACGCCACCCGTGTCGTCAACCTTGCTGGCAAAGTATTCAGTATCTGCTGCATCACGTACCAGACCGAGCTCATCACGTAACCACTGGACGGAAGCACCACCCATGAACACAGATCCTTCCAGAGCGTAAGCAACCTTGCCATTAATTCCGTAAGCAATAGTGGTCAGCAAACCGTTCTGTGATTTAACGGGCTCTTCACCCGTATTCATCAAAAGGAAGCAGCCAGTACCGTAGGTGTTCTTGGCCATACCTTTTTCATGACACATCTGACCGAACAATGCTGCTTGTTGGTCACCAGCAATACCGGAGATAGGAATTCGAGTTCCACCTGCACCACCAATATTGGTCTGCCCATAAACTTCAGAGCTGGATTTAACTTCAGGCAACATACTGCGAGGAATCTGTAATGCATCCAGCATTTTCTCGTCCCAATCCAGCTTATTGATATCAAATATCATGGTACGGGAAGCGTTCGTCACATCAGTTACATGGCAACGACCATTGGTCAGTTTCCAGGTCAACCACGTATCAATGGTACCGAACAGAAGCTCGTCCTTGTCAGCCTTTTCACGAGCACCTTCAACATTGTCCAGAATCCACTTAATCTTCGTGCCGGAGAAGTAAGCATCTAGAACTAAACCGGTAGTTTCACGAATATGCTCTTCGAATCCGTCACGTTTCAGTTGTTCACAGATATCGGTTGTTCGTCGACACTGCCAGACAATGGCATTATAAATTGGACGACCAGTAGTCTTATCCCAAACCACTGTAGTCTCACGCTGATTGGTTATACCTAAGGCTGCTACTTCGTCAGAACGAATACCGGATTTGGCCAAAACTTCGGTCAGTACAGAGCTTTGTGTTCCCCAAATCTCCATAGGATCATGTTCAACCCAGCCTGGCTGTGGGTAGTGCTGGGTGAATTCACGCTGGGAAACATCAACAATGTCGCCGCTATGGTTGAAGATAATGGCACGGGAGCTTGTGGTTCCCTGATCCAGAGCAACAATATATTTAGTGTTCATTATTCGATCCTTTTCCAAAGAGGAATACATCGTATACACATGTATTCCCCAATATCTGTTTATTAGGCGTTCTGAATTATTTGGCTTCAGCTAGACGTGACTCAGTCATTCTTGGCTCACAACCCGCTACGGAACATTCTTTAGGCTCCATCTGTTTGCCTAGCAAGTTCAGGTAAGTCCAGCCTCCCGCTATAGCCCCTGTGATAGGAGCAACAATAGGTACCCAAAAATAAGGGTTACTGCGACCTCCAGTCAAAGCAACATCGCCCCAGCCAGCAAAGAAAGCGAATAACTTGGGACCAAAGTCACGGGCAGGATTCATTGCAAAACCAGTCAGTGGACCGAAAGATGAACCGATCACTGCAATCAGAATACCTATTGCGATTGCTGCCAGAGCGCCTTTTGGTGCACCATTATTTTCATCTCCAATTGCCAGGATACCGGCCATCAGAACAGCTGTGATCATGAACTCAACCATGTACGCCTGAGCATTACTCAGTAGAGCGTGTGGGTACGTTGAAAAAACTCCGGCAGTAGCAAGACTGGCTTCAGTGCCGCGAACGATACCGTTAGCTGCTTCGTATTCTGTAAACAGACTGCTGTAAAGGAAATAAACCATTGCTGCTGCACAGAAGGCACCCAACATCTGGGCAATGATGTATGGAATCACCTTATGCTTTTCAAAACCCTTCAATACACACAGGGCAATAGTAACCGCTGGATTTATGTGCGCTCCGGAAACACCACCAGTGACGTAAATAGCCATGGCGACACCAAGACCCCACACTATCGAAATTTCCCACTGACCGAAATCAACACCGGCTACAACAAGAGCCGCTACACAGCCCGCTCCAAAAAAAATTAACAGTGCTGTACCAATAAATTCCGATACGCACTCTCCAAGCAATGATTGACGCATAATACTTCCTCGTTACGACAATAGTCTTGTAAGTGACAAGCGGATTCTGACATTTAAAAACAAATATGATCAAGGGCTGCACATTGACTCATATCAATGTTCGAAACAGAAAGTACTTTTTTTCAGTATTTACCACTAATTTTCGACAAAACCGAAACTAAAGTGTCATTTAACATCTTAATTTATAAGTAATCCCCCGAAGCGAAAGAATACGAACATTGATATACATCAAAGTCGAACATAATATTACAGCTTATAGTCTGCTGACTAAATGTTGAGCGGCTGGTGCTGGACGAATGAAAACGATTGAAACCGATGTAGTAGTGATCGGTGGTGGTGCCACCGGTGCAGGAATATTAAGAGATTGTGCATTACGTGGCATTAAAGCCATTCTGGTAGAGCGTGATGACATTGCTAATGGTACAACAGGCCGAAATCATGGCTTGCTCCATTCAGGTGCCCGTTATGCAGTGACCGACAGTCACTCTGCCAAAGAATGCATTAAAGAAAATAGAATACTAAAGAATATCGCCAGCCACTGTGTCGAGAAAACAGACGGTCTGTTCCTGACCCTTCCTGAAGATGATTATTCATTTCAACAGACATTTATCCAAGCTTGTGCCGAAGCTGGCATTGAAACTGAAAACCTGACCCGAAATCAGGCATTGAAGCTCGAACCCAATGCCAATCCGGAAATGTTAGGCGCTGTTCGTGTACCTGACGGAACTCTTGACCCCTTCCGTTTAACATCCGCTAATATTCTTGACGCTGTAGAACACGGCGCCAAACTCATGAATTACACCAGAGTGACAAGCCTTGTCATTGAGCAGGGTGAAGTTCGCGGCGTGAACTGTCTCGATATGAAAACCGGCCAACCAGTAACATTACGTTCCAGACAGGTAGTGAATGCGGCTGGTATCTGGGGGCAGCAGATCGCTGAATATGCAGACCTTTCCATCAAGATGTTTCCGGCTAAGGGCTCTTTGCTGATCATGGATTATCGGATTAACTCCATGGTATTGAATCGCTGCCGTAAACCTGCCGATGCGGACATCCTTGTACCGGGCGACACCATCTCGCTGATTGGCACCACTTCAAGAAAAGTACCTTATGAAGACATCGACAACATCAAGGTCGACAGTGATGAAATTGATATCCTAATTCGGGAAGGTGAAAAATTAGCGCCTATATTAGGACAAAGTCGTGTACTCAGAGCTTATTGCGGAGTCAGACCTCTCATTTCGGTAGATGGCGATGAGTCCGGACGAAACATCAGTCGTGGCATAGTAATCCGAAATCACGCCGAGACAGACAGTTTACCCGGATTGGTCACTGTGGCCGGCGGCAAGCTAATGACTTACCGTCTGATGGCCGAAATGACTACTGACGTTGTCTCAAAAAATCTCGAGCTAAAGACCTGCTGTACCACTGCAGAAACAAAACTTCCTGGTGCATCTCCGTCAAAGAAAACTGCCGCTACTTCAATCAGTGTTCCAATTAACGCTTCTGCACGATACCGCCATGGAGAACGCGCCGATCAATTTCTGAAAGACGACGCATTATCAAAAGCAGTGATCTGTGAATGTGAAATGATCACTCGAGGCGAAATCGAGTACGCCATCGAACAATTGAACGCACATTCATTGGTTGATCTTCGACGTCGAACCCGTCTAGGCATGGGTCCTTGCCAAGGTGAAGTCTGTGCCTGTCGTGCAGCCGATGTTCTTCAGACCACTCTAAAAAAACAAGGCAGAGAAACAAACATTGCCGAAGATTTAAATGAGTTTCTTCAGAGCCGCTGGAAAGGCGTATTGCCCGTACTTTGGGGAGATGCCCTGCGAGAAGCTGATTTCACTTACTGGACCTATCAGGGTTTGCTAGGAGCCAGTAGCTTGGAAGCATTTAGTCGAACGAAAATCAATCCTGACACCGTTAGTCCGAAGATCAGCCTGGAGACAGAAGTATGAAGTTTGACAGCCTGATCATTGGTGGCGGCTTGGCCGGATTGGTGTGCGGAATACGGTGCGCACAAGCTGGCTTAAAGACCGGAATTGTTTCAAGAGGAGAAAGTGGCCTGGCCTTTTCGTCAGGAACTATTGATCTATTGGGGATGGATCAGCAGCAGAAGCTACTATCCGACCCGTTTGCCGGTATAGAAAAACTGCTGTTTGAGCTGCCAGAACATCCTTATGGAAAAGTCGGCCTTACGGCGATTCGTGATGCTCTATCCTGGTTTCAGACACTTTCCTGTGAAATGAAGATCCCCTACACACATCGAAAAGATGAAAAGAACCAGAACCGGATCACCGCTCTCGGAGCTCTGCGCCCCACTTACCTGTCACCGGCTACCATGACTCACTTGCCCATTGCAGGTTCATTACCTGACTTACGTCGTGTCGCAGTGGTGAACATCGAAGGCTTCAGGGATTTTCAACCGGAGCTGGCCTGCCACAACTTGAAGTGCCTGCCGGAATTCACTGACATTGAAGTGATCAGTATAAGCCTTAAACTACCCGATGAATTTATAAGTAACCGTGACACAAACGCGATGAGATCAGTGGAGTTGTCCCGTCAACTGGACAACGATACGACTATTTCTCTACTGGCTGAAAAACTTAAAATCGCTGTAGGTAAAGCTGACCTGGTATTAATGCCTTCCGTACTCAGTCAGACCTATGGCGCTGAGCGACTGGCTCAGTTATCAAAGCTATCCGGTTTACGTATTTCAGAACTGGCCACGCTTCCACCCTCACTGCCCGGTTTACGTCTTTCTGAAAGACTACAACAACACTTTCATCGTCTGGGTGGCCTGATGATCTCAGGTGATAAGGTTCAGAGCGGAACCATTGAGCAAGGAAAAATTCAATCAATTCTTACACACGGCAATGGTCAAATGGCACTAAACGCTGAGCAGGTTGTGTTGGCCAGTGGCAGCTTTATGAGTGGGGGATTAGTTGCAGACAGACACTGTATTCGTGAACATATCTTTAATCTTGACGTAAACACCCAATCTCCTCGAACTGAGTGGGCCAATCAAAAATTCCTGAACGGCAAAGCTCATGCCTTTGCCAGTTTTGGCGTGGTAACCGACCCGCACATGCGAGCCGTAAAAGACGGAAAAACCATCGGAAATTTGTATTGCATCGGCAGTGTTCTGGGACACGCTCAACCCGTAGAGGAAGGCAGTGCCGGTGGTATTGCCATATCAACTGGCTGGGCAGCTGCAGAAAATATCATTCGAAAAATCAGCACTAATAAGGAGAACAGACATGTCCGTTAATCTGGCACTTCTGGATACTACCTTTGATATGTGCATCAAATGCACTGTTTGTACAACTAAATGCCCGGTTGCTGAAATACAACCAGACTATCCCGGCCCTAAACAATCCGGCCCAGATGGTGAACGCTGGCGCATGAAAGGGGAAGATTTCTATGATGAAGCCCTGAAATACTGCACCAACTGCAAGCGCTGTGAAGTAGCCTGCCCTTCCGGTGTTGAAATTGGCTCTATTATCCAGAAAGCCAAGGCTCGCTCTGGTCGTCATAAGCCAAAAATCCGTGACTACATTCTCAGTCACACAGACCTCATGGGGAAAGTAGCAACGCCGGTGGCACCTATTGTCAATATGGTGACCAAGATTAAGCCGGTAAGAGTGCTGATGGATAAAATCCTGGATATTGATGGTCGTCCATCATTGCCTACTTATAGCTGGCAAACCTTCAGACAGTGGTTTAAAAAAGAAGCCCCTGATCAATCTGTATTTAAACGACAGATAACGTTCTATCATGGTTGCTATATAAACAGTAATGATACGACAGTCGGCAAGGATCTGGTCAGTGTTCTGAATGCTATGAACATTGGTGTACAGCTGCTTAAGAAAGAGAAGTGTTGTGGCGTACCTCTCATAGCTAATGGCTTTATGGATAAAGCTCAGTCTAATGCGAAACTGAATACCGAACAGTTCAGAGAAGCACTGGAAGGCGATTCTGAATGTGTTATTTCTACGTCATCCAGCTGCTCTATGACTATTCGAGATGAATATCACAGTTTGCTGGAAGTGGATAATCGAGAGCTGGTCAATAGAATATTTTTCTTTAATACCTTCCTGGTCAAAGAATTTGAGAAAGGCAATCTACCGGATATGAAACCGGTTAATATCAAAATTGCCTACCACAGTCCTTGTCATCTGATTCGTGTGGGTGGAGTTGTCTTTACACTCGAAATTCTTCGTCGCATTCCAGGCGTTGAACTCCATATGCTTGACCAACGTTGTTGCGGACAAGCTGGAACCTATGGATTCAAAAAAGAGAACTACGATACTTCTCAGGCTATAGGCGCTCCTATTTTTGACCAGATTGATAGCATTAATCCGGATTACGTAGTAACAGACTGTGAAGCGTGCAAAATGCAGGTGGAATCCAGTACGAACTACAAAGTCCTTCACCCTCTTTCTGTGTTAGCTCGGGCACTGGGCGTTTCTAAATAGACAATGAATGGGTTTGATTACACATTCCAATCAAGATCATTTTATTTAAACACAGGGTGTCACATGTATGGATTTGACACCCTGTGTCACAGAGCTGCTCCCTCGCGAGCATACTCATGGTGACATTGCTGCATTTTTCTAATAAAAAAAGTAAAGTAGCTTAATAACTCCCAGAATATTACTCATCCATGTATT
Source organism: Oceanospirillales bacterium (assembly GCA_004762125.1). Lineage (GTDB taxonomy): Bacteria > Pseudomonadota > Gammaproteobacteria > Pseudomonadales > Endozoicomonadaceae > Endozoicomonas_A. Next base: position 103,078 of record SIHQ01000010.1, on the reverse strand, counting down.
TTTTCGAATTATTACAAACATCTCCCACCTACCTGTTTATTACTCTGGCTGTATTTGGCCTTTTAATTGGTAGTTTTCTTAACGTGGTGATCCATCGTCTACCTGTCATGATGGAGCGCGAATGGAAACTGGATTGCCTTCAAGAGCTTCAACCGGACAAGGTTCCGGAAGAGATGGAAACCTATAATCTGGTCAAACCTGATTCCACCTGCCCTTCCTGCGGTCACGGAATCAGGGCCTGGGAGAACATTCCGGTCATCAGTTATCTGTTTCTACGGGGTAAATGTTCGTCTTGTAAAACCGGTATTTCTGCACGCTACCCTACGATAGAAATAGTTAGTGCCCTGCTGGCTGTTACTGCCGGACTTCATTTTGGTGCAACTGTTCAAACTGCTTTGGTGTGTCTCTTTGGCTGGATGTTATTAACTCTGACCATGATTGACTACGACACCAAGCTGCTTCCGGACAGCCTGACACTGCCTTTGCTGTGGATAGGTTTGTTCGCCAACAGCTTTGAACTGTTCACTTCACTGCAAGACGCTGTTTATGGTGCCATTGCTGGCTATATGTTCCTGTGGAGCATCTTTTGGCTATTCAAACTGGTGACTGGCAAAGATGGTATGGGCTACGGTGATTTCAAACTACTGGCAGCTTTGGGCGCCTGGATGGGTTGGCAGTCAATGCCTGTGGTCATTCTGCTGTCTTCAATCGTCGGCATTGTGGTCTTTGTTGTACTGATGCTGTTTAAAAGATTACAAAGAACAGACCCTATTCCGTTTGGCCCTTACCTTGCGGCAGCCGGTTTCATTGCCATGATTTGGGGTGAGCAATTGTTGAATGCTTATCTGCAAACCATGGGCATCAGATTGTGAGCGGGCTGGTCATTGGTGTCACAGGCGGTATAGGCAGTGGTAAAACTGCCGTCACGGATTACTTTGCCGAACAGGGCATCACTGTTGTTGATGCTGATTTAGCTGCCAGAGTGGTTGTTGAACCTGGCCGCCCTGCCCTGACCGCAATTGCTGAACGTCATGGCAGCGATATTCTCGAAACTGATGGTTCTTTAAATCGCCGTCAGCTAAGAGACATTATTTTTAAAGATGACAGTGAACGAGTTTGGTTGGAGCAACTACTTCACCCTTTGATTCGTGATCAGATTTTACAGGAACTGAAAGAATCTCGATCAGAGTACACCGTTCTGGTTTCTCCATTGCTGGTTGAAACAGATCAACACGTGATAGTGGATCGAATTCTGGTGGTGGATGTACCTGTAACAGTACAAATTGAACGTACTATGGTTAGAGATGGCGTAACGGAAGAGCAAACTCTGGCCATTATTAACAAACAGGCCAGTCGTGAGCTAAAGCGGGAAAAAGCTAATGATATTGTTGATAATTCCGGTTCGCTCGAAGGCCTACATCAACAACTACAAGCATTGCATCAAACTTATCTTCAGCTAGCTCGATAACCGTTAACTGTAATTGTTCCCACCTAATACGTGGGAACAATTAGCAGTTCATTATTAATGACCTAAACGCCAGCCATTGGTAATCGGATAACGGCGATCACGGCCAAAACCACGGGGCGTTATACGAACACCAACCACTGCCTGACGTCGTTTAAACTCATTAACATCAATCAGCCTCAGAACACGATAGACAATATCCCGCTCAAAACCGGCTTCAATAATTGCTTCAGCACTCTTGTCTTCTTCAACATACATCTCAATCATACGATCGAGGTCGCTGTAAGGTGGCAGACTGTCTTCATCCACCTGATCCGGAGCAAGCTCTGCTGATGGTGGGCGATCAATCACCCGTTGGGGAATGACATAACCCAAAGAGTTACGGTACTCAGACAGTTCAAAAACCAGCGTCTTTGGCACATCTTTCAGTGCGTTATAGCCCCCACACATATCACCGTACAGTGTCGCATAGCCTACAGCCATCTCACTTTTGTTGCCGGTGGTGAGCACCATATAGCCTTTCTTGTTAGAGATGGCCATCAGCATTACGCCACGGCAGCGCGACTGCAAATTCTCTTCAGTGGTGTCTTTAGCGGTGTTTTCAAATTGACTGTTCAGCGTTCCCATGAAGGCATCAAACATGGGTTCAATAGGCAAAATACTGTAATCAACACCCAGAATACCCGCTTCTTCCTGAGCATCTTCCAAACTCATGCTGGACGTATAGCAATAAGGCATCATTACTGCCTGCACTCGATCAGAGCCCAGCGCATCGACAGCGATGGCCAGTGTCAATCCAGAATCAATACCGCCTGATAGGCCAAGTACGACGCCCTTAAAGCCATTCTTGTTGACGTAGTCTCGTATACCTACGACAAGAGCTTTATAAACACGCTCTTGAAATTCAGGAAGAGCCGCCACTTCCTTCTCAACAAAAGTGCGATTCTTTTGATCAAACTGGCTTATAAACAAACCTTCGTTGAAATAATCAGCGTTGACAGCAACCTTACCTTCACCATTCATGGCAAAGGAACCGCCATCAAAGACCAGCTCATCCTGACCACCAGACAGGTTGACATAAAGAATGGAGATATCATTCTCAAGGCAACGACTTCTTACAGTTTCATAGCGAATGCCTTGCTTATCTTTATGGAAAGGTGAAGCGTTAAGACTGAGGATCAGTTCTGCACCCGCTTCTTTGGCCTGTTGAATCGTTTCTTGATACCAGAGATCTTCACAGATGGCCAAGCCAACCTTCGTACCCTTACAGTCAAATACGGTCGCTGAATGGCCTGCTACGAAGTAGCGTTTCTCATCAAACACCTGATAGTTTGGCAGATGTTGCTTGGCATAACGGGCAATGACAGAGCCATCACGGAGTACAACCGCCTGATTCTCAAGACCGTGAGCACCCATAGCAGGAAGGCCAATGACTAAATCGATACCTTTAACAGCAGCCAGTTGACTGAATGCTTGCTCAATTCGTAGCACCAAACTGGGACGAAGCAGCAGATCTTCCGGTGGGTAACCACACAGCGTCAATTCTGGAAATACGATCATATCGGCTTTTAGGTCATCTCTGGCCTGTTCTGCCGCCTCAATTACCTGGGCTGTATTGCCGTCTATGTCACCCACTTTCAGATTAAGCTGGGCCATGACGATATTGAGCATTGCTGACATTGAAATGCCTGACTCTCTCACGTGAATTCCGAAGAGCGGCTATTCTCAACCAAGATGGAGTGAGAGTAAAACTTAAAATACCTGAAACCAGAGCCAAACCATAGAGATCAGGCTCCGTTTAGAAATCTCCTTCGAAGCCCAGATCCAGATCTGACGACGGCTCCTGAACGAAATCACCTTGAATAAAGTCAACACCGGTATGCCACAAAGGGGCCATCTCCACAGCGCTTTTCACTTCTGGCACTATCACCTTCTGCCCTTTATCCGCCAGAACTTTAATCATATCCTTAAGCTCCTTACCTTCATCTTCTTTGGTCAGGTCTTTGGTAAAGGATGGATCAAGCTTGACGTAATCTAGATTAAACGGCTCAATGGTTTCCATAGGTTTCAAACTACAACCGAACTCGCTTACTCCGGTATGGAATCCCATTCCTCTCACGGTCTCAAAAAATTTCGGAGCTTCTTTGTGAAAACGAACAATGTTCTGTTCGCTCATTTCAATCACAATGGCTGAGTTTGGGATTCCCGCAGCTTTGAACGCAACACTCATCCAAGGCAAAAAATCCTTTTCCTGAAAGGCGTTTCCTCCCAGATGGAAAAATAGACGAACATTCTTCTTGTTCTGCATACTGTCCAGTAACTCTTTACCCGCCTGAATGACCTGCCAGCGATCCACTTTGCTCCATAACGTACTCTTATCAAGTTTGCTACGAAAACAAGTGGATTCATGTTCACGACCACGGACATCACGCATACGCAACTGAATATCAAAATGCTTTTCGGTTGAGCCTTTCAGACTGATAATAGGCTGATAGAACAGTTTGAAATTGTTTTTTTGCAAAGCCTGACTCACCATTCCAGCCAAATGCTTCTCTACAGAACTGACAGCACTGATACGACGTTTCTTATAAAAACTAAGACAACCACCGCCCTTTTTCTGGGATACGACGGCAGTATGTTTGGCTCGCACCAAAAGCGTTTGAGTATCACTGCAGGCATCATTGATCATAACTGCGCCAATACTGAGCTGAACCGGTATCTCTTGACCTTCAAGCTCAACCACTTGTCCGGCAACATCGTGAAGAACCTGACCTGATAGTTCCTGCACCGATTTCTCATCACCCGTTTGTATCAGGGCCATGAAACAGTCACCATTCCAGCTGCCTGCTTTGTGTTCCAGCAAACTTAATCCCAGTCTTCTGGACACTTCACGATAGACTGGCTGGCTTATTCGTTTGCCTGATTTTGCATGGAGCTCCCTTAATGAATCGAGGGTAATACACAAGAGAGCAAACTTGTCTCTACCGGACACGACTCTTTGAACGGCAACATCTAACTGGTTACTGAACTGTTTTTTATCAAAAAGATGCGTTTCTGTATCAGGGCGTACCGCTTCTATTTCCTGTTTGTCAGAAGCAGTCTCTACATTATCATCATGACTTCGCACCAGCAGGCTGAGCGTGTACGTTCCCTCAAAAGAAGTGGGGCTGACAATAACCCTGACCGGTATTTCATTGTCGCCTTTTCTAACGAGAGGGCATTGAATAGCAGCCAGAGCCTGACCACTGTCTTCGATATTGATCAAAAATTCACTGACATCTTTACGATCATTCTGGGCAATAAGGTCAGCAAATGGCTTTCCTGCCAGATTGTCATTGGCGTCCAGACCGACCATTTCGTTAAACGCCGGATTTGAATACCGAATCTTGCCACCAGCCACATAAACAATGGCATCCACCTGATCATTCAATAGATTCCGGCGCTGCTTCTCTGACTCATTCAGAGCCACACTCATTCGTCGGTAATTCCGTCGTGTATGTAAATCAGACACTTCTCTATCGCTGGTTAACAGAAGAAGTTCGTCATTATCACTGGGGACCACACTGCGAATGCCTTGCTTCAATAGCTCAGGCATATCATCTTCGGGGTGCTCAGACAGAGCTATGGATGGAATGTCCCTACCCTGCTGCTCGACTTTCTCCAGCATGTCCTGAATAAGCACTCCTTCTGGCAACTCGGCATTTGAAAACAACATCAGATCCCATTTCTGATCACAGGACAAAGCTTCATCAAGATCATCCATCGATATGATGTGCTGGGCACGGGTCGGATAACCGGCATCCCGATAAACGTTCAACAGTGCCTCTGCTTCTGACGATGAAGCATCTATCACCAGAATGCGCAGGGTTTCTCTATTCTCCAGCTCCATGGCTTGCCGATCCTTGATTGATTCTCGAGGGCTGCCTTTTTTTGGATAAACAGGCTCTCTCTATATAACTGCAACAATGGCTATTTTTTTAGCAATGAGTGCTAGAGAAGCGAAATCACAATAGTTCCAGATCAAATGGCCGACTTTTCATGTATTCGCTGTAATCAGAGTTTTCACTCAAAGGTTGGTCAAAGTGCATAGACAGACAAGCAGTCATGGTTTTTCACTGATTGAGATCATGATCGTTCTGGTTCTGATGTCTATTCTGGCCTCTATGTCCACCTCAATGGGCTCTTTACTGGAGCGTTTCAGGCTCGACTCTGCCTCCCAGAGCAGCGTTGGTAGCATCAACCTGACTCGCAGTGAAGCAATTAAACGGGGAAGTCTTATCAGTATTTGTCGCAGCACTACCGGACTGGACTGTGACAACACAAGTACGGACTGGTCTACCGGCTGGACTATTTTCACCAACCCCAATGGAAATGATCAAATTGATGTCGGTGAGGAGGTTATTCGTTATCACAATGGACTCTCGGCATCACTGAAAATGACCTGGAGCGGCGGTAACACCCTCACTTTCAATCCTCGAGGAAGACCGGTTTCTTCAGGTACCTTTGTCGTTTGTCTGACGGGAAGAACGGCAACAGACCTGAGGACTATTGCAGTCTCGGGATCAGGTCAGGTCAGGAAATCATCACTAACAGGGAACTGTATCTGAATGAACAGACAGGAAAATATACACGGCGTTGCCCTAATTGAAGTATTAATCAGTCTGTTGATTTTTTCTCTGGGAGTACTCGGTCTGGTAGGTCTTCAGGGCGAAGCCATCCGCATAACCCACGACAGCTCGCAAAGATCCCATGCCACCTGGTTGGCTCATGAAGCCACAGAGCGAATGAAAGTAAACCCCGAGGCAGTTGAATCGGGTATATATCAAAGCCAGTCAACCACTGCCAGCGCTGACATTGTCACCTACTGTTCCTCTTCGCCAGCTTCCTGTATTGGTTCAAGCTGCTCGCCAACCAATATGGCGCTATATGATGTTCATGATTTGATGTGTGAATCAACGGGACTGATCAATCAGCAGCTGAGCATTGCATGCTCTGCAAGCCCGTGTACCACTGGCTCCATACTTGAGATCACTGTCTCCTGGGATTCCAGAGCAGCGGTTGCAGGCTTGTTTGCCAATCGCCAGCAGCTGAGGATAAGGGCTAGACGATGAAACAGCATCAGCTAAGGAAGCGCTACCAGGGTGTAACCATCCTTGAGTTAATGATCGCATTACTGCTGGGATTATTTCTCACAACAACCTTTCTGCAATTAATGGTCGGTACTTCTCGCTCCACTGCATTCCATGAGCACCTGTCTTTGGCACAGTCCAATGGACGATATTCGCTATTACTGATGAGTCGTGGCATGCGCTTAGGCGGCTATCGAAGCCCAACTAACGGCGTAGCCATGCAACCTTTTTTTCAGGGCGGTTGTGGCGCTAGCAACCCTTGCACCAAGGATGGAAGTGGCACCAACAGCGATCAGGTGGCTGTGCAGTATGAACCGACCAATGGGCTCGATTGCGCTGGTAATACAGTTCCCGCTAATGCTATTACCGCCGATGTTTACTATGTGGCAGCCGATGCAAGTAATAACAATATCAACGCACTGTTTTGTCAGGGTTACGACCCCGTTGCAGGTACAGCCAGAGGGGCGGCTCAGGTTTTGGTACATGGCGTCGAACGTTTGCAGGCTGTCTATGGCATGGAAGGTGCCACGGTAGGCACCGTCAATCAATATGTTTCAGCGAACTCTGTGACTAACTGGAGTCAAATCAGAGCAATCAGGCTAGGTATTCTGGTGAATTCCGGACGCAGTGAAACAGCTTTTGACCAGCGAACAAGGCAATTCAACCTGCTAGACAGCGGCACATTGTCTTTCACTGATCAGACTGCTCGGTTCGTTTATAACACTGCCATAAAATTAAATAACGCGGGTTTTTAGGAGATGAACAAAAAAAGATCTCTGAGCAGTAACGTCGAGCAAGGCTCGACCATGATGATGACCCTTATCACGCTGTTGATCTTTACCCTTTCAGGGCTGATGGTAATGGACATGGCCATTCTCGAAGAGCTGGCTGTCAGTAATGAACAGAGGTCATTGCAGGTTTATCAGACTGCTTATAGTGAACTGGATGCCCAGATGGTTTTCTTACGTAGCAATCCTACAGTTATGGCAGCGGCTGTAAATGGCAACCAGATTCTGACACCCATCGTTGCCGCTGCTACCTGTACTAATCCCGGTGATATCTGCCAGACCGTAACGCTTCGTTATACCGGTCAAGCGTCACCTCCCACCGGTTACAGCATTACCAGCTTTATTGGTTTGAATTTTGAACTGGATTCAGTCGCTGTATTGAATGGTGCTGCTGCGACTTCCAGTCAGACATTGGGCTTTGTTTATGTCACTCCAAAGGCGGGACCATGAAACTAATTCTTCTATTTTTTGCTCTGTTTTATTCAAATTTTTTACTAGCTGAAAATGCAAACCAGAAAATTGAGCACGCCAGAGAGTTTACAAAAGTTTATATCCGCTTTCATAGCAGTGATTCCGGCGTGTTTACGGCTTACTCCTGCTCTACTTGTCCGGCAAAAAATTACACATTTACTCATGACTTGAGTATTCGTGGTTCTTTCAATATCAGCGATATAAGTCAGCTAAAGAAGGTTGATGGCAAACCCGGTGTTATCTTTTTCCTACCCGGTAGCCGTAAAGCCTCTGGTTTCATGCCGATTCAATAAGGTGACGCTCTTTATTCAGGTAGCTCACCGGTGAACCGAAAATACTGTTTAATAATTACATCCCTTGCCTGCATCGTCCCGCTGAAAGCCGATGATACCGAACTGTTTGTAGCCGACCTGCCCGCTAACGCTCAATCCAATATTTTGTTTATCATGGATACTTCCGGAAGTATGAGATCCAGTGCTGGTAATGGGGAAACCAGAATGGATGTAGCCAAAAATGCAGCCAGAAACTTCGTTCAGGGCGCTCAAAGTATCAATATCAGCCTGATGAGTTTTAATGGCAGCCTCGAGGGCGGACGAGTCGATTTTGCATCTCAAGATATCGATACAGGTCGTTCGGGCGCTGTTAGTGTCATTGATGGCTACATCGCGTTTGCTGGTGGCACCCCTCTTTCGGAGACACTCTATGAAGCCTATCGTTATTTTGCGGGGCAGCCCCCACGCTTTGGTGGTAGCAGTGTAGCGGCAGCAATCAGTGGTGGTAATTATCAAAGTCCTATCATTAACAGCTGTCAGAAAAGTAACATCGTGCTGTTTACTGATGGTGATCCGTTCCATGATACTGATGCAGTTGACGATATTCGCAGCCTTGTCAGCACAGCGTCTCTCCCCAACGGTCTAAGCAGTTCCTGCAGTGATGATGGTGGATGCCTGGACGAAATGTCCTGGTATATGTTCAACAATGACATCAATTCACTTCCTACTGATCAGAATGTTGTTACCTATACCATCGGTGGTTTTGGCTCGGCACCTCCTGGCCTGCTGACCAGTACAGCAAACAACGGTGGTGGAGAATACTATAACGCCTCAAATGCCTCCGAGCTTCAGGATGCTCTGGAAGACATTCTTCTGAGAGTAAATGCTGAAGACAGCAGTTTCGCCGCCCCTGCTACCTCAACCAGCGCCTTTAACTCTTTAGAAACTGCTGAAGATGTTTACTACATCGTATTCAAACCGGATATCGGACCAGGATGGACGGGCAACCTGAAACGCTACCGTTTGGGTGACGATAATCAGGTGTACGATCAAAATGGTAATCTGGCCATTGATAGCCTGACCGGTTTCTTTCTGGAATCAGCACAGAGTTACTGGAGCAGCAGTGTCGATGGTAAAGAGGTCGCGCAGGGCGGTATGGCCGAGCAGCTGACTCAGGGAAGAGCGATATACACCAATACTGGCGGCGATACCAACCAGCAACTTAACCTTGCAACCAACAACTTTCATGAGTCCAACGCCCTGATCACGAATCCGTTACTGGGAGCACTATCCGACGCTGAACGAGGAGAGGTTCTACAGTGGGCTAGAGGTATTGATGTCGATGATGAAAATAGTGATGGCAGTACAACCGATGATCGAAAAAGCATAGGTGATCCTCTTCACACCCAGCCTCAGGTTATAACCTACTTCAAGGACAGTACCAGTTCTACCACCGATAAGGCCGTATTCTTTACCACCAATGATGGTTTTGTGCATGCCGTTGATACTGATGACGGTTCGACCGAATTCAGCTTTATTCCCATGGACCTTCTAACCAACCTTAAAACCTATCGTGACGGTTATGTCTCCAGCAGTACTCTGAAGATTTACGGTATGGATGGTCCCATGACTTACTGGATCCATGACCCGGATGGGGATGGTGATGTATTACAGAGCGCTGAAGGGACACGCGATGCCAACAATCATGTGTACCTCTATCTCACCATGCGCCGAGGTGGCAACAATATTTATGCCCTTGATGTCACTGATCGCTCCAGCCCGGTACTCAAATGGATGATAAGAGGAGATAACGATAATAATGCGGAAGCTGATGCCACTGGTGACTTCCGAAACCTTGGACAGACTTGGTCATCAGCGCAATTAGCTGATGTCACCTATTCAGGAGCGAGGCGGAAAGTCCTTTTCTTTGGTGGTGGCTACGACAGCAGCACTGATTCTGAAACAACAGTTCAGCCTAACAATATAGGTAACTCCATTTATATGGTGGATGCCGAAACCGGTGCACTGCTTTGGGAAACTTCAGCCACAGGCGCAAACCTCAATATTAGTCAGATGAATTTCGGTATACCTGCGGGATTGTCACTGGTCGATATCAATCAGGATGGTCTTACCGATTATATTTTTGCCTCTGATGCCGGAGGCCAGATCATTCGACTGGATATTAATCAGAGCAATACTGGTAACACTAACTTCGCCACCGGTGGCGTTATTGCCACAATATCTGGAACTACTACAGCCGATGCCAGACGCTTTTTCGAGCAACCCGATGTCGTTCTAGGCAAGGACAGAGCTTATTTCAATATTACGGTAGGCTCTGGTTATCGCCCTAGTCCGCTCAATACGACAGTGAATGATCGTATGTACGTCATCAGGGACCCTAATGTCTATCAATCACCAACAAGCTATAACTATGCCAATGGTGCAATTATTACCGAGTCAAATCTTTATAACGCTACCGACAATCTGATTCAGCAGGGCAGCAGTAGCGAGAAAACACTGGCTCAGAATGCTTTGGACAATAGTTTTGGCTGGTACATAAATCTCGAAGTCAGTGGTGAAAAGGTGCTAAGCAAAGCTAAAGTCTTTGGTGGTGTTCTGCTTTTCAGCACTTTTGCTCCCAGACAAAGCGCTACGATCACTTGTGGCCCTCAAGCAGGAGAGAACTATTTTTATGCCGTCAATATTGAAAATGCTTCTGCTCCTTACAATCTGGATGCAACAAATAGTGCCCTTAATAAAACAGATAGAAGACAGATACTTCAATCAGGAACAATAGCACCTACACCGTCGGTCATTTCTAGAGGCAGTCAGGGTTCTGAAATCTGCATAGGTACTCAGTGCTTCCAGAACATTTTGCAATCTGGTGGCTCAATACCCATTAACCGAATGTTCTGGCGGGAAAACAATTTATGATCAAACTAATGAAAGGATTCAGCCTGATCGAATTGATGATTGTCGTAGCCATCATCGCTATTATTAGTTCAATTGCCATTCCCAGCTATACCGATTATGTCACCCGATCACGACGCAGTGAAGCGCTTTCAACTCTCTTGCAGATAATGGCGCAGCAGGAACGAAACTTCACCGAACAACTGACTTACCAAACAGATCTGACGCTGCTCGGATACAGTGCTAACCCGGTAATAACTAACAATTCTTATTACTCCATTGCTACACAAGTTTGTTCTGGAAGCCCTGCTCTCCCCATTACCCGTTGCGTTAATTTGGTCGCAACGCCACAGGGGACACAAGCTGGAGATGGCAATATCACCATAGACAGCCGAGGAATCAAAACACCTTCCGCACTCTGGCAATAAAATGAATTTAGGAGAAGAACGAAAACGTCAAAACCGTGATGGCTTTAGCTTGATTGAACTGATGATTGTTGTAGCCATTATCGGAATTATTTCTGCAATCGCCATACCGTCCTATCAACAGTACATTCAGGAAACCCGTCGTTCAGATGCATTGATTGCAGTAACCAGTGCCTCTTCAGAACAGGAACAATGGTTTACCTACAACAACTCCTATTCGAAAGACATCAGTGATCTGGGTGGTTCCAGCTCGCCTAATGGGTTTTATAGTCTGTCTGTGACGGTCAGTAATCCCACCGAAACCACACATATTGATTACTCTATAAAAGCAACAGCAATAGGCGCCCAACTGTCTGACGCCAATTGCCGGACGATCACTCTCGACAATCTGGGTAATAAAACCAGTGCTGACAATAATGGTGATCCATCATCTGACTGCTGGTAGCTCAATCAATGACCTAACCACGGAATTCCAAAGATTTGTCGCCAACTCATACGGCCCGTTGACTGAAAGTGATAATTAAGAAACTGGCTACTGATACTGCCACCCGCACCCTGAGTTACTGCTGTTCTGTTACTGCCCCGTCCATGGTGAATAACCGGTGCTGAAGCATAACCCAGCCCTAACCTTACAGCCCTCAATGATAAGTCATATTCAATGTCTTCTCCCAGATCCTGATACTCCAGCAAGCCGGAAGGAAGGGCTGTACCTGTTTGAAAATGAACCGCCGTCAGGTAACTGTTACCATCAACACGACAGCTGTCATTCGGAGGCTGATACTCTGTAAATAAAATGGATGAAAAGAGCTGAGAAGCAGATGAAATGTTACGACCGGATGGCACAGATCCATCACCGGAAAGTGTAATCTTCCAGCCAGGCTTGGTTCTCATAATGGCTTTTAGGCTATCAAAATCCTGAACCGCAGAGCCATCAACCGTGAATGCCTCGGCACCTGTTCCATTGCTCACATCAATTGATCCATTGCTGTATACCCTGACGTCACTAGTATCTACCAGCTGAGTCCCAGCTCCCAACTGAACATCAATAGCTTGCGACTCCTTCAAACCATAAAAATACTGAGTCTGGGCAGTCCTGTTATCACCGTAGGTTAACAGTCTACCTGTTCCCACAAATAACCAGCGATCATCATTATCCTTAAGTATGAGAGGTGCAGCGGTTACAGGCCTGTCGGTATTCAATAACGTACTTTGTGAACCCGAAAGTTGAATGCCAGTACTATCAAAACCAACCTTCAGTCGCAGTAACTGTCCTGACAAGTTTGTACCGCCTGTTTCAACCGCTCCGAAGTAAACCGCATCATCAGTATAATTATTATCCCAGTCGATACTGGTCATATCGCCGGCATAACTCTGGCTGACCTGTGAATCCATGGCCGTGGCAGACGTCACAAAAAGTTTACTTTTCAGGTCATAAGCAAACAATTTCATATTCTGATCGCTTGAACCGGTTTCCAGTGCATTTCTGATACCTGATTCACCAGAACCTATCGGCCCTGAACCAAACACCAAATACCAATCATTACTGTCAGGTGGCAGACTCCAGTTTATTTCACCATTTTCTGAAGCCGGAACCCTGCGTTTCACAAGAGCCGGGCGTGAAGTAGTAAAGCCCAGCTCAGGATGAGTAATTTCTGCCAGCAGCCTGGGGGGGCTTTCCGGATTAGTAATATCAAGGACTACGTAAGCCGATCTCATGGTTTTGATCTGGCTGTTAACCGTAACATCCATACTGCCACCACCGAGTCGCATACCGACAACCAGTATGGTTCCCCAACCTCCAGGATAATCGCTGTTATTAGCATCAAAAATATTCACGTCAAACGTTGCTGGCTCACCATCAACGTAATAAACATGGGGATAGTCTTCTTCTTTCAACCACTGGAGATGAGGTAACAGATTCATCGGCGCATAGGCCCATAGCTCCGTACCTAATGGATGGGTGACTTCGCTGTTATCTCCCGATGTGTTATAGCTATGATTTTCTTCATCCCAAAATCCGCCATTAAACGCATGAACCAAACCGTCATTGGCCCCCACATAAAGGACATGTCTTCGGTTCTGGTATTTCTCCAGAAAAGCACGGTAAGAAGAATCCTGATACAACACATCAAAGCGGCTGGATGGTTTTGAAACCAAGTGAGGTGTCGAGTGAACAATATCACCCAGACGCCAGGTATCCAGTTGACCATCACCATCAAAATCAATAGTTCTGGACCTCGAATCATCAGACTCAACGCCCCGAATATAATTAATCAATGACTCTGCATTTCCTGCGGAAACCCCGAGATAGCCCTCCACACCAGTGAACGTCGCAAGCGTAAATTCCAGGGTTTCGGCGGTATCTACCAAATTATTATTATTCTCATCCAACCAAGTTAGAATATGCCGCCCCGTTGAAGCTGAAGCACTGTAACTTCTCTGACCAACCAAATTATCCAACTGCGACAGTCGTTTCCTCGCATCCCAAATGGGTTTCAACTGGCTTAATGGTTTCAGTGATCCGTCTGGTGTTTTAGTAACACCTTCATCATCTGTAGAAAATCTCTGCAGCTGTGTTTGGCTGGAGTTAGGGTCGAAGATCAGCTCAACAATGCTATCGGTATCGTAATCACCCAAACGTGCATCACCATTAGAGTCTTCTCTGAGCAAACCTTTATCGTCCACAAACATTGCATGAAGAATCCCTCCCCAGCTCACTTTTTTACCATTCAACTCCAGTGAAGGCTGAAACAATGCTTGGTAGAGAACACCTGTGCCTGATTGACTGTTAGAAAAAAGCGCTGCATTGGTGGCCGATGAAATACGGCTGGCGATATCGCGAAATACTTGACCCAGTTGAATTTCAAGCATTGCAGGGTTTTTGGCAAAATAGTAATTATCAGGCAGTCCATCTGATCCTATAGCACCTGTATCGTTGTTTCGACTGTCCCACTCACGATGATCATTCGGCTGGAGCTGACCATTAATACTGTACTTCGGTGTTCCGTCACCATCGAGATCAACAAAGCCGCCGTACTTGGCCGCAAACCACAGCGGTTTTTTCAGAACACCTGCTGAGTTGTTCGTCGCAGTGAATGTATTTATTTCATAATGACTCTGCCCTTTATAAACAAAGTCATTCTTCAGTCCGTCATCGTTACTGCCTGTAACCGTATAGCTGAATCTGAGGTTCAGTCCTGCATAGACACCATCAACCTGAACAGCCATTCTGACCTGATTATCCGACAGACTGGCGACCCGTAATGGTCCAGTTGTCTGTTCACACTGGTTTCCTACACAGAATGCAATCCTTGAAGAGGCATCATAGTCATAATCATTTCCCCACAAGGAATCTTCCCAGGTAAACAGCAGTTGTCCTTCAAGAATTTCGCCCTCATCGCCCAGCACCATATCTTCAACAACAACATCAGTCAGCGTGCAATCACTACCACTGCCGGTAAAATCAGTCCCATTACCAAAATTATTACTGGTATGACAAACAGGTTGAAACGTTAATTGATTGCCAGCAGCACTCAGTGTAAAGCTGGGCATGCTTTCTGCTAGTTGAATAGCGTAGGTTTTTACCTTTTGTTTACCAGCCAGAGTAGCTATCAAATCTGTTTTATTGGCATGCCAACTTAAACCGGCAATCTGATAGCTACCTTCTAGCTGAGGCAGTTCAGGGCAAAGCCCTCTGGCTTCTGATAAACCGTTCAGATGTTTGGCCGTACACTGGCGTGTAGATCCTAATCCACCTACTAAATAGTTGCCTGCAAACTGGTTGTTGTATTCCAGTTCACCGACTTCATCCGTTTTGCTGTTTATACTGCCCGATTGCTCCAAACCAGGAAGACCATTGGTGTTGCCCAGATTGTCTGCATCAAAAGAGTTCAAACCACTGGATAACAGAATAATTGAGCAGTTGGCACAAGCATTAGCTGCCGTAAGAGGGGACACCCATGTTTCTGTTGAAAGCCCGCTGACAAAACTGCTATCACTACTTGTATGGAATGAACTAGTGGGTGATGACTGTCCTGCAAAATACCGGAGCGCTTCCAGATACATCTCAGCTAGAGGGTTTCCCCAATTACTGCAATGTCTATTGGAATAAGTATCGCGACCGTTTTTAAATGTATTAACCGAAATACCATAGCTACTGCAATCGGTGTACTTGTTCTGACTGTAACTGTATTTCGCCAACCTGAAGGTGCTTATCTGATTAATTATGCCTTTAACGGAGCTGTTAAAAATACCGCTACTCAATACAACTTCATCGTCTTGAATCTGAGGATTTCCGGCTATCTTGCCAATGTTTTTTCTCAATACCCCACCTGAGATGTTTTTATCATAACTGCCGCTCATCAATCCAAAACGGATTCTGCCGTCTTCTCCATAATTTTGAAGAAGACCAACCGGTTTATGATTGGTATCAGGGTATTGACGACAACGTGATGACGATTCAGCATCTTTATTACTGACACAGGATTCTACTTTGACTGTCATCTCTGCCAGGTTGAGCGGCGTACCAGGACTGTTATTCGCACCCCATTGGCACTGTTTAACCTCTGTCGATGCCCATCTGCTCCAAACACCGGAAGCAACCCTGACTTTTGGTGCTCCGTTTTCCGATGTTGCCAAATTACACAGACTGGCTGCCGAGCTATAGGGTGTTAGTTTATTAATGTCACTGCCTTCATAGACCTTCACAAAAGCATGAATGTCTCGGGCCAGATAGGCTCGCTCCAGCACTGTTCTGGTTGATGAATCTGTTGACCGTTTGCCACCAAAAAGAACTCTTCGCAATACATCCATACGACTCATGGTCGCCCAGTTCAGAAAGTTACCACTCCATGGAGCACCACTGTTCTCACAGTAGTGCGTGTTCTGCCCCGTTGATTTCTGAGTAGGTGTGAATCTTGACTGAGAACTGTCATATCTATAGCACCACTCATTTTCAAAATACCCAAGGTAATTGAAGCTGTCTTTATAAGTGGTATCCAGGACGCCATCACCGTCCAGATCTGAATAGTCCGGATAAGCTTTTTTAAAAAGCTCATGATCCACGGACATTACCAACATCACCAAAGGTTCCGAGCTTTTGTTCAACAAGGGAGGAACTGCAGAATAAAGCTGTGAATTAGCGCCTGAAACAGCCTGTCCTGAAACAAGCAGCAGGGAAACGAAGTAACTCGAGAACCATTTCCAGCTAGTCATACCTTCCTCCTTGAACAGTTTCCTTCCCGAACCAATACACCTCATTGATTCTTTTTGTACGTAGTTTGCAGCATAACTCTCGACCGACTACCGATTCCTGCAGCCAATACGGTAATACGATAATAGGTTGCCCAATCGGTCAGATTGAGAGGATCAGGATCAGGTCCATCAATCTCTCTTGGTAGATAACACCGGAGTTCTACGATAAATTTTGCGACAGAGGGGTGATCTTCAAGCTCAATGTTGGCGGTACGAGCCTTATTCCAGACAGCTTCATCTTCCCAAGGTTTATCTGTACCAGGAACACAGGCACCCGGGTCACCCGCTCCACTGCCAGAGAAACAAAGTCCATTCGTACAGGCTGCAGAAAAAGCATTGGAAGATATAAACGTATCGGTAACGTAATTCTCCGCTTCCAACACACCCACCTCTGCGACTCGAAAGTTCAACTGTTCGTTGTGGTAACTGGCTATCATTTTTTCCTGCAACCCAGACAAGCGAATTGAGCTAACACCAGCAATCGTCAGGATTGTCAGTAATACCAGGCTGACTAACAGAATGCTTCCCTGCTCTTTCATCACACATCCTTTGTTATCTGGAGCGATTTCTTAATTCAATCGTCATCACCACGTTCTGTCGTAAAAATTTGTCTGTGGGTGTTGTACGGCTACCATTAAAAAAATAGGATGTTGGCTGATCTGCAACCTGCTCCAGACTTCTCATCAGTAACTCCAGCCGCACACTGATGACCTTCTTCCAGTCATCACTACTCAATAGCATTGAAGAAGCTCTTTGATACTGGTCAGCAACACCGTCATCATTGCTATCCACTCCATAGCGCACAATCAACTGTTCAACCCCCTCTACCAGCTGTTCTGTACCGAGGCGGTCACCATTGCTGGCTTCCCCTGCAGGACGCCGATAAAGCGTTGGAATACTCACTGCTACATCTTGATCATCACCATCGTGGTCCTCCAGTTTATACGTCGTATTTCGTATGTAATAAGCAACCGACGTAACCGGATAGAGTTGATAACTTCTTACATTCTGATCCAGAGCATCACTCAAACTGGCTGTGTCTGTAGCAACAAACTGTCCACCCAACTTACTGGTTTTGTTATATAGGTTTGGAGAGGCTGTTGATTCATGGGAGACTTTATTACCCGTCGTTGTAGCTCCCGAACGAAACAGGGAAACCTGTGTACAATCCGGTGAAACTACGGCGACCAGTTTTCCCGTTCTGTATCGTTTGTCGTCTACTGGTAATACGGTCAGTTCTTTCTCGGTCAAGTTGTGTGATGTGACCAATTCTCCCTGATCAAGGGCTAACTGGTGAATGGCTATGGCTTCGGAAACCGCATCAGAATCAACATAACTCTTGTCGCTCAGTGAAATACCTGAAATTCCTTTGTCGAAATGAATCATCCACTGACGATTATCTTTAGTTGAGTAAATGGCATTGGCCAGTTTGCTGTCCGATGAGCAACCTGTTTGACCGGCAACCCTTATATCCTGTGCAATAGCATCAAGGGCGAATCGAGCATGTTCCTGCATCATCGCCAGTTCATTCCTGGCCAATAACGATTTATTAGCTTTGAGAAACAGATGCCCAACTCCTGCTAACAAAATCAACCCAAGAACAATAGAGACCATCATCTCAACCAACGAGAGTCCTTTCTGACCTCTTAATGAACAGGACTTCATAATGAACCCCGCAGGTTCACTGTTCTGCTGTTCTTCCTTCCTCTTGAATCGTCGAATGTGATGGAGATTAAAAATACCTTGCCGGTCGCTTCAGTTGATTCGGAAACACTTCCTTTTCCTTCCGGTAACTGACAAGCGAGACTGAACTTCCACTGTTTAAGATCATACTCAGCCAACTCACTTCGGGTACAGGCTGCCGTTTCACATTGAGATGGGTATTCATTTTGATCGCAGGCTGTCGCTTCGTACTGATTGGCCAGTACAGAATAACCTGTACTAGTAGATGCCAGACTTCTGTTTGACCGTATTCTTTCCATCATATCGTTAACAAGAAAAGCAGCCTGAGATCTCAGGTATGAAGTCTGATTATGCTGAAGACTTTTGCTCTGCAATCCAACCATACCGAGTGCGCTGATAGAGACAATAACCAGTGTGACAAGAACTTCCAGTAGCCCTACACCACATTGCTTGCTGTTCTCTTTCATCAATCGGATACTTTTCATATCGCTGTCCTTAGCTGCACTGGCCTGTTCCGGTCACTTCAAGGACCCGAGCCCGACCCGAACCAATCAAAACGACCTTTCGTTGTTCAAACTCTGAGTCCAGATTTTTACAAAGGCTAAATGTGCCATTAATCACATTCAACCGACCTCTACTGTCAAAACTCAGGCCGTCACCTCTATTCCAGTCCATCTGATCCAATTCATCTTGTGTCGCATAAACCCTGATTAAATGATCATTATCAGAATCATACTCACCGTCTGAGTTTTCATCGGCGAAAATCAACCAGCCACTTCTCCAGTCATCAAGATCGTTATCACAACTTGACCCATCATCTGATTTACAAAGAGAGATTGTTGTAGCCCGTTTAACAGCTTCACTGCGTGCCATCATCAAACTGGTATGAAGAACCTGAGCTGCATTTACGACCTGTCGATCAGATATAAGGCCTCGTACGGAAGGTGCAGAAAGAGAAACCAGAATGGCCATGACCGTAAGAGTGATCATTAATTCCGGTAAAGTCAGCCCTCTTTGAGATACTTTGCTTTTACCCGTTTTTTCGGGATGACTCGTCATAAGCTCACCTAAAAACCAAAACCAAGAAGCGTTTTATCAACCTTCTTATTCGACTTTAGTTCTGCATAAAGCCAGCGCCATAAGTTAGGCAGAATGGCTGATGGTGAGAGAGTGCTGAGGATAAGTGGTGACTAGAAAATCGTTTACTCCTGAAACCGGACGGCGCATCAGGGCCACCATTCATTCTTTCAATAGTATTTATTTACACTTTATCGGGATGAATGGCCGGTTATCTGACCATTGTCCCATTTGATCGATCTCTATGGTCAACTTGCCATAGTAAAAATCCGCCCAGATTCTCAACACGTGCACTAGTTAAACGTCATGGATGTACATAAGAAAAACAAGTCACAGGGTTTCACCCTGGTAGAATTGATGGTCACTATTGCCATCCTCGCTATTCTCTCGAGCATTGCTTATCCGAGTTTTGAAAATTCGTTATTAAATAGCCGACAAACCTCTCAATTCAACACTCTTCTAGCAGCCTTGCAGCATGCTCGCAGTGAAGCTTCGTCCCGAAATACTCAGGTCACCATTTGTGGTTCCAGCGACCAACTCACTTGTAACGACCCTGATTGGTCAGATGGTTTCATCATTTTTGATAATGTTCGTGTACTACAGGTATTTGAAGATTTGAGTGGCAACACTATTAATGGTGGAATTATTAATCGCGGATTTATTCAGTTTGATAATCAAGGAATGGCAAACAACAAAGTATTTACCATCTGTGATAGCCGTGGCCTCGCGAATGCAAGAGCTATTGATATTAATGGTTCAGGTCAAGCGCGAACAGGAACTGCAGTAGCATGCCCATAAAACAACATGGTTTTACCATGATTGAAGTACTTGTTGCTGTCCTGGTATTAGCCGTTGGGCTTCTTGGAATAGCCAGTCTACAGGTTTTAAGCCTTCAATCATCCAGTGGTGCCATGTACCGAAGTCAGGCGACACTGCTTGCCTATGACCTGGCAGAGAGAATCAGACGCAACGATCAGGCAGCAATGAATGGTCAGTACGACAACCTGATTCGTGCTGTCGGTCCCATTCAGGTTGGAGCTCCCGACGATCCTGCATGCATCAATGCAGGCTGCTCAGCAGATAATTTGGCAGACCAAGATGCTCGTGAATGGCTTGAGCATTTTATCGATGTCGCTAATACCGGTTTAAATGGCAATGCCTGGCAGTCAGCTCTTCCAGAAAGTACAGCTGTACTCGCTCGTAACGGAACAGATTTCACATTAACCATCAACTGGCGCGAAACAGATAAGGCACAGCAGAACTCCGGACTGTTAAACCGAAATTATGAAATGAGATTCAACCTGTGACCTATTCAAAAAGTACACTCCGTTATCAGGGTCTGGCACTGGTTGAGTTGATGATTTCTCTGGCTCTTAGTGCTGTATTGATGCTAGGTGTCATGAGAATTTTTGCAGATACCGCTGCAAACAGTGCATCAGAAAATGCTCTGGCTCAGGTTCATGACAGTGGTCGTATTGCCATGGAGCTATTAAAAGAAGAAATTCGTATGGCCGGATACCAAGGGCCAGCACCGGGCAGACTTCCATCTGAAGAAAATTCAGCACTGGATCTTTCACAAAGCTCTGTCGTTATAACACCCAATGCCAACGCTAAAAATTCAGATCAGCTGACTATATTTAGAGCATTTGAAACCAATATGCCGTTGGATTTGTCAGATTTAAATGTGGGTTCCAGTGTCGTCAGAGTTCTTGATTTTCAAAACTCTTCTGAAGGTAACAAACTTTCTCTAGATAGGCCTATATGTTATAGCGCTGCAGATGTCTTTTTGGTCACTGATGGCACAAGCGTTGCCTCCTTTAACTTTCAGGAAGCAGCACCCTGTAATGGCAATGCAACCAGCTCTAACCAACATATAACGACTATAGGTGATAGCAGTAAAAAAGTCAGCCGCAGTAATTTCGCTCTACCTGATGATTGCAGAAGCAACAACCTGGTAGCTTGCCCTGTACTTTATGAATTAGGTGTTGGAGGCGGTACTACTTACAGAATAATGAATGGCAGCCTGCAACGAAATGGTAATGATATGGTTGCAGGCGTTGAAAATTTTCAGGTTCTGCTTGGTATTGAAAGCAGCAACGGTAACACCCGATACAGACAAGCCTGCACTCCCAATGAAATCGCGAACGGTAACTGTAATGTTTCCCATATACGACTCAGCATCGTAGTTGCTTCTGACGCCAATGTTAAACCCGCCAATGCAGCAGATACTTTCTCGATTCTCAATGAACAACCTGCTGATCGTGTTTATCAGTCACCCGCTGATCGTCGAATACGTCGCGTTTTCGAAACCACTATCGAGTTGAGGAACAGAAGATGAAAAAGCACTCATCGGCCAAACAGGATGGTGCCATTCTGTTTATATCTCTGATTATTCTTCTTTTGGTGACCATCGTAGGAATCAGTAATGTAAGCTTGTCCACTTCAAACCAGCGAATTTCATTCAATTACCAGACCAAAAACTCAACCTTTCAATCTTCTGACAGTGCCCTAAAACTCGCGCAAACTCAATTGCGTACGGGAGGGCCAACTCAAACAATGGCAGCAACACCCGGTGGATTCATCAATAACTCTGTCACTCCCTATGCTGGTGATGACATACAAACAGAAACCACGACCTGGCAACAGGGCGCTTTAAAGGGCTCATCCCTTAAGCAAGGCTCATTCACTCTTTTTGAGTACGTCACCGAGTCAAATTCTTCTATTCCGCAACAGAATACCAGAACCATTTTACGAGAAGGCTTTATCCAACCCAGTGTTGGCGGCTCTTTTTAAGGATGACTAACAGGATTACCAGCAAGATGCTGTTTCGAAAATTTTCTACAACAGTGGTAACTGCCCTATTATTAACTGGCAGCTGTCTTTCATCGGCAGACGATACTGATATTTTCCTCAGTAACCCTAATTATGACAGTACAGTAAAGCCCAATGTTCTTTTCCTACTGGATAATTCAGGTTCTATGGCCTCCCACCTTCAACAGGGAAAAACACGAATGGATGTGATGAAAGAGTCCTTCGAGGATATCCTCGGAAACTCTTCAAACATCAATGCCGGTATTATGAAGCTCTGGGCCAGGAGTGGAGAAAGCAGTGAGCTGACTTATCCTGTGTCAGATATAGATGCACCTTATGGTGGAACCAATATTTCCAGGGGTGGAAAACCAACCATAAAAGCATCAACTGATGATGCATACGAATTTTTAGAAGACAACTCAGTTTCAATAGCATCAGATAAACTAATCCTAGGTGAAATGGTCGCCGAAGCTGACTCGCTTATCACACCTTTAAGCCTAAGAAGTGTAGAAGCCTTCGATTCTCAAGATCTTATAACGGTTGACAAGAGCATCTCTCGCGAAAACGATGATATGAATGATCATCGAACCAGTGAGCATGAATCATACATGTATCTATACAGTAGTGACGAAAATCCGAAAACATTTGGTTTTCGTTTCAGAGATTTAGATATTCCCAGCAACGCCATTATAGAAGAAGCCAAGCTCAGCCTTCATGGCTCTGGGGGTGGAATCAATGACTTTAAGTCGGTTGTATATGCAGAATTAAGTAAATCCCCAACTGACTACATCCCAGGTGAAGAACTGGAAAACCGCATAGGAAATGCGACAGGCACTCTCTGGAATGATCCATCAAAATGGACCGGGAGGATAGAGTCTACTGATATAAAATCCAGTATTCAGGAAGTACTAGACAGATTGGATTGGTCCTCTGATGAAAAACTGAATGATTTATCGCTACTAGTGTGGATGGGAGGTCACTATTACGACTACGGCTTCAGAGTAGCTTATCAATTTAAAGAAAATTTAAATCCAAATCTTGAACCAAAATTAAAAATAACTTATCGCACTCCTCCTGAGGAACCAGGTGAATATTTAACAGGCCTGCGTTTTCAGGAAGTAGGTATACCCAGAGGCGCAACAATCACCAATGCCTCCCTCCAGTTTACAGCAGCTAAAGATTCGTCAGACAACGTAACTTACAAAATTAAGGCAGGTGAACTCGATACTGGAAATGGAACAGCACCGTTCTCAATTGATAGCGAAAATCTATCTTCCCGTGACAGAGATGACTTTACTTCTGTGAACTGGACACCTGAATCATGGATTAAAGGTGCTACTGATGAACCCAATACTTATGAAGTCAGTATTCAACCATTATTACAAGAGATTGTGAATGACTCAGGATGGTGCGGTAACGACAGTGCTACTTTTTTTATTGAAAAATCATCAGGTATAGGCAAAAGGGTTGCTTACAGTTATGACAGTTCTCTAGGAAACAAGCCCAAACTGATCATTGAATTCACGCCACCGACGACACCAGGTTGTTCCAATGAAATTTTGGATACTCGTATCTTCAGAGATACTCATGATGCTTATCAAGAACGAAGCGGACCAATGAATGTGTATGGAAACGAACTGAAATTAAGAGGCCGAGACAATACCAGTACTGACACTTACACCGCAATCCATTATAAGAATTTCCCTATAAAGCAGGGCGCAACTATTCTTGAGGCAAGGCTTGAACTAACGTCATCCAGAAACAGTACTGGAGATATGAATCTCAGAGTCATGGCTGAAGATAAGGACACTACACCAGCGCTTGTTAATCAAAACAACAATATTTCAAGTAGGCGTAGTACTCTTACAGATGCAAGGATCGATTGGCCTATAAATGAGTCATGGTTGAAAGATCGTGTTTACTCCTCTCCGGATATCACACGTGTCATTCAGGAGATTGTTGGTCGCTCAGGCTGGCAAGCAGGAAATAATCTAACCCTTCTTATCAATGCCTTCGTAGAAGATCAGGAACGCTATGCTGTTAGCTTTAAGCAAAACCCGACCTATTCTCCCCGTTTAATCATTAAGGTCGAATCGGGGGGAATAGAGAGTAGCGCCACTTACAAAGTAAAAGATCATATGATTTCTATCGTGGAGCAAATGACAGCTTCCGGTGGCACACCCATCGTTCCAAGAATGTACGATACCGCCAAGTATTTCACCGATGAATTTGAAGGCATACAATCCCCCATTAACAACGCCTGTCAAAGTAACCACTTTGTAATACTGACTGACGGTTCAGCTAACGGTAATACAAGTGAAGCAAAAAACGGTATTAAACAACTGACTGGAAGTAGTAGCTGTACCGGCAATGATAATGAATACTGCGGTCGCAATTTGTCTAATTGGTTCGCAAACAATGACCTGAGCTCCGACGTTAATCGTGTTAATAACTTGACGACTCATACCATTGCTTTTGCAACAAGCACGACTGGGGCAGCGGCCACATTTATGAGTGACCTTGCCGCAGAAGGTGGTGGTAAGTATTACCAAGCCAGTAATGCCAAGGACTTGGCTAATGCATTCAATCAAATCGTTGAAGATGTTATTGAAAACGAAAGTACATTTGCGGCACCAGGTGTGGCAGCAAACTCATACAACCGTTCAGAGCATCGAAACAAGATTTATTACAGTATTTTTAAACCTTCCCAGAGTGATCGCTGGCAGGGGAACCTGAAGAAATATCAAATCTTTACCAACCCGTTAGGTATTTACGATAACAGTTCACCAGCCTCTATCGCCGTAGACTCTGACAGCGGCTTTTTCAAAGAAGAAGCTCAAAGTTTCTGGAGTACTGAAGTAGACGGCAGCAAGGTAAGTAAAGGTGGCTTCAACAGTCGTCTTAAAGGCGCCAGTGGCAATCGGAAAATCTATACCTACCTGGGTAACAACCCGGCCGGTTCTGCAAGTTCAATTACTAATTCATCTAATAAAATCATAACTTCCAATAACAGTTTGACTACTTCATTGTTCGGTCTGAACTCTAATGAAGGTTCCAGAAAAAATGAGCTGATTAACTGGATAGCTGATCGATCAAAAGGGATTGGAGACCCTCTTCACTCTACTCCGGCACTGGTCACTTACAAGTGTGATGGCACCTATTCTGAAAGCGCCCCCTTTGACTGTGCAGAAAACGATCTGGATCTGGCACTTTACCTTGGCACCAACGATGGTCTTTTACATGGTATGAACGCCAAAACAGGTAATGAGCACTTTGCCTATATGCCAAAAGAACTGCTCCCAAAAGCGGATAAGTGGGAAGCGAATGATGCGACTGACCGAGTTGGTTCCAGTCGACCATACGGTTTGGATGGCCATATCGTCGTCTGGGCTAATGATATCAATCGTAATGGTGTCATTTATGGCGGTGCTGACACACTGGATTCTAATAGCGACCAAAGTACGGTTGATCAGTTAACCCCTACCTCTCAGCCAAACCCTGGAGAATTCGTTTATGCCTATGCAGGTATGCGACGAGGAGGCAGAAACTATTACGCACTTGATGTCACGGATAAGAGTAGCCCAAAAATGCTCTGGTACATTAAAGGTGGTACAGGCCAGTTCAAACAGCTTGGACAAACCTGGTCCCGCCCTGTTTTGAGCAGAATTAGAGTAGGTAATACGGTTAAAGAAGTGCTGATATTCTCTGGAGGTTATGATCCCATTCAGGATCAAAAACCACTCTATGACTACACCAAAACTGGTGAGGCAGCCCCGGATGAAATGGGCAACGCTATCTATATTGTTGACGCAAAAACCGGTGAACTCATCTGGTCTGCCAGTGGCACAGCCTCTTCCAACCCGACTCTGTATCTCAGCAAGATGAAGTACAGTATCCCTGGTGGAGTATCGGTTGTAGATTTACAAGGTGATGGTTTTGTAGACCAACTTTTTTTTGCTGATACTGGCGGTCAGGTTTGGCGCCTGTATATCAACAGCTGTATTCCTGACTCAGTCACAGGCAGCATCAGCGAATGTGCTGTCAAGAATGACAACCAGATCACCGATCTGGTATGGCCTACTGACAGTGAAGGTGTCAACATTTCAGATGGGAACGGAACCGCTGGCAATGACGACGGTGTATTTGCTTCTCTCGGCTATAACTCAACCATGGTTAAATATGATCAACTGGTTAATGCTAGAAAGTTTTATACGAGTCCTGATCTTGCGTTAATACCTGTCAATGGACGTGCAAATTTGGCTGTAAGCATAGGTTCTGGCATGCGACCTGACCCACTTTCGCTAACAAATGCTGTCATCAAAGATCACTTCTATGTTCTGACTACGCCCCATATCTATAACCCTGAAGTCACCAGTAGCAACAAAACCGGAAAACAGGTGCCAGCTCACTCAGTCATTAAGCTAACAACCAACGGTGCTCTTGCCAAGCTGGTTCCTGACAGTACTGGCATTGTCGACAACAGTGCATTTGGCGGTTCAAGTAACCAAGGCTGGTATCTGGAAATGAGAGATCAGGAAAAGGTTATGAGTGATCCTTCTATCCTCAATGGCCAGATTTATTTCAACAGTTATAAGCCATCTTCCACTCTCACAGATAGTTGTACGCCTGTTGCTGGTGAGGCCTGGAGCTGGCAAGCAAACATCAATGGCAGCACGATTGTCAAAGAGAAAATTAACAGTAACGGCATTGTGGGTAACTCGGTATTTTTGAACCCTGACAATAGTTTTCTGAATCCAAACCCAAATTTAGATAGCGGTAATCCAGGAAGTGGTGGCAGTAATAGCGGTGGCAACCAATACAATGGTGACAAAATCCTAATCTGTAACAACACCCACTGTAAGTATATCGAGAGCGGTATTCTCAAAGGGTCTACATTCTGGGAGCAGGTACAGTGATGAATTCTAATAAAGCACGTGGATTTACCCTGATTGAACTGATGTTCGTAGTTACCATCATTGCTATTTTGGCTGCAATTGCATTTCCCAGCTATACCCAGCACGTCAGAACGGCTGCTATCAGAGATGCTCAGTCATCCCTTATAGGGTTGGCCAGTGCTATGGAAAGACATAGAGCTCAAAGCGGAAATTATGCAGGGGCTGCTACAGCAGGGGCTCTCTCAGGAGTTCCTGCTATCTTTCCGACTCAAAGCCCTGAATCTGGGAATGCCAACTTCAACCTCTCGATAACAGTCGCTCTTGCAGACACAAATCAATATACACTGACAGCCACAGCCACTGGCAGATCAAGCATTACTGTAAACGATACTATGACACTGGCATCAAGTGGTGCTCGAGGAGGGACAGGAACTCTTGTAAACGGCTGGAATTAATTTCTCACATAAAAAAGCCCTCAAATACGAGGGCTTTTTATTATCATCTAATACAAGCACCAGAATCAGGCTTCAATAATTCGCAACTCTTTCGGCATAGTAAACGTAATATTCTCTTCAATACCTGAAAGCTCTTCCGGCATCTCTGCGCCAAGTTCAATCAGTCGATCAATCACGCCTTTTACCAATACCTCTGGCGCAGAAGCACCCGCCGTAACACCCAGAGATTTCTTACCTTTCAGCCAGTCCGGATCAATATGATCAGCACCGTCAACCAGGTAAGCATCGGCACCGGTACGTTCGGCTAACTCTCGAAGACGGTTAGAGTTGGAACTGTTCACTGAGCCAACTACAAACACTGTATCGCACTCGGTAGCGAGAATTTTCACAGCATCCTGGCGATTCTGGGTCGCGTAACAGATGTCGTCTTTTCTGGGTCCATTAATGGCCGGAAATTTTTCTCTGAGTGCATTAATCACAACAGCAGTGTCATCCATAGACAGTGTCGTCTGGGTGACATAAGCCAAGTGACTAGAATCCTTCACTTCAAGATTGGCAACATCTTCTGGTGTTTCCACCAAATACATCTTGCCTCCTGCTTTTTGATCGTACTGCCCCATGGTTCCGACAACTTCCGGATGACCATCATGTCCAATAAGAACGCACTCCATACCATCACGAGAGTATCGAACGACTTCCATATGGACTTTCTTGACCAATGGACACGAAGCATCAAACACTTTCAATCCACGTCGATCAGCTTCTTCTTCAACCGCTCTGGAGACACCGTGAGCACTGAAGATAACAATCACATCGTCAGGAACCTGAT
This sequence comes from Oceanospirillales bacterium, assembly GCA_004762125.1. Classification (GTDB taxonomy): domain Bacteria; phylum Pseudomonadota; class Gammaproteobacteria; order Pseudomonadales; family Endozoicomonadaceae; genus Endozoicomonas_A. The sequence continues at coordinate 74,615 of SIHQ01000010.1, read as the reverse complement.
GAAGTTCTTCAACAAAAACAGCACCACGAGATTTCAGGTTCTCAACAACAAATTTGTTGTGAACCACTTCATGGCGTACATAGATAGGCGGCCCAAAAACATCCAGAGCCCGGTTTACGATATCAATGGCCCGGTCAACACCCGCACAGAAGCCTCGGGGATTTGCCAGTCTGATTTTCATGCCTCAGTACTCTTATTTACAATCTCTGTTTTCACAGTGTTAGCTGTATCTGCTATAGCTTTCACAGCAAGAATATTAACTTCAAAGATCAGCTCACGCCCTGCCAGAGGGTGGTTAAAGTCTACCTCAACACGCTTCTCACTGAAGCTTTTTACTACTCCGGGAAGCTCGGTATTGGCTGCATCTGCAAATGAAATCACCAGTCCTTCTTCCAGTTTCATATCCTCAGCAAAAGAGGAGCGAGGAAATTCCCGGATATTTTCAGGGTTAGGCATACCAAAGGCTGTGGCTGGCGGAATGCGATAAGCACCTTGATCACCGGCAGTCAGACCAATGAGGGCCTGTTCAAACCCTTGAGGAAGATTACCATCTCCTACCACCAACTGAGCAGGTTCACTATTAAAGTTACTGTCGACCATCTGGCCGTCAGTCAGCTTCAGGGCAAAATGCAAGGTAACCTGATGACCAGGTTGAATGGAGGGACTCGACTCTTTGACAGTGCCAGACATTATTGTATTCACTTCCTGAATGCTTGTGATGCCCTGAAGCCTTCAAGAAATGAATACAGGAATACTTGCAGGACACATTTATTTTTCAATCGTTGGCTGGGGACGGAACATATCAATGATCAGCATACCGGCCCCTATGGTTATCCCCACATCCGCCACATTGAAGGATGGAAAATACCAGTCCTTATAATACACCAGCAGAAAATCAACCACATAACCGTTTACTATACGGTCATAAAGATTACCCAGGGCTCCACCAAGAATCAGCGCCATGGCACAAGCTTGCCAACCTTCGTATTCTTTCATTTTATGCAACCAGCTGACCAGCATTAGACTGACAACCGTCGCTATAGCTACAAAAAACCAGCGCTGCCAACCGTCCTGATCACTCAGGAAGCTGAATGCGGCTCCGGAATTATAGGCCAGGGTCAGAGAAAAGAAGGAAGGTATGACTGACAACTGTTCGTAGAGGTAAAAAGACTTTACAACAGCGTATTTCGCAAGCTGATCAAAGATTAGAACTAACGTACTCAGCCAGAGCCAGTGCAGCATTCCCAATGAGTTTCTTTTCATAAAAATCCAGCCCTGTTTCTTAAATTCCATTCGATTCCCACAATAGTATGCTGACTTCTACACCTAAGATATGGTGAGAAACCGAAACACACAAAGAGGAAATATGGTTATTTTTTATAATTTTTCACTACTTATTCATTTAAGTTGCAGCGATTTCCTAAGTAATCACCCGATGAATAGGCCTGCGTGACAGCATATTACTTCAACTCGTTCAAAATTATTAATCGTAGATTCCGCAATTTTGCACTTCCAAAAAAATACCCGGCAAAAGCCGGGTAGGTGTATCAACACAGATAATCGAATATCTAATCAGTCATTTTCCCGCCTTCGGCGGGCAAATACGACTGAATTCCTATGTCTGGATGTTTACTCTTCAAACTCATAGAAAATCAGGCAAACAATCGCTTTTCACCATCACCTTCAACGTTATCAACACAGCGACCACAGAGTTCCGGATGCGCTTCAATAGAGCCTACATCTTCTCTGCGATGCCAGCAGCGACCACATTTTTCATGGCTTGATTTAGTGACAGAGACCTTCAAACCTTCAACTTCAGTAACGATTGCATCCGTCGCATCAGATAAAGGTTTCAAATCGACTCTGGAAGTAATGAGTACAAAGCGTAACTCATTGCCCAGCTTTGTCAGAACCTCTTCCAACTGGCTATCTACAAACAGGGTGACTTCAGCTTCCAGACCACCACCAATAGCACCTTCTTTACGAGCATCTTCCAACGCCTTGTTCACTGCTGTTTTGACAGCCATAACCTGTTGCCAGTATTCACGACCCAGCTCATCACCTTCGAGGCTGTTCAAACCTTCATACCAGGTATCCAGCAAGACATGCTTACTGCGTTCGCCAGGCAGAGTCTGCCAGATCTCATCAGCCGTAAAGCTTGTGATCGGCGCCATCCAGCGAACAAAGGCTTCAATAATATGGTACATAGCTGTCTGGCAGCTTCGACGAGCCAGGCTGTCTGACTGAGTGGTGTACTGACGATCCTTGATGATATCCAGATAGAAACCACCCAGATCCTGTGAGCAGAAGTGATGAACTTTCTGGTACACGCTCAGGAAATTGTAGCTGTCATACGCTTCAATCACTTCTTTCTGCAGACCCAGAGCGCGATCCACAGCCCAGCGATCCAAAGACAACATATCATCCCACTCCACCTTATCAGTTTCAGGATTGAAACCAGTCAGGTTGGAAAGCAGGAATCGAGCCGTGTTACGAATGCGACGATAGCTGTCTGCTGTACGATTAAGAATCTCGTCAGAAACGGTCATTTCAGCCGTATAATCGGTTGCTGAAACCCAGAGACGCAGAATATCAGCACCCAGAGATTTAAAGATTTTTTGTGGTGCAATCACGTTACCCACAGACTTGGACATCTTACGGCCATTAGCGTCTACAGTGAAACCGTGTGTCAGCAGCTGCTTGTAAGGTGGCACACCTTTAATGGCAATACTGGTTTTCAGAGAAGACTGGAACCAACCACGATGCTGATCAGAACCTTCTACATAGATATCTGCCGGAGAGCGCAAACCCTCACGACGATCCAATACTGAAGCGTGTGTCACACCGGAATCAAACCATACGTCCAGCGTATCAGTCACTTTCACATAATTAGCAGCATCTTCTGCAGACAGTAGATCGGAAGGTTCAAGGTCGAACCATGCGTCCATACCTTCCTGTTCAACCTTTAAGGCTACTTTTTCAATCAGAGCACTGGTTTCTGGATGCAGTTCTTCTGTTTCTCTGTGGATAAACAGAGCAATAGGTACGCCCCAAGTACGCTGACGCGATACACACCAGTCAGGACTTTGGCTCAGCATGGACTCCATACGCTTACGACCCCAATCAGGTGTAAACTTCACGTCGTCCAGTGAATTCAATGCAGTATTAAGCAGGCCTTCTTTTTCCATGCTGATAAACCACTGAGGCGTAGCACGGAAAATAAGAGGTGTTTTGGTTCTCCAGCAATGTGGATAACTATGAACCATTTTGTCTTGCAGCAGCAAACGGCCTTTCTCTATCAATACATCAACAACTTTGGTATCGACCTTATAAACATGCTCGCCAGCAAACAGTTCAACGTTACTGCGATAAATACCCGCATCATCCAGATAGTTCAGTGTTCCAATGCCGTATTTTTTACCCACATTGAAATCGTCCACACCGTGATCAGGTGCCGTATGAACACAACCGGTACCCGCATCAGTGGTAACATGATCACCAATAATCAATGGCAATTCACGTTCGTAAAATGGATGAGCAACTTTCTTGCCTTCCAGCTTCGCACCCAGAGTACGAGCGAGAATGGTGTAGTCAGCGATGCCATATCGCGCCATTGCGCTTTCCAACAAGGCTTCACCCAGAACCAAACGAGCAGGAGCGCCATTCACTTCACATTGAATCAGTGCATAACCCAACTCTTCACCCAAAGTTACTGCTTGAGAAGAAGGTAAAGTCCATGGAGTCGTTGTCCAGATAACAACAGCCACCTCGCCTTCGCCTTCGCTCTGACCTTCAAAGTCAAAGGCCGATAACAGATCAGACTCATTCAGTGCCGCGTAACGCACATCAACCTGCGTAGACGTTTTTTCCTGATACTCAACTTCTGCTTCAGCCAAGGCAGAACCACCCACAACACTCCAGTAAACCGGCTTATAGCCTTTTGCCAGATGACCATTGTCGGCTATTTTACCCAGAGAACGAATAATGTCTGCTTCAGTCTGGAAGTCCATGGTCAGATAAGGCTGATCCCAAGTACCCAAAATACCCATACGTTTGAAGTCTTCTTTCTGGCCAGCCACTTGCTTGCCAGCGTATTCGCGGCACTTTTTGCGGAAGGTTTTAAAATCAACCTTGGTGCCCGCCTTGCCCACCTTACCTTCAACTTTATGCTCGATAGGCAAACCGTGACAATCCCAACCCGGTACATAAGGTGCATCAAACCCGCTCAGGGTTTTGGACTTGATGATGATGTCCTTGATGATTTTGTTTACAGCATGACCAATATGAATATCACCGTTTGCGTACGGAGGACCATCATGAAGAATAAATTGTTCACGGCCCGCGCTGACTTTACGAATCTCTTCATAGAGATTCATGTCATACCAACCCTTGAGCATCGCCGGCTCACGATTCGCTAAATTAGCGCGCATCGGGAAGCTGGTTTTCGGTAAATTCAATGTAGACTTATAGTCGGTCATAGTTGGATCTCATCATCACTTCTTCAGCTGCATCGACCTGGATGCCACGCGAAAAATATCCCAAGACGTTATACAAAAACACAACTGCCGTTGTGCTTTATAAAACAGTTTGTCCGGTAAGCCTGACATCATCGTTTAAAACTTATTTAAAGCGTATTTAAACGAATGAATAATCAGGCTGTCAGAATTGTTCGTGCCACTTCGATATCTGCAGCAATCGCAGCTTTGAGTTCATCCAGCGACTGGAACTTCTTTTCGCTGCGAATCTTCTCTATAAATTCAACCCGCAACATCTGTCCATAGAGGTCACTCTGGTAATCAAGCAAATGTACTTCCAGCAAAGGTTTTTCTGTATTCACCGTAGGTCGAGTACCCAGGTTTGCTACACCATTATAATAAGCACCATTAATATGTGCCCTGACCGCGAAAACGCCCTTTACTGGTAGAGATTTCCGGTTCACCCGAATATTAGCGGTTGGAAAGCCTAATTGCCGTCCCAATTTCTGTCCGGGAACTACTCGCCCTATTATGGTAAAGGGCCGTCCCAACAGCGCTTCGGCACCAGATAGATCATCCTGAGCCAATCGTTCACGAATACGGGTACTGCTGATTCGGTCAGTGTCCATAACGACCGTTCGTGTATCGCAGACCTCAAAACCGTGAAGCTCTCCCATTGCTTTGAGATGAGCGTAGTTGCCAGCACGATTTAAACCATAACGAAAATCATCACCAACAATCAAAAACCGAACATCCAGACCATCCACCAGCACCTTCATCACGAAACTGTCGGGTGTCAGACATTGCAGTCTCTCGGTAAAAGGTAGGCAAAGTACCTGATCAACACCCGCTTCCTCGAGCAAAATCAGCTTTTCTCTCAGGTTGGTCACTCGAGCCGGAGCCCTGTTTCCCTGAAAAAACTCTCTCGGTTGCGGCTCAAAGGTAATAACGCATAAACGAACACCCAGTTTTTGCGCTTTCTTTCGCAGGGTTTCAAGTATGGCTCTGTGACCCAGATGAACACCGTCAAAATTCCCTATGGTCGCAACACAGGCTCGATGCTCCGGTTTGATATTATGCATTCCGCGGATCAACTGCATTGGGCGGCTTATTCTCTGTTCAGACTGGTAAAAGCAGGGATTATATCGTAGGTAGCACGTTGGATACAGTATCCTGTGTGGCCTCATCGAATTGCAATTCAGATTAATTTTTCTAGACTCCATTCACCCAAAAGTACTGGAGAGAGATCATGAAGTTTGCCAAACTTTTTTTCTGTTTCTTCATATCAGTGTCAGTTTTGACAGCGGATGCCAACTGCCCTTTTTGCGATTCGAGGACTGAAAAACGAAATGGAGACGATTTTTGCACCAAGTGCGACAAAAATCTGGACGAGGCCAGTGAAAAATTGACCACCGCTTTAGCATCAACCAGCGAAACGGGTGAAGCTAAAGAGCATCAAGGAGATTTACAGCAGAGCACCCGTGAAATACTGGAAAGCTACCAATATCAGCTGGAGAGACAACGCCGCAAACCACAAAACTACCATACAGTAGAAAAAAGACTGATTACGCTCGCGCTAGATCAATTTAGTAAGAAACAGAGAGATCAGTTGAAAAGAAAGTTTGCCAAAGAATCTCACTATCCTCTTATGACAATGAGGGAAATGGGCATATTACTGGAGCTCTATTTACCCATAGCATTGGCTCTAGAATTAGTTCAAGTTATACCTACAACGGATAACAACGCAACACGAATGGCTGCTGAAGCAGCGCTATCGGGTCACGTAGTCGGTTATTTCAGAGCTGCTTCATTCTGGGCTAATCTGTTTGTATTACAACAAGCGGATACCATTACCCGCCGAACAATTGATTCTCAACTCAAATTTATAGCTGCAACTCTTTACATTCTGCTTCATATAGAGACTTCAAATACTCAAGATGTGGGTAAACTGCAAGTTTTAGGGGTAATAATGCATAAGTTAAATACTTTTGCAAAAACAGCATTTGAATTCAGTAATTTCAATCAGTCTATACAGAGCATTCTGACACAGGCAAACCCGATACAACCAACAACCAGCTCTCCAGAAACATTAACACTGAATATCCTCCTCCCTTTAACAGAGAACTCTATCCAAGATTTGCCACAACCTAACATCGAAACAGGCGAAAACTTTGCTGTAAATTTACAGAGTGGTGATAGCACGCTGGAAAGAGCATCATTTATACGACATAACAATATTTTTTTTATATACCTAATGCATACCAACCTGATTATTGAAATATCAACCCTCGAACTAAGTGAGACACTAGCCAGTATTCGCGCTGCACTGACTCAAAGTGGAACAGGGTATGCCATCATCGATCGCCATCCCAACGCCTACAGCTGTATAACTATCGGATTAAACATTGGCAGTGTCACGTGCTGGGGCTATGTCGCCTGGCAATTTATTACCAGAGGAGATGCAAGTGTGCACAGCATGTTACTGGCAACAGTACTCCTCCTCACCAGAATAGCTTTACCCCACAGTAAGAAACCATAAAGTTACCGAAACACTCACTCTATATTCAAGTACGCATGAATCAAGCCGAAGCTCTGGAAAAGCAGACACGACAAGGCAGCCGAATGGATATAAAACCTGTATCTCAAACCAGTATCACCCAGCAGCTCCAGACTCCAAATAAGCCATCTATTCGTGCCTCTGCCTGGGCTTTGGGTCGAAGAGTTCAACGTAATATGCCGGGTAAATTCTTACCTCTTGGGCATAATTACACCCGCTCAAGGCTTTTGAATTATCTGATACGCCCTTTTGCCGCCCTTTTTCGAACTATTGGCATTTACCGTCCAGAACTAATTCGAAACCCTAAACATGCGCGATTAATGGCGTCACTCACCAATGCATTGGGAAATATTCCGACCCTGCTTTCTCCTGAACATGAACTTCAAGAGCCGCTGAAGAAACTACAACTCGCTTTTCAGGACCAACCCGAACACAGCGAAGCTTACCAGCAAGGCTCTGCAAATTTCTGGGGATTAACAAGCGAACTTAAACCATTAGCAGAATCAATTAATCAGGCCACAAAACGGGCGGCCGATTACATTCTCGAATTGGAAGGCAGTAAAAACAATAAAGTAGCTAAAAATATTCAGAAACGCCTCAGTACAGAGCTTGCTGGACTGATTGGTAATGCCAAACAATTTCAGAACAAGTTGGATCAGGTCAATCTAGAACTTGAAAAACTGAATGATTTATTACCTGACCACGAAAAACTGGCCGATAATTGGCAGAATTACAGTTCAGGCATGACGTCGGGCCCCATCACTATTCTAGAAAACATTCTACAAATAATAGCCCCCCCTCAGGCCCAATCTGTTCTGTCTATGTCTCAAACCAGTATACCTATCAGCGATACAGCAGTAGTTTCGGTTGAGACACCACCTGCGGCGGCACCAATCGCTATCAGCTACGTCCTCGATACAACACCATTAACCTCTGCCAACCTTGAACAGAGTGATGAAAGCACCCCGAAAGCAGCTCTCAGTAATAGGAGTACAACAGATTCTGTTCTCCACAACCAGGAAGAGCTGTCTGTCTCCATTCATTACACCAGCAAAGCCATAAGAGAGTTCAGCGATAACCTTTATGCACTTGCTAAAACAGACAGTAAAAAAATTGATCCGCAAAAACGGGTTGAGTATGAACAACAAGCGCATCACTTTTTACAGCTCGCTGATCAGTTGAGAGACGAAGTCATCGATAGAAAAAAAACCACCAATGACCTGATACAATCCTACGAGGATATTAACCCTACTGACCCTGTCACTCACTCCAACAACCAAATAAGCTTACGAAATAAAGTAACTGACGGGATTTACCACTGCAAGCTCGTTGCTGCCACCTATCTTCATCATTACGCCGAACTGCACAAAACAATTGACGCACTTACTGAAGAATTACTCGACCCAACATTAAACAGTCTTACAGAGCCATTTCATGGTAAACAATTCGAAATAGCTGACAGTGGTATTAAGACTCTTCCCACCGAAGACTTACTGCAGTTAGAGCCATCCCAATGGCCGGTGCTTCACAAACTTCAGCACAATGAAGCTTCAGCACGAAAAGCATTAGAGGCAGTCCCTCCGTCTAATCTTAATGGCGGCGGCTAGCTTCCTCGAAGAATCGTTTCCAGTAGAAACGATCTTTCTTTAATAGAATCAGGTATCCGAATAATAGAGCCTTAGCAAAAAGGCTTCATGGCATTAATACAATCAACACGGTTGTCTCCGGATTAAAGCCATGGATTGCCCACTTCTTATCAATGCCTGAATTGCCGAACCCTTACACCAGTCAGCAACAGTGATATGACATAAGCCAAAAGCCCCGCTACCACAATTTGCGTCATTTCAGACGCTCGCTGCCAGAGTCCTGCTTCCAGCCACCATTCAGTATCCTGTGCTAGGAAATACAAACAAGTCGCCAGAACACTGTTAGCAAACAGCAATCTGAATCCGTATGTCATCCAGCCTTCAGTGGCTTTGAACACACCGGCTCGTTTTAATCCCCAGAACAACATTCCCGCATTCATAAAGGCTGACAGTGTCGTAGCCAGTGCTAACCCTGCATGTTTTAACCAGAACACCAACATCAGGTTAAACACCATATTGGCAATCAGAGCCTTAATCGCAATTTTTACCGGTGTTTTTGTATCCTGCCGCGCAAAGTAACCAGGTGCCAAAACCTTGATCAACATAAAGGCAACCAGTCCCAGGGAATAGGCTTTCAAACTCATGGAAGCCATCAACACATCTCTGTTCTGCATTTCACCGTAATCGAACAGTGTCGCGATCAAAGGTTCTGCCAACATAAACAAGGCTACGGCCGAGGGAAGACCAATCAGCAAAACCAATCGTAATGCCCAATCCAGCGTTTTTGAAAAATGCCCACCACCATCCTCGGAGTGCTTGCGAGATAAGCTGGGTAGGATTACCGTTGCGATGGCAATACCAAACACCCCAAGAGGTAACTCGGCAAGGCGATCAGAGTAATAGAGCCAGGAAACACTGCCCGTTTCCAGAAAAGAAGCCAGCACTGTATCCAGAAGCAAGTTTATCTGGCTAACAGAGACACCGAACAATGCCGGAATCATCAACGTCATGATCCGCTTTACACCTTCATGCTCTTTACCCCACCTAGGCATGGGTAACAGCCGAATTTGCATGAGAAAGGGGATTTGCAACAGCAGCTGGGAAATCCCTGCAACCACCACACCCCAAGCCAGCGCCATGATCGGGTTTTCAAAATAAGGTGACAAAAACAGAGTCGAACCGATCAGACTCAAGTTAAGCAACACAGGTGTAAAAGCGGGTACTGCAAAACGGTTGTAGCTGTTAAGAATCGAACCCGCCAACGCTGTCAGTGAAATCAGTAATAGATAAGGAAAGGTAATCCGAAGCATCTCTGCGGCCAGAGCCAGCTTTTCAGGCTGATCTATAAAGCCAGGTGCAAACAGTCGTATCAACAGCGGCGAACCCAGCATACAGAGCATAGTGACAATGGTCAGCGTACCCGCCAAAGTGCCACTCACCCTGCAAACCAGCTCCCTAACCTCTTCAAAACTCCTTTTGGTACGATATTCCGACAAAATTGGAACAAAAGCCTGAGAGAACGCTCCCTCGGCAAACAGCCTTCGGAGAAAGTTAGGGATCTTAAAAGCGACAAAAAAAGCATCAGCAGAAGCCGTGGAACCGAAATAGCCGGCAATCACCACATCCCTGGCCAAGCCCAGTACTCTGGACATCATAGTCATCACACCAACCACCATGCTTGACCGCAACAGGCTGGGTGACTTTTCCTTTACAGCAGTATCCGTTTCTGCCGGTTTACTGGATTCAGACATTCAGAAGACTCAGACTCTTGAAAAACAGCTAATAGTACCTCATGAACTTCAGGCATTCACAGCATCATGGAGTTTCACTCAATCCAGCGTCAAGCTCCGTTATTGACAACCCGAGCGCAAGTAGGCATGATTCCGCGACTTGACTGTATGGGTATGGCACCTTTTTAGCTCTTGCCCGGGAGCTTTCTCGGTGACGCGGCAAACTCCATGCTCAAAGCAGAGTGGCCTGAAGCCCTCTGTCTAAACAGTAAACCGGTTAACAAGATTCCAGGAACCCTTATCATGGCTAATTCTCCTTCTGCCAAGAAGCGCGCGCGTCAAGCTGAAGTTCGTCGTACCCACAACGCTTCCCTGCGTTCTATGGTTCGTACTTCTCTCAAGAAAGTAATACGCGCTATCGAAGCTAAAGACGCTGCACTGGCCAAGACTGAGTACACCATTGCTGTACCAGTTATTGACCGTATGGCTGACAAAGGCATCATCCACAAGAACAAGGCTGCTCGTCATAAGAGCCGTCTGAACGCTCAGATCAAAGCTCTGACTGCTTAATCTGGTGATGATGTAAAAAAACCGGCCTTGGGCCGGTTTTTTTACATCTGAACAAAGGCACTCAACAGCAGGTTAATACCATATTATCTCTGTGTAATAGTTCAGATTCACCCTCATAGCCCAGAATTTTCGGAATTCTCTTGCTGCCTTGACCAACAATTTTTGATGCTTCATCAGAACCGTAGTTAATCAGGCCGCGGGCAACCTCATTACCCTGTTCATCCACACAGGTCACCATTTCACCCCGCTGAAAAAGCCCTTTGATCGCTTTAACACCAACAGGCAGAAGGCTCTTTCCCTGATTACAAAGAACATCCACAGCACCCGCATCAAGAACCAGTTCACCCGCAGTTTGCATATGGCCTTGCAGCCACTGTTTACGAGCGGCCATACGCTCATGATCTGGTAATAAAAGAGTTCCCAGCTCCTCTTCCTGACTGAGTCGTTCAATCACCTGATCAATGCGCCCTCCTACAATCACTGTTGCAGCACCCGAAGCCGCGGCCTGTCGAGCAGCCCGAAGCTTGGTTTGCATACCACCACGGCCAAGACGACCACTGCCGCCGCCTGCCATCGCATCGAGGGAAGGATCCTGAGCCCGAACTTCAGAAATCAGCTTCGCAGAAGAATCCATTCTCGGGTCAGCCGTATAAAGACCATCTTGATCCGTCAGGATGACCAACATATCAGCCTCAACGAGATTAGTGACCAACGCACCCAAGGTATCGTTATCACCAAAGCAAATTTCATCGGTCACTACGGTGTCGTTTTCATTAACAACAGGAACCACACCCATATCGAGCAGCGTGTTAAGAGTACTGCGGGCATTGAGATAACGCTTACGATTACTATGATCAGCGTGAGTAAGTAATATCTGTGCTGGCTGAACGCCATGATATTGAAAACTGCTTTCCCAGGTCTGAACGAGACGAGCCTGACCTACTGCGGCAGCAGCCTGAAGTTCATTCAAAGCTGTCGGTCGATCTTTCAGATTCAGCTTTTCCATACCGGCCGCGATAGCACCTGAGGAAACCAGAATCACCTCAACACCTTGTTTACGCAGCTGACAGATCTGGGTAACCCAGTCATTAATACTACTGACATCCAGACCACGGCCTTCATTGGTCAGTAAAGCACTGCCAATTTTGATTACCCAGCGACGAGCTTTTTTCAGTCTGCTTCGCTCACTCATACCTTTACTCCCTCAACAGCTATGAGCGTTTAGTCATGCTCAGCTTAAAGCCTCCATCCATGCATGTATGAATGGGTGGAGACTTTTTTTATCAATGATTATGGTGCGTAGAATACCTCAGTACCACCTTCATCATCGTCATCATCTTCTTCGTCTTCTGCCAACTTGGCGGCTTTACGAGCCAGACGGTACTGCCTGCGTTCTTCTGCCAGTTCACGCATACGACCACGAGCTTCGACTTCCAGTTTTTCGCGGGTTTCCGCTTCCTGGGCCGCGACAACATCGTCATCTTTTTCCAGAAGATTACGTTCTTCAATGAACGTCATCAGATCTTGAGCCAGCTTTTCAGTTCCCCTACTAGCAATGGCGGACACGGTATAAACAGGTCCCTTCCAATCAAGTTCGGAAACGATACGATCACAAATTTCTTTCTGTTGATCTTCCGGCAGCAGGTCTAGCTTATTCAATACCAACCAGCGTTCACGCTCAGCTAACGCCGGGCTGAATCGCTGAAGTTCGTCAATAATAGCTTGTGCTACTTGAACCGGATTGCTTTCGTCGTAAGGTGCTATATCAACCAAATGCAGCAATACACGACAGCGAGAGAGATGTTTTAAAAAACGAATACCCAGGCCAGCACCTTCAGCAGCACCTTCAATCAGACCAGGAATATCAGCAATAACAAAACTACGGTGCTTTTCAACACTGACCACACCCAGGTTAGGTACCAGGGTAGTAAACGGATAGTCCGCCACTTTCGGCTTGGCATGAGAAACCGAACGGATAAAGGTTGATTTACCGGCGTTAGGCATACCCAACAAGCCAACATCAGCAATAACTTTCAGCTCAAAACGCAGTGCACGCTCTTCACCCATACTGCCTTTGGTTGTCTGACGAGGCGCACGGTTAACACTGGATTTGAATCGTGCATTACCCAGACCATGCCAACCTCCCTGCGCTACCAAAAGTTTCTGACCAATATGAGTCAGGTCACCAATGACTTCTTCAGTCTCATCATCAATGATTGTTGTGCCAACCGGCACAGGTAATTCCAGATCCGGACCTTTGGCTCCGGAGCAGTCACGGCCACGACCTGACTCACCACTATCCGCCTTGTAGCTTCGGGTATACCGGTAATCAACCAGGGTGTTCAGATCATTTTCAGCAACAATAAAGATGCTGCCGCCATCACCACCGTCCCCCCCGTCAGGGCCACCTTTGGCTATGTACTTTTCACGACGAAAGCTCAGACAGCCACTGCCACCTTTACCCGCTTGAATCTGAATAGTGGCTTCATCCACAAACTTCATTCAAAACCTCCAGCAGTACCGGCTCAATCCGACAATGCCTGTAGATAAACCCTGCATTCCAGAATTTATCTTCAGACACGATCAATAAAACCGACTACCCGTAGGTTGGGCTAAGCCTAGCGAAACCCAACTAAATCATCTTGATTCCTGTGTTGGGTAGCACTTCGCTTAACCCAACCTACGCAGTGAATCACAATGCACACCTACGTCAGAAAAACTCTCATATACGAGAAAGCCCCGCCATATTAGCGGGGCTCTCTATTAGATCAGAACAGATCTGTACAGATCATTCTGATCCGGCAGCAGTCATTACGCAGCTTCGATGCGAATGTACTTACGCTTTTGAGGACCTTTAACCTCAAATACTACCTTACCGCCAGCTTTAGCGAACAAGGTGTGATCCTTGCCCATGCCAACGTTTTCACCAGCGTGGAACTTAGTGCCACGCTGACGAACCAGGATGTTACCCGCCAGTACAACCTGACCACCAAAACGCTTAACGCCAAGACGTTTGCTTTGTGAGTCGCGACCGTTACGAGTAGAACCACCAGCTTTTTTGTGAGCCATGCTGCTCTCCTTTAATTTCAGTCTTGTAGCCGGCTACCACACCAGATACCAGACCTTTAGAAGTGTTAAATGAACTCTTGTGAGCCCATCAGCTTATCAAAATGCGTATCACCCGAAGGCAATAACGTCATTAGCCAGCGATGCTGGTGATTTTCAGCTCAGTGAACCACTGACGGTGGCCCATCTGCTTACGGTGGTGCTTACGACGCTTGAACTTGATGATCTTGATCTTTGGACCACGACCATGGGCTACAACTTCAACAGTAACCTTGGCACCTTCGATAAGAGGAGCACCCACTTTCAAGTCATCGCCGTTAGCAATCAGCAGAACGTCGCTGATATCCAGGCTCTCGCCTGCAGCTACGTCCAACTTTTCTACTTTCAGGGTAGTGCCTTCAGCAACACGGTACTGCTTGCCGCCAGTTTTGATAACTGCGTACATATTAATCTCCGAAAATCCTGTAATAGCCTTATTGTCAAAGGCATCCGGCGAGATCTAGAACGAAAGTTCAGGGTACTCATACCGGAATTTTTTTATCTATCTACGTCTATCTGATCATCGGTTGCCAACAACAAGAGATATCAACTATCACTCATCGCAACAACAGCAGGCAGCGCCGCATAAGCTATGGCCAACTCTTGAACGAGTTAAAACTCAAACTAAAGTTCCACAACATGACAAAATGGACTGCTACCGCGGATTCTCAGTCAGATTCCAAGACAGGGCGCAAATTTTAAGGAATTGCAACCGCCGTGGCAAGCCGTTTTATCTGTCCTTTACCTGTGTTCTATACGAATCCACCTGAGACTGATGACTGAGATCTCTTCGGCATACCCCAAAATACACTATGACTTCCCTCGCAATTGGCGGAATTACGGGAGAAAACCACCTAAGGCCACTCGACGAATTATTAAGCAGGTACTTAGGTGCCAATAAAAGAAATAAATAAAAGAAATAAATAAATAAATAAATAAATAAATAAATAAATAAATAAAACAAAGTATGAACTCTCATATACACAGCAAAATACCGAAACATTCAGCGCACAGAGTCAGTAAAATGATTTATGGATTACACTCTTCGCTCTTACATATTTCAGTTGAACAAAATCGTATGCATCCATAAAGAAACTTTCAGGAAAATGTCATTCTCCTATCATCCGTATTTGTAATAAATATATGTAAAATGTCGTCTTTATATAACAATAGAAAGAACCTGAAACTTCTATTGGCAAAGCTGAAAAACCATGACTACCCTGAACTGACTTTTCTAAGCATCTGACCAATGTCATGCAGGCTCCACTTACTGACGAAGAACTTGATTCTTTTCTTGTCCCCCTGTCGGAAGAGCAACCTGCCGGAGACTTCATCAAAGGCAACAGGACACTTTTCAGACCTCTCAGGAATGCCTATAACATTGCCCAGACCAGCTTTCACAAGCTAGCCATGAATCCTGAAGACAATGAACTGGATGAGCTGCGGCTTGCTAATCAGGAAAACTGGAAAAACCTTGAAGTGTTGTTACTCAACTGTCTGAAGCAACACTCTCGTGATCTGGAGTGCATGGCTTGGCTTGCCATGGCCTGTCTTTTTTCCAATCAACCCTATGCGCAGCTGGCCAGTATTATTCAACTGGTTGATCGATCATTACATAGTTTCTGGCCAACTATTCAGCCTTACCTGCCCGATGAAAAAATAAAATCTGACGATGCAAATTATGAGCGGGCAAATCATCAATACACGGCTATACAGAGATTACTGGGCGATTCAGAAGACAGCTGTCCCTTGGTTCCACCACTGTGCATGCTGCCACTGGTCGCAGATATAGATTTTGCTACGTACCAACGCAATAAAAACAGTCTCCATGATTTAAAACAGCAGGTTACATCGACACTCTCTTCAGAAAAACCTGAGATTATCACTCGAATCAACAGTATTCTCTCTGTTCAGGATGCTCTGGAGAACCTTGATAGCACTCTTACCAAATACTTTACCAAAGCGGGTGTTCACGTACCGACCAGTCAGTATCTCCGTAAACAACTGGATGCCAACCTGCAAGCACTGAAAGATCTTTCCGACGGCATGATTACTCCCTGGCCTCCAGACCTTCACAAACAGGCAAACCCTATTTCAGAACAATTTCAACATGAACCTGAACCAGAAATAAAAGTACAGATAGAATCACCTCAAGCCAAACATCAAAATATTGTAATGGATCGAGCTGGTTTTACCCGGGACCAAGCTTTTCAGCAAATTCGTATGCTGTCAGATTTCTTTCAACGCACCGAACCACAAAGTCCAGTGCCGTATATTCTGGAAAAAGCCATTCGCTGGGGCTATACCCCTTTACCACAGTTAATGAATGAGTTGCTGCAGGGAAACGAAAATCTGATGGGCAGAATCAAAGAGCTGACCGGAATGAATGATTCAGATAAAACACCACTACCGGCTCATGTCAGCAATACCGCGCCACTTTCAAATCAAGTTCTCCAGCAGCAACTGATGACACCTGAACCAGATCAGAATCAATCAGAACCTGAAACCTCTACCCCTTTAAGGGTTTCCAATAAAGAACCGTCAATACCCGATCGACCGTCTGAAAAAAAAACATTGAATGAGCACTCAACGCTCCCTGTCATGCCTCCTTCACAAAGTGGCATGGGCATTCATAATCTCAATGACCTGAGTTAAATCGTTTTTCCAGGCTGCACCTTCACTACTTGAGCAGCTTCAGCCAGAGGGCAGTAAATTATGGCCAACATGTACATGAAACTGGGTGAAGCCCAGAGTAAGGGTGACGCTACTTCAGCCTATACAGGCGGTGATAACGTTGGGGAGAAAGGCTGGTTTGCCATTCGCTCATTCAGCTGGGGCGCTACTCGCTCAGTCACCATGGATATTGGTAATGGAATGAACAGGGACTCAGGAATGGTTGCCATGAATGAGGTAACCGTCAGCAAAGAGCTCGACGGCGCTTCGGAAAACATTCTCTCCCACCTGTACGTTCCCGGTGACGAAGGCGACACCGTCGACATTATCGTCACCAAACCTGACCGTTCTGGCGAGGGCGCTCAAATCTACCTTCAAATCCAGCTGACCTTTGCCCGCATCGTCAACTACAGCTTAAGTGCTTCTGATGGCGCAACGCCCTTTGAAACACTCGCTGTCGCCTACAGTAAAGTGAAAGTAAAACACTGGAACGAAGCAGAAGGCGGCAAACTCGAGCCGGGTGGTGATGTTACCTATGACCTGCCTACCGGTAAGGCCGAATCTCACTCCAATAAGTAAAGGCTGAAGACGTATGGCCCTGAACACCCAACATAAGCGCGTCAGCAAAAACCGCGTCAGCATTACCTACGATGTTGAGACTAATGGTGCCGTTGAAAAACGGGAGTTACCTTTTGTCACTGGTGTCATCGGTGAGTTCTCTGGAGATAAGCCGGAATCCGAAAAGGAAGAGGTCGACTTTCGAAAGTTCATCGATATAGACAAAGACAACTTTGACACGGTTATGAACACAATCGGTCCCGAACTGAAACTCAAGGTTGATAACAAACTGGCTGAAGACGACAGTGAGTTTGCCGTTGATCTGAAGTTCAGCTCAATCAGGGATTTTGAACCAGCTAATTTGGTTCAACAGATTGAACCACTGAAGGAGCTTCTCAAAATTCGTAACCAGCTCCGTGAATTGCTGGCTCAGGCAGATCGTTCCAGGGATTTGGAAAAGCTTCTGAAAGAAGTCTTGCAGAGCACTGATGCTCTGTCCGGTCTCTCTGAACAACTGGGTGTTCAGACTGATGAGGGTAAAGACACATGAGTGAAGCCCAAAAAGAGGCCGCTGCTGAAGGCGAAGTCTCTGAACTCAGTTTTCTGGATCGGGCCATTGAAGCTACCAGCCAAGTCCCTCCCGATACGACTAAAGAACTGCTGGCCAATCTGACTCAACAGGCCATGTCAGGAACCGTTAGCTGGAGCAAAAATCTGACCAGTACCATTGAACAGGCTGTTACTGCTCTGGACAGTAAGCTGTCTGAGCAATTGGCTGAAATACTGCATCAGGACAAGTTCCAGAAACTCGAAGGTTCTTGGCTTGGTTTAAACAAACTGATTCGAAACAGTGAATTGGGCCCACAACTTAAAGTCAGGGTTCTGGATATCAACCGTGATGAGTTGATGGAGCAGTTTGAGGATGCGCCCGCTGTTGACCGAAGCCGTTTATTTAATATGGTTTATCAGCATGAATTTGGCACTGCAGGAGGAGAACCTTATGGTGTGATGCTAGGCGATTTCACCTTTACTCATAGTGACGAGGATGTCGCATTGCTTAGATACATCGGAGAAGTAGCTGCCGCCTCACATACTCCTTTTATTGCCGCTGCCGCTCCTGAATCTCTTGGCATACCGTCTTTTAAAACATTAAATGCGGGCAAACCGGTTGCTCCCGGATTCAGCTCACCAGCCTATGCCAGCTGGAATGCTTTCCGGGACAGCGACGATTCTCGTTATGTCACTCTGACCATGCCAAAAACACTGACCAGAATGCCCTATGGTAAAAAAGGAACCACCATAAAAACATTCGATTTTGAAGAATTCTCTAAAGCCGCGGATGGCGAACATCGGCCAGAAGATAATGGCAGCTTTACCTGGAGCAATGCCTGCTTTGAAATGGGCCTGCTTATGCACAATGCCTACACAGCCTCTGGTTGGTGCACAGCTATTCGTGGTCTGGAAAATGGCGGCAAAGTCCAGAACCTGCCCAATTACACATACAAGACAGAAGCTGGAGACCTTGCTCAGCAGTGTCCAACAGAAATCAATCTTACGGACGAAAGAGAAAAAGAGCTTTCTGATCTGGGTTTTCTGCCACTAGTACATTACAAAAACTCCAATTTCGGAGTCTTTATGGGTGCCCAAACCTTACAAAAACCAAAAGAGTACACAGACCCTGATGCTACGGCTAATGCCGCCATATCAGCCCGCCTACCCTATATAATGGCCAGTTCCAGAATTGCTCATTACCTCAAGGTAATGGGTCGGGATCAAATTGGTTCAGCCATGGATCCCAGTGATGTTCAGAAAGATCTCAGCACCTGGATCAGCCTCTATACCAATCCTAACGCTGTTGGCAATGAAGCTAGAGCTAAAACCCCTCTACGAGAAGCAAAAATCATGGTGCAGGAGCAGGCTGGCAGACCTGGTTGTTACTCCGCTGTCGCCTGGTTACGTCCCTGGCTACAAATGGAAGAATTGACTACATCATTAAGGATGGTGGCCAATATACCTGGCTGATCACTAATTTCGGGAAGTCATGAGTAACCAGTATCGTGCTGAAGCGTCTATTCAGAAACTGGTGGCAGCCATTGATGAAATGGTTTGCCTACAGCTGTCTACCATTATTCAGCACTCCGCATTCAAAGCGCTCGAGTCACTATGGCGCGGACTGTCAAATTTGGTACAAAGAAACCAGAACCCTGCATCCACTCTAATCAAGGTTATGGATATGAGCTGGGAAGAGGTTGCGGATGACCTCAACCTGAGTAATCGCTTTCAATCTTCCCTGCTCTATCGCCTGATCAATCAGCAGGAATTAAATACTCTGGGAGGCCACCCCTTTGGCCTTCTGGTGTTCGATCATTATGTCAGTTTTACCCAGACTCGATTTTCTGTTCATGACGAAATTTATACCTTACAGCTACTGTCTGAACTTGGGCAGGAAACCCTGTGTCCTATTTTGATGTCCGCTGCCCCTGATTTTCTTTTCACCGACGATCTGGAAGTCTGGAGCAACCCTGAGCGTATCAGTCGTATTCTTGCCAGTGAGGACTTTAACGACTGGAGACGTTTAAGAACCTTATCCTCAAGTCGATTTCTTGGGCTTACATTGCCCCAGATACTCGTACGCCCTCCTTGGCAGGCCTGCTACAGCGGCATACGGTTTGACGAAGTTCCCACAGTCATGCCGGATAGCCACTACCTCTGGGGGAGCAGTGCTTTTGCTCTCGCAGGTAATATCATCTGTGAATTTAATCGCATTCACTGGTTTGGTTTTTTACGAGTCGCAGAAAAAGGAGGTGCGCTTGTCAGTAACCCTTCTGAATTACTGCTGGCCGCTCGTGTCAGAGTCACCGATCGTTTGGGAGAGTTTTTCAGTGAACAGGGATTCATTCCCCTAGAAACCTGTTATCTCAATCACAATTTGGCTTTTTTTAACAATCGCTCGATCTATAACCCACCCGCTGGGAGAGATGACCTAAAGATTATCAGCATGCTACAAACGACATTGATTGGCTGTCGCTTCGGTCACTATTTAAAACTGTTGATTCGTGAAAATATCGGCAGTTATGACAGTGCAGAAACCTGTGAAAGGCAACTGAACATCTGGCTTCAGGAATATACCTCGGACGTAGATCAGGGCAGTGATGAAGTTCTGGCCAGTTACCCGCTTCGAAAATCGAGAGCACGCATTCGAGGCAATAAAGCGTTTGGGATATATCAGTGTGAAGTTGAGCTTCAACCTCAATATCAGTTTGATTTCATTAAAACCAGCTTGATACTCAAAACCGACTCCAGTGAAATCAAGAGCATTGATCAGTGATACAGGATAATCAGGTCCATGAGCAGTGACCTTCTGGAAAAATTGCTGTTAGTACCCGAAACCGGCAACAGCAGGACTGACCTGAAACATTCAATCAGTCGTAATATCAAGGTTCTACTTGAATCCAGACGGTTCATTGGAACCGTAAAGGACGTTTACCCCGAGAGTCAGTCATCACTCTATGCACACGGGCTGGCTGACTGGAGCATGAGCAGAAACATCTATCAGGGCAATCGCCTCTGCAGAAATATCGTAGAGCTACTGGAAAAGTTCGAACCTCGACTTAAAAATATTATCGTAGAGCGAGCACACACGCAGTATCGGGATAATTGCCTATACTTTCGCATCGAAGCCTTTCTGGCTTGCGACGATGATGAAGAATCGACCGCTGTCGTTTTTGATACATCCATCAGCCTCACCTCTTTCCATTTTGAAATTGAGGAAAGCAAGCTTGCCTGAAAGTTTATTGCCCTGGTATGAGAGAGAGCTTGATTTCCTCAGAAACCGAGTCGAACATTTTGCCAGTGAACACCCTACTCTGGCCAAACGCCTCGGTGTAAGGCGTGATGGCATTGATGACCCTCATATGCTGAGACTGGTCGATGCCTTTGCCCTCTGTAATGCAAGACTCTCTAGACAGCTGTCAGAAGAATCAACTCAGATTTCAAACAACCTACTTCAAGTACTATTCCCCCTGGCTCTTCAACCTTTGCCATCAGCCAGCTTGATTCGTATTCGCCCCTCTCTTGATCAACCGGAGGTCACCACTGTTCCCTACGGCACCCGGCTAAGAATGCACATTGATGAAGACCAGTACTGCCAATTTCACACCACCGCTGAACTGCAACTGTGCCCTTTTGACATTGTCAGCAGTTCCATAATTATGAGCCCTTTCGATCTTCCTACTCGCAATATTCCCGAGGAAAGCAACGGCGCTCTCAAACTGGATCTTCAATTACTGGATCACTCAAGAAAATTCGATTCGCTGGCTGATTTTGGTGACCTTCATATTCATCTTCAGGGCCTGTTGAAAAATCACGGTACCATCTACGACTTTATATTCAGGGACACTGTAAAAATTATTTTGCTCGACAGTGATGGTAGGGAATGTGAACTGCCACTGGATGCTATCCAGCCACTGGGGTTCCGGCAGGAAGAACGGATGCTGACACAAAAGAATACGACCTTCCTGGATAACCAGGTGATACTGGAAATGCTCGCATGGCCGGAGTTGTTTTATGGCTTCAGAATCAACAAACTCAGCAAGCATCTCAGTCGTTTCAATAGTAATAAAATTTCACTGCTGTTTTTCCTGAACAACGTCAGTGAATCGGCTGTTCGCGCGATGGATTTTGTCCAACCTATGCTGGGCTGTGCCCCTGTCATCAATCTGTTCGAACAGCTTGGCGAGCCTGTTGTTGTTGATCATTGTCAACTGGACTATCCATTGATTCCGGACAGTCAATCGCCTAATCAGATGGAAGTACAAACTGTTAAACGCATTCTGGATATTACTGACGAAGAACCGGTGATCATTCCCGGCCTGTTTGGACTAAAGCACAATGAGCCAAACCATAACTGTTTCTGGCAATACCATCCAGCCGATCATGAAGCTAACGATAAAAGTCGAATCTCCCTGATTTATCCGGAACTTGATCCTCAGAAAAACCAGACCAGAGTCTTATCTCCATTACTGTCTTGCCATAATGGCAGTCAGGTTCTGAAGCTTTCTAATGACCCGGAGATAGAGTGCCTGGACAACCTCAATTTACCAGGCAAGATACAGCTACTCTCAAGACCAACGGCACCGTCCTACAGAACCTATAACATTAAGGATCGCCTTAATTTGCTAGCTCACCTCAGTAAAAATTTCAGCACCATTTTATTGCCGGAAGACACCAGCGATTCACTCAGATCCTCTCTTGAGCTCTATGACTTTAGAGCCAACCCCATCAGTTCTGCCTGGCTCAACGCTGTCAAATCCATGCACTCAAAACCAAAAGTTGCCTGCCTGCAAATCATGAATCACCAATGCTATTCATGGGGTAATGAAGTCACTCTGATCCTTCATGGAAAGAAACTGGAAAACAGCTCCATCATGCTTTTTATTCATTTACTGGATTTTCTGGCCGGACAACTGGCTGGTTTCCAGAGTTTCATACAACTGATCTTCCAGTTGGAAGGCCATCCTGGAGAATATCACCGATGTTCACGCCGTCATGGCAATCAGACCAATCGTTAATCAACAATCTGGTCAGCAATCCATGGCGCTGGCAATTTGCACAAGCCTGTCGAGTAATTGCCCAGAGTCATCTGCCGGTTCGCTTTTCCAGTGACCCATCCTGCCAGTTTCCTGTCAGTGATATTACTGTCAGCAAACTCAGTCATGACGGCTGGCAAATAGCCACAACCATGACGTCCATGACCGGTTACTACAGCACCCTGCCCTACTATTATCAGGATGTAGAGCAACATCAGAGAGTCAATCTCGACAACTTCGGCTTACACGACACTCTCGATTTAATGAATCAGAGGATTCTCGAGCTAACTGCTCAAATCAAAAACCGTACACGCTTAGGCTCTCGTTATGAAGAGCGATATCACAGTAGAGACGGACTCGCTGGCACTCTGTTAACCTTGGCCGGCCTGCCCGAACTGAATCACCTGAAGCAGTCACCGCCTGAAAACATTCTTAAGTACGCTGCCATGTTGGGCCAAAAATCTACTTCCATGGAGAAACTGTCCCAGACGCTGAGTGACTATTTTAGCGTTGATATTCATCCACTATGTCCAGTTGTAGAGCGAGTGATGCTCGCAGACGATTGCCCTACCCGACTGACCAGCAAAAACAGAGGGGGAGTGGGTAATACCGGTTTCCTTGGAAAGACTGCTCTGTTAGGGAGCAGTTGCTACCTGCCCTGTGCCCGAGCCAATTTATTGATTGAGATACACAGTCAGCAGGATTTTGATGATTTCTTTCAAGACAATGGGTTAATCCCGGCGATCAGGGAAGTGTGCAATATCTATTTTTCCGGTAGCAGCTGGGTTTCCATAAAGTTAAAAGTCCCCCGCCGTTTTCTGAAAGCACCTGTACTCTCAGCAAAGCAATCATCCACTACAGCCTGCCTTAACCGATTCAGTTGCCTGTGCCCAGAGCTAAGGCCTGACCAGAATCTAGTTCTGAGCATGCCGGAGGCCTCCCTCGATGCAGCAGCTTGACCTGAAGACACTGATTGACCGACTGTCTCCAGAATTACGGTCAGCTCTTGAAGCGGCTGCGGCTCTTTGTGTTAGTCGCAAGCATAAAGCCGTTGAAGTCGACCACTGGTTATTGCAATTGTTCAGAGAGCCTGGCTCCGAGATGCAACAGATTGTCACCAGTCAGGGAATCGATACTCAAGCCATTATTTCTGATATCGAACGTCGCCTTCAACGGTTAGGAACAGGTTATGATCAAACGCCTTCTCTGGCACCTGACACCGTTTCACTGGTTCAGGATACCTGGCTGCTGGCATCAGTGAATTTCCAAAAAACAGTTATGAGCCCTTCTGACCTGATTCTGGCCTTACTGGAGAAAGACAGTTTCAATTTACTGGATACACCTACGGCTTTGGAGCTTAAACAGCTTTCCAGAGAGAAGCTGAAGGCTGTCGCAGAAGGCAAAGGATCATCTGCTCAGCAAATGTCCGGGGTTGAAACGACGGGGCAATCAGCACTGGATAAGTACAGTAACAATATGACAGAGCAAGCCAGAAATGCACCCTGCGATATTGTTGGCAGAGACAGTGAAATACGTCAGATCATTGATATTCTTTGCCGCAGACGGCAGAACAATCCCATTCTGGTCGGCGATGCTGGCGTTGGAAAAACAGCAATTATTGAAGGTCTGGCACAGAAAGTTATTAATGGTAATGTGCCTGAAAATCTCAAGGGTGTTGAACTTCATAATCTGGATCTGGGCCTGCTTCAAGCGGGCGCTAGCATCAAGGGAGAGTTTGAAAATAGACTCAAGGATGTAATGAATGAGGTAAAACAATCATCTCATCCCATCATTCTGTTTATCGATGAGGCTCACACCTTAGTAGGTGCCGGAGGTGCTGCAGGTCAGAACGATGCGGCCAATCTGTTAAAACCGGCTTTGGCCAGAGGAGAGCTGAAAACCATTGCCGCTACAACATGGGCAGAATACAAAAAGTTTTTCGAAAAGGACGCAGCCCTTACCCGTCGTTTTCAACCCGTCAAGGTGACCGAACCTGATGAAACTACCGCTATTCAGATGACTCGAATGGTTGCCCGGTCGCTTGAAAAACACCATACAGTCCGAGTTCATGACAGTGCAGTCATCAATGCCGTTAAGCTCTCCATTCGTTATTTGCCTGAACGACAGTTACCTGATAAAGCGATCAGTCTTCTGGACACGGCCTGCTCTCGGGTGAGCCTATCCCACAACACGACACCCGCTGCATTGGAACAATTACAAGAACAAGAACGCTTTCTTGCAGCAGAAATCACTGAACTGAAACGTGATCAGGCAATAGGTGCAGAACTGACAGGGCAGATAGAAGATCTGGTTCGCCAGCAAACAGACAATCAGAAAGAAATGGCTGAGTTGAAGGAACACTGGCAGCAAGAACAAACTCTGGCCAAGAAAGTCTTTGAACTGGAGCAGAGCATCGATCAACAGATGTCCCGAAATGAGATCATTACACCTGAATTATCTAAAGAGCTTTTCGAGCTTCAACAGCAGCTGACAGAGTTTCAGGGAGAAAGACCACTGGTATTAGCCAGAGTCGACATCCACGCTGTAGCGGCGGTGGTGGCCGAGTGGACAGGAATACCCGCAGGAAAAATGCTCAGGGATGATATTCAACGACTGCTCAGTCTTGAAGAGAGCCTTCAGCAAAGAGTCATCGGCCAAAATCAGGCTATTTCTGAAATATCAAAATGTATTCGTATCGGTCGAGCAGGGTTATCCGATCCAAGGCGACCTACTGGTGTATTTTTGATGTGTGGTCCCTCAGGAGTCGGTAAGACTGAAACGGGCCTCGCCATAGCCGACCAGCTGTACGGCGGGGAGCATAACCTGACCGTTATCAATATGACCGAATTTAAGGAGGAACATAAAGTTTCCATGCTTTTGGGGGCACCCGCAGGGTATGTAGGGTACGGCGAAGGTGGCGTATTGACGGAAGCCGTTCGCAGAAGTCCTTTCTCAGTTCTATTGCTGGATGAAATGGAAAAAGCTCACCCTGGTGTTCACGATATTTTCTACCAGATATTCGACAAAGGTCGTATATCCGATAGCGAGGGCCGTGAAGTCGACTTTCGCCAGACTATTATTATCATGACGACTAATGCCGCCGACAGCACCATTTGTGAATGGGTCGATCAATCCCTGGAGGCGTCAGGAGCCATACCGGAAACAAAATCAATGATGTCTGCTGTCAATAATGCTTTGCTTCACTTTTTTAAACCGGCTTTTCTTGGGCGTTTATCCGTGGTGCCTTATCTACCTCTGGCCGATGACGATATGGAAAAAATCTGTCGAATTTCCATGAGCCGAATCAGAAAGAACCTTCAAGAGCGTTATGCGGCCAGCTTCACCGTTGATGACGAGGTTCTGAAACAACTGGTTGCCTGGAATCAGTCACCACAGACTGGCGCTAGAGCTATTGAGCAGTTAATCAATCGAAACCTTATGCCCCAGCTGGCTTCTGAGTGCCTTGCAATGATGGCGAGGGATGAAAAAGTAGAAGATGTCCATATTGCTCTGGAGAACGAAAAAATTGTCTATCATTTGAACCAGTCCAATTCCTAAGTCTTATGAAACCAGTAGCTAGCGTTCACAGAAGATATATAAATGGAAACAATCGACCCAAGAGAGCGCCCACTGATTGCCAAACCGGAAGGTGGCGACGAGCTGATTGCAACTGAATTGCACAGCTGGGAATCTCTGGGAGCACCCTTTGAACACAGAGCTATTATTCTTGGCAGAAATTTGGATCACAGCGATCTACTCGGCAAGGGCATCAGCTTCTGCTATCAGCCAACTCAGGCATCGAGTCGGATCAGAGAACGCTACTTTCACGGTTTCTGCATCCAACTGAGAGAGCTGGGGCAACAGCCTTATTATGACTATGAATTGTACGAGGTCATCAGTCAGCCTTGGACCTGGTTTCTTGAGCAGAGAATTAACTGTCGTATATTCCAGCAACAGACCACCAGCGATATTATTCGTGCTATCTGTAAAGAACACAGCTTTCACAGCCAACTTAATATCAAAGCTTCCGGAGGCAGCAAACGGGAGTATTCAGTGCAGTTTAACGAAAGTGACTGGCACTATCTTTGTCGCCTGATGGCTGAAGAAGGCTGGTTCTGGTTCTTTGAGCAGGACAGTGACCAGCACACTCTGGTTATAGCGGACAATAACAGGGCCTTTCAGGATTCAGGGGAAACCGATGTTGAGTTTGTCACTGACAGTAGCAAACTGGAGCGGGCTTTAACCGAATGGATTCATGACTACCAGATACCTCCGGCCTCAGTATCGATGGTTGATTACAACTATGAATTGGCAAAATCCATACAAGCCGACAAGGCCAAAAGCACTGCCAATCTGTCTCGCCAGAAAAGTCTGAGTCATTACTACTTTCCGGGTAAATTTATTGATCAAAATTCAGGAAAAAACAGAACGACCAATCAAATGTCTTACCTGGACACCCGTTTTAGCCAAGTTTCTGGTAAAGGCGCTCTGGCTAAATTTTCAGCGGGAAGCTGCTTCAAACTTGATCACCATCCCAATAAGTCTGAGCAACAAAAATATTTCCTGAAAGAAGTTCAACACACTCTGCTTACCGGAGAAGACGGCCGTTCTCTGGAGTACCAGAATCAGTTTATCTGTCTTCCTGAATCGGTGAACTGGCAGGCCGAGCCACCTCTGGTAAAACCTGTCATCAATGGATTACAAAGTGCAACGGTTACCGGGCCAGACAATGAAGAGCTCTATACCGATGAATTTCATCGTATCAAATTGCAGTTTCATTGGGATCAGGAAGGTAAAAGCAACGAAGACAGCTCCTGCTGGGTTCGGGTTGCTCAGCCAATAACCGGTAACAGTTTTGGCTGTCAGTTCACCCCGCGCATTGGTGATGAAGTGTTGGTCAGCTTTCTCGATGGTGATCCGGATAGGCCTCTGGTGATTGGCTCTGTATACAATGGCTCTCAGACTCAGCCTTATGAAATCTCTTCACAACAAGGAATCAAGCTGCAATCTACTCCTCAAGCAGGCAGTGATAATTATTCCGAACTTCGATTTCATTGTAAGAAAGATGAGGAGCTTTTATACCTGCAGGCGGAGAAAGACCTGCAGTTACTGGTCAAAAATGATCGCCTCGAAACCGTTCAGGGAAAAGCGGAACTGACTATTGAAAAAACATCGGAACGAAATGTAAAAGAAGATGACACCCATAAGATAGAAGGCGCTCAGTCAACGGAAGTTACCAAGGACGTTCAACTCAAAACCGATGCCAACTATCAACTGGAAACATCCGGAGATTCCAACCAAAAAACCGACGGAGACTATGAGCTAAAAGTTCAGGGTAAAACCAGCACCGAAAGCACAGGAGACTTGTCTTTAAAAAGTCAGGGTAATATAGCGGCAGAGGCTACTAACTCTCTCTCTCTGGACGCCACCAGCATAAAGGGAACGGGTAAAAGCTCCGTTGAATTGTCAGTAGGTGCCAGCAAAATATCACTTTCTGCCAGCTCTATAGAAATAAGTTGTGCCACCAGCAGCATTAAACTTTCAGCATCAGGTGTGGAAATCTCCGGTATGCAGGTGAAGGTCGACGGAAAAATTAGTGCAGAAGTAAAAGGTGGTGTATCTGCAGCGTTGGAAGGCAGTGTCAAAACCGATGTAAAAGGCACAATGGTGACCATCAATGGCAATGCGATGACATCAGTAAAAGCCGGTGCCATGGTAGAAATTCAGGGTGCTATTGCCAAGATAAACTAGGGTTGTTGAGGTTTTAGGTAAAATACGACATGAAAGTCTTTAAACAAAACTTCAGAAAAATCCCTTACCCCAAAGCCGTTCAGATTCTTGAGCGGTATGAACAGCCAGCGGATTTCAAGAGTCAGATCTCTACTGATATGACTCCGCTAGAGCTGATTAAACAAAGTTATAAAAAAAAACAGTGGCAGGAACTGATTACTTTTCTTTGTCACGCTCTGCCTGTATCAGAAGCCATCTGGTGGGGTTATCAATGCTTGTCCAACTCAGAACTTGATTTCAATCCAGACGAAAATAATGCGATAGCACGAGTCAAACAGTGGCTGGATCAGCCTTCAGAAATTCATCGTCGTTTAGCAGAAGTTGCCGCCACTCAGGCGGGTCTGGACTCTTCCTGCGGCCTATTGGCACAAGCCGTATTCTGGAGCGGAGGAAATATTACTCCAGTCAATGGTCCGGATTGCCCTGCCCCTGCCTATTTGCATTCCCATGCAGTAGCAGGTGCTATCTATATGACCTGCCTGCTGTCGAAGCCTGAATATCCAGACCCCAAATTAAAAAAGGCCATCAAATTGGGATTATCTATTGCAGTAGGCCGACGCTAGATACGTACGTTTATAAACCACTGCTCAACCTACATACTTATATTCTGTAGTCATTACTCACAACAGCTTTCGACCTATAACCCAGCCAGCCACCAGTAGAGCTCCTGCTACAAGGCCAACGAATCCACTGGCCAATGTAGGCAACACAGTCTGAACAATAGAGCTGTCTATCAAATGTTCCAGATAGTTTTCAACGCCCGGTATTCCATGCATCAGGATGCCGCCACCCACCAGAAACATTGCGATGGTTCCTACTACTGAAAGCGATTTCATCAGAAAAGGTGCGAAGAGCAGTAAACTGCGCCCTGTCGTCTGGGCAAAGCGACTTTCACCATGACTAAGCAGGTAGAGGCCGGCATCATCCAGCTTTACAATAGCAGCAACAAATCCATAGACCCCCACAGTAAACAGCACCGCCAAACCGGATAAAACAAAAATGCGAGTCAGTAATTCTGCCCCTTGAACAGTACCCAGTACGATCACTATGATTTCAGCAGAGAGAATAAAATCAGTTCTGATCGCTCCTTTAATTTTCCTCTGCTCAAGTTGCTCAGCCGTTTCTTTTTGCTGTAACGATGATTGACTCTCGGTATTCGAAGCGTTTGTGTTGCTGTGAAGATATTTATGACTGATTTTTTCGAAGCCTTCGAAACAGAGATAAGCTCCGCCCAGCATTAGCAGAACGGTAATGGCTGAAGGTACAAATGCACTGATCAATAAGGCAGCTGGAACCAGTATCAACTTATTAAGAAACGATCCTTTGGCTACCGCCCAAACGACAGGCAACTCGCGGTCTGCTTTTACACCGGAAACCTGCTCTGCATTGAGTGCAAGGTCATCACCCAAAACCCCCACAGTCTTCTTCGCCGCCACTTTAGACATCACAGCAACATCGTCAAGCATGGTTGCAATATCATCAATCAATGCCAGCAGGTTTGCCGTTGCCATAAGAATCTTCCTGATATAAAAGGCTGTTATTTATTATCGTTAAATCAGTATGCCTGAGAGCCTGTTGATGATCTATTTAAGCCCCAACCCATGTAACCCAATATCCTGACTCAATACTCCTGTTCACAATCTTTGATCAGACCTCCTGATCAAAAAATACGCTCTGATAATTCTACTCGATTGAATACCACCGGGTTAAATGGATTAATTCTGCGATCCAGGCTGGCCTCCAACTTTATTAGATAACCTTTGAGTTTGTACTGAATAACGATTCGGTCATCATTACGCCACTGCTGACCAGAGAAAACAAAATGAAACCATGCCCACGGCCCAATAAACGATTGCTGACCAAGAACCAGGCCATCCCTGTTCAAAGTAACCAGCATATTTTCAGTACTACTGCCTGGCCAGTGGCGATCCTGCCATAACTGTGGACCATGGCGATAAACAAACCTTCCAAGGCTGTCTCGGATAGATAGTTCTGAAGCCGCTGCGGTCAACTCAACACACTGAATTCTGAACCTTATTTTCATCTGACCATCAGGGCTAAACAAGGCCGACCTCATCTGTTGAACATATTCAAGCTGCTTCAGAAAGCCGGAACTGAAGGGTAAGTGCTGACCATTGACCGAGAGAGGTACCCAGCCATTAAAATCAAGAAAACTACCCAGTGTCGTATTAACGAATCGATCAAGAATCCCATCCGGTTTGAAGAAATCAACGAAGTCTTCTGGTCGTATATCTTTGCTAGCCGTTGGCTCTATGGGAAAACGCCGATCAATATACTGCTGCCAATAGGGATAAATACGTTGATTCCATTGATATTGAACATAGCCCGTCGCCCCCCTAATGTAGGCATCCATGACCTGATTGGCCAGCTGTTCCAACCAGGATTTAAGAGGCCCGTCTTCTTTACTGGCTAGATAATAGAGATCATCAAGACTGTTTTTCTGGTGTCCCATAATTTTGTTGGCCTGGACGAAAAAACCCTGACCATTGTCGGACTGGTTTATGGCCAACTGTACATCACTCAGAACCGCAGCCAGAGCTTGATTAATCACTGTCTGCTTTTCCAGAGAGAGTATCCCTAAGCCGTCAAAAGCCTGATTAACAGTAATTGGATGACTACTCTGTTGCCTGCTTGCAACCACCTTGTTTGATGACATTGAATCTTTGCCTGTTTTCTTTTTTTCCACTTCTGGTGCCAGGCGAGTTTCGTATTGAATCGTCGCTAACAAGCTGTGGAGCGCTGCTCTTTCTCCTTGGAAAAGACTACTGATGGTTTTGACCAGATCATCTGGTCGGGTAATCGGTTTCAAACTTATACGACCAATTAAATCCTGCCACTGACGAATATAATTTTGAAAATAAACCTTTCGAACTTTACGGCTGATCAGCTCCAGCTCTTGACTCGTGACTTCTGGGTAGCCTCTACGTATTAAATTCAGATCAATAACTTCCCTGCGAACAAGACCCGATGTTGCTCCCAAATCCATCTGTTCATAGGTACTACGGGTATAAAGCAGTGGGAATCCTGCCGAAGATAGCGCTACCTGAAAGGCACCAAGAACATTTTCTCCAAGCAACAGGTCGTAACTCAGGGTTCCGGAAAATTCATCCTGCACCTGAATCTGATCCATAACCAACTGCTCTTCACTCTGTCTGGATAGACTCATTCTTGCTTTATCAATGAGTATTTTGTCAGGATAAATACTGGTAAACGGCAAAGACCATAGATCTATGAGAAGTGATTCCAGCCCTTGCTGACTGGCTAGTGAAAGCTCCATATCTACCGCCATGGCCAGAATATGTTGCTGCAACAGTTCCGGTTCCAGAAGTTCCGCCTGAAACAACATCAGGTAGAACTGAAGATCATCGACCAATGTTACCGATTGAGCTTCTTCTGACTTTTTCAGCTTACCAGCCAGGGTCTCGGCTAGAGGGTTAAGCAGCCACTGCTGCAATTGCTGCTGATAAGCACTATCAACTTTACTGGCCATAGCTGCATCAAAAAGACCAAAGTTATAGAGCCAGCGTGACGTGTATTGATATCGTTCATTCAACTTTTTGAACCGAAGAAGTGGCTCTATGACTTGGGCTACCGGCGGCCGTGCTTTTAGCTCCTGGGTGGTCTGTTGGTATTCAGGTATCACCCGCTTAAGTTGATCAAGCAACTGGCTGTTATACCGTATATGCCAGGTAAAAATGGCAATACCTGCAAAGAAAATCCCTACTAGTAGCAAGGAACTCAGCGACATCAATGTCAACCTGGCCTTTCTGGCGCTGATCGATTCACCCACCCGTCCCAATTCATCAAAGACAACTCTGGACAGAAAATGTCGATTGAAGTAACTATGGTTTTCAGCTACTTGGATCTGCTCGGACTTGACCATAAAGCCATGCTTAAGCGCTACTTCAGAAGCCAGAAGATTACTGGCACTCCCCTGCTGGCCGCAAGAATTAAACCAGACACCTTTAAAATCCAAATGCACCTGACCCTGTCGTACAACAAATACTTCATCACAGAAAAAAATCAGTCGCTCACCGAGAAGACAAAACTGTAAGGCATAGCGCATTTGGGTCAGGCGAGACTTGACGTTCTTCTCCTGATAACTGGCTGACAGTATCAGTGAAAAAAGTGATTGATGAAATACTCTGAACGCTTCACTGAAGCCACTACGGTTGTAACCATCAGTCAGGTTGAAACCCAATGGCTCCGACTGTTCCTGATGACTGAGTGTACGAAAGTAATCAGTAAAGCCACTCAATCGATCAGATTGGGTTAATAACAACCAGACGGGTAATTGCATAGAAAAACTTTGGTCAAGTTGATGCAACCGCCAACGCATCTGTCTTGCCAGTTCCAGCAAGCTGGTTGGGTGTTTTACCACCAACTGGTCCAGCGACAAACTGGCTAGAAGGCCCGTCAAAGGTTGCCTTGGTCGCTTTCTTTTCAACAGTTTCATCAACTGCAGCCAAACTTGCTCCTCCATAAGGCTGCGTTCTTTATGGTAGTAATCACCAGTCAACTCGATGATGACCGAGTTTTCTCCAATCCAGAACACCACTCCCGAAATATCACTGCGATTGCCTACAATCTTTTCAAAACCGGAATCGATCAACCAGGATGTTTTGCCTGCGCCTTCTGTACCCAAAATCATCAGCCAGGGAAGGTGATAGGGATTATTGCCATACAGCTCTTTCAATTTTTTCCAGAGCTCACGCCAATTCTGGTTCAGCTGGGCAATCGCTTTTCCTGTTTCCCGTTTCCCCGTGTCATTGCCGCTGTCCTTATCCTTTTTCTTTCCCGAACCCTTGAGTCGACCCGCCACTGGTTTAATCAGAACCAGCACCAATCCTGCCATGAGAGCAAGCATCAGCCATTTCTGCTGGATACCTATCAGAAATCCATAGAGCTGCCTGCCAACTGAAGGAAACAGAATAATGGCCAGAAGCCCAGCCACCGCTAGCAGAGGCAATAGAATTAAAATCAGTTTCTTCATGGAATTGCTAATCTGATGTGGACTGGTGGCTCCGAATAACTGGCGGGTAAACAGGTTCTTGTACCCTTTCCAAAATATCCGCAGAGAGTGTATTGGTGTGGCTGATCCAGAAGTGACAGCCCATGGCCATCACCAGTAATACCATCATCAAGCCTGTTACCCATCGATACAGCTTCAACTGACCTAGGGGCTGCCACTGATGGGTGATTGTTGTTGATAAGTTATTCGTACGTCGCCTCTGCCTGTGCTCACTGACGTCTTGATACAACTGATCCGTCAGATCCACCAGTGGACGACTGCTGCCATCCAGATACTGACCATGAAAACCCAACCTAAGAAGAAGGTAGGCGAGCTCCAGGAAATCAACCATCCCTGCAGAGTTCTGCCGAGCTTGATTGATCAGTATGAAAAACACCTCACCGGCATTTCTCTGCTGAAACATGCCGGCAACCAGGCTGTGATTTTCCCAACACAGGTTCTGCCCCCACCAGCTACGCATGGCCTCCTCATCAAGAGCAGCGCAGAGGAGATAGCAGGATTTCTCCATCACCCGAGCAGAATAATCAGCCTTGAGCCCGCGGCTATGAAACTCGGTCACACGTTTTTTAAGATAACTGTAGAGCTCAGGGGCATTGGGCGTAGATTCTGCCATATCCATGGTAGTCAGTATGGCCAGCACTTCTGCAGCAAGGTTTATGAGAATATTTTCAGATCCAGAAAACGACTGCAGCTGGGTAGTCACATCATGACAGGTAATGTCATCCGTACTGCTCTCGGGCTCTTCAACAACCATGACAACCTCGCTCAGCGGATTACATAACACTCAATCTGAATATCTTCCGGCATCTGTTCATCGATATGCAGGGCTAGCATGTCACCGGTTCGAATCATCTCCTGCCAGAGTTCATCCTTGTTATCTACTTCGAAATAACAGTTGTTTCCCTTAGCCTTGAGTTCAAGAGGAGCCGTAGCAAGAAGTCTCAGTTTTACACCGGACAAGGCATTTCTCACTCGTTCTGCGATTCGGTTGTGGCTACAGAGTTTTGCCGACAGAGGAAATATTTCTGTAGTGCGATCCCTTCCCAAACTCGATGACACAGCCAACACAAAACGACTGTCGTTAAATAAGGTTCTGTCTTCAATTCGGGCTCTTAACAAACGCCTGCGTTCAAAGAGTCTTCTATCCCACACTAGAGTAAATACTTTCTCACGGCTGGCATGCCTGAGGCATTGCATCAAACTGGCAATAACAGGAGCAAATGAACTGTAGATGGATTTTTGGTCGAAGGCTGAAAATGTCGGTGCCAGAGATCGAGTGAATGTTGCCAGTTCAGCGGCCATAACTACCAGAAACTGGTAAAGACCTTCTGCTGACAAATTACTTTCTTCATTAATCAGTTTCAGCTGAGCGCCATAACGATTCAGAGCCTGCAACCACATGTAAGTGATCTGCATAATTTGAAAGCTCTTCTGCCCGACATCAACCCCTACCTGAGAGGCCAGCATCTCAGCTCTTTGCCCTACCAGTGACTGAAGACTTTGAACTTGTTCTTCAAGGTAATGGGAAACCTTGTAATCACTGCAGAGAGGTATAAAAGAGCGATCCAGCAGTAGCTCACCATCAGTTCTGACTTCATGTATGCGGGTCAGCCGTAGAAACGTGTAATTATCAAGAGACTCACCATCGTGCATGAGACTGAAATTAAGCCTGGATAACTGCAAATCAACAGGGTCATTGCCCTCATCATTACTGTCGAAGGCCTGCCTTCTGAAGCTGCCATATCGTACAGACCGGACGATGTCATCTCGGGAAGCGGTATCAATGGCTCCAGCTCTGGAGAGCGGTAATGCCAGATAAATACTGGTACCTGGCTCAACCTCATCAATCGTACGACACAGATCCTGATCCAAAACAAAGGGTGTACCGTCAGGAAAAATTCCACTGGCTTCTCGCAAATAAATTTTTCCGGATTTAAGTTGATCCTGATCAACCACGAGATCTCGAAAACCAATACCTCCAGGATGGGCCAGACCAATCCTCTGTCGACAATAAAGCTCGAAAAAACGCTCCTGTTGTTGAAAGTGCTGAGGGCTTAGAAACATCCCCTCAGACCATACAACCCGGTCATGATTATTGTTCACAACAGGATCCTACCGTTTGAGGCAAAGATATCAGAGGTAATGGCACAAACCGCAGCCTAGCTGTGGTCGGTTGCAACCTTATTCGATTGTCTTCAATAACCAGCTTCAGATGGTTACTCTTACCTTCGATAATGGTCGTGCTTGCCTTGGTGGTCGCTGACAGGTATTGAGCAAACTCACCCACTATTGCAACACTGGTGGTTTCAGGGTTAAGAGTGAAGGTCAGAGTTTTCGTCATACCCGGCCAGGCTGTGGGTAAGTAATGTTTACTGACCAGTGTCGACTGAAGTACGGCAGTGTCATTGCTGAACAGATCCAGAAAATCAGTTTGCCTGAACAACTCGGTTGAGTTCAGTTCGTAAAGCCGTAACTGCAAGGGGGATGCCTGTCCGGAACTGTCCGAATTAATGACTTGAGTCGCTTGAATACTTAATTGAAGCACTGTATCCGGTTTTTTTTTCGGACCACTGCTGCACCCGGAAACAAGAAAAAAAACAGTGTACAGACAGCCGACTTTTTGCCACCGATTCATTCACAAGACTCCTCATAACAGGTTCTGACACATCTTAGATACTGCTGCTTAAAAGCATTACTGTTTATCAGCTCATCAAAGGCTTTTTGGCAGCCGCTCTGCCATTCTTTTTCTTTATTCTGAAAAAACTTTCTCGCTGGCAACTCTACTTTTTTTGCCATAACTTCCGGAGAGACTAATCCCAATGTCATAGATAGACTACAGAGGAGAGCCTGTTGAAACTGCGTATCATTCAACGCGTGTAAAACCGGATTAACATCACTCTCAACCACTGAAGGGCGTGTACTCAACGGATGGCCACTGAGAAAATCATCTCTGAAATTCAGTTGCTGTTCACCCGTCCACAACGATTGTTCATTCAACGGAGCATCATCACTGAAGTCTGCCAACACATTAATAAGTGACTTCTGTCGCTCATTACCTCTATTAAGCTCAGGAACAACCTCTGAATGGCTAGAGGTCTTTATAGCAATATCAACAACCGTTTTTTCATCAGCATCTGTACGCTGGTCCAGCCACTCAAAAGGATCATTTACCTGGTCGGGATCAGACTGAGCTTCCGGATCAAGGACGCTGAATACATTAGTTTCTGATGGCACATCGGCTCGCAGGACAGGTTCGTCCCGTACCATTGTCTTCCAAGGAGAAAAATCACTGAACATCAGTGTATATCCATGACACTCAATCAGATCCCCATCACTCAAGGGTTGAGCCCGATTCATTTCCAACGAGTCTTCGTGCTCATTGACGGTGAACTGCCCGACCAGAAAGCTCTCAAGAAACCATTGGCCAGTCTCATGAAACACACGGCCATAGCGCGAGCTGCTTCTATCTGAACCCGCTGACTTTGTTGGCAACTCCATGTAACAGCTGTCATCACGTGTAGCGGTAGCCACCAGCATCAAATTTTGCTGCTCAGTGACGTCTATGGACAGGCATCCCAGTTGAACATCGGGAGGTGTAGTAATAACAAGAAGCTGCATAATGCTGAATGCGGTAGACCTGAGTAGAACAGATTGTAGCTTTATTTCTCCGGATCGCCGGCAAATATCAGAAACACTCGACATCAGGTATTGACAGTGTTTCAAGCACTCAATACGATGCCAGATTTCCCGACCTCTACAGCAGCCCTATGCCTGAAAGCAAACAGCACTCCTTTCAAACCATCATCAGCGACGACTTTGCGCTGGTTAACCAGTGTATTCGTGAAAAGCTGTATTCTGACGTGACTCTAATCAACCAGGTCAGCCAGTACATTATCCAGTCCGGTGGTAAACGTCTGAGACCTGTGTTGGTGCTATTGGCAGCTAGTGCCTGTGGGTATGAAGGAAAGGCTCATATTTCCCTAGCGGCCATTATTGAGCTGCTACACACCGCCACATTACTTCATGATGATGTGGTAGATGAGTCCAACATGCGAAGAGGCAAGGATACGGCCAATGCGGTGTGGGGCAATGCGCCCAGCGTACTGGTTGGAGACTTCCTCTATACCCGATCTTTCCAGATGATGGTCGACCTAGACTCCATGGCCTTGCTGCAGGTGTTATCCAAAGCCACTAATGTCCTCGCTGAAGGCGAAGTCATGCAGCTGATGAATATAAATGATGCCAGTGTCACAGAGGCTCATTACATGGAAGTCATTCGTTGTAAAACAGCCATGCTGTTTGAAGCATCTACCCATACTGCCGCACTTCTTTCTAAAGCAGATGAGCATGTTGTATCCGGTCTGAAAGATTATGGAAACTTTCTGGGTATTGCTTTTCAGTTAGTGGATGACCTGTTGGACTATGAAGGCGATAGCGAGGCGATGGGAAAAAACCTCGGTGACGACCTGGCAGAAGGCAAGCCCACTCTTCCATTGATTCAGACTCTGGCTGCAGGCAGCGAAGCTGAACAAAAGCTGGTACGGGAAGTTATCGAGCAGGGAGGACTGGAACAAGTTGAAGGTATTGTCGCAGCAGTAAAAAATTCTGGAGCCCTTGAATATACCGCCCGAAAAGCTCAGGAATTCTCTGAAAAAGCCATTGCGAGCCTTTCCGTACTGCCCGCTTCTGATTACCGTTCAGCTCTTGAAGACTTGGCACGTTTTGCGGTTGCCCGCACATACTGACCTTAACATCCGGTTTCATATTGAAAAGCCATGTCTGAGCCAATCAGACATTCACTCAGACATGGTATTCAAACAGAGCCTTAAACAGGGTTCTTTTAAATAAACTTCCTTTAAACATGAAACTTGGGCTTATGCGCCTGTTCGAACACAAACTTTCCTAGTCGCTTTTTACCGACCCGGGTTTTATAGCCGGGAATGTTGATATTCATTTGCTGTAATTCCAGATTACCGCTATTAAAGGTGAAAGTTTGAGTCAGATACTGATCTTCGTGGGTAAGTGGTTTTCTCGGATCTGGCACATAGCCAAGGGTATCCACTTCTGCAGCAAATCGTTTAATCGAAGCATCACTCTCTCCTGTCCGATCCTTGCCACTTTTGCAATTAATATGCCCCTGGACACCCAGTTTAAATGCCAGTAATTGCAACCTGACCACCATTTTGTAAGCATCCTCACCTTCTTTTTTATAATCTCCGGATTCCTGAAGGTCTCTTATCTGCTCGACCAGGCTGCGAACAATGTCCTTCTCTTTCGCTGAAGCCGTGCTGGACAGAAACCCTCCAGCCCACCCGCCAACCGTATCAAAAGGCGTTGCCGACCCCATCAAAATCGTCAGTCCTTCTTCATTAATTTTCTTTGATTCGGACCAGGCACCATTGATCTTTTGCCAGCCGGACAGTGAAAGGGCATTTACACCGTAGCTGGTATTGGCCAGTTGTAGATTAACCTTCAGATCATTTTTATTGCCTGCACCATCAGTCAATACCAGCGGCTTACCTGCTTTTAACTGACGCTGAACTTCTTTTAGTGCGGCCACCTGTTCCCTTTGCATCACCAGCTCATCATCATGTAATCCAGTGATGTGTCGAGCTTTATCAGGAGAAAGCAGGGAAGTGGACAACATTTTTAAAGGAATTGGCTCGCTTATTGGATGCTCAGGGTGATCATCCAGGTATTGCCTAGCAGCTGCAGTCACCAGTTCTCTCGCCCGATTAAGGTTCGCTTCAGCCCTTTCTTCTTTTTTCTTTATGCCATAGGCACAAAGCGTTCCGGAACGCAGTCCTCTGAAGAGAGCTTTCCTCTGACCATTTTCAATCTTCACCAGTGAGGTTTGCCCAAGATTTACGGCATGCTGCGCTTCTTTTTTCTGAGAGGATGCCCGACCTGTTCCATGATACTGCTCATTAAAAATATCATGATCTCCTTCACCCATTTTCATTTGTGCTGCTGGTAGCTGTTCACTCTCATAATGTTGAACCTTACCTAACATTCGAACATCAAAGCGGTTACGTACCGCCCCCCAATTGCTTGATGACATATGATAGCCACGTATATCTTTCAATTTTTTCAAAGCCTTACTGCCAACTACTTCCTTTAGCTGGCTTTCGATAATCTTGCCGTATTCTTTGGCTGTACGTACTTCCTGAGGCATTCGATTAGCGGCTTGATTGGACTGGCTGCTTGCAGGTGGATAGTTGCGATCTTTGCCTGCCCTGATATCTTCAAGGTGCTTTTTATAATCTGTCTTCAGTTGATGAAGCTTACCAAGCTTTTTCGGACTGATACTCCCTTTAGATTGTACATATACCGTATCGAGTAGCTTCATAGCGGAAATCACTTCATCTTCCTTGAAGCGTTGCCACCCCTTTTCGCCCAGCGGATCCTCTACCATATCCAACTCAAGTTCAGTAATCAGATCAACCACCTGTTCTAACTGGTGAATCAAGTCTGATTTGATGGCACTGCTCAGTTCATCAGGGATATGATGCTCGGGGCTAGCCATGTAGTTCAGTAAC
This sequence comes from Oceanospirillales bacterium, assembly GCA_004762125.1. GTDB lineage: Bacteria > Pseudomonadota > Gammaproteobacteria > Pseudomonadales > Endozoicomonadaceae > Endozoicomonas_A. The sequence continues at coordinate 34,391 of SIHQ01000010.1, read as the reverse complement.
TTCACAAGGGAACGAGCCTGCGTTTGAGCTTCTTCTATTTGCTCTTCGTAGCTTTGAAGTTCCAGTTTTTCCTGTGGTGAGCTGTTTACCAGACGAGCCGAAACACGGGAGAAATGATCCACGTTGAATAAAAACCTTACGTCCGTTTCAGCCAGTGCAGCCTGCCCCTTAAACTCGCCCTCTGTGAGCAGCTCTCCAGCCGCTATAGCTGAATCATAATGATCCAGTGCCCAGTTTTTTAGATCACCGGGTAATATTGTTGTCTTCTCAGGAAAATACTGAGCTAATAGGTAATCAGACGTTTTTCTGGCTTGTGTCGCAAATAAAAACGGGTGCTTACTGGCCATTTCCAATACGGCGCCCTCAACTATCTCAGTACTGAGATAAACATTGGCGTCTGAAAGACCCAGTCGTAGCTGTTCTGTAAAGTGCTGCTGTTCTTCCTGGCATAATGACTGCCAGTCATACTTAAATGCATATTCAAAGAGCTGCTGTGGCATACCATTGTCCAGCAGATGTTCGACCAGTTGCCTGTTGTGGGCTTTCACATCTCTGAACAAACTGCTGGCTTCTGTTTCAAGACGACCGATATCACGCTGATTCAGTTTCTTGTTGTCCAAACCATCAGTGAAATGGCTGGCAACGTAGCCACCGTATTTTTCGCCCAGCTCAGATACAACCTTTTCGCCATCTATGGATTTAGAAGCCTTCAGTTGCTCCTGCAATATAGGCGTAGCACTGACACTCCGCCCTTTCCAGCTTCCGGCTGTCGATGCATTCCCTTCAGGTTTAACCTGACCGCTCAACAGAGGTCGTAAAATCTGCTCAAGTGGTGCCAATGTTCATACCATAAAAAAATTTAAGTTCAGTCCAAGTATCGGCTGGAATAAGCAAAGGTTGCCTCGATCGTCTCTGGTACCTTCGCTAACTTTTATATTGTCCGGCTAACCTCTCAGCCCTTGCATCCGGTAGGACAACTTGGATACGATGCACAACAATTTTTATCGCTATTTCTACTGGCTTGCCAATCAGCACTGCTGTTTATGGCTTCGGCCTCTATTCGAAGATCCCTCATGTCAAATAATGCATTATCCCAGCAGGTCAGCGAGCGTCGTACCTTCGCTATTATTTCTCACCCTGACGCGGGTAAGACCACTATTACCGAGAAACTCCTGTTGCTGGGCGGTGCTATCCAGATGGCGGGTACCGTCAAAGGCAAGAAGAGCGGCCGCATGGCCACTTCAGACTGGATGAAAATGGAGCAGGAAAGAGGTATATCCATTACCACCTCCGTTATGCAGTTCCCCTACAAGGGCCGGACAATTAACCTGCTGGATACTCCGGGGCACGAAGACTTCTCTGAAGACACTTATCGAACTTTGACAGCCGTTGATAGCTGCCTAATGGTGATTGATGGTGCCAAAGGTGTCGAAGACCGGACCATCAAACTGATGGAAGTCTGCCGTCTGCGAGATACACCTATTTTCACTTTCGTCAACAAGATGGACCGTGAAGTACGTGACCAGATCGAAGTACTGGATGAAGTAGAAAGCATTCTAAAAATCCGGTGTGCCCCTATCACTTGGCCGATCAGCATGGGTAAGAACTTCAAGGGAATTTATAACCTCTATACAGACACGATCCATGTATTCACTCCCGGGCAGGGTCATATAATACCCGATGACATCAAGATTCAGGGAATAGACACAGATCAGGCTCGGGAGTTGTTAGGTGATATCTACGATGAGTTTGCCGAAGAAATGGAATTGGTACGTGGCGGCAGCCATGAATTTGACCTGGAAGAGTACCGTGCTGGCAGAATGACGCCAGTCTTCTTTGGTACGGCCCTGTCAAACTTTGGTGTTCGTGAAATGCTCAATGATTTTGCCGAGTGGGCGCCTGCACCTCTTTCTCGTACAACAGACCAACGCAATGTTGAGCCTGACGAAGAAAAATTTTCCGGATTTGTCTTCAAAATTCAGGCCAATATGGATCCGAAACACCGTGACCGTATTGCCTTCCTTCGCATTTGTTCAGGCAAATACAATCGTAATATGAAGATGAAACATACGCGTCTGGGTAAGGATGTGAAAATCGCCGACGCCGTAACCTTTCTGGCCGGTGACCGTTCCCAAGTAGAAGAAGCTATCTCTGGCGACATTATTGGTCTTCATAACCATGGCACAATCCAGATCGGCGATACCTTCAGTCAAGGCGAATTTATCAAGTTCACAGGTATTCCACACTTCGCTCCAGAACTCTTCCGTCGTGTACGCCTGAAAGATCCACTGAAAATGAAACAGCTTCATAAAGGTCTTCAGCAGTTATCTGAAGAAGGTGCAACTCAGCTGTTTCAGCCTCTCAACAACAATGACCTTATTCTTGGCGCTGTTGGTGTTCTGCAGTTTGACGTAGTTATCCGACGACTGAAGGATGAATACAAAGTGGAAGCCATTTATGAGCCAGTCAACGTTCAAACGGCTCGCTGGACTCAATGTGACGATGATCGCAAGCTTGAAGAGTTCAAACGCAAGTGTGCTGACAATTTGGCAATAGACGGCGGCGGTCATTTGACATACCTGGCTCCAACCCGGGTTAATCTTTCTCTCGCTGAAGAACGTCACCCTGATGTTCAGTTCCGCACCACTCGTGAGCACTGATACATTTATTGGAAGAGCCGTTCGGGAATAGTTCCGGACTGCCTTTTATCTGTACTCCTGCAAACCACTTTGTTCTGAACTATCTTTAACAGCTGTTAACTCAGATCGGATAGTTCATGAATGAAGCTACGACAGCGACATCCAAATCTCTATTAGCACTATCGTCCAAACATAGGCAATGGCTGGAGCCACTGCTACTGATCGCAGTTCTTTCTATTTTCTTTGGTTATCTGGGCAGTAAAATGGGCGTTTCAAATATGCTCAACACACTGTTCAATACGGCCCATCAGTTGTTACTCCAAACCGTTTTACTGCTTATGGGAATTACTGTTCTTGCTGGTGCCCTTGGCAAACTACTGACCGAATTTCACGTCGTAGCTCTTATGGAGAAACTATTGAGTCCGTTAATGCGGCCCGTTTTTAACTTACCAGGTCGAGCGGCGATGGCGGCCATCATCACTTTTTTCTCAGACAACCCAGCCATTATCGGATTAGCCAGAGATAAAAGATTCAGCCATAACTTCAAGACGATTGAACTCTTGTCACTGACCAATTTTGGTACCGCTTTTGGTATGGGATTGATCAGTGCAACCTTTATGGCAACTCTCAAAGCCCCTGCTGGAGAAAACTATTTTCACGCTGCCTTGATTGGTATTCTCGGCGCTTTGATTGGTGCAGTAGTATCCACTCGATTAATGCAACGCCTGAGCCAAAAAGTACTGTTAAATCATCCGGTCTATGTTTCTAACGGTGATTCATCTGCCGATATTCACGATAACCACTTAGGGTCAGTCTGGCTACGAGCGTTGAACTCTGTGCTGGATGGAGGTAAAGCGGGGGTCGAAATGGGCATGGCCATTATTCCCGGTGTGTTGATTATCAGCACAATTGTCATGATTCTTACTTTTGGAGGGCCTGATACTGGTTATACAGGTACTGCTTTCGAAGGCGTCGCCTTGCTCCCTTCTCTTGCACAGTATCTTGCTGTTCCTTTTCGCTACCTGTTTGGTTTTGAAAACCCGGAACTGATCGCTTTCCCCATCACTTCACTAGGTGCCGTGGGAGCAGCTCTATCATTGGTGCCTAATTTTATCGAAAGAGGCTTGGTGTCAGAGAGTGATATTGCGGTGTTTACAGCGATGGGAATGTGCTGGAGCGGTTTTCTAAGCACTCATACCGCCATGCTGGATACGCTGGGGTTCAGGAAACTGACGTCAAAAGCCATTCTGGCTCATACGATTGGCGGGATATGTGCCGGAATCAGTGCTCGATACCTTTATCTTTTGATCAGCAGTTTTTCCTAATCAATATTTCAGGGCAGACCTGCTGACTGCCCATCATTTTTATTTCAGCATCTCTTATCAAGATAACTTCTAGTGTTTCATAGCGCTGTGAGCCATATCTTTTTTCTGCTGACTCATGTCCATGACCGGCACCTTCACCTTTTTTGAATCACCGTCAGAAAAACGCAAAGTAATGTCAACTTGGTCACCAGCCTTCATAGGCTGCTTCAGTCCCATCATCATCACATGATAACCGCCACTCTGAAGTTTGATCTGACCTCTAGCAGGAATTTGAATACCCTCTTCCACTCGGAACATACGCACCATATCCCCTTCCTGCTTATGACCATGCAGCTCAACCCGAGCGGCTGCATCGCTCTCGACAGCAACCAGAGTAATCTCTTTGTTTTCTTTATTATCAATCGTCAGAAAAGCGGCCGAATTTGTTGATACCGCAGGAACCGCTCTGGCCACAGGCTTACTGATTTCAACATTTGCAGCCTGAGCAGTCATTGTTGACAGTCCTGCTACCATCCCTGTTGCCATAACCAGTTTTTTTATCAATTGCATGAAACTATCCCTTCAATTCAAATGTAACAGTGATCAACGATTGTTCTGATTCTATTTCCAGTTTGGCCAGCCAGACCATACCCTGTGAAATCGTGCAGTAAGAAATATAGCCTGTGCCAGCGTAAATATTCTCAGAGTTATTCTCTTCGCTGGAAAAAAGCTGAAACGGTGCAAGATTCATTGACATATCACGACCCCTGAACTGCATGGAAACGCTTTCAGCTTCCACGTTATAAAGAGTGAGCGAGATATCCAAAGGTTTCATGACCGGTAGATAACCCGGCTCTATATCAAGAACAACCGAACCCTCAGGAAGAGTCAGCCTGCAGCTTTCTTCCAGATGACAACTTACCTTGAAGCTCCTCACCTGTTTTTGTTCAACACCTTCACTTAACCAGTATTTATTGAGCGCCGGAAACAGAATAATGAGTGTAAGAGCCAAACCTGACACAATAAAGGTGGCTAACTGCTTAATTTTCATCGAACTAAAATAACAAATAGTATGTTCGCTACCAATATAAATAACCGGGTTTTATGATGCAGACTGAAGCGACTATTGCCAGCAGTGGAATGTTTGACACTCACTGCCATCTGGATTTTCGTGTCTTTGATCATGACCGCCTGCAAGTCATCAGTCGGTGTTCAAAGGCAGGTATTAAACATATCTGTATTCCCGGCACCAAGGAGAAAAGCTGGTCTGAGCTGCTCTCCATAGCTGCACAGCCTGATTTACAGATCTCTTTATACCCTGCTCTAGGGCTGCATCCTTATTATCAAGATGAGCATCAACCTTGTCACTTGGACAAATTGTCGCAGCTATTGAATCAGGAAAAAGGAAGGATCTCTGCGATTGGGGAAATAGGACTGGATTTTGCACTTCTCAATACGGATCAGACTTTACAGCTCTTCTACTTTGATCAACAACTAACCTTGGCCAAGCAACACCAATTACCTGTCATTATTCATGCTCGGAAAAGCCATGATCGAATCCTGCAGCGGTTAAGAAGAATCCAGCCTGATCGAGCTGGCATTATTCATGCATTTTCCGGCAGTAAGCAGCAGGCTGAGCAATACATCGAACTAGGGTTCAAGCTGGGATTCGGTGGTGGAGTGACTTATGAGCGCGCCAGAAAGACACGTGAACTAGCCAGTTCATTGCCTCTTGAAGCCATCGTCCTTGAAACAGATGCCCCTGATATGCCTCTATACGGCTTTCAGGGAGAAAGAAATAGCCCTTCACAATTGCCAATCATCGCCAACACCATTGCAAAACTCAGAGCTGTAAACCTTGAAACTTTACTGGAACAGACAACTCAAAATAGCCTTGAAATCCTTTCACCCCTTTCTTCTAAACAATAGTTCTAAACAATAGTTCGAATCAATAGTTCGAATCAATAGTTCGAATCAATAGCCCTAGATATCATTTTTGCGCATGTTTCTTCAGTGCTTTTTTAGCTCGTTGTCTGACCATTTTCTGTTTAAGACCGGAGAGCTTATCAATGAACAAAACGCCGTCCAGATGATCTATTTCATGCTGAAACGCTTCAGACAATATGCCTTCACCCTCCATTTCATAGAACTCGCCGTGACGGTCCTGCGCTCTGATTTTCACCCAGGCTGATCGCTCTATTGCCGCCCAGTAGCCAGGAAGCGAAAGACAACCCATTTCCATTTTCTGAGTCCCTGAAGTGTCAATAATTTCAGGATTCACCAGTACTAGCTGCTGGCTTTGGTCTGAGGTCACATCAATGACAGCCAACCTGATGTCCAGCCCTATCTGAGTTGCAGCTAAACCAGCGCCGTGCACCTCATACATGGTTTCAAACATGTCGTCGATGATAGTCTGCAGAGAGTCACCAAAATCAGTGACCAGGCTGGTTGGCTCTCGTAATACCGGATTAGATTCTGGGACCAGCTTTAGGATTGTCATGTTGCTTGTTCTGCCCATTATTCGAAGTTACTTCAACAAATATAGACAGAAAAATAAGGACTTTGTTTGAGAGCAGAAGAGAAAAGCAGATATTTTTTAAACAAGTACAAAAAAGGCCTGAAATAATCAGGCCTTTTAAAAGTGGTCGGGGTAGAGAGATTCGAACTCCCGACATCCTGCTCCCAAAGCAGGCGCGCTACCAGACTGCGCTATACCCCGAACGGTTTGCCTTTAACAGGCTATCTCAATTGATACTCTTGAGCCGAGTTTGGAAAGTGGTCGGGGTAGAGAGATTCGAACTCCCGACATCCTGCTCCCAAAGCAGGCGCGCTACCAGACTGCGCTATACCCCGAACGGTTTGCCTTTAACAGGCTGCCTCAACTTATACTCTTGAGCCGAGTTTGGAAAGTGGTCGGGGTAGAGAGATTCGAACTCCCGACATCCTGCTCCCAAAGCAGGCGCGCTACCAGACTGCGCTATACCCCGAACAATTTGCCTTTAACAGGCTGCCTCAACTTATACTCTTGAGCCGAGTTTGGAAAGTGGTCGGGGTAGAGAGATTCGAACTCCCGACATCCTGCTCCCAAAGCAGGCGCGCTACCAGACTGCGCTATACCCCGTACTTTGCCGTTAAGACATTGCCCGAATGAACAACGGCTGTCGTCATCACGGAACGGCGGCTAATCTATCAAAATGATTTGTTTTTTACAAAAGTAATTTCCACATATTTATGCAGATAGCCGAAAAGCGTGCCAAAAAGGCTTCAGCACACTTAAATAATCGGTTTATGTGGAGCTATCAGAGCTTATAGGTAACTGAGAAATAATGAGCAAAACCTGTAGAGTCGAGCTTAGTACTCGCACTCAGTTGCTGAGCGTCCTTAACCGTGTACACATTATTAAAATATTTCAAGCCATAACCAGCTGCAAAGCGATCAGAGTGCCAGTAGATGCCATTGAATAAAGCAAGACCGGTTTCATCGTTTGTCTGTACTTTTGTTTTAGCGTTTCCTTTTACTAACTCTCTATCCTGATAACCCTTATCGGCTGCAAACTGGAAATCAAAGTATCCTTGATAAGACAGAAAACTCTTGTTTTCAAAAAAGAAGAAAGGCTTAAACCAGTTTCCAGACAATTGATAACCATTCCATTCCTTACTGTTCAGATCATAATGAGCATAGAGATTAAGACCTGTTTTTCCGAGCCATGGAACGTCTAGATCCACACCTACCCCCCAAAAAGAGGCATTGGTATCATTATCTGTCAAAACAACATCATTTTTTCCGTAAAGGGTCTTACCACCACCTCCAATATTGAACAGGGTGGAAAAATACACTTCTGAAATAGGGCCGAAAGATAAATCCTTTTGAAGGACCGCATCAAGAGAGAATCTTGGTGCAAGCTTGATGAACATTTTACTCTGACCTTTCTTATCACTGTCATTTTTATTAGTCAGGTTAAATACATCTACATAGCCGTATAGATCCAGTACTCCGGATCGCCCACCGAATTCCATTTCCAGATAGTCGTGACCATCATTTTCGGCATCATCTTTTCTTGGTAGTTCTTTTAACGCATACATCAGATTGAATTGCATCCACTTATAATCATTCTTATGGATATCATTAGAGTAATCAGCAGCATTTATGCCCATGGCCAAAAAGGCCAGAGAGGATGACAAGGCGACAGGTTTCAAACACTTCATGGCCAGCGGTTCCGACGTTACAGAATCAGAAAGGACAAGCAGTTAAACCCAACGGGTGACTGTTTGTCCACTCGCTATAAAAAGTAGACCAGAATCAGACAAACAGTTGGCAAAATGCTTTTATTAACACTCATACAAATCGGCTTACACATCATTTAAAATTAGCTTTTCTTACTCCAAATCGTGAATACTATTTTGGATAAGTAACTGAAAACTATTATTAAATTTTAAAATTTATACACAGCTCAATATCAAATCGCTCCTTGAGCACTGAGCAGTATTTAGATTTTATTAATCTGTTGCTGGTCTTTCCCTATCAAATCGACGACATCGACCAGACTGCATCACTTAAATTACAGGACTGCTTAGCTTACCTGAGATCCAGAAGCGGCCAACTTAGACCAAACACAAAGGGGAGATGGGAATACTGTAGGTGACGCTTTACGGCAGGCTAATACTGCCTACATTTCAAGCGCTGTACGGAATAAGATTTTCTGTATTTCTAATAGAAAGATCTATAAACACCGCCAACTGCAGCAGAAACTGAGCTAGCGGTGTTAAAACAAGCATCAACAGGAGTAATAGTTATTACCCCATATGATTCTGATCCGAGCCATGATCAGCTTTCTTTCATTTTGCGGCAGTCTTTCAAAGTATCCGAAATCATAAATGCCAGTTCCAGTGCCTGGTCAGCATTCAGTCTTGGGTCACAATGCGTATGATAGCGATTACCTAAGGCAGCCTCTGTAACAGGCTTTGAACCACCGACACATTCAGTGACATTCTGGCCCGTCATTTCAAAGTGAACACCACCAGCGTGAGTACCTTCAGCCTGATGCACTGCAAAGAACTGTTTCACTTCTTTCAGGACATTACTGACTTCACGGGTCTTGTAACCGTTAGAGGCTTTATAGGTGTTACCGTGCATAGGATCACAGCTCCACAAGACGTTTTTACCTTCCCGCTCAACCGCACGAATCAGCTTCGGCATATTCTGCTCAACCTGATCAGCACCCATTCGTACGATGACGTTCATACGTCCAGCTTCGTTTTCAGGGTTGATCAAATCGATCAGCTTCAGCAGATCATCTTCCGGCATGCTTGGACCGGCCTTCACACCAATCGGATTGTGAATACCACGCACATACTCCACATGAGCACCATCCACCTGGCGAGTTCTGTCACCGACCCAAAGCATGTGGGCAGAACAATCATACCAGTCACCTGTCAGACTGTCCTTGCGGGTAAGAGCCTGTTCATAAGGCAACAACAAAGCTTCATGAGAAGTATAAAAATTAGTTTCGTTGATCACCCGTGAATGTTCTGAAGAAATACCACAGGCCTTCATAAATTTCAGAGTTTCATCAATTCGATCAGCAAGATGACTGTACTGCTCGGTCTGAGGACTGTTAGCTACAAAGTCCAGGTTCCAGGCGTGTACTTGTTCCAACGATGCCAATCCACCCTGAGCAAAAGCTCTCAACAGGTTCAGGGTTGAAGAGGCCTGATGGTAGGCTTTCAACATACGTTCAGGATCTGGTATGCGGGATTCGGAGGTAAATTCCGTACCATTGATAATGTCACCACGGTAAATTGGCAACTCAAGACCATCAATTGTTTCTGATCCCGTGGTTCTTGGCTTGGCAAACTGCCCTGCCATGCGACCAACCTTGATCACTGGGCAGCTGGCACCAAAGGTGAGTACCACAGCCATTTGCATCAGAACTTTGAAAGTGTCACGAATATTGTCAGCGCTGAACTCCAGAAAGCTCTCGGCACAGTCTCCGCCCTGAAGCAGAAAGGCATTACCCCTTGTCGCTTCAGCAAGGCGGGATTTCAGCTCACGCACCTCTCCAGCAAAAACCAGAGGTGGCAACTTGCCGAGGTTTTGCTCCACCTGCTGCAGGTGTTGCTTATCGGGATATTCTGGCAGCTGGACGACAGGCATCTCTCTCCAGCTGTCTATTTGCCATTGATTCATTAGCTCCTCACAGGGCATCGAGCATAGGTATAAAGGCGATCATCTTACCCGAAAAATATCTACAAAGCTTTGGTTAGCGATTGGCTTTCTTAACCCACAATAGCAGCGAATACCGGTATGTTTAGCGGCCATTTCTACAAAACAACTTTGCCTTCTAACCAGTTCCTTGGTATATAGTAGTCTCCAAATAAAAGTACGTTTTGATACTTAAATAATGAATCGCATACTGTCTGGCACCAAGACCTTTATGAAACGCGGCATGAAAATGCGCTGCGGGGTCTGTGCTGGGTAGCTGAAAAGCTCGAAATAACAGACCCCCGCACCAGAAACGGTTCGGGGGTTTTTTTTTGCCATCATAAAATAGCCATGAGCTAAAGAAAAAATAACGGAGTTTACTGTGAGCGAACTAAAGTTAAGACTGGTTACCACCGGCAATCTTTCCAGCCTGGAAAAAGTACTGCATTCCAGTGCGGAAGATGGTCTGAAAGTGAGCAACTTTTCTGCAGAATTGTTACCTGATCGCAACCATTATGAAGTCACTATGTCGATTTCAGGCTTTACCAATCAGAACCAAGTCGTAAGCAAACTAGTAATGAATGAAACAGTACGTGAACTTACGCCCATTCGTCGCTGATATGGCGAAACCGGGCAGCAGGAGACAGAGAAGTATCAGTCTCCTGTCACTGCATCGCCTTTAGCTATGGGACGACTTGTGACCGTAATCCATTCACTCCAGGATCCGGCATAGAGCTTGGTGTTTTTTATACCGGCGTACTCCATCGCCAAAATATTATGACAGGCCGTTACACCGGAGCCACAGTAATGAACCATTTCAAGACCGCTATCTGACAAATTCGAGAACGCTTGTTTTAACTGTTCTGGTGAAAGAAAACTGCCACTCTCATCCATATTTTCCAGGAAAGGTCGACAAATTGCGCCGGGGATATGCCCCGCTCTGTTATCCAACGGTTCTACTTCGCCCGCAAACCTTTCATGGGCTCTGGCATCCACCAACTGAAACACTGAATTTTTCAGTTGATCTTCAACTTGCTGCGCGGTCACCAGCATTTGATTCTGTGGATTTGCTTTAAATTGACTGGGATTAATTTCAGGCTTCTCTGTCGTTGACGGGTATTTTCCGCCCAACCAGGATTTAACGCCGCCATGAAGCACCTGCACTTTCTCGACACCAATCCAGCGCAATTGCCACCATGCTCTAGCCGCCATGGCATGGCCACCATCATCGTAAACAACCACATGACTGTCGGAACAAACGCCTAGTTTTTGCAGCAGTTGAGCAAAATCACCGGAGGTTGGCAGAGGATGGCGGCTGGTTTTACCAGCAATGACAGGGGCTGAAAGATCTTTCTCAAGATCCAGGTAGCGTGCACTGGGAATATGTCCCTGCAGATAACACTTATAACCGAAGTCAGCATCTGCCTGGCCAAGAGTGAAGCGACAGTCAATGATGATGACCCTGGGATCATTAAGAAGGGTTGCGAGCACTTCAGGTTCAATTAAAGGAGACATCCTTTATCCACCTCATCTGTTAACCGATACGACAGACATCCCTGAACTGGCTACTGCAATAATTCAGAAACATTTATCGAAAGAATGAGGTTAACACCGAAGAAAACAAAGGCAAATAGATCTGACTGGATTCTGTGATGGAGAAAGCAATAACCCGCCATTCCCTGGCAGGTTTCACATCCTTGTGAAAGTTGCTGTCCTTGCAAGGCTTACAGTATCAATTTTAACGCTAACCTTACTACAGGAGTTCACCCAGAGTTTTTGTAGGAAATATCCTACAAGCTGTTTACACGCTTTACTGGTTGCTCTTTTCCACTTCAGGTTTATCGACTACTTCATAATCAATCAGAATTTTTTCCGAGAGAATGTTACTGACATCCTCGTCTTTTTCATCCTGATCAATCACAATACGAGTCACTTCTGAAGCAAAATCATCGCCCTCTTCATCATCAGGATCAGCAACATTAAGTTCACCTTCTGGTATGGATAAATCCAGTACCGCACTGCTTTTTTCTGTCTGTATATCTTCTGCCTGATCATCCACGGGTTCAGACAAATACAGAAAGGCTGCTGCCAGCAACACAATCAGACCCAATCCTAGAGCAATTAGGTGCACCTTTTTCATACTCACTACTCCAATAACGAGTCTTGACAACATACCCTAGCAAACCCGCTTACAAGGGTCATTTATTTCACGGCTGACAGCAGGCCACAGCTTGCAATTTGCAATATCAAAGCCCACTATTTATAAGTGTATCTACATACACTCAATAATGCAGAATAACAAAAATCATAAACACAAGATGTATGAATGCTGGAGACACAATGTCTGCAATAGGTCGATCCGAAAATTCTTCCTTTGTACTGAGTTGCGTTGTACCGGTTTTTAACGAGGGACCCGTTATATGTCAGTTTCTCGAAGCCATTCAGACTCAGCTTGCTCAGATCACACAAGACTATGAGATTATCGTAGTCGACGATGGCAGTTCAGATGATACCGTTTCCCTGATTGAAGGTTACTGCAGTGACTCCAGAGTCAAACTGATTGAACTGTCCAGAAATTTTGGCAAGGAAACCGCATTAACGGCCGGCATAGATGCCACTTCAGGTGATGCAGTGGTGCTCATTGATGCTGATTTTCAACACCCTCTGGAAATGATTCCCGTCTTTGTTGATTACTGGCGACAAGGCTACCAGATGGTTTACGGTGTTCGTCAGGATCGTGATGGCGAGTCTTTCCTGAAAAAAAAGGGTGCTCAGTTTTTCTATCACATTATGCACTCCAGCACCGGCATCGATGTGCCAGCCCATGCCGGTGACTTTCGGTTGATGGACCGAGTAGTGGTTAATGCACTCAAATCCATGCCCGAGCGAAACCGTTTTATGAAGGGTATATACGCCTGGGTCGGTTATAAAACCATTGGTTTACCTTTTCAGGTAAGAGAACGATTGGCCGGAGAAAGCGGCTGGGGACTGGCCAAACTGGCTGGTTTGGCACTGTCTGGCATTACCGCATTTACAACGTTACCGCTACGAATTGTCGGAGGAGTGGGTCTACTGATTTCCATTATTTCCTTCTTCTATGCCTTTTTCATTATTTCCAAAACGATGATTCTCGGCACACCATTGCCTGGCTGGCCAACCGTTATTGTTGCCATTACTTTTATCGGCGGAATACAACTACTGTCACTCTGGGTGTTGGGAGAATATGTGGCGGGTATTTTCAACGAAGTAAAACAACGTCCAAAATATCTGGTTCAACGCACGTTGGGATTCAAGCAAAAACAGGATACGGATGCAGCTGATTAAATTTATTGTTGTTGGTGGTAGCGCTGCGGGGGTTCATTTACTTTGCTTGTGGGCATTAGTTAATCAGGCCGGATTCTCAGCCATTATTGCCAATTGTATGGCTTTTTCGGTCGCTTTTACCATCAGCTATGCAGGACAAAGTTTGTGGACTTTCAATCACAAACAGCATGACCTTAAAAGCAGTGGACTGCGTTTCCTTATCGTACAGCTTTTCTGCAGTTTTGTTTTGAATCAAGGGCTTTATACCTTACTGATCAGTTACACCTCGCTTCACTACCTTCTGGCCAGTTTTATTGTTCTTGCCACTGTACCTATTGTCACTTTCACCCTAAGCAAGTACTGGGCATTTAAATGAAAAGAATAACTTTATGCGCAGATGATTTTGGCATGCACCCTGATGTTAACAGCGCCATAAGCAGACTTATTGAAGCCGATCGCATTCAGGCGACCAGCTGTCTTGTGACATCGGAATACTGGCAGAGCTCAACGAAACAATTAGCAGTGTTAAGAGACAAAGCAGATATTGGTCTTCACTTGAACTTCACAGAAGGAAAAGGTTTAAGCGAAAGCTTTCTGGAAGGCCTACCCGGACTTAAAAAAATGCTGATTTCAAGTCACCTTGGTTTACTCAATGAGCAAGCCATTGAAGAAGAGATCATAGCCCAGTACCAGGCCTTTATAGATGGTACTGGCCATCACCCGGATTTTATCGACGGGCACCAACACGTTCACCATTTACCAATGGTTCGTTCTGCGCTTCTGGCCACCATTCGACGCTTTCAACCACCACAAGGCGTTTGGGTTCGCAGTATCAGTCCTATGAATCGATTCGGGGGCGGCTTTAAAAGTCGAATTATTGAGCTGTCTGGTGCCAAAAAGATGGAACAGATGTTGACCAGCAAAGGCATTTCCAGAAACCGATCATTTGCTGGAGTCTATTCTCTGACGACCCAACAGAACTTCAGATCACTCATGCAGGAATGGTTGCAGACATCATCTGATTCAGGACTGATCATGTGCCACCCAGCGAAATCTGAAAAAACAATTCAACTGGACCATTACCCTGCCAGAGTTAAAGAATACGACTACCTGATGAACGATCAATTTATTGACGATTGTCATACTGCGCAGGTCGCTCTCGAAAGACTATCCTGATTAAAAATCATTTCTCTCTGCAGGCCATCGTACTGCACAATGGACTGACTCTGATGGAAAACAAACCGGAACCCACCAAAACTATTAACCCCTATCGCTGGCTGGCTCTGATCTGTGGCTTTCAGCTTATCTTCTGGACAGTCGTACCATGGTTAGTCAGAAACACACTTCACTCTGATACTCTTGAAGGCATTGCTTGGGGAAATCTCTGGCAGTGGGGTTATGACAAACACCCTCCTTTAGCCGCTTGGGCTTCAGCCGTCTTTGCCAATATGAGTGACTCCGTTGATTTTCCGGTTTATCTGTTTGCTCAGCTCTGTATTGTTCTAACTTTTATTGGTGTCTGGAAACTGGCAAGGGAATATCTGAACGATTATGGTGCACTGCTGGCTGTATTCCTGTTACAGGGCATTCTGTTCTACAGTAATCGGGTGGAGCGAGTAACACCGGATACTCTACAGCACCCTATCTGGGCATGGATGGCACTGGCTTTTTACTGGGCTGTCACCAGAGAGTCTCTGAAGTATTGGCTGTTAACGGGGGCTCTGGCTGGCCTTGCAGTTCTGACCAAATATCAGGCCGCTATTTTATTTATCCCTCTACTTCTACTTTTATTATTTACGGTTGAAGGTAGAAAAAATCTTGGCAGTAGCGGACCGTGGCTTGGCGGTATCATTGCCACCATCATTTTAACGCCTCATATAATCTGGCTTTACGAGCATAATTTTGCTGCCATTGGATACCTTGAAGACAATTATGTGGAAAGCACTCGTTATGGCTCAAATACCTTAATCGATCACCTGATCTTTCCATGGCGATTTATCACCAGCAACTTTGGCAATGTGTTTCTGCTGTTTTTATTAATGATTCCCCTGTTCAGAGCCTCTAAACAAAAAGAATCTGAGTCAAACCAAACAGCATTCAAAAAATGGTTTTTGCTGGCCATAGCCACCGGCCCTTTCCTCTTTACTCTGTTATTTGGTCTGATCACTGGAGAAAAGCTGGTTCCTCGCTGGGCAACCCCCTACTTTGCCTGGCTGCCCCTTCTTTTGATCGTCTGGTTAAAACCTGTTATCAATTTCCGTCGATTCAAAACAGTTGTTTCCTGGTCTTTATTTATCGGTTTTTTACTACTCAGCCTCCGAGGCGGCTACCTCTATTTCAAGCCTCAGATTGATGATAAGTATTGGCGATCCGTTGAGTTCCAACCACTGAAATCACAGATGCAAAAAGCTGAACAGCTTTGGAACAACTATTACAACTACCCCATGCCCTATTTTGGCGGCATGCATTATGATGTTGCAGAGATGGGTGTTTATAGCAAAGACAAACCTGTTCCTTTTATGGGTTTGACTGAAGCTGAAAGCTTATGGATGCGTGATGATGATTTCAGAAAAGGGGGTGGAATTATTGTACTGATTGATGGCAAAAGGGAATCCGAGAATGTCAGACGACGTATGAATGAAAATTTCCCTAAAGCCGAGTTTCTGGAAACGGTTATTTTCAAGCCTATTCCAAAAATTGAGATCGATAATAAACCAGATCTACCCGTTCATTACTATCTGCTTCGTCCTGAACAGTGATTGAGAAACCTGTGGCCTGCACTTAATTGTATTAATCCAGCAGCAGGCCACATTTATTCATTATTTTTGAGCATGCACAACACGACTGGTACTATTCTGAGTAAGAACCTTGACCCTGTCCCCTCTATTGAACTGCGCATTAGGATCATTCTGTTGAACCACTGATAAATAACTACCCGTCTCCAGCTGAATGGTTAATTCCACCCCGCCCTTCTGAGTGATTTTTTTCTCGGCCATGTGTCCCAACACACCGCCCGCTATCGCTCCAAGAACGGCACCAACAGCACCTTCACGCTTACCGCCAATACCTGAAGCCGCGGCACCACCAATGGCAGCTCCGGCAATGGTACCAACCTCCCCTTCCGTACCGTCAATCTTCACGGCCTGAACTTCGGTTACCGTGCCAAAACGAACTAATTGTGTGAATCTGGCTTCACGGGCACTGTAACTGGTGCCGGTCAAATCACTCATGCAACCAGACAGGAACAGGCTTGCCAGTAACACCATCAAGCAACTTCCGAGATTTTTCATTATTTTCAGTCTCCCGATTTAATCAGTTATGGATTTAGTTTAGATGGTAAGAATTGAAAAGAGTTCGCAGAAGATATGAAGGGTAGGAAACACAGGCTGAACCCAGAGGCTCAGCCTGTTGACGAGTACTGTCAGTCTACCCAGGTACGAGCATTTCTGAACATTCTCATCCAGGGCGCATCTTCACCCCAACTATCCGGATGCCAGCTATGCTGAACCGTTCTGAACACTCGCTCAGGATGCGGCATCATAATAGTGACACGACCGTCACTGGAGGTCAGACCGGTAATACCTTGAGGAGAGCCATTCGGGTTGTAAGGATAACGAACCGTAGATCGACCCATATTATCTACGTAGCGCAGAGAAATCTGATCCGCATCGGTAAGGTGGTTAATCTGCCCAACCTTACTGAATTCGGCATAACCTTCACCGTGAGCAACAGCAATCGGCATACGGGAGCCTTCCATGCCGCGCAAGAAGATAGATTTACTCTTCTGCACTTCAACCATCACAGTACGAGCTTCAAATTGTTCAGATTGGTTACGAACAAAATGTGGCCAATTTTCCGTACCCGGTATTAACTCATGAAGGTTGGATAACATCTGACAACCGTTACAAACACCCAGAGTAAAACTGTCCGCACGATGAAAGAAAGTCTCAAACTGATTACGAGCCTGCTCATTGAACAGAATGGATTTGGCCCAACCTTCACCAGCACCCAGAACGTCACCGTAAGAGAAACCACCGCAGGCTACCAAGCCTTTGAACTCAGACAGCTGCCGCTTACCAGATAACACATCACTCATATGCACATCGACCGCAGCAAAGCCCGCACGATCAAAGGCAGCCGCCATTTCTACATGACCGTTCACACCCTGTTCACGAAGAATCGCGACCTGAGGACGCTTACCTGTCGCGATATAAGGCGCAGCGATATCATGACTGACATCAAAGGGCAGAGAGATGTTGAGGCCTGTATCAGAGTCATCCAGCAGGTTGTCGTACTCTTGACGAGCACATTCCGGATTATCACGCAGCGACTGAATACGGTAGCTGGTTTCAGCCCACCAACGCTGATGTTTCACCCGACTTTCACTGCTGATCACTTCACCGTTAAAGGTAAAGTTAATACGATGGTTGGCACGTGTTTCAGCGATGGTATGGGTACAAGCCCCCAGACCAGCAGAAGCCAGAACGTCCTTGGCCTTTCCTTTATCTGAACGACGAACCTGAATCACTGCTCCCAGCTCTTCATTAAACAGCGCAGGCAGAATCATTGATTCACAACCGGCCAGCTTGTCGATATTCACTTCCAGTCCGGTACGACCAGCAAAGGCCATTTCTACCAGCGTAGTGAACAGACCACCATCTGAACGATCGTGATAAGCCAACAAAAGGTCGGCTTCCAACATTTTCTGGATAGCGTTAAAGAATGCTTTCAGGTCATCAGAAGAAGAAACATCCGGAGTCTGGTCACCGACCTGGTTATACACCTGAGCCAGTGCAGAGCCACCAAGACGGTTTTGGTCACGACCCAGATCAATCAGCAACAGGTCCGTATCACCTTGATCTGTTTTCAATTGGGGAGTAACGGTCTTACGTATATCCAGAACGGGAGCAAAAGCAGAGATCACCAAAGACAAAGGAGAAGTAACACTTTTGTCTTCTCCATTTTCTTTCCAACCTGTCCGCATGGACATAGAATCCTTGCCCACAGGAATGGCAATACCCAACTCAGGACATAACTCCATACCCACCGCTTTCACGGTTTCATAAAGCTTGGCATCTTCACCCGGATGACCAGCTGCAGCCATCCAGTTAGCAGACAGTTTGATATCACCCATCTTTTCAATACGAGTGCAGGCAATATTGGTGATCGCTTCACCGATTGCCATACGACCGGAAGCCGGTGCATTAATAACAGCCAGAGGCGTACGCTCGCCCATGGACATGGCTTCACCTTTGTAGGTGTCGTAGGAAGAAGCCGTTACCGCACAATCTGCCACAGGCGTCTGCCACGGGCCTACCATCTGCTCGCGAGCAACCAAACCTGTGATAGATCGATCACCAATGGTGATCAGGAAATTCTTACTGGCTACGGTAGGAAGCTTCAGAATTCTTTCTGCGGCTTCATCCAGAGCGATACCATCAAGATTTACAGCATCCTGCTTGATCTCTTTTGCCTTAACATCGCGATGCATACGAGGTGCTTTACCCAGTAGTACATCCAAAGGCATGTCAACAGCATTATTTTCAAAATAACTGTCCTCTACCAGCAGATGCTTCTCTTCAGTAGCTTCACCCACAATCGCGTAGAGACAACGTTCACGACGACAGATTTCTTCGAACAGCTCCAGATCTTGGACTGGCACAGCCATCACATAACGTTCCTGGGACTCGTTACACCAGAGTGCCAGTGGAGACATGCCCGGTTCATCATTGATGATGTCACGAATCTGAAAACGACCACCACGGCCACCGTCGTTCACAAGCTCAGGCAGAGCATTGGACAGACCACCAGCACCTACGTCATGAATAAAGGCGATAGGGTTTTCATCACCCAACTGCCAGCACTGGTCAATTACTTCCTGACAGCGGCGTTCCATTTCTGGGTTGTCACGCTGAACACTGGCAAAATCGAGATCTTCCTGGCCATCAGATGAGGTCATGGAAGAAGCCGCACCACCGCCAAGACCGATTTGCATGGCTGGGCCACCAAGAACAATCAGTTTGGCTCCGACAGGGATTTCACCCTTCTCGACATGGTCGGTACGAATGTTGCCCAGACCACCAGCCAGCATGATGGGCTTATGATAACCACGGACTTCATCACCGTTGGCACCCTTTACTGTTTCTTCATAAGTACGGAAGTAACCACAAAGGTTAGGGCGACCAAATTCATTGTTAAAACCAGCGCCACCCAACGGACCTTCAATCATGATATCCAGAGCAGAAACAATACGATCAGGCTTGCCGTAATCCTTTTCCCAAGGCTGTTCATAGCCCGGAATTTTCAGATTGGATACAGTAAATCCGGTCAAACCTGCTTTTGGCTTGGAACCTTTACCGGTAGCACCCTCATCACGAATCTCACCACCAGAACCGGTAGCAGCACCAGCCCAGGGAGCAATAGCCGTCGGGTGGTTATGGGTTTCTACCTTCATCAGGATATTAATATTTTCCTGATGATAACCATATTCTTTGCCGGATGGATTCGGGAAGAATCGGCCTGCTTTCGCACCCACAATAACGGAAGCATTATCTTTATAGGCAGATAGCACTCCTTCGCCATTGAGCTTATGGGTATTACGAATCATCTGGAACAAGGAATGACTGCGATCATCGCCATCTATGGTCCAGGTCGCATTAAAAATCTTGTGACGGCAATGCTCAGAGTTTGCCTGAGCAAACATCATCAGTTCGACGTCAGTGGGATTACGCTTCAGTTTTAAGTAACTTTCTACCAGATAATCAATCTCATCATCAGCCAAGGCCAAACCAAGATTTGTATTAGCTACAGCTAGAGCTTCACGACCACCTTCCAGAACATCAACAGCATTCAGCGGTGCAGGTTCGGTCTCAGCGAACAGCACCTCAGCAGCTTTAGGATTGTCGAGAACGGCTTCAGTCATACGGTCATGAAGCAGGTCACTGACAATAGCCTGCTGTTCTTCTGTCAGTATTTGCTCAGTAGCAATATGGTAAGCCAGCCCACGCTCAATACGCTGAATTTTATCCAGACCACAGTTACTGGCAATGTTCGTTGCCTTACTGGACCACGGAGAAATAGTTCCGGATCTTGGCACGACCAGAAACAGAGTATCTGCTCTTTCTTCCTCAGGCTCCCCTTCTTCAAGCGGCCCTTCTTCAAGCGGCCCTTCTTCAAGAGTAGGCCCGTAGGTCAGAAGCTTCTCTAGTGTCTGAAGCTCTTGTAGGGATAGGTCATCATTGACTCGAATGAAATGCTGGAATTCAGCAGAAACACTGGAGATTTCCGGAATTAGGTTCTGCAGGGTTTCAAGCAGCTTTTGGCTACGAAACGGCGAGAGAGCCGGAGCACCACGCAATATCAGCATGATAAAAACTGTCCTCAGCTGGACTCAGGGGAATAATCAGGGTCGCTATATTAATCGAAACCAAGGTACGGAAACCAGCTATCGTCCCGCGATAAACCGCATTCTTTTCACTAATTTCTTATCAACAGCATCTCAGAGACTGTTTTGCTGCTTTTTTAACCGCCCTTCGATCACGGAAAAAGCCGGAAATTATCTCACTGCATTCCTGCTCAAGCACTCCTTCGGTCATAGCGACTTTATAATTCATATAGGGCAGCTCCAGCACTCGGCTTTGACTCACCAGAGCTCCAGCCTTGGGCTCATAAGCACCAAACACCACCCTTTTCACTCGACTGTGGATAATAGCACCTGCACACATAGTGCATGGCTCCAGAGTGACGAACAGCTCACAATCTACCAACCGATAGTTCTTCAACGCAGCTGCTGCTTCCTGCAAAGCCAGCACTTCTGCATGAGCTACCGGATTACAGCCACTGATGGGCTGGTTGTAGCCTCGACCAATGATTTCGCCATTGAAAACCACAACAGCCCCTACCGGCACTTCATTCAATGCTCTACCCTTCGCAGCTTCGATAAGCGCTTCTTTCATCCAGTACTGGTCAACAGTGTCCTGTTCACTCAATTTTGTCTCTCCAGGTTCAAAATTTTGTCGGAAAGTATACAGGCTTCCCCTTTATCGTCCGATAGCAGCTTTAATCAGTGCTCTTCCCTGAATTTACGGCTTCGGGAACCACGTACTTGATAAGAGCAATATATACTAAGATTTAATTACTGATATTCCAGTTACTGATGTCATACCACGGAGGGTATGGATCCATGTCCTATAAGCAGAACGTCGAAGAGAACCTTCAACACTTTGCCGAAAGCATCGGCCTTGGCGAGTTAGCCCTGAACGAACATGATGCCTGCGGGCTTTGCTTCGACGATACCCTTATCGTCAACATGGAGTACCTGGAAGAAGACGAGGCTCTCGTATTTGTCTCTTCTGTTAAGCCCATGGATGCTCATGATGATGCCAAAACAGAACTTTACCAGAAACTACTTTCCCTGAATCTTCAACACCACAGCATGCAGGGTGCTTTTCATGCCTTGAATCATGATCAGTCAGAAGTTCTTCTGATTCGCTCCATGCTAGCCTCCTCTGACTACGGTAATTTCGAATCCACTCTGGAAAAGTTCGTAAATACTTTGGAATGGGTCGTTTCTGAAGTAGAAAACACCGAAAGTGATGGTACAGCAGCGCCAAAGACCGGCTCTTCATCAACCCCTCCACCAGCTCCGAATGGTGGCCCGAGCGATATGGGCATGATGGTCTAAAGATCAGCTGAAATTCAAAAGGGCTTATCACAAGCCCTTTTTTTATGCCTCAACGCCACACCCCCAAACGCTCTATTACACTGAAACTATCTATTCGAAAAACACATTCGATGAAAACGCATTCACAAGGAGATGGTGCACTGTGGCTGAAGCACTTAGTTATCTGACTAACGCATTACAGGGTGCCGTTGAAAGTAGTCGATTGGTAGATATTCGCGGCCGTGTGACCGAAGTCCAGGGTATGATCATCAAGGCAGCCGTGCCCGGGGTCAAAATTGGTGAACTCTGTGAACTGGTCACTCCCAACGAAGAAAAAACCGGTTATGCCGAAGTTGTTGGGTTCCAGGGTCATGAGACCGTTCTTTCGCCCATGGGTGAAATCATCGGTATTTCCTCCACGACTGAAGTTATCCCTACCGGAAGAGTTCACCATGTAGGCGTTGGTCCTCATCTACTCGGCCACGTACTTGATGGCATGGGTAGCCCTCTTGATCCGACTGCATTTGATGGTATAGAGCCGGAAACTTACTACCCGGTTTACACCAGCGCTCCTGACCCGATGACCCGAAAAATCATCGACAAGCCTTTGCCACTTGGCATCAAAGCATTCGACGGAGTGTTAACTTGCGGTGAAGGTCAACGAATGGGGATATTCGCAGCAGCTGGTGGTGGTAAGAGCACCTTGCTTTCAATGCTTGTTAAGGGCGCTGACGTCGATGTGACCGTACTCGCACTCATCGGTGAACGAGGACGGGAACTACGGGAATTTATCGAACACGACCTCGGACCTGAAGGTATAAAAAAATCGGTCATCATTGTGGCTACATCTGACAAATCATCCATGGAACGTGCAAAAGCGGCCTATACCGCGACAGCTGTTGCCGAATATTTCCGTGATCGAGGCAAGCGGGTTCTGCTATTAATGGATTCCGTTACTCGTTTTGCCCGTGCTCAGCGTGAGATCGGTCTTGCTGCCGGTGAACCACCCACCAGACGAGGCTTTCCACCTTCAGTATTTGCCACCCTGCCAAAATTGATGGAACGAGCCGGTATGTCAGATACTGGTTCAATCACGGCCATGTATACGGTTCTTGTGGAAGGCGATGATATGACCGAGCCCGTGGCCGATGAGACCCGCTCAATACTGGATGGGCACATTATCCTTTCCAGAAAATTAGCCGCAGCAAATCACTACCCTGCTATTGATGTACTTGCCAGCACCAGCCGTGTAATGAACAACGTCACCCCAAAAGAACATCAAGCAGCCGCAGGAAAGCTACGTGAGCTACTGGCTAAATACGAAGAAATTGAATTACTGGTGAAAGTAGGTGAATACAAACCTGGCTCCGACGCTGTAGCCGATGAAGCCTTGAAAAAAATTGATGCTATTCGCAATTATTTAAAACAGAGAACCGATGAATTAACCGACTACGAAGATAATATCCAACAGCTCAGACAACTCACTGGCGTCTGATAAATGTTGCATCAATTACTGAAAATTAAAGAAATTCGTGAGAATTCCGCGTTAAGAGAGGTTCGCAAGAGCGAGTACCGTCTTGAGCAAGCTCACGAAGATGTAGAGAAAAAAACTCAGGAGTTCGAAGAGTACGTGGAATGGCGCTGTAAAGAAGAACAGCGGCTCTACGATAACATTATCAACATGGAAGTGAAGCAGAGCGACCTAGACAAGCTAAAAATCAAGGTCGCTGCACTGCGAGAAAAAGATGTCGAGCTCCAGCAAGCCATCAGTATTGCTGAAAAAGAAGTAGAAGACGCCAGGGAGCAACTGGAAGAAGCTCGAGAAAAGCATCGGCAAGCGATGCAGGCTGTTGAGAAGTTCACGGAATTTACCAAGGTGATTGATGAAGAGGAAGCCAAAGAGGCGGCCCGATTAGAAGACCTTGAAATGGAAGAATTTACTGTTCGCCCCCGACACTAGCCAGACTAGCTTCGGGCGACATCAGCCTGGAGGCCATCATGCAACCTGTTAATCCCAGCCAGCCACCTGCCCAGAATGACAATCTATCCGTAGGACAAAACCAAAAAGTCTCGGAAGATCAAGCTCAGGACTTTGCTCGTAAAGTAGACAAGAAAAAAGATGGTAAGAGCAAAACCGGAGGCAAAGAAGAACAGAGCCTGGAAAGCTTGATGGCCGAACGTCGAAAAAATGCCAGAGAACTTCTGGACGGTAAGTTTAAAGATAAAGGTGAAAAGAGAGACAGCCACCAGAGCAGTGACAGCCTTCAACAATCAATGCTGAATGAATCTGCGATTGGATCTCGAGAAGCACTACAGACATCAGAAGCCCAGTTGAAAAACATTCAGTCCGTCAGTGGTCCAAAAGAGGTCAATGAAGCACTCAACAAACTGGTGGACAAAATCATGGTTTCCTCAAAGGATGCCGTGAATGGTGCAGAAATCAGAATGACACTGAAAGATAACATTCTTCCTGGTACAGAAATTCGTTTACAACGAGTAGCCGGGGCTCTTCAAGTCACCATGAACACAACCTCCGCCGAGTCCCATAATATTCTTGCCGCCAGTGAAGCAAGTCTTCAGAAAACACTCTCTGAACGACTGGGTGACAAGGTTCAGGTCAATATCAATATGTCAGGCGCTGGCGGTGAACAGAATGATGGTCGTTCACAAGAAGAGTACGTTGCTGCAGAAGACCAGGATGATACTGAAGAATCATGAATACCGAACAGGATGCCAGGCCGCTAACTTACCCTTCAGTGTCATCTGCTGAATTTCAGCTGAACCGGACACTGGCTTCCTGCCAGAGGCAATTTCAAACCAGCATCAATAATCAGCAGGTCACCTTTGTCATTGGTGGCATGGCCAAATCCGATGCGCCCTGCTTTCAACTGGACATTGAATTGAATGGTCAAACCTGCCAATTGTTCATTGGGCAATACATTGCCGACTTTCTTTTACCTTCAAAAATTGATCACAAAGCTCTAGAGAAATTGCCAGAAGGATTGGCCCCAGCGGTTTTCAGCAAAGCCATCCAACCAGTTCTCGAAACCTTGCAAATAGCACTCGGGGTTTCTGCATCACTCATCAATTTCGAGAAGTGCGAAACAACAGATTCTGAAAGGTTAGCCCTCGGGGTTAACTTTAATGGCGTCAATTCAACCTTTCAAATAGCACTAAACGCTTTGGTCTTACAGATTCTTGACAGAATTCCAGCTCATCAAAGTTCGCCTCTGCCCGATATACCTTTCTGGGCATCCCTACAAAAAGGTCATACACGACTGACCACCGATGAATACGTAGGGTTAGAAGTAGGCGATATTGTTTTTCTTGAAACCCATGGGGCTAGTGAACAGATCATTGTTCGAGTTAATCCCCGAGTTTCATGGTTGGCAGACAGCAGTGGTCACCAGGTTACGATCAGACAAAGGCTACAGGCTATGGACGAACAATTTGACCAACTTGATTCAGAACAGCTTCATCAAGATGAAGAACTAGATCAGGAACAGCCAGACGAAGAAGCTCCTGAAGCCGAGGCTTTGCCAGAAGGTGAAAATATACCTGTAGAGTTAGCAGATCTGCCAGTTACTCTAATGTTCGAAGTGGGTGAACAGTCAATGACAGCGGCTGAGATGCAAGGTCTACATAACGGTTACACGTTCCTTTTGGATAACCCTGTTGATCAGCCAGTAAAACTTAGAGCCAACGGTAAACTGATCGGTGAATGCCAACTGGTAGAAATAGAGGGAAGGCTGGGAGCCCGTATCTCCAGACTCATTAATAAATAATTTAATAACAGAGTTTGCGGTTTAGCTGTTAATCACAGGACAGCTCCATGGAAGAAGGCATTCTAAGCTTTACCAGCCCATTTTATTTAATGGTGCCTCTGGCACTGATGGCGCTGATCCCTTTTATGGCGGTAATGGGCACCTCGTTCCTGAAGCTGGTCGTTGTTTTTTCCATTCTTCGTAACGCAACAGGTCTCCAGCAGATTCCACCCAACATTGCCATGAACGCACTGGCGATCATCCTTACGCTTTATATTATGGCGCCGGTGGGTTACCAAGTTTATGAAAGGCTAGAGCCGGAAAAGATCACTTTTGAAGACCTAAGCTGGGTTGAGCAATTAAAATCGGCCACTTTACCTTATAAGCAGTTTCTAAAAGACAACACTAATGAAAAAGAGCGGAACTTTTTTCTGAAATCTGCTCGGCTACTCTGGCCTAAAAAATACCAGAAAGAGCTGTCTTCTGATGACTTTATAGTACTGCTACCTTCATTTTGTATCACCGAGCTGACCAAGGCATTTCAGATCGGTTTCTTACTGTACTTGCCCTTTATTGTTATCGATTTGATCGTCTCAAACATTCTGCTTGCCATGGGTATGATGATGGTGTCTCCAATGACCATCTCCCTACCCTTCAAGCTTCTGCTGTTTGTATTGCTGGATGGCTGGACACGACTGATTCAGGGACTAGTGCTCAGTTATGGTTAAGGGGCAAACATGGTAGACCACGAGATTATTCAACTGACTGCTCATGCTCTGATGCTGGTATTGATTTTATCCATGCCGCCGATAATTGCTGCGGCAGGAGTCGGCCTGTTGATCAGTTTAATACAAGCTCTGACCCAAATTCAGGAGCAGACTCTACCGTTCGCTTTCAAACTGATTGCCGTAATCATCAGCATTTTTGCCACCGCTCGCTGGCTAGGGCTGGAGATTTTTCATTATGCAGTGTCGATCATGAATAAAATACCGGATCTCTAAATCATGCTTATCCCGATTGATGAGCTGAAAGAGTGGTTTTATATCTACACCATGGGGCTGCCAAGAATTGTTGCCCTCTTCACTCTGATCCCTTTCCTCCATAAAAAAGTACTGGGCGGGGCCATGATGCGGAACGGTATCTGTGGCTGCCTGATTCTATTCCTTCACCCGATGCTGGCAGAATTGAAGCCAGACGAAACCATCACTATTTTCTCCACGGCTGGACTGGTTCTGAAAGAAGCTTTTATTGGCGCCATTCTCGGGTTCTGCATCACTATTCCTTTTTGGGCCCTGGAATCCGCAGGCTTCTTCATTGATAACCAGCGTGGTGCCTCTATGGCCAGTTCCCTGAATCCTTTATCGGGTGCTGAAACTTCACCAATGGGTATACTTTTTTCACAAGCATTTACAGCCATATTTATGGTCAGCGGCCTGTTTCTTCTGCTTTTAAACAGTCTGTTTATCAGTTATCAGGCATGGCCTATTTTCAGTTTCTTCCCTCAACTTGATCAGTCTGCCGCCATATTCTTTCTCAACCAGTTTGACCTTATCATTGGTTTGGCCATGTGGCTGGCTGCACCTGTGGTCATCTCTATGTTCATTACCGAATTCGGTATAGCTCTGATTTCCCGCTCAGCACCTCAACTAAACGTTTTCATTCTGGCGATGCCGATCAAATCTGGTGTTGCCGCGGCTATTCTTGTTGTTTACGTCAGCACCATCCTGACTCTTGCCAAAAAACACGATGAAGGTATTCCAGAGATCTTTCGAATAATGGGAGAACTCTGGAAATGAGTGCTGAAAAAACAGAACAACCGACACCAAAAAAATTACGGGATGCCCGTAAAAAAGGTCAGGTCGCCAAGAGCAAAGAAGTCTCCGGCACCTTTGGCATCATTGCCGTACTCACCACACTCTGGTTCATGAGTGACACATTTCTCGATACCATTCAGGAAATGGTGATTCTACCGTCTACCGTTTATAACGAGCCTTTTGGCGAGGCCTTCAAAATCGTTACACATGGCATACTGGAAAAAACGATCGAGCTGCTACTGCCATTGGTGATGGTTTCAATGCTGTCGGCTATTATCGGTAACGTTATGCAATTCGGCTTTCTACTTGCCGGAGAAGGCATCAAGCCTGACATCAAAAAAATCAGTCCCATCGCAGGATTTAAACGAATCTTCGCCGTTAAGAATCTGGTGGAGTTTTTTAAATCCGTGATCAAAATCATTTTTCTCTCCATCGTTGTTTATTTCGTCATCAAAAACAGTCTCGGTGATATGGTTAACCTGCCTCACTGTGGCAGTGCCTGTATTCTCCCTGTGGTTGGCGTGTTAATGAAGAAGCTGCTGATGTACGCCGTAGCTGCCTTTGTGGTCATTGCTGTATTGGATTTTATGTTTGAAAAACAGCAATTCACCAAGCAGAATAAAATGTCCAAGGATGAAGTTAAGCGCGAGCACAAAGAGAGTGAAGGTAGTCCGGAAATAAAAGGTAAGCGGAAAGAGATTCACCAGGAAATGCTGAACGAAGCCGAGAACACCAAAAAATCTGACGTCGTCATAAAAAACCCGACTCATCTGGCTATTGGGCTGCACTACAAACAAGACAAAACCCCTCTCCCCATTATTACTGTAAAAGGTCGTGGAGGCCGGGCACGCTTTATTATTAAAGTCGCAGAAAAAGAAGGTATTCCGATTCTGGAAAACGTACCTCTAGCCCATGCTTTGTTTGAAACGGATGTCGCCAGTTATATCCCCCGCGATCTTATCGAACCCGTTGCTGAAACTTTCCGCTGGCTAGAAGAAATTAAAGAACAACAAAAACGAGGAGAGCTACCCGGCCAGAAAAATTAATGCTCTGACATTCATTCGTCATATTTCGTCTGCACACTCTCTCAATAATAACTGTCTCAGTAACCTATGAACTCTTCCTGCTATTACCCGCAATCGATACTGTGACTTAGCCAGTAGAGGTATTCAGCTATCG
This sequence comes from Oceanospirillales bacterium, assembly GCA_004762125.1. Lineage (GTDB taxonomy): Bacteria > Pseudomonadota > Gammaproteobacteria > Pseudomonadales > Endozoicomonadaceae > Endozoicomonas_A. The sequence goes on along the minus strand of SIHQ01000010.1, from coordinate 5,525 downwards.
TGAAAATACTAATACATATATTAAATGATCACTTTTGTTATTATTTGATAGGTAAAAGTTCATATTGCCCATTGATTTAAGCAGGAACAGACTAGTTCCATACAGTTTCTAAATTCAGTCGTCATTCGACGTCTGGTGAATCAGCCTTGCTTTTATTTCATTGGTAAATAGTCAATGACCCACGAAAAAACCGATTTGAATAACTTCCGTATTGAGCATGACCTGCTTGGTGAAGCTCCAGTGCCTGAAGCGGCTTATTACGGTATTCAGACTCAGCGTGCCATGGAAAACTTCGATATTTCCGGCGTAACTCTGAGTCACTTCCCTAATGTGCCAAAAGCTTTGGCCATGGTGAAGAAGGCCTGCGCTATGGCCAACCGTGACCTGGGTATGCTCGACGCTGCCAAGGCTGATGCCATTATCGATGCCTGTGACGAAATTATTGCTGGCAAACTGCATGAGCAGTTTACCGTAGATATGATCCAGGGCGGTGCCGGCACTTCAACCAACATGAACGCCAACGAAGTCATCGCCAACCGTGCGCTAGAACTGATGGGCTATCGTCGTGGCCAGTATGAACACCTGCACCCTAACACTCACATCAATATGGCTCAGTCAACCAACGACGTTTACCCAACCGCTATGCGTCTGGCGATGGTGATGAAGCACAAGGAACTGGTTGTTGCAGCCAAAAGCCTGAAAAATGCTTGTGACGTTAAGTCCAAAGAATTCAGTGACGTCCTGAAGATGGGTCGTACCCAGCTGCAAGACGCCGTTCCAATGACTCTGGGCCAGGAATTCCATGCATTCTCTACCACCATTGGCGAAGACATTGACCGTATCCGGGACATGGCCAAGCTACTGTGTGAAGTCAACCTGGGTGGTACTGCCATTGGTACCGGCATCACTGCCGACAGCCGTTATGCACCCATGGCGATTGCACACCTGACAGAAATTTCTGGTCAACAGATGATTCTGGCCGGTGACCTGGTTGAAGCGACTTCTGACATGGGCGCTTTTGTTATTTTCTCCAGCTCCCTGAAGCGTTTGGCCGTCAAACTGTCCAAGATGAGTAACGATCTACGTCTACTGTCTTCCGGCCCAATGTGTGGTTTCAACGAAATCAATCTTCCGGAAATGCAGCCAGGTTCTTCTATCATGCCAGGCAAGGTTAATCCTGTTATTCCTGAGGCCATGAGCCAGATTGCATTCCACGTTATCGGTAACGATCTGGTTGTGACTATGGCTTCCGAAGCGGCTCAACTGCAGCTAAACTTTGCTGAGCCTGTACTGGTTTACAAGATTCTGGAATCTATTCAGCAGCTCACCAACGGTATGTTCATGCTGACCGATCGCTGTGTGAAAGGCATTACAGCCAATCGCGGCGTGTGTCAGGCTTACGTTGATAACTCTATAGGTCTGGTAACTGCTCTGAATCCATACCTGGGTTACGAAAACTCCAGCCGCATTGCTCAGAAAGCGTTGAAAACCGGTCGACGCGTTGTTGACCTGGTGAAGGAAGAAGGATTGCTGTCCGATGAGCAGTTGGCTGAAATTCTGAAACCTGAAAACATGGTTGCCCCTATGGATCTGAGCAGCAAAACTCACTAATAAGCGACACTCTATTGTTTATTAAGCCGCACTTCACACGTGCGGCTTTTTGTTATCAAACATCACATAATCAATAACACTTAATAACACAGTCGTATTTTCCCTTACTCCCTCTAGCCCTTGATCTACTGTATTTTCCACAGTAGGCAATGTGCTTTGTTTCTATACTATTAGGGTTAACGTCAAAGGAATAACAGAAAGCGAAACGTCATGAACAGTCTGAAACAATGACAGGCATATTCAGCAGGAACAAGCCGAAGGTTTGTTTTGGCAAGCTGGCGGCAAGTGCGCTTTTAGTGTTTTTTTTCGCTCTATGTTTTAAATGCGGGGTTGTACTGTACCCACAGGGCATAGTCGAAAACCTCTGCTACACTGAATCGGAATTCCACAGTCGTTATGCAAGCATGACAATGATTGAACAGGTTATGAATGTTTTGTATAAAGAATGTGCAGATTTTTCTACTGCCTGACGGCGCTTGATTAAACATCCCTTTACGGCAACCTCTATAAATTCTAAGTGGAGTCGTTATGCAGCAACAGGTCACCAAACACGAACCTACCGTTTTTATCATCGATGATGATGAAGCTGTGCGTGATTCGCTGAAAATGCTGATGCAGTCTGTTGGTCAGATTGTAGAATCCTTTTCTTCGCCCGCAGAGTTTCTCAATATCTACGATGAAAACCGTCCGGGCTGTATCGTTCTCGATATACGTATGCCAGGTATGAGCGGTCTGGAATTGCAGAGCAAATTGAACGAAATGCACTGCATCCTGCCAATCATCTTCATCACTGGTCACGGTGATGTGCCTATGGCAGTACAGGCGATCAAGGATGGCGCCATGAACTTTATCCAGAAACCGTTCCGCGATCAGGAACTACTAGATCTGATCAACGACGGTCTGAAACTGGATACCCAGCAGCGTCGTGAACTTCTGGAGCACAAAGAAATTCTGCGACGTCTGTCTACCTTGACTGATCGTGAACGCGAAGTACTGCGCCACGTAGTTGAAGGCAAGGCTAACAAGGTTATCGCAGCAGACATCAACCTGAGTCAGCGTACCGTTGAAATCCATCGCTCTCGAGTAATGGAAAAGATGGGTACCAAGTCTCTGGCACACCTGGTTCGTCAGGTAATGCAGGTTAAAGAACACCTAGAAGGCGAGTTTAACTTTAACGTTTAACTTCTCCTGATCCGAAGTCCAGGGATGGACTTCGGGCTTTCTCTAACTAAAAGCCTATATCCCCTCTTACTTACTCCCATTGTTCATATATTTCTATCATCCTACTGATACCACACTTTCGTCTTAGGTAGTCCCCGTACCACGTCTAGTACAACTCTCCATTCAGCAATTCGATGTCAATATCTAAACTCAACTCATGTTGTGAGAAAGTGACGAAGTCATTTGCCTGTCTACCAAACAAGCTCATGCTTTTCTAAAAAACTGTGTTTTTGAAAGAAGACCTGCCCACGAATACAGAGTTAACCCCTCAATGTTCTAACAGGGGAATTCGACATCTGCCGAAAGGTAAACAACTGAAGAACCGAAAAACAGAGTTCAACTTCCTGAACCTGTTTCAAGGCTGGACTAAGGAGTCTTACCTATAATCACCAAAGGCTGCTAGAAGAATATGGCAATAAATGACCTCGTATACCTGCTGGAGCAGGACAACGAAATAAAAGAAACTATCCGCGGCCTGTGTGATGAAAAATCACTGCACCTGAAAGTATTCCATCAACATAATGAACTGCTGTCAGCTATTAAGAATCTGACACCTGGTTGCATAGTGGTTGCCAGTGAAGAACAGGGAGATAGGGTGCTCGAGCTGGTGAGACATATTTCAGAAAATGCCAAAGGTGTGCCAGTCGTAGTACTGGGTACCCACAATGATCTCAATACAGCTGTAGCCGTTATCAAACTCGGTGCTGTCGATTATATTGAGAAACCTGTCATTTCAGGACGACTGGCTGAGCACTTCAACCAGATCGCCCTTCAGGGCTAAGTCAGCTAGATTGCTGTTGCAGCCAGTCCCGGTACTCTCGCAATTCCTGCAAGAGTTGCCTTTGCTCAGGACTGGCCGACTCCCATGCGTCCTTTAATGCCAGATCAAAGGCTTCATAACCCAAAACGCTAAGCTCTTTGCCTGACAACCTTTCTCTACAATGACTTTTCCACTGATTTTGTTCTTCACTGTCGAGGGTGTCTGGAAAATATCTGGCTCGATAGCGAAAGAGCATTTCATCGAGCCTGCCATCATTAAAGCTCAATCCCAGCCTGCCAAGCTCTTCAGGTACAGACGAGCGGATCATTGCCATTCGGCTTTTATCATCATTTGAGAAAAAGCCTCCGGAATAAATCATCCGGTCTGGATCATTAGTGGTATTTGCTGGTGGAGAAGAGAACACAGCCTGTAGTTTTTCTGCCAGAGCAGGCTGCTCAAGCAAGCGTTGATGGTGTTTTTTACAAAGCTCCAGATCAATGGACAGTCGTTCAATATCCGTTGGCTGTAGCACTTTCAAAGGCGCAAGAGCCGGACATTTATTGAGATGAACTGTTTTCAACGGAATTCGTTCAGCTCCCTCCTCTTGTTCACTCAGAGGGGTGAACAGTCTGTACTGGAGTTCTTCTACACTCAGCTCCAACAGAGGTGTTGGATCGGTTGAAAGGTCATAAACAAGCACTCCATTTTTATTAATGGGATGTGCCACCACAGGCATAACCACAGCAGTGCATAACCTTGCTGCTCCGAACATTCCGGAGATATGAACCAATGGTTTTTTGGTGACCAGATTCAATTGCTTTGCAACTGCCTGCTTGTTTCTTAACTCAAGATAGAAATTGAACAACTTTGGTTGTTTATCACGAATCAATCGCGCGAGAGCAATTGTAGCTCGAACATCCGCCAGTGCATCGTGAGCCTGACCATGACTGATACCATTGGCAGCCGTTAAATGTTCAAGTCGAAAGCTGATTCGCCCATCATCATTGGTTGGCCAGTTAATACCATCCGGTCTGAGTGCAGCCGTCATTCGAACAAGATCAATCAAATCCCAACGACTGTTGCCGTTTTGCCATTCTCTGGCATAAGGATCATAAAAATTGCGATAGAGGCTATTACGAGTGACTTCGTCATCGAAACGAATGGAGTTATAGCCAGCAGCACACGTGCCAGGCTGCATCAGTTCATCATTAATTCGGCGAATAAAATCAGGCTCTACTAACCCTTCGTTATTGACCTTCTGAGGCGTCAGACCAGTAATCAGTGTTGCCGCAGGATGAGGAAGGTGATCAAGGGGTTGCTGACAGTATATATTCAGCGGCTCGCCTATTTCATTAAGCTCGGCATCGGTTCTGATACCTGCGAACTGGCCGGGCCAATCTGTGGCCGGATTGGTGCCAAAGGTTTCATAATCGAGCCAGTAAAATGACCTCATTTAACCACCTTTCATAATACTTGATACATTGATAGTAAAAGCCTTTATTACCAAGGCTTACAAAAGAAAAAACTTCATAATAATTCAAAATGAAATAATATAATTCAGTAGGATTCATCCCTTGATGTGTACATATTTGTGTACATAATCTCTATGGTCTATACCAGTTTACCAATATGTACACACTCCGTGTAAAAAATGTACACAGGTATCTCTCATGGCCTTATCTGACACACAGTTACGTAACATCAACGGCAAAGCTTATTCTGGAAAACCTGAATTGGTTGACAGAGATGGACTCAGTGTACGCGTCACGGTTCTGTTGCAAAGTTTTCGATAGATCACAGAGACCTATCCTCCAGACACAATTAGACTGCGAGGGAATAAAAGTATTCCCAGTCATTGGCAGATTGAGCTTTATCGTACTGGCTTTTGCGGATGCTATGACATAACTCCACACCTTTGAGAGCTCTTCGGGCA
>SIHQ01000108.1 GCA_004762125.1 Oceanospirillales bacterium | reverse complement strand
TTTAAGATCTTTAATCGACTCTGTAGTTTTGAGCCAAGGGGGAATTACTATAGTTAACAGAATCATGATGCAAAGCTAATTTTCTCCTCTTAAACAGTCAAACATATCCCATCTATCGGGTGGCGTGAGTATTTTTCTAGGTGCAGGACTACCAATATTACCAGTCAAATTACGGTACCTTTTTATGTCATTGATTTCACGCAGATTATGTTTCAGTTCGCCCTCAGTAGTTAACGTTGGCGGGTCTCCTGGGAATACGTAGTATGTTTCAGAGGAGTAGTGTTGATATAGCTCTCGAGTCATCCCGGTGTAACTACGGGATTCTGGCGACCCCAGCGATTGATCGAACTCACTAGAAGCCCCGGTTGTTTGATGGCGTTGGGCGGCCACAAACTGCCCATAGTAGACCAACGTCGTTGGGGAACCTTGGGCTCAGCCAATATCCCCAAAGGGCTGACCTATATGCACGCTCATGTGTACAGTCTGCCGTTGATCGAGATGCTTAATATGTACACCGGCATTGGCGGCTGCAACAGTGACTTGGTGGACTTTGATCTGATCAATCTGTCAGAAGTTGATCCGTCATGGAACCATCCTGAACTGGCTGTATTGTTATCACCGGACCTTGCAGCTTACGCCAACCCTGCAGCAATAAATGCCTGTACTGCCGATGGAGTAGCGGCGCTGAATGCACAACCCATGGACAGTCTGCACTGGTGCGCAGGCAGCTGGGGCAGCCTCTATCCCATGACTGGTTTTACCAGCACCTATGGTCACTTTGCTGACAACACCAGTCTATTAGCAACCAGAGCTCTGGCCAAGATTCATCGCATCGGACTTGGCCGAAAAACCATAGGCAATGATGCGCAATGCCACAGTCGCATTACTCCGTGGCTCCCTAAAAGCCAGTACAAAATGAGTATGTTCTGGCCGGAACCGGAAAAACACAAAGCTCATTGGATCGGGGCATCTGCTGCCACTTGGGGCATGCATCGGCACCCATTAGCGAAAGACGATGCTATGTATTTGGTTTGGCAGTATCGGGATTGTTGTCAGACAGCAGCTAACTGATCACCCAATCAAATAATGAACTTATTTAGAAAAATACACTCAGATAATCGAGTAACAGAAACAAAATCCAATCAGTTTGGCAGGGAGTGTTTTCAAAATGGATGCTAATAAACCAGTAAACAGCAGCTTGAGTGCAAATACCGTTGAATTTACTCCTAAATTTACACTGAATTCAAGTGCCGCTCCATTTACTCCTAGTTTTACACTGAATCCAAGTGCCACTCCATTTATTCCTAGATCTACACTGAGTTCACAGGATCCCCATCACGAGTTGACGCGAAGTACTTCCCTTTCAATTGCCAGTCGCATCACCAGGCCTCATGTAGACAAGAGCGATATCCCGCAGTTGATCAAAATTGCATACACCACATTGAAAAATCATCAATATGAATTTTCAGAAGATAAATTCAGATCACTTTTAGATAATTCCCTCAAGGATTTAACCCTTGCCCAATATCAAAACGTAGTTATAGGACTGTCAAGATCTCTTAATCATCAAGGCCATCATAAGTCCGTAAAAGCCTGCTCACTTTTGGAACAACTGAAACACAACAATAGTTGTCATAAATCCGGAGTTTCAAGCATAAAAAATCTTGACCTCACCCTATCACTCGCCAAACAAAACATGGGCAAGCATAAAGAAGCTGAAAGTCTGCTACTGGTCTTGAGCGAAAAATGTCCGGACAGCAGCGAAGTCACCTTGTGCAAACCCTGTGGCGACCATAAGGTTGATCTGGCGCTGGCACGGCTCTGGCAGGTTATGGACGAAAACGACTGGGCTGAAAAATTACTGCTGGCTATGAGCCACAAGCAACCGGGCAGCAACGAAGCCACCTTGTGCGAACCCTGTGGCAAGCTTGAGATTGATCTCACGCTGGCACGGCAATGGCAGGTCTTGGGCAAAAACGACTTGGCTGAAAAATTACTGCTGGCTATGAGCCACAAGCAACCGGGCAGCAACGAAGCCACCTTGTGCAAACCCTGTGGCAAGCCTGAGGTTGATCTGGCGCTGGCACGGCACTGGCAGGTCATGGACAAAAACGACCAGGCTGAAAAATTACTGCTGGCTATGAGCCACAAGCAACCGGACAGCATGTGCAAACCCTGTGGCAATCCTGAGATTGATCTCACGCTGGCACGGCTCTGGCAGGTTATGGGCAAAAACGACCGGGCTGAAAAATTACTGCTGGCTATGAGCCACAAGCAACCGGGCAGCAACGAAGCCACCTTGTGCAAACCCAGTGGCAAGCCTGAGATCGATCTCACGCTGGCACGGCTCTGGCTGATTATGGACAAAAACGACTGGGCTGAAACACTGCTTGAGAATGGACTCAAGACAAACGATCATTTGGCTGGATATCAGTTAGCACTGAGCTGCTTATATGTTGGAACCACGAGGTTTAACGATAAAATCAGCTCCGTGCCTTACAGCGCCGATAAATGTTTGGTTCTCTCCTGCAACAGTTTTTTTCTTTTCTGTCAGAAAATAGAATCGAAAAGCTCTGTGATTGATTATTCCGAATTAGATAAAGCTAAAAAGTTTGTCGATGAAGGAATCAAAGAATTTCCCCCAAATGCAAAACTTTACACCCAAAAAGCTCATTGTCTCAGAATGGCAGGGGAGCCAGAGAATGAATGGAGAGACTGGTTTACTAAAGCAAATTCTCTCGACCCTCTGAGAGCTTTAAAAAACAAAAGCGATAGTTGTTGGCGAATGTTGGAGTACGAAGCACTTCGCATATTAAAACTAACGTAAGAAACAGACAAATCCAGCCTCGTGTTGCAAATCAATATCCACTAACCAAAGGGCGAGATAAAGTTAGCCCTGTGAGTAGTTTGCCGAGAGCGCTGGGGCATATATAGCCCCACAGAAATTAACGACCAGAACGCTATCCCGTGAAATGATTACCGTACAATACTCGGTATCATGTCATATTGCTGTGGATGGCATTCGCTTCTGCTGAAACTACGCAAGAAGCCATTCGCACCTTTGAACGCCATAGCCAATCCAGCTGGCTAAACCACATCAGCCAGCAATCCGAAACAGTTACCAGAAAACCAGGCTCTATCACTTCGCAAACACCTGATCTGATCATGGAAAAATCTACAGATAACCAACACCGTCAAAAGCTGGAAGCCTTTTATCAAACTGAAGACTTTGATGGTTTGCAGTCTTTTGGTGAGCACCGTGCAACACAGCTTGAAACGGAAAAATCTCCGGAAGGTGAAGCCTGGCGTTTACTGAACCAATCTCCAGAACGGTATTACCCAGATGCCA
>SIHQ01000107.1 GCA_004762125.1 Oceanospirillales bacterium | reverse complement strand
CAACAATGACAAATTACCAGATTTTGTACATTGACACCGAAACTACCGGATTATCAAAAAACGACGATGTGCTTGAGATCGCCATCATCAACGATCAGAGCGAAATCCTTCTAAATACGTTGGTCAAGCCTGTTCATCACACCACTTGGCCAGATGCCCAACAAATTCATCACATCAGCCCGAAGATGGTTCAACAAGCACCCACTTATGATGAACTGCGTCAGCAAATAGAGTCGTTGGTTCGGGAACAAAACGTCATCATTTATAACAAGGCTTACGACAGTCAATATCTGTGTAGAGAGTTGGCCTGCGCTGCATCTGTTCAGTGTTGCATGTTGGCCTTTTCAGAATATTTTGGTGAGTGGAACTGCTATCACGGCAACTATCGCTGGCAAAACCTTAAATTCGCCAGTGAGTATGTTTTGCATCGGTGGGAAGGTGAAGCACACCGAGCTTTGGCAGACACTCAAGCAACAAAAGCGGTTTGGGAATATCTAACGATTCCGGAAGTCAGACATAAAATCGATGCGAAAAAATTCGCATGAGCATTAGATCTGAGTCCGTTCCGGATACATTTTTATGTATATATCTTCAGGATAGAAACCTTTATGAAAATCTCTGATACTGGCTTTAGGATTATCTCTTAACCACTCTTTTATACCTTGGTCGTCAACAGGGTGAAGTCTCAAGAGGGTTTTTCTCACCACTTCTTGTTCATCAATAACCCTAATATTTCGATCTTTTAAACGGCAGTGAGGGCATGATCGATCCTGTGCAAGCCACAGATCCAAACAGTCACTATGCATAGGTTGAAGACAACAACTGAGAGCTTTCACAGTCCTGCCATCTTTTCCGAGGCAGATTAGACAATCCGAGTCAGAAACTGAAAAAGTCTCTAAATATCCAAGTTGGTCGCGTACTGTTTCAAAGGAAAAATAATCAGCTGAAGATGGTTGATCCGAAGAGCAAGTACAGTAACTTGTATCTTTACCACAACTACCACAAACAAAATCCTCATGAGGTTCCCAGCATTTCAGACAGCTGCCTTTACCTGGTATGTCTTTTCGTACATCAGACATACTTTTCACAACACAATATTTACAAAGTGTGTGCCCACAGCTCATGCGACAGTCGTCTCTGACAAAGTGTTCAATGCATTTCTCGCAGTCGACGATTTTGACATTTCTTAGACCATTCTGAGGGTTGGTTACATGCTCACTCGGTTTAGTTGTATGTCGAACTGACGCTAACGCCCCGTCCATCCTTGGTAACATGATCTACTCCATTAATTTTTCCAACATCCTCTTTGAGATCAGTACAGAGACATGGTTCAAAATTTGTTAGCTCTTCTAACACGTCAGTTATCAGCTCTGCTGTTAGATTCCGGAAAGTATAAAGCTGTCGGCTGGTTATTTTTTCTGTTTCCTTCTATTTCATCTGGAAATGCGTCTACTCACGTGGCTTATACGATGTACCTATCAGCCAGTATGGGTCATGGACAGATAATAAATTTACTGTCTATCGTAGATGACAACAAGATCATCACATTTAAGCTTCGTGGGATTGAATCAGGAACAAATTTGAATACTGCAATAACTCTTTGGGCTCAAAGGTTGCAAAATTTATCACATACACCTGCGATTGAAATCGATCCCGTTTCTTTCAGAAAAAATAACATTGACCAAGTCCCTGCGCTTTCATTAGAAATCAATGGAAGTACTGTTTTGACAACTTCTGGAGTGACTTCTACAAGTTGGCTTATGCGGCAATACCATGCAGGAAAGAGAGGTAATATCGGAACTTATGGCACGACGTATCCGATCAGCGAGCCGGATTTACTGGAGGTATTGTTACAGCGATTAGAACAACTGGACTGGCAGAAAATTAATGAAAAAACACATAAGCAATCGCGTGCCAAAGTCTTTTCTTTCGGAGTCTCATTGCCAACCAGTCAACAAGCATCCAGCAAACTCCTGAAGCTATCGGGTAGTTGGCACACTCCCATGATTGCACTTGATATAAACGATCATCATCAACAAAAAGCAGTAATTCCATGGCTGCAAAAATACCCTGATGCTTTGGTACTGGTTTCAAAGGGCACATTACGACAGTTTCAAGAATTATCGACAAACTGGAAGAAACATCTGATATATATTCTGCCAAGAGAGTTGATTAATCGCTTTCAACTGGACTCACTACCTGCATTACTGACACCTGAAGATCAAAACCACTGGCGAGTAACTACCCCGACAGTGTCATCACTTTCAGCAAACGACATATTTTCATGGATAAGAGCATTGATTTCCAATACGGCACAACCTGTCTATGCATTGGAAACCACGGAGAATCCTTCAAAAGCCCTGTGTCAAAGTGTTCCAATTTTGTCCGAGAAACTGATCAGTGCTGTGCCTTGGAAAGAGCTGTTCCCTATACGCATAGGACTGGCCAAACTAGGTTCAGGCAAAGAACCCAATCACAGAGCTAAAGCCAAGACCGGGCTCTGCATGTGCGAAGACAGTGCCGGGATGTTTCATCCCGGTGTCACTACGGGATTCTGGCGACCCCAGCGATTGATCGAACTCACTAGAAGCCCCGGTTGTTTGATGGCATTAGGCGGGCACAAACTGCCCATAGTAGACCAACGTCGTTGGGGAACTTTGGGTTCAGCCAATATCCCCAAAGGGCTAACCTATATGCACGCCCATGTTTACAGTCTGCCACTCATTGAAATGCTGAATATGTACACGGGGATCGGCGGCTGCAACAGTGACTTGGTGGACTTTGATCTGATCAATTTGTCAGAAGTTGATCCTTCCTGGAATCACCCCGAACTGGCCGCCCTGTTATCACCGGACCTTGCAGCTTATGCCAACCCTGCAGCAATAAATGCCTGTACTGCCGATGGAATAGCAGCTCTGAAGTCACAACCCATGGACAGTCTGCACTGGTGCGCAGGCAGTTGGGGCAGTTTGTATCCATTGTCGGGTTTTACCAGTACCTATGGGCACTTTGCGGACAACACCAGTTTGTTAGCTACCCGTGCTCTGGCCAAGATTCATCGTATTGGACTGGGTCGGAAGACGGTCGGCAATGATGCGCAATGCCACAGCCGCATTACTCCGTGGCTCCCTAAAAGCCAGTACAAAATGAGTATGTTCTGGCCAGAACCAGAAAAACACAAAGCCCACTGGATCGGTGCATCTGCTGCAACCTGGGGCATGCACCGGCATCCATTAGCTAAAGATGATGCCATATATTTGGTTTGGCAGTATCGGGATTGTTGTCAGACCGTCAGTCAGTAAATTGTTCCCAAACGTTGAACATCTCTATCAACCAATCTACAGGATAAAAGTCCTTCAAACCCTCCGAAGAAACAATAAA
>SIHQ01000106.1 GCA_004762125.1 Oceanospirillales bacterium | reverse complement strand
AGACCCACTCACCTTTTATTTTGATGTACGTTTCATCCATATGCCAGGAGGTACCATAAGGCTTCCGACGTTTTCGATGTTCAGCTTCCAGTTGTGGAGCGTATTCCTGAACCCAGCGGTAGGGAGTGGTGTGATGGATCTCGACGCCACGCTCTTCTAAAATTTCCCCCAGATCGCGGTAGCTCAAGTTATAGCGCAGGTACAGCGGATGGTTTGAAGCATGAGATCTGTGGGAAGGTGGCGACCGAAAAAATCCATGGTAAAAGGCTCAACTAAACTACTGTGACTGAATACAAGGTAGCAGGCTTATAAATCAACGTCAGTTTGCAACAGAACCACTTTTCCTTCGATGATTGAGAGTTCAACATGGGTAACAAACCAGGGTGTTTCGACGCCAAGTATTTTGGAATAAAGTTCTTTATCACGCATGGTGGCATCCTTGCCAAAGGTGTTCAATCTAGATTAAATCACCCACTTAATTTAGGGAAGAGCCTAATTGTTTATAAGGAGAGGTTGTGACTCAGGACTTAAATTCCTCCTCATATTAATGATAGAAAAAGTAACTAAAGCCCCCATATTGATGATATCCACTGTTATCATGGTCACCGAAGGCACAGCATTCCAAATCAAAGTTTCAAGTTCATCATCGCCACTCTTATAATCCAAACCAAGATGACCTAAATAAACGGCGTTGAACATTAAGTCCATCATAGGCCAACCATATGAATGCAGTTTTACATCTTTTCTGTTTACTACATAGGCATTAATATTATGAAAAAACTCCGAGCATGGCCCAATAAATGTAGTTACAGATGACATTATGGAGAATGCTTGAGCAGCTTCAGCTGGTGCAATGCAGGTTGTATTATTGTCCAATAATAATTCGTTGTCATCATGAGCAATGTCCAGATAGAAATTCTGCAAACGAATTATTTCATGATTATTTTTTTCAACATTTCTCTCGAATTTTTCTACAACGTGTAAGAGGTCATTTCGCAGCGTTACCAGTTCTATATCACTCATTTCCTGAAGATTTTTATTCGTGACAGCAGAAACATCAAAAGAAATTAAAACGACACATATCAATAAACAGGTATGCCTGAAAGTTTGGCCAAGATGAATATTTACATCAATCATAAATTTACTTCCACTTGTATCCACGAGTTTTAACAAAATACACCAATGAAAACGCTGAAAATAGGCTAGTTCCCGTCAATACAACAATAGGAATCGCGTTCAAAGCTCGATTAAGAAATGTACTGTCACAACTTATTCCAAGATGGACAAGAAATTCTGCATTACCAACTGAAGACACTACAGGCCAAAGAAACGCACTAAGAAGGACTCTTTTCTTTGCGACACTGTATTCCTTGTAGTTTCTAATTGTTTCCATAATGGGACCAGGAAAGGCTAGAACTGTCGCGCCCGCCAATAAAACGTAACTAAAGCCTTTAATTACAGGGTAATCATTAGTACTGTTTGCGCTATTGGAATATCTAAACTCGTCGGTGTGTTCGTTATAATCCTCATTTTCAAGTTTTTCAATTATTTGAAGCTGAGCGTTTTGTGTAGTAGTTAAAACTTCTGAAACGACAGTAAGGCTTTTTATTTCATTAATTAAATCTTCTCTATTAACACTCTCATTTTGAGCTAACAAGATAACAGGCATAAATAAACATAGAGCAGTAACTAATCTATACATTCGGCTAACCTATGTTAATGAACTATCTTAAAAGAGTTAACGATCAATTTCTTATTTCAAATATCGATAAAAACTAACCATTTACATTAGATCAAACTAATATTGAAGCACCGTCGTTCAAAAACTAACTGAGATCTCATGATTGCTACTCCCATTTAGAGCTATTCACATAAAAAATATTACAAGCCCTTCGCTGCGTAATGCTAGAAATGATTATAGGATAAACTTTCATCTTAAACCTCCAATATAACTGACCATTACACCTAGTCGATTATGGCCCAACTCAAGAGAAATTACTTTTCTAGCGTTGTGATCTACGATTCTCGGACACTGCCTTCTGAAAGCTCTAATCACCGGTGCAGCAACGCCTGTGATTTCCTGATACCGCTCACAAGCATAGGCTGCTCGTAAATCATGGCGATGGGTTAAGCCCTGTTGTTTCAAAACCGAACCACTGTAATGACGTACTGAGCACAGAAAGTCTGGCAGGCGCTTACTTTCTGGCACCAGGTTATCGTTGTGTTTTTGCTGTGCGGCTGCGGTTTTAAGCGCTTTTATAGTGGACTCGCTAATGGGTACCCACCGTTCAACACGACTGGGGCTGGTGACTGTGCTTTTACCTCGACCGCCTTTGGTGCCACGTTCTATATCTACCTTGCCTAATATTCTGGCCTGCTCAAGAGCGTGATTACAGTCCAGCAAAGCCGCTTCCCGACTGCGAAGCCCTAACTCACGACATAAGCCCAATACCGCTGCGATTCTTTCATGGCCTTGATGACATAAAATCTGCTGAACCGCAGCCAGCTTTTCCCTGCTCATTTCCGGTGCTTGGGTTCGGCTATGGTGTCGTTGTGCCTGCAGCGCTTCTGCGGGTTTAATGCTGATATCACTGTTGCCCCTCAAGGCTTTTAATACAGTATTGCAGGTTGAAAGCCGATTTTGTGCGGTAGAAACAGCCAACGGTTTGCCCTGTCCTTTTAGTCTTGCCCGCAAATAATCCGAATACCGATTCAATGTGTGGCTCTTGATTTGACGGGCTTCTTTAATGTCTTGAATCTTTGCCCAGTCACAAAACAGCTTCCACCGTTGGGAGTGTGAAGCGATGGAATGGTGCTGGCCAACCATGGTGGTACGCAGTGCATTGCAACCGGCGAACGACAATGACCCGCCGTAACCATAGTTTTTAGCTTCTTTTTGTGGATCGTTACTGACAAATCTAGGCACAACTTTCTCCTTCCGTCCAAATCCGGCACATGGGAAACCTGTCCTAAACAAACCCTGGAATGTTTGATGGTGGATTGATTCACGCATCAATCAAACGGGACAGCCTGTAACGCAAGGGTAACGAGCAGAGTTGTATAAAGAGTGGCTATAAAAGCCGGTGCTGATGCCAGCAGCTGGGAATGCTTACCGTAGTACTTTTTAGAAATAAAAAGCCGAGTCAGGTAAAACAGTCCGTTCTTACACGCTGCAAAAATGCAGGGTAAATGTCGATAAACGACACTGGATAAGCTGTAGGTCACGAATGCCAACAGCTATAGAGCCTGTCTCTGGGAAGCAATATTTGAAAGTCCATAAGGCTCGATGGGCTGAGCGATAAAAAGCAAACAGATATCCACAGATTCCAAACCGGAAACAGCACAGAAAGGCAGTTAAGCTTTGTTCAGAAAGGATTCAAAACAGAGCACAACCGTATGA
>SIHQ01000105.1 GCA_004762125.1 Oceanospirillales bacterium | reverse complement strand
TATTACTAACAAGCCTGCAAGGATGCCTAACAAGCGCCTGCAATCTGACCTCCGGCTACTGTCACCTTTTTTGCGGTGGAGCTGCAAAAAAGGCGCCATTAGCCTCCGGCAGGTGAGGCGGGCGTTATGTTGCAATTTCATCAAAGGAGTATTCAAGTAAATGAAGTTTCTTGTACCTTCTGAATTAGAGACAGAAAGGTTAATCCTCAGACAATTCCAAGATGATGATTGGAAATATCTTCATGAGTATTATTCTGATTCAATCGCAACAAAATACACGACTGGTCGAAGCTTCACAGAGGGTGAGACTTGGAGAACCATGTGTGGAATGGTTGGGCATTGGCAAATAAGAGGTTATGGTCCTTACGCTGTAGTTGAGAAGGAATCTCAAGAGGTACTTGGTCCCGTTGGCTTCTGGTATCCTAACGACTGGCCATCCCCAGAAATTAAGTGGGCTTTATCCCCGAAATATTGGGGTAAAGGTTTCGCTAAAGAAGCTACGATAGCAGTACAAACTGCTGGCAGAGAATATATGCCAGAATTATCTCTAATCAGCTTTATAAACTCTGAAAACACAGCATCAATAAAACTTGCTGAGTCGGTTGGGGCAAGCTTTGAAAAAACCACCGAGTTTCGTGGTGGTATTTGGCATATTCACCGTCACCCATCGGCAACATAACGAATAAGGATAGATTGCGCCCAGCCGCAATCTTATCTTATTGTTGCACAAGCCCGGGTTGATTAATGGTGAAGGTAGTCTATTGAAGATATCTTTTCTTACGGGTATTAAATCAGAGCGTTTTTTCTGAACGCTCTTTATTCAAGATGTAAGCTAACCGACCACTGAATAGTAGTAGTCTGACGCTTTGTCATTCTGTAAGACGACTTTTTATTTCCTCCATTCTTGTGAATGGCGATGAGTATTTCTGATTGTTAACTCAGGTTGGTTTCATAAAACGAAACGCGATGTGCTTCATAGATTCACCACATGCCCTGCATTTGAATACCGGTCGAATGATGGCTTTTATTGGGCTGATAATGACGTTGAGAAGCAGTTGCACCAAAAACAGTCGCTTCTTTGCATTACTGTGTAGAAATCCGTAATCCCGAGATCGGCGGAATCGTTTGGGGAGGACGTGTTTTAATACCAGCCACAGAAAATCTTCGCCAGACAGCGTTCGGGTGTCTGTTTTGCCGGTTTCGCTGTTGATGTAGGCAAAGGTGACTTGCCCTTGTCGGCTGGACAGGATGTTTTTATCGCTGATCACGCCTCTATAAAGGTAGCGAGAAAGATACTTTAGGGCGGTCAATCCTTTGCCAACGTGTTTGCAGTTAACGACCCATTCTTTCGGGACTGTGACTTTTAGCGTTGGTGATAAAAGTTTGTGTTCATCCAGTGCTTTCAGGAGTTTGGCTCGAAACACGGTGGCCAGATTTTTACCATTAAATAGATAGTTGCCCTTAAGCTTTCGCCACTCATTTCTGCGGGTGTTGATGCCGCCACCGGGTACGACAAAGTGTACATGGGGATGGTAGTCCAGCCGACGACTGTGAGTATGTAAGACACAGGTCATACCCAAGTCTGCGTCCATGTTTTTAGGGTTCGCACCAAACTCTTTCAGGGTGTCTGAAGCGATTCTGAATAAGAGGTCATAAACCGTTCGCTGGTTCTGCCATGCCAGCGTTCGAAGTTGAGCGGGTAAGGTAAAGGTCACTATAAAGTATTCTACCGGCAGCAGCATTTGACTTTGCCGTGCCAGCCACTGGCTGGTATCCGTATTCTGGCAGCGATTGCAATTACGGTGTCCGCAAGACATGGGCTTTTGATCTCGACTGCCGCAGCCATTGCATTCCAATAATGTCATGCCCGAACCTGAGGTGCGGCAGAGTTGGATCGCTTTGAGTGCTTTGCGGTGACCTGGCAATAAAGAATGCTCGTATTTTTTCAGAAACCGGTCACCGATACTGATCGGCAATGTCAGCGAGGTTCACTGATCGTCTCCTTTTAAGTTAAGAGCGTCGATCATATGATTCATGGCTTCATGGCTTCATGGCTTCATGGCTTCATGGCTTTCTGGGTGCAGGCCAAGCTCATAGGTTGACTGACCTGATTCCGTTGTTTAGCGGTTTGTCCTTCAGGAAACAGAAATCGAGGATTCTGATGAGTGGCCCAATATCGTCGTAGGGCTTTGAGCGTACGAAAGGGAAGGTCGACATAGCGATCTTTGCGACCTTTACAATCTCGTAAATGAACCTTCATCCGTTCGGAATCGATGTCAGTCGTGGTCAGGTTAAGGCCTTCACTCAGCCTCAACCCCATGCTGTAAAGCGTCAGCAGAATGGTGTAATACCGTAGCTTTCGGGCTTTATTGAGCAGGCGTTCTATTTCTGATGCCGTGAGAATAACGGGAAGCCGTTTGACCGTAGGCGGTTTGATGATTTCTACGAAGTTCCAGTGCTTCTTAAGGATGTGTTTCCAGAAGAACTGAATCCCATTACGGTCGGTTTTGACGGTGCTCCATGAGTGACCCACTACCAGAGCAGCAAAATAGGTTTTCAGATCGTCAGGAGTGAGTGTGTCGGGACAGCGGTCAAAGAAGGTGGCTAAACGCCGCAGTGGTCGGCTATAAAGATCAATGGTAGATTTACTTTTGCCTTGGAGTATCAGAGTTTGCAGGTGGTTTTGATACAGTTGTTCAAATCGTTTTTGTTCGGTATCGTTCATTGAATGGACTTCCGGAATAAGCCACAACGGGTTGTTGTGGACTCAGGAAGTATTGGACATTCGGAACGGTGCTTGTTTTCGTCGCGTAGCGGCTTGGTTCAACAAGCGCGTGCAATCTGACCTCCGGCAGTTGAGGCGGGCGTTACACGGCTAAAACGTCATATGAGTTATCATCATTCCAATGACTAAAGTATTTGAATTAGAAACAGAGCGTTTATATATTCGACAATGGAAAGAGAGTGATTATTCACCTTTTGCCAAGATGAGCGCAGATGAAAGAGTAATGGAATTTTTTCCTAGTGTTTTTACTACTGAGGAAAGTGACGAGAAGGTTAATATAAAGAAATCACTTATCCAAAAGCATGGCTGGGGATTCTGGGCTCTAGAAGAAAAATCATCAAACAAATTCATTGGCTTTACTGGATTACACATATCAAGTAACGAACTTCCATTTTCTCCATGCATTGAAATAGGCTGGAGAATATTTCCAGAATATTGGGGAAAAGGTTTTGCAACTGAAGCAGCTCATGAATGCCTACGTTTTGGATTTGAAGACTTAAACCTCGACCAAATAGTTTCTTTTGCAGTAAAAAACAATTTCAAATCTCTTGCTGTCATGGAAAGACTCGGTATGTTCAAAGACCCAGAGAACTTCGAGCATCCTGCAATCCCAATTGGTCACAAGCTCAGACAACACAGTTTGTATCGCCTATCAAAATTACAATGGCGTGCAGCCGCCGTGTAACAAGTCGTTCGTGTTCGTCGCTTCGCTCCTGGGACGCCTGCGGCGCCCCACAACTTAAGCGTGTGTGCCGAGCATGGCACTTAACTAGAGAGGTGAAAGTCCTCTTACCAGGTATTCGCAGAGCCGAAGGTTAGCGAAAGGGCACCAAAAGTAGGCGCTTTAGGCGAGGGCGTTGTCGCGAGGCA
>SIHQ01000104.1 GCA_004762125.1 Oceanospirillales bacterium | reverse complement strand
GTTGGTTGACAGCCGTCCTTCGCTTATCTCTTGATCCGTTCCTCCTTTTATCATTGTTTCAGTTTTGTAGTGTTCCTTATAGATCGTTGCTAGAGCTTTGTGGTTTCTCTTTGAGATTTTGTGGGTGTCCTTTTTTTTTTTGGAATCTTTGCCCCCTCTTCCAATGATGCCAATGCCACAGGACTTGCTGATGCATGTTTCTCTATAGTTGACGAATTGTACGGCGGAGCAGCCATAAGTTGGAAGCTAACGAAAGTTACGACTGGAAGAGACAGTGATGTAAGAATTAACCTAATAGTTTTCATAGTGATTTACTGCAGTATCTCAGTGAAAAATAAGGACCAACAGCCATTACCCATCTAAGATGGGTAATGGCTGTTGGTTTCGTATGCTTGGTACTTAAGCAACTAAGCAACAGGAGGGAGGAAGATGGTTATCGTTTATATTCAGGTTCTTTAATGCCATATTTTCTAGCGATATTTATTGCTAATCTACGGTTATTACCGCCCATGCTCGCTGCTACAGAAGTCACCACAGCATTGAGTGTGTGCTGTGTACTCATGCTTAACCAACCTATAAGAACTTCTCGAAGACCTTCTATTTGTTTAGTTCTGCAATTGTCTTTAATGATCTTCAGTGATGCATTTTTTATACCAAGACTAGCGCCAAATAAGTAAAAATTATGGGCAATGTCCGCAAGCTCTGAGCTTAAAGTATTCAGATCATCCATAGTGAGATTGTTAGTATCCATCCCGTGCTCTACAGCACCAGCGGAAATTGGTGCAGATGGGGGTACAGAAAAATCTTCTAAGTTAGCATGTCCTTGTCCTTGTCCTTGTCCTTGTCCTTGGTAAGGATCAACGTAAGGATCAAGAGTTGGCAAACCTTCTTGTTGGTAAGAAGAAGCTCCAACTCCAAACATTAGTCTTGTAGCTGGATTCATTCCGGGCTGTTGTGGAAACTGTTGACTTGGAGGTCGAGCATGCCCTTGAGGTGGTGTATGATTAAACACTTCTTCAGAGAGTTGAGTCTGGGTAGGTTGATGATGGTTAGAACCTTGAGGCAGTGGCAGCGTGAAAGTGGTTGCTCCAGCTTGGATAATAACGTGAATAGCCTCACTACCGATTGCGCTGTTAACCGTTGAGCTAGTAACAGGGGGGGGATCAAGCGCAATCTGGCAAAAATGATTCAGGTCAGCTAGCTCTGCAGGTTCGATTTGACCAGATAGAAGCTCTAGAAAGTTAAGGCCCAGATAATGAACAAAAAAGCTGATAGTCGCTCTTTTTTCTTCATCACTCTGTCCCGGCCATACCGCTCTATATATTTTTAGAGCAAATAACTTGCGTAGTCCTTCTAGTGTGACGTATGTTTTTTGCCCATCCGTGTCGGTCCAATCTGAGAAATCAGATCTGAGTAGCAAAATAATGAGAGCTCTTATAATAATGTTTTCTGGTATATCGTTATAGCTGCTGAAGCTAAGATTAAGGTATTGAGCCAGTGAGTGACGGGGTGAGTACTGCAATATAGCACTTGTCCCCGAGTTTATATCTCTCAACATAGACATTACCCTAGGAATTGTGTGATCAGACTCTACCTGATCAAAATAGGTTGACTGTTCATAATGGTTCGAGGGATCGCTCTGTCCGCCAGCAGCACTCTCGCTTGAAGAAACACTTTGGGCTGCTTCTGGTTGGTTGGGTGAAAAACTGGTCTCCATTATCTGATAGCAGAAAGTAATATATTCATTAAACTCCAGCCCCAGCCCTTGGTAGCCAGGTTGGTTCTGAAAAGACCATTGATCAAACCAGCTGTCGGTGATGATAGTATCAAAATAAATAGGAGGGGTTTGAAAAATGCTTACAAAATCAACACCAATAATCTCAGGCTGTGGTGCTTGCACCATAGCATTTTGACTAAAAATAGTGATTGCTTTCTTAGCAGCAGCCGCAAATGGAGCATTTTGATTATTATTCACATCATCTTTACTAGGCGTGCCTAGTAAAGGGTCGTAAGCGGATGTATGCTCGGCAACGGTCTGCCAAACAAATAAAGTAAGGTAGTTTTCAATGCTACCGTACCATGCTTGCATCTTTTGCTCATCAAAACTGAGCATGTCACGAGCATAGAGTTGTTTCAGAAACTTGTTCACCAACGCTTCAATTATTTCAGAATCCTTTTTTTTTGAAGAAGTCAGTTCTGCCATCAATGCTGTAATAACGTTTTCAGCATTCACTCTGAATTCGGATTTTACTAAACCTATTATTAATCGAATAACTCTGTTCCATGAAATGCGAGATCCTAAAATATTGTGATCGCCCAGTGTGCGATAAAAAACAAGTTTTTGAGCGTTAATTATGTGCTTTACTTTCCCTTCTTGGCTATCCGTTGTGAGTCGTTCTTCAGATTTAACTTTTAATTTGCTTGCAGGTTTGTCCAATTTGATTTTTTGAGGCATGGCTAAAACATTACTGCTGACTATAGCGATAATAGTTGTAGTGATTATGCTTTTTATGCTTTTTTTATTGATGGGCGTTTTCATTTTTTAAATCGCTTTATTGTTGAGTAAAGTTATGATTCATTCATGCAAAAATGATTTAATGTGAGTATGGATTGTAGTATTGGATTTAGTGGACGTTGTATGATTTTTATATCTGTTGAGAATTAAAATGCGGAAGAGTATTTAGAATAAGAAGCAAAAAAAATGTTTTTCTTTTTATTAATGGCATTAATTACTCATACTTCGTGGTTCGTCATACCCATACGTAATGAGCTAAGTACTCAGACAAATAAAATCATATATTCCTGACCTATATATGGGACAAAATATTCAGTCGCCTCAAGAAGTTATTCTGATTACCTTTTGGAAGATGGTTTTTGAGTACTCGCTGAATTAGATCAATTTACAGACGAAACAAACTTTTTCAGATTGGCTATGTTTTTTTAGGGAGAGTTCTGAAGCTTCACCGTGCTCCCGGTGACCTGCTATCAAACTGGAGACTTTTTTAACTGTATGATTAGGATTAACACTCCGACACTCCGACACTCCGACACTCCGACACGGCGGCTAGTTGTCGTTTCATTACTATTGCGATCAGTTATCTTCAGATGAATTTTAGCGTAACAGATATGGTAAATGGCCATGAATTTCAGAGTTTCTTCAACCTATGTGTTTGTGTGTTTTTTATACTGTTTAATCGAGCGCTGTACTACGTCCTCTAATTTTTTGACGATCTAATGTTTCTAAACATTATTATTTTCACAGGATTTTAAATGAAGTATTTGGTAACCGGAGCCGCTGGTTTTATCGGCTTTTATGTATCACGCAAATGGTGTGAATTGGGGTTTGATGTTGTGGGGCTTGATAATCTGAATAGTTATTATGAACCGGCTCTTAAGCTGGCTCGTTTAAACCAGCTGGAACAGTTTAGTAATTTTCATTTTATAAAAATGGACCTGGCAAGCAGGGACGGTATTCTTTCTCTGTTCAAGAAAGAACAATTTCAACGAGTGATTCATCTAGGTGCGCAAGCTGGTGTTCGGTACTCGCTAGAAAACCCTATGGTCTAATTGACAGTAATCTTGTGGGTATGACAACCATTCTTGAAGGGTAGAGAGCAGTAGGTCTGATTTCTGACCAAACCTACTCATTTACCTGCTGTTTGTTGATATATTGATAGTTTTAGCTGTAAAAATAATAACAATGAAACAGTTTTTAAGTGTCGGGGGAGGCC
>SIHQ01000103.1 GCA_004762125.1 Oceanospirillales bacterium | reverse complement strand
CAGATCCTAACCCTGACCATGTTCTGAACTTGCCGGTAAGTTTTTTCTATTGTGTTGTCGTAAGTGAGTTTCATAGCTAACTTGAATTGGTGACAGATAGCAAAGAGACTAGCACTAAACTTGAATTGGCGACAAGTATCTCGCAACTGGCTTACCGCGTAGAAAAACTCTGAAGGTACTTCTGGGAAGGGTTCGACATGAAGCGGATGTTGTAAATCGTGGGTTGGCCTGCCCTTTTTTGTAGTGTCAAAAAAGTCAGTTTATTCAGGTTCCCACGGCACGAAAAAAGTAGATATCACGGCACGGAAAAAGTCTGGGAATTCTTTTTTTTGTAGTCGTGAAAAATTCAGGGAGTAAGAAAACCGGCGAATACTTCAGAGCGATTCTAAGCCCTTCTAAGCCATTTTTATGAATAACCTATCTATTCGTATGGCTTACCACCTGATAAACCATTCTAGCCCTGTTTATGGACTCGTAAAACTCGATTTATTACGTTCTTTTTATAGACCCGTCAAAACTCAATCCCTGTCGAAGGTTCGATTCTTCAACTTGTCTTGATAGATTCTCTTTCAGCTTTTCCAGTACCTCAACAGTGACGGTCATTCGTTCAAGGGTATCCAGTACCGACAACGTGTTCTGCTGGTTTGCTGTTCGGTCTTTCAGTGATGTTATGGCAGGCAGTAATGAGCCGGTCAGGTCTTCGAGCATCATTTCAATATTGCTTGTCATTCGAACTACCAACTTTCTGAAAACTTAACCAACCTTAGCCCACATATAACCCACAAAAGTTGAAGCCCAACCATGCAGACAATCACTCACCAGGATATCGGGCAAGCTCATCTGAAGTCAGGCAATGCGAGTAAGGGCGTATTGGATTAAACCAAGAACCAAATATCCACTGACATTAAAAAAGGAATCTAACGAACCAATGAACGCCAGTCGCTGCAATGTCACCACGTTAAGCCCTGAATTAATTCAAAATACTTAGACTGATTCTAAGCCGTTCTAAGGGGTTTTTGATTAACCCCTATCCGAACGTATGGGTTGCTAGCTGAAAACCGGCTGTAAACACGTTTCTATTCGCCTGCATTCACAATTAACTAATCAACCCGTTCTCTTCTGAATCACATTGTAATCGTTATGGATAATTACCATCGCATCGGATCGTCTTGGCTTTGAGTATTCATCCCAAAGCTCTGATGCTTTCTCGACAACATACCATTCAGGGACGGAACTGGTTTTCATGGCCTCGACCACACTCTCGACAAACTCATCCAGTGGTATTTTTTTCGGTTGATCATGTAAGGCATTCAAATCAAGACCAACATGTTTTTCTGCTGGCTCACTCGTTGTTGTTGTTTTGTTTTTGTAAGAATGTTTATTTGTAGGTCTGGGTTTACCGTAGTCCGGATTATCCGTAGTACGGGTTTTCAGTGTTGTGGTTGACCCCTTGCTATCCGTGGCCTCTAGCTGGCTGACAGGATAACAATGCCAATCAGCACCTGTAATCTGTCCTTTGTCGTCACGAGTCTTTTTGCTAACCAAATAACCATGTGTAACCAGCTCTTTAATGATTCGATCGAGCTTGTCGCGACCACAGTTTTTAGCTTGCTTTTGTAGCCATGCTTTATGGATTACCCAGTCTTCAGGCATGGACTGAATGAGAGCTAACAAGCCTCTAGCTTCAAATGTTAATTCTGGATTCTGAAGGGTTTCGTTTGGTAGCTGGGTGAACTGGTTTTTAGCACCGGCTTTGATGATGGCCATTTTATGTATTCGAGTTCCATGTTCGAGTCTGGAGGAATCACTCCCAGACTCATCCCCTCGAACCATAGGATTGCCCTGAGTTACTAAGTCAGGGTGTCTGGGAGTCGTGCCGGTAGTAACTCCGGCATCAGCACAAACTACCCTATTGCCGTCCTTATGGGAATCCGTGTTAGTCGTTTCGGGAACTGGTTCCTCCTGTTCTTCAGGCTCAAACTCATCCCACTCAGGCAATTCAGCTTCAGGCACTTCTACCGGTAAAGGTTCTGGATCGGACGGCTTTGGTAGTTTGTCTGGCTTGTCTGGTGAAGGTGTTGCAGGTCTGATGGATTTTCTTGTGGCTGCCAATTCTGCTTCATGGTCGATTTCCTGCAACCGGCTTAAATGGTATGAGAATCTACCGCCGTGTTCTTCAGCTAACGGCCTAACACGATCCATCATTTCTATCCGGTAAAGCTGGTCGTGTACTGCTCTTTTGAAATCAACACCAGTTGCCTGATTCAATGCAGGAACGTCAGAAGCATCTATCATCATTTTCGCCAGACCTTGCGGCGCACTCCGGCTTGCGATAACAGGGGTGCGTCGCATTAAAAACTGATTAGGGTCTTGCTCAA
Organism: Oceanospirillales bacterium; assembly: GCA_004762125.1. Classification (GTDB taxonomy): domain Bacteria; phylum Pseudomonadota; class Gammaproteobacteria; order Pseudomonadales; family Endozoicomonadaceae; genus Endozoicomonas_A. Next base: position 1,573 of record SIHQ01000103.1, on the reverse strand, counting down.
GATACTGTCTCGGCCTGTATTGATAACAGGCAAGAGCTAGCAAGGAAAGTCCACCAGCTTTTAAGTCGTTCGACTAGTTTGCACATTGACCGAAACCCCTAGCGAATACCGAGGTTTTAAACTGCATTGACGTTTATTATTTTTGCGCCACGTTCGAGCTACGTTTTATTTTCCTGAAGCTGTCATCAAATTACTACCGGTAAGATCAGTTACCGGCAGTAAGTGGTTTTTTGCACCTTCAAGGGCGGAATTCCGCCCTTCAGATTTCCAAGGTGGGATATCCCACCTTCAGATTTCCAAGGTAGGAATTCCTACCTTCAGATTCACATCGTTATCCTGATACCGTTTTCTAATGCGTCTTGGCTGAATAACTGGTTTGCTGAAAGATAAGCTCGCAGGTTAATACTGTCCTTCCCGTAAGTTCCCATGATTTCATTAACTATCTGGCTTTCCTTTGCATCAATCAGGGCGGTTAGCATATTGCTCTGCGTAGTTTGAACGTGGTCGATGTAGCTGTGACAGATCAACCGCTTCAGGCTTTCATAAGTAGCCCTGCTCACCCATACCTGAAGCCTCTTATGCCCAGACTTGCGTCGATTCTTTTTGAATGTTCGTTGCCGTGCTGCTGAATCCATACCCATATAAAACACCATAAAAGCCAATATTTACCAATGGTTAGAGGTTAATCATAGTGATTCGGTAAGGGTTGGCAGATCAGAAAAGGGATTTCAAAACGTTAACATTTGTCACTAGTTACACGTTAACTCTGGACATTTGCTTTCATGGTTTGAGTTGTTGCCCTGCTGGCTGGCTCAGATTTCACGTACAGAACGGTTATAGCCAGTTCGCGCTGTTTGCCCTGTCCAACCTTACTTTTGAATACCGGAATTCCGGTATTGAATTCACTTCAGGTTCTTCTGCTGAATAATCTTATGGACGTGATTCCTTTGAAAAGCCTTTCCGGTGACTGTTGTGTAATTCTTGCTGTTCAGTAAATCAGCTATGCCCTGTAGTCGTCGGCCAGCTTTCATACCTTCCTGTATAACCAGAATGATCGGCTTGTAATGCTCAATGGATTCAGGGCTTGCCCTTCCTGCCCCTGCTCTTTTTCCTCCCCATTGGCCTGTTTGTTTTGGTTCTGGCTCAGGTTTTGGTTTTGTCACCTTTTCAACTACCGGCTTATGTTTTGTCACTTTTTCAAGTTTGGGAATCTCGGTTTGTAGGTGTTGGTCAGTTCCAGCCTGCAATAAACTCCACTTTCGATAGTTTGTAGGCTTGCGATACCAGTTGCCGTTCAGGGCTTTGTATCCCCATTGCTCAAGGTCTTCACCTACACCTGCTACAGCTTCATCCCATTCACGCGCGGTTAGTTTACCCATGTAAAGCAGGGTTTCTATGTCGGCCATGATAGCGGCCTGTTTTAATTCACTGGCTGCACTGTGCTTGCAGATCCTAACCCTGACCATGTTCTGAACTTGCCGGTAAGTTTTTTCTATTGTGTTGTCGTAAGTGAGTTTCATAGCTAACTTGAATTGGTGACAGATAGCAAAGAGACTAGCACTAAACTTGAATT
>SIHQ01000102.1 GCA_004762125.1 Oceanospirillales bacterium | reverse complement strand
GCAGCATTGGTGATAGCACGAAGAGGCTTAGGCTTCTGGGATAGGCCTTTAAGAAATGACTACCAGACTAAAGATAGGGTTGTGGTATCCCATCCGGCACCTGTAAGGAAAACCGGATCGGCAATGCTTTACTACCGTGAATTTTTTAGTTGGAAAAGACGACTCTTGCGAGAGATCGGCACTGGTATGCGCTTTGGGGAGGCTGTCGCTCTGACAGCTGGAACGCAAAGGCGAAGCTTAGCTTCCTAGTCCGATGGAGGGCGCTACGTCGTCCTCCTCTAACCCTTTACTGTGGGGTTGAACTGGCAAATGAGTAGGTTTGCGTAGGTTCATAAAAGCGGTATTTCCATAATCTATTGATTCGTTTGATAATAATGGTTTCGAATATTTCGTTTATTGATATTTCGTTTATTTCGATTACACTTGAGGAAGTGACAACGATCAGGAATACATTAATCAGGGACATTTTATGATCAGTGAAACCAAGCAGACGCTGCCTTCGGCAGAAGAAATTGCCATAGCGCAGGAATGCAGCCGAGAAATTTCCGCTTATCTGGAAATAGGCAGTGAATCCCAGAAGATTGATATCAGTTCCAGAGATGGACAGAAGCATGAACTGGCGATTCCAACACGAGCTCTTAGCTTGCTTATTGATGTACTGGCTCAGCTGGGTCAAGGCAATGCGGTTAAAATAATTCCTATTCACGCAGAACTTACGACACAGGAAGCGGCGGATATACTGAACGTTTCCCGGCCTTATTTAGTTAAACTTCTGGATCAGGGCGGTATTCCCCATCACAAAGTAGGTCGCCATCGTAGAATTCGTTATCAGGATTTAATGGATTATAAGTCTGCTGTAGATACTCAACGTATCTCGGCACTGGATGAACTATCTTCACTGTCTCAAACGCACGACCCGGAGTACTGATGGCCTCTCAATTTACGGTGGTGTACGACGCCTGTGTCCTGTATCCGTCGACACTGCGGGATATTCTGCTTCGTCTGGCCCTTACTGATACCTTTCGTGCGAAATGGTCTGAAAGAATCCATGATGAATGGACGCGCAATTTGAAAGACAATTGTCCGGATATTGATGAGGCCTATTTGTTAAAAACAAGAGAACTAATGAACGCTCATGTGAGAGACGCATTAGTGGAAGGTTATGAATATCTGATTGACCCTATTGAACTTCCCGATAATGACGATCGACATGTTGTTGCAGCGGCCATCGCGGCTAATGCTGATGTTATTGTGACGTATAATCTGAAAGATTTTCCTGACTGCGCTTTGGCACCTTTTGATCTCCAGGCCATTCATCCGGACAGCTTTATTCACGATTTAATTGATTTACATCCGGCAGCAGTGATCGGTGTAATAAGAACAGCCCGAGCGGCTTTAAAAAAACCACCTGTATCCGTTGATCAGTATCTGGGGAAGCTCAGAAAACAGCGATTACCTGAGTCTGTAAACTGGCTGGAAACGATGAAAATGGCCTTATAATATTGTCATCATCGGGCAAGGTGTTTTTGTCGCACATCATGAGTTTTTTGTTGTTGGTAATAGTTTAAGTTTCTCGATTTCAACCCTTCAAATCTAGATTTTAACCGCTTCCGGCTATCCTCTCTCTGTTGATCAAAATCCAGCCTTGACCCTTCACCTGTAAGGGATTCAAGATTGAGCTGTTTCAACGTCCCTTCATTCATTTCCGGAAGCTTATTCTGCAACTTCAACAGCGCCAGCCATTCCCCAAGATCAATACGATTCCAATCTACGGTTTGCAGGATTTCTGGAGTAATGCCGGCGCAATCTGGGTGTTTGGCAGAGCCCCAACCCATGTTCAGCTGTTGTCGTATTTGCACCTGTAAAATACGGGACAGAGGCGAGTTGAAGCAGCAGTAACTGTTGTACTCCAGACTGCTCAACCCCAGTAATTTGGATTTACGATTACGACCGACCTTATGACAGGTTTTCATTTCCCGCTTTGCCGCCAGTTCAAATTCATTGTCTTCGCACTTGTGAGTGATTTGAACAATCAACTTGGTCATGGTGTAGGCGGTGTAAATCATGGTAACGGCACTGATGGCTGAAGTGATAGCGGGATTCATGATCAAGGTCTGCTGGCTCAGTTGTCCGCCTTGTGAAGCCATGTTATTGCCGACGGTTCGGAATAACAGGTTGGTGGCATCCTCTCCCAGCACTTTTTGTACGACTTCTGCCATTTTGTGCATCAGTTGTTGCTGCATATTACCAAGCATCGACCGTTGCGCTTCTTGTGAGAGTTCTCCGGCAATGGGTTTTGCCGTAGCCGTTTGGACGTGTACTTCAGCCGGTGTTGGCCAGAGTTTTTCAGTGAGGGCATCCCAGCTTTTCCCTATGGAAGAAGTTCCATCAGACCATAGGTTTTTGACGGGTTGGCTGAGTTTATTCATGCCACGAATCAGCGGCTCGCGCATTTTTTGATATTGGCCCGTCAGCTGGTTGGGGTAGTTACTTGTAAGGTGAACCGTAGATTTATCGAACAGATATCCCATGAGTAAAAGGTTCATATAACTGGCGAAATTAACGTTGGTGGGTAAATTGCAGCAGTCCACCATATTGAATATGCCTTGTTTACAAGTACAAGCGCTTCCGCTGAAGACTTTGCATCCTGAAGCATTATCGTTTTCTGATGCACTTTCAGAAGAGCCACAATGCATATCATGGGACAGCTGTTTGGCTGCGTGAAGACCACTAACGGCGCTGGCAAAGTCGCTGTTGTCGGCTTCTGTAATATCCGCCTGACATTCTCCCAACATGCATTGCATGGGCTGACCTTCGCAGTGAATGCTTTCTTCAATACCGATTCGATTCAGGTTACCTGTATAACCGCAGTCGTATCGCTCTTGTCGTGTGTAACAGATATTAGAGTTTTGTGAGGGAGAATCTCCCAAGCAGCGGCTGTCCAGAAATTCACAGTTCGGGTCGGTGGCCAGTTGCGCACAGTTATCCGGTGGGTACTGTGTGGCGGTAGTTTTGTAGTAAAAGCAGTCTGATTCTGCTTTCACGGTTTTGCAATCCGATGGCAGTTGCTGAGAAAGCGTTGATTGCAGAGGAATAACTTTGCCATGAATCGAGTGTTCAGCGTCCGTCAGAGTTTCCATACAGTTATAACTCAAACGACACAAACCATCCTGTTGTGCTTGTTGCATTCTGGTCAGCGTGTTCAATGATGAATCGGGCGTCCATCGGTCTTCCATAAGCAGGTTGGTTGTATTAAAAAACAGCTTGATCAAGGCGTACCCTTCACCGTCATCGCCTACTGAGGTACGGATTTTAAAGGTGACAGGGTTTTCAGTCTGTTTAACCAACGACGGCTCGATGTTTACTGGAGAATCCAGATAAAAGTTCTTGTCTCGCTCACAGTAACTGCCGGATTCCGGAGGGAAGTCATTATTACTCTGCCAGAGCTTTTGATCGTTGATCCAGATTTGCAGTCGATCATCCCAGCGTGCTTGTACGATGACCGCTCGGGTTAACGCTTCAGGTTTGAGCAATTTCACCGTCAGGTTTTCTTCTTTGATGCAGCACCCGCAGTGGTAATAATTATCGCCGTGGAGACCTTCTCCTAATCGAATTTGAAGACAGCCTTCATCAGCACTCTGTTCCTTAATAGAATTGCTTTCGCAGGCGCTGAGCCCTGATAATCCTGAGCCGGACAGGTATTCCAAAAAGGGACTGAGAGTGATTTTACGATTTAAAACCACACTGTCGTCCGTCACCAGCGCTCGTGTGCATTCTTTGATATCAGGACTGTGCACTTGTCGGTCTTTTTTAAGGATCAGCTTTTTCTGATAATCGCAGCCTTTGAAATGTTGACGCACTCGGGCAATAGTGGCACTCATTTCGTTGTTGTGATCATAGATGGGTTGCCCCTTTGTATCCGCAGGCCAGTCTTTCTGTTTGGACCAAGTGTTGGGATGCTCTAATGCTTTCACACCCAACTCCATAGCACCGAGAATCTTGTGTTCATTGGCATCGGGGTAATACCGTTCTGGTGATTGGTTCAGTAACCGCCAGGCTTCACCTTCCGGAGATTTTTCCGTTTCAAGCTGTGTTGCACGGTGTTCACCAAAGGACTGCAAGCCATCAAAGTCTTCGGTTTGATAAAAGGTTTCTAGCTTTTGGCGGTGTTGGTTATCGGTGGATTTTTCCATAATCAGATCGGGTGTCTGCGAGGTAATAGAGCTTGGGTTTCTAGTGATGGCTTCTG
>SIHQ01000101.1 GCA_004762125.1 Oceanospirillales bacterium | reverse complement strand
GTATGGTCTCGTTGGGGAGTTTTGAGGAAGTCGCTGTTAGCAGCGCATGCAGCGCCTTTGAAGTGGTCAAAGCATCCACCTTCTTTGTCGAATTCGGCGGAGTTGAGTGCATGGCCGGTTGATACTAACCAGCCATTTTAGGCTTCATTGTGGCGGCGCAATCCCGCCATGCGAGTCAGCAGAACTGCTCGGCTGACGACCTGACTACCTCAATGAGTAGGTTTGATCAGGTTGATAGGAGCGGTCGAAAGCGCCAGCATTAGGATTGTCTTTTGTTTTTTCTGCAATCACTTCAGACGTTGTTGATAGGTGTGTTTCTGCAAAACTCTTATCAACAATATCGCTGATACTGGGATCTATCTTACGCAGAACATCAAGCGCATTACTCAGACCACTAGACTTGTCGTCAAAAAAGGCAGGGATAGTTAAATCAATGGATTTTAAAGCCATTATTGCATCTTTGTCCTCCTCATTTGTTAAGACCAGATCTTTAAATGTCTGAGGAATTTCAATAATGCCATCAACGTTACTTGAGTTAATTGACAGTAACAATCGAGCAGTAGTCAGCGCTGTCTCGGGATTACCAATATCCTGCGGCATCAAAACATTCTGAGCAGCCCCTTCCCCTAAAAGCAGTCCTTGCGGCCCACCCAAATAAAATTTGACCGTATCACCGGCTTCAAACTCATAACCACCTTCTGTGGTTGGTTCACCAGTTCTTTCAATCCGACGTGTATAACCTGTTTGACCAGAAGGTGATGTCACATAATAGAGACCATTGGTAGCAGCATCCTGAAAAGAACCAACAGAAGTGACTTTTACAGGTGGTGTTGTAGTAGTGCCACTATCAGGCGTTGTCGAAACTGGGTTTGAATCAGAAGAACCACCGGACTTACAGCCAGCTAGAGTTGCTGCAATCATTACAGCCAATGCTAATTTTTGAAACTTCATTATTTTTCTTATCAATCTAAAGCTGCGCATTGACAAACACACAACCACTTCCCATTCTCAATCCATGAGTTGACAAACCCATTGAAAAGAATAGGCAGCAAAGATTCTATCATCACACCGTCGTATTTTTTATGTTTATTTTTAACCTATTATTCCTATATTCCTGCTCAGCTTGACGAAAGTCGTCTACATCTCTTGCAAGAGTATGCATTCGCTTAACTCACACTTTTAATAATATGTGCAACTAATACACTTCTCTCTAATACTTTGGGCCTTTTCGCAGGTTGGCTGATCATTTCAGGGCTTCCTGCCTGATTTTTAGATACAGGTATTCCAGGTCATTGTAGCCACACGCCTTGTAAACAATTCGCTTGATGACTCCATTGAACGCTTCAATTTTCGCACTGGTTATACGATGCTGGCAGTACGACAATAACCCTTCTCTTGCTCTGTTTAATCCTTTTGCAAAGCGTTTTAGTTCATCAATACCTGTGTCTTTGGCTAATTCTATCCACTTGTCGAGAAACCTACTGGCGCAAGCTTTATAGGTGTACGTCCATAGCTGTTTGAGCATATCTTTCAGAATGTAGGCTTGATACAGGTCTTCGTTCATAGACAGCAGTTCATGCAGACTGGTTTCTCGCTTTGGCGTTAGGTTCTCTACATTCATAAACAGATTGAATCGCTGGCCTTTAATGAAGGGTTTGTCCTCTTCCTCAGCCTGTCGCCACTCCCTTCTACGAATTTTGTCGATCACTTCGTTGTAGTTGGCAATGATATGAAACTTATCGTAGACAATATCTGCATCCGGCAAGTGCTCTTTTACCGATGCCTTGTAGCTGCCACCACGATCAATGCCAACGCATTGGATACAGGCTCTTTGTTCCAGTGTCAGGCTACTCAGAAAGCGATCCAGTGTTGCTTTTCGTTTACCTTCACCCAGATAGAGGGTTTCACCCGTATCGGCATTGAGAACAACGGTTAAATAGTGATGGCCTTTGCCTATTGATTTCTCATCGATCAGTAATGCTCGTATACCGTTTAGCTGGGGATCAGGAAGGGTATTCATTAGCACCATTTTATCCCAACGTCTTGCGGTGTCGTGAGATATAGCGATGAATTCAGGCACCTTGTCACTGGGCATGTAACGGCATAGGTGGCTGACATGCTGCTTCAGACGTTCTGTAGCTTGAGCTTTAGGAGCAAGTCCCGGAATCGTCACTGTTTCGATGTGCTTGCAGTTTGAGCAGCGTCCCTGATAGGCAGTAAATAGGAAGTTGACCTTGATCGTCCCTAACGGCAAGTCTTGAACGCTTCTATCATGTTCGCGCATCTTTCCCATAGGCCAGTGACACTGGCTGCATTTGAACTCAGGTATACGACCATCTCTGCGTAAATAAACGAATGCTTCGGAGGTATCCCAATCGATATCGATACGGTCGATTACCCAACCAGAAAATGAGAACATAGGACGAAGTGAGGGCGATGTACACATGGCTGATCCTTCAGAAGTGTTGATCCGTTCAAATCAATCATTCCCTGAAGGCTATTTCTGTTGCAACCCCTCACTTTTCATCAGCCAACCTGCGAAAGCCCCATACTTTGATACTGATAATGTTAGAAATGCTTTAAGGAACTGCACTTTGACTCTGGATTATAATATTTTCTGAATGAATTATTTTACATATAATGTCGGTGCGACCCTTACCCTACTGAAAAATCACAAAGCACTATATTTTGATCTATTATCTCTATTCTTGACACAGACAATTTATATCTGAAAATAATTGATTGATTGTCAGTCATTAATGAAAAATTGTATTTTATAAAAATCATCTAAGAGGTGATGATATGTTCAGTTTTAAGAACAATTTAAAACTTAAATTATTCGCAGTTCTAAGCCTATACAGTCTTTACTCAAGCGCTGGTGTGGTTGACGATCTGAATGAACTTTCTAATCGTTTTCACCTCGAAAAAAACCTTAACAATTCTGAACAAGAAAATAAGGAAGCTAGAGCTGAAACTCAAGTCGACCCCATTAACTGCCAAAATGGTCTTTTGGAATTTGCCTTTTCAGGCGATACGATCTTACTTGACACTCCCAATAGCGAACAGTACTCACAGGTGACTGTTAGTGAAGCCACGCAATATGGTGATTCAAATCACATTGTAAAACCCTATTTCATACTCGGTGACATTCAGTATAAAGTTCGCGCCGGTCCTGCAGAAAACTTCCCTTCGAGGGATCACAAAGACCCAATGCTCGATACAGCCCTTGTTATGCAATATATGATGAAGGGTTCGATCTTGAACTACAGTGTTTGTTTGGAATCCACAGATCCTCTTCAAACTACACAACAAGAAAGCAATATTTTTGTTTTTGACGAAAACAAAAAGTACAAGGAATACTTGAAGCATCCTGAAGAAGCTGAAGCATTATCAGAATCTCTTATGAAAATTCCAATCGGTGCCTACGGAAAACCAATGTGCTCTCTACTTGATTTCGAAGCAAAAACCCACGCAGCTTATAGATGGTTCGTGACCAATACTCCAAAGAATATTAAGGCCCAATCCGAGTATAATTATCATAAAGAGGTTTATGCTGATCTAAGTAATGCATCCCCTTTATGCAGTAGTATATGGGATGGCAGCGACCCATGCAGTCAGGATATGGCACAGGATGAAACATGGAACGTACTGGCCGAAATTGTTCCCCTTGCCGAGTTAGGATCTCACACAACACATATGTGCATAGTAAAAATCGAGCGGTGATCATTTGCGACCTGACTTTTAATTTTTATCAGAATTAAACACATCGCCTTGGCTTGTGAACTACTTGCACAACAGAGGCGAGTAGTTCACTAAGCACTATTCTAAACCAATAACCAAAAACGAGCATTTAGTAATCCATGCCCATATTAGCGCTGTGAACTCCAGCGTTAGAATAATGAAGCCATTTGCATTGAATATCGTAGTTACCATTCTGGCCAAAGCGCACACCCGCTGCGGCTCTTATTTCAAACTGACTATTAGCGCCCAGCTTTTGCCGTGTAGTGCCCTCCCTCTCTAGATTAAAATCCGAAAGATACGCTAGGCCAACGCCAAGATCTATATAATACTGATGACCAGTTACTCACTGGTCTTTCAAATCGAATGACAGGGGAAATCGCTAAAACTGTTACTGACGCACTGCTTTCGTAATAACCTCTTGTTAACACTTTTTTCTGATCAGCAGAACTCTCCCAGTGACTGACACTTGCATCGAAATAGGTGTTCACCCTCCAATGCTTCATATCCAGCACATCATCCATCCAGCTCCAGTGCAGCTCGACTCGTGAATTACCCATCTGCACATCTTCATTCAGACTTTCTCCATAACCGACAGCAATAGCATCAGGCAATAAGTTCGCTTTGGCCGATGGCATTAATGACAGAGCTAATGAGAGCATCAAAGCAAAGGAAGTTATAATTGGTTTTAGCAAGGCTGACTTGAACGTGCTTGATTTGGACATGTTTGATTTGAACATAGTAAATACCGAATTTCGTCTTTGTCTTTATGGAGACGAAAAAAACGTAATTCCTTAAAAACTACTGCAAAGCCCGCATGATAATGTACGAGATGCTTTTTCAATCAAATCGCCAAGCCTCGGAAATAACCCGATGTCTGTTAGCCTGTCTGTCAGATAGTCCCAGAATGA
>SIHQ01000100.1 GCA_004762125.1 Oceanospirillales bacterium | reverse complement strand
ACGTCCAAAAAAGTTACCCGTCGTATTATCCGTCGACGAGGTTCACGCTGTTTTAGCACATCTAACGGGCATCCCTTTATTGGCTGCACAGTTAATGTATGGCGCAGGTTTGAGGATCAAGGAAACTATACGTTTACGAGTTAAAGATGTTGATTTTGGTCGCAATGAAATCACCGTCCGCCACGGCAAAGGTGGGAAGGACAGAATGACTCTTTTACCTAAGGTTTCCGTAAATGGACTAAAACATCAAATAGAGCAGTCTCGTTTGCTGCATGAGAAGGCTTTATCGGAAGGCATCAACTTCGTCCATCTTCCTAATGCACTCGCCAGAAAATACCCCAATGCTGGTCGTGAGCTGGCATGGCAGTTTATTTTTGCAAGTTCGCAACTCACAACAGATCCTCGAACTGGAAAAACAGGGCGCCACCACTTAAACGAAAGAAACATTCAAAAATACGTCAAAATTGCTGTAAAAAAGCCGGTGTCAACAAACACGCCAGCTGCCATACCTTTAGGCACAGTTTTGCCACTCATCTTCTAGAAAGTGGTTATGACATCAGAACAGTTCAGGAATTGTTAGAGCATGCAAATGTGAATACTACGATGATTGACACCCATGCGCTTAACCGGGGTGGCAGAGCGGTGCTTAGCCCGGCTGATCGTTGAGCACGCTACCGCACGAGGATTTCAACCATTTACACTGGCTGGAAGCAGGGTTCCCTGTAGCTTTTGTTGATTCCTTTCAGGCATTACGCCATTTTTTAATGATACTACAGACGACGCTGTTCAAATAATAGCAGTAATTAATAATCTGTAATCACTGCCTGTAATAGGAAGTGATTACAGAAACAAATCAAACCAAACATAGCGAGTTTCAGCTGATTTAAATGATCAATTATTACACTGCTTGGAAGCAGTTCCTCTGATATTGGTGTGTTTATGTCTACTCCGACCACATCAATCTCTGATGCTTGGCATTTCCCAGCAAGGTCAACAACCGTCTTATAGTGATCGCGATCTGGACCTCCATCCGTAATCATCAAAATCAACTTACGCTCAGTTTTTACCTGAAATACTTGATGAACTGAATGCCAAAGCCCTGTCGCCATGGGCGTAGAATCATGACCGTTCAAAGCGGTCAGCACCGAAGCTGCCTTTTGCGCTGAATTGCTTTGAGTCAGAATTTCAAATACACCATTATCAGAGTCACCTGGATAAGCCGATGCAGACATCGTCACACCATTGATTTGCTTCAGTGCAATCATCAATGCTAGAACAGCCTCTCTTGCCAACTCCATTCTTGGCCCCATTGAAGCCGATATATCCAGTGATATATGAACCGCCGCGTTAATGGACAGCGCCTCTGATCGCTGTTTGAACACTCGACCGTCATTCATAGCAACTCGATGTAGCCGTCGTCCATCCAGTTTTGCTCCTCGCTTTCCTGGTCGCTTTGTACTTTTTTGAAGCATAGTTAGCGAGCTTGGCTAGAGTTTTGGTCGTGCCGACTCCTACACCGATGGGCAGTCCTGTCCATTGTTGAACCCGTTGTTTAATCTGTTTTCCTATAATGCCTAACTTATTTTTGGGGAATCCTGTTAAACCCAAAATAGATACACTCTAAACACTGTTCATTTATACAGTATATACTTAACTGTTCATTCCACAGAGTCAAACATACAAACTATGTCATCAAAAGCATCTGATTTTTTACTTACAATGGCAGCTGCTGTTCCACTGCTGTTGTGCATTGGTATTAATAATGCCAAAAGCGATACGGATTTATCAGTGGATGACGCTAGAGAAATCGTTTATCAAAAGCTGATATCCCATGTGTTTCCTGAATTTCATAATCACATTGAACCTCTCTTGGACACCTATTCAACAGATTACAGTGACTACGGTTATAGCCATCCCGCTCACTGCGCCTACCTTGAATGGGCTGTGACTCATAATCGAGCCATAGAGAAAGAAAAAGGCATTAAGTGTGAGCAGCTAGATACACTCTCTGATGAAGTCGACGATTGCCCTGCCCTTTCTCTTGAAGAGAAGCCCTTGACTGACATAGATGTTAGAAAAAGCATGGAATACAGAAGAACTCCATGGACCCATTCCTGCTTACCAACTAATTCATTACAGATTCAAACAAAAAATTGGCGATACTTATCACTGATTCAATCTTTGCCCAGCGGAGAATGGTCACAAATAAGCGGAGGTTTACCTGATAAAAAAATAAGAATGCGAATCGCCCTCGAATGGCTAATGACATCTCAAGGATTAAGTACGCCAGAAGACAAACCCGATGACTGGAACAGAGATCTTCGAAAAGCAGTAAGAGATGCACTGAGACCTTTCACCGCATTAACCGACTTCAGCGATATCAGTAAAGCGGATCAGCGTAGTTTGGCTATTCAACTGGTAGAGATGGTGCATGGTAATTATCTTCAGGAAGAAGATATCATGCAGCCTTCAAATACTGACTACGGCTATCCATCAGGTTATGCAATGGCCAGTCCATCTAATGCACCACCACCTTTATTAAGCTTGCCATGGTTAACCCTATCTGCACCGACCGAAATACTGGTTCTGCTTTCTCTATACAGAAGCAGCGTGCATCAAGCGTCGATCAGATGATGACTGTGTCATCTTAATGCCTGATACTTGCCATCAGGCACTCAACATAAGAGTACTCGGTCGAATCTCTGTGTCACTGACTTCACAAAAAAAATCATCCACTGCGTTGGATTCAGACTGTTTCTCTACACTGCTACTGTCCCAGTGGTTTTCGCACCATTGATTAAAGCTTTCCGGCATCTGCTCAGGGATGCAAGGTCTTATAGTATTTCTCTTAATTCGTGACAGCCCTTATATTTACTAAGAAGTAGTAAATATTCACGACCTTGGGATTGACTTTAGGAGACACAACGAAAACTCCATAATCTTTATATAGCTTTTATGCACCAAGGGGTTTCTTGTATTTTCCTTACCTAGATCACTTTTAAACCTGACTTAACTCATTGTATCTCAGTAATACTTTTGATCTGCAGACGGGGCATCGACTGATTCTATCCTCATGGTCATTATCTTAGGTGTATTTGAGCCATCAGAAGCGGACAAGTGAACTTTGTTACGATTTTTATGTCCATATTATTATGAGCACTTAGCAAGTAGTAGGTATGAATGATAAAATCAAGGAGAGTTAAATGTTAAATAATCCTACATTTGAATGCGCAACTGTTATCAATTTCACTGATAGGTCTTGCCCAGTTTGTTTAGAAGATTTTTCTGATAAATCATCAGAAGATTCTTTTTTTGAAAAAAGAATATCAAAATTTTCTTATCGCAATATTTATCCAGTAGATTGTGGAGAAAAGCATTTAATTCATAGAGATTGTGAAATCAAATTAATCAAAGCTAAAAGCCAATCTGACGATTTAGATTGTCCTATATGTAGACGAACAATCATAAAATTGGATGACCAAGATAGCTTAGATAGTTTATTAGCAACTCTTAAAAATTTACAGGCATCAGAGGATCAATCTCCTAAATTAATTCTTGATATAGAGCCAGAATTGATGAAATATTCACAATCCAACGACCCTTTGGCTGTGTCTCCGCTACTATTAATTTTTTTGAAAGAAGCTTCTAGGTTAGTATATCAAACAGAACCTCTTAAACAAGTTCTATCAGATGCTAGCTGGCTGCTCAGTGCCGCATATATGCGACGTGCAAGCACTTGGATGTCGGAGTACGATATTAATGAAGCTTTCCAAGTACTTAAAAATTGCAGTTCACATAATGAAATTGAATTATTATCTAGAAAGCAAGAAGCAACCAGTATTTTACTCGACATATTCGTTAATAAAGCAAAAAATATGCCATCTAATGCAAAAGAATTGTATTTAAAAGCGAAAAAATTAACTATAGACACACCTGAAGCAGAACATAAAGTGTCGATATTGTTTATTGCTTATACAAATTTTTTATATGACAGTAAACATGAGGTATCTTATGAGATAATTAAAGAATTGAATATTCTACACGAAAAGGGATTTCCAGATTCCACATCACTATTAGCCAAAATATATTATAAAAAACAATATGATATTTTAATTGATTCGAAAAGTTTTTGCACCGATGACCCAAATGAAATGGAACAAAAAATTAAGTTCTCCATTATAAATGGTTGTGATTCATTAAAAAAGAAAGCTGAAAAACTATACACTTCATTACCTAAACTTCTTCTGAAAAAAATAAAATATCAGCTTGGTTTTCAACGAATTAATGAATACCAGTGGTCAAAATTGCTAGTGCAACTAGAATACTTAGCAAATAAACCATCAGAATATCAGTCAGAAGCGAAACAGCTTTTAATAAATAAAGAACGATTAATAGAGCGTAATAAAAAAATACCCGAACTAACCCAAGAGCTCGATTCAGATTATTTATGGTAATGAGGAGTAAAAGTAATTCCTAAAAAAGTGCTGCACTGAGGAAGTAATAATTTTCGACTATCCTTTCCCCCATGATTTTCTCAACTCGTGACGAACAGCAGACTGATCAAATTGCAAAGCTTCTTGAGTTCATCACTCAGCAGCAAGAGCAAATAGTTCTTTTGAAAGAACATATCGAAGCTCTTGAGGCAGAGATACGCCAACTGAAAAAG
>SIHQ01000099.1 GCA_004762125.1 Oceanospirillales bacterium | reverse complement strand
GGCATTCAGGCCGACATCAAAGCGATTGACGGCAAAAACCTTCAGCAAACCATTCAGCAGTTATCGCAGAATCCTGAACTGGCCTGGATGGCACAGCTGGACAACAACCCCGACGTCAACTGGCAACAGGTACAGGAGATACACGACAGCTGGGATTATGAATCCCAGGGGTTGACCGGGCCTGCGGCGGCTTTGGTGGCTATTGCGGTGGCCTGGGCGGTTGGGCCTGCAGGCTATGGATTAGTCGGTGGTGGCGGAGCTGCTGCCGGTACCGCTGCGACGACAACAGGGTTCAGTTTTACCGCTGCCGCAGGGGCTGCGCAAACCGCCGTTTCTCAGGCGTTGATCTCACAGGCAACGGTTAGCCTGATCAACAACCAGAGCAATATCGGTGCGGTGCTGAACGAACTGGGTTCCAGTGATTCGATTAAGGGACTGATTACCACAGCTCTTACCGCAGGAGCCTTGCAGGGTTTTGACGTTAACGTCGCCAAAACCAGTGGCCTTGAAAATACCGCACTGGAAATAGGAAAGAAGGCGGTTATACAGGCGGGTGTGGATACCGCTATAAACGGCGGCAGTCTTGGAGATAACCTAGTCGATAGTTTACAGGCGAATGTCGTGCAGGTTGTCGCTCAGCAGGCAAATACTTCTGTAGGTGATAAAGCTGCTGAGCTGGGCCTTGAAGATGGAAGCTTTGGTAAAGCAGCCATCCATGGTGTTGTCAGCGGTACTTTGACTGAGTTGTCTGGAGGAGACTTTACCTCCGGGGCGGCTGCAGGTGCAGTAACAGAGCTGGCAGCAAATGCGATTGATGAACTTGATGATAAGCAACAGCGTATAGAAGCAGCAGGCCTTGTGGGTGCGGTGACGGCTGCAGTTGTTGGTGGCGATGAAGATAACGTCAATATTGCAGCAGGGCTGGGTAAAAGTCAGAGAGAGTTTAACCATGAGGTGGCACATAATACACAGCAACGTGTTGAAAAAGGTCTGAAGCAAATCCAGAGAGAGGGCCGTTTTGAAAAGTTGTCTGCCAATGAAATTATGGCAGGACTTCAGTTGCTGGCTGATCATAATAAATATGCTTCTTATGATGAATGGCAAGCGGCGATTCAAAGCTTACCTCCAGAAACGCTGAGCTTTATTGGCCAGGAAATATCACCAGCGGTAATGCGTGAGTTAGTTGTGCCCGGTGGTAATGACGATATAAGGCCGATCAAAAATACGACAGGGATATCGCTTACTGAAGGTGAAGCGAAGTTGCTGATTGATATTGCTGGTGCTGTCAGTGCTGGTGCTAGTTTAGCTAAACTGACCGTTGATCTTACCAAGTTTGCGGTTAAAGGAGCAGGTAAGTATTTAGATAAAGTGGATACACCGTCTTCTGTAAAGCTGTCTCAAGGCGAAGCTGATGATTTTTATCAGCAATCTCCTGATGGAACTTATAAGTGGCCAGATAATTTAGGCTTTGATGGTGATCCGGTCGAGAGAACTCTCGCAAAAGGTACGGTCTTGGATAGGTTTGGAGGTAACACTGGTTCTTTTTTATCTCCAAACGGGATTCCCTTTGAAAAAAGAGCTTTAGGGCCAGGTGATGGAATTCGAGAGTACAAACAATATGAAGTGCTTAAACCCCTTCCTATCAAAGAAGGAAAGATCGCACCTGCATTTGGTAAGCCAGGTGGAAGAACTCAGATTCTACCTAACCTCAAGGAAAGAGTTAACATTGACTGGCTAATTAAAAGAGGCTATTTGAGGGAGCTTGATTCATGATGTGTATTGAACAGCAAGAACTGGTGGACCTAACTAATAGTTATGGTGAAATCATTAATGCGCCTGAAAATTTGTTAAGTATTCACTTTTCACCGAGAGATGATGGGATACCATATGTAAAAGTTGAGAATAATAAATTCTTTTATAGTGCTTCAGAAAGGGGGTATTTAATTTTTGAGAAAGAAACGGCCGATCTTGATGAAGTCTTGTATTTCCTGTTTGATAGAATCACGACGACTATGTCAACAGACTATGAACTTAAGCACCGTGTCCATGGCAGAGATTCAAGAAGGAAAATTTTTGCAAAACAGATTGAGCTCCTAGGACAAATTAACCCAATGTGGGCTGAAAGGTGTAAAAAAGAAATTGCAGCAGTGCTAGAAAGTTCACCATTTGATGATTTTGCTGCTGAGCGTTCTGCATACTGCCGTGAACTTAGAGAAATTGGGATACAAGAGAAAGAAATCGAAAGACTATCTTCTCAAAAATACCCTTATCCTCAGGAGTGAGCAATTCAAGAATAGCCATGAATGGTTCTCACATGCTTATACGGAGCCAATGTATGAGAAAGCGCATGGGGTCAAGCTCATGGGGTCAGTTCTCGAATTTTGCATTAGAGTGACCCTAGGGAGTACCGGCAGCTCTTTCTGCCGGTGACTACTCTTCCCTACCAGTGATACACCTGCCGTTTAAGCGATAGTTTCTACGAACGAACAGCAACTGATTAGACAAGGCATTATCGAACAGACCGATCAGCGTTTCCTTATCTCCAGCCTGACCATTACCTCTAACTGACGAAAAGTGCTGTGGCAACGCAGCACTGTCCGACAGCAGGGCACAACTCTTACGGCAGGCAATGACCTGACCATCGAGTCGGAACAACACCTTGTCGTTCAATCCGGCGAGCTGCATTCAGACGACACCACCACTCTCAAAGCCGGTGGTGTGATCGCCCTGACGTCGACCAAAAACCTTGAACACTCGGTTGAGGAGAAATCCAAAAAAGGCCTGGTCTGGCAGAAAGCCAAAGGCGAAGGCAAAACCGACGAAACCGTTGTTCACACCGAAATCACCGCTGAAAATCTGACCCTTGAAGCCGGTCAGGGCATTCAGGCGGACATCAAAGCGATTGACGGCAAAAACCTACAGCAAACCATTCAGCAGTTATCCCAGAACCCGGAACTGGCCTGGATGGCACAGCTGGACAACAATCCCGACGTCAACTGGCAACAGGTTCAGGAGATACACGACAGCTGGGATTATGAATCCCAGGGGTTGACCGGCCCTGCGGCGGCTTTGGTGGCGATTGCGGTGGCCTGGGCGGTTGGGCCTGTAGGCTATGGGCTAGTCGGTGGTGGCGGAGCTGCTGCCGGTACCGCTGCGACCACAACAGGGTTCAGTTTTACCGCTGCGGCAGGGGCTGCGCAAACCGCTGTTTCTCAGGCGTTGATCTCACAGGCAACGGTCAGCCTGATCAACAACCAGGGCAATATCGGTGCAGTGCTGAACGAACTGGGTTCCAGTGATTCGATTAAGGGACTGATTACCACAGCTCTTACCGCAGGTGCCTTGCAGGGCTTTGACGTTAACGTCGCCAAAACCAGTGGCCTTGAAAATACCGCGCTGGAAATAGGAAAGAAGGCGGTTATTCAGGCGGGTGTGGATACCGCTATAAACGGCGGCAGTCTTGGAGACAACCTTGCCAATCGATTAATCACCGGTGTCGTGGACGCAGCCGCTGCAGAAACAGCCGGTGAAATAGGCGACAGTACCGAAGCAGGCAGTGCAGCTAACATCATCGCTCACACCGCTCTGGGTTGTGCGGCAGGTGCCGCCCGTGGGGATGATTGTGGCAGCGGGGCTTTGGGTGGGGCAGTCAGCGCAACAGTTGCGCCTATTGCTTCAGAATGGGTTGGCAGTAAAAACCAGGTGCGTGATGTCACGTTCATCGCTGAGTTTTCTGCCGGGCTGGCAGCCCTTGCTACAGGCAAGGATGTTAACGCTGCGGCCAATGCAGCAAAAAATGAGGCCGTCAACAACTACCTATCTCATCAACAGATAGGCGACATGCTCTCTGAAGTAGAGAGCTGTCAGAATGATGAATGCAAGTTCCAGATACTTGGCAAGTATGCGGCGATCGACAAGCAGCAGCAAAAGGACTTCGTTACGCTCTGCGAGCAAAGTCCCGAGCAGTGCAGCACTATAGCGGGTCAATTACAGAGAGAAGAAAAAAGAAATCTGTCCCTTCTGGATGAATACAAGAAGAAAAATGGCAACTCAAACGTTCTCTTCACCCTGGAAACCGAAGTGGTTGCAGGTAGCAACCAGGCGACTCACGATATTTTTGCAGAAGCTTATGTAAATAAGAACGGAGGTGATAAGGCAGTATTATTAAGCCAGGTTTTGGCTGGGTTTGCTGGGGTTAAGAAGGCTGCGGGCAAGCAAAATAGCGTCGGTCACGATTCAGTTGTAAATATTACTAGCAGGAATTTAGTCAAAGACTCTAAGGAATATGAAGTTCTAAATAATCCGGATAAACGCCAAGCAAATACAACTTATCAGCTAGATAATGGCGATACGTTCACGACAAACAGTAAAGGTTTGGTAGAAGAGTTAACATTTACACCAACAAAAACTAAAGTACCAAGAGATTCACGACAAACAGCTGCAGGAAAAAAAGGGCGTGATACCGATGTTGGTGGGCATGCACAAGCTTGTAGCCAAGGAGGAAGTTGTAATAACTATAATCTTTTTCCACAGGATGCAAACTTTAATAACTCGTCATATAAAGTTTTTTATGAAAACAAAATAAAATTGGCATTAAATGATCCTGAAAAAATAGTTGGACCGACTACCATTAGATTTAGTCGAAAAGAGCCTGATTCTGCTCGACCTGACACCTTAGATGTGACATATTGATTTCCAAACATTATACGTAACATCTGTCGTTTGATATCATAACCTGCTTCATAAATGGGGCAGTAATGAATAATATCGATGGACGAAAAATTTCGGATCAAGTCAGGGAACAAATACGATTCGAAGCCATCAAGGACTGGCAAACAGGTATGAACCCTTCCAGCCTTGCTCGTAAATACGGAA